>JAZQXL010000001.1:0-52785 GCA_045632845.1 Alphaproteobacteria bacterium
AATAAAATTCTATGTGTGATATAGAAAATTAAATAAAGTTTTTTTTGCAATTTTAGAGTAGGAATAAAGAATAATATTTTTATGAAAAAGTTATCAATTTTTATTCTTAAAAATAAGAAATAACAAATAGTTGAAAATTGATTAAGGAGATAAAATGAATCCCAAAATCTCAATTATTATTCCCGTTTATAATGTTGAAAAATATCTATCCGCTTGTTTGGATTCTGTTTTAGCTCAAACATTTAGAGATTTTGAAGTTGTTTGTGTGAATGATGGGGCAACAGATCGCAGCCTTGAAATTTTGAATGAATATGCTGCAAAAGATCAGCGGATAAAAATTGTTTCACAAGAAAATCAAGGTCAGGCGGTTGCTCGTAATACAGGTATTCAACAAGCACAAGGGGAATATATTTATTTCCTTGATTCTGACGATTGGGTTCACCCTCAATTAATTGAAATTTGTTATACATTGGCAAAAAAACATGATGCAGACTTGATTTCATTTGATTATTCAAAAGAAGCTTATGGTGATAATTTATCAATTAAACCGATTGATTTTTCAAAAAGCATTATCAAAATAACAAATAATCCTGTTTTTTTAGGTTCTCATAAAGAAAATTTTGCAATTCATTATAATGTATGGACAAAGTTTTATAAAAAAGAACTTATTAAAAATTTATCATTCATAAAAGGAATTGTGTGTGAAGATTTTCCATATACATTTGCGGTTTTAGCAAAAAAGCCCAAAACAGTTGTTGTAAAGGAAAAACTTTATTTCTATCGATATAATCAAAATTCAATTTCTCATCAAAAATCATCCGTAAAAGAAATTCAAGATTATAAAACAAGTGTTTTATCAATTTGTGAAATTTATAAAAAAACGGAATTAAACAGAGAGTTACAATTTTTGAAAAAAACATTTTTCCCTAAAATTTTAAAATTACAATATGGAATATGCAAACGCGCTACACCAGATGTTCAAATCCCAATGTTTAAAGAGTTTTCAAATGAATTAAGCATATTAAAAGATTTAAACATCCTAACAATTTTGGGGTGTGGTATTTCTCAGTATTTAAAATATATCAAATTAATTAAAAAAGGATAAAAATGAAAATTGTGAAGATAATGGGTGGTCTTGGTAACCAAATGTTTCAGTATGCTTTTGGACAGTTGTTGGGAAAAGACGTATGCTATGACCTATCTTGGTTTGAATATTCAAAAAACAGTAAAAACGTCACTCATCGTAATTATGAATTGGATTTTTTTGATATTCAAATCAAAAAATTAACTAAAAAACAAGCAAAAAAATATAAAAAGAATAATAAATTATTGTCTCTTTTGGGTATAAAAACAAGTTTGAAAAAAATAAATGAAAGCCCTGCAGGGGTATATAATCCCCAACTTTTGAATGAAAAAGAAGGTGTTTTTGAGGGCTTCTTTCAATGTGCACAATATTACGAACCCATCAGAGAACAACTTTTAAAAGATTTTACTCCTGTGGTTAAAATTAGCAATGATAATCAAAAGATTTTGGAGTTAATACATCAAAACAATAGTGTTTCTTTGCATGTTCGTAGAGGAGATTATTTAAATCTACAACATATTCATGGTTTGTGTGATCTTTCATATTATGAAAAAGCTATTGATTATATTGCGCAACATATAGAACATCCTTATTTCTTTTTGTTTTCAGATGATATTGAATGGGTTAAGGAAAATTTAAAAATAAATCATCCATATACAATTGTTAACATTAATTCAGGTTCAAATAGCCCTTGGGATATATGGCTTATGAAACACTGCAAGCATAATATTATTGCGAACAGTAGTTTTTCTTGGTGGGGTGCATGGTTGAATGAAAATACTGAAAAAATTGTTATTGCACCACAAAAATGGAATGTTACAAATACTTCAACTGACATTATTCCTCAAGAATGGAAAAGGATTTAAAATGAAAATATTTGAAAAAACAAAATATAATGGTACTAGAAAATATTATTTATTTGGGGTTAAAGTTTTTGAATATCAAAAAAAATATAAACTGAAAGGTGATTTGTCAGATAATAAACTGACACTTCCAGACACAGGTAAGTTCAATATTCAAATATTTGGAAAGAATAATGAGGTTTATATAAATCCCAAAAACAAAAAGATATCTCTTTCATTAGTAATTTATGGTGATAACAATAAAGTTTTTGTGGATAAAACAGAAGATAATGTAAATTTAACACTTACAATTGGAACCAATGACTGCAATATATCAAACTCTCAGTTTTCTGTTGGAAGTAATTGCTTGATCAATGGTCTGTTTTGTATAATGTTAGAAAATTATACAAAAGTTGTAATTGGTAATAATTGTTTATTTTCAGAATGGATTGAATTTTGGGCCTCTGATACTCATAGTATTTTTGACAGCAATGGCAATTTACTTAATCAAGGAAAAGAAATCATTGTTGGAAATAATGTTTGGATAGGAAAAGATTCTAAAATTCTCAAAAATACAACAATTCCAGATGGTTGTATTGTAGGGATGGGAAGTGTTGTTTCAAAAAAATTTACAACAACGAATGCCATTCTTGCCGGCGTCCCCGCAAAAGTTGTAAAAGAAAATATATCTTGGTCCAACAAACGACCCAATGAATTTTTAAAATAAAAAGGAAAAATAATCATGACAAAAGTTTTTGTATCAGGCTGTTTTGATGTTTTACACAGTGGACATATTCGTTTTTTTGAAGAAGCTTCAACTTATGGTGATTTATATGTTTCCATCGGGTCGGATAAGACTGTTTTGGAACTTAAAAATAGACCCACTCTTTATACTGAAGAGGAGCGGCTTTATATGGTTTCATCCATCAAATTTGTGCATTCTGCTTTTATTGCTCAAGGGGCTGGCAAATTAGATTTTGAAGAAGAAATCAAATCCATTAAACCTGACATTTTCTTTGTCAACAAAGATGGTCATAGTGATGAAAAACAAGCCTTTGTTGAAAGCATGGGTATTAGATATGTGGTGAGTGATAGAATTCCCAAAGACTTGCTCCCCGTTCGTTCAACAACGGCTATTCGAACTCAATTAAAGAATTTATAAAATACATTCTCCTCCCTTTACAATTCTTTTTAAAAGGACTATAATCCTTGTATAATAAGGTTTTCTAGGAGGGAAAATGATTAATCTTTTGTCATCAACTCAATATAAGTTTTTGAAAAAAAACATGCTCAAAAAAGATGTTCGTTTTTTTGACATTAAGGTTGAAACTCAAACTTTTCCAGATGGAGAACATTATTGGCGGATTGAAAAACCAGAATACATCAGGGGAAAACCAGCTGTTTATGTGTGTGGAACGGTGGATGATGCTGCCATTTTTGATGCATACAACATGTGCTCTAATTTGGTGAGAGAAGGGTGCTCAGAACTGCATTTGGTAATTCCATATTTTGGATATTCCACTATGGAACGAGCGGTTAAGCCTGGGGAGGCGGTTACTGCCAAAAATGTAGCCAGTTTGCTCAGTTCAATTCCTACTTCACCCCAGGGTAATCACGTTTATATGGTTGATTTGCATTCTCAAGGGACCCAATACTATTTTGAAAAATCCATTCATCCCATTCATTTGACCTGTTGGGATGTTATCAAACAGATGATTGCAGATTGTGGTGAAAACATGGTTTTGGCATCTGCGGACATGGGGCGCGCCAAATGGATTGAAAAAATGGGTAATGAGCTCGGTGTTCCAACAGCTTATATTATGAAAAAGCGCATCTCTGGGAGCAAAACAGAAATTGTCGCTTTGAATGCTGAGGTGAAAGATAAAGATGTTGTGATTTTTGATGATATGATTAGATCTGGTTCTTCCATCATCAAAGCGGCAGAAGCTTATAAATCTGTTGGTGCGCGCTCAATTTTTGTTGTTTGTGTTCATGGGGTTTTTGTAGATGGCTCGATTGAAATGTTCAAAAAATCTGAACTAATCCAAAAAATTCATTGCACTAATACGCACACAAAAGCAGCTAACTTGGATGATCCTTTTGTGAAAGTTTATGATGTTTCACAAATCATTATTGATGGGTTGGATTTGTTTTAAGGTATAAAAAAAGCTTGGAACAATCCAAGCTTTTTTTGTCAGTAGATGATTATTTGTATTTCAACACTTCATCGTTGATATATTTGATTTCCACACCGGCGGCGGTGAGCATTTCTTCAGCTTCGCCCCCTTTGTGATATTTGTATTCTGCAACGATTCGTTTGATGCCACAAGCAATCAGCAACATGGCACATGTTCTGCAAGGAGCTAATTTGCAATAAAGTGTTGCTCCTTCGATGGATACACCACGTTTGGCTGCTTGACAGATAGCGTTTTGTTCAGCATGAATGGTTCTGACACAGTGGTCTGAAATGCTTCCATCTTCGTTAACAACTTGTTTCATCAAGTGCCCGACTTCGTCACAATGGGGCAATCCTGGAGGGGAACCAACATATCCTGAAACAATGATTTGGTTGTCTTTAACAATGACACAAGCGGTGCGCCCTCTGCCACAAGTGGCACGTTTAGCAAGCGAATGCATCACATCTAAAAAGTATTCGTCCCAAGTGGGTCTGATGTAAAGTTCTTCGGTCATTTATTCTCCTTTTGTTATTGCTGAGTTGCCCGCCATTTGTTCAAGCCGGTTAATTCTTTCTTCAACAGGTGGGTGGGTGCTTGTGAGTGAAAATGCTTCTACTTTTAGTGGGGTATAAATACAAGCTGCAGCCATTTCTTTGGCTGAATCCAATGCTTCCACACGGGCATCCTGACTGATTTTTTTGAGTGCATCAGCCAAGGCTTGGGGGTTGCGTGTAATGAGTGCTCCTGTGGAGTCGGCGGCATATTCTCTGCATCTTGAAACGGCCAATCTCAACAGTGGTGCAACAATCCAGTTGAAGATTAAAAACGTAATGGCTGCGGCAAGAATGACAATCCCAAATGCGTTTTTTTCATTATCGCGTGAATTGTTCGTAAAATGCATGCGAAAGAGTAAGTCTGCTAAAAATCCAAAAATACTAACGCCAGAAATCAACATCATATTGAGTTTGACATCTCTGTTTCCAATGTGGGCAAGTTCGTGTGCAATCACTCCTTGAAGTTCTAAAGTATTTAATCTTTTAATAATACCAGTAGTCAAGGCAACAGCTGCATGTTCTGGATCTTTCCCAGTGGCAAAAGCATTGAGCGATTCATCGTTGACAATAAATACTCTTGGTGTGGGAAGCCCTGCTGCCATAGCTGTGTTTTCAACAAGATTATAGATTTTTTTGTTCTCTTTTCTTGAGCTATCTAACTCTGTCGCTCCAGCAAAAGAGAGCATCATATCTCCCCCAATGTTCATCACAATTAACATCCATGCAAGGCCGATACCACCGACCCAGAGTGCAAATTTTTCAATGTAAAAGAGGGCTGTTTCGTTCACAAGTTGATAATCAATCACTTCTCCTTGTGCAATGAGAAGCATGATATACAAAATCAAACTAAAAAGAGCAAGAAGTGTTAGCGGAAATAATCCCACTAACACCCAAGTTCTTATATTGTTTGATTGAATATGGTCGTAAGCTGATTTTGTCATTTGACCTCTTAAAATTGAACTTTAACTGCTTTGCGAACTTCTTTTTTTTCTTCTTCTTCCAATTCAAAAAAGCGTTCTGGTGTAAAGTTGAATCGACCAGCGATTATGTTGTTTGGAAAAATTGAAAGAGCTGTGTTATATGAAAGCACGGTTGTGTTATAAAATTGACGTGCTGCTTGAATTTTGTTTTCTGTATCTTCAAGCTCTTGTTGCAATTCTAAAAAGTTTTGATTTGCTTTTAAATCTGGATAACTTTCTGAAACAGCGAACAAGGATTTTAAAGAACTTGTGAGCATATTTTCATATTGTTCTTTTTGGACAGTTGTGTCTTTGATGCTCATTGCCATATTGCGAGCATTTGTGACGTTTTCAAGAGTTTTGCTTTCATGTTTTGCATAAGATTTGACTGTTTCAACCAAGTTTGGAATCAAGTCGTAACGACGTTTAAGTTGTGTATCAACTGTGCTCCAAGCCTCTTTTGTGCGTAATCTTTTTGTAACAAGACCGTTGTAAATAGAAATGACAAAAAAGACCAACACAACTGCTATAATAATGAATACTATTAAACCGTTCATTTTTTTCTCCTATTAAATTTTGTGAATCACTAAGGTTAGGATAACACGAAAAATTAAAAATAAAAAGTTTTTTATTATTTTTTTTAAACTTGACAAAATAACTGTGCGTGTTAAACTATGGGGCATTAAAAGGCGGTTTTTAAACTGTTTATAATTATTTTGAAAGGAAATATTATGCATCCATGGCATGAAGTTGAACATTATCCTGATTTTCCTGATATTGTTCCTGCAATTATTGAGGTTCCAAAAGGTTCTCAAATCAAATATGAATTGGATAAAAAAAGCGGTTTGTTAAAAGTCGATCGTGTTCTTTACAG
Source organism: Alphaproteobacteria bacterium (assembly GCA_045632845.1). Taxonomy (GTDB): domain Bacteria; phylum Pseudomonadota; class Alphaproteobacteria; order CAAHEQ01; family UBA3637; genus RGIG4140. Next base: position 6,491 of record JAZQXL010000001.1, read on the forward strand.
CGCTGTTCATTACCCGGCCAATTATGGTTTTATTCCAAAGACATATGGCGATGATAATGACCCATTGGATATTTTGGTGTTAAGCCAGTTTCCTGTAACACCTCTTTGCATTATGCGTGCTCGTCCTATCGGGGTGATGAAGATGGTTGATCAAGGTGAAGCTGATGATAAAATTATTGCTATCAATGTGGATGATCAAGAATATAATTGTTATGCACACATTGATCAATTACCCCCACACTTGTTGAAAGTGTTACAACGCTTTTTTGAAGACTATAAAATCTTGGAGCAAAAAGAGGTTAAGATTGAAGATCTTCAAGGTCCAGGGGAAGCAAGACGCTTAATCCGTGAGGCAAAAGATAGCTATCATTTGAGTAAAAAAGGGTTAGAGGGGTATGTCGATAAATAAACAAGGTACGCCTAAACATATTACCTCTGTTCAAGAAATTGAAAATTGTGATTGTTATTTTTTAGATATGTATGGTCTTTTGTGGGATGGAAGCAATTTTTACGATGGGACACTTGAGTTTTTAGAACAACTTAAATTGAGCGGTAAAAAAATTGTTCTCCTTTCCAACGCAACTGTTTTGAAAAAACCATTTATTGAAAGTCAAAAGAAAAAAGGGTTGATTGAAAATGTTCACTTTGATGATGTTATCACATCTGGTGAAACATTTCATCATGTGGTAAATGGTGGTTTTTTTGAAGAAATAACAGGGAAAACGGATTATCTCTTTTTTGTTCTTGGAACTGAAAATCCCCCTTTGTTTGAAAAAGTTTCAGCTCACATTACAGATGATTTAACAAAAGCTGATGTGATTTATTTAAGTGGACTTGGAGCAGTCACTCCTGAAGAAGGAGAAACGGTTTTTAAAGAGCAAGCTATGGTTTTAAATGAGGCTTTGAAGCTTGGATTGCCTGCTGTGTGTGCCAATCCTGATTTGACTTTTATGTCTAAAGGAAAACAAGTAATGACACAAGGTTCAACGGGTAGATATTATGAAACCATGGGTGGAAAAGTCTATTGGTTTGGAAAGCCTTATTCTTATATTTTTGATTTTGCACTTGAAAAAACGGGTGCTCAAAAAGAGAAAACTGTTATGGTTGGCGACACTGTTGAAACGGATGTTTTGGGTGCTTCAAAAGCGGGGATTAGAACGCTGCTTGCAACAAAAACAGGTATTACAGGTGATTTTTTGAAACAAGGTGTTTCGCTTGAAAGTTTGTATCAAAAACACGGTGTTTGGCCAACTTATACAATGACACAATTTTCACATTTAACATTAAAAAATTAGGAGGAGTTATGTTTCAACTACATCCATCTTTGCAAAAAAAAGCGTATGTTTGTGATTTGCCATTTTCAACGGTTTTGTTTGAAGATAATGTTCTTTGTCCATGGATTTTTTTGGTCCCAAGAAAAGAAAATGTTCGCAATATGCTTGATTTGACAACTGAAGAACGTTTGACTTTGATGAAAGAAATTGAACTTGCTGAAAAGGTGATGACAAAGCTTTTTAATCCAACGCAAACAAACGTTGCAATGATTGGTAATTTAACTCCGCAATTACACGTTCATGTGATTTGTCGGTATGAAACAGATCCATATTGGCCAGGGACAGTTTGGAACCAACCAGCCAAACCATATATGGGGTCTGCTAAGCAAGATGTGATTAATCGTATTAAAAAGGAGTTTGAAGAATGTCAAAAGTAGCTGTTTTAATTCCAACCCGTTTAAAATCTACAAGATTGCCAAACAAACCGTTAGCTATCATTAATGGGAAAACACTTATTCAGCATGTTTATGAACACGCAATTAAAGTTCACCCTAAAGAAGATGTTTATATCGCTGCAGGGGATCAAGAAATTATTGATGTTGCCAAAACATTTGGTGCTCAAGCTATTTTGACAGATCCATCTCTTCCATCAGGAACAGATAGAATTGCTGCTGCATTAAAAGAAATTGATCCAGATGGGACAAAATATGATATTGCTATTAGTTTTCAAGGAGATGGCATTAACGTTGATCCAAAATTGAATTTAGAACTTGTTGATGTGATGGAAAAAACTGGGGCAGATATTGTCACTGTTGGGATGAAAATTACAGATAAAAAAGATATTTTAGATCCATCTCATGTGAAAATTGCTATGGGTTTAAAAGATGGAGAAAATTTCGGAAGAGCCCTTTATTTCTCTCGTTCACCTGTTCCATTTAACAGAGATGAAATTGCTGATTATGATTTTGCTTATTGGCATATTGGAATTTATGTCTATCGTGCAAAAGCTTTGCAAGAAATTATTTCTTATCCAGTAGGCATTCTTGAAAATATTGAAAAGTTAGAACAATTAAGAGCACTTGAAAATGGAATGAGCATTTATGCTTTGGTTGTGCCAAGTGTGAAGTTAATTGAGGATGCTCCTGCAGATATTAATACGCCAGAGGAGTTAGAAGAAGCACAGAAGTTTTTATTTTAACTTTTTTAGATTTAAATAAATACCAAAAAAGAGCGAAGAGTCTTTGACTTTTGGCTCTTTTTTTATTATAAGTATAAGAAATAAAAATAAGAAAGGATAGAGTATGTTCCAAGGATTAGCTGATCGGTTAAATAGTGTTTTTGACAAATTAACAAAAAGAGGAATTTTAACAGAGGCCGCTGTTGATGAAACAATGCGAGAGATTAAAATTGCATTGTTGGAAGCAGATGTCGCTTTGCCTGTTGTAAAGAGCTTTATTCAAAATGTTAAAGAAAAAGCTATTGGTGAACAAATTGTAAAATCCATTTCACCATCTCAAATGGTTGTTAAGATTGTGCATGATGAATTGGTCAAATTGTTGGGGGAAGCTGTTCCTTTAAATTTTGTGCCGCACAAACAAAATGTTGTTTTGATGTTGGGGTTGCAAGGAAGTGGTAAAACAACGTCTTCTGCCAAACTTGCAAAACGATTGCAAAAAGAAGGGAAAAGGGTTTTGCTTGCCAGTTTGGATACGTATCGTCCAGCTGCACAAGAACAATTGACAGAATTGGCTCAAAAAAATGGGTTATCTGTTCTTGAAATTGTCAAATCTGAAAAACCACTTGAAATTACAGCAAGAGCATTGAAAGAAGCAAAAGAGTCTTTGTATGATGTTTTAATTTTGGACACAGCAGGTCGTTTGCATATTGATGATGATATGATGGCAGAGGTTCAAAAGATTAGGGATTTGTCAAATCCACAAGAGTCATTGCTTGTTGTAGATGCATTGATGGGACAAGATGCTGTAACTGTTGCAGAACAATTTAAAGAAAAAATTGGTATTACAGGTCTTGTTTTAACCAGAATTGATGGGGATTCAAGGGGTGGTGCAGCTTTATCTATGCGCTCAGTAACGGGAATGCCAATTCAATATTTGGGCGTGGGTGAAAAGGCTGATGCATTAGAAGTTTTTGATGCCAATCGTATTGCTGAAAGAATTTTGGGCATGGGTGACGTTGTTGGCCTTGTTGAAACAGCGATGGAAAAAATCAATCATGAAGAAGCTATGAGCACGGCTGAACGCATGATGAGTGGTAAGTTTGATTTGAATGATATGCTTTCACAAATGCGCCAAATTTCAAATATGGGTGATATCAAAGGGGTGATGAAAATGATCCCTGGAATGAGCAAATTGCAAAGCAAAATTGATGAAGCAAAAATGGACAACAAAGTTATTTTGCGTCAACAGGCAATTATTCTTTCAATGACGGAGAAGGAACGTAAAAACCCTGATATTTTAAAAGCTTCTCGTAAAATTAGAATTGCCAATGGCGCTGGGGTAAGTGTAAACGATGTGAATAGGCTTCTCAAACAATACGAACAAATGGCTGTTGTGATGAAACGACTTAAAAAAATGGGGCCATTGGGCATGTTTGGGATGATGAAAAAAATGGGCGGCTTGGGCGCTCTTAAAGGTTTGGGTAATATGGGTGGTATGAATCCAAATGAACTAAATAGTCAGATGGAAGAATTGCAAAAAATGGCAGGTTCTGGCTCATCAAATCCATTTGGTGGTTTTAAATTTCCATTTAAATAAATGATGAAAAAGAGTATTTTTTTATTTGTTTTTTTTCTTTTAGGAATGGGGTGTTTGTTTTTTATTCACCTTCTTCCTAAAAAGCAAGAGTTTATTCTGATTCAAAATGGAAAAGGAGTTTCTTATTTTTACAATGAAAAAGATTCGTTTTTGTATTCAGTAACAGATAAAAATCTTTTGCCCTTAAAAGTATGTCGAAAAACACAAAATACTTTTTCAATTAAAACACCTTTGGGCGTTGATGTTTTTGTGCATATCAAAAACAATGTGTACGAATTGGTTCAAAGTTCACGAGTTTTATATAAAAAGCCTCAAAAAGTTGCGATTCTTTATATGGCGACAGGTAAGTATATTCAATTTTGGGATGGGTTTTATCAAGCGATGGAAAAATACTTTTTACCTCGACATGAAAAGACCTATTTTTTATTCACAGATCATGATGATTTAGTGGTTCCAAAAAATGTTGTAAAAGTTCATCAAGATCAATTACCTTGGCCATACATTACATTTAAGCGGTTTCATTTTTTTGATGGTGTAAAAGATAAATTAAAAGAATTTGATTACATTTATTTTTTAAATGGAACGATGATGCCTGTTGCTGAGATAAATGAAGAGATTTTCCCCACAAAAGAGCAGGGGGTTGCAGTGACTATTCGAGCGGGTGATTTTCGTCGCAAATATTTGCAATGGTTTCGCTATTCAAGGAATAAAAAATCCAAAAGTTATATTGCATTAAATGAAGGTAAATATTATTTTATGGGTGGATTTAATGGGGGAACCAGCGAAGGTTTTTTAAAATTAATCGAAACGCTTAAAAATTGGACTGATATAGACATTCAAAACAATGTTATCCCTTCTTGGCATGATGAAAGTATGCTCAATCGTTATGCTATTAATTTGATGAGTGAAGGCAAATATCCTTTGATTTTAATGCCAGAATATTCTTTGTATGAAGATGAATCTCCTCATCGTGGAAGTGAATTTAATCCTGTTGCGAAAATGATTGTTTTAGATAAGAATAGACGTGGGGGAAGTGATTGGTTTAGAGGAAATACTTCTGAAAAACAAACATATTTTGAAAAAGTTGTTCTTCGCCCTTTTAAAGAAAGTAATAAAGAGGCTTTTGAATTGTATCAAAATTTGAAAAAATAAAACTTGTGTTTCCTTTTGTTTTTATACATGTTGGAATTAAGTGGAAAAAATGAATCGAATTCTATTGGTTTGTTCAGCGGTTATTATACCATTATTTATTTTGCTTGTTTTTTTTATGGGCTATTACAAGTCCGTATGAAGAAATTATTCTAGAAGAAAATGGTGTTGAAGAGAAGTTTTTGTATTCTCATTCAACGACAGATCTTTATTCGATTAATAAAAAAGAAGAAGTTTCCTTGAAAGTTACTCAAGTAACACCACGGACGTTTAGGGTTAAATTGAATGATGTTGAAAAGCTCTATTTGAAGGATGATTTTGAGGTTTATCATTATTTGACAGATTATTATCCCAAGGATAAAGAAAAAAAGAAAGTTGCGATTCTTTATATTGCAACAGGGCGGTATATTAAATTTTGGGATGGTTTTTATCAAGCAATGGAAAAATACTTTTTGCCTCGACATGAAAAGACCTATTTTTTATTCACAGATCATGAGTTTCAAAGTGTTGAAAAAAATGTTGTAAAAATCAAACAAAAACAGTTTCCTTGGCCATACATTACTTTAAAACGTTTCCACTTTTTTGATGGGATTAAAAAACAGTTAAAAGAGTTTGATTATATTTATTTTTTAAATGGAACAATGTTGCCTGTAGCAAATTCCACCTGCTAGTGAGATAATAGATCCTTTGCAAGGGATGAAGAAAGTGCTTGACTTTTAAAAAAGAATTTGGTATAAATAACTCATCTTTCAAAAAGCTGAATACATTTTTCAGTCTCTAAGGAGATACATCAATCCGCGATGGTTCGTGCATTGGTGCGATTTTTGTATGTAGTTTTTGAAATGGTAAAAGCTTATAAAAGGCTTAAAAGAAGAAGTATAGAAAGGAAAAAGAAATGTCAGTTCGTATTCGTTTAGCCCGTGGCGGTTCAAAAAAACGTCCGGTTCACAAAATTGTTGTTGCTGATAAACGCTCTCCACGTGATGGTCGTTTTATCGAATCATTGGGTTTTTATAATCCACTTTTGCCAAAAGATCACCAAGATGCTTTGCGTATTAACGCAGAAGCTGCAAAAAAATGGATGAGCCAAGGTGCAGAACTCACAGAAAGAGTTCAAAAATTATTTGCACTCGTTGGTTTGGCAGAAAAACCAGCTGTTCGTGAAACACCAAAGAAATCAGCTCCAAAAGCTAAAGCTCAAGAACGTATGAGAGAAGCAGCTGAAAGAGCTCAAGCAGCTAAAGAAGCTGAAGAAGCCGCTGCAGCAGCTGCAGCTGAAACTCCTGCTGAATAGGAATGAAGATGTCTAAACTTGTCTGTGTTGGTCAAATTATCAATGTTCATGGAATTAAGGGTGCGGTTAAGATTAAATCATACCTGACAAATCCTATGGATATTGCCTCTTTTGGCGATTTAACAGATAAGAATGGAACAAAAGTTTTTCGCATTAAGGCACAATCTCAAAACCAAGGCATTGTGTTGGCATATATTCAAGGTGTAACAGATAGAACAGTTGCTGAAAGTTTAAAAGGTACTGAACTTTATGTTGCAAGAGAAAAAATGCCAAAAGAAGAGGATGATGAATTTTATTGCATTGATTTGGTTGGTTTAACTGTTTTAAAAGAGGGTGAATTTTTTGGAACAGTTGTGAGCGTTGAAAATTTCGGCGCCGGTGACATTATCAATGTAAAGTTAAAAAATTCAAAAGTTTTTCCCTTTGATTTTTCAGAAGCAACATTCCCTGTTGTAGATGTCGATCAAGGCGTTATGCACATTGTGTTGGCTGATGGCATTAAGGAGGTGTTGGATGAAAATTAACATTTTGACACTTTATCCTGAAATGTTTCCAGGTTTTTTGGGATATTCCCTTGCTGGCAAAGCGTTGTCAGAAAAGAAGGCTGAATTAAATGTTGTGAATATCAGAGATTTTGCAACTGATAATTACAAATCTGTAGATGATACACCATTTGGTGGTGGGGCTGGTATGGTTATGAAACCAAGCGTTTTAGATAGAGCAATTCAAGCCGTGTATAAAACAGGTCCTTTATATTATCTTTCACCAAGGGGTGAGGTTTTTAATCAACAAAAAGCTCATGAGTTTGCTTTATGTGAAGAGATGACATTTTTATGTGGTCGTTTTGAAGGGGTTGATGAACGTGTCATTGAAAAATGGGGGATAAAAGAAATCAGTATTGGTGATTTTATTTTATCTGGTGGAGAACCTGCGTTATTGACCATGTTGGATTCGGTGATCAGATTAATTCCTGAAGTGATGGGGAACAAAGAATCCTCATTAGAAGAGAGTTTTGAAAATGGGTTGTTAGAGTATCCTCAATATACAAAACCTCAAAATTGGGAAGGGCGCTTGGTGCCAGAAGTTTTGCTTTCAGGTCATCATGCAAAAATCAACGCTTGGCGTTTGGCTCAATCTGAAGAAATCACTCAACAAAGAAGACCAGACTTGTGGACTCGTTATCTGGCTCAGAAAAAAAATTAAGAAAGGATTTTAAAATGAACTTAATTAAAGAATTAGAAAATGAACAGGTTGCTAAATTAGGGAAAAACATCCCTTCTTTCAAAGCAGGTGATACTGTTAAAGTTATGTACAAAATCGTTGAAGACAAAGGTCGTGAACGTTTGCAAGCTTATGAAGGTGTTTGTATTGCTCGTCACAACGATGGTTTGAACTCAACAATCGTTGTTCGCAAAATCTCATTTGGTGAAGGTGTTGAAAGAATTTTCCCAATCTATTCACCAAACGTAGCATCAATCGAAGTTGTTCGCCGTGGTAAAGTTCGTCGTTCAAAACTTTATTACCTCCGCAAACTCTTTGGTAAAGCTGCTCGTATTGCAGAAGACAAAGAAACTCAAGAATAATTATTATTTCTAAGAGTATTTAAATCTCAGAGCTTCTCTTTGTATGGGAGAAGCTCTGTTTTTTTTGTGTGGCTAGATATGGTGTTTGTTTGCATATCTTGGTGGTGGGATTATTTTTCTTCTTGACAACTGGTTGAAAAATAATACACAATGCGCGCGAAATCAAAATGGAAAGGAATAAGATGAAAAAAACACTAATCGGAATGATGGGTGTTGCGATGATATTATCTTCTGCAATGGCTCAAGAAAATGACAAACAAGAACAACAAGTTCAATCACAAGAAGCTGTTTCTCAAAACGTAACATATAATGAACTTATTGAAAAACAAATGCAAGAACGTTCACAAGCTTTTAATGATGAAAATATTCAAAAAGATGATAAAGCATTGGCTCAAATGATTGAACGTCAACGCAATCGTATTTTAGAATGGGAAAAGCAACAATCAAGAACAAGATAAATTGTTTATGAAATAAAAAAAGAGAGGTTTTAACCTCTCTTTTTTTTGTAATATCTAACAAATTAGTTTTGTTTGATGGATACTGTAACTTTATTGTTTGTGCCACATGTCCCACCAGTGATAGATGCCAAAGCTTGGCAAAGTTTTTGATCTGTGAATGTTACGTCAATTTTAACTGTATCAACACCAGCTGAATCGCTTGTGACTCCGTTTAATACAATACCATTAGTTGTTGCAACGCCAGAAGGGAGTGAACCAATGCCTGCATTTGCAAATGTTGTGATATTTGAGCTTGTACAGGAGCTTGTTGAACTGACATCACCATTTAAAAGTTTTTGTTGGCAGTGACCATAGGCAACCAAAGCGTATTTTGCAACTGTGTCTGCAACACCGTTTGCGCGGTGACGACGCATTGAAAGAGAGTAACCAGCGATACCACCAACTGAGAGAACACCGATAATAGCCAAAACGCCGAGCATTTCAACCATTGAACGACCTGATTCTAATTTTTTCATTTTTTCTATCCTTTTTAAATTGTAATTACAATAAGGAGATAATACTATTTAACCCCTTTTCAAAATAACTCTGGCATATAAAATAAAAAAAAGCAATAGTTTTTAACAAAAAAAGTTTGATTTTTTTTTGTGTTTGATCAGCTGGGAAATATTCTTTTTCTATATGTAAAAAACGGCAAAAAAAATTTGCCGTTTATGGTATTGAACCTAACACTATCTGCCTGAGCAGGTAGATGTAGACAATCCACAATCAAGGAAATCTTGGTTGTGGGCAAGTGAAGCTTGACTTAAAATGATACCCCCTGCATAAGCAGGGGAGATTCATTTTTATTTTTGCTTTAAAATTATTTGACAGGGGCTGCAACCATTCCCATTTGGCGACCTTCTAGTTTTGGTTCGCTTTCAATTTTTGCAATACCTTCTAAATCAGATTGAGCTCTGCGAAGGACTTCCATCCCTAAATCAATATAAGACATTTCACGCCCTCTAAAACGGAGTGTGAATTTGACTTTGTTGCCTTCTTGCAAAAAGCGTTTTGCAGCTTTCATCTTCACAGCATAGTCATTGTCACCGATGTTGGGTGTAAATTTAATTTCTTTAACTTCAACGATTTTTTGTTTTTTGCGTGCATCAGCTTTGCGTTTTTGCATCTCGTATTTATATTTGCCAAAATCCAAAATTTTGCAGACTGGACAAGTATCATTTGGAGCGATTTCGATGAGGTCTAAGCCTGCTTCTTCCGCTTTTTTTAATGCTTCACGAGTTGAAATGATACCAATATTTTCCCCAGTTGATAAAATAAGTCTAACTTGTGGGTTTGTGATTTGCTCATTAATGCGTGGGTTGTTTTTATCTAAAGAATCGCCACCTTGAGCGTTTGACATGTTCGGTTTAATACGAGCCTCCATTAAATGTTGTTAAAAAATCCCTTATAATTTACACATTTTTTTAAAGACATTCAAGTTTTTTTTTGTTATAGTGGGCGTTGATGAGATATTTTTTGTTATTTTTTGTTTGTTTATTCTTGAATTTTGCCTCTTATGCAACTGAGGTGGGGGAAAAAACGCCTCACTCTTTTATGTTAACTGTGCAAGAAAAGGCTGGCGTAATACAAGAAGCATTAAGCAAATCGATGAAGGTTGAACGAGGTCTTCTAACTGGTGAAAAGGGTTTAACTCCTTTTTATGAAACTGAATTTGCTAGCTTTCGTTTAATTTCGTGTTCAGGGGGAATACCTGAAGATAATCGGCTTTTTTTGATGGTCGAATCTCAAATAAAAGAGGGTTGGCGTTTGCAAAAACCTGTTATCCCTGCGGCAGAAAAGGAGGGAGCGTCTATTGTTGATGAAAAAATAGCTTATCCTTTGAATTTAAAAGAAGATAAAAAAACTTCTTTTTATGAAAACAGGGCTTTTTTTGCTCTTTTATATAAATTAAATCCTCAATCAAATGCTTTTAAAATAAAAAAAGAAATCTCTTTTACGGCTTGTAAAGAAAGTGTTTGTAAAACTGAAGTTGTACCATTTGAAATGGCTTTGGATCGTTCCAATACATATCAAACAGATGTGTGCGCTTTAATGTTGCATGAGTTTCAAAATGTGCCAACTGAGCCTAATGCTGGTGAGTTGAGTGCTGTTTTGAATCAAATTGATAAGAATTATTTGGTTTTAAAATTAGAATTTGAACGGGATATTTCTTATGTTAAATTGCAAATTGAAGAAGACTTTGATTGGAAAGTTTCAAAAATTGAATATAAAGCAAATCAAGCTCAGGTGTTGATTTCTTTGACTGAGCCAATTAACTTCGATACGCTGAATGTGAAGTTATTGTCTTCTCAAGGCGCCTTTGATTTAAAACTACCTGTTCAAGAGGGGTATTTTGTTCCATTTAAACCAGAGTTTTCTTATTGGTCCGTTTTAACAGCTGGGTTGAGTTTGTTTTTCTTTTCTCCAATACTTATTGTATTTTTGATGCTTAAAAATACAAAAAAAGAATTAAAGCAACAAGTTAAACAAATTAAATATACGCTTTTTGGGTGTGCATTTTTGCTTGCTATGGGGGTGTATTGTTTTGATGGATTTAAAAACTTATTTGAAGTTTCAACATTAAGTTGGTTTATTTCTTTTGCCATTCTTTCTTATATGCTTTTTAAACCAAAAGTAAAAATGAGTTGGTATGTTTTTCTCTTTTTGGTGTGGCCAAAACCTTATCTTTTAGAAACACTTTATGGAATAGAAGAAAGAACTTTTGTCGTTTTTATTGTGTTTGTTTTGTGGGCTTTTTTGTGTTATGTGCCATTTAAAATATTTCAAAATACACCCAAGTTTTTTAAAGAAATTAAAAAGGTCAAACAATATCCTTGTTTAATTAGAATTCCGCAAATTGTTATGCTTATTTGGTTGCTTGCGGTTGGTGTTGGAAACCTTGTTTTTGAAAATAAATCAATACAAGATTTTTCAAAATTGCAATCAGAGAATAAAACGATTTTTGTTTCAGTTGAAAATGGATATTGCCTTTCTTGTTTGATGAATAAAATAAAACTTTTATATATTCAAAAAACAACAAATTTGATTTTGAAAAATAATTTGGAAATTTTAACCATTGATACTTTTTCAAAAGAAGGAAAAGCCTTTTTGAAAGATAATCATTTTTTAACTTCTTCTTATGGGTTGTTATATGGGGAAAAGTTGCCATATCCAGTTCTTGTTTGGGGCTCTGTTGATTTGGAAGAATGGCAAAAACACCTTTCTGAAGTAACGGATACCGCAGATGTGAATAAACATTTTATTTCAGGTAAAGATGGGGAACATTAATTTTCTTCGTTAGATAAAGCGCCAAAAGCATCCCTTTGTTCACAAGCAAGCTTGTCGACCAATTCGTTTTGTGGGTGTCCTGCATGACCTTTTACCCAAGTCCATTCAACAGTGTGTGGCTTGAGAGCTTCGTCTAATTTGATCCATAACTCTTGGTTTAGAACAGGCTTTTTATCCGCTTTTTTCCAATTATTTTTTTTCCACCCAAAAATCCACTTTGTAGCGCCTTCTAATACATATTTGCTATCGGTGAAAATATGTACTTGGCAGGGTTCTTTAAGTTTATTCAATCCTTCAATAACTGCAGTTAGTTCCATTTGGTTGTTGGTTGTTTGTTTTGCACCGCCTGAAAATGACTTTTCTTTTCCTTGATAAACAAGTAAAACACCCCATCCACCAGCTCCTGGATTTCCTGAGCAAGCCCCATCTGTGTATAATTGAACTTCTTTCATTTTTTTATCCTTTTTGTTTTTTGTGACTATAACACAGTTTTAAAATCTTTGACAATGAATATTTGTATTCTTTTTAATATTGCAAAATATATAAAAATATTGACGAAAAAGAAAAACTATGATATAATGCGCTCATATTTTTTTAAGGAGTTTTTTATGAACAAAGAATACAACTATGTACCAGCTTATTATAGTGTGAAAAATAATGAGATTTTTGGTAAATTGCCTCTTTTTTATTACAAAATATCAGCTGATCCAAACAAGAGTTATTATTATAAGTCATACGTCAATTCTGCAGATGGGATTGAAAAAATGACGGATCAAGATATTAAGTACGTTTTTGATTCTTTGCGTGATAAAGTTCAAGGCGAGTTTAAATTATTGCTTTATGCAATTGAAGCTCGTTACAAACAAGAAAAACTGAACCAGAATGTGAAGCCTGCTACAATGCTTTGTTTTGCTAAAGCGCCAGTTGTGCAAACACCTGCGCAAGTTGTAACTCGTCATAATACGGATAATCAAGAACGTAGAAAAGCGCTTCAACGGGATAAGCAATTAGCTAAGTTTTCAACTATTGCTCCTGTTGTTTTAAAAGATAATGAAGGTAAAGAAACAGCTCTTTGTGCAAAGGTGAATGATGAATATTTTTATGTTTCGCTAGATGATAAGAAACCAGCATTTTATAAAGTAGGACTTTCAAAAGCTGAAGTGATGGATGTATATGAAGTAGGCAATTTGTTAGAGTTTGCTTCCAGATCACAAAAAACAGAGCATATTGCTTCAAATCTTGCGTTAACGTATAAAAAATTTGTTCAAGCAAAATTACCAAAACCAACCAAAACTGCAAATGAAGTTTATTATTCAAAGGTGAGAATTGCTCTTGCAAAAGGTTTGCAATCATTTTCACCAATTGAAAGACTGCTTTGTGAAAATGTAAAAAAAAGGCAACGATAAGTTGCCTTTTTTTATACTCTTGCTTTAAAATCTGTATCCCACACCAGTGATAAAGGACATGCCTTTGTTATCTTTTTCATGAGTGGTACTGTGTGAATTTAAATGAGTGATAACTCCATATAGTTCAACTTCTTTTGTTAGGTTGTATACGTTTGAAAAAATCAAAAGTGTATCTTGATGGCGTGTATTTTCAGCCTGAGTGTGTAAAAGTGCTAAATTTGTTTTAAAAGTGTCCCATTTGTATCCAGCGCTTACACTCCAGCTTTGTGATTCTCTAAAGTTGTCAAAATAAGCGGGGAGATATTCACTTCTTTTTGTTGTTGAAATAGGGTTTTTCGTACCATCGATATAGGCTTTTTTGTAGCCTGCCCCCATGTTGAAGCGGCAATATTCAAAATTTATACCTGTTGAAATTTCTTTATCTGTTGAGTTGAAAACACCATATCCTAATGAGGTGTATAATTTGGCTCTTGAGGATAAAATCCACTCTTTTTGGGCACCAAAAGTGTAACCATCTTCATTTGTTTCATAATCAACATATCTGCTTGTCATCCCGCGACGATGAGCGTTGTGCACGGTGTATGAAGCGCCTAATTTTAAACCATTAATTTTGGGTGTGATGTATGTGATTTTAGGTGCTCTGCCATCTGTCATAATGCTTGTTGATTTTGGGGTATAGTTATAAGTGGATTTAAATCCATTTCCCCAGTTTGGATTGCTCAAAAAATAGGTGGCATTGGAGTCATCGAGTTTTAAAAAGGTGATCTCAGTTGCTCCTTTATGCAGTTGATAAGCTGCATTTTGAGTGTAGCCAATTTGGACTGAACCGATAATAGATTCGCTTACCAAGTAAGGATAAAAACGATATTCTCCCTCACTTCTATCTTTATCATCTTCTTTGTAAATAGCGGCAGTTGAGGCGTGAATGCCTAATTTGTTTGTTTTATCAAAAATGTAGTTTGCTTGCAGTGTTGCATCAGCTCGAGTGGCAAAACGACCAGGGTATTTATTTTCATACTTTGTTTTTGAAACGCCATAATAAGCTCCAGCTAAACCATGAGCATTGAAATCCCAACCCCCAGCAAAAGCGCTGCTTGAAATAAGGGATATAATAGAGCAAAGAAAGATGTATTTTTTCATTTTTCCACCTGTTTAGTTGTTGATCAATAAAGTTAACATAACACAGTATGTAAAAAAATGCAAAAATTAATATATAGCCTTTGTTGATTTTTGTTTTTCTTGACAAAAGTGTGGCGTTGAAATATCCTAAAAAGAGCTTTTAGGGAGGTTTTTTATGGCAAAAGATTTAAGAAAAGTATCCGTTGTTTTTTTGATAAAAGAAGGAGAAAAATATCTTTTTCAAAAACGAAAAAATGCTTCAATTTATGCAGGGGGTTATGTTTTGCCTGGAGGACATATTGAAACAGGGGAAACAGTTTTAGAAGCTGCCGTTCGTGAACTTTATGAAGAACTAGATATTCAAGTAAAAAAAGCTGATTTAGAGTTTAAAATGGTGGAGCCAGTTGCAGATTATGTTGTCTTTTTCTTTGAAGTGAAAAGGTATCAAGGACAAATTAAAAACAAAGAACCTGAAAAACACGTCGATATGCAGTTTTTGCCATTGGGTGATGAAAAAATTCATCCAGATACGTTAAATGAACTGATTAAAATCGAGCAAGGGAATTCTTTTTTGCAAGGAGCATTGAAAGTTGATAAAAAAGAAGGGGTTCGCCTTTCTGCGCGGGCAATTTTAATTTCAAAAGAAGGTAAGCTTGTTTTGATAAAACGGACAAAACCAGATGTGGAGGCATATTATGTTACCCCTGGAGGTGGAATTGAAATGCAGGAAACACCTCTTCAAGCGCTTAAGCGGGAACTTTTAGAAGAAACGGGAAGTTTAATCTCTTCTGCAGAATTTTTATTCCATTTTGATGATGAAGAAAAAAATAATAGTGTTGATTTTTTCCTTTGCTATGAAAAAGAAAGAATTATACCAACAGGGATAGAGTGGACAAAATACAATTCTGCAACAAATTTATACGAGATTGTTGAAGTGACTGTAAATGATATAAAAAAACTGAATTTAAAACCTAATATTTTAAAAGAGAAAATAATTGATTTTTTGAACTAAAAAAGCTTGCTTTTTAGGGCTTGCTTGTCCATAATAAACTCATTGTTTTTTATTTTTTTAAAGGGGAATTATGAGTACATATTATATTGTTTCAGGTGGGTTTGATCCACTTCATGAAGGGCATATAGAAATGATTAAATCTGCTGCAGAAAACAGTGATGGAGTCATTTTGCTTTTAAATTCAGATGATTGGTTGTGTCGTAAAAAAGGTAAAAATTTTATGAGTTTTAATACACGCAAAGCCATTTGTGGGTATCTTAAAAATGTGATTGACGTGATTGCTTTTGATGATGCTGACAATTCAGCTTCAGATGGAATCAGAAAAGCAAGAGAAAAATATCCAGAAGATGTTTTGGTTTTTGCAAATGGTGGGGATAGAACAAAAGAAAATATTCCAGAAGGTGCCATTTGCCAAGAGTTGGGTGTTTTGCTCGCTTTTGGTGTTGGGGGTGAAAACAAGGCGAATAGTTCTTCTTGGATTTTGGCTGATTGGAAAAAGAATTAAGGTAATCTATGACAATATATGTTTTTGATTTAGATGGAACACTCACACCAGCTAGGTTGCCCATGACAAAAGAGTTTGAAACTTTTTTCTTAAAATGGGCAAAGGATAAAAAGTGTTTTATTGCAACAGGTTCTGATATAAAAAAGGTTCAAGAACAAGCCTCTTCAAAAGTATTAGATGCTTTTGAAGGCGTTTATTGTTCAATGGGAAATGTGTTGTGGAAAAAAGGGGAAATCATTTATAAAAATGAGTTCAAAAAAAATCCTCGCTTGGTTGAAATGTTAGAAAATTTTCGAGCCAACACAAGTTACCCACATGAATTGTTCCCAAACTACATTGAATATCGTGAAGGAATGATCAATTTTTCAGTTTTGGGACGGGATTGTCCTTATGCAGAAAGAGAAAAGTATTTTGCGTATGATAAAAAAACGCATGAACGTGAAAAAATTAGAAATATGTTAGCTGAAGCGTTTCCTGAATATGATTTTTCAATTGGTGGGATGATTTCAATTGACATTACACCGAAGGGGAAGGGCAAAGAACAAGTTGCTCATCATTTAAGGCAAATGTACCCAAATTTGAAGATGGTTTTCTTCGGGGATAAGACATTTGTTGGGGGAAACGATTATGCTTTGGCTCAAGCAATATTAGAACTTGGAAATGCAGCTGTTGTGCAGGTGGCAGGGCCAGATGTTGTAAAAGATTTTTTAAAAAGTGAATAGGGGTATCGTATGGTAAAAAAAGCTTTAATTACAGGTGTGACAGGACAAGATGGTTCATATTTGGCAGAGTTGCTTCTTTCAAAAGGATATGAAGTTCATGGTCTAAAAAGACGTTCATCTTCATTTAACACCTCTAGAATTGATCATATTTATGAAGATTTTCACAAAGAAGATGCCAGATTCTTTTTGCATTATGGAGATATGACGGATAGCTCAAATCTCATTCGGTTGGTCAAAGATATTGAACCGGATGAAATTTATAACTTGGCTGCGCAAAGTCATGTGAAAGTGTCATGGGATTGTCCTGAATTTACAGCAAATACAGATGCGATGGGAACCCTTCGTTTGTTGGAAGCCATTCGTGTTTGCGGGCTTGAAAAAAAGACCAGATTTTATCAAGCTTCAACATCTGAATTGTATGGGTTGATTCAAGAACCAATTCAAAGTGAAAAAACACCATTTTATCCACGTTCTCCTTATGGTGTTGCAAAACTTTATGGATATTGGATTACGGTGAATTATCGTGAAAGTTTTGGCATGTTTGCAACAAATGGGATTTTGTTCAACCACGAAAGTCCAAGACGGGGTGAAACGTTTGTGACACGAAAAATCACCATGGCAGCAGCACATATTAAACTTGGATTGCAAGAAAAACTTTATTTAGGGAACTTAAATTCAAAACGTGACTGGGGTCATGCAAGGGATTATGTTGAAGGAATGTGGCGTATTTTGCAACACGATACACCTGAAGATTTTGTGCTTGCAACGGGTAGAACAACATCTATCAGAGATTTTGTGAAAATGAGTTTCAAACACCTTGATATGGATATTGAGTTTGAAGGGGAAGGTGTGAATGAAAAAGGGATTGACACAAAAACAGGCAAAGTCCTTGTTGAGGTTGATCCAAGATATTTCCGCCCAGCTGAAGTTGATTTGTTGTTAGGGGATGCTTCAAAAGCAAAAAGACTTTTGAATTGGGAGGCTACAACAGATTTGGAAACACTTTGCAAAGAAATGGTTGAAAGTGATTTTGACCTTGCAAAACGTGAAAAATTATTGAAGGACAATGGATACAAAGTTGTGCCTGTGGTGGAGGAATAATTATGGAAAAAAATGCAAAAATCTATGTTGCTGGGCATAATGGACTTGTTGGCTCTGCAATTTTGCGTCGCCTTCAAAAAGAAGGGTTTAACAATATTATCACACGAGAGTTTAATGAGTTGGATTTGACAAATCAAGCTGAAACTTTGGCTTTTTTTGAACAAGAAAAACCTGATTATGTGTTTTTAGCTGCTGCCAAAGTGGGCGGTATTTTGGCAAACAAAACGTACCCTGCTGAGTTTATTTATCAAAACATTATGATTGCCTCTAATGTGATTCACAGCGCTTATAAAACTGGGGTGAAAAAGCTTTTAAACTTGGGAAGTTCGTGTATTTATCCACGTCTTGCGCCCCAACCAATGGTTGAAGATTGCTTGCTCACTGGGCCACTTGAAAGCACAAATGAAGCTTACGCTTTGGCAAAAATTTCAGCGATTAAATTGTGCCGTTATTACAATGAACAATATGGGACAAATTTTATTTCTGTTATGCCAACAAATCAATATGGGATTGGGGATAATTTTAACATGGAAACAGCGCACTTGCTCCCAATGATTATGCGCAGGTTTCACTTGGCAAAGTTGCTGTCCAAAGGTGATTTTGAAGCAATCAAAAAAGATTTGGCAAGATACAAACTGGGGTGGGGCATTGATGCTCAAGTTGATTTGACGGATAATAAAAGTATTGAAAAAGCCTTAAATGCTGTTGGTGCATATAAAGACAAAGTTGTTCTTTGGGGTGATGGGTCAGTTTATCGTGAAATGATGTGTTCAGACGATTTAGCAGATGCTTGTTTTTATTTGATGCAAAACAAGGATTACAAAGACATTGGCGAACATGTGAATATCACAAAAGGGGATGACATTTTGCTCAAAGATTTGTTTGAAATGGTTAAAAAGACGGTTGGTTTTGAAGGAGAACTTTCTTATGATACCTCAAAACCAAACGGAACACCTCGCAAAATGATGGATGCAACCAGAATCAAAGCTCTTGGATGGGAGCCAAAGATTCCATTGGAAAAAGGTGTTGCTGATTTTTATGATTGGTACAGTTCTTTGGATTAATCCAGAAAAGTAAAAAAAGAGCAATCAAAAAAAGTGATTGCTCTTTTTTGTTTATTTTTATTCAGCAGGGTAGCCCACTGCTTGAGAGATAATGACTCGTTCCCCTTCTGGCAAATTAAGCTTTGCTTTTACAGCTTCTTTGTCAAAGTGTCCCCGCACAACACTGCCCATGTTATTTGCAGTAGCAAAAAGACCCACATTTTGATAAGCAGATCCAGCGTGCATAGCTGCATATTCTTCGTTTGATCCCGTGTAAATGAGCACAACAGGCACATTATTCATATAATCTTGTGTGTTAAAGAGGGGGCGAATATCTTCTTTTAAAACAGGGATAAGTTGGTGTCTGTCTGCATCATATTTGAAAGTACCCTCTTTTTTTGTGACATAAACATTCAAGTCTTTTTTGTTCATAGCTGTTGGAATGGTGCGCTCGCCCGTTGTTCTGTTTGTGCCATAAGCAGCCCACAAAACAGTTCCAAGGGTGATGTTGTCAACTTCTTTGGTTGAATAAGCCTTTGTAGATTTGCGCATATTGATGGCATGCATGAGTGTTTTTTTGCCAGTTTTATCTGGAAAAGGTAATTTAATTTCTCCTTCTGCAAGCGCTGTTGTTGAAATGAGAGTTGACATTAAAATAACTCCTAAAAATTTGAACATTATTAAGCTCCTTTGTTAATATTTAGAGATTCTAAAAAGCATTGCAACCCCTCATAGATATCCCAATATGTTTCATCAAAATTGCCCGTGTACCAAGGGTCTTTAACATTGCGAGGGGAAGGGGTAAAATCCATCAACCGTTTGACTTTTCCAGCAGGGTCACCATTGGTGATAAAAAGAATATCTCGCACATTGTTTGCATCCATGGCAAGGATGTGGTCATAATAATCATAATCCGCCTTTTTAAAATGGCGAGAAATGTGTTCTTCATAAGGCACTTTCATTTGGCAAAAAATTTCTTTCGTGCCATAATGAATCCCTTCTTTATAAATGGAATTATATTCTTCCGTTCCAGCTGATTCAACTTCAAACAAGTGGGAAATTCCTTGTTCTTTAATCATATTTAAAAACACAAAATGCGCCATGGGTGAACGGCAGATATTTCCCAAACAAACAAATAAAACTTTAATCATCAATCCCCCTGTTTTCGTAAGTGTACAAAAAAAACAAGGGGATTTCAAGTGTAAAGGTTATTTACTTAACTGGGTGCGAATGGCCGTTGTTGAACGAACGGGGAGCAAGTCCTTTGGAATTCTATCACTCACCACATACCTGATACCCAAACTTTTAAATATTTTTTGAATGTATTTTTATGATAATCAGAAATAATCTTAAATTTTGCATTTGGATATCTGTTAAACAAATGAAATATCATTGGAAGATTATCAACCAACACTAATATTTTAGGTTTGTTAGTTGTTAATCTCGATACCCGCTTGCAATATAATATATTGCATTAATTATCTCTTGTTAATTGATTGAGAGGACGTTTTTTTATAATAAATTTATGTCCAAATAACTCTAAAACATGTTGTTTGAATTTTATATCTTTCATAGAATAAAATCTTATAAAGTTTAAAACATTGAATTTTACCTTTATTATATAAATATTCTTTTCAAAAATTTGTTGCCATTTTTTGTTTTCTAAGGATTCAACCAATTTTTGTTCATAAAGTTGTGTTTTATAAGATATAGTTTCCATATAATTTGTTCTTTTAACTGTATTATTGTCGTGCCAACGATATGAAAATAAAATTTCATCAATATATTTATATTTACCAATTTTAGATAGCTGTAGGTGTAACCACCAATCTTCAAGAGGTGCTTCAGGGGTAAAGTTTCCTATCTGATCTAAAGCGCTTTTTCTTATTAAATATCCATTTGGGACATGATTATTAGTAACAAATTTTTCATATAATCCAAAATTAGGAGAGTTAAAGTCTATATTTTTAATCTCATTTTGGAGGGCTTCTCCAAAAGTTTTATATTCCGCTTCTGATAACTCTACAGAATTATGATGTTTATCCCATCCTATTCTTTGAGAAGATGAATTTATAAACTCATTATCACCCACAGCCAAAACATAATCTGTATTATTGTATAAAAACTGAATTTCTTTCTCAATAGCTTGTGGTTTTGCCTTATCATCAGATGCTATAAGGTAAATAAACTCACCTTTAGCTAAAGAAATAAGCTTGTTTAAGGTTCTACAGGTTCCTTCATTTTCCTTTGTTTCAAAATGAATTCTAGCAAATCGTTCTTCGCAAATGGTTTTCATTTCTTGAATCTTTTGCCAAGTATTGTCTTTTGAACCATCATCAACTACAATTAACTCGATGTTTTTGTATGTTTGATTAATTATTGATCTTATGCACTCTTGCACATAATTTTCGTGATTGTATGCTGGAACAATAACAGAAACGAGTGAGTTGAAACTAGACATGATATTTTTTCCTTAATTTTTTACGTATAGATTTAATAGGAACTACTTCAATTAGAATCTTTTTAATGTTTTTTTGAACTCTTTGTTTCAATGGTATTTTAAGTTTATATCTTTTCAGAATATCTTTAAGTACGAAATTATCTACAACATAAGGTAGAGCTTCAGGAGATTTATTTTTATAATTAGCAATAACCTTTGTAATATTTGGCGACATATTTTTTTGTTCTATGTCTTGGGGAGATAACGACAAATCATTCATTATGTAAAGAAGATCAATTTTTTTATTTGGATATTTTTGTTTGATTTTTTTGTAACCATAAAAAATATCTTTATCAGAAGTATGATTTTCATTATTGGGAGTTTCTATATAAACCACTAATATAGAATCTGCATTTTGGATGTTAGCTAATAAGCGATTAATACGACGTTGATACTTTTCGAATACTTCTGGATATGATTCTTCTAATGGAATTCCTGTAGGAAAATCATGGTTAAACGTTATTTTATTGCTATTGTTATAATATGCGTCACAAGATATGCTTCTTTCAGAATAGGAAAGTTGTAAATCTGATAATTCGATAAATTTATTAAAATTAGAAACTAGAATATCAATTCTTCCATTAAAGTCACTTCCAAATAACCAATCTAACGGATAAGAGGCATATTGAAGATTTGAACTTCTTAAAGCTTGTGTACATGAACAGGCCTCACCTAAAGAAAATACTAAATCATATTTTAATTTACCACACATTCACAATCTCCACAACTTTCTTAACCTCTTCATCTGTTAATACAGGACTGATTGGTAAAGACATTACTTCTCGATGTATCTTTTCCGTAATTGGTAAATTCATACTTTCAAATTCTGTATATGCTCCTTGTTTATGAGGGGCTGTTGGATAATGAATATTTGTTTGAATTCCATTATCTTCAAGATATTTCTGCAAAGCTTCTCTATTATCACATCTTACAACAAATACATGCCACACATGAGCATTCTCGTCATAAGTTTGTGGTAAAGTAATTTTAGTGTTTGTAATATTTTCACGATAATATTTGGCAATTTCACGTCTTCTTTCATTGTCAGTATCAAGATATTTTAACTTAACATCCAAAATTGCCGCTTGAATTTCATCAAGACGAGAATTGACGCCTTTATAAATATGGTGATATTTTCTATCTGAGCCATAGTTAGCAATAGCTTTTACTTTTTCATAAAGCTCTTTATCATTAGTAGTTATTCCACCTGCATCACCGAATGCGCCAAGGTTTTTCCCTGGATAAAAAGAAAAAGCAGCGGCATCACCCAAATTACCAGTTCTACGACCGTGGTAAATAGCCCCATGTGCTTGGGCAGCATCTTCAATAATTTTTAAGTTATATTTTTTTGCCAAAGCCCAAATTTTTTCCATAGGTACAGCTTGACCATATAAATGCACCACCATAATGGCTTTTGTTTTTGGGGTGATTTTTTCCTCTATCAAATCTGGATTGATACAATAGGTATGAATATCGGGTTCCACCAGTACAGGTGTGCAACCGTTTTCAGAAATGGCCAAAATCGTGGCAATGAAAGTATTGGCAGGAACAATAATCTCATCGCCGGCACCAAAGCCATATGCTTTAATAATTAAATTAAGAGCATCCAAGCCATTAGCTACACCAAGCGCGTATTTAGTTCCACAATATGATGCAAAATTTTTCGAAAACTCTTCGTTTTCTTTGCCTTGAAGATACCAACCACAATCAAGAATATTTTTTATTTTCAAATCGATTTCTGCTCTGAAACGATTGTTTATTTTTTTTAAATCTAAAAATTTAATCATCAATATAGCCTTTCTTACGCAATTTTTTCTGACAATACTTATATATTTTCAGCAAAATTTTATACTTGATTTTTTTAGTTTTTTTCACAGGTGTTTCTTCTTTTTGAATCAACGCATTGTTTGCAGAACACTGTTTAACTACATTAAAAAACATTTTTTGAATATCATCAGGAAAATCCAAGGGCTTATCCATCCTTTTTAAAAATTTCAAACAAAAACCAAGGCTTTTATATGCTTCATTCACAAAAAATGATATGTACTTATTTTCAAAATATTCGTTATAATCCAAATAGCATTGTGCCTGTATTATATTTTTTTCAAAATCAGAAAGTCTGGACCAGATACCGGTTGATAAAATACGATAAACTCCGCTGGGTTTGGCTTCATAATGGGCTTTACCATATTTCAAATGCATCAGATATCTGTCAAAATCCCCCTCAAAAGAACGTTCAGAAATGGTCCCAATCGCTTTTTCCATAATAGGGGGAATACCATCCTTAAAAATCACATTTCTGAAAAAAGAGCCCGCTGTTTGGGTAATAGCAATGTGGTGATTCAAGTAATCATCTATTGTAAAATCCGAAGTCGGTGTATTTTCTGGCACAAACAAATGCTCTAATCCATCCTCTGTTTGACAAATAACATTTCTGGAATAAACCACATAATCAGGATGTGCATCCAAAAAATCCACTGCATTTTGCAGGTAATCCATATCTGTCCAATAATCATCGGAATCCAGCAAGCAAAAATAGGGCGTTTTGGTGATAGCTTTGGCTCGCAGAATATTCTTTAAATAACGTCCGTTCTCTTGGTTATAAAGCGCTTTAATTTTATCAGGATACTGGACTTCATATTTTTTGATAATTTCCACGCTGTTATCTTTTGTGGAATAATCATCTGTAATAATCAATTGAAACGGAAAGTTCGTTTTTTGATTTAAAACGGATTGAATTGCCTGCTCAATGTACTTTTCTTGATTGTAATTGGACATAATAACGGTGACTTTGAAATTTTCGGTCATTTTTTCCTCCGTTTTTTGTAATTGATTTTAATAAATCCAAACAAAATTATTTTACGCTTAATCCCGTTTTTACGTTTTTCAAAAAACTTGAATGTTTTTGTTTTGTATTTTTTCTTTTTTCTGAAACACTCAATCATTTTACATGTTTCCAGATCGCCCATTTTATTTCTTTTTTGCTTTATATAACGTAAATTATTCAAAGAAATAAATTTCAAACCATGATAATAACAATGATATGCTGGATCATTTAATATTTCTGTTGGTTTATAAGGATAAAAAACAAATTCATCCGAATTATCCGAAATATCATCTGAGAAAAAATCTATTTTTTCATTTCCTAAATAAAAACAATCCAAATCTCCACTTTTTCTTACACCAAAAATAGATGTGGCCAAACAACAAAAATCTTCTTTTTGAAGATGGTATTCAAAAATCAATTTGTTTAATTTTTCAACTATTTTATCAAATTCCGTATCTTCATAATCCAGCGGCCGATTATTAATCATATCCAATGAATTTTTATTAAAATAAGTTTCGGCTAACCATATCGCTTCTTCCCGTGTATCATTGATATGGACACTGTAATTACCTAAATTGAATAAATTACGAATTTCAGCTTTGGCTTTAATCACTTTTTGTAAATCATCACACACAAATACAAAAGCTCTAAGCGGATTTTTACCTATAGAATTGCGAGCATGCATTTGAGCTCCGGCAAACTTATCCTCTACAGTACCAATCCATGACTCTCTTTCCCAAAAGGAACCATAGGACAACTTTTTCAAATTGACATAACCGTCAAAAGTCAGTTTAATATCTTTTTTATAATAAACAAAACCATATTTTTCCAAAATTTGCACAACTCGATCATCTTTGCTAGGATCCGTCACGGAATGAAGATTGACGATATAAGCATTCGGGTTAAGTTTTACGTATTCCAAAGCTCCAAAATCCATTATTGCCGGATCCATTTTTTGCCGCGTGAAAAACTTATAATCATATAAATCATTACGCCCATCCGATTGTGTTTCTACATCAAGGTCTAAGTAAGCACATACAGCCAATCTGTGAGCACCATCACTGATTTCACCATTATCACCGACAGGAATTACGCCCATCTTTTTATTGAAGCCGTCAGTTTTGATAGAATGGTACAAAGCATTAAAGCTCTTCAAAAATTTTTCTGCGGAGTTTTTCGCTACACCGTCACTCGGCTCTACTTCATAAAAACCGTTAAAAGCACGAATATTTTCCAAATAGGCCTCTTTTACGAAATCATTTTCCGGGCATTTCAAGTATAGATACTTAAAAATCAGGTCAAATCGTCTTTGTTTTAAAAATAAGTGTAAGGCGTTTTGCTTCATACATTCAACTCCCATGTTTGATATATTGTAGTTCTGCCACCAAAACCTTCTTTTTGCGCAATCAATCCTTCATTTAAAAATTGCCCGTTATTCTCACTGGAAATTCCAAAATCAAAATAAATTTTTGTTTCTGCAAATTTATCCATTAATGTTTTAATTAAAAGATCTAATCCCCCAATTTCACGGGCAGTTCCATCTGCTGCCATATACTGTGTATGCACAACATTATCATAGATAAACAACAAAGTCGCGGCAATCATTTTACCCTGATATTCGGCTGTCCAAAGTTGAATTTTATCATCAAATCTGGATTTTAAAAGAGCCACCTCTTTTGCCGTATGTACCGCCTGAGTAGCATGGTGTTCACTAAGGATACTGTTTTCCAATGCAATAAATTTTTCAAAATCAATGGATTCTTGAATCACAACGCCTTCACGTTTGGCTCTGGCCACTTGAGCTTTGCGACCTTTTGGCATTTTTAAAGGATTTTTCAAAAATACCGTTGTTGATGGTTCTATTTTGAATAATTTTGCTCCACTTGTGTGTAATGCATATAAATCTTCTTCGGCAGATTGTTTGTGATAAATATGTGGAATCACCTTATAAATCAATTTTGAAATCTTATTCTCCTGCATATATGCTTTTAATACATCAAAACAATCATTCATATGGTGTTGTTTCATTTTATCCGAGGTAATTAAACCACCATAGGTCAATCCTCCATGGGAACGCAATTCATCCCCATGTAAAGAAGCTGGCAAAACGGCCAATAATTCGCCATTTTCGTAAAACATTAAAGAATTGTCTTTGAATCTGTCCGAATGGTAATCCATAAAACCTCGTTCAAACATAAAAATGCCATTTTTGGCATTTTTTACAAATGCATCCCAAACATCTTTTTTATCCTGTGTATAAGTTTGGATTTCAACCATTTTTAATTTCCTTTAAAAAGACATTATAATCCCGAATATAATCTGATTCATCATAATGCTCACTGGCCAAAACAACAATCACACAATCAGGTGAAAAATTTGTAAATTCACGCCAAATATTATGCTTTAAATACAAACCTTGGTTAGGACTATCCAAATGAACTGTTTCTTTTTTATGTCCATCATCCAAAATAAAATCACAACTGCCCGCAATACAAATAATAACTTGTTCTAATTTGCGATGGGCATGATGTCCACGAACTACATCATGGTTTGTCCCCCAGATATAATAGACACGTTTAATATCAAAAGGAATATCTCCTTTTGCTTCCAAAGGAACTAGATTTCCTTGGTAATTTCCACGAATGGCAAAGTTAATGAGTTGATACATTTTTCCTCCTATAAACAGGAATTTTACAAATTTTAATTACTAATTTTCCTGATTTTGTTTGTTTTTTTTGGTAAAAAAAGCGTGTAAAAGAAGGGATATTATAAAGGAAAAGTAATAATGGATTACAAATTGCGTGTCCTTTTACTGTTGTGCAATATATTTTGAAAGAGTGTCTATATTTTTTTCTCAAATAGGTTAATTGATCATAAAATCTTTTTGTAATTGTCCCATGAGAATAATGTTGACATTTAAGTAAAAGTATTTTTGAACAGATGTTGTGTTTTTCATTTGCTGCAATGCAAAAATCTTCAACATATAAATCCCAAGATAAATTTTCGTCAAATCTTAAATGATATTTTTTTATCAAAGAAGAATGGACAATCAAGCATTGGCAATCAAATGTTCCAACAAGGTTATTTTTATCATCAATATTTCTACCATATTTGACAGTGGAATCCCCATTTTTATCTGATTGAATAATGATGCCGTATGTAACAGATTTTTTGTAGAATTTACCAAAGGACATACCGATAGGGCCATACAAGCAATCTTTGTTTAAATTTAATAATTTTTGTTCTAAATCTTCTTTTGCTTCCCAGTCTTCATGACAAAAAACAAACCAATCTTCTTTTGAATAATCATATGATTCTAAAAAAGAATTATATCTTTTAGGTATGGTTATATTTTCTTTAGAATTGTCAAAAATAATAAAATTAGTATTTGTTGAATAAAATTTATTGTTTTTAATCAACTTGTTATATATCTCAAAATCACGAACAACTGAAACTATTTGCATTGTATTTTCCTTCGATAAACTGGAATTTTGCAGATTTTTATTGTTAGCATTCCTCGACTGCTTATTTTTTTTCGAAAAGCAAAAAATTTTAAGCGCAGTAATAATTTTTGAATTGGAATAAGATATTGTTTTGGTGTTAAAACATCTAATATCTTTTGGTTTTCGATTAAAACTAAACATCCCAGCAAACGCTCTATCGTATGAGCAAGAGTGGATGAATGTTTTTTATCAGGAATATCAAAATCTTTTATATTTAATTGCAACCGTAGAAGAGGTGCAAGTAATTTAGCTCTTATTATAAACATCGTACCTGCAACAAAACCATAATGAGTATTTTGATAACCGAGTTTATTCAATAATTGAGTTACTTCTTTTTTTGCTTTTTTATTTTCCAGTTCCTTTTTGCAAATCAAATGATAATTAGAAATCATTCCTAAATTATTATCTGTATTAAATTTTTGAATGCAATATTTGAATTTGTCGGTAGTAGATATAAAATCTAATGCATAATTACGCCATTTAGAACCTGATACATCAAAATCATTTAATAAAGAACCATTTTTCATATCCCTTTTGGTATGCAATTTGACAACATATGAATAATCATCTAAATTCACTTGATTGATGGTGTGAATAAATGGTCCGACATCATACCCACGGTTTTCAACAATCTCAATATGTGCATTTGGAAAATGGGTCAAAATATCCTGCTGAATGCTGGAATGTTCTTCTACCATTGTAGCGAATAATTCGAATGGGTGCGGTTCAATATTGTGAATGCATTCCCTCAGTTCTGCCCACATTTCAGGATAATAGATATGACAATGGACTAAAATTGGTTTCATCTCAAATACCACTCCACTGTTTTGATTATGCCTGTATCAAAGGTTTCTTCCGCTTTCCAGCCCAGTTCTGTTTCCAATTTTGTTGCGTCAATGGCATAGCGGAAATCATGACCGGCGCGATCCGTTACAAAAGTGATTAAGTCTGCATATTTTTGACCATTGGCTCTTGGTTTTTTTTCATCCAAAATGGCACAAATCGTCTTCACAATCGTGATGTTGTTGCGCTCATTTCTTCCCCCAATATTGTATGTTTCACCAGTTTTTCCTGTGTGATAAATCAAATCAATGGCTTTGCAATGATCTAAAACATATAGCCAATCCCGAATGTTTTCTCCCTTGCCATAAATAGGTAGTGGTTTTTCTTCTAAACAGTTGCTGATGATTTTTGGGATTAATTTTTCTTTATGTTGTTTTGGACCATAATTGTTTGAACAGTTTGAAGTTGTTACATTCATACCATAAGTGTGGTGATATGCCCTTACCAAAAAATCAGAACTTGCTTTGCTGGCAGAGTAGGGGGAGTTTGGTGCGTATGCTGTTGTTTCGTGAAATAATCCTTCATCTCCCAAAGTGCCATATACTTCGTCCGTTGAAATGTGGTGAAAACGGCAGTTTTCGTACCCTTCTTTTGGTTTTGATGGGGCATCAAACCAATGTTTGCGTGCAGCTTCCAAAAGATTAAATGTGCCAGAAATATTCGTTTCAATGAATGCTCTTGGACCAGAAATTGAATTGTCAACATGGCTTTCTGCCGCAAAATGAATAACACCTTTGATGTCGTGTTTTAAAAATAAATTTTCAATAAACTCGGCATCACAAATGTCCCCTTGCACAAATTCATAATTCGGCATGGTTGTACACTCATTAACATTTTCTAAGTTTCCAGCATAGGTAAGCTTATCTAAATTGATAATTTTATATTCAGGATATTTTTCTGTAAAATAGGGCACAAAGTTTGAACCAATAAAACCTGCACCACCAGTAACTAGAATTGTTCTAGACATTTTTTTAAACCTTCCTTCCAATGGGGTATCTTTATGCAAAAAGTTTGTTTTGTTTTTGATTTATCTAACACACTATAAAACGGCCTTTTGGCTTTTGTTGGATATGCGCTAGATGGAATAGGATGTACTTCGCAGTTTATACCTGATTCATTCATGATTTCTGTTGCAAAATCATACCAAGAACAAACTCCTTCATTTGTGTAATGATAAATTCCTTTGTTGTTTTCAGACAGTTGTGGTAAAATGTTTGTAATCGCCTCTGCCAGATCACCTGCAAAGGTTGGGCTTCCTATTTGATCGGCTACAACATTGATGCTTTCTCTTTCTGTTCCAAGTTTAAGCATTGTTTTTACAAAGTTACTCCCATGTGTTGAGTATAGCCACGCTGTGCGAATAACTATGCCAATTTGAGCGTTTTCTAACACTGCTAATTCGCCCGCTCTTTTTGTTTGTCCATAAACAGAAATAGGGTTTGTTTTATCCTCTGGTAAATACGGTTGATGATTTGTGCCATCGAAAACATAGTCTGTGGATATGTGAATAATTTTTGCACCACTTAATGCCAAATTTTTAGGGCCGATTTCATTGATTTTTTTTGCTAATTCAAAGTTGTCTTCGGCATTGTCAACAGCGGTATATGCTGCACAATTTATAATAATATCGATTTGATTTATGTTGATAAAAGATTTAACAGCGTCAAAATCAGTGATGTCTAAATTTTCAACATCTGTGAATATTGCAGTGGGTAACAATTTTTTAAGTTCTGTTCCAAGTTGCCCGTTTGCACCTGTTACCAATATTTTATTGTTCATTTGGAATATCCTTTAGACTATTGGCCAAACAATCTTTTTCTGATGTGATGATTTTGTCCGCAGGGATTTTCCAATCAATGCCGATTTCAGGATCATCATAGCGAATACCAAATTCTGCTTCTTTACAATAAAGATTGTCACATTTGTATGCAAAAATGGCTTCTTCACTCAACACCGAAAATCCATGTAAAAAATTACGAGGAATAAATAATTGGCGCTGATTCTCTGCAGATAATTCCACAGCAACATGTTTTCCAAATGTTGGTGAATCCTTGCGAATATCTACAGCGACATCCAAAACTTTTCCTTTTAACACTCTGACCAGTTTTGCTTGTGAATGTTCGCCTAATTGGCAGTGTAATCCACGAATGACGCCATATGTTGATTTTGACTGGTTGTCTTGCACAAAACGATTGAGAATGCCATTTTTTATAAATTCATCTTCATTGTAACTTTCAAAAAAATATCCTCGTTTGTCTTCAAAAATTTTTGGTTCAATAATATAAACCCCTTCTATTTCTGTCTTAAAAAAGTTCATGATACTCCCTATATACTTTTTTTAGATAAGATTTATAGTTCCCATCTTTTAATTCGTTAATTAGTGACAACATTTGTTCGTCATTGATAAAGCCACGACGATATGCAATTTCTTCAATGCAAGCTATTTTTAAGCCTTGTCGTTTTTCTATGATTTGTACAAAAGCACCTGATTCCATTAGACTTTCAGGTGTACCAGCATCAAGCCATGCATTGCCGCGTCGCATTGGCACAACAGACATTCGTTTTTCTTTGAGGTAAAGATTGTTTAAATCTGTAATTTCCAACTCACCCCGAGCTGAAGGTTTGAGCCCACGTGTTTTTTCAACCACATCTGCGGGATAAAAATACAAACCAACTGAAGCATAGTTAGATTTTGGTTGTTTTGGTTTTTCTTCAATAGAAATAGCATTAAAGTCTTTGTCAAATTCAACAACGCCAAATCTTTCAGGATCTGAAACGTGATATGCAAATATAGTTGCCCGTTTGCCTTTGTTATTTTCAACAGCATTTTTAAAAGTGTGAAATTGATCACCCATATAAAATATGTTGTCGCCTAAAATCAAGCAAACATCGTCATTTCCTATAAAATCTGCCCCGATTGTAAATGCTTGAGCAATCCCTTTTGGTTCATTTTGAATGGCGTATTGTATATTTAAGCCTAATTTTTTGCCATCGTTAAAAAGCTTTTCAATGTTAGGTGTATCTTGAGGTGTGGAAATTATCAAGATATCCCGTATGCCAAACAACATAAGGGTTGATAGTGGATAATAAATCATCGGTTTGTCATAAACTGGCAAAAGTTGTTTGGATGTTGTTTTTGTTAAAGGGTAAAGTCTTGTTCCATTACCACCCGCTAAAATAATGCCTTTCATTTTACCTCCAATTTAGCGTTTGTTGTAATAAATGGTAGATATTTTAAAATACCTCGTCTTGCATTTCCGTTTTGTCTAAAACGCCCCAATGGAATAATTCCAAATAACTTCATTCGTATAATGTGGGATGCGTTTTGACAAACCTCTCGCCAAATATCTGGATATGTTGTTCGAACGAACTGATGAATGGCTTTTGTTGCTTTACTCATTCGATCGTGTTGTGTTTTTGTTGTATTGTTTTTATGAATGCGGTATTTCATCAGTATTTTTTGAATATTATAAAATTGTGTTTTACCAATCAAGTTGCACCATAAATAATAGTCTTCAGAAGGACTGAATTTTTCTTCATACTGAATATTGTTATCTGTTAAAATAGATTTTCTTATCATAGCAGCTGTATGTGCTATACCACATCCTTGCATCAAATACTGTTCAATATTTTTGTTGTTTTCCGGATACTTGGCTATTTTTGTATTAGGAAATCTCTCAACCCAACAACCGGCTACACCAACTTCTGGATGATCATCTAAAAACTTAACTTGTTCTTCAAATCTGGTGGGTAAAGAAATATCATCATGATCCATAATTGCTAGATATTCACCTGTTGATATTTCAATTAATTTGTTGCGGCTTGGCGTAATACCTAAGTTTTGATCGTTTTTGAAATATTTAATTCGAGGGTCATTATATGACTTTACAATTTCTTTTCTGTCATCATTTGGACAATCATCTAAAATTAAAAATTCAAAATCTTCAAATGTTTGACTTAGAATGGATTCAATGGCTTCTCTTAAGTATTTTTTATCTGTTTTATAAACAGGCATTAATACTGATATTTTAGACATAGATATTCCCTTTCTTGTCGGAAAATTTAACTTTATTCAGATTTTCCTATTTTAAGCATATATAAAAGGGTATGTCAAGGTGAATTTTGGCGGAACTAAGCGGGAAAAGTAAACCAAATCTTGCCATTTTTGGTAAAATATTTTAAAATACCATCTATGATGAAAGTGATTGCTCTTGTAGATTGTGATTCGTTTTTTGTTTCTTGTGAACAAAAGGCACGTCCTGAATTTAAAAATCGGCCTGTTTGTGTGCTCACTTCGGTGAATAACAAAGGGGTGGTTGTATCGCGTTCTAAAGAGGCAAAAGCCCTTGGTATTAAAATGGGTGCGCCATATTTTCAAATCAAAGAGCTGGCGAATCAAGTGATTTTTTTGCCCGCTCGCCATGATTGGTATGATAAAGTTTCATCTGACGTGATGGCGGTTGTTAAAACGTTTTCGCCAGATGTTGAGGTGGTGTCTGTTGATGAGGCATTCATCGATTTGACAGGGTTGAATAAGTTTTATAATAAATCATACACTGAAATTATCAAAGATATTCGGCAAAAAGTGTTGAAAGAGGTGGATATTCCCGTTTCAATTGGCCTTTCCACCAGCAAAACGCTTGCAAAGCTTGCAAGTGATAAGGCAAAAAAAACAGGGGGCATTTTTGTGATTAGGCCTGAGAAAATATATGAAACAATTTTAGATATCCCTATGCAGGAAGTTTCAGGTGTAGGCAAATCAACTACTGAAACATTGGCGTATGAAAATATAAACACCATTGGTGATTTTTTGAAAAAAGATATGCTCTGGATTAAAAAAGAACTTGGTCTTGTTGGTGAAAGGTTGAAATATGAACTGATGGGACAGGCAATCAATCTTGTGAATTCAAAGGAGGAAAAACCTCAATCAATTCAAGATACAAAAACATTTGATGACTTTTCAAATGATGTTGGTTTTTTGCATTCAAGAGTGGGTATGCATGTGCATAACACCTCGCAAAAGTTGCGTTCTCTGGGTGGATATTGTGCTACCATTGGTGTGATGCTCAGGACAAAGACTTTTCAAACATATGAAAAAGAAATTCACCTTTCAATGCCGACAAATTCGGAACGAACTCTTTCTAAACAAGCACACAGCTTGGTTGATTTGCTTTATAAACAGGGTTTGTTTTACAGGTCAATTGGGGTGACACTGAAACACTTGCAATTTGGTGAAACGCCACAACTCACTTTGTTTGATTCGCCCAAGGTTGAGGATGATAAAATCTCCCATCTGATTGATGAGCTTGAAATAAAATTTGGTAAAAACATTGTAAAACTGGGATGATTTTTTTTATAGCCAGTTGACAGGTTATGTTTGTTTTTATATCCTGTCAATAAAATAGGGAGATTTTATATGTCTAAATTGTTTTGTTTTATTCGTTGTGTAATTGTTTTATCCTTTTTGTGTGGAGCATTTGCATTTTCAAATCTTTTTGCAAGTCAATTAAGGGAGCGTATCGTTTTTCATCATCCACAATGGACAGAAGAAGTTGAGGTGAAAGATAATAAATTTTGCAAAAAAAATGGGGATTGTGCTATTATTGAAGTTGTTGAGGACGGTAAGATCTTTGTTAAATGGGATAAATATGATTCTGAAACATTTGCGCAGGTTAACAACACTTCCGTTTATCGTTATGTTTCTGATAACATTGAAAAAGAATATGAACAGTTTGTTTATTCTCTTGAAGAGCCGTTTGTAAAGGTTGATCCTTATGGAAAAACACCTCTTTCAGCTTTATTAAAGTTTCCAACAGATGAAGAGACAAAAATTTCAATTAGAATAAAAGGAAAAGGAGGAACCCCTGACATTGTTCATGAGTTTGATGGGTATCGAAAAGAACATAATATTCCGTTGATTGGGCTGTTCCCTAATCATAATAATAAAGTTGTCATTAGAGCCAAAAATAAAAAAGGTGTTTCAAAAACATCAGAAGTTGAAGTGAAAATTGGTAATCCGACTGAGGCAATGTATTGGTTCCCAATTGTGAAAAAGGATAAAAATTTTCATTATTATGCATTGCCAGAAGGTCTTGTTTTTGATGAGGTTGGAAATTTGAGGTATCAGTTTGTGGATTCTGGGTGGTATTTGGCTTATTTTTACAAAGATAATGTCTTTGTTGAGCATACAAGAGGTATTCACAGATATTCTTTGTTGGGTGAATCTATTCAAAGATACTCGTATCCAGAAGGTTTTTATGGTTATATGCATGGGATGGGTTTTAAAGACAATGGTAACTTGCTTGTTTATGGCTCTTTTAATGGTTCAAAAGCTATTTTCGATGGTGAGGAGCAAGAATCTCATCGGGATTTTGTTCTTGAATTAGATGTGAATACAGGGAAAGAAGTTGCTCGTTATGATTTGGCAGAAATGATCAATCCTGATCGTTCTTTGATTGTAAAATCGGTGTTTAAAGAGGTTGGAAAAATTGATTGGGCGCATACAAACGGGATCGATTATGATGCAAAAAATAAAGCAATTATTGTTTCTGGTCGTCACTTCGGTATTGTAAAAATTGATGAAAAAACAAAAAAGCCTATTTGGTGGATGACACCTCATCAATTGACGCATAAATCTGGTCGAAAAGGGGATAAGGGGGATGTTTCACATTTGCTTTTAACAGCAGTTGATAAAAATGGAAAACCTTATTCAAAAGCTGTTCAACAAGGGATTGAAAAAGCTTCTGATTTTAAATGGCCTCTTAAAACGCATAACGTCAGATATGCAGGAAAGGGCGTTGTTTCTATTTTTGATAATTCTGGTGATATGTATGATAAAAAACTGTATACTACCAAAAATTCTGTTGGTTCTGTTTTTAAAATTGACGATAAAAAGAAAACGGTTCAACAGCTCTTTTTAAAGGAATTACCTCATTATTCTGAAACAGGATCTATCGTGATTGTGCATCCTAAAACAAAAGATTATTGGGTTGTTGCTTCCAATGTTGTGAATCAAAATTACACCAAAATGAAAGATGCACACGTTTATCGTTTTGATAAAGCGGGCAAAGAGGTTTATCATGCTGTATTTCATAATGAAAGAAATTGGTGGCCGTATATGATTTATCCATATGAGTTTTACTCAAAAAATAGTTGGCCAACTCCTCAAGAATAGTTAAAAAAAAGGCGTTTTGAAACGCCTTTTTTATTAATTTTCTCGTTGTTTATATTGTGCAATGAAGCAGTCTGTTGATGGGTCATATTTGGCTTGAAATCCTGCTTGTTGAAAGCGATTAACCCACCATTTTTGACTTTTAATTAATCTTGGTTTATCAGGGCTTGGATTTCGATATTCTGGTCCGCCAGCTTTTTCGTCATCTTCTGTTGTGTTATGAATGGCAATGACCATTTTGGCGGATTTAAATTTTTCAAGCGCTTGGCCGATATTAGATTCGTTCAAATAGGTGAGAGTGCCGTTGCAAAAAACAATGTCATAGTTAATTGGTTTTTGGTAATCTAAAATGGATACAATTTCAATATTGGGGTGTGTTTTTCTGAGTAAAGAAGGATATTTTTGAATGTCGATTCCTTGAACGCGCATATTCATTTTTTCAGCTTGTT
Organism: Alphaproteobacteria bacterium; assembly: GCA_045632845.1. Taxonomy (GTDB): domain Bacteria; phylum Pseudomonadota; class Alphaproteobacteria; order CAAHEQ01; family UBA3637; genus RGIG4140. The sequence continues at coordinate 42,551 of JAZQXL010000001.1, forward strand.
TCAATAATTCTCCTGTGGCACAGCCGCAGTCAAAAAAGGAAGTAGGCTTTTCGCCTGTTTCTTTTTCATAAATACCTGCAATTGTTTTAATGGGAAGGGTATAAAATTGCCAAAAACCACTCCACTTAAAAACAGGATATGTGAAAGAGTATTTTTTATCATAATAATGTTCTTGATTCATGGGGACTCCATTTGATTATTCTTGTTCCCCTTTTTTTGTGAATTATATCAAAAAAACTTGTTTTTGTAAAGTAGGGGATAAAGCTAAAGCATCTTTTATTTAAATTAAAAAATTGCCCCTTGTTTGATTGCTTATTTGTTGCTATAAAAAATATATAAATAAGGAGGTCTTATGAAAAAAAGTATATCAAAAAGTTTGATTATGGCACCGATGCCAGTGTTGATTATTGCAACGTATGATGAAAAGGATATCCCTAATGCAATGAATGCTGCTTGGGGAATGCAATGTGACTGGGATGCCATCACCATTTCACTGGCAAATCACAAAACAACCGAAAATTTGAAAATTAAAAAAGCATTTACAGTTGCATTTGCCACAAAGGAAACAGTTGTTCAATCTGATTATTTCGGTGTTGAAACAGGCAAAAGGGTTAATAAAATTGAAAAGGTTGGTTTTCATGTTGAAAAATCACAATATGTAGATGCGCCAGTTATTCAAGAATATCCTCTTACCCTTGAATGTGAAGTGATAGAATTGGATGATGATGAAGGGGATTATCGCTTGACAGGGCGTGTTGTAAACGTGTTGGCAGATGAAAGTGTTTTGAATGAAAAAGGACAGGTTGATTTTGAAAAGTTACATCTCATTTCTTATGACAGCTCTTTAAAAGTTTATCGTGAAGTGGGGTCTGTTGTGGGACGTGCTTTTCACGATGGGTTGCAATATAAAAAATAGGGTATGTTAAAAAATCCCGATTTGTGATAATCGGGATTTTTAAATTTATGATTTTTTGTCGGCTAATGTGTTTAAGTATTCGATATATTTTTTGATGCCTGCTGTATATATGCGATGCCCTTTTTGATCGGCAATTACAAAAAATTGATCTTCTAAAAAGATATCTAATAAAGTGGAAATTGTTTTAGCTTCATCAAATTTAAAAAGATCAACAAAAAAGTGGCCTTTGATAAAATTTGGCATATGTATTGTATAAGCTGCTATGGTTTTTTTGTTCAGTTTTTTTGTGTTTAAATAGTTGGCAAAATTAGTTGCTACTGTAGGTTTTATTGTTTTTGATGTGGAACAATTTTTTTGAGTTATTAATGTTGTTTTTGTGAGTAAATGCTTTTTAAAATCTGCTTCAGAAATATTGCTGTTTTTTGCATCATATAGACGATGGCATTTTTTGCACAAAAAATGAAAATTATTGAGGTTTTTATGTTCTGTTTGAATAAGTTTTTTAAATTTATCAAGATCAATAATGTAAAAAGGACCTTTTTGGGAAAGAACAGCGCCATTAAAAGCTTCTTTTATTAAGATGTGTCTTTCACGACCATGGATATGAGCTGAATCAGTAGCTTTTTCTTTACCACACAGTTCGCATGGGCCTGTTCTATATTTTCGTGTTAAGGAAGGGACCATGTTTTTCACAAAATCATTAATAAAAAATTGAAATTTTTTAAATGAGCCTAAAAATAGAGTTTGGGCATCTTTGGGTTGAAATTCTGAGTTTTTAATAGTTTGATTGATGTTTGTCATTTTTATACTCCTTTGATGATATATGATTTAATTATGCTAAATTTAGCATAAATATAAAATAATATCAAGCTTTTTTTATGGAGAAATATTGATTTTGCCATTTTTATTTGTTAATATGAGAAAAAAAGAAAGGTTTTTTTATGAATTTTGATATTTTTGCAGCATCTTGGTGTGATTTTGTTTTAGAAGAAGGGGTTATGCCTAATTCGATAGCGCGCCTATTGAAAGCAAATAGAGATAATTTTGTGCAAAATGAGTCTCTTTATCGTTATATTGCTTTGATTTTGCTGCTAAGGGAACGTTTTTCAACAGAAAGTCAGTGTGCTAAATTTAGTGATTTTTCTGTTTTTAAAAATGCTTTTTTAAGTGATGTTGAACTTGTTGATTGGTTGAAAAAAATAGAGCCTCTGTTGCAATTGATTGTTCAAGCCTCTGTTCCAGAGATGTCGGATGCAGTTGTTGGTTCGTTTAAAAGTTTTATTAAGTTGTGTCCCTTGGTGTTGAATGAAAATAAAGAAAAATATTTATCCAAATTTTTTAGTCAGGACAGTTCCGTTTTAATTAAAACAAGGGCTAGACGTTGTAATTCAGAAATGCAATTAAAGTTTGAAAGTTATTTAGAGCAAAAATATACAAAAGGAACAGTTTCTGGTTATCGTTCAGCAATCACAACAATTGGGACGCAATTTTTACAAATTGATTTGTGGAATGTAACTTCACCAGAAGAAATGGAGAAAATAAAATTGATGTTAGATGAAAATTTAGCGTATTTAGATGTGAACATAAAACGCCATCATCTTTTATCACGGGCCATTGAAGTTTATATTGACTTTTTAAAGAATACATTTTCATAAATTTGACACTTATTTTAATTTATGATATACTTTACTTTATAAAGGCTATTTATTAGTTTGAGGTTAAAGGAAGCAATCATGTTGGGGGATAAAATAAGTACAGATCAGTATGTTCAGAAATGGTATGGAAATCTTTGCTCTTTTTTTTCATATCATGTGGGGCCATTTTTGTCTTTGTATCTAAATTATAGATACCCGACATATGATAGTGGTGGTTGGAGAAAAAAAATTGATGAAAAATTAAAATCTTCAAGATTAAAAAGAGAAGATATTTTTGATGAGTATGACAATTCGTTTGATAATATTGAAACACTTAAACTTATTAAGTTTATTGAAAATGTCAGAGAATTGAGTGTCTTAGGGGTTTCAAAAGCTGCTGAAGCTGCTAAATTGGTTAGACTTAGTAGAAATGATAATATAACCCATTTGTCTTCGCCATCAGCAGATGATTTATATATTTTTCATTATTCTATGAGGAGTTTTATTAATTCTTTGGACACAAGATCGAATTTTGGTTCAAAAATTAAACCAGAAGTGATAAATGAAAAAAAATCACAGTTAATCAAAAGACTTGATGAAATGCGTTCTGAATTTGAAAATAGAGGGGATGTGGTTTCTCAAACACAAAATAATGCTTTTAAATTTAAATTTGACAGGGTTAAAACATTTAACTTTTGTCGGGTCGAGTGTTTGAAAAAGAATATTGATCTGGATAAGAATTTCTACAATGTTTCATCAGCAACGGATGTGAATGAAAATGAATATTTTTTTGATGTAAATCCAAATCGTTTACATAGAAATTGGGTCATAATTTTAGGGGATCAGGTACGTGGAATTCTATATGTTTTTTTAATTCCGGCTGAAACGTTAAAAGAAGAACAATTTGAACGTAAAAAATCAACAACAGGAACTGACTTATTACATTTTTATATTAGATATGATGATGTTGAACACTTTTTTTCTTGTAAAACGAAGTTGCCCAAAATTGAGTTTAAAAAGTGGTTGGTTGATACAATTGAGTTAACAGTGGAACAAAAAGAAATGTTGTTAAAATAAAATGAGGGAACTATGAAAAAAACATTTTATTATCAATTTAACAAAATGGATGGCTGCCTTATTGTTTTGTTGGTGGAGTTGGTATTTATCTTGTGTTTGGGGATAAATCATCCATGGCTTTGGGGGGCTGTTTTGTTTACAATTATTGCGTGGGGATATAAAAATGTAATTAAACACCCAGCGGTTGTTATTACAGATAAGGATGTTAAAGTTGATTATTCCCAACCAATTGAGTGGAAAGATATTCAGTCAGCAAAAATAAGAACAGTTCGTTTGTGTGGGAAAGATAAAAAAGTATTATCATTAATTCCCAAAGACGGGATTGAATATAAATATTCCTATTTGCAAAAAAACAACTGTGATTTTGGGCCTTTTCCTATTCCTTTATATGGTGTATTATCACCTGCAGATGAACAAGAAATTATTCAGCTGGTAAAAGAACATGTAACAATTGAGTGAGTTTATTTTTGATCAGGAAAAAGCTTATTGTTTGCTTTTTGTTGAAAAGGTTCTTTTTTGATAATAAATCGCTTGTGTGTTGCATAGGCGATTTTTTCTTTATTATCAAAAATTTCAATTTCAAAAGTGAGCTCTCTTCCTCTGATGTAGGTGAGGGTGCTAGAGCATGAAATTTCAGCCCCAATGGGGGAGGGAGCAATGTGGTTGATTTCAACAAATGTACCGACAGTGTCACAGCCATCTTCCATAAAAGGTAAGACGCTTTCCCAAGCTGTTTTTTCCATTAAATTGATGATTATTGGTGTGGCTAAAACAGCTAATCCACCGCTGCCAATACTTTTGGCTGTTTGATCTTGTGTGACAAGTAGTGTTTTGGTTGATTGAATTCCTATTTCAAGCATTTTATCCTCCTTTATTTAATCGTATTTTATACTATCACAATTTTAAAATGATTTCAAAATACTTTTTTTAATGGTTGGAGGGTTTGATTTATTCTCTAGTATTTTGTTTTCTTTGCAACATAATACGTTGAAGTATTTTTGGGTGTTTTTTAACCTTGTCTAAATAGGTTGTTTTTGATTGTTTGCTACCCGGTTTTTGAATGTTGTGTCAGAACATTGATTTAATTTGGATAATGTGTTCTCATCTGTTTGTTTCAAATGAGTAACAATCGGGGTGTTGGTTGCTTGCTTTATACCCAACCATTGTACTTCAGCTGGGATAGAATGGATGAGTTCTCCAGTGATATGATATGTTGTGCTATTTTTACAATTTTGGTTGTAAATAGGTAAGTTGTCTGAGCAAAGCAAATCTGAGACTAATGGTAAATGCTTTTGGCCACAGTAAACAGGAATATTCCAACAGCCATTTACAAGATGCAATAAATTTCAAATTTTAGCAGCAAGAGGATGTGTTATTCCACAATCAATAGGATATATTTTCCCATTCCATTTTTGAACTTGTGATTTTAAATTGTCATCAGATAAACAGAGAGGAGTCCACATAACAACAAAATTATTGGCTAATTTTAAGTTGCTTTCTTGATTTGATAATGCTTTTGTAAAGGCGTTTCTATCGCCATAATCTTTGCCTGTGTTGACAAATGTATTTTCTGGTTTTTCATTTTTTAAATCAGGATTATTTGAAAATAGAACCTTTAGATGAACTCCTCGAAAAAATTGGTGAGTTGCTCTCATCAGATGTAAACCTGAGCGGTTTGACGGACTTTGTTTATCCCAAACCGCCTGAAATTATTGAGGACTATATCGAGGGTGCTCCGCTAATCAAAGCAGCAATCATTCCTGTGGTCTTGCAATATTCGACAATAAGTCCCTTGAAATAGTTGACTATCCATTGTTTTTCCTATATAATTTCATAAATTTATAAAGGAGTTTTACATGAAAATCACGATGGGCGATATTATTGGCAAAGTTACAAAAACAACAATGATTGGTGCAGGATACTTTACTAAAGGTGTAGGTATTATTTCTGATAAAATCGTTAAAGACGAAAAAATCAAAAGCAATATTCATGAGAAAACAGAAAAAATCTCAAAAAACTTAAAAGATTCTGCTGAGCCGATTAGCGACAAGGTTTCTAAAGTTGTTACTAAAGCCATCTTAAAGTCGGAAGAAGTGGGTGGAAATATCACAAAAACAGTAGCAGAAAAAATGAATGCCTCACCAGAAACTATTGCAGCAGCAGAAAAATGTGGTGAATTCGCTGGAAAAGCTATCGCTAGTGGTGTAACAGCTGGAGCTTTTATAGCAGCCGCTGGTACAAGTGCCGCTACTGTAGGTGCAAGTGTCTTTACTCATGGTATCGCTACACTTGGTTTAGGTTCAATGTATGGCGGTCTTGTAACTGTTTCGGCAATTGCAGGATCTGTATTTGCTACAGAAAAGGAAAAGAAAAACGAAGATAAAATAGATCGAAGTAATCTCGAAGAAATAAAAAAAATAGAGGATAAGAAAGAAGCACACTCTAAAGAGAAATAATTCTTATTTAACAGATATCAAACAACAAGGTTCGAAAAACTTCGAACCTTTTTTTATGCTTAACATCAACATGAAAGGAATTCAAAAATGGAAAGATCTTATGGATGGAACTCAAAACTATTAATTGCTGAAGAAAGTACCTACGGCACACTTTCTGACGGTAAATATACGCAAGGGCCGTTTGCTTCAAGCACGATAGACAGTGAACAAGGACTGATTTCGTCAAACGTGTTGGGCTTGGGTCGAGACCCGACAACACCGTTCCAAGATGTGATTAATGTCGGTGGTGAATTGGCTGTGCCAGTGGATTTAAGAAACATCGGTATTTGGCTTAAGGCTATCTTTGGCACTCCGACAACCGCCTAAGATGGTGGTGCATTTACGCATACATTTGAAAGCGGTAAAGTTTCTCTGCCCAGTTATACGCTGGAAGTTGGCTTGCCTGGGCATTTTATAGCAACTACTTTGCGGCGGCCTAAATCATCATATCCGCCTTTGCTGTATAAAAAGATGTAGTTGTCCAGAGGACGTTGGCAAAGAGCCTCATACCAAACTTGTGGTAGATTGACAGTTTCTTCAATCAAGACCTCTTCGGCCTCATGTGCGTACTTTTTGCATAAGGTTTTTACTTCTTCAAAATCCGAAGGTTTTCGCACTAAATAGACTTTAACTGTATTCATTTGTAAGCCTCTTTTATTTTTTGTATTTCTGCTTTTAATTTTTTGTTTTCTTCTACGGCTTCAATTTCGCTTATATATACCCAAGTGCCATCTTCATCGCAAATAGCAATTCGTGCATCAAAATCTGGGGCTTCTTTTGTTTCATGATACCAAGTAATTGTCATAATAAACTCCTTTCGTTACAAGACAATGAATGCTTGGAAAAACGAATAAGTCCAGTCAATCTTGTTGATTTTTTGATTTTTATTTTATATCCTTATGTTTACTATTAAATGAGGAACAAACAATGTATACAGCCATTAAAATAAAAGACTATAAATGCTTTACAAAAGATCTTGATTATCAAGGTTTCAATAATATAAAACCAATTAATGTTATTATTGGTAAAAATAATAGTGGCAAATCAAAGCTATTGGAAGCTCTTGAATTTATAGTTAAAAATAATGGAGATTTACCTTTTTCTGCTCAATTTCAAAAAGTTTTAAAGGAAGAAGAACTAAAAAGAATATTTCCACAAAACGTACGATCTGTACATTCTTATTTATCATGTGTTGGCAATGATTGGGATGATGTTGGATCATACCTTGTTGGTAAAAAAATACTACTCCAACAATATGGGCAAAAACTACAATTAATAGATATAAACATTAATGACTTTGCATTACCCAAAACGGATATTATAAAAAAAATTCAAGAAAAAAATTATACAAATTATCTACAAAAATACACTTTTTTACATCTTAAATCTGAACGTGACATAAAAAAAGAACAAATAAAACATGAAGAAAATATAAATTCCTTTAATATCGCAAAAAATGCAGATGGAATATCAGCAATTATTGCTAGAATGCTTAATGATGAATCTGGAAATAATAAAGGATGGCAAAACTTTATAGAACAAGCGTTCTTAGAAAAGATAAATGAAATTGTAAAACCTGAAACTAATTTTACTAGAATTTATACAAAAATATCATCAAATAATGAACATGAAATATATTTAGAAGAAAAAAACAAAGGTGGAATAAAATTATCTGACTGTGGAAGTGGGTTAAAAACAATAATTGCCACGCTTACTCTTTTGCACATAGCTCCATATTTAATGCCTAATAGAAATTTTATTTTTGCGCTTGAAGAACTAGAAAATAATATGCACCCTAGTCTAGAAAGAAAATTACTCGTACATATAGATGAATATATAGTTTCACATCCTGATAATTATGTGTTTTTAACTACTCATTCAAATGTTTCTATTGATTTGTTTAGTAGTAATCCAAATGCCCAAATTTTAAAAGTGTGCAATGATGGATACTCTTCTACAGTAGAAACAGTTAGTACTGATGACGATAAACGAAAATTATTAAATGATTTAGGTGTTAAAGCTAGTGATATACTTCAAGCAAATAGTGTAATTTGGGTTGAGGGACCTTCTGATAGAATTTACATAAAAAAATGGATGGAGTTATTTTCTTCTGATTTGAAATTTGAAGAAGGATTACATTATCAATTTCTATTTTATGGTGGCGCTTTATTGTCGCATTATTCTACAACAGAGCAAGATCCCTTTATTAATTTATTAAAAATAAACAAAAACTCATACATAATAATGGATAGTGATAAAAGAACAAAGCAAACTCCTCTAAAAAATAGAGTAAAAAGAATTCAAAATGAATTAAAAAATCAAAACAACTACTGGATTACTAAAGGTAGAGAAATAGAAAATTATTTACCTGATAATGTATTATCATCCTATTTTGATAAGGCTATGGAATTAAAAATATTTGCTTCTTTTCCTGAGATATATAAAAAGAGCAAAAAAGTTACTAATTTTGATAAGGTTAAATTTGCATCAGAAATAGTAAATTTAGAAAACTATACATTAGAAAATTTAAAAAATCAGTTAGACCTGCAGAAAAAAATACTTGAGTTGTTAGATTTTATTAAAAAATCTAATTTAGAAAATTGTTAGATCTTTTATAAATTTTTCTAGACATACTGAACAAGTTATTTTTTGCTTTTTAGCTCATGCATTATTGGAGTTTTTCCTAAAATTTGAGATGAAGCTAAATATACACCTAGTTGTTGTCTTAGTTCATTTGCGCTTAACAATGATAACTTTTTGTTATAGGCAGATAAAAATTTTACAATCATTTCATCAATATTAGCGTCTAACATTTTAAATTCTCTTGAAGCATTACAAAACCAATAATGATTGCACCACCCTTTTATTTTACGAGAAATTATATCTAGTATTTCATATAAAGATTTTGGCTTTTTAGCCTCAAAATTTAAAGCTTCATCTAGTAATATTTGAATCTCGTTTTTTAATTTTTTAGTTGCTTTTTTCGTTGGTTTAACAGTGTTAGAAGATATATTTACTCCTAAGTAATCAACACCTTTTGTCGCCATAAAAGTTCCTTGCTTAAATTTTTTATCTTCTTTTCCATATACAGATAATCCTAAATTTGTTAAACCTGGAACTAATTTGTTATTATAAGAATTAATAACATCTTGATAATTTTTTCCAATTATGATCACATCATCAATGTATCTTAAAAAGATTATATCTGAATTTTTATTAAGCTCTAAATCTAGAGAGTGCAAATAAATATTACCAAATAATGGAGACAAACAACTCCCTTGAGGAACTCCTTCATTAGAATAATTATAATCTTCTAAAACTTCGCTACATAATTTATTTATTTTTTCCAAATCACTAACTTCAATTTTCATCGTCTTATTCAAAAGATCTAGAAAATCTGCATCTTTACAAAAAGTGCCTATCCAATTTATAACATCATCAATTTTAATACTTGTAAAAAAAGATTTTATATCAGACGCAATGTAGTGAGTAAATCCTTCTTTTTTAAATAAAGTACAAATTTTTTTTACAGCATCACTTACACTTTTTTCTTTCAGTCCACCAAAACTAGTAGAACAATTCAAAATAGGTTCTATTTTTTTATGAGAATGCAAAATGTTTAACATTGTCCTTTGAACTATACGTGTATTAATATCATATGATACCACAGGTCTATATTTACCTTTTTCTTTTTTTTCTAAAGGTGTAGCTCTAGCTTTAGGAGAAAAAGTTTTATTTTGTAATTTCTCTTGTAATGCTAATAAATTTTTTCTTTCATGAAATTTATAATCTTTAATTTGCTTACGCGCTTGAGATGATGGAGACTGTATACCATTTTCATAGACTGAATTCCATGCTTCTTCAAGTTTTTTAAGATCACACAAGCGTCTATAAAAAGATCTAAAATATTTTCTTTGTTCGTTTTTTTTCATGTTGGTCCTCAACGATTATCTCAAACATCCACGAAGCCTGGACCATAAATTTAGAAGAGGTATAACTTTTATACATCTTACTTCCAGCTCCAGTAACTTTGTGCTACTCTCGCTAGAGGCTCCACCTGTGTATTGAGAGTTTGCTACTGTTCTTCGCAAGTCCCTGTTTTCAGTGGCTCCA
>JAZQXL010000002.1:0-83139 GCA_045632845.1 Alphaproteobacteria bacterium
ATTAAAAACATTACATGGAGGTGTTTTTGAATCTTCAAGAGATGGAATTGATCGATTGATTGTTCCTGTTTTAGGTGAAGAAAATGTTAATATTCAAGTGCCTAGATCTGATTTGATTTCAATTATTGTTCCAAGACTGGATGAAATTTTAGAAAATGTTGGAAAGATTTTTCAAAAATATCCCCGATTCGTTATTTCGACTCGCCATATTGTGCTAAATGGGGGTGGAAGTATGCTTTTAGGTATCAAAGAAAAGGTGATTCACACATTAGGTGGTGTTGTAAGAACTGGAAAACCAGATATTATACGTGGAATGCCAAATCAATTTGAACCTTATACATTTTCTACTTGCATTGGACTGTTAAAATATGTAATGATAAAAGAGAAGAGTTTATTAAACGAAAAATTCACTGCTCAACCTGAGCAGCGAAAAGGTTTATTTGGAAAGGTAGTTCAATGGTTAGTTCAGAATTTTTAGACACAAATGAAAGCAGTTTGTCAATTGGGTTGGTTACACCTCCACCAGAAGTTTTATTAACGCCTAATATTGGTGTTATTGGTGTTGGCGGTGCTGGTGGCAACGCTGTGAATAATATGGTGACAAGTGAACTAAATGGCGTTTCCTTTTTTGTTGCAAACACAGATGCTCAAGCTCTTTCAAGATCCTTAGTGTCAGAACGAATTCAATTAGGTGTTGCATTAACACAAGGTTTGGGTGCTGGTGCAAATCCGGAGGTTGGTAAAGCTGCCGCTGAAGAAACTGTTGAAAAATTAGCAGATTGTTTAAAAGGTTTGCACTTGTTGTTCATCACAGCTGGTATGGGTGGTGGCACAGGGACTGGCGCTGCCCCTGTGATTGCTAAGTTAGCCAAAGAAATGGGAATTTTAACTGTTGGCGTTGTTTCAAAACCATTCCAATTTGAAGGTTCAAAGAGAATGCGCACAGCCAACAACGGGATTGCTGAACTTAAAAAGTATGTTGATACATTGCTAGTTATTCCAAATCAAAATTTATTCAGAATTGTTTCAAACAGCACAACATTTGCCGATGCTTTCAAAACAGCAGATGGTGTTTTGTGCCAAGGGGTACGCTCCATTACAGATTTGATTATTAAACCAGGTATGATTAACCTTGACTTTGCTGATGTAAAAACTGTTCTTTCTTCAATGGGCAGAGCTATGATGGGTACAGGGGAAGCAACTGGTGAAAATAGAGCTGAAATTGCTGTTGAAAAAGCTATTTCTAATCCATTGTTGGATGATTCATCTATCCGTGGGGCAAAGAGCGTTTTGTTAAACATCTCTGGTGGGTTAGATTTAACATTAGCAGAAGTTGATTTGGCTGCAGAGCGCATTCGTGAAGAATTAGGTGAAGAAGATGCAAACATCATTTTCGGTACATGTGCTGATGAAGCTTTGCATGGTATGATCCGCATTTCAATCGTTGCAACAGGTATTAATGAAGAGGTAACAGAAACGGCTCCTGTTGAAAGTTTCTCTGTTCAACAACCAAAAGAAACAGTTGTTGAAGTACCTCAAACAGTTGAAGCGACGGCTTCTGATGATACTGATAACAAGTCAGAAGAACAGTTGGCTTTGATTGAAAAAACAGCCACTTCAGATGAGGCTCAATTTGACAGTGTTGTTCGTCAAGATGACGATGATGCAACCTTGGATTTAATGGATATTGTTGTTGAAACATATGAAAAACCAAGACAACAGCCTCTTTTGTTCCAAGAAGAAACACCAAAAATTAAACCATCTATTCAAATTCGTTCTGTTCCTGAAGTTCAACCAGCAATTGATTTAGATGCAAAAAAACAAGATACGAATATCAAACCAATTCGTGGTGGTTTATTTGATTTTATGCAAGGATTTGGTCGTAAGAAAGATAAGATGGATATGCCTGCAGAAGCTGGTTCCATTTCAACACCACGGGTGTCATCTGCCAGTGGTCAAAATTATGACGATCCATTTGAAAGTGTTGATTTGCCAGCATTTTTAAGACGTTAAACAAGAGGGATTTCTTCTCTTTTTTAAGGACGTGATGATGAAACCAGCTCTTCAAACAAGATTAGCAGCTTTTTTGGTGCTTAAAGAAATTTTTGAGCGAAAAGTAACTGTACAACTTGCCTTTTCCAAATGTAAACTCTTCAAACAACTCAGTGAAATGGATGCAAAGTTTGTACGGTTACTTGTTTTGGCCTCATTGCGTAGGTATGGACAAGCAAAGATTATTTTGAGCCAGTATTTGAAAAAAAAACTTTCTGGCAAAAAAAAGGATATTGAGCTTGTTTTGATTTTGGCAATTGTTCAGCTTAAATTTTTAAATACGCCGCCGCATGCTGTGGTTGATACGGCAGTAGAGTTGTCAAAAGAAATTAGGCAAAAACATTTTTCAGGTTTGGTAAATGCAATTTTGCATGCTGTCAGTAAAGACGAAGATAAACCACTTCCTGAATTGGTTGAAAATTTGCCTGAATGGTTGGCTAAAAAGTGGATTTCTGTGTATGGGAAAGAACGGGTCAATGGTTTTGTTGAGATGTTCAATACAGATCCTGTTTTAGATATTACTTCAAAAGAAAATTCAACTTTTTGGGCAGAAAAACTTGGAGGAGAATTATTGTCAACAGGAACAATTCGCTGTCATTTTACAGAAAATGTTCCCGCATTGGAGGGTTTTGAAGAAGGTGTCTGGTGGGTTCAAGAGGCTTCAGCAGCGCTTCCTGCACTATTGTTTACGTCTGTTGAAGGGAAAAAAGGTGCTGATTTATGTTCTGCACCAGGGGGAAAGACTGCCCAACTTGTTGTGCGTGGTGCAACAGTTGATGCATATGATATTTCTGAAAAACGGCTTGAAAAATTAAAAGAGAATATCAAACGTTTAAATATCAGTGAAAAGGTAACGGTTATTTGCCAAGATGCTCTTCAAATTGAAGCTAAAGAGCAGTATGATTTTGTTTTATTAGATGCTCCCTGTTCAGCCACTGGGACAATTAAGCGGCATCCTGATTTGATGTATTTGCGTCAAGAAGAAGATATTCATCGTTTGGCTCAATTACAAAAAGAATTATTAACACATGCTTTTTCTTTGTTAAAAAAAGGGGGAGAACTTGTTTATTCTACCTGTTCTTTGGAATATGAAGAAAATGAAGGTCTTGTACAATCCTTTTTGAAAGAACATATAAATATTAAAAGAATAACGCCAAAAGATAAGTGTTTAAAACCATTTTTAAATGAATTTGGTGCTGTTCAAGTTTTGCCTTCAAAAGAAGTTTTGCAAGATGGTTTTTATGCCGTGTTGCTCAAAAAAGAATAAGGAGAAAATATGAAAGTTTTGATGATAAATGGCAGTTCAAATGAAACTGGATGTACGTATACAGCTTTAAATGAAATTGCCAATATCCTTAAATTGGAAAATATTGAAAGTGAAATTTTGCAATTAGGGGCTCATTCATATCATGATTGCACGGGATGTGGCGCTTGTAGAAGTGCTTTAAATGGTAAATGTATTTTTGATGATGATTTGGTTAATGGACTGATTGAAAAAGCTGAAACTGCAGATGGTTTTGTTTTTGGTACACCAGTTTATTATGCGCATCCTTCAGGTCGTTTGTTATCAGTATTAGATAGAGCTTTTTTTGCAGGGGGCAAAAATTTTGCTTTTAAGCCAGCTGCAGCAATTGCTTCTGCCAGAAGAGCTGGAACAACAGCCACTTTAGATGTAATTAACAAATATTTTACAATCAATCAAATGCCTATTGTTTCTTCTAGTTATTGGAATATGGTTCATGGAAAAACGCCAGATGATGTTTTAAAAGATTTAGAGGGATTGCAAACCATGCGGCATTTAGCGAAAAATATGGCCTATTTTTTAAAATTAATTGAACTTGGCAAACAAAATGGTGTTGTTCCCCCTGTTAATGATAAAGAATTTATGACAAACTTTATTCGGTAAAAAAAGGAGCAATTAAATGCTCCTTTTTTATTCAACTTCAATCCATTCATAATCTTTTTTATGTTTTAGTTTTGTAACGTTTCCATTGTCCCATTTGATTATTTTTTCAGTTGGGCTATTTTGAATGATTTGTCCACATTGATCGTAATGCATTACACATGATTTTGTGTCATCAATTTTTATCATCCAATAGCTATAAGGCCATTCTTTAGTCACTCGAAAAGTTCCCATTTCATTTAATTTCTTTAATGTTTTTTCTTGTGAATATGTTCTGTTTTTTGATAAGATTCCTGCTTTTTTTAGTGATGGTAGGTATACATCATTTTTACCACGTTGGATATATGCTAGGATATCTTTTGATTCAAGATTTGCAAAAAGAGAAGAGGACATGCCGGCAACTTTAGTTGGTTTTAATCCACCAATAATTAAAAGTTCAAAAGGAATATGGGCATCAAGAGGTTGTATGTTTGGACAAAGAGTGTCTAATACCGTTTTTGTTGGTATAAATAGTTTGTTTGGGTGGGGTTTATAAAACCACTGAAAGTCAGGGGTTAGTTGACAAACATCACTTAATGCAGTAAGTTGTGCACTCTCGAGAGCTAGATTTAAAGCAATACCTAAGATATAAATTCCGTTTGGTTTGTTTGAAAGAAGTTGTCTGTATTTTTCAAAATCAAATCCTGCTAATTTAAAAACAGCTTTTTTATCAGCAATTGATAATTTTTTTTGCAAATCATGAAAATTAATAGGAATGGTACGAATTTCAGATTTAATCCAATCGATCGCAGGGCATCTATCTAAAGGGTCATCTCCTGAACAAAGATCCTTTGGATCCCCCCACATATAAAGATTTTTTTTAATACCGTCTTCTTTCGTTAATAGATTGTCTCTTGTTGGATCTCGCCACATATACATAGAGGCATCTTCATATATATGTACAATTTTTAAATTTTCTTTAAATTCTTCATAAATTTTTTGGTAAAAATAGTCATGATATATATTGTAGTGAAGAATTATTTTAAGACGATTATACTTTTTTTTGTATTCACTCAGTTTTTCAAAAACTTCATCCCAGTTGGTTGTAAATAAAGTGTTTTTGAAATTTTCTTTCCCTTGAATATGATTGTGATAACGGGTCCAAGCAACAATTTTTAAATCATTTTCTGGTTGCTCAATAAAATTAACCATCTGCAATAATGCTGGGGTTGATGCTTTATCATGATAGACATGAACTACTTTGGGTTCAGATAGAAAAGCAAGGGATACCAAACAAAAAGCAGCAATGATTTTCTCTTTGATTGGGGACATTTTTTATCCTATTCTTAATAACATCTTTTTTGAAATTTTTGAAAATATTTTAATATTTTTTCACAAATTTCTTCAGGTGTTTTGTTTGTTGTATCAATGATCAAATCAAAATTAGCTTCGTTGTCAATGTCAACATTATAGAGTTTTTTAAATCGTTCAACTTCTAAAGCTCGTCTAGATTTTAGGTCTTCTTCGGCCTCTTCAATTGTTTTGTAGGTGCGTTCTTCAGTTCTGGACTTGTCGTTGAAAATACGTTCTGCAGCAACTTTTGTATCAATATTTAATTTGATTTTGCAAGAGGATGGGATAAAGAAAAATGCCAATCTTGAATCGACAACAAAGTTTTCATTTTCTTGAACAAGGGTTTTAAACACGCCATCGATTTGCTTGTCAATGCTTGAATCTGTCATTGAAAGTTTGTTCAATTCAAGAGTTGTAATTCCTTTTTCTTGTGCAATTTTGCGCTGTGCATTTCCTGTGGAATAAAATGTATACCCAAGTTTTTGAGCAAGCATTTTTCCAACAGTTGACTTTCCGCTGCCAAGCATGCCAGAAAGCGAAATGATAAAATGCATTTGTTTGTCCCCCTTACATTTTTTTAAATATCTAAATTCTCAACAAAACGAGCATGTTCTTGAATAAATTGGAATCTGTACTCTGGTTTTGTACCCATCAATCTTGAAACGATGCTTTTTGTATAGGCTGCTTCTTCAGCTTCTTCTTCAGTTGTTTTGTGCGGAACAACAACTCTCAGCAATGTTCTTTTCTTTGGATCCATTGTTGTTTCTTTTAACTGTTGAGGAGGCATTTCGCCCAAACCTTTAAATCTAGAAATATCAACATTTTTTGCATTTTTAAAGACTGTTTTTAGGACAACTTCTTTTTCTGCATCATCAGCAGCATACACAGATTTTCCACCCTGAGTTAAGCGATAAAGAGGTGGTAATGCAATAAAAAGATGTCCGTTTTCAATCAGTTTTGGCATTTCTTGATAGAAAAATGACATAAGTAAAGAGGCAATGTGTGCACCATCTACGTCAGCATCAGTCATGATAATGACTTTTTCATAACGGAGGGCATCTTCATTATATTTATCACGGCGACCACAACCTAATGCTTCAGTCATATCTTTGATTTCTTCATTTGCTAAAATTTTGTCTTGTGAAGCACTGATAACGTTTAAAATTTTACCTCTTAATGGTAAAATAGCTTGAGTTTCTCTGTTTCTTGCTTGTTTTGCAGAACCGCCTGCAGAATCCCCTTCTACTAAGAACAATTCTGTCCCAGAAGTTTTGTTGTGAGAGCAGTCAGCTAATTTACCAGGAAGGCGTAATTTTTTTGTCGCACTTGCACGAACAGTTTCAAGTGTTTTTTTCTTACGCTTTCTTTCTTCTGCACGTTCAACAATATAATCTAATAATGCATTAGCAGATTTAATGTCACGCGTTAACCAGTGGTCAAATGGGTCTTTAATTGCATTTTCAACCAAACGAGCAGCGCTTGTCGTGACCAATTTTTCTTTTGTTTGCCCTTGAAATTGTGGGTCTTTGATAAAGACTGAAAGCATAACGCCTGCAGTGTTTAAAATATCATCAGCGGTAATGTCTGCAGCTTTTTTGTTGCCAGACATTTCAGCATAAGCACGTAATGATTTTGTAAGACCAGCTCTCAAACCTGTTTCATGTGTCCCGCCAAGAGGTGTAACAACAGTATTGCAATAGGAATAAGAGAACCCGTCTTTATAATCATCTGGCCAACAAATTGCCCATTCAACAGCGCCTTCATTATCTGGCAACTCCACGCGTCCAGAGAATGGTTTTGGCGTTACAGTTGTTCTATCCTTGATTAAATAGTCTAAAAAGTCAGCTACACCATTTGGAAATTTTAAAATTTGTTCAGCTGGTGTTTTATCATCTGTTCCGATTAAAGTTGGATCACAAGACCATCTAATTTCAACCCCTCTAAATAAGAAAGCTTTTGTTCTGCTCATTCTAAAAAGAGTTGATGGCTTAAACTTTGTTGTTTCCCCAAAAATTTCAGTATCAGGGATAAATGAAACGCTTGTTCCTCTGCGGTTGCTAACTGGACCAACACAAACGACATCTGTGATTGGTTTTCCTTGTTTATATTCTTGGCGATAGAGCTTTTTCTCTCTTGCAACTTCGATAATCATGTGGGAAGAAAGAGCATTAACCGCTGACAAACCAACCCCGTGCAATCCGCCAGAAACAGCATAGGCATTGCCACCAAATTTACCCCCTGAATGCAAGGTTGTTGTGATGACTTCTAATGCAGATTTGTCAGGATATTTTGGGTGTGGATCGACAGGAATACCACGGCCATTGTCTTTGATTGTAACGTAACCATCGGCGCCAAGGTTAACTTCAATGTTTGTTGCATAACCTGCAACAGCTTCATCCATTGCGTTATCAATAATTTCTGCAACAAGATGGTGATAAGCACGTTCATCAATTCCCCCAATATACATACCAGGGCGTTTGCGAACAGGTTCCAATCCTTCTAGAACTTCAATATCTCTCGCAGAGTACTCATTTTTTTGTTGTGTAGCATTAAATAAATCAGACATAGGCTTATCCTAAATAAAATCATTAAAAATGGCAAGAAAAAAAGATTTTTCTGCTGTGTTTTTTTGTTTTAAAGTAAGAATATCAAAAAAAACTTTGGTTGGCAAGTAAAATCAAGCTTAAATGCTACATTGCATTTGACAAAATGAAAGATTGGGTGTAATATCGCATCAATTTAACATTGAAGAAAAGGATTTTAAAATGAACCCTCAAATTATTGATTTGCTATTTCCAAATCCATTGCCAAGCATTGCTGAAATTGAAGCAAAATATCCAGCACGGCAATTAGAAGCTGGACAAAAAGTAACACGTGTTGCGCCAAGTCCAACAGGATTTATGCATGTAGGCGGTATTTATGCTGCCTTGATGAGTGAACGTGTTGCCCACCAAAGTGGTGGTGTTTTTTATTTGCGTGTGGAAGATACGGATCAAAAACGTAAAGTAGAAGGGGCAACTGAAGTTATTTCAACTTCACTCTCTCGTTATGGTATTTTTGCTGATGAAGGTGTTGATAAAGATGGGAATAGTTATGGACCATATGGTTCATATACACAAAGTGAAAGAAAAGAAATTTATCAAGCTTATGCTAAAAAATTGTTGGAAGAAGGTCAAGCATATCCTTGTTTTTGTGCTGCAGAAGATTTGGATTTGATGCGTAAAATTCAAGAAAAACAATCAATGCGTCCAGGATATTATGGGCGATTTGCAAAATGCAGAACTTTGTCTGATGATGAAATTTTGCAAAAATTACAAGCAGGAACTCCTTGGGTTTTAAGATTTAAATCTCCAGGGAATAATGAAAAAAGAATGATTATTAAAGACCTTTTAAAAGGGGATATCAATATGCCGGAAAGTGATTTGGATGTTGTTATTTTAAAAGGTGATGGGTTGCCAACATATCACTTTGCGCATGCAATTGATGATCATTTGATGGGGACAACACACGTTATTCGTGGAGATGAATGGGTTTCATCTGTTCCTCTTCATATTCAGTTGTTTGTTGCATTGGGTTGGAAAGCTCCAAAATATGGTCACTACGCAACACTTCAAAAATTAGATAATGGGAATAAGCGTAAATTATCAAAACGCCACGATCCAGAAGCAAATATTGTTTATTTCTGGGAAAAGGGTTATCCAGAAAAAGCGTTGATTGAATATTTGTTGAACTTAATTAATGCTTCATTTGAAGAATGGCGTAACAAAAACCCAGAAAAAGATGCTTTTGAATATCCAATGAGTTTTAGTAAAATTTCAAACACAGCTGGTGCGTTATTTGACTTTCAAAAACTGCACAGTATTTCAAAGGAAGTTGTTGCAAGAATGACGGCTGAAGAAGTTTATGAAGCTGTTTTAAATTGGGCAAAAGAATATAACAAGGAATTTGCTGAAAAGTTGGTTGCTCAAAAAGAATATGTAACTGCAATTTTGAATATTGAAAGAAATATTGGTAAAAAGTCACGTAAAGATTTAATTAAATGGGAAGATGTTGAGGCGGATATTTCTTATTTCTTTACGGATTGGGAAGCTGCAGATCTGTTCTCTTTTGCTGAAGAACTGCATTTGTCAGTTGAAGAAATGCACCAATTAGGTTCTGATTTTAGAGCTCTTTATTCCAAAGCTGATGATAAGGATGTTTGGTTTAAAAAGGTTCAAGAAGTTGCAGCAAAACATGGGTTTGCACCAGATACAAAATCTTACAAAGAATCACCAGAAAAATACCGTGGCAGCATTATTGATGTTGCAAATGTGTTGCGTGTTTTGGTAACGGGAAGAACAAAAAGCCCTGATTTGTATGCAATTATGCAAATTATGAGTGATGAGTTGCTTGCAACAAGATTATAAAATAAAACTTGTTTAAATAAAAAGCGTTTGAGGATTTCTCGGACGCTTTTTGTTTGTCTTTTGTTATGTATTAGAAAATTAAGTTGACAAAACAGTAAAAAGGGTGTATACTATACTTAACTTTAGCAAATAAGGAGTATTAAATGCAAAGAAAAGAAGAAAAACCAATTTCTAAAACAACGGCGAATGTGATGATTGGTATTTTAATAAGTGGGCTTTGTTTGGGAATGGTAAAAGGATGTCAATCTGAATCAAATTCAAAACAAGAAAAACAAGTTCCTGTTATGAATTTAAAAAACAAAGGTCGAGTTGAAAGATAAAAGAAAGCGAGGGTAAGATGAAAAGTGTTGAAACACGTCGAGGGATGGAACCAAAAGTAATTGTTCTTTATTTGGGGGTAATTACGGTGATGACGCTCGCATGGACAATGCAATTGTATTTTATGATGTTCTAACAAATTTATTTTACTTTAAAAGAGCAATGGTTTTTTATTTTTTAAAAAGCTGTTGCTTTTTTTTATAAAACTTAGTAAAATAACCTCATTATTTATTTTTAGAAAAGAGGAAATTATCATGACATATTCAGAAATCAAATCAGACATGCAATTTCGCTTGTCAAAAACACAAGAAGCTTTGAAAAAAGATTTCTCAGGTCTTCGTACGGGGCGTGCCACAACAGCTTTGTTGGATGGGATTATGGTTGAATCATATGGTGCTATTGTTCCATTGAACCAAGTTGGTAACGTTGCTGTTTCAGATGCAAGAATGTTGACAGTTTCTGTTTGGGATAAGTCAATGATTAAAAAAGTTGAAAAAGCAATTGTTGAAGCTGGTCTTGGCTTGAATCCAATGAATGATGGTGTTGTTATTCGTATTCCAATTCCTCCATTGTCAGAAGAACGTCGTGTTGAGTTGATCAAAATTGCTGGTAAATATACAGAAACGGCTCGTGTATCTGTTCGTAACTTGCGCCGTGATGCATTAGATGGTGTTAAAAAACTTAAAAATGATAATGAAATCACAGAAGATGAACAAAAACGTTACGAAACAGAAATTCAAAAAATGACAGATGAAGGTATCAAAGCTTTGGATGATGCTTTAAAAGCAAAAGAAGTTGAAATTAAACAAATCTAGTATTTGTTTTTGGTAAAAATAAAAAGGCTTAGAAATTTCTAAGCCTTTTTTTGTTACCAGTGGCGGAGTTTAAACCGCTCACCGTGACGATATCTAGATTTAAGTTTGTGCAATTTGTCACTAACTGTTGCTGTATCTTTTCCTGCTTTTGCCAAGCGTTCATACATACGCTCAATTTCTTTATTTAAATAGGCGGTTTCAATATCATCTTCTAATTGTTTTTTCTCTCTAGGTAATCCATGAACGTAAACTTCTTCCATTTTGGCAAGAATCATTTTAGTTGTTTCTGTCGAGTAGAGATGTCTTCTATAAATAACGTAAGGTAACAAATAAATCAGCCGGTTTAAAATGGATTTTGCATGTGAGGGCTTCTTTTCAATTTCTTTTTTATAAAATAAATCAATCATGTCAAAAGCAACACTGGCTTCAAAGCTGTCATCAGCAACAATGAAGGGGATAATGTTTGCAAATCCTTCTTTTTGAATTTCTTTTAAATATTCAAGTAAATGATAGAAAAAGCCTTGTACATTAAATAAAACAAAAGGTTTGAAGTTTAAAAAACCATCTTGCATAGCAACACAGTCATAAGCAAGTTCATCTAAAGTTCCGACACCTCCTGGGGCAAAAATGACAAAGTCTGCACCGAGAAGTTGTTGTTTTCGTTCTTCCAATGTATGGGAAACAATGATGTCAGAAACTTCATCAATGATGCTGTCACTTTGATAAAGAGCGAGATATTCTTTTGTTGTAACAGCATGAATTGGTTTTTCTGTTGTTGATTTTATTTTTTCTTCACTCCAGCCTTTTAAAACCCCTTTTGCAACGGCGCCCATGATTCCTTTTGACGAAAGACCAAAGTCCAACCTATAATGTTTTTTACCAATTTCTTCACCAAGTTTAAAGGCTTGTTCTTCATAAAGAGGGTCTTTGCCTGATTTGGATCCGCCAGCAACAAACACACGGGTTAACCCTTGCTCATTGATGTCTAAAAAGGCTTTTGCAGCTTTGCTTTTTTTTGTTTTTGTGTTTTGTTTTCTTGCTGCTCGTTCCATAAGGGCAGATCCCCTTGTAATGGATAATTTGTTGCCACTTAGTGAATCTATTTTTTTTGCTGGGGATTTTTTATTCATAAACAGTCTCCTTTTTTTTATATCATTTTGCAAGCATTGATATTTCTTTTAAATGATATAAAATACTTATAGACTTTTAAAATAAAAAATGCTACATATTTTTTAATTAAATGTATAAAAAAGGAGAAGAATATGTCTGCAAATCAAGAAAAAAAAGGTTCTCGTTTTGGTTTAAAGTTTTTTGTGGTTTCGGCTCTTTGCATTTTAGGTTTGGGTGGCTATTATGTTTATACGCACACCCAAAAAGCAGTGGTTCAACAAATGCCTGCTGTAACTGTTGATGTTGCAAAGGTTGTGGTTAAAGATGTCTATCCAAAATCTAGTTTTGTTGCAAAGATTGAGGCTCAAGATAAGGTTGGTTTAAGAGCAAGAGTTCAAGGTTTTTTGCAAGAAAGATTGTTTAAAGAAGGTGATATTGTTACAAAAGGCCAGCCCCTTTTTGTAATTGAACCTGTTAATTTTGAAGCAACTGTTCGTGAAGCTGAGGCAAATGTTGCAAAAGCAAAGGCTGTTGTGAAAAATACAAAAGCACAATATGAGCGTGCTCAAACACTTTATAAAACAAAAGATGTTTCAGAATCAAAATTAGACACAGAAGAAGCTGCATATGCTTCAGCTCAAGCTTCTTTAGGACAAGCTCAAGCAAAGCTTGATTTGGCAAAGAAAGATTTGGAATATACAACAATTACAGCACCAATGGATGGAAAAATTGGGGAATCTGTTTATTCCGTTGGGGAATTAATAGGACCTTCTTCTGGTGTTTTGGCAGAAGTTGTTGCTGTCAATCCAATCGATGCTGTATTTTCTGTTAGTGAAAATGAAATGCTCATTCTTCAAAAGAATTTTAAAAATTCAGCAGCTGTGAAAGTTCAATTTATTACGTCTGATGGAGCTGTTTATCCTGAAGATGGAAAAATTGATTTTGTTGATATCACGTTGGATGAGGCAATGAATACACTTAAAATTAAAGCTTCTTTTCCAAATCCTGATAATAAGTTGATTTCTGGTCAATATGGTCGAGTTGTTCTTGAAAGTCAAACTCCAGTGAAAGAAATTGTTATTCCTATGAAAGCTGTTCAACAAGATATGCTCGGTTCCTATGTTTATGTTGTTCAACCAGATAATCGTGTTGAAAAACGGGATGTTACAAGAGGAGTAGAACTTGAAGGATTTGATGTTGTTATTACATCAGGGTTGCAAGAGGGGGATGTTATTGTAACAGAAGGATTTCAAAAAATTGCCCCTCAATCTCTTGTGAATCCTGTGTTTTCAGGTAAAGGAGAATAATAAATGATTTCAGATTCCTTTATTAAAAGACCACGTCTAGCAACAGTTCTTTCCATTGTGATTGTGTTGGCAGGTTTACTCTGTATGAGTGCTATGCCTGTGGAACAATATCCAAACATTGTACCACCTTCTGTTTCTGTTTCTGCCTCATATCCAGGGGCAAGTGCTGATGTTGTGGAATCAACGGTGGCACAACAAATTGAATCTGTTGTTAATGGGGTGGAAAATATGCTTTATATGTCTTCCACCAGTAATGATGACGGTTCATATAATTTAACTGTAACTTTTAATATTGGAACAGATCCAAACATTGCTGCTGTGAACGTTCAAAACAGATTAAAGCAAGTTGAAAGTACATTGCCATCTGAGGTTTTAAAACAAGGTGTTATTGTTCAATCAAAAATGTCCTCAATGTTGCAGATTTTTACAGTTTCTTCTTCTAATCCCGCATATGATGACGTCTTTTTAACAAACTACACGTTGATTAATATCAAAGATGAATTGGCTAGAACAAATGGAGTTGGTGATGTGCGCGTCTTTTCAACGTTAGATTATTCAATGCGAGTTTGGTTGGATAGTGATAAATTAAAAAGTTTAAAACTCACAACGGCAGATGTCTTAAATGCTATTCAAGGGCAAAACTTGCAAGGATCATTAGGTCGAATTGGGGTAATGCCTTCAACACCTGATCAACAATTTCAATTTTCTTTAACAACGCAAGGTCGTTTATCAACTCCAGAGGAGTTTGGTGAAATTGTCATCAGAGCAAATACAGATGGGTCTTATCTTTATTTAAAGGATATTGCAAGAATTGAGCTTGGATCCAAGTCTGAAGAAATGCGTGCAAAATATAATGGTATGCCTGCTGTGGGTATTGCAATTTTCCAAGCACCAGGGTCAAATGCTGTTGATGTAGCTAGTGCAGTAAGCAAAAAGGTTGTTGAGTTGCAAAAGAAAATGCCTGCAGAAATTGAGTTTAACACGATTTTTAACAATGCAGCTTTTGTTGAAGATTCTTTAAGTGAAATCTTCCAAACAATTTTTGAAGCATTTTTGTTGATTGTTTTGGTGACATATTTCTTTTTAGGTACATTTAGGGCAACAATCATTCCAACACTTGCTATTCCGGTTTCATTGATTGGGGCGTTTATTGGAATGAGTATTTTTGGTGTTTCGGCAAATACAATTTCATTGTTAGCCTTGGTATTGGCAATTGGTATTGTTGTTGATGATGCCATTGTGGTTGTTGAGGATGTTGAAACTGTGATGCATGAAAATCCTGAATTGCCACCACATGAAGCTGTTTCAAAATCAATGAACAGAATTACAGCGCCAATTATTGCAATTACTTTGGTGTTGTTGGCTGTGTTTGTTCCTGTTGCTTTTACCCCAGGAATTTCAGGTCTTCTTTATAGACAATTTGCGATTGCAATTTCTGCTGCTATGGTGATTTCTGGAATTAACTCTTTAACACTATCGCCTGCGGTGGCAGCGGTTATTATGCGCTCAAATGATAAGCCATTTAAATTGGTTCAAAAAGTTATGGATTTTATTGACTGGTGCCGTCATGGGTATTCAAAAATTGTTAAAAAGACAATGCCTGCGGCAATATTGTCTATCCTTGCAGTTATTTTGTTTGGTATGGCTGCTTGGGGATTGATGAAAGCGACACCATCAGGTTTCTTGCCAGCGGAAGATCAAGGGTCCTTTTTAATGGAAGTTCAACTTCCATCTGGCGCATCTTGGAACAGAACTGAAGAAGCTATGAACAAGGTTGCTGAAAGGTTAAAAAAGGTTCCAGAAATTGATTCATATATGGCAATTGTAGGCTATGGTATTATGAGTGGGGTTCAGTCTTCGTCTAATGGATTCTTTGCCATTCATTTAAAACCTTATGCGGAGCGTCAAGAAAAAGGGCAAGATGTTAATAGCATTATTTCCAAAGTTTATATGATGACAATGGATATAAAAGAAGCTCGTATTTTCCCATTTAATATGCCGGCAATTTCAGGTATTAGTATGACTTCAGATGCTGAATATGTATTGCAAAGCACGCAAGGGGCTGCTCCTAAGGATATTTTGGATGTTGCAAATAGAATTATTCAAGAAGGGAATAAAGATCCACGTTTGCAACGGGTCACAACATTCTATACAGTTGATTCACCGCGTGTTGAGGTTATTGTTGATCGAAAAAAAGCCTATGCATTGGGTGTTGAAATTTCTTCTATCTTCTCAACAATGCAAACAATGTTGGGCGGAACATATGTGAATGATTTTAACTTGTATGGTAGAACATGGCAGGTAAACGTTCAAGGAGATGTTCAAGATAGAAGAACACTTGAAGATATTTATAAAATCAACATTCGTAACAATAAAGGGGAAATGGTTCCTTTGCGTTCATTAATCACGGTTAAAAGAACAATTGGGGCGCAATCAATCCAACGATACAATAACTATCGTTCGGTTAAGATTACAGCTGCACCAGCTGAAGGATTAAGTTCTGGTTCTGCAATTCAAGCAATGGAAGAAATTTCAGCTCGTGTTTTACCGACAGGATATCAATATCAATGGACAGGTATGAGTTTGCAAGAACAAGAAGCAGGTTCTCAAACAGCCCTGATTTTTGTTTTAGCTTTCTTATTTGCATACTTATTCTTGGTGGCTTTATATGAAAGTTGGATCATTCCTGTTCCTGTGATGGTATCAATTGTTATTGGATTGTTTGGAGCAATTGGTTTCTTATATGTTCGTTCGCTTACAAACGATTTATATGCGCAAGCAGGTATTATTGTTTTGATTGCATTGGCGGCAAAGAATGCGATTTTGTTGGTTGAGTTTGCAAAGGAAGAACATGCAAAAGGGTTATCAATTAAAGAATCTGCAATTAATGGGGCCCACATGCGCTTTAGGGCAATTATGATGACTGCTATTGCGGCACTTCTTGGCTTCTTACCTTTGGTTATTTCTTCAGGTGCAGGGGCGATGGCACGCAAAGCGATTGGTTCTTCAATTTTCGGAGGTTTGTTTGTTTCTTCATTTATTGGAATTTTCTTTATCCCAGCCTTGTATGTTGTATTTCAAACAATGGTAGAAAGATTTTGGAATGGAAATAAATCGGCAGTACTTTTTGAAAAGAAAACAAAAAAACGCCGTCAAAAACAACAAAAACCAGAATAAGAAACTTATGAGGAGATAAAAATGTTTTTTAAAAAGAAAAATGAGTTTGGTAGAACAATGATTGAGATGCTTGGTGTTTTAGGCGTTGTTGGTTTGTTATCGATAGCAGCAATTCAAGGTTATCGTTTTATAAATTTAAGTCTTGAAATTTCCTTAATTGAAGACACTATTTATAAAGGGGCTAGCTTAATAGAAAGCAGACAGATTAATAGCCTTACAGATTTGGAGAATTTTTTTAAAAAAACAAGAATGGGTATGGGAAGGGAGTATTTTGTTGAAAACATAGATTGTCCAACTAAAAAAAGAGGTGTTTTTTGTTGTGCTTTGAAATTCTCTCATTTGAGTAAAAATATTGTGGATCATTTTTTAAATGATGGTGGACCTTTTACAGTTAAATCAACAGCTCCAACAAATTTAACATTGATATTTGAGGTTAAAAGAAGAGAACCTCTAGATCCATAGAAAAATAAAAAAACTGCTAATTGTTAGCAGTTTTTTTGTTGAATATTTTTTAACTTAAAGGTTGCTTGTTGACAATTTTTCACCACCAAGAATATGAACATGAAGGTGTGGAACTTCTTGTCCGCTGTTTGGTCCAGAGTTGAATACAAGACGATATCCATCTTCAGTAACGCCCAAAATTTCAGCTGTTTTGACAACAGCTCTCATATAGCCTTCAATTTCATCAGCTGTTGAATGTTCAATAAAGTCAGCAAAGTCAACAACCATTGCTTTTGCAATAACTAATGCGTGAACTTTTGCTTTTGGTGCAATATCATAAAAAGCCAGAGCATAATCATCTTCGTAAATCTTTTCGCAAGGAATTTCTCCCCGAATAATTTTGGCAAATACATTGTTCGCATTATATTCCATTATTTATCCTTTCTTTTTTGTTGCTCTTTTTATTTCAATTTGTTAAAATGAACTTAATTTGTTATAAGATTCGACTTTTAATATCTTTTCGATTGAGTATAACAATCAAATGCTAAATCTTCAACAAAAAAGGAATGAGGATGAAAAAAATATTTACACTAATTGCTTTGTTTTTTTCGATGAATGCTTTTGCATCTGATGTTTTTGTTTTAACAGATGTTGCTGTTTTTGCTGTTGGTGAAAATACAAGTGATGCGCAAATAAAAGCTGTTGAAATGGGACAAAAAGAGGCGTTTCATTTGTTGATGAGCAAAATTGTGGATGGACAAACTCCTGTTTCTTTTGAAGAAGAATTTGATGTAACTCCTTTTGTTCAAGATGTTTCAGTATCTGATGAAAAGATGACTTCTCAGACATATAAGGGGATTTTGACAGTTCGTTTTAAAGCTGAACCTATTCGAAAATTGTTGATGGAAAAAGAGGCTCAATTTTTAACATCATTACCAAATCCAATGTTATTGGTTCCTGTTTTTGAGGATGAAGCGCAAAAATTTGTTTTTACAAAAGATAACCCTATTTATTCATATTGGATGAGAGAGAATCCAAAATTCAATCTGTTTCAAATTAAAAACGTAGATTCAAGCGACGTTAAATTGCAAGAAGCACAAAGAGCTTGGGAAAGCAACTCATTTTCTGCCTATAAAAAGATATTAAATGAATTAGGTGTATCATCAGTACTTGTTTTTCATATAAAAAAAAGTGGAGACCATTATGCTGTTGAAACAACAGTTCTTCCACAAAATTCAGCAGTTCAAGCACATGTATCTTTATCTGTGATGGATGATAGAACTGCTCTTGAAAAAATCATCAAAGATTTGGTTGCAGATGCGTTTAGAAATATGCAAAAAAGATGGGTTTATCTTTCAACCAAAACTGCATCCCCTGTGGAAATTTATAACCTTGTTACGCCTGTTTCAAAAGTATCAGATTTAAAACGTGTTAAAGATAAAATGAATCAGCTTAATTTTGCTGAAAAAGTTGAAATTAAAGGATTTAAGAATAAGTTGCTAGCTGTTGATATTGCTTTTCGAGGGGATTTAGACGAGTTAGAACAGAAATTGAAATTAAATCAGATGAGAATTGAAAGTTATGGTGTAACAGATACAGAAATGCCCTTGTTTTTGTTAACAGAAATTTCGGATGAGGGAACAGGATTAGCTGACACATCAAATGATGTTTTGGATCGTTTTGAAAATGAAGATAATCAAGGTAATTCAGGTGGGGTTGAAACATCTAGTGATGAAGCGAATGTTTTATAAAGGGGAGAAAAAATGACAAAGTTTCAAAAAGCATTGCTCTATGTTTTGGTTGTTTTGTCCATTTTAACGTGGTTTACAATTGAAATATCAGGCATTTTATTGCCATTTGTTTTGGCATTTGTTTTGGCTTATTTTTTGCACCCATTTGTTGTTTCTTTGCAAAAAAAACATTTATCAAGGACTGTTGCAACTTCAATTATCACGGGGTTGTTTTGTTTTTTTATTGTGGGTGTTTTTTTGATTTTGGTTCCAATTTTGCAAACACAGATTTTAGCTTTGATGGTTAAAGTGCCTATTTTGGCAGATATTTTGTGGGAAAAGACGCAGTCAGTTGTTCTTTATACAAAAGAAAATATTGCGCCAGATCAACTTAAACAAATTTCAGAGGCTGTTTCTGCAACGGTTGTTTCATTGTTTAATACATTAGGTGCAAGATTGTTAAAAATGTTGACAGGCGGGATCGTTTTCTTTAATATCGTTTCTCTTATTTTAATTACGCCCGTTGTTCTTTTTTATGTGTTGCGAGATTGGTGTTGTGTGGAGAAAAAAATGGCAGATATGATACCATTAAAAAATAAAGAAAAAGTTAAAGGGATTTTTTCTGAAATAAATACAGCTCTTTCTGGTTTTATTCGGGGGCAAGCTTCAGTATGTTTGTTACTTGGATTATTTTATGGAATCGGCCTTTCAATTATTGGACTTGATTTTGGGTTGCTTGTTGGTTTGTTAGCTGGGATTTTGTCTTTTATTCCTTATTTTGGATTTTTAACGGGTATTGTTTTAAGTTGTCTTTTAGCATTAACACAATCTGCATCATTGTTGTTGTGGGCTGGAATTATTGGTATTTTCTTGGTTGGACAAGTTTTAGAAGGATATGTTTTAACTCCAAAGCTTGTTGGTGATAAGGTTGGTTTACATCCTGTATGGATTATTTTTGCATTGCTTGCAGGAGGTTCTTTATTCGGTTTCTTGGGCGTGTTGGTTGCTGTTCCAGTTGCGGCAGTTATTGGTGTTTTTGTTAGACATATTGTTGCCTGGTACAAAAAAAGCCCTGTTTATTTATCTACGACTAAAGAAGATGAATTGATTTTATCTAGTTCATCTGATAAAATAGGAGGAAAATGATAAACTCGTTTGAACAACTTCCTCTTTTGTTATCTTATCGCAGAGCTTTTGGTCGCGATGATCTTATTGTCGCACCTTGTAATGAGGAAGCTGTTCGTTGGATTGATAGATATCCAAATTGGCCCTATTTTGCTTTTTTAATTTGTGGTGAACCAGGGAGTGGAAAAACGCATTTGGCTTCTATTTTTTCAAATTACCATATTGATGCACGTTTGTTGGATGAATATTTTATTTTGCCAGATTATGTGCATAAGGTGGTTATTGAAAATGTTGATAAATTAAGAAATGAACGGGCATTGTTTCATTTGTTTAATCAGATTAAAGATCAAGGGAAATTTTTGTTGATGACGGCAACAACTCTGCCAGAGTTTCAATTGAGAGATTTAGCAACGCGTATGAATACGGTTCCAAGAACAATGATTTTAATGCCAGATGTTGATGTTCTTGCGATGCTTTTGATCAAGTTATTTGGAGATAAACACTTGCATTTGCAACCAAATGTGCTTGAGTATATCTTAAAAAGATTGCCAACATCCTTTTCATTGGTTCAAAAAGTTGTTGAAAAAGCTGATACTTTATCGCTCGGTCAAGGACGGGCAATTACCATTCCATTAATGAAAGAAGCTTTGGATGATGTGTTGTCATTTAAGCATTTGTTAAAGCCAGAAGAAGAGGATGAAGGACAGTTGAATTTGTTCGATTTTTAAGAAGTTTTTTTCTAAATAATATAGTCAGTTGTTTTAGATTCTTAAAAACCGAAAAAATAATTAAAAAAAGGGTTGACAGTTTCGATTTGAAATGTTATGCTTAACACAATAAGGAAAAAATTAGACAAAGGAAAGTAAGATGACTTCAAATGAAACATTATCTCAAAATGCACAAGAAATTAATCCAGATACTACCGCATATCTTTCCTCATTTGAAAATGGTACGAAAGTTTTTTCAAGTGGTGTTGTTGCTGCAAGAGCGGGCTATGGTGATCGTGTAGCTGCTTTTTCTGATGTTTTAAAAGCAAACAATTCATTACCACCAACCTTAGAAAAAGGGGTAGAACGTTAATCAATTTTATTTTATATTTTGTTGAAGAATATATTATAAATTTGATAGGCCGATTTAGCTCAGTTGGTAGAGCAACGCATTCGTAATGCGTGGGCCAGGTGTTCGAATCACCTAATCGGCACCATTAATCCCATAAGTTATTTGCTTATGGGATTTTTATTTTATGTTTTTTTTGATAAATTAAAATTAAATTTAAATATTTTTTAATTTTATTGACTATAGGTTGTATTTTTTAATTAAAAATGCAAAAATGTATTGCTTTTATTTAAAAAAGGGTGTACTCTCCTTCAAAGAAATAATACTTTTGTTTAATGATTTGAGTTGTTCAGGGGTGAGTAAATGGCTGATAAGATAAAAAAAGAATGTAGTTTTGAAGATGAAATTTTAACTTTATTTGATGAAATTGAATCTCCGCTGAATGATGAAGATGATTCGTTTTTTGTTGATGATGACGAGTTGCAAGAAGATTTAAAATTGTTTTATTCTTTAAAAGCTGGTTATGTCCGCTTGAAAGAATGTGTTGATGATGAAACGCGGAATAAGCTTATTTCACAATTGACGGATTTTAATTTTGTTTCAAAAAAACATGCTGATTTTTTAAATTGTTTATCGTTAATTAAAGAGTGTGGTGAAAAAATAATTCAGCAGTTTGATCAGGTTTCGCCTTTTGTAAAATTAAATCAGATTTTAAAAATGTTTCAATTTCATAACGAAGTGTTTGAAATGATGAAGGGTTTTGATGAAGATGTTTTAGTTTCTCGTGCTGTTTTGGATTCTTCAATTCCTTATTCTGAAGATTTTGCAGAAGCTGTTTTAAGAATGCGTATAATGGAGGAAGAAAAAACAAAAAATAAAAAGGTAAGCAATTCAGAAATTGAAAAAACAGTTAGTGAAATTCAAGAAGTTTTAACTGCAGGTGATGATTTTTTATATGATGAAAAAGGTGAAAATTTTGATTTAAAAACAGAGGATGATTTTCAAGAGGATGTTTTGGAAGAAAACTCTTTTCAAACCCGTGTTCTTAATCAAGAAAAATTGTTTAAAATGGAGCAGGAGGGTTTTTATTTTTTATCTGAGTGTTTTTATGAACGGTTGAAGGATATAAAAATATTAGATACTAATATAAATATTGAAGTGTCTTTTTATCCGCAAGAAATTTTAAAATTATTTGAATTAAATGCAAGGCTTTATTCGCAAAAATTTGTAAAGGATTATTTTTTTCAACCGCAAAATACATTTGTGGATGTGCAAGCTGCTTCAAAAGAATGTTTTAAGCCTTTGTTTTTGAATGTGTTATCTTTGCGTAAGAGTTTTTCTCAAAAGGCGTATTCAAAAGAGTGTACTCTTAAAGAAAAAGAGTTGGAAAAAGAACTTTCCCTTTCTTGGAGTAAATTGGTAAATAAAATTTCTAAGGATGATCATTTGCTCAAATCAATTAGATGGCAAAATTTTGTGGCAGCCGTTGAGCAAGGTGATATTGCTAAAATTGAAGAAACATGGTTATTGTTTGACCGTTCAGAAAAAGTATCAGATGATATTAATCTTCTTTATTTTGATTTTATATTATTATTGATTAAAAAGATTACTCAGTTACCAATATTCCCATCAAAAGATATTCCTTATTCACCATTTGAAATGGTTGTTTTGTTGGAAGAAATTGAAAAGAAAGAACGTTTGAATTTGCGTTGTTTGTTAAAGTGGATTCTTAAATGTGTATTGCTTGATTTTCAAACATTTATAAATATGCCTTTGTTAAAAAGAGTAATGAAAGATATGCATGAAATTATCTGTTCGCAAATAGATGATGAGCTTAAAAGTGTGTTCTTTATTTATAAAAAAACAGTTAAAAGAATGTGTTTGATGAATAAGATTGCTGTAAATTGTTTGAAAAACGGAGTTCAAAATGAGGCAAATGATTATTTTGAAAAACTCAACAAAAATGTAAATTCAACCTTATTTAGCAGTATTCTTTTAAATGATTTAAATTTATTTAAAAATGCGTTAAAAAAAGGCTCCTTTGTAAATGATGTAACTTCATTTGGAGAAACTCCTTTAATTTTACTTACAAAATTAGAGCGATTTGATTGGGTGGATGTTTTGTTGAAATACAAGCCAAATGTAAATGCGTTTGATTTTAATGGGGGAACGTGTGCTCACTATTTAGCCGAGCTGAACAATGTTAAGATGCTTAAAAAAATAGCTAAAATGGGTGCAAATTTAAACCGTGTAAATGCTGATGAGTGTACCCCTTTATTTATTGGAGTTGAATGTGCTAATTTGGAAGTAGTTCGATTTTTGCTTGATGAAAATGTGGCAATCAACAAAGGTAATTTTCTTAAGAAAACGCCATTACATATTGCACTTGAAAATGGGGATAAAAAACTTGCCTCGCTTTTAATTGAAAAAGGGGCGGATATTTTTGCGAGAGATAAAAATTTAAAAACTGCTTTACACTATGCTGCAATTTCAGGTATGGGGCATTTGATTTTTGACTTTGTAGATAATGGCTTTAATATAAATGCAAGGGATATTCAATTAAGAACACCTTTACATATGGCCTGTTTGTATGGGCAAGAATTGGTTGTGAAAAAATTAATCGAAATGGGTGCTGATATTAATTTAAAAGATGTGAATGGTCAAACACCGCTTCATATTGCAACAGCGGTGGGATCATCAGCCATTGTTTCCGTTTTGTTATCGAATGGTGCACAAGTTGATTTGCTTGATAATCAAGGGCAATCAGCTCTTTATTTGGCTACGATAAATAAACAAAAAAAATCATTTAAAGAACTTGTTGAGCTGAGCTCCAAAATTTATGCAAAAACAAAAGATTTGTCTTCTGTTGCAACGCTTGTTCAAGAAGGAGCTGATCGAGCTTTAAAAAGTTGTTTAAAAAAACATGAGGGTTGCAATTCATTTTTTGATATGGCTCTTTTTGTTGGTGTTTTTAGAGAAAGTAAGGCTCTTGTTGAAAAAGCAATTGAGCATGGATCTCATTTAAAAGACTTAACAGTTGGTGAAAAAACAGCATTAGAGTGGGCTCTTGAAATTGGAAATTTAGAAATCATTGAGTTGTTGTATGCAAATAATTGTTTGAAAAAACAAAATCCTAAAACAAATATGGGACACTCAAGTTTGATTGAAGCGATTGTTCAAAATGATATTGCAAAAGTTCGTTTGTTGGTTAAATCGGGGGCTGATGTTAATTCGCATGACGCAGGGACAAAACACTCTGTTTTGCATTATGCAAGTGCGATAGGAAATGTAAAGGCTATTGATATTTTGGTTGCAAATGGGGCGGATATTAATGTTAAAGACATTCGGGGAAAAACGCCATTGTTTGTTGCAAGACAGGCGCATCAATATGAAGCTGAAAATTTGCTTTTATCTTTAGGGGCTGAAGATGATGAGTTTTCAAAACCTGTTTCGTATCTTGACGTAGATGAATAATTTTTTGTTTTTCTAAAAAAAAGCTTTTATCTTTTTGAATTGGTTGGTATACTTTTCTTAAATTTAACAATTAAGAAGGGGATTTATATGTTACAAATTGATTTTAAAAAAGATTGTGTAAATGAAAATGTTGTTATTTTTGCAACGGATACAAAAACATTAAAAACAAAAAGTATAACATCAGCACAGTTAAAAATGGTTAATCAATCTTTGCTTCAATCAGATTTTAAAGCAAAAGAAGGGGAGGTTGTTCCTGTTTTAGGCGGAACCCAACAAATAATTGTTGTGGGTGTTGGGTCAAAAAAAGACAAAAATGCTTTTGAAACAATTGGTGGAAAACTGGTTCCTTATTTAAAAGGAAAAGATGTTTGCTATTATGTGACAGGTGATTTTGGTTTTTCAGCTGTTGAAGAAGCTCTTTTTATTGCAACGGGTATGATATTGGGAGCATATCAATTTGACAAGTATAAAACAAAAGATAAAAAAGAAAAAAAAGAATTTAAAAAAGTTACTTTTGTTTTAGAAGATGCTTCAAAAGCAAAAACTGAATTTAAAAAAGTTTTACCGATTATTGAAAGTGTTTATATGGCAAGAGATTTAAGTGCTGAGCCAGCTAATCATTTAACACCAGTTTTATTTGCTGATCGGATTAAAGAACTTCAAAAAACAGGGCTTGAAATTGAAATTTTATCTTTAAAAGAATTGAAAACTAAAAAATTTGGAATGCTTCTTTCCGTTGCTCAAGGTTCTCAAAATGAACCTAGAGTTGCCGTGATGAAATGGATGGGAAATTCTAAAAAGAAAACTTTTGACATTGGTTTTGTTGGAAAGGGTGTTACCTTTGATTCAGGAGGTATTTCATTAAAACCAGGTGCTGGAATGGGTGATATGAAACAAGATATGACAGGTGCTGCAGTTGTTGTTTCATCTATGCGTTCTTTTGCTTTAAGAAAAGTTAAATCAAATGTAATTGGGATTGTCGGATTGGTTGAAAATATGCCTTCTGGCACAGCATCAAGACCTGGTGATGTGGTGACCTCTTTGTCAGGAAAAACAGTTGAAATTTTGAACACAGATGCAGAAGGTCGCTTGGTGTTAGGTGATTGTTTGTGGTATCTTCAATCTCAATATAAAGTGAACAAAATTGTTGATTTGGCAACATTAACAGGGGCGGTTATGGCTGCTCTTGGTGAAGAGTATGCTGGCCTATTTTCAAATGATGATGTGTTGGTTAATGAAATTAAAGAAGCAGGTAAAGCTGTAAATGAAGCTGTTTGGCATTTGCCTATGAACAAGGCTTATGACAAAATGATTGATTCAGATATTGCTGATATGAAAAATATTGGTGGTCGTTTGGCTGGTGGTAGCACTGCCGCTTGCTTTTTAGCTAGATTTATCAAAGAGGGGGTTACATGGGCCCATCTTGATATTGCAGGTGTTGATAAATATGAAAAATCACGCCCAACTACGCCAAAAGGTGCCACTGGTTGGGGTGTTCGTCTTCTCAATCAATTGGTAAAGTAACAAAGGAGATTGAACAATTTTTATTCGCTGCCAACTTTTAGTTGGTGGCGAATTTTTTCTTTAACTACTTAATTTGACAAATATATCTAAATATGTTATAGCTTAAATTAAGAGAAAGAAAAATCCATGTTTACGTTATTAATTGCCTTTGTTGCACCTATGTTGCATGCTGTTTCGAACATTTTAGATGCACGTGTATCGAATTTTTTGTTTAAAAGTAATGTTTCAACCATTTTTTATTTGGGATTGACAAATTTGTTTGTCTTACCATTTTTGGTGTTGTTTGGTGGTGTTGAAATATTGAAGATTTCAACAGATGCTTTGCCGATCTTGTTGATTGTTGCTTTGTTTGAGATTTTGTACCAGATTCCTTATTTTAAAGCGTTGAAAAAAATTGACACGTCTATTGTTGGTGCTATGTTCTCGTTAGGTAAAATTTTATTACCCATTTTTGCATATATTATTGTTGGAGAACAATTGTATTTTTGGCAATATATAGGTTTCTTTATTATTATTGCAGCAACATTATTTTTGAATTTAAAAAAAGGTGTTTCTATTCAACTTAATTTTGCATTTTATTTAATGTTGGTTGCTTCTTTGATGATTACACTTAATACGATTTTTTCAAAAAAAGCATTAATGGAAATGAATTGGTTGAGTTTTAGTTTTTATTATGTTGTTTTATCAGATGTGTTTTTGATGTTGGCGTTATTAAGTCCTAAATTCTTTAAAAATATTAAGAGAGATTTTAAAGTTTTTAAAAAGAATTTTTCGCTTTTAATATTGATGGAAATTGTGGATAGATTTGCTGTTTTGACTGGTATTTATGCTTTGTCTTTATTACCTGTTATGGTTAGAGCAGGGATTAGTTCAACAACGCCAAT
The DNA here is from genome assembly GCA_045632845.1 of Alphaproteobacteria bacterium. Lineage (GTDB taxonomy): Bacteria > Pseudomonadota > Alphaproteobacteria > CAAHEQ01 > UBA3637 > RGIG4140. The sequence goes on from JAZQXL010000002.1 coordinate 26,655, forward strand.
TTTTGTGTTGCTTTATAGTTTGGTGTTGTATAAATTGTTTGGTGGTCAATTTAAAGAGGACTTAAATAGAACAGGTATGATCAAAAAGCTTGTTTGTTTTTTGTTTATTATCATCGGTGTTGTACTGACCGTTTGTGAATAAAAAAATGAATAAAAATAAAGAGAAATAAAAAATATTAAAAAAAATAAAAATAAGACTTGCTTTTTTATAATAAAATCTGTATAAATACTTTTATCTTAGATGGATGTGTAGCTCAGGTGGTTAGAGTATTACGTTGACATCGTAAGGGTCGCAAGTTCGAGTCTTGCCACATCCACCATTTAAAATCCGCCAATTTGGCGGTTTTTTTATGCTTAAAATTTTTTAAGTTATCTAATTTAAATTGTTTTATTTTGCTTCATCAAGAGCTTTTTGAAGAATTCTTGCGGCAGCATATGAATCTAATACTTTTTTTTGTTTTGACTCGCGCATGCATCTGGCAGATAAATATTCAGATGCGTATTTTGAAGTGTAGCGTTCATCAATTAAAAAAACTGGTAAGCCATATTTTTCACTAACACGTTCTGAAAAAAGGCGTGCGTGGTGGGCAATTTCCCCTTCTTCTCCATCGGTTTGAAGTGGCAGACCAACAACAATTGCTTTAACCTCTTTTGCAGGGATGATATCATCTAATTCTTTTAGTTGGTGAATAATTTTAAATGGTTCGGCTATTTTTGTTGATTTGTCTGATAAGGCAAGACCAATTCTTTTCATGCCATAATCAACGCCCAACACAACGCCTGTTTTGGGAAAAATATTTTTGCTTTCAGTTAATAAAAAAACTTGTTTTTTTGTTTGTTTTTCGCTAGTATTACTCATCACTATTCTTATATAAGGAAATGCTTAAATATGCAAGTAAAAAAAATCGTTATGGCATCAGATCACGCAGCCTGTGAGTTAAAATCTTTTTTAAAAGAGACATTGATTTCACAAGGGTATGAAATTATTGATTGCGGAACTGAAAGTGCTCAAGTGTCAGTTGATTATCCTGATAAGGCTTATCTTTTGGCAAAGGTGTTGAAAAAGAATGAAGCTGATATGGGTATTTTACTTTGCGGTTCAGGAATTGGTATGAGCATTGCTGTGAACAGATATGATCATATTCGTGCAGCTTTGGTGCATTCAATTGATTATGCAAAGCTTGCACGCCAACATAATGATGCAAATGTTTTGGTGCTTGGTGGGCGCTTTTTAAATCCTCAAGAAGCACTTGAAATAACAAATACTTTTTTAATGACAGATTTTGAAGGGGAACGACACGCTAGACGAGTCGCAAAATTAGGAGATATGCCACATGACTTTGAATAATTCATACTTATATTTTCATCAATCTTTAGAACAAACTGATCCAATTTTGTCACGTATGATTACAAAGGAGTTGTGGAGACAACAAGATCATATTGAGTTGATTGCATCAGAAAATATTGTTTCAAAAGCTGTTTTGGAAGCTGCTGGTAGCGTTTTGACAAATAAATATGCTGAAGGATATGCCGCAAAGCGCTATTATCACGGATGTGAATATGTTGACGAAGTTGAGGTTCTTGCTATTGAAAGAGCTAAGAAATTGTTCAATGCTGGGTATGTGAATGTGCAACCGCATTCAGGATCACAAGCAAACTCAGCTGTTTATTTGGCTTTGTTGGAACCAAATGATTTGATTTTGGGTATGGGGTTAGATGCTGGCGGGCATTTAACACATGGGTATAAGGCTTCTTCATCAGGAAAGTATTATCAAAGTGTTTCATATGGTGTGGATTCAAATGGATACATTGATTATGATACAGTTGAAAGTTTAGCCCTTGCCCATAAACCAAAATTAATCATTGCTGGTGGTTCTGCATACCCTCGACAAATCAATTATGAAAGATTTCGTTTAATTGCAGATAAAGTCGGTGCTTATTTGATGGTGGATATGGCTCACTTTGCAGGTCTTGTTGCAGGTGGTGTTCTTGAAAATCCACTTAAATATGCCGATGTTGTCACAACAACAACACACAAAACATTGCGTGGTCCTCGTGGTGGTATGATTTTGACGAATAATAAAGATATTGCAAAAAAAATTAATTCTGCTGTATTCCCAGGTCTTCAAGGAGGTCCTTTGATGCATATTATTGCAGCAAAGGCTGTTGCATTTGGTGAAGATTTGCAAGACAGCTTTAAAGAATATGCTAAAAATGTTGTAAATAATGCAGGAATTTTGGCTAAAACATTAAAATCAAAAGGGTATGATTTGGTTTCAGGTGGAACGGATACGCATTTGATTTTGTTAGATTTAAGATCTAAAGGTTTAACCGGTTCTGTTTCATGTGATGCGTTGGCAGAAGCTGGGATTATTTGTAACAAAAACAGTGTGCCAAACGATCCTGAAAAACCAACGGTAACATCTGGTTTGCGTGTTGGAACACCTGCAGGCACAACAAGAGGTTTTGGTGCAAAAGAATTTGAAGAAATTGGTTTGATGATTGTTGAAGTTTTGGATGCGTTGACAGTGGGAGAAGAAGAAACAACAAAAGCAATAGCTTCTGTTCGAAAAAAAGTTCAAGAAATGTGCTTGAAGTTCCCAATCTATGATTCAGCAAAGGTATAATAAATGAAGTGTCCTTTTTGTGGAAAAGCAGCCAGTCAGGTTAAGGATTCGCGCCCAAGTGAAGATGGAACGTCAATTAGACGTCGTAGATGTTGTCCAGATTGTGGGGGCAGATTTACAACGTTTGAATACATTCAAAGTCAAGATCTTGTGGTTGTGAAAAAAAATGATGTGCGTGTTCCTTTTGAACGTGAAAAGCTGTATCGTTCAATTCATTTAGCATTGCGTAAGCGTGAAATTGACGAAGAACGAATGGATCAACTGGTTGCTCAACTCATTCAATCATTGGAAGAAAAAGGTGTGATTGAAATTCGTTCAAGTGAAATTGGTGAACTTGTAATGAACATGCTTTTAAAAATTGATAAAGTCGCATATGTTAGATATGCATCAGTATATAAGAATTTTACATCTATGGAAGATTTTAAAGAATTTGCAGCTAAATTAATGGAGGGCGAAGAATGACAGAGATAAACCCAAATCAAAAATTTACAAATGCACGCTTAATGGCTGTGCAAGCTTGTTACGCAAAAGAAATGAGTGATGAAAGATGGGAAAAAATCACATCAAAATTTTTGCTTGGCGAAATTGGTGGTCAAGTAATTGAAGATGGTGTTGCAGGTCGTGAAAAGTATGTTGACTTGCAACCAGCTGACGCAGGACTTTTTACAAGTCTTATTAAAGAGTATCAAGAAAAAGAAGATATGATTAATGAAATCATTCGCACAAATTTGGGTGAAAAGTTAGATTATGAAAGAATGGAACTTTTGTTAAAATGTGTTTTAAGAATGGGTATAACGGAATTTTATGCAAATCCGTCTTTGCCAAGTGCCATTATTGTGAATGAATATGTGGATATGACACGTGCCTTTTTCAGTGGTGTTGAAGCAAAAATTGTGAATGCATTATTGGACAAGTTTGCTAAAGTTATGCGTGGTTAATTTATTTATAAATTGATTGACAAAATAAGAATAAAGAGCTATTATGACGGCTCTTTATTTTTTTTATTTTAAAGCTTAGATAACATCCATGAATGAATGTGTAAAAACTGATAGATTGATTTTGCATCGCCATATTTTTGAAAATGGTACTCTTTTTACACAGTTGGAAAAAAAACAACCCCATTCTTCTCCTCAAGCATTATCCGATTTGTTAAAAAAAAATCAAAATGTGTTAAAGGGAATTTTTGGATGGTGGCTTGACGTTTCATCCCCATATTCTGCAGGTATACGGATACATGAAGATTCTAGATCTTGGCGGCATAAAGATCAACTGCAATATTATGTGTATGAAAAAGAAACACAAAAGTGTATAGGTATTTTTTGCGCAATTATCAAAAAAAATGAGGCCTATGTTTTGGCTTGGCTTTCACAAAACAATCAAGGGAAGGGGTATGCACGCGAAATTGCAAAAGCTTTTGACAAGGAACTTTTTGAAACGATTGGGGTTGATAAAGTTAAATACGAATGCTTTAATCTAAACCCGCACAAAAGTAAGGTGAGATCTTTTTTAACAGATGTAAATTATAAAGAAGAAAAGATAACTTCTGCAAGTACTCTTTGGAGCAAAACAAAGGGAGAGTATTTTTTAGGTTTAGGAATTAAACCATTGTTGATTAAGTCAAAAAAAATGGGTATTTCTTTTTTCAGAAGGATGATGAATATTTTTACAAATGAATAAAAAAACAAACGCGGTTTAATTTAAACCGCATTTGTTTTTTAGATTGAAAATTTAATCTTCTTTTTTATTGTAAATATAGCCGTAAACAGCACCGATGAACAAAGCACCACCAACAATGTTCCCAATTGTTGCTGGGATGAGATTATCAACAATAAATTGACCCCAAGTAATATCAGCACCTGTGTACATGGCTGTTGGGATAAAGAACATATTTGCAATAGAGTGTTCATAGCCAAGTGTTACAAAAAGCATTACAGGAACCCATATGCCAAGAGCTTTTCCGATAACATCTTTTCCTGCATAGCCCATCCAAGTACCAAGGCAAACAAGAGCATTTGCCCCAATTGCTTTTATAATCACAGTATCCCAAGGATATTTGAGTTTTCCATAAGCAAGCGTGTGTAAATAATCGACATATGGAGCATTGCTGATAATGCCAGTTTTATATGCCATAAAATAAGCAATTAATTGTGTACCGATAAAGTTGAATGAATATGCCAATACCCAAACTTTTAATAAGGATAACAACGTTGTCTTTTTTTGCATGGTGGAAAGAGTCATGCCGGCACAGTCGCTTGTGAATAAATCAGCCCCTGCAATACAAACCATAATCAGCCCAACTGGGAAGAGGGCACCAGCCACAAATTTAACAAGACCAGGATTTAATTCTTGGGTGATTGGCATACCACCTGCAACAACAAGAGTGAGCAATCCGCCAAGCGCAATAAAAGCACCGCCCAAAATAGCAAAGAGCATAAATTTTAAAAAAGGCATATCAGCCTTTGACTTTGAAGAATCTGCAAACAATTTTGCAATTTCTGCTGGTTGATAATATGACATTTTTTTCTCCTATAAAATAAATAAGTATGCCCCTTTTATTCTTTTTTTTATTAAAAATCAAGCAAAAAGAGGGACTATTTTGTTTTTTGATAATTTTGTTTTTTTAAATAGGTATCAATGGGGATTTTTTGACCTTTTATTTTAAGATTAATACAAGAAATGGGAATATGAGTGAGATTTGTATAGTAAGCGTTAACAAAAGTGATTTTTTTTAATTCTTGTTGAAGTGATTGATTTGTTAAATCTAAATTTTTATATTCTGTATCAACAGAGTAATCAAAACGCCAATTTTTGGCATAATTGTTGATAGATGAAATATCAAATTCTTTTAATGTATTTGGCACAAAATTATTTAAAATTTGTCTGCGATGTTCTTTTTTGTGTGTTAAAAGACACTTCATTAAAATACCGATTGTTTCTTCCTCAGCATAGCAAATTGCTTCTCTTTTTGATTGAAAAAGATGTTTTTTTAAATTGTATCTTTTGGAAATGATTTTATCAACAAAAGAAAGATTTTTATCAGGCGAGTAAAAAGAGTATGCTTTTGACATAAAATAATTAAGACGAGCTGCAATAATAAAATCGGCTCCTTTTGCATGGGCTTCAGCCATTTTATGTACAATTGGAAAAAGGTGGTTGAAATTAAATACCCCATCACAACCTTGTTTTAAGTGTAGATATTCATGGATAAAGGTTGCTGTTTTAAAGTCGGGTGGTAAAAGAATGGTGTTGTGTGCCTCTTTTGATGTTGGTTTTTCTTTTATTTTTCCAAGGACTGAAAGATCTTTATCTATTTGAATGTCAGCAGGAATAATTTTGTTTTTAAATAATTTAGAAATAACAGGAGATAAATGAGATATAATAAGAATATCTTGTAAAACTTTTTCTTTTTTTTGATGTAAAAGATTTGAAAAATCAATTTGTGTAATAAGTTTTTTTAAATCATCTATTGTTAAGTTATTAGATGGAAGTGTTTTTTCTTCTCCATCGTTGAAATAAATAAGATTTTTGAGTAAAAACTCAGGAACACTTGTTTTTTGATGTATGGTGTTCTGTTTATTTTTTGGTTTTGGAAATAGGATGTTAAAAAAAGCGTTAAACATTATTGTTTTTCCTTAAAAAATTCTACTCTTTTTCTAATTCTTTGCAACAGAATTGAAAAAGTGCATTGTTTTTATCATGTGTAGCAATTTTGATGTTTTTTATATCTTGTTGAATGCCTGTTTCATAAGAAAAATAAGCATTGAAATCTTTTACACAATCAACTTCATGTTGAATAATTTTAGGTGTGTGGGTTAGAATTTCTTTTGTTTTTTCTTCGAGGTTTAAAACAGTTTCATTAATATAAGTTGAGCGCCATTCAAAACAAAATGTGTTGAAATTTATTCTGTCATTGGTTGAAGAAAAAAAACAGCCTTCAGTGTTAAAAATTTCTTCTCGTTTTTTCTCATCATCTTCTAAAAGGCATTTCATTAAAACGCCAATAGCCCTTTCTTCGGTTTTTCCTTGTAATTCACGTTCCAAGAGAGTTGGATTTTGTTTTTTTATTTTATCAAATTGACTGTAATAGAGTGTGTTTTCCCAATCTGAAAGGGTTTCGTTAGAAAGATTGTATTTTCTGCATTCTAAGTTTGTTGCAAAATTTAATACATAGTTTAATCCTTTTGCTTGAGCTTCATTCATCAGGTGTAAGTAATGATGTAAATCTTTTAAGCAAAAGGCTCCATCTTGAGCTTGTTTGAGATGAAAAATTTCATGCGTGATTGAGAGTGGATCACAAACATTCTGGATTATTATTTTTCCATCAATATCATGTTCGGGTGAAAAAGAGGCAAGTCCGCCATAAGAAAGATTTTTATCAACTTCAATGATTGCAGATCTAAGATTGCTTTTTAAAATTTTAGAAGCCAAAGGTGAAGAGTGTGCAATGACAATCAAATTTTGAAGAATAATCAGTTGCTCTTGCTTTTTAAGAGCTGAAAAATCAATCGTTTGAACAAGATTTTCAATATCTTTTTTTGTTAATGGATCAAATGGGGAAGGGTGTTTGTTTTGAGGTGTATTCACATAGCAAAGTTGATTTAAAACGTCTTTAGAAACACTTGTTTTTCTTTTTTTGTTAAATGGGAACTTTTTTAAGTATTTAATCGTTTCAAAAGTTAGGAAGATTGAAAGAATTGTTGTTGTAAGTGGAAAAAGTACATGAAATAGAGAGTATTTTTTCTCTTTATTTTCAAGTTTTTTTTGATTTAAAAATTCATTTGTATTTTTATAAAGAGAGTTTGCTTGAATGGTTGAAAGCAGGAGGGAACCCAAGCAACAAAGATAAAGAGTTGTTTTTGTTTTTTGTGTTTTTTTTTGCAAATATGGAGATAAAATCTGGGAATTCATGCTTTGTATTTTATTTTGTTAGGTGACTTAAACAAGAGTGTTTAAAACATTTGTTTTTTTAGATGAAACAAAGTTCATAACGAAAAACTCCTTTGGACAAGGAGTTTAACACAAAAAAAATGTTTTGTCAATTTTTATTTATATTCCAGATGTTTTTGCAATTAAAATGGTGACATTTGTGATAAATAGTTTGGCAGCCATTGCAAGTAAAATAATTCCAAAGAATTTTTGAAGCATATAGATAACACTTTTGCCAAGAATGGCTTCAATTTTTTCAACAAATCGTAAAACAAAATAAATCACAACAACGTTTGCAATCATAGCAAAGAACATATTGATGTCACTATATTGCGAACGAATGGAGAGAAGAGTTGTTAAAACGCCAGCCCCTGTGAGCATTGGAAAAACAATAGGAATAAATGTTGCATCTTTTGTGCTAGAAGGCCCACCTGATTTGAAAATTTCAACATCTAAAATCATTTCTAACCCAATTAAAAACACAACCAATGACCCTGCGATAGCAAAAGAGGAAATATCTAAATGGAAAAGAGATAAGAAGGCTTCTCCAATGTAAAAGAAACCAAACAACATAATCGTTGAAAGAAAAGTTGCTTTGTTTGTGTTGATATAACTTCCCTTACGCTTTGTTGATAAAATAGCAGGGATTGCCCCAATACAGTCAATCGCAGCAAAAATAACCAAAAAAGCACTTAAAAATTGTTGAAAATCAAATGATGTGATAAAAGACATATAGCCTCCATATTCTAATATAATAGAATATAATTACTTTAAAATAATGTCAATGAAAATTAGTTGGGTAAAATGATTTTGTTTAATTTTAATTCTGTGCCATTTTCAAGTGTTAAAATCAAAGAGTTTTCTGTTTGTGAATAAGCAACAATTTGTGGTAATAGTTCAAACCATTTTTGCTCAACAGCCATTGCTTTTTTTGGTCCCATCATCATTGTTGAACCGCCTGCGTGCAGCGTTATTTTGTTGTTGTCTTTTATGTAATTACCAAAATAATTGTTCACAACTTTTCCATAATATCGATTTTCTTTTTCATCAAAAGAAATCGTAATGGGTATATTGTCAAGTTCAAATTGATAGGTGTTTTTGTTTAATGATTGGAAATTGCTTTGGCAGGAAGCCAATAAACAAAAAGGTAAAAGTAGAAATAATTTTTTCATTTAAATCTCCTATGATATAAATTTTATATTAATGCCTATTTGAGTTAATTGCAATTTTTTCTTGCAAAAAGAGTTAAAAAAAATTAAAAATTAAAACAAGGAGTGTTGAAAATGAAAGCTTTTTATTGCCTTGGATTGTTTTTTTTATTGTCAGCGTGTTCTTATGAGCAAGAAATGCCTTTGGCTTCAACTGAAAAATATCAAGAAGTGTTAGATCAATGGCTTAGTAAAGAAAAGGAGGAGTTGGTTTCAGTTTGGGGAACTCCCTCTTATGATTATACAAAAAAAGATGTGAATTATGTCGTTTACATTAAAAATAGGATGAAACCAGTTGCTGCAGGTAATAAAATTGAAAGAATGCCGCGCATGGCTTTTGATTATTCTTTCTTTAAGGATGAAACAGCGACCGTTTCAAAAGGATGTACTACAGTTTTTATTATCCAAGATGATTTTATTCGGCAGTGGCGTTATGAAGGGTCGGAGTGCCAAGTTTATTAGAGGATGAGGATGAATAAACTGATTAAACCAAGGGCACTTCAAAAAGGAGATAAAATTGCTTGTGTTTCGCTTTCCTCAGGGCTTGCAAGTGTTGTTTTTGAGCGTTATCAGCGTGCGAAGAAACAGTTTGAAAGTGCTTTTGATGTTCAGTTGGTTGAAATGGAACATACGCTTGATTCATTAGATCAAATTTATCAAAACCCACAAAATCGCTTGAATGATTTAATGTCTGCTTTTTTAGACCCGACAATTAAAGGAGTTTTAACAACCATTGGCGGGGATGATACCATCAGATTGTTGAGCTTGATGGATCAAAAACATTTTGATATTATTCGAGATAATCCAAAAGTTTTTTTGGGAATGAGTGATACAACGGTTAATCACTTTATGTGTTTAAAAGCAGGCCTTTCAAGCTTTTACAGTCCATCACTGTTGTTTGGTTATGGTGAAAATCAAGGGATTCCAGATTTTATAGTTCAAAATACAAAGAAAACATTATTTGAAACAAAAATGATTGGTGAATTATTTCAAAGTGATTTTTTTATTATTGAACGGTTGGATTTTATTGAACAAGAAAATGTGTTGCGTTCAAGAAGATTTGATTGTGGGTGGCAATTTTTAGGAAGTCAAAAAAAAGTTCAAGGTCATTTAATTGGTGGTTGTTTAGATGTTTTAAATTTTATAAACGGAACCTCTTTGTGGCCAAGTTTATCAATGTGGGAAAATGCTGTATTGTTTCTTGAAACAAGTGAAGATAAACCAACACCTGAACAGCTTGTTTATTTTTTGAGAAATTTAGCAGTGCAGGGTATTTTGCCAAAATTAAAAGGGATTTTATTTGCCCGTCCAGGCGGGGAGTTTTTACCTAAAGATAAAGAAGCAGAAAATAATTTTGTAAAATCATATAGCAGGTATGATGAGGCTATTTTAAAAGTGTTAAAAGAGTTTGGACTAGATATTCCAGTTGTGACACGTATGGATTTTGGTCATACGGTGCCTCAAGTGATTTTGCCGTATGGAGCATTGGTTGAAATTGACGCTGAATCAAAAAAAGTGAGGATATTGGAAGGAGGAGTTGTTTAATGACAGATATTCATCAAACGCCCTATATTGGTGTTCATTTAATGTTGATACAAAATGGGAAGTTATTGCTTCAAGAGAGAAAAGGTGGTTTTTTAGATGGGTATTATTCGCCAGTATCTGGCCATGTTGATAAGGGGGAGAGTGTAATTGATGCTCTTATTCGTGAGGCAAAGGAAGAGGCGGGGATTATTCTTGATAAAGATGATTTAAAGGTAAATGTGATTGCGCATTTGTTGGATGCCCCCTATAAAGGTGGACGTGCTGACATAATGAACTATTTTGTTTTTGTGGATAGGTATCGTGGTATTATTGAAAATAAAGAACCAGATAAAACAAAAAGTTTAGATTTTTATGATTTAAAAGAGTTACCAAATAAATTGATGAAACATATTTTTGAAGTTTTAAAAGCATATGAAAGAGGGGATAATTATATTGTGATTAATTATCTGGAGAAAGAATGAAAAAAATATATATCATGGGGTCGGGAGGCTCTGGCAAAACAACCCTGTCAAAATTGATGGCAAAAAAAATGAAGTGTGCGTGTATGGAGTTAGACGATATTTATTGGGATAACTCCGTTTCAGCTTATAATGTGAAAAAAAATCCAGAAGCAAGAGATGCTGTTTTAAAAAATTTTTTAGAACAAAATAACATTTGGATTATTGATGGGGTTTATTATAAAGATTGGGTTAAACCAATCTTTAAAGAAGTTGAGATGGTTTTGATTTTAAAACCAAATTTTCTTCTTTCTCAAATAAGGTGTATCAAAAGAGATATTATTCGTTGGTATAGAAAAGAAAAAGTGGGTGGTATTGTTTCGCTTTATCACTTGCTGAAATGGAATGTAAAGTATCGATATAGAATACTACCGATTGTTGAAAATATGTTAAAAAAACAAAATATACCTTATCAAATTCTAAGAACAAATGAAATTACAAGTAAGCTGAAAGAGCTTGGTTTTAAGGAGTAACAATGCACTATTTGGTGGATTTAGATAATACGTTGTTAGATACGTATCATATAGATGAACAAGGGGTGTTTCATTTTAATTGGTCAAAAGATTTTGAAAAAGATTTTTCTGTTTCAGCAGATATATTGCATGAGTTGTTTGATGGAGCTTTTTTAATCGCTTTACAAAGAACAAAAAGTTTGGAACGGTTTATTGCTCCTTTTTTGAAAAAACATCAGCTAGATATTTCTGTTGAAGATTTTTTGGAATATTGGTTATCAAGAGATATGCAGGTAAATGAGTCTGTTTGGGAGTGGATTAAGGCAGAAAAAACGAAAGGGCATTCTTTTCATATTGCCTCCAATCAGCCACATATTAGAATGGATTATATTCTTGAAAATTTAAAAGAGTGGAATGAAGTGTTTGATTTTGTTTTTACTTCTGCCAGATTAGGCGTTCCAAAATCAGATCCATCCTTTTTTATATATGCGAAAAATTATTTAAAAGTTCCATACAATCAAATGTGTTTGATAGATGATTCAAAGGAAAATATTGAGGTGGCAAAATCTCTTGGAATGAATGGAATTTTGTTTCAAGGAATTGATGATTTAAAGGAAAAAACAAGATGAGTGAATTGAAAGAAAAACCGACACTAAAGGATTTTCAAGAGTATATTCTTGAAAAGAAAAAGGAAAGAGGGTTTAACTTAACTGATAAGTTTTATGAATGTTGTTTGTTGGCTGAAGAGTGTGGTGAACTTATTTCAGCTGTACGCAAAAACAATAAACAAGGAAGTGTTGCAAGTGATTCCAAAATAGGGGATGTCTCTGAAGAATTGGCAGATGTTTTTATGTATGTGTGTTCTTTAGCAAATATGCATGGGGTTGATTTAGAAGAGGCTGTTCGAAAAAAAGAAGCGTTGAATAATCAACGCTTCTGGAAAAGATTATAGCTTTTTTATCTTGTGTGTTGTTCTTTTTGTGTTTTGATATTGGGTGTTGCTTTTTTAACCGTAGCAGGTTCTTTGTTTATTAGCATTTTATTATCAATAGGTCTGTTTGCGCAAAAGGATAATGAAAATAATGCGATACCACAAACTAAAATAGATAGAAAGCACCCTTTTTTGTATCCATTTGCAAAAGCATCAAATCTTTCTTGTCTTAAAATTCTTTTTTGTTCAGGTGTATAACTCATTAGGACCTCACTTTAATTGCGTTGGCGACCATTACTTCTTTGGATTTCATGATAAGGACGTTTTGTTCTGATAACTTTTTGAGCATCTGGATTTGTTTTTTGCCATTCTTCACCGATTTTATCAAAAGGTCTTGAAGGGGAAAAAACAGCCGCAACAATTGCTCCCATTACAACTAAACCTGTTAAACAGCCACAACCACAGCCAGCTCTTTGACTATTTGTGCTTGCTTTTACAACTTTTTGATAGAATTCAAATTCATTATTTGTACTCATAGAATCCTCATTTTTAGGTTTAAGTGAATATATGTTATCATATTTTTGTTTGTTTGTCAATTTTTTTTGTGAAATATTGATAAATGGGAGAGTGTTGACATAAAATTAAAAGGTGTTATACTTAAAGTATAGGGGGAAAGTTTAATGCAGTCAGAAGTTTTATATCGAATTTTAGATGATGCTGAAGTTGATAAATTAAATCACGATGTGTGGATGGGATATAAAGAGTTATCCCAAAAATATTGTGATTCATACTGTCAAAAATATAAAATAAACCAAAAGACTAGAGGCCTTTTAAAGTCTTTTTGGTATATTACGTTTTTTTCGATTGCATATGGTGAAGATGTTGAGGAAAATTTGAAAACCGTTTTAAATGACTGTTCAACGCCTGCATCAGTTCGAAGTTTTGCCTATAAGTTAAATAAAAAACATGAAAAAACAATGAAAGTTTTGCGTGAATGTGAACAAAGAGGGATTAAAAAAAGGAATACTTCTAAATTATCTCCAGCCAAACTTTTTAGAGAAAAAGATCGTATTTTTATTGAAATTCCACCAGCAAATTCAAGAGCGCTTCAGTGTCAAAATTTAGTTGATTGGTTTAATAGTTTTTTGCCTCAAAACTCTGATGTTTTTAAATTGCAACAGTTACAGCAAACTATTCAAGAAAAGTCTGCTAATGGTGTAAAAATTGATAGACAGGTTTTTGATTATCGTTTTTTGTATGGGAAACAAGAAAAACGAATTGGAAAATTTTTATCATCAATTGGGGCGGATTTAAAAAAAATGAAAGATGCTTTTGAATTAGACCCCAATTTAAAAATTGAATTTTTAAGTTTTTTGAAAGAGCATGATCTGTTTGATAAGCGAGCTTTTTTTGAGTTCAAAGCAAAGTCTAAATGTAAGAATTTGTATTTAACTGAACCAGTTGTTTTTTATCAATTAAAAGGTATTTCAGGTTCCATAGAAACTTTTGATGCGGGACTAGAAACATTAATTATAAGATATGATCGTGAAGCAGCTGTTTTGCAAGAAATTGAAACAAAAAAACTTTCAGAAGCTGAAACATCCCAAATTGCTGATATGATTATTCTTTCAATTCGTCCAATAGATATTGCACGAAAATCAACATTTACCTCCTGGACAAGTTGCAACGATATTAATGGTCGTTTTGGTTCGGAGTATGCTTTGAGATACATCCCTGATGAAGTGGCTGCATATTCTGTGGTTGCTTATGGGGTAAATAAAAAAAATCCAACAAAGCCATTGTGCCGTTGTTTGATTAATCCATATGTGAATGTATCAACTCTTGAAGGTGATGAAAATGATGATAAGTTTTATGCTTGTGATCGTATGTATGGTGAAATTATTCCAACACTTCGTTTGACATTAGAAGAAATTATAAAAAATGAGTTTAATCTAGATTTTAAAGGGACTGGTGTTTATGATTTTAAAGGTCATTCTCCTGAAAACTGTCCAGAAACAATCCTTTTTTCAGAAGGAGAAAGGGTTCGAGATTTAGAGGTTTTTATGAATATGATGAACAAAGAGTTTGGCAGTGAATATAATTGTACGAAACTTGCTGATGGACGTTATTTTTTTGATGAGTTTGAGTTGTTCCCTGATGAAGAAGTTGATTTTGAAGGGGCTCAAATGGAATATTTGAGAATTCCCCGATTAACCCCAGGGATTGATATTGGAAAAGGTATTTATGCAAAAAAGGTTGAAATTAGAAAAATATTTTGTGAAAAAATGCCCAAAAATTTAACGATGGAAACGCTTGTTTTTAATGACCTTTCAGATCGGGCGCATCCAGAAGAACGTGTTTCAATTCCACACAATATTTCAGTTGAAAATATGTATATTAAATCAATGCATGTGACGAATGTACCAGCCGATTTGAATGTGAATGCTCTTTATATGAATGTTGAAACTTCAGGCGGATATGCGGTTAACCCCTTAGAGAATTTTAAAACATTTAATCATATTACAGTCGATGAGTTTTCTTCAGATGCAGGTATGACAAAAGATTTGCTTTCAACCATAACAGTTAAAAATCTACTTGTTATTCCAAATTATCAAAGTCCTTCATTACCAGAAGGGATTCAAACAAAGTCTATTGATGTGTCAAAAAGTTTAATTCGATTTTTGCCTCAAAATTTTAAAGTTCAAGATATAGATATTTCAGAAAGTTTAATTGTTTCAATTCCAGAATGTTTTGAAGTAAAAGATTTTTTCTGTGCGATCGATTGTGCATATTTAAAAAAGATTCATTCAGGGTTTAAATGTTCGGGGACAGCACAATTTCAAAATACAAAAATAGGAGCATTACCTTTGGATATGGAGTCTGAATCTCTTCATTTGATTGGAAATAAAAATTTGAAAGAAATTCCTGAAAATATAAAAGTTGAACATTTGGTTTTGGGTGATTTTTCAGGAACGGTGCAATATTCTGAGCATTATAAATCCATTAAACTAGAAAATTGTTTGCCTCTCATTCATCCTAATATTCCAAATGAGATTATCAGAGGAGCAACAATTGAAGAAATTGAACGATCCAAATTAGAGTATCAACGTCGTGAAAATTTAAAATCTATCAAAAGAATGCAAAAAGAAAGAGAAGCAAAAAGCTAAACTTTGTTGTTGACAAAAGATCTTATTTTTGTGAATATGAAAATAAGTATTTTATTTACAAAGGAATTTTTAGATGAAAAAAATCTTATTTTTTGCCTTGATGATGTCAACGATTTGTTCATCAGAACTTTTTGCACAAGTTAGATCTACCAGAGGCTTAGGAACTAGAAGTTTAGAATATAAATTAGATGGTAAACCCGTTGCTGTAGAAAATTTAAGCAACACAATGACAGGAACACTTGCTGTTCACTATGGCAGAACAAATGCTGAAGGTCAGTTTATTGGAGGGGAATTGATTGGTCCTTTTTCTTATCGAAATGTTACGGGGATTGCAAACAAAGATAAATCTTTTTTGTTAAATGATGCGAATGAAAATAATGCGGAAGGGGAAATGACCTGTCCAAGTTTAGACACGTTTAAGTTTTTTTCTTATTCATTGCAAACAGGTTCTCGGGAAGATTTTTATAAATGTCTTTTGTTAAACAAAGCTACATATAGCTTTGATTTTGGTAGATTAGATTTTAAAGGAAAAGCTCTTTATCCTTCCATAACAGAAGGATCTCATGTTTCTTTTAAACCAAATTTAAATTTGATTAAAGATACTGATAAAAATCTGTTGTTGCCAAAAGAGGTTTCAATTTCTTTTGGGCAAGATGAAAGAAAGCTTGATTTAGATATAACAACACAGAAAGAACAGAAATTTGTGGTTGGTATTGATTTGGTGGAAAATGCTTTGCAAATTTTAAATCGATTTGAGCGAAATGGTAATAAATCTGAAGCTATTAAAATGGCTGCAGCTTCGCTTAGTGTGACAAAATTGTCAGTACCTCGTATTGATGGAAAAACAGGATTTTTGTTTGATGGGAACTATAATTTGATTAAGGGCTTGACTGCATCAAGTCAATTTAATTTGTTTGATGCAATGGGGCAGAGCTTGATTAATGTTACAAGTCAAGAAAACGCCTTTTCATTTTTGGCAAAATATCCTGAAACATTGAATTTGTTTTTAGAAGGTCAAGTTCACATTCCTAATCTTTCAAAAGGCCATCTGTTAGCAGCGGTATTATTTTCAAAACAATTTCAAAAAACACGTTTTCAAAATAAAACAATTGCCAGACTTCTTTCTGGTGCAGCATTAAAAAATGTGACATTTTATGCAGATGATGGGCAAAAGTTAGCGTCCTTTGATATTTCTTTTAGTTCTAAAATGACAGAAAAAGATATTGCTGCAATAAAGAAATCTCCGCATTTGTTAGATAGTTTTGTTTCTGGGCGTATTACATTTTATAAAACACCTCAAGGACAGTTGGATGTTGATTTTAGCGAATCAGATCTCGTAACCGTAAATGGATTAGCTGGTAAGGGTGCAAATCAAGCAGATTTTTATGGACTTGTTACCATGTTGCCTGAGTTTTTATCTTCATCATTAGATGCTTATAAAAACCAAATAGATATTGCTTTGCAAGAAACTGTTCTTATCAATGATGTTTATAATGCTTTATTAAAGCAAATAGAAAGAAATAACATTTTAAATGTCGCAAAGCAATATGCTCATACAACATATGATTACTGCGTTAAGTTGTTGGAAAATGAACAAATTAATTATATGTATGAATGTAAAGGATTAGATTTTAGTCAAATTGCTAAATTAAAACCATTACAAGGTGTACAAATGTCTTTGGCACAGGCAATAGAAATGGGCGTTGATCATTCGTTTATATATTATGATGAGCAAATTGGGCGTGATGTTGTGATGGTTCAATTGAATTTTGATGATGAATCTGTTTGTAAAAATGTAGCGCTTTCACAAAATAAAAAATGTGAAAATAAAACGCTTAAAATTGGAATTCAAACAGAGTTAAAGACGTATTAAAAAAAGGGGGTTAAAAGCCCCTTTTTTTAATTGCAGAGAAGTTTTCTGTTGGTGTTAAGATCAAAAAGAACATCTGCATCATCTTGAATGAGGTAAGTTTCTTTTTTGTTTTTTATATACATCGTTAAGGTATCATTTTGAACAGTGTATAATCCTTTTTCAGAAAAAGTTTTTCTAGGCGTTTGAATTTCTTTTTCCATTTGGCCGTTTTTTTGAACATACAGTGTTGTTTTGACATCATTGTTTTTGTTCATATAAGTGTATTTTTCACAAAAGGGAAAATCATTTGCGGCACATGCTGATAAGAAAAGACAAGAAAATAAAATTAATTTTTTCATATACCCATCCTATTATACATTTTCATCTCTTGTTAAATCTGTGAAAATTTTATGCAGTGTTTTTATTTCAGGAGAAGTTAAATTATTTCTTAAAAAAATGTTTCTTAAGTTGTGTTTCATTCTTTCTTTTTTATCTTCAAATCTGAAATATCCTCGTTTTTCAAGAGCAGTTTCTAAATGAGAAAATAAAGCAAAATATTCTTCTTGTGTTGCAAGTTCTGCAGCACCTGTTTCAAGTCTTGAGTTAGATTGTTTTAGTTGACTTTTGTGCCATTCATATCCAAGCAATAAAACGGCCTGCGAAAGGTTTAGAGATGCATGTAATGGATTTAATGGTATTTCAACAATTCCATTTGCTAAAACGATTTCTGTATTTAAAAGACCTGTCCTTTCAGCCCCAAAAAGAAAGGCAGCTTTTTTCTCTTGATGGGTAAGGGTATTAATTTTTTTGATCCCATCTTCTGGTGAAAAAATCTCTTTTGTCATGTCTCTTTTTCGAGCACTTGTTGCCAAAACATAATGAACATCTGCGACAGCATCTTCTAAGGACTGAAAGACTTTTGCCTCTTCTAAAATACGTTGAGCGCCAGAGGAAGCTGAGATTGCTTTTTCACTTAAATGATTATCTCTTGGATTAACAAGTCTTAATTCTGATAAACAACAGTTCATCATGGCCCGAGCAACCATACCCATATTTTCATCTAATTGAGGTCTTGCTAAAATAACAATGGGTGCATTATCAGCAGGGATATTTTGTATTTTTTTCATTAATTAAAGCTATCAGGATTAATATTAAATGATTTTTTACCCAAACGTTTTTGTTCCTTTGTTTGAGGAATGACTTTTTCAATCGCTATTTCTGTTTGTGTTTGATAAACTGGTTTTTCAACATAATTTGGGTTTTCAACCCATTTACCATTTTCTTCAATATATTTGGTGTTTTTTGTTTCATAATCGGTGTTTAATGTCAAAACGCCCTCTTTTTCAATAAAAGGAGGATTTGTTTCATACCCATTATATAGTTTTAAATATTCCTCTTCAGTATAGTTTTGCGATTCTTTTAAAAAGGTCATCAATTCATCTTTGTTTTGGTAAAATGAATTTTGTATATCTTTCATAATTTTTTCTTTCACCTCTTTGAAAAATGGCGTGTCCATCATATCAATTTGAGGCGTATTTTTTTGATCAGAAGTTTCTTGCGCAAAAGCGGTTTGCGAACACAAACCGCTTGCGATGAAAAAAAGAAGAAAAAGGGATTTTTTCATTTTTTATCCTTTTGTGTGAAGATGTTCTTTTTTGAATTTTAGGAAAAAGTAAATACAAACTGGAATTGATAAAAGATAAATAATTCCAATAAGACTTAACATAACCCAAGGGAATGAAAGAAGACCTGCAATAACAAAGAGCGCAACAATTAAAAGAAGTGTTGAAGCTCCTGATGATATATGCAAATGTTTTAAGCAAAGAGTTGGTATTTTGCTGGCCATCATAATTCCGCTAAAAATTAAAAAGATGGCTGCTAATACGGGGCTTCTAAACCATTCAATGCTTTGATCTGTGGCTAACCAAAAAACAAGAGGTAAAATGGTTAAGAAACCGCCTGCTGGTGCTGGAACACCCATGAAAAAATGTTTCCAATAAGGAGGTTGTTCCGTGTCAATTAAACTGTTAAAACGAGCTAATCTTGCAGCACAGCACATTGATACAAATAAGACAAACCCCCAATAAACACCAATAGCTTCTTTTTTCACAGCTAAATTTTGAAGAACGCTGATTCTGGTATCGCCATCCATTGTCCAAAGATACATTAAAAATGCCGGAGCAACACCGAAACTTACAAAATCGGAAAGTGAATCAAGTTCGGCTCCAAATTTTGAAGAAACATTGAGCATACGTGCAACTTTGCCATCTAAAAAGTCAAAAACACCAGCAAGAGCGATGAACAAGATTGCTAATGACCATTCACCCCAAAAAGACATATTAATGGATGATACCCCAAAAGCAAGGGCAGTCATAGTCACTGCGTTTGGAAATATGGGTCTGATATTGAGTTCTTTGTCAGTCATAAAATTTCACCTGTTTAATTATTTCTTTTCATTTAAATCTGCTAAGATAGTTTCACCTGCAACCATAATTTGACCTGGTAAAACTTTTGGATAAACGCCTGTTGGCAAAAATACGTCTAAACGACTGCCAAAGCGGATCATACCAAAAATAGAACCTTTTTTGACCATTTCACCAACTTTTAAAGGACAGTAAATTCTGCGAGCAACTAACCCTGCAATTTGAATGAAACCAATTTTTGTGCCATCGTCTCTTTTAATGGTAATTTCTTGACGTTCATTGTCTTCATTGTCTTTATCTGCAATGTTAACAAGTTTTCCTGGTCGATAGGTGAGGGCGTCAACCATACCACTTGTTGGTGCTCGATTGACGTGAACATTAAATACGCTCATAAAAATACTGATACGCAAAAGTGGTTCATCACCAAGGCCCATTTCTTTTGGTGGGACAATATATTTGATATTGCTTACGATCCCATCAGCTGGAGAGATAATAAGATTATCCCCTTCAGGTGTAACACGAGCAGGATTTCTAAAGAAATAGAACACAAATGCAAGTAATGGCAAACAAACGAATAATGAACAAGCACTAACTAAGCTGAGCAACAAAACAATAATAGCTGCAACAGCAAAGATTTTTAATCCTTCTTTGTGAATTGGTGGTAAGATAAATCGTTTCCAACTCAAATCAACAAAGCTGGAATCAGGAACTTGATAAGATGTATTAGAATTTTTATTTTCAGTCATTTTTTTTCTCCTTTTTGGCTTACTTTAAATGATTTTTAATTCTTTTTCAAAGCATTTTTTTTAAAATGTCAAAAAAATAATTTTTTAAAGCGATATCTATTGACTTATGGTGTTATATTTTTTATAATACTTCGCAAATTGCTCAAGTGGCGAAACTGGTAGACGCGCTGGCTTCAGGTGCTAGTACTTTAATGAGTGTGAAGGTTCGAGTCCTTTCTTGAGCACCAATTAAAGCTCTTATGGAGCTTTTTTTTATGGAGGAAAAATGCGTATAGAATTAGATGATGTTGAAGATGTTCGAAAAATTGCAGCTTTGAAAGCAGGGATTGAATGTGGACTGGTTGTGAAAGAAGTAAGAGCAAAAGAGGTTTATCCTTTTTTAAAAAGAGGCGAAGAAGCAAAAACAGGCTATATAGATGTTGAAATGGAAAATGCATCTGAAGAAACAAAAGCTCGTTTCAATCATTTGTATGCAAAATATGTGTTAGAAGAAAAAACAGCCTCCAGAATTCGAACTGTCCCAATGATTGTTGGTGGTGCTGGTTATGTGTTGGGATTATGTGCTGCTCTTATTGCTGTTGCAGTGGGTGCGAAAAGATGTGAGATTGAGCCTGAACCTGTAACTCCAAAACAAATTCAAAAGGCTAAAATGCCATCTTTAATTGAAAAACAAAATCAATTAATGCGTTAATTATTATATTCTGATTTATCAAATCGATGATGAACCCAGAGCCATTGTTCTGGGTTTTGTCTAATCCAGTTTTCAATGGTTTGATTAATTTTAAGAGTGAGTTCATAAATGGCTTTTTCTTCTCCGATTTCTTTTGTATTTGGCATTAAAAGAGGTTTAGATACATCAATGTCAAATACACCGTCTGTTCCTCGAATGCAACGTGCCATAATAATTGGAAGGTTCATTTTTAATGCTATGGTTGCTGTTGCAGGGGCGGTTTTAACCATTTTTCCAAAGAAGGGAACGTCGATACCTTCTCTTAATTTTTGATCACAAAGGATAACAACTCCGCCACCATTTTTAAGAACTTGAAGCATCAATCTTGCGCCAGCACTTCCTTTTGGAATAAGCGTTCCTTTACGTCTTTGAAACATGATTTTATCAATCCATTTATTGTTTGCAACGCGATAGACGGGATTTAAATAATAATCATCAAAGAGTGGGGCAGATACGGCTGGTTCCCAGTTTCCTAAATGGGCTGAACAAATAAAGCACCCTTGTTTTGTTTCGTGCAATTTTTTTAAATTTTCTAACCCAACTTTTCTTGCTGTTTTATAAAGTGTTTCTCCATGAGGCATTTCTGCAAAGAAACGGCCCCAATGGTGCCACATTTGTTTTAAAATTTCCTCTCGTTCTAAATCCGTTTTTTCTGGAAAGGCAATTTCTAAATTGCGACGTGCAATTTTATTCCTTTTTTTCATCAGGTTATACAAAAGAGAGCCAATTTTGCTGCCAAGATTAGAGGCTGTTTTTGTAGGTAATAGTCTGAAAAAGGTATAAATTATTAAAACGAATAATGCAGTGATTGGATCAGAAATATATCGTTGAAAAATTGAACGAGTTCCACGTCTAATCGCTTTTGCCATAAATTTCTCCTTAATTTTAAAGAACAATCCCTTTGAGGAGTTCTTTAATCTCCTCGGGTTTATCAAATACAAATTGCCCATCTGCAATGTGAATGTTTTTGAGCAAATCTTTTGGGATTTTAACAGCGTCTTTTGTTGTTGTTATTAATGGAAGACCATTTGCTTTTTTTAGCAAGCGCTCAATATCAAAACGGGTATAAAAATAATGATCAGGGTATTCTTCTGTTTTGACAGGGTTGATGTCATTTTGTTTTAAAAAATCAAAAAACTTTTGAGGTCTACCAATTCCTGCAAAAGCAAGGACATCTTTTCCTTTTAAGGGGGCAAGGGATTTTACTTTTGCTTCAAAATGTCCTGTGAATAATGGCAAGTCAATTTTATTGCGTTGCAAAAAGAATTTAACACCCCATTCATCGTTGCCAACAAGAACAATTGCGTCAGCTCTTTGAAGGCCTTTTAATACAGGTTCACGTAAAGGTCCTGCAGGTAAAACACATTCATTACCAAAACCTTTTTTGCCATCAACAACAACAAAGGAGAATGTTTTGATAAGAGAAGGGTTTTGAAAACCATCATCCATTAAAATACATTTTGCTCCTTTTCGAATGGCAAGTTGAGCACCTCTTGCACGTTGATTATCAACAACCGTTGGGGCATAACAGGCAAGTAAGATTGCCTCATCGCCAACATCATAGGCAGTGTGACGTTCTAGATCCACTAGTACGTTTTTTAAATGCGCTTTGTATCCATGATTGAGAAAAAAGAAATCACGTTTTAATTTGAATAATTCTTTAGCAACTGCAAGGCAAACAGGTGTTTTACCCGTGCCACCAACAGATAAATTCCCAATACAAATAACGGGAATATCAGTTTGATAAGGTTTAGCTTTTCTAAATCTATAAGCAGTTCCAAAAGCATAAAGTGCACCAAAAGGTTTGAGCACTTTAGATATCAACGAATTTGGAACATCCCAAAATTTTGGCGTTCCCATTTTTTCCTCCTAAGCATGTTATTTTCTCATACTATAACACAAAAAAAGAAGATATCCAGCTTTTTTTTATCTTTTTTATCTTTTTTTTAAAGGTTAAAACGCGTATGCAAAATATCCCACACACGATCAAGAACTGTCATTTCTGAAGTTGCTAGTTGATGGGCAGTTTCTTGCATGGTTTTGTATCTTTCGGGATTTGAAAAGAATTTTTCTAATTCTAATTGAAGGTCAGTTTTGTTTTCAACTTCAACAAGTGCTTTTTTCACTTTTGCAGTTTTAACAATTTCTCTAAAATTAAATGCGTGAGGACCAATTAAAACAGTTCTAGATAATCTCATCGGTTCAAGCATATTTTGTCCCCCAAATTTGATGAGTGAGCCACCAACAAAAACAACGGGTGCAATTTGATAAAGAAGTCCCATTTCACCAATGGTATCTGCAAGATAGATATTTGTGTTTTGAGTGATTTCTTCTTTTTGAGATCTTCTTGAAACGCTTAATCCTTTTTTATGTAGCATTTGAACGATGGCTTCTGCTCTGTGTGGGTGACGAGGAACAAAAACAGTCAATAAATTAGGAAATTTTTTAACAAGTTCTAAGTGAACATCTGCGCCTTGTGTTTCTTCATCATCATGTGTGCTTGCCATACACCAAACAGGTCTTGATCCGATGCTTGAGTGTATTTTTGAAAGTTCCTGTGGGTCAAATGGAGGATTTACGGCGGCGAACTTTAAATTCCCAGTTGAAACAACATCTTGTGCGCCCAAGACTTTGAGTCTGCGTGCATCTTCAGCTGTTTGTCCAAATGAAAGGGTAAAAAGTGATTGGATACTTTTGATAATGCGTGGAAATTTTTGCCACCGTTCAAATGATTTGTCGGAAATGCGACCGTTTAATAAAATAAGAGGTTTTTTGTTTTTATAAATAGCTTTAAGCATATTTGGCCAAAAATCAGATTCAAACCATAAAATGGCATCGGCATTCCAATGTTTCACAAATCTATGAGCAGCTAAAGGTGTGTCGATAGGGATAAATTGGTGAAATGCTCTTTCAGGCAATCTTTTTTGCATCAAATCAGCTGAGGTAACGGTTCCTGATGTAACCATAACATGTAAGTTGGGATCCTCTTCTAATAATTTTTTAACCAATGGTAGCATGGATAAACATTCACCTACGCTTGCGCCATGCATCCATACAAGTTTCCCTTCAGGACGCTTTTTTTTAGGAAAACCAAGGCGTTCATTAATTCTTTGTTTGTTTTCTTTTCCTTTAGATAATCTAATAAGAAGTAATAATAAAATAAAAGGATATAATAAAATTGAAAGACATTGATAGAAAAATAATGCTGTCATTTTTTTTTACTTTCTGCTAAAGTGTTGCATAGGTCTTATGGAATAAATATATAAGGCATACTAAGATAGATTACTTAAAAAGGCAAGGAAAATGATAACAGTTTTATCTAAAAATCATTTGTATACAACAACTCTTTGTGATGCATTGAAAGAGTTTGGAGCATGTGCATATAAAAATGATAATGTTTATGGAGATGTTTTGGTTGTTGCGCTTGAGCAAGAGCAAGTCGATGATCTTTTGAAAGCAAATATTTCGTGTCCAGTTCTTTTGATTGGGGCAACGCATGAAGAAGCAGATGTTGAAATTTCAACGCCTTGTTCGTTGTATGAATTAAAAACGCTTATCAAGGATTTGTTTGCTAAAAAAGAACAAGCTCCTGTTTTTGAAAATAAACGATTTTTGTTTGAGGGGGCTAAAAGAAGATTGTATGACAAAAAAGCAAAAAAAGATCATTATTTAACTGAAAAAGAAACTGATTTAATCGTTTTTTTGGTTAAGTCTTTGCCTGAGGGGGCTTCAAAAATGGATTTGTTGACAAGTGTTTGGAAGTATCGGCCAGATATTGAAACGCATACCGTTGAATCGCATGTTTATTCTTTGCGTCAAAAAATAGGTGAAGACGCAGCTGATTTACTTTTGAAAAATACAAACGATGGATATATATTGGAAACAAAGTAAATGGAATATAAAAAAAGCAGTTTAAAAAAAACTGCTTTTTTTATTACCTAATCTCAAATCCAATTAGATTAAAGATTTTTTTGCAACTTTCAAGCTGTAATTTGAATTGATGTTTTTGTTTGTGTTTAAAGAAACTTTTGATTTCAAAGAACCAGCATTTGATCTGAAGTGGCTAAAATCTGTTGTGTTTGAAGATGTAGCTTTAACAGATGTACGAGTTGTTGAAGGTGTCTTCAATGAAGTTTTAGCTTTTGTTGAAGTTGAGCAACTTGTTGGTTTGATTGTTGAAGCTTTTGTTGTTTTTGTTGTTTTAGTTGTTGAAGTTGAAGAACATTTCTTTGTTGAACATTTTGTTTTTTTTGAACAATTTGTTGTGTCATAAATCATCAACTGTTCTAATGCCATGTTCCAGCATTCATCTTCTTTACCCCAAGGTTTACCCAATTGTTCCCAGATATAATAAGCCGCAAGGCGAATATCTTCGTTTGTATATTTTTTCATTATTAATTACTCCTTAAATGTATGTGAAACTCAACTTCAATATAAAATAAATCATTTTTCAATTCAATTGTTTTTTTACGTATTTTTTTAAAAAAGAGGAATATTTTTATTTTTTTTATTAACAAAAAGTAAATAATTTACTCTTTGTTAATATATTGAATAGATTTGAATAAAAAAAAGAAGAAAAAACTTTTCATTTTTTCTTCTTTTTATTTGCGATTCGCAAAAATGGCAATTTTTTATGCTTCAATTTTTGTGCGAACAACGGTAAGTTCTGGTAAAAGTTCAATTATTTCAGGTGGTAGTGGAATTTCAATTGCTTGACCAAGGTGCCCTGATGAAATAACTTCAGCTTCATTTCCTGTGCGGTGGTCATAAAAATCACCAACAGTTATTTGAATTGGGTCTAATTTAAATGGAGATAAAAATTCAAGGACCATTCCTTTTTGAATTTTGTGTTTAATTTCCATTATGATTCTGCCATCTTTTGTGCCTTTTACAAGACCAGCATAACGCCAAGATCCAAGACTTGCAGAAACATCATAATTATGAGCTTCTGGTCCTGCATTGCCATCTAAGAAACCAACAGTATACCCTCTGGATTGAAGAGTCATGAGTTCATCCATATATTTATCTGGGTTCCAATTTTCAGGATCGTTGAACCAATCATCAATGGCATGTCTATATGTTCTGGCAGTAATGGCGGCATAATATTCAGACTTGTTACGACCTTCAATTTTAAAAGAATCAATCCCAATTGGGAGCAAATCATTCAATCTTGGAAGCCAACAAAGATCTCTTGAATTCATGATATATGTGCCGTTTTCATCTTCATCAATGCGCATTAATTCACCAAGGCGTGTTTCTTCTTCAATATAATAAGATGAATCATTATTTGGTTTACAAGGTTCGGATTCATAAATTTTGTATCGCCATCTGCAAGAGTGGGCACAATTTCCTTTATTTGCACTTCTTCCTGTCATAAAGTTAGAAAGTAAACATCTGCCTGAATAACTGACGCATAATGCGCCATGAACAAATGTTTCAATTTTAATATCCGGGCAGGATTCTCTAATTTCTTTAATTTCATGAAGGGGAACTTCTCTGCCAAGAACGCAAAGAGAAGCACCTTGTTGTTTCCAAAAGTTAACCGTGAGCGTTGAGCAGACATTGGCTTGTGTTGAAATGTGCAAGGCAAGAGTTGGAATTTCTTCTTTAATTCTGGCAAAAACACCTGGGTCTGCTACAATAACACCATCTGGGTTTAGATCTTTTAATAAAGTGATGAAATTTTCAACCCGTTCAATATCTTTGTTATGTGTAAATAAGTTAACAGTTAGATAAACCTTTTTACCCAAACTATGTGCATAATCGATTCCTTCCTTCATCTCTTCAGCGGTAAAAGAGATTTTGTTTCTAAGGCAAACGCCTGGCATGCCGGCATAAACAGCGTCCGCACCATATAAAAATGCAGTTTTTAAACGATTGAGAGAGCCTGCTGGCAACAAAAGTTCTGGTTTTTTAATTGGTTTCATAATGCATCCTTCTCTTGTTAAGTTTTGCATATTATAGTCTTTTTTTTGCAAAAAAGCAAAAAAATATTACACTTTTTGAAGATTTTGTTTTATAATACCGCACAAGTTTAAAAAAAAGGTATCTACTTGAAAATTTTAAATAGACACCCTTTATGTTTTAAGTATAAGAAAGGAAATCGTATGACAAGACAAAAACCTGTTGTTTTATGTATTTTAGATGGTTGGGGGTTTCGTGAAGAAACTGCCTTTAATGCAATTGAAGAAGGCAAAACACCAGTATGGCATGAATTGGTTAAAACAAGCCCAAGTTGTATGCTCAAAACATCTGGTTTAGATGTGGGGCTTCCAAACGGTCAAATGGGCAACTCTGAAGTTGGTCACACAAACTTGGGGGCAGGTCGTGTTGTTTTGCAAGATTTACCTCGCATTGATAAAGCAATTGAAACACATACTCTTGATACAAATCCAGTATTGGTTGATTTGATTGATACGTTGAAAAAAACAAATGGCGCTTGTCACTTGATGGGGCTTGTTGGCACAGGTGGGGTTCATGCGCAACAATCACATATTTTAGCATTAGCGGGAATTTTGGATCAAGCAGGTGTTCAAGTTTGGTTGCACTGTTTTATGGATGGTCGTGACACAGCTCCAGATTCTGGTCGTGGATTTGTTAAAGATTTGGAAACAGCTATTGAACCAATGAAAAACGTTAAAATCGCAACTGTATCTGGCCGTTATTATGCTATGGATCGTGATAATCGTTGGGAACGTGTTGATTTGGCTTATCAAGCATTGGTTGATGCCAAAGGGGAACGTTATGCAACGGCAGATGAAGCTATTCAAGCTTCTTATGACAAAGAAGTTTATGATGAATTTATCATTCCATGTGTGATTGGTGATTATCAAGGTATGCAAGATGGGGATGGTCTCATTATGGCAAACTATCGTTCTGATAGAGCTCGTGAAATCACACGTATTTTGTTGCAATCTGATTTTGAAGATGCCCCACGTTGCCGTGTTGTCAAATTTGCATCAGCGGTTGCAATGACTGAATATTCTGTTGAACACAACAAGTGGTTAAAAGTTTTATTCCCACCAGAAGAATTAACAAATATTTTTGGTGAAGTTTTGGCTCAAAATGGGTTGAAACAATTACGTATTGCAGAAACTGAAAAGTATGCTCACGTTACCTTCTTCTTCAATGGTGGAAAAGAAACATTATTCCCAAATGAAGAAAGAATTTTAATCCCAAGTCCAAAAGTGGCTACATATGATTTAAAACCAGAAATGTCAGCTTTTGAAGTGACTGACAAATTGGTTGATGCAATTAATAATGATACTTTTGATGTGATTATTGTTAACTATGCAAATGGGGATATGGTTGGTCATACAGGGGTGATGGATGCAGCCATCAAAGCTGTTGAAGCTGTTGACACATGCTTGGGCAGAGTGGTTGATGCTGTCAAAGCCAAAGATGGTGTCATTTTTGTAACAGCCGATCATGGAAATGCTGAACGCATGAAAGATGAAACAACAGGCGCTCCATATACGGCTCATACAAACACACCTGTCAAAGCAGTTCTTGTGAACGCACATGGTGTTAAAGGGTTAAAAGATGGTGCGTTGGCAGATGTGGCTCCAACATTGTTGGATATTATGAATATTGCTCAGCCATCTGAAATGACAGGGCACTCATTGATTGAAAAATAAGAGAAATAATTTTTGAATAATTATAAAAAAAAGGGGCTTTTTAGCCTCTTTTTTTTGTGCCTTTTGGGATAAAATAGTCTCTTTTTTTTGAGCCTTTTTGCAGGCGAAATTCAAAAAAAATCAAAAAATCACGATTTTTGGACAATTTTTAGATAAAAAATAATCCTTATTTTTCAATGTATTTTAAGAAAAGTTTAAAAAAACATAAATTTTTTTTGGGAATTTTTGGCCTCAAAAGTCAAAACCCGTGGTATAATAAAAGTATGGGAGAAGGGTTATCATTGTATGAAGTGTAATTTTTCCCACCACAATTAACAAAAGGATACACCATGTAAACATTTTTTTATTTTTAAGGAGGCATCTTATGCAAAACTTATCAAGAACCGCTCTTAAAGAGCTTAAAAAACGTTATCTCAACATTTTAAAAAAGTGCTTCCTTGCGAATTTAATGGCGTTTTTATGCGTGACACTTGCCACCCCCGCTACAGCTGGTGAAGATAGCTTGGTAAATTATCATGAAAAAACATATACCTCTGATGTCACGTTTGAGGATCTAGAGTCCAGTAGCTTTGCTGGGGCGATTCTTAATAGAGGCACCATCACGTTTGGCGAAAATTCGACAGCTACCTTCACGAACAACTCGGCATTTCACAGCGGTGGGGCGATTGATAATGATGGTGGCACCATCACGTTTGGCGAAAGTTCGACAGCGACTTTCACAGGCAACTCGGCATCTACCTTTGGTGGGGCGATTTATAATGAGGGGAGCATCACGTTTGGTGTGGAGTCAACCAACACATTCATAGAAAACACAGCATCTTCCGGTGGGGCAATTTATAATTATGAGGGCGCCATCACATTTGCTGAAGGCTCAATCAACTCATTCAGTAAAAATACAGCAAAATCTGGTGGGGCGATTGATAATGATGGTGGCACAATCACGTTTGGTGTGGAGTCAACCAATACATTCACAAACAACACATCATCATCTTCCTATGGTGGGGCAATTTATAATTATGAGGGCGCCATCACATTTGCTGAAGGCTCAATCAACTCATTCAGTAAAAATACAGCAAAATCTGGTGGGGCGATTTATATTGATGGTGGTGACATCACATTTGGAGCGGATTCAACAGCGACTTTCACGGGTAACTCAGCATCTTGGGATGGTGGGGCGATTGATAATGGAGGCACCATCACGTTTGGTGGGGATGCGACTTTTACAAACAACACAGCATCTTCCGGTGGGGCGATTTATAATGAGGGCACCATCACGTTTGGAGCGGATTCAACAGTGACTTTCACAAACAACACGTCATCTTCCAAAGGTGGGGCGATTTATAATTATGATGCTTTCATCACGTTTGGTGGGGATGCGACTTTCACAAACAACTCAGCATCCTATGGTGGGGCGATTTGGAATAGTATTAACGAAGATATTGATTTTGTTGGAAAAGCTACCTTCACGGGTAACTCAGCATCTTGGGATGGTGGGGCGATTGATAATGATGGTGGCACAATCACGTTTGGTGGCGAGACCACTTTCACGAATAATTCATCATCCTCTGGTGGTGCGATTTATAATGGTAGTAACAGTACCATCACGTTTGGAGCGGATTCGAGTGTATTGTTTAGCAATAACACAGCAAATGGTCAGTTAAACGATATTTATAACTATGGCACCATTAACTTTGCACAAGGTGAGGGTAAAGTTGGGACCTTAGACGGCGGTATTTATCAATCTGGTAGAAACGCAAAAATCAACAAAACAGGCGCAGGGACACTCATTTTGGGTGATAATATAGTGAATGGAGGTAATACAGGATATACATCTCAATTCAACCAAAGTGATGGTCTCACGATTGCACGTGTGGATAAGCTCAATTTTGCCACAACAAACACCATCACAGGTGGTGAGCTCAGAGTCCATGGGGCTAACTTAGCCAACCTTAAAGCCAGTGTATCGAGTGGTGCAATGCTCACATATCTAACCACCAATGTGAGTGAACAAATGGTCGCATTGACCGTCAACGGAGCCATCCTTACATTCGGCGCCTATACGGATGAGGCGAAGAATGCTGAACTCGCCCTTGTGGCTGATAAAAAGGTACCAAAACTCGATTCAAATGGTGAGGTCGAGTATGACACTAACGGTGATATCGTGTATGTATCTTACGATGCTGAGAGCAAACTCCTCACAACGGGTACAATCGACAGAGCGAAATATAAACTCACATCCGATATCTCAGGCGCAACAAAAGTCATCTTTAAAGATAGTGATGTCACTATCGCCAGCGGAACGTATAACGCACCTTATGATTTTGAAAACGCAAGAATTGAGAATGGAAATACAATAACATTCAATGGCAATACGAGTTTTAAAAATAGTGTTAAATCAGCGGGCAATGGTGGGGCGATTATGAATAGTGGCACCATCACGTTTGGTGAGGGTTCAAGTGTTTATTTTAACAATAATACCGCTAATGGTGTCGCAAATGACATTTATAACTCTGGCACTATCAACATATTGGGAGAAGTTAAATCTGATATTCATTTGATAAGTGAGGGTGGCACCATTGGCTTAAAAGCTAAAAAGACAAAAGACACAGATACGGATGGGAAAATCACCTATACAGGGTCATACAAGTTAACCAATACAACACTTGACCTTTCAGGTGATGGGGCAAAAGAGGTCACTATTGAGAATTTAACAGTGAGTGGTTCTTCCACCCTCAAATGGGATGCTGAAATCAAAGATACGGGTGATAGTTATACTGTTGCGAATGATGTTTTAAACTCAACTGCAACAGGACAATTCACCACTGGCACAATAAACGTTATGGGTGGGAATAAAGGTGAGTGCTATGATGTAATATATAATAAATCCTTATTCGCAGATGGTTCTGTTATTGGTGTTGAAACGGATGGTTTATATAAAACAAAGGATATTACGAATGGGATTTCAATCAACTTTGTTGCATTACCAAAAACATTGGGTGAAGTGTTGCGTTCCACAACGGCATCAACACTTGATTTTGGGGATTATGTTACTGTTAATGAGGGGGAAACTCTTAACTATGGCATCTCAGAAAAAGATTTGCAAAGTGGATCGATGGGTGAACTTGGCAGTGGTGAAAAGATCATCCGTGGAGCAACGGATAAAGCTTCTGATACCGTTATTAATGCCAATGGTGTTGGTCAGATATTTTATTTAGGGTCTGGGGATAAATTAATATTAGAGAATTTAACCATCGCTAGTGCTAAATCATCTTCTGATGCTGGGGCGATTTATAATTACCGGAATTACGCAGGCTCAGTGACCTTGAACAATGTGGTATTTGCAAACAACACATCATCTTCCTATGGTGGGGCGATTGGGAATATTGGCACCATCACGTTTGGTGGCGATGCCACCTTCACGGGTAACTCGGCAGATTCTGGTGGTGCGATTTATAATACGCAAGGAACCATCATGCTTGGTGGAGATACTACCTTCAAAGGTAACTCGGCATCTACCTCTGGTGGGGTGATTTATAATTATTATGGTGGCACTATCACGTTTGGTGGAGATACTACCTTCAAAGGTAACTCGGCATCTACCTCTGGTGGGGCGATTTATAATACGCAAGGAACCATCACGTTTGGTGAGGGTTCGAGTGTTTATTTTAACAATAATACCGCTAATGGTGTCGCAAATGACATCTATAATAGCAATGGCGCCATCAACATATTGGGAGAGGTTAAATCTGATATTCATTTGGTGAGTAAAGGTGGCTCCATTGGGTTAAAAGCCAAAGATACAGATGGTGATGGTAAAGTCACCTATGGTGGGTCATATAATTTGACTAACTCAGCAAGACTTGACCTTTCAGATGATGGGATAAAAGAAGTCACTATTGAGAACTTGTCTGGCAGTGGTGCAAGTCTTATGATCGATGCTCTCTTTACCAAAGATACAGATGGTTCTATCACAATGACAGCTGATAAGTTGAACTCAGAAAATGCCTATCAATTTAATGGTGTAACGGTTAAGATGAGTGGACAAGAACTGTTAAATGCAATTTTGTCAGGATTGACCCTAGATCAAACGGGTAATATCAACCCAGCTATCGAATATAAGACGAGTATTTTGGGTGGTAATGCCACATTAAAAAGTGCAAAGACATCACAGTTGAGCACAACATCACCCTATATTTATCAGATGGTCACATCAGGTCAAGACTTGACGGTGACTGCAACAAAATTAGCAAACAACGTAACACCGCTTGAATATTTAGCAAACTATGCTGGGGATAGTACTTTACAGTTTGATACTGGCTCTGGCGCCTTAAATGCCTCCAAGGTGCTTGAACCATTATCAACGGGGACAAAGACTATCCTCGGCGCCTCAGATGATGCAAGTGAAAGTGTCATTGAAGGGGTAGGACAAAACTTATTTGTGGTGGACAAGGCAGACACAATACTTGAGATGAAAGATCTTTCAATTAGAGGTGTTGGCACAGCCATCGACAATCAAGCTGGCAGTGTAGCACTTGACAATGTTATCATCAAAGACACTGTTGGTGACACAGCTCTTAAGAATGGGTCAATCTTAAGCCTTAAAGATGTAACAATTGACAAAGCTGTTGAAAACACAGGTTCAATTGTGGGTGAAGGAAGACTTGCTTTGAGCAGTTTAACAGGTTCAGGAACGCTCACAATGAACAACGCAGTGTTGGATGTGGCAGATAAGTTTGAAACAACAAATAAAATTGTTGCAAACAATGTGACACTTGATGGCAAGGGGACAAGTGAAATCCACTTTGCCGATCTTGAGATCGCCAAAGACTCAACGCTTGATATCAAGACATTACAAGCAACAGCAAACACTCTCACGGTGCGAGAAAATGCAACCCTTGGCATCACCTTAAATGGCTTGGGTGAATATGGAACAATGAAGGCCGAAGAAATCTTTGCAGAAAATGATGCAAAAGTCCACTTGAGCTTGGGGGATAACTTCTCTGGTGGTGTGTTTGATGTGTTTAAAGGCTCAAAAGGAGCAGGTGATCTTGAACTTGTTCATAACAATGTGTACAACGTGGTTGAGGTGGAAGAGGGTAAATACTCCTTTATGGCAAAAGATAAAGAATCTCTTCAAGAATCACTTGGTACAACGGACATAGAAACAGACATTGCCAATGCATTAACAGGTGGAACAAGCACAGATAATGCACAGTTTGAACAAGCGCAAAAAGAATTGCTTGTAGGACTTCAATCACAAAACAAAGGCACTGTTTTGAAAGCAAAACGCGCATTGAATGCTTTAGGTGCTAGAAGCACATCCATCTATCAAGCGCAAGCAACTGCTCAATTTACACAAATGCATACACTGATTAGTCAAATGCTCATGAATGCAACAGCACCAATCTTTGGTCATGCTGGAGGGGAAGATCCTGCCAGAGCCACAGTTTATGTGAAAGGGTTGTATGACAGAGTTAACTCTTTGGCTGGAGATGGATTCCGTATGCGCTCAAAAGGGGCTGTCTTGGGAGTTCAATCTGCATTGACAGAAGATTTAACTGTTGGTGTTGGATATGCGGGTATTAATACAATTGCAAAAGAAGATCTCAGACGCACAGAGGTTAATACAAACACAGGGTTCATCTCAGCACAATATCAACCAAATAACTGGTGGATGAGTGGTGTATTAACATATTCACGCAGTCAGTATGAAGAAGAAAAACAAGTTCTTTCAACCAAAGGTAAAGCAACTTATGATGTGGACTCTGTCGGTGCTCAAATCACAACGGGATACAACATCAAGCTTGATAACTGGATTATCACCCCAGAAATCGGTGTCCGTTACTTGAATGCACGACAAGAAGGATACACCGACAGTATTGGCACCACAGTTGAACGCACAAACTCTGATTTTGTTACAGCAATGGGTGGGTTTAAAGTTGGTGTTGATTTAAAATGGATCAGACCTCTTGCTGGTGTGATGGTTGGGTATGATGTGATCACAGATGACATCACATCTATTAACACCCTTTCAAACGGACGTACGTTCACCATTCAAGGAAAAGCACTCGATCGCCTTAGCACCACTGTTGTGGCAGGGTTTGCAGCTGACCTTGATGAAAATACAACACTCAAACTTGAATATTCAGGTAACTATCGTAAAGAATACCTTGATCACTCAGGTATGTTAAGATTAGAGTGGAAGTTTTAAAGGGGATTTTCAAAGAAAAAAACAGACCCCTTCAATTTGAAGGGGTCTGTTTGTATATGAAAAATCTATTCGTGTGAGTTTTCTTTTTGTTGACGATAAAAAGAACTTAAAGGGATTCGTTTCCAATTAAATGGGCGGGAGCCATATACTTTTTCAATGTCAACATAAGGAACATTCCCCATGTTTTGCCCAGGGTGTGAAAAAACAAGTTTGCTAAAATCTTTTGAATAGATGTCAACCTTTTCAGGAGGACAAAGTGAAAAAGCGGCTGTTGAAAAGAATGTGCAAACATTTTTTGGTTCCATCATCATAGAAAGAAGCTCTGCAGGAATTTGACGTGAAATAATGGGTGTCATTGGGAAAATTTTAGCCCAATCAGTTCTTTCCCGTGGGTGGGGTTTAATCACCACTTCATCCATGTTATAATTAGTTAAAATGCTGTTATAAAGAGCAATCTTTTCTTCTTCACTAACGATATTATCTTCACTGAGTGGTTGTGTGATTAAAATAACAGATTTTTGCTCAAACGTTTTTAACATCGTTGGGCTCACATTAAAAATATGAACAATGGCTTCTTTTTCTTGATGTGATTTTTCATCCCACAATTTTTTCAAATCATGAACAACAAGTTTGGGATTGTTGGAATTTTCAATTTCATGACCTAATTTTGTTGTGAAACACTTAAGAATGTCTGGATTGTTCAAGTGTTTTTCAACCATGTGTGAGTCACTTGCGCCATCAGAGAGGGAATAAAACGGATATCTTTGTGAAATTTCTTTAGAGTAAGGTGTGACCAAATTGCCATAAAAAGGAACTTTAAATCCTTCCAATTTGCTATCAAGTGTTTTAAAAAAAGATTGAATATAATTATCTTCAAGCCCTTTTGGAGGAAGATTAATAGCCGTTTTATGCTTTAAATTATTATCACAGATTGCAGGACCACATAAAAAATGTGTTTCATCAATTTTGTCAGTAAAAGCTAAACTATATTGCAACAATGAATATGCAGAGTTAGCAATAAAAAAACGAGAAATCATTAGTAAATCCTTTTTTCCTTTTGTTTTTCTTGACTTCACAGTATACAAAAAAAGATGAATTTTTTCAAATGTTTTTTATTTTCTTTGATTTTCTTCTTTTTTCATAATGGCAACAAAAAGACCATCAGTGTTTGTTCTTGCAGGTGAAAATTGTTTGTGTCCTTTAAGTTTAAAGAATGGATGGGATTTTAAAAATTTTTGAACTTGTTTGATGTTTTCATCTTCAGTGATTGAACAGGTCATGTAAATGAGGTGCGCATTCAAAGGTGTAAAAGATGCAGCTCTTTTTAATATGAATGCTTGTTTTTTTAAAATTTCATAAAATTGTTCTTCTGTTAATTTCCATCTTGCATCGGGACATCTGCGCCAGGTGCCAGTGCCAGAGCAGGGAGCGTCAACGACAACATGTGAAAATTTAACATCTGGATTTTGTTTTAAATAATTTGGGATATCCAATGTTGTATCAATGATGGATATATTCGCTCTTTGCGCCCGTTTTTGAAGTTCTTGTAAACTCCTTTTTGAAATATCATGGGCAAGGATTTTTCCTTTTTGATTCATCATTTGAGCAAAAATTAGTGATTTTCCACCAGCTCCTGCACAATAATCTAACACACAATCTTGGGGTTTAACCATTGTTTCAAGTGCCACAAGTTGGGAGCCTTCATCTTGAACTTCAACAAGACCAGTTTTATAAGCTTTTAAGCCCAAAAGATTGGTACGTTTTTTTAAAATAAGACCATACGGAGATAGAGCCGTCTTTTCTGTTTCGACCCCTTCTTTTAAAAGTTCTTTTTGAACAAAATCACGGTTTTTTGTTGCTCTTAAAATAATATTAGGATTTTCAAGGAGAGCAGGTAATTCTTTATCTGCATTTTTAATTTTTTGAATCAACCACTCAGGCGTTTCAACTTGTATGTGAAAAGGCATTTTTTGATCAGATAAATGAGATTTATTCTGATTTAAAATTTCAATTTTTTCAAGATAGGTTTTATTTGGATAAAGATAATCTAGCCGTGCTTTATGTCTAATAACATCCCACACTGTTTCTGTTAATAAACGACGGTCTTTTGAGCCAAAAGATTTGTGCAATCTTGTAAATGCATTGATAATTTCTGATGCTGGTTTTGTTTCTTTTTCAATTGTTGCAAGAAGCTCTGCCGCAACTTTAAAAATAATTTCTTCTCTCATTTTGAAAATTAATCTTCTTTTCTGCCTTTAAAACCTGTTGCAACAACATAAACTTCTGAAGAATCTTTTCTGCTGGCATCTGGTTTTGCATGTTTGACAACTTTGAAATGTTGTTTCATTTCAGCTAAAAATTGGTTTTCAGTTCCTCCTTGAAAAATTTTAGCAATAAAAACACCACCAGGGTTAAGAACTTGTAGTGCAAAATCATATGCCATTTCAAGTAAATTCATGATACGCAAGTGGTCAAGTGCATGAACGCCTGTTGTATTTGCTGCCATATCTGACATGACAATATCGGCTTGGTGACCATTTAAAAGTTCTCTTAGTTTTTCAGGAGCTTCATCTAAAGTAAAGTCCATTTGGACAAGTTTTGCACCAGAAATTGGATCGGCAGGAAGTAAATCCATACCAACAACCAGAGGATTTTCGGGTGTTGATTTGACTCTCTTAACGGCAACTTGGGACCAACCGCCGGGTGCACAACCAAGATCGACAACACGTTTGCCAGGTTTGAAAAAGTGGAATTGATCATCCAATTGCATGATTTTGAAAGCTGCGCGTCCCCTATATCCAAGGCGATGAGCTTCACTAACGTAAGGGTCATTTACCTGACGTTGTAACCATTTGGTGCTGGATGCCTTGCGACCTTTAACTTTTTTTAAGTGTGTTTTAAGAGGTCTTGCTGTAAATTTCATTATTTTTTCCTATAAGCGATTTTATTGTTTTATCTAATTTGCGATGTTTGAATAGATTGTATCCCAGCTTCTTGAGTTTGTTCATTTGTAATTGAGGTTCCTAAAGCCTGAGTTGATACTGAGCTTGCTTCAAGTTGATTAAGTTCTGTAATCATACGTGTTCTTTCAAGTTCTGTTTCAGGTGCCATATATAAAAAAGTTTCACCATTTTCACCCGTAGCAGTAAGGTTAACCCCAGCAATATTAGCTCTTAAAACAAACTGTTTCATTTCGGGAGGAAGTGTTGCAAAAAAGCGATTTCTTAACCCTGGAATAAAAGGTAGATTTTCACTTTCTTCTTTTGATATAATAGCAACAGATGGATCTTTTGCTTGTGCATTTAAAAGTTCACAATAAGGAAGAGATCTTAAATCTCTATCTGCGGTTACTCTTGTTTGAGTGGCGTTTATTATTTGATCTTTTGTTGGTGCAAATATTGTCATTTTATGCCTCCCCAAGTGGTTTTAACGAAACAAAATAGCCTGCATTTAATGCTTTTTCAACAAATTGTCGTTCTTGCTGTGTCAGTTTTGAAAGTTCAATTTGTTTATCTTCTTCAGAAGGGATATATCCAATTTGATTTGATGTTAAAATTTGAACAGATGGGTTAATTTTTTTAAAAGCCAAAACATCAGCATAGGTTAATTCTTCAAAATGAATGTTAGAATGTGCTTCAAGAGTTTTGCGTCTTGGTGCTTTTTCCCCCTCGATTGCAACTGCATCTTCAAGAATTGGAATTAAATGATTTTTCAATATTCCATCTGTAACCAAAGTCCATTGTCCATTGTCGAGGGAATAAATTTGACTGATTGGGCGTCTTGGATTGGCAGGATTTTCTGTATATGCGACTTTAACAAAGGGTAAATTGCATAAATAAAAGACACGTTGAAGAACTTCACCCGTTGGTTCGCCAGAAGGTGTTGTTTTCTTTTGAATGGTGTGAGAAAGTTCACCATTAGGCGAATAAATAGGTGTTGAAATGCTGACAATATCATATTTGTTTTTGCTGTTTTTTTTGTATTGAACGCCCAAAGTCAATAAACCTGTGTCAGGGTCATATGTCCAATCTTGATCAAGTAGTCCATCGACATAAAAACGAGAGAGTGTTTTTTTCTCATTCTTATCATAAACAATTTCTTCAGATAATTTGTTTTGTTTGTCGTAGGTTAAAACTTTTACCACTGCAGGTGGTGTTTGAGG
The DNA here is from genome assembly GCA_045632845.1 of Alphaproteobacteria bacterium. Classification (GTDB taxonomy): domain Bacteria; phylum Pseudomonadota; class Alphaproteobacteria; order CAAHEQ01; family UBA3637; genus RGIG4140. The sequence continues at coordinate 65,769 of JAZQXL010000002.1, forward strand.
TTTGTTTATATCAATATAAACCAACATATTACGACCAAGTTTATTCCTTCTTGCATAGGCTCTTGAAATGAGGGCAGATTTATTTTGCTCAGTTGCATCCGCTGATGATAAATATTCATCATAATAAATGAGGCCATCTTTTTTGTATGTAATAACAACATGACCATTTTGAAGGTTTCTTCTATTTAATTCAACAGGTTGAGTGTTTGTCATTGATTATACCCCACGTAAAACAAATTATACATTATATTATATCAAAAACCGAATAAAAATACAAGTTTTTTATTCGGTTTTTGGCTTTTCTAGACACTTTGATTAAAAGTCTGAAGATTGTAAATTAACATTTTTTGCATCTTCTTCTTGTGGTTTGAATGCACTATCAGGCTCTTCTTCGACCATTCCTCCTGTTCTTACTTTTGAATCGTTTTCTGATTTTTTAGCTGTTCCTTGTTTTTGCTTTTCTTTTGCATTTTGTTGTTCAGCTGCTTGTTTTTGTTTTTCTTTTGCGATGCGGTCTTTTTCATTTTGTGTTTTTGTATCTGTGAGCAAAAGATTTTTAACAATTAAATCTGATAAGTCTGTGTTTCTTAAAACAGGATTTTGTTCTAAGTACCACAATATATTTTGGCCATTCATATCAGTTTGATAAATAGATTCTTCAGCATATTCCATAAAGAGATTTAAAATATCAGATCTTGGTGCGTAAAAAGCTGCAAAAAAGCTAATAGGAATAACTTTTGGAGCGCCTTTGATTGGAAATGCCGTATTTTCAACTTGTTCATTTGGATTGACCCCACCTTTTTCAAGCAAGATTTTAAGAACATGTGGATTACCACGCATAATTGCTAACTGAAGAATAGATCCACCACATCTAAAGTCGATGTTGAAATTAATTTGATCCTTAATCCAAGGTTCAATATCTTTTTCAGATCTTGCGGAGCGAACAATATCTTGTAGTGGGTGATAGATACAATCTCTTGGTGCAGCATACACTGTTAAAGGAATTAAAGCTGCACTAATTAGGCTAAGTAAAATATTTTTCTTCATATTATCAGTCTCCTTAAACTATTTTTGCTTATATGGATTTTGAAACAAAAAAAGAGTTTTGTCAACAGAAACATTTTGTTCAATATTAAATAATGAAACTGTTGATTTTATACCTTGCATATCAATAATTTCCCATTGTTTTAATAAAAGAGTGTCTTTATCAATAATAAGTGTTAGTGATCCAAGTTCTTTTGCCCCTTTTTTGTGAGCGGTTACTTTATATTCATCTAACACATCTTGAACTGAAGTAACAACAAATTCAGGATCATTAAATTTTAATTTGTTTTTTAAAATAAGACTAACGGGTGTTTGATTGAGGTCAAAATAACTAACTTCTTTCAAATCTTTGTCATGATAAATTAAATAACCATTATTAGCATAAAATTCTAAAGGTGATCCTTTTTGATAAACTAAACGCATTTTTCCTGGACGAGACATATAAAGGGTCCCTGTTTGAAGATCATTTTCAGTTTTTGAATTAAATTGGGCAAACTCAGCTTTTAATGTTTTAATTTTATTATAAGCTGTTTCAACTTTTGTTAAAATTTCTCTGTTTTGTGGTGTATCGATTTTTTTCTCAACATCTGAAAATGCAGGATTTGTAAAAAATAGTAACATTAAAAATAATAATTTTTTCATCTAAATAGGTCCTTATGCGTTACAAGTTGGAACAAGGATTTCTCTTTTCCCTGCTACATTTGGTTTTGAAATGACACCTTCAGCTTCCATTCTGTCAATTAAATCAGCAGCTTTATTGTATCCAATTCTTAATTGTCTTTGTACGTAGCTTGTTGACACTTTTTGATCTCTTAAAATAATGGCAACTGCTTGATCATACAAGTCCCCTCCATTAGGAGTTCCACCAGCTGTACCCACTGCACCAGTTGATGAGGTTGAACCTGCATCAGGATCTGTTGTAACAGCATTTAAATATTGAGGTTCGGCTTGCATTTCCCAATGGTGAACAACTTGTTCGACATCTTGATCAGAAACAAATGGGCCATGGACACGTTGAGGCCTTTGTCCTGCGGGCATAAAGAGCATATCCCCTTTACCCAACAATCTTTCAGCACCATGTTCATCCAAAATTGTACGAGAGTCAGTTTTGCTGCGAACTTGGAAAGACATACGAGATGGGAAGTTTGATTTAATTGTACCTGTGATAACATCAACACTTGGTCGTTGAGTTGCCAAAATCAAGTGAATACCAACAGCACGAGCCATTTGAGCTAAACGTTGAATAAGTGGATCAACTTCTTTACCGCATCTGCCCATCAAATCTGCCATTTCATCAATGATGATAACAATATATGGAATAGGGGTTAAATCAAATTCTTGTTCTTCATAAATAGGGCGACCTGTTTCAGGGTCAAAACCTGTTTGTACACGTCTGGTTAAGCTTTTTCCCTCTTTTGCAGCTTGTTTGAGTTTTTGATTGTATCCATCAATGTTTCGAACACCTAAATGGGACATAGAGGTGTATCTGTCTTCCATTTCACGGACGGCCCATTTAAGCGCAATAACAACTTTTTCAGGATCAACTACAACAGGCGTTAATAGGTGTGGGATTCTGTTATATACAGAAAGTTCAACCATTTTTGGATCGACCATGATTAAACGGCATTCAGCTGGGGTGAATCGGTACAATAATGAAAGCACCATAGTGTTAATTGCAACGGATTTACCTGAGCCAGTTGTACCAGCAACGAGTAAGTGAGGCATTTTTGCAAGATCAGCAAAAACAGGTGCGCCACCGATATCTTTTCCTAAAATAAGAGGAAGTGCTCCCGAGTTGTTTTTGAATTGATTGTGTTCAATCATTTCTCTGATATAAACAACTTCACGTTTAAGGTTTGGCATTTCAATACCGACAGCATCTGTTCCAGGTATAACCGCAATACGCACTGAAACAACGCGCATTTTCATGGCAATATCATCTGCAAGGGTAATAATGCGTGCGCTTTTAATCCCTGCAGCGGGTTGAAATTCATAGAGTGTAACAACTGGGCCAGGATGTGCGGTTACAACTTTTCCTGTAATGCTAAATTGAGAGAGAACATCTTCAAGCTCTTTACTTGTTTTTTGCATAAACTCTTTGGAAAGCATAGGGGCATTGTTTGATTTTATAGGATCGAGCAATGAGCTAGATGGTAGTTGCAGCGCTTCCCCTTCATCTGGTCTTGTATAAACAGGCTGAGGTTTTGGTTGAGGTGTTTCTTTTGGTTTTGAATAACTTTCTTGAGGTGATTCATATCTTGTTTCTTGATAAGATTGGTAGGGTGGTGTTTCAACAGATTGTCTTGTTGATATAAACGAGAAGCCATCATCTTCAGTAAATGTTGGTTCAATTCTTTCTTTTCTTGGTTGTTTATCTTTTTGTTTTTTTCTAAATAGAAAGAAAGATGATTTTTCTTTTTGAGGTGTGACATCTTGAAGTTCTGTTTCACTTGGTTCATTTACTTCTTGAGTCAAATCTTCTTGAATTGACGTTTCTTTATGTACTTCATTTGCTTTATGATGGAATAATTTTGGAAGTGTAAAAGAAATTTTAGGCATGTTGAATGTGAGCTTTTTGGGTTTTGGTAAACTTATTTTTGAAAGGGTTGAAGTGCTATTTTTACTGATCCATTTTATGGATTTAAACATTGGTATGTTTAAGCTAAAAATAATCATTGCTATAGAGAGAGTGTATAACATAATTTTGACATATACTGGAAATGAAGCACTTTCACCAAGCCAGTTTGTGAGATAAAAACCAACAAAGCCACCTCCAAATGAATTTTTCCATTCTCCATTTGAGATCATATGTGAAGGACCGAGGGTCCAACAAAGTGTTAATAAGCTTAATCCAAAAAGAAAAACTCTTAAATTGACATATTTTTTGTTAATAAGATACATTATTCCTGTGCAAATAAATGCGATTGGAATTAAAATACAGGCTGATCCAAAAAGTTGAATAATCAAATCAGCTGTATAAGCGCCAAAGCTACCAAGAGCATTTTTAGTTGGCATTGTGCTTGCGGTGTTGAATGATGTGTCTGCTGAATGGTATGAAAAACAAGCAAAGCAAGTTGCAATTCCAAATAAAAATAAAGCAAATCCGTAAATTTTATGTAAAAATACTTTCATGATAACTTCCTTATGTGTATTAATTTATATTTTTTCTATACCCTTAAATTAAAAAAAATACAACTTTAATTTTGAAAAAAAAGAATATTTTTTTGAGAAAAAAGCTGTTTTTTTTATAAAATAAACCTAAAAAATAAATGCGGAATAAAGACTTGACACGTGATTAAAAATCTGCAATAGTGAGCAAAACGAAAGGAAAATATTATGCATTCAAACTTGGTTTTACGGATTGTTTCGGCTCTTGTTTTGGCGCCAATAGTTCTTGGAAGTATTTGGTTCGGAAAAGATTTTTATATGGATTATTCCATCCCTCTTTACACAATTTTGTTGGCTGTTTTTGGGTCAGGTTTGGCTTGGGAATGGACGATGATGTTTGATAAAAAAGTAAGTGTGAACACTGTTTGGATGGTTTTGTTCGCCTGTCTTTGTGCTTTTATGACAGAAGCAAATCCAATGTTTGCTTTGTGGTTGGCATTGCTTGGAACAACGATTGTTTTTCATAAATCAGGATCAAGATTGCTCTATTCATTAGGGGTTCTTTACATTTGTATTCCTTTGATTTCATTGGGATATATTTATTATGTGGATGACTCTGTTAGTCGTGAGATTGTTTTATGGTTGTTCTTTGTTGTTTGGGCAACTGATATTGGCGGTTACGTTGTTGGAAAAACAGTGGGTGGTCCTAAAATTGCACCAAAGATTAGTGCAAAGAAAACTTGGGCAGGTTTAATTGGTGGGGCCTTGTTTGCTATGGGTGTTGCTTATGTTTTTGCGCTTTATTTAAAAGCAAATAATTATTTGTCACCAGCAAGTGGCGTTTCATTTGAGCAATTAAAATGTGTTCTTGTTCTTTCAGCAGGTGTTTTGGCTGTTGTTTCGCAAGCAGGAGATTTCTTTGAATCCTACATTAAACGCTCATTGAATTTGAAAGATTCAAGTAATATTATTCCAGGACATGGTGGTTTGTTTGACCGTGTGGATGGGTTGTTGTTTGCTTCTGTTTTAACAGCTTTGATTATTTATATTTTTAATGACGGGAGTGCAATTTTTTAGATGTTAACACTTCTTTATATTGCTTCATTTGTTTTAGTCTTGTCAGTCATTGTGGTGATTCATGAAGGTGGACACTTTATGATGGCAAGATGGTGTGGTGTTCATGTGACAGATTTTTCAGTTGGGTTTGGAAAAGAGTTGTTTTCTCGTGTGGATAAAAAGGGAACCCGTTGGAAAGTTTGTCTTATCCCTCTTGGCGGGTATGTCAAAATGTTGGGTGATGATGATGCTGCAAGTGCAAAGTCATCAACAGCAGGTTTGACTGAAGAAGAAAAGAAAAAAGCCTTTCTTTCTCAAAAATTATGGAAACGCGCTTTGATTATTTTTGCAGGTCCTGCAATGAATTATATTTTTGCAATTGTTTTGTTATCTGGTATTTTGTTTTTTGTAGGGGAAGCTCGCTTATCACCTGTCATTGGTCAAGTTATGCCAGATTCCCCAGCTATGGAAGCGGGTTTGCAAGAAGGGGATCGCTTTTTGGAAATTAACAATCAAAAAGTTGACTCTTTCAATGATGTTGTCAGGTTAACACGTTTGACTGAGTTTGAAAAACCATTGGATATTGTGTTTGAAAGAGAGGGGGTTGTTCATAAGCTTTCTTTAAAACCTAAGTATATGGAGGGTTATGAATATCCAATGATTGGTTTTGCAACTTCTCATGAACATTTTGAGCCAGCAGTTCCTTTGCCATTCTTTGCATCAATTCAAAGATCAACGGTTTTAGTCTGGCAAATGACAAGAGATACATTGGTTTATCTTGGGCAGGTTTTGTTTAAAAACAGATCTCCTAAGGATATGAGAGGGCCATTGGGCATTGCTGAAATGTCAGGTGATGCTGTTCGAGGTGGGTGGCTTTCATTGATGATGTTTGTTGTTCAAATATCTGTTGCGGTTGGTTTTATGAATTTATTACCAATTCCAGTTTTGGATGGTGGACATTTGGCTTTTTATGCTGTTGAAGCAGTTCGGGGCAAACCTCTGCCTGATAAAGCTCAAAATGCCTTCTTGGCAGCTGGTTTGAGCGTTTTATTTTTACTATTGGCTTATACAATGTTTTTGGATGTGCCACGCATTATACAAAGGATTTTTGAATGAAAAAATTTGTTGGTTTTGCTTTTTTAGCGTCATCAATGCTTTCTTCACCTGTTGGGGCAGAAGTGTTGAAAAATGTTTCAATTGAAGGGACACGTCGTTTTGAACCTTCTTCTATCATGAGAAATTTAAATCTTTCTCAAGGGCAGGATTTGACAGCTTATGATTTAGATAAAATAACAAAAACCTTGTTTGATACACATTTGTTTTCAGATGTTTCTGTTAAAATGAAAAATGGAACACTTGTTGTTCAAGTTGAGGAAAATCCAATTGTTCGTGAAGTCTATTTTGAAGGTAACGAAAAAATGGATGATGATATTTTAAAAACAGAAATTGAGTTGAAACCAAGAACTGTTTATACAGCTAGTACAGCTCAATCAGATGCAGACAGATTATTAACGCTTTATAAAAGAAGTGGTCGTTTTGGTGCATCTGTTACACCAAAAATTATCAAAAAAGATCAAAATCGCGTAGACGTTGTTTTTGAAATTGATGAAGGTCCAAAAACAACAATTGAAAAAATTAGTTTTATTGGAAACGAACATTTTGATGCAGGAACATTAAAAGATGTTATGGTTACAAAAGAAAATGCCTGGTATCGTTTCTTTGCAAGTACAGATACTTATGATCCAGATCGTTTGAACTATGATAAAGAAATGCTCCGTCGTTTTTATTTAAAACATGGGTATGTTGATTTTGAAGTTCAAAAAGCAGCCGCTGAGTTATTGCCAGATAAGTCTGGTTTTACTTTAACAATGCGTATCAAAGAAGGTCAACGTTATCGTTTTGAACAGCCTGAAATTAAAGTTTCATTACCAGAATATGCTAAAAAAGGCAACAAAGCTGAATTGGTTAAATTGTTGGAATTTGAAAAAGGCGATCGTTTTAATGCTGAATTAATTGATTCGACAATTGAAGCTTTGACTGATAAATTTGCTGATGATGGATATGCTTTTGTTGAAGTTGTTCCTGAGTTTAAAAAGAATGAAAAAGATAGAACGGTTAAAATTATTTTCCGTGTTCAAGAAGGTGAAAAAGTTTTCATTAATAAAATCAACATTCATGGTAACTCAAGAACTCAAGACAAAGTTATTCGTCGTGAGTTTAGATTAAAAGAAGGTGATGCATTTAATGCTTCTAAATTACGTCGGTCTAAACAAAAGGTTGAAGATTTAGATTATTTTGAAAAAGTTGATTTTAAAACAAGTCCGGTTTATGGGGATGCTTCTAAAACAAATGTAGATGTAACTGTTTCAGAAAAATCAACAGGTGCATTTAATGTGGGTGTTGGCTGGTCTTCATACGATGGGATGTTGTTTGAGACAGGTATTGTTGAACGCAACATTTTAGGTTCTGGTAATATTTTGAACTTAAATGCAATGCTTTCACAAAAAGAAACACAATATGTAGCAGGACTTACAAATCCTTACTTTATGGATTTACCACTTTTGGCTGGTCTTGAATTGTTTAGAACAACAAGAGATAATGAAGATTCAAGTTCATACAGCTACACATCATATGGTTTCACAACACGTTTTGGATGGAATTATACAGATGCTTTGCGTCAAACAGTTCGTTACACTTTGCGTCAAGATGATGTAACAGATATTGATAGTGACGCATCTCGTTATATCAAAGACCAAGAAGGGAAAACAAATGTTTCTTTGATTGGTCAAGATATCAGTTATGATAAGCGTGACAGTAAAATCAATCCTACAGAAGGGTATTATCTTTCTTTAGGAACAGATTTTGCAGGTCTTGGTGGGGATACAAAATTTGTACGCGTAACGGCAACAGCAATTCAGTATTTTTCACTAACAGATGATGTTGTCTTGTCATTAAGAGGTGATGGTGGTCACATTTGGGGGATCGGTGGTAAAGATGTTCGCATTAACAACCGTTTCTTCTTAGGTGATTATTCATTACGTGGATTTGAATATGGTGGTGTTGGTGCAAGAGATAGAAACACTGATGACGCTTTAGGCGGTAATTGGTATGCAACAGCATCAACAGAACTTGTTTTCCCTATCGGATTACCACGTGAAATTGGTATTAAAGGTAAGACATTTGTAGATGCAGGTATTATCGGTAAACCAGATGGATTTGATAGAGATAATATGGATTATAGCAGTGGGGTGCGTGTGGCTGTTGGTACAGGTATCTTGTGGCAATCACCAATGGGAATGATCAATCTTGACTTCTCATTGCCAGTTGTTAAAGAATCTTACGACAAAACACAGGTATTCCGTTTAAACTTTGGGAAAGGATTTTAAAAAATGAACAAAAAATTATTAGCTCTTTGTGGTGGTTGTGCAATTGCAGGCGTGGTGATTGCTGGAGTAACAGGTTTGACGTCTAAAAATTGTATTGGTGTTTTAGATTTAGATCGCGTTCAAGTTCAAGCATCTGCTTATGAAAAAGTTCGTGTTGAAACAGAAAAACACATCAGCGCATTAAAAGCTCGTTTTGCTGGTGAAGAAAAAGCACTCCAAGATAAAGCTGCTGCTCTTAAGAAAAAAATTGAAGCAGCTGGCAATAAAACAGAAGGCTTTACAGCTGAAATTCAAAAGTTGAATGCAGAATTAGCTGAATTTCAACGTAAAGTTCGTTTCCAATCTGCTTTAATTGCAAAAGCAAGACAAGCTGCTCTTGGTCAAGTTGCACCAGTTGCACAAGCTTCATTAAAAGAATTGAGCCAAAAACAAGGTTTAAAAATCATTTTGCCACGACCATATGTAACATATTACACGCCAAGTGTTGATGTGACAGATGATTTCATCAAATTATTGGATGGAAAAGATATTCCAGTTGCATATCCAGATCCAGCTCAATTTACTGTTCCAGTTGTTGCAGAACAAGGAACACCAAATGCAACAGCTCAAGCTCAAAAAAAATAATTTGAATTAGAGAGCGAAAAAATGGCTGATACAAGATTTTTTAAAAAAGTATCTGGGTTAACATTGGCTGATATCGCAAAGATCGGGGAGCTTAAACTCCCCGATAATGCCGATTTAACCAGAGTATTTAATGATGTTGCTTCTATTGATATGGCTACTGCTACAGAAGTAACATGGGCTTTTATTCCTGCAATGCGTGAACCATTGAAAAATACAAAAGCAGGAGCTGTTATTGTTCCAGAAAACTTTTTAGAATTGGTTCCTAAAGGGGTTATTGCCCTTGTAAGTGACGATCCTCATCGTTCATATGGATTGGTGGCAAGCGCTTTTTATCCAAGAGAAGTTGAAAGTTATATTTCTGATAAAGCTTCTATTCATCCAACTGCTCAGTTGGGGGAAGGGTGCCGTGTTGAAGCTGGTGCCTATATTGGGGCAAATGTTGTTTTGGGTAAAAAATGTGACATCAGAGCAAATGCAGTTATTGAAGAAGGCGTTCAAATGGGTGACGACTGTATTGTTGGTGCAAATGCAACAATTTCACACTGTCTTGCTGGATCTAAAGTTTATATTTATCCAGGGGCACATATTGGACAAGATGGATTTGGTTTTGCAATGTCTATAAAAGGTCCTGCAAAAGTTCCACAATTGGGTCGTGTTATTATTGGAAATGATGTTGAAATTGGTTCTGGCACAACAGTTGACAGAGGGGCTATGGGTGATACTGTTATCTCAGATGGTTGTAGAATTGATAACCTTGTTCAAGTTGCTCATAATGTTAAATTAGGAAGATGTTGTGTTATTGTTTCACAAGTTGGTATTGCTGGCAGTTGTGAATTTGGTGATTTTGTTGTTGCAGGTGGGCAAGTTGGTTTTGCAGGCCACTTAAAAATTGGTTCAGGTGCTAAAATTGCAGCTCAATCAGGTTTGATGAATGATGTACCTGCAGGAGCCGTTTTAATGGGTTCTCCTGCTGTTTCTCGAGTTGAATTTATGCGTCAACAAATTGCATTGCAACGTTTAACAAAGAAAAAGAAAGAAGACTAAAGGAAAAATAAATGGAAAATAAGCAAGAAGAAGTAACAGAACAATCAAATGTAATTGAAGAAATTAAGATTGGCGAGATTTTAAAATTATTGCCACATCGTTATCCATTTTTGTTGGTGGATAAACTTAAAAATGTTGTCCCTGGTGAAAGTGGTATTGGTATTAAAAATGTCACGATGAATGAAAATTATTTTCAAGGACATTTCCCAGAAAATCCAGTTATGCCTGGAGTATTGCAAATTGAAGCAATGGCACAAACAGCGGGTATTATTGTGTTAACAGCTTTCCCTGAAGAAGAACGTTCAGGTAATAGTGTTTATTTTATGACAGTTGATGAAGTAAAATTTAGAAAGCCAATTTTACCAGGTGATGTCATTGAATTTTACGTTAAAAAAGAACAAGCTGTTCGAAATGTGTTTAAATTCCGTGGTGAAGCTAAAGTTGATGGTAAACTTGTTTCACAAGCAACGTTTAGTGCTATGGTATTTAAAAAAGCTTAACTTTTTTTGTTAAGGAGTTATTTAAAAAAGCGCCCAAGAGATATATGAAGAAAAATTTCTCAATGGGCGCCTTTTTATAAAAGCCATTAAAAAAAATAATAACAAAGGAGTAAAAATATGGCTAAAATTCATCCAAGTTCAGTTATTCACCCAAATGCAAAGATTGCAGATGATGTTGAAATTGGTCCTTTTTGCAGTGTTGGCGAACATGTTGAAATTGGTTCAGGTTCAAAGCTTATTTCTCATGTGGTTGTAGATGGTGTTACAAAAATTGGTCAAAGAAATACAATTTATCCATTCGCAGCTCTTGGATTGTTGGCACAACATAAACGTTCTAATGCACCAGATGCACAACTTATTATTGGTGATGACAATACGTTCAGAGAACATGTGACAGCGCACGTTGGATCTGAAGTTGACAACAAAATAACCATTATTGGAAATAGAAACCTTTTCTTGGTGGCCTCACATATTGCGCATGATTGTATTTTAGGAGATGATATTGTTATGAGCAATAATGCAACATTGGCTGGGCATGTTCAAGTTGGAAACAAAGCCATTATTGGTGGTTTAGCAGCTGTTTTACAATTCACACGAATTGGTGAAGGGGCTATGATTGGTGGTATGTGTGGTGTAACACGTGACATTATCCCATATGGCTTAATGATGGGGGGCATTCGTCAAGGATTAAGTGGTTTGAACTTGATTGGTCTTCAAAGAGCTGGTGTTGAAAAAGAAAATATTATGATGATGCAACAAGCATATAAGGCTTTGTTTAACAAAGAAAATGGAACTTTCACAGAAAGAATAGCTTTGGTAGAACAAAATGAAACTTGGATGCAAAATCCATTAATTAAAGCCCAGCTTGAATTTGTGAAAAATCCTTCCAAAAATAATATTTTGCAACCAGATTGATAAAAAATGGTTTGTTTTAGCGAATAGAGGAGGCGAATTTGAAAAAAATTTCTGACTTGCCAGAAAGTATTAAACCAACCATTGGGATCATTGCAGGAAGTGGTGTTTTACCAGTGACCTTGGCTTCATATTTGGCAGATAAAAAACAACCAGTTGTTGTTTTGGCTTTAAAAGGTCACGCTAACAAAAATCTTTTCCCTAAAAACGTTCTTGTTAAAGAAGTTCGTTTGGGTGCGGTTGGTAAATCTTTTAAATTGTTAAAAAACTATGGTGTCAACCAGTTGGTTTTTATCGGTGGTGTTAGACGCCCCTCTTGGGCTGAAATCAGACCAGATTTTAAGGGATTATCTTTATTGGCAAAATTATCACTAAAAGCATTAGGGGATGATGGTTTGCTTCGCTTTGTGATTAAAGAGGTTGAAAACCAAGGTTTTATGGTAAAAGGTATTCACGAAATTATGCCTGAGTTACTGGTTCCTGAAGGAATTTTAACCACAAAAAAACCGCTTAAAAAAGATTTTGTGGATATTGAAAGAGGGTATGAAGTTGCCAAATTGTTGGGACAAGCTGATGTTGGCCAAGCTGTAATTGTTCAACAAGGATTGGTTCTTTCTTTAGAAGGGATTGAAGGAACAGCAGCTTTGATTGAAAGAACCAAAAAGTTAAAACGAAAAGGCGATGGTGGCGTTCTTGTTAAAGTGATTAAGCCTCAGCAAGAAAAAAGAGTTGATATGCCAACCATTGGGCCAAATACAGTGCAGTCAATTTATGATGCAGGGTTAAAGGGAATTGCTGTTGAGGCTAATTCTGTCTTACTTGCAGAAGCTGAAAAAACAATAGCACTTGCTGACAAATTAAATATTTTTATCATAGGAATTAAAAAAGATTAAAAGAGGATGAAAAGATGTCTTTTGATATTGAAAAATTGGATTTAAAACCTGATGAAAAAGTAACAATTTACCTTGTAACTGGCGAACCTTCTGGTGATTTGTTGGGGGCAAGGTTAATGCGTGCTTTATCAAAAAAATACAAAAATCAAGTTTCATTTGTGGGTGTTGGTGGTGAATCTATGATTAAAGAAGGCTTAAATTCTTTATTTGATATCAAAGATTTGGCTGTTATGGGCTTGGCTGAAGTTATTCCAAGTATTCCTTTGGTTTTAAAAAGATTAGATCAGACAGTTCAAGATATTTTAATTAAGCAACCCGATATTGTGATGACAATCGATAGTTTTAGTTTTTCGGCAAGGGTTCATAAAAAACTTAAAAAATTAAAGTTTGAAAAACCACATGTACATTGCGTTGCACCACAAGTTTGGGCTTGGAAAAAGGGTAGAGCAAAAAAAGTTTCTCAATATATTGATCACTTGTTTTGTTTGTTACCATATGAAGAAAAATATTTTACTCCCCATGGCATGGCAACCACATTTATTGGTCATCCAGTGATTGAGGGAGGTGCTGAAAAAGGAGATGGCGCTGATTTTAAGAAACGTTATGGGGTTGATGAAAAAGCTCTTGTGATGACGATGCTTCCAGGCAGTCGTAAAAATGAGGTTGCCTTTTTGATGGATTTGTTTATGAAAGCAACTGAACTGCTACAGCAAAAATATAACAATTTATTTGTGGTTGTTCCAACGGTTGCAACAGTTTCTGAACGATTGAAGGAAACACTTAAAGATTGGTCCGTTCCACATGTTGTTGTTGAAGGGGAAAAAGAACGTTATAATGCCTTTGCAGCAAGTGATGTGGCAATGGCTGCCTCAGGCACTGTGAGTTTAGAGTTGTCATTGGCAGGTGTTCCGCATTTGATTGCTTATCGCGTGAGCAAATTAACGGGCATATTGGCAAAACATTTGTTAAAAATCAAATATGTGAATTTGATTAATATTTTGGCAGATAAAGAAATTGTTCCAGAGTTATTGCAAGATAAATGCACTGTTCAAAATTTGGTAGAAACAATGAGGCGTTTGATTGCAAATCCAAAGCAACCAGTTCATGAAAGTTTGAAAAAATTAGGTCAAGGGCAAGATTTGCTTCCATCAGAAAAAATGGGTGAAATTCTTTTGTCATTGGCTTTGAAAAATAAAAAAAGATAACGGATAAATAATATCTTTATTTTTTGACAAAAATCATGTATAATGAGCTATTCATTTTTATGTGAGGGTATTTTTATGTCAAAAAAAATTACAGTTCAAAACAGCGAAAAAAATCAAGATATCACTCAAATCACACAACATGTCCAGCAAGAATATCTCAAGTCAAAAGGGGATATTTTTCGTTATATGCGGGACATGCAAACGGCTACTCAACTTTCTGAGCAGTTGGATGTTAAAGGTGTTTATATCACCTCATTATCAATGGTTAGTTTGCCTATGATTGTTTATTTGATGGGCCTTTGTGATAAAAAAGAGTTTGCTACATACAGTGTTTTTGAGCGAAGATTTATTGATAAAGAAAAACAAGAAAGAGAAGATGATTTAAAAAATAGATATACAACACTTCCCGATATTGAAATTGACATAAGAACGCCTGATTATGAAGATGTTTTAGAATATGCAAAAGGGGAAGGATATGTTATTCCCATTTCAAAGTTTGCGTTTGAAAAAGCATTGGAGTTAAAACGAACCGCAGGATTGCTTGAAGTTCTTAAAACAAATGTTAATGATTTTAAATTAAGCGTTGATGATGAGTTGTACCATTCACATTGGTACGATATTTTTTCGCAAGAGGAAACAGAATATAACATTTTAAATGAACTGGTGTTGTTGCAAAAAAGTTTTCCTTATACGAATATTGATTTAAATTCAAATTTAAACTTACTGATTTGTGCCAGGTGGCAAAAGCATTTAAGAGATTTGAAAAAAATTGAAAAGTTATTAAGTGATGATATAGAAGCATCTGTTAGAATTAATTTTGCAATTCAAACACTTAAAAATTTAATGCCTGTGAAGTTGAAAAATATCTCAGATGAAACAAGAAAAATTCTTTTATACCAAACGCTTCAAAAGGCAAAAGAAATGGTTAAAAATCATCCAGATGAGTTGCAAAGAGAAAATATAATAAACTGGTTGAATGCTTGTTCAAATAAATATGAAAAGAGTGTGCCTTTATCTGTTAAAGAGGCCGAACTGATTGAAGTACCAAGAAAAATTAATCCATTGTTTTTCAATCATGAATCTGAACAGGTCATTGAAAAAGTTATCTCAACACGAGATATTGAGTATGAAAATGATCAACGGATTAGAAAAGAAAGTGATGAATATCTTAAAAAAATGTTAGCTTCAGCAGAAGCTGCAAAACTTTCACCAGAAGAAACGCTTATTCAAATGATGGGAATGCGCCATATTCAACTTTTTGACACATTGAATAAACATGTGAAAAGAAAGAGTGAGGACGAACCTGAAGTATATGATATGGCTGATTGGTTTGATGGTATTTCAAAAGAGCATCATGGCCTTGTTTATGCTGCAAGATTGCCTGATATTTATAACTATTTTATTTTAGGAATTATCACAAAAGATCAAGCAGATGAATTTCGTTTGGTGCAAAAAGCATTGTTCCGAGAGAATGGGATGCAAAAATTACATGAAATTTTTGACCAGTATGTTGAAGAACAAAATGGCGATCTTGATGAAGAATTAGAAACAGCTTATGAATTATACAAAACTGGTAATGAAACGGGTAATTATAATGGGTTAAATTTAAATAACACGCTTTTGATGTTAGGCGTTTCATATGAAGAGCTTGACGGTTTTGAACCAAGTGTAGAAGAAACGTTTACATATTTATTGAAACACGATTTTGAACGATACTTGCCATTAGCTTTGCGCTTTAAAAAAGAATATTTTAATTTGGTGGATGATTTTAAAGAAATGGCGGTGCTTTTAACTGAAAATGAAAGTGGAAACAAATGGTTATCCATTCAAAACCTGATGATAAAAGACAGTTGTATTGACCCAGATGATCCTAAAAAAACAAGAATTAACAGATTGACTGTTCTTTCAGATATTTATATGGTTATGGATGAGTATATTGGTGGTTCAAAAAGCAAAGATTTTATTAAAGCAAAAATATTGTTGCAACAAATGATTTTTGCAACATATCAAGATATTTTTCAATCGTTAGACGCCTTGCCAGCGAATGAAAAATATTCTGATGTAAACATTCAATTAAAAGCAATGTGCCGTTACTTTGCGGGGTTGTATCCTAAAACAGATTCATTAAAGAATGAAGAACAAAACATGTCGTTTTTGGCAAATGTGGCACGTTCTTGTTTAAAAACAGCAACAAAACATCCACATATTCAAGATTATTATATCAAATGTTTTGACATACAGTTTGGTTCAACGGCTAAAGAAGATGAAAAGATTTCTAAGCGTGGTGTTTCAAGATTTCCATTGTCAAAAAAAACACCAGAAGTTATGCATCAAAACGAATTTGAAGAGTTTAGATCTTTTTTGTTATGCAAGTATTTTGACGAAGAAGAAAGAAAGATAAATAATGCTGATACCAGATGTGGCTTTGGGGTATGTTCTGATGTTGAAATATTATATGCAATGGGTGTTCTTTCAAACTTTGAATATGAACGTGCTGTAGATGCAATCGAAAAAAATGAATGGGATCGAGAAGATTTTGATAAATCTTTAATTTTGAAAGTGAATAAACAGCTTGAAAAAGACAATCCGCCCTTTTATTTACCTATAACAAAAAAACAAATGGATGTAATGCGCCAAATCCGATTGGCTGGGGAGTTGGTTGATGCTCATTATTTGTATGACAATTCGGTGTTTGATGGAAATGGTGATTATAAAGATAAAGCCCCAGTGGCCTGTTTGTATGATTATCAAAAAAATCCTTTAAGAGCAGAAGGCAAGATGCTTGAAACATTGCTGTCTTTGATGCATGCGTTGCCTGAAGAAAATATTCAAGAAAGTGAACCTTTAAAAGCTATTGTTAATTCTTATTGGAAAGAAAGTACGCAACAATTAAATGATCTTGTTGAATTAGAGAGGGGAAGAAATCCAGTTCTTGCTGAGCAAATTTCTTATCAAAGAGGATTGTTTTCTTTGAAAAAAGAAGATGAAAAAGAAACAGTTGAAAATCGACTTAAATATTATCCAAAATTATTTAGTTTGTTAAGGAATGGTGTTAATCGTTGTTATATTGGAGGAAAGCAAAAATCATTGCGCAGAATCGCCTTTTTAGAAAAAGAGATTGCGCCATTTGTTCAATACTACAAGAAATCTTTGGCAAATCCAAATCTATGGAGCAGACAAGATAGTATGGAAAGGGACTGATTTATTAGATTATTTGTAAAGAGTGAATGAAAAAATTAAAAAAATTATTTTTTTGCTTGACAATTACATTCATTTTTTATAAAATCCCTAAGTACCGATGGCGAATGTAGCTCAGTTGGTTAGAGCGCTGGTTTGTGGTACCAGATGTCGTGGGTTCGAGTCCCATCTTTCGCCCCATTAAAAGAAACGATCCTTTCGGATCGTTTTTTATTTTTTTAACTGAGTGAAAAATAAGATTTTTTTGCAAATAAAAAGTTCGAGTTCCATTTTTCTTCCCATATGCGATAGTATTCGAACTATTTAATTTTTTACACCTCAATGCCAAAAAACATTTTAGCACCAAGTCCGATGAGAAATGAAATTAAAGCAACAGTTAAACTAATGCCGGCCATTTCATA
>JAZQXL010000003.1:0-16297 GCA_045632845.1 Alphaproteobacteria bacterium
CACACTCAGCCCCCACAACCCCCTTTTCCAACACTCACCCGTCCCACGCAACACAACCACAGGTTGCACACCTTACCCCACCTCACACCACCTTTGTGTCCTCACCCCTCACACCCACCTGCCCCACCTTTAGCCACCGCTCCCACACACTCAGCCCCCACAACCCCCTTTTCCAACACTCACCCGTCCCACGCAACACAACCTCAGGTTGCGCACCTACCCCCGAGCACCGCCCACGCACCCTGACCACAAGCCCACCACCTAGCCACAACACGTGGTGACACGCCTTAATTTTACGCAAAAATAGCCTTGCATTTCCCCTTTAAATGTGGTTTAGTACTCTTATCAATTCACAAAACTAAAGGAGCTCTCGCATGAATTTCAAAAAATCTCAATCTGGTCGGTCGATGGTGGAAATGCTCGGCGTTCTCGCCATTATCGGTGTGCTATCCGTCGGCGGTATTGCAGGCTACTCTTTATCCATGCGCAGACACAGAGCAAACGGAGTGGTTGACTATATCTCAAAATTTGCAATGAGTACTTATACCCAATGTCAACAAAAACTCTTAAATAATGGAGTAGATTTAAACGACCCTATTGGATTTTCAGGTTGTGGAAGTGCTATCGATGATGAAGGGATAAACGAGGAATTGGGAACACCTCCTGCTGGCGTTGAATATGTTGAACACCATGCGGTCCTCTCTGATGCAACAACAGGTGTTGACACCGTTTTTATGACTGCTAGTTTTACTGATCAAAAACTCTGTCAAGCCGTTGCTGCCGTTTCAGGGACAACCTGTGACGGAGATAGTACTATAGATTTTATGATCAAACAAAACTAAAGGAGCTCTCGCATGAATTTCAAAAAATCTCAATCCGGTCGGTCGATGGTTGAAATGCTCGGCGTTCTTGCCATTATCGGCGTGCTTTCTGTTGGTGGCATTGCAGGATATAGCTTGTCTATGCGCAGACACCGTGCAAATAGTGTTGTGGATTTAGCATCAAAGTATGCATTGGTTTTGTATGGCAACTGTCAAAAAAAGATTTTAGATGGTGAAGTAAGCAGTGCTTATTATTGCGGTAATGGGTCGCACCCAACTTTTGCAGATGCTGGCGTTGGAAATATACCAGCAGGGGTAGAATTTACAGTTAATAGCGATGGGTCTATAAAACCAATGTTTGGGCATAATCCAACAACTGGCGTTGATTCTGTTGGGTTTAGCGCTCATTTTGATGATGACAAACTCTGCCAAGCAGTGGCCTCCATCACGGGTTCTACGTGCAACGATGGGACTGTACAAATCTGGTTCAACCAAAATTAATTTTCCCCATCAGGACAAAAAAAGAGAGGATTTCCCCTCTCTTTTTTTATCTTCACATCCCTTTAACCTCGCTCTTAACTCACTGTTGGTTGGACATTTTAGAAAACCTCTCACCCGTTGGATGAGGCAAAAAAAGATTTTAAGGCGCAAGCTCATAAGCTCAACTGGCAGCAAGCCAAAATGGGGATGATAAGCGAATAGATAAGCGCCGATTTAACACTCGACGAGTACAATCGCTTGGGTACTTGAGAGGGATGGTACCCGTTGGATGAGCTAAAAAAACAGGAAAAAGGTATTAGATAAGGATGTGTTAACCGACTGACGTGTACATTCAGTTGCGTACACGAGGAAGGTTAAATCGCCTTAGATGGTGCCTTTTTTCTTTTTTTTGGCTTAGCGGCCGTCACTCTTTTTCCCAAACACAGCACGCATTTTGCCCCACATCTTTTTGAAGCTTTCTTTTCTTTGTTCAATTTTGGCACGTCTTTCAGCCATTTTAGCAGCTTTTAAAGCGGCGGCTTTGCTTTTGCGCACCCCATCAATAAAAGAGCGAGCGGCATTGTAATCAGGTGAATTTCTGAACAACTCTTTTTCCACCCGCATCAGACCATTGATACCATCTTCTTTTAAATTAGGATACAGTGGTTCTAACGCTTTAACAGTGTGCAAGTGCCCAGATTCCGCAGCCACAATCAAAGCATTTTGGTGTGTTACGGGCACTTCATAATCGACATCTGCCCCCTTGTCCACCAAGGCGCCGATCAAATCAGCCTTTGCACCCGAGGCAGCGGCCATAATCAGCGGAGTGGCACCTTTGTTATTTGGCTTATTCACATCATGCCCGTCTTTGATGAGTTTGAGGGCAAACGCATCCAATCCTTTGGACAAGGCAACCATCAATGGCGTGTTGCCATATTCATCTGTCAACGTGTTGATGTCTGCGCCTTTTTCCACCAACAGCGGAATCAATGGATTCAACGCTGGCTCTTTAGCGCACACCTGCAACACAGGAACACCCTCTTCATTTTCAAGGCCTTTTGCTTTCAACCCAGCGTCCAAAAGCATTTTGGCACAAAGAGCGCGCGCTCTTTGACCCATTTCAACATCCAACTTATCTTCACGATATCTCAAATCAGATTTATCTTTCAACGCATACCAAAAGGCGCCTTTCAAATCAACAGCTTTGCCTTTTACCTCCAAAATGGTGGCAAACGTTTTTGTCTGCCCCCTGTCAATCACCTCTTGCACAAGCTCTTTCAACCCTGATTTTGAAACATCCTTTTTCTTCAAAAACAACTGCACCATTTGGGGGTTATTTGCCCTAACAGCTGCGTCCAAAGCGGTATCTCCCTCAAGATTTGGAATGGTCGTATCTACCCCCTCTTTTAAAAGCTGGGTCACAACCTTTTCTTTGCCTTGTGCCATAGCATAATGCAAAAAGGTGTTATCCCCTTCATCCACCTCGTTCAAATCAACGCCTCTGTCCTTCAAAACTTCAACAATGGAAGGGATATCCCCTGCCAACGCCTCTTCTTTCAACCAAGAGGCAGAAACCAAATCAACCACACCGCCCATTTGTTTTTCAATAAAATCATTCAAACGTGCTTTTTTGCCCGTTCTGGCAACAGAGCAAAGCGCTCTGAAAAAGGCCTCTTCCCTCTGTTCAATCAGTTTGCCTGAATCGGTGTAGACAACGCCAAGCTGACGTGCTGTTTTGGCACCCTTATCCCTGAGCATACCATAAATATCACGAGAAGCCACAATTTCAGCCACATTGCCATGGCGTCTCATATGTTCATACATTTTTTTGGCCATATCCATTGCTGTTTCATACTCTGGGCCCACCAAATCCATATCAGCGCCTTTTTCAAGCAAAAACTTTGTCATTTTGGGGAACCCTTGCAACACCGCAACCATCAACGGACTACAAACCTTTTTTGTCACATAATCGATATCTGCCCCTGCCTCAAGCATTCTTTCAACCCCGTTGATATCGTTATGAACAACTCTATCAAGTAATTGGTTAATTTGGTTATCTGTGCTCATTTGCCCCTCCTTTAAATACACTCAAAATCATATACTTATTATAGCACACTCTTTCAAAAACACACAACATTTTTTTTAGCCTTTTGTATTTAAAGCACTTCTTGACATTTTAAAGAAAAAAGTGTATCCTTTTTCCCATACGAAAAGGAGAAAATGATGAAACAATTGCAAGATGTTACTTTACGTGTTCACTCGTTTGAAAGTGGTGGCACCGTTGATGGCCCAGGCATTCGCTTTGTGGTGTTTACACAAGGCTGTCCATTAAGATGTCAATATTGTCACAATCCTGACACGTGGGAAGTCAACGCTGGCAAAGTTTACACCGGCCGCCAAATCGTGGATGAGATTTTAAAATACAAAAACTTCATGCAATTTTCAAAAGGGGGCGTTACTTTTTCAGGCGGTGAACCTTTGGTGCAAAAAGAAGCGCTCATCCCCATTTTTAAAGAGCTGAAATCTCAAGGCGTGCACATTGCCATTGACACCGCTGGCACAACCACCATTGACGCCACCACAAAAGAGCTTGTCTCTTTGGTTGATTTGGTGCTTTTAGATGTCAAACACATTGACCCATTGGGGCACAAACAGCTCACCGGCATGACCAACAAAAATTGTTTTCAGTTCCTTGATTTATTAAAAGAAATGGGCACCAGAACATGGGTTCGTTGGGTGATTGTCCCAACCATTAATGAAACAGAAAGCTATGCGGAACGGTTCTTAGAATTCATCAAACCCTATGATAATGTTGAATTGGTTGAATTGCTCCCTTATCACAAAAGTGGCATTTTCAAGTGGAAAGAGCTTGGCATCCCCTATCCGCTCGATCATATTAAAGAACCTGACAAAGACGTGGTGGAAGACATTGCCGCCATTTTGGAAAGTGGGCATATTAAGACGCTTTATTGAGGCCCAACGAGCTGTGCGTTCAAAAGCACTGAAAAGGAACATTCTAGCTCCAAATCACACGGGTTTATGTACCTTGGGCTAAAGCCCTTTTTGTCCGTACACTGCACCCGTGTGATGTAGGGGCTAGTCTTTCCCTTTTGAGCACTTTTTAACACGTACCACAGGTCAGAGGTTTCTTTTTCGAGACATCACTTTAAAGCGAGGTTTCTTTTTTGTGCTTGCTCTCAACCCATCCATTACATTGAGGTTAAAATAGCGCTTACGCACTTTTTTTTAATTCCACTTGCATTTGATGTTTAAATGTGCTTTAGTGCTTTTATACATTCACACAAAACTAAGGGAGCTTAAAATGAAATTTAAAAAACTTGAATCTGGCCGTTCCATGGTTGAAATGCTCGGTGTTCTCGCCATCATCGGTGTGCTTTCTATCGGCGGTATTGCAGGATATAGCTTATCAATGCGTCGTCATCGGGCAAATGATGTCGTCTACTTTGCAACAAGATATGCGCTTGTTGCGTATGGTCAATGTCAACAAAAAATTTTGAATGGTGAAACAGATACACTTGAAGGTTGTTCTCGATCTGACACATTGGATACTACCAATGCGGATATCGGACCTTTGCCAGCCGGAATAAACCGATTATATGGTATTAGATTTGATAATCAATCATCTAACGGGATTGACACTATCAGTTTTAGCATCCATTTTGACGATGACAAACTTTGTCAAGCTGTTGGAGCAGTCACAGGCCATGAATGCTATGATAATGTTAAAGATTATGTTCGATTTAGAGTTGAACAACATTAAAGGATCACCATCAAAAAAAGAGAGGTTTTCCCTCTCTTTTTTATGTGATAAAATAGGGAGTGTTTTTTATCCTTGCTTTACTGAATATTCTGTGCTTTAGTTGTTCTATGCAATCACAAAACTAGGAGTTAAAAAATGAAATTTAAAAAACTTGAATCTGGTCGCTCGATGGTGGAAATGTTGGGCGTTTTGGCCATCATCGGTGTGCTTTCTGTCGGCGGTATTGCGGGATATTCCCTTTCTATGCGTCGTCATCGGGCAAATGGCGCTCTGGACTTTGCCTCAAAATTTGCAGTGGTTGCTTATGGCAAATGTCTGCAAAAAATTCTAAATGGGGATAAAACATCCATTTCTAACTGTGATTATGTTTCTTGGAGCAACACAGACCTGAATAATTTGCCCAGTGGCATTACTGGACTTGGTGCCATAGGTTTTTCATCAGCCGATGGTTATGACAACGTCAGATTAAGTATGGAGTTTGATGATGACCAACTCTGCAAAACAGTCGGTTCAGTTGTTGGAGCCCCTTGTGACTCTCTTAATCGTATTAATTTTAACATCAAACAAAACTAACCCTCCCTTCCCAAAACTCAAAAAAGAGAGGTTTTATCCTCTCTTTTATTTTAACCTCACTATCCCTTTAATCCGTCAGCTCTTAACTCACAGGTGTTTGAGGAAATGATAAACCTCAACCCCATGCGCAACCAAACAACCAAGCGCCACAATTATGAACAAAATTAAGAAAAAACTCGGACGATACTCTGAATGGAAATATGGCACTCTCGCAAGGTCAATTTCTTCAAAAATGTCTTTTTTACGCCCCATAAAAAGTCCTTTATTTCAAATCTTTCAACGCAAGCAAAAGCTCTTCTTCCGAACGGCTGATTTCAGGTGTTACATCTTGCAAATGAGCGTGATACCCCGCATCAAAAACAGGGGTATACCCTCCAGCTGACATCAACGTTTTTTTATCAACTGTCTCCAAAACAGCGACCAAATCTTGCTTTAATTTCAAAGCTCTATCAGATTCTTTTTGCAATTCTTGACGCAACCGCTCTTGTGTGTTTTTAAGTTTTAAAACCTCATCATGCGTTCTGGCTGCTGCTTGATAAAATTGATCAATCAACCCCGCAAGCATGCGGTTATTTTCCCTTGTGGAAGATAAGTGATGATCAAGCACAATGGCATACACAATGGCCACCATCAACAGCGCCACCATCAAAACATCTAACCCCATTGTTAAAGACATTTTTTACCCCCCTGTTCTTTGTTATGCCTCAGCTGTTTGAACGACTGCTTCCACGGGCTGTTCTGAAACTTGCCCCTCTGGTTCAAGGGCTTTAACCTTGCGTTTAACTTTCACAACCAC
Organism: Alphaproteobacteria bacterium; assembly: GCA_045632845.1. Classification (GTDB taxonomy): domain Bacteria; phylum Pseudomonadota; class Alphaproteobacteria; order CAAHEQ01; family UBA3637; genus RGIG4140. Next base: position 6,452 of record JAZQXL010000003.1, read on the forward strand.
AGGTTTTGCCTTGCCTTCTTTTGTAGCAGGTTTTTCTTTTGCCTCTGCCTTTTTTTCTGCCTTTTCAACCGCTACAGGTGCCTCTTCACTTTCCACCTCAGCAACAGGGGCTGAAACCGCTTGTTCAGTCACAGCGCCCTCACCCTCTACCTCTTTGGCTTCAGGCATTTGAATTTCTGGCAACTCGTCTTGAACATCCACCTCTCTTTGTTGACGCGGTTGATTGTTTTGATTGCCCCGTTGTTCATTTTGAATGGCCAAATTTTGCAAACGGATATAATGATCTGCAAATTGCATACATGTTTGAGCCAAAACAATATCATTTTGCATCAAAGCATCTTTTGCCCCTGCTTGATATTTTTCAACCAACTGCAAAGGTGTACCCCTCAATTTTCCACAAGGACCAGAACTGTCAAAAACAGTGTTTCTTGTAATTTGTTTTTGTTGATTACGATTGTTAAATCGCCCATTATTGAACCGTTTTTTTTGATTTTGTTTCATATGCCCTCAAAATAAAAAATTGATTATTATAAAAATCCTTCAAAACACCTTAACAAAAAGCCCTATGCAACCCTTGTGTTTTGAAACAAAAATTAAAGCCACCTACTTACGAGATGGCTTTATCATAGCAAAATTTTTCACCTATATCAAGTAAAAAAAGTTTTTATCTGCAATTTCCTGTTGTACAAGGTGGCAACACTTGACCAGCAGGTGCTTCCACAACGATTTGTTGTTGTTGCACAAAAGAAGGTTGTTGTTGCATACGAACAGCTTGTTGACGAATGTATGCAGGAGCTCTTTGAACCATCACAGGTTGGTTCACAACCACAGGTTTTTGCACCACAACAGGTTGTTCAACCACAACAGGTTGACGCACAGTCACTTCACGGTTAACTGTTACAGGGTATTCCACTGAAACAGGATATTGGCGAACAACTGGATATTGAACTTTCACAGGTGATTGTTTGTATTCAACACTTGAAATTCTAGATGGGCAATTTGCTGCACCAGCACAATTCATATTTGTTGGAACAGGTTTGGCAGCATAAGCTTCAGCTGGAATGACTGCCCCCGCATTTGCTGGGATAACCACTTGTCCTTGAATTTGGTGAACAGGTGCTTGAACCATTTGAGGTGCTTGCGGTGCAACATACGCAGGAGCTTGAACAGGAGCTGCCCCTTGTGGCAATTGGTAACGTTGAGCAACAGGAGCTTGAACTGGTACAACAGCATTCACAGGCATCACATAAGATGGACGTGGTTGTTGAACAGGAGCTTGCCCTGCTTGTGGCACATTGTAGCGTTTGACACTTGTTTTAACAGAGTTATCAATTTCATCCAATGGTGTGTAACCATCCATGATAATTTCATTGTCTTTTGTATAAGTTGTTTCCGTTCTTGAAACGACAGGTCCTTGAGCCAAAGCATCAAAGCACATCAACCCTGCGCCTGCTAAAAGAATGAGAGTAAAAGCTGTTTTGTTCATAAATAAGTTCCTCCAAAAAGATTGCACTTTAAATTTACTCGATAATGAACTTAAAATCAAGTATTATTCAGCAATGCCTAAAAGTTTTTTATACTCTTCACGCAAAAATTCAGTTTCAGCACGGTCCGCTGGTGTCATTTTGCGCAATCTTAAAATTTGACGCATCACCTTTACATCAAAGCCATTGCCTTTTGCTTCAGCAAAAATTTCTCGCATATCAGCGCCCAATTCTTTACGTTCTTCTTCAATGCGTTCAATGCGTTCGATATAAGATGCTAATTTTCCCCCATCAGATGTAACCATTGTTACTGTATCAGACATTTTATTTTCCTTTCCCTATTTTGTTAATAAAAAAAGCGTGACTTTCTTAAACCGTTATCAAAAAAATTTTTGTTTAAAAAAGCCACGCCCCAGTTTTATAGCATTCCCCTATTGCGTTACTTTTTTAACAGACATAGCAATCGCTCTGTTCAAATCAGCTTCAGAGCAAAGACCCAATGTGACTGGGTTTTTTGGGTGAATGTTTTGAATATTTTTGTGTGTGCGTTCACGAATCGATGTGATTGTTGCTTTGGTTGTTCTGAGCAATCTGACAATTTCCATATCAGAAACTTCTGGATGGTTACGCACAATCCAAGCAATACCTGAAGGTCTATCACCCCGTTTTGCATTTGACAAATAGCGAGCGCCTTTGTTAAGCAAACGTTCAACTTCTTCGTTTTGATACAATTCCAAACGTGCATTTTCGTCAGCTTCGCAACGTTTGATTTCTTCAAGTGTTAATTGGTTGTTCAAAATTGGATTAAATCCCATGATGTGAGAAGCAACATCACCATCAGCAATTGCTTGAATTTCTAACATATGCATACCGCAAAAATCTGCAATTTGTTGAAAAGTAAGGCCTGTATTTTCAACCAACCACACAGCCGTAGCCTTAGGCATTAAAGGAAGTTTCATTTTCATACCCTTTCATTTTTCATAATAAAACTTGTTTGATTTTACCGAATATATCAAAATAATTTCAAAAAGGCAATAAAAAATGATGACAACACCTAAATATTTTGTTATGTTTTCGTTAAAGGAGATAATATTTTATCTTAAATTTTATATGGGGCGGGCAAAAGCGCCTTGTTTAGCTCGGAAAGGACAAGAAAAATGAAATCTTATTTATTTGCTTCACTTTTAACACTTGGTTTAATTTCAAGCGTAGCACATGCTGATTTTTATGGCTCGTTTGGGTTGGGTGCTGCTTTTAACAACGGCTCTGTGCTTAAAAACAATGACCGCTCAAGCTATGATGATTCAGGCGTTTATTCTTTTGCAGCAGGCTACCAACTTCCTCTTGGGTTAACAGATGTGCGGGTTGAAGGGGAATATTTGCGCATTCATCCAGATGTTAAAGATGGCGGACACTCCAATGTTGATGCGTTGATGGCAAATGCTTATGTCAACATTCCTCTTGTTCCTGTGATTGATCCTTATGTCGGCTTGGGTCTTGGTTATGCCCGTTTTGAACATGAAAATACCCCTGCCATGCAATTTATGCTCGGGGCTGATTATGAATTGCCAATTACATTGCCAATCACCGTTGGGGCCGAATATCGCTTTTTCAAAGTCAATGAACATGGTGGCAACCGAGGCGAAACGGCCAAATTCAACACCCATGCTTTAATGTTAAAAGTCAGATACACATTTTAATGGGTTTTAACACATTGAAAATTCAACATAAAAATGGCGCACCCTGGTTATTTTGCAATCAGAGTGTTCTTGGATTAAGCTCATAATCAACAAAATTATTCTAAGGCATATGATGAAAAAATTCCCAGCTCTATTAATGGTATCAACCGCTGTTTTATGCACGTATATTTTAAACGAAAAAGAATACGATTCAATCCAAACACAATCTTGTGGTGATATGCTTTGTGATTTAGCAAGAAAACCCATCACAGGGGTTGTAAAATATAACAACATGTATGGAGAGCTATTGATTAAAATCCCCTATAAAAATGGGAAAAAAGATGGGATCAAAAAAGAATACCACCCAACGGGAGAATTACTATCTACAACTCCCTATAAAGATGGGAAAGAAGACGGAATAGGAAAAGGATATTATAGGCAAAATGGAAAATTAAGATTTGAAACCCCCTATAAAGATGGAAAAATAGAAGGCATTCACAAAGAATACCATTACAATGGGCAATTAGAGGCTGAATATTTTTATAAAAACGGGAAAAAAGAGGGCATTCACAAAGAATACTATGACGATGGGTATTTAAAAGCTGAAATTCCCTATAAAGATGGAAAAATAGAAGGCATTTGCAAAGCATACCATCATAATGGGAAATTAGAGGCTGAATATTTTTATAAAGATGGGAAAGAAGAAGGCATTCAAAAAGAATACTATGATAATGGACAATTAAAGCTAGAAATCCCCTATAAAAATGGGGAAATAGACGGCATTGAAAAAGAGTACTATGAAAGTGGAAACTTAAAGTTAGAAACCACCTATAAAGAAGATAAAATAGACGGCTCTCAAAAAGAATACTATGATAATGGACAATTAAAGCTAGAAATCTCCTATAAAGAAGATAAAAAAGAAGGGATTGCTAAAAAATACCATTATAATGGAAAATTAGAGGCTGAATATTTTTATAAAGATGGGAAAGAAGACGGCTTTCAAAAAGAATACTATGACACTGGGCAATTAAAGCTAGAAGTCTCTTATAAAGAAGGGAAAAAAGAAGGATTTGAAAAACATTTTTTTAGATTCGAGCAATTGCGTATAGAAACCCCATATAAAAATGACAAGAAAGAAGGTACCCAAAAAGAATACTATGACGATGGAAAATTAAAGCTAGAAATCGCTTACAAAGAGGGGGGAAAAGACGGTGTTGAAAAACATTTTTTTCCTAACGGACAATTAAAATTTGACTATTTTTATAAAGAGGGAAAAAAAGACGACGTTCAAAGAGAATACTATGATAATGGAAATTTAAAGTTAGAAACCACCTATAAAGAGGGGAAAAAAGACGGCATTCAAAGAGAATACTATGATAATGGAAATTTAAAGTTGGAAACCACCTATAAAGAGGGGAAAAAAGACGGCATTCGCAAAGAATATCGTAGCAACGGACAATTAAAGCTAGAAGTCTCTTATAAAAATAAAGAAGAAGATAGAGATGAAAACTCAAACTTCGTACGCTACTTGGATGTAAAAGACGGCATTCTCAAAGAATACTATGACAACGGACAATTAAAATTTGACTATTTTTATAAAAAGGGGAAAAAAGACGGCGTTCAAAGAGAATACTATGATAATGGAAATTTAAAGTTAGAAACCACCTATAAAAATGGGGAAAAAGACGGCATTGAAAAAGAGTACTATGAAAGTGGAAATTTAAAGCTAGAAATCTCCTATAAAGAGGGGAAAAGAGATGGTTTTAAAAAAGAGTACTATGAGAGTGGAAAGTTAAAATCTGAAACCCCGTATAAAATGGATCAACTAGACGGCATTGATAAAAAATACTATGATAATGGAAATTTAAAATCTGAAACCACCTATAAAATGGGTCAACTAGACGGCATTGATAAAAAATACTATGAGAGTGGAAAGTTAAAATCTGAGATCCCTTATAAAGCGGTTCAAAGAGATGGTTATAGTCAAATAGACGGCATTGAAAAAGAGTACTATGAGAGTGGAAAGTTAAAATCTGAAACCCCATATAAAATGGATCAAATAGACGGCATTGAAAAAGAGTACTATGAAAGTGGAAATTTAAAGTTAGAAACCACCTATAAAAAGGGGAAAAGAGATGGTTTAAAAAAATATAATAAGGATGGAAAATTAATATACAAAACATCCCCATAAAGTGGGGAAAAGATGGTATTCATAAAGAATACGACTGTACGCGTGTTTTAGATGGTATCATTTTTAAGGGCCCCACCCCCTGTGTGTTAAGAGCTGACACACAAAATGCCACCTAAAGCGAATACATCTCCCTCAAGTACCTTGGGCTAAAAGCCCTTTTTATCCGTACTATACAGTCGGTGCATTCATCTTTATTTGGCTATTTTGTGCTAGCTCTTAACTCACTGACGCTCGGGCATTTAAGAAAACCTCTTGCCTGTGGTACGTGTTAAGAGCAAGGTATAAAGGAGGAAATAAAGATAAAATCAGCGATTGACGTGTACGGACAAAGAAGCGTAAGCGATAATGTACACGAATGAGTTGATTTTACTTTAGTTACCCTTTAGGCCGCCAGCTCTTAACTCACCAGAGGTCGGGCTTTTTAATTGAGGTTTCAGGGCGCTTGCTGGCTTAGAAAAAACACTTGTGTTTCTTCTTTAAATGTGGTTTAGTACTTCCATACAGTCACAAAACTAGGAGCTTAAAATGAAATTTAAAAAACTTGAATCCGGTCGGTCAATGGTTGAAATGTTGGGCGTTTTGGCCATTATCGGTGTGCTTTCCGTCGGCGGCATTGCGGGTTACTCCCTCTCTATGCGCAGACACAGAGCTAATCAGATTGTGGACTATGTCTCAAAATTTGCTTTGACTTCATATTCAAAATGTCAAAAAAAAGTTTTAGATGGAGATACTGATATAGATGATTGCCAGCTATGGACCTCATATTATGCTGATGAAGATTTACAACCTGATGTTGGCCCTGTCCCTAGTGGAATGGAGGCTATCTGGCTGGAGCAGATTAACACAAGTAATAACGGTGTTGACATTGTTAATATTTACACAAAATTTACTGATAAAAAACTCTGCCAAGCTGTGGCTTCCATTGTAGGTTCAGCCTGTGATGATTCTGCGCAACTACCTATTCAAATCAAACAAAACTAGGAGCTTAAAATGAATTTTAAAAAACTTGAATCTGGTCGGTCGATGGTGGAAATGCTCGGCGTCTTGGCCATCATCGGGGTGCTTTCCGTCGGCGGGATTGCAGGATACTCCCTCTCTATGCTTAAACACAGAGCCAATCAGGTGGCTGATTTAGTCAGCAAATTTGCATTGGTTAACTATGCCAATTGTCAAAAATCTATTATAGATGGGGATACAGAGAATATTGGTTATTGTCCACGGATAAGTTTTGAAAATTCTGGTGTAGGTTCTCTTCCTGCTGGTGTAGCTAAAATATCTGTTTCCTCCACCGCTCCAGCTTCTGATACTGGGGGGGATGAAGTGATAGTTAATGTTGAATTTAATGATAAAAAACTCTGTCAAGCTGTTGGATCTATCTCAGGAATATCCTGCTATAATTTTGATAGTAGAGTCATGACCTATTTTGTGATTCATCCTAATTAATTTATTACACAAAATCAAAAAAGAGAGGTTTTATCCTCTCTTTTTTAAGTTGGATAGGGGCTAATTTTGTTGATAAGCATCAATAGCTGCTTTGCGTTTTTCGGGGTCTTTATCTTGCAGATTCAAGGGTTCTTTCAATTGACTTTGAAAGCTTGCGTCAGAAGCTGAAATTTCTTCAATACTTGAAATGCCCAAAAAACTTAATAATCCCATTTGACTGTTCTCTTTTATCTTTCCCCTTGAGTCGCCTTTGCCCGCATTAACATCATATTTTCAGACTGCATTGATGCAATTGCTTGATTTTGATATATTTTTTCAATCCCTTGATACAAGTCTCCCACACGCATATCTTTGTTATTTTGAATATATTTAATAGCCTGTTCAAACGCAGGCGTTGGTTTAAAGTTCTTTTCCACCTCGGCAAGTGAAACGCCATTTGCTTTGGCAATTTCTGTTTTGATTTTCTTTGTCAAATCTGGGTCATCGTTCAAATCCGCCTTTCCCTCATAAATGTCTAACAAAGCAATTTTCAAACCATTCATCTCATATTTTTGCTGCATACTTAAGTTACCAACCGTACTCAAATGGTTCAACAACAACTCCCCACGCATTTTTTTTCTTGCCAAATGCAGGTTTCCATTCGTTTTTTTGAGTGCTTGTTGCAACAAATAAGCGGGCTTTTTCTTTTGCATATCGCTCAACCGTTTGATGGTTTCTTCCCCCAAACCCATGGCTCGTTTTTCTTTTTCCCGCAACAAGTCTTTGTTCATAAAAGCCTTAATTGCATTTTCATCTGGTTTTGACGTGCCAAATGTTTGAAAAATTGCCCCCTCAGTATCACTGAAAGCAAAAGCATCTGCCTCAACAAAAAGGTTGTTTTCAGCCACATCTTTGGCCGAATTGCCCGCCCCCAATGTCAACCCAAGGTGGTCTTGCACCGCGTGGCGACATTCATGCACCAAGCAGGTATAAGGGTCATCTTTGCCAAAAGATCGGTTTTGCATCTTAACAGCATCTGTCAATTGCAACTGGTTTTTTGATGGGTCATACCCCGCCGCAGCCCCCTGTAAGCTTGAAAAACTCATCACTTTGACCTTAACATCTTTGGGCAGATTGGCAATAATTTCTTGCCCCGTGGCATTCTTTGCCATCTCAAGCAAATAAGGGCGCCACCCCTCAGGCAACTGGCGGTACAACTGTTGATAATTTTGTTGATAAGCGGTAATGGCCTCCTGCCGTTTTTGAGGGTCTTTATCAGAAAAAGACAACGCCTCATGCACTTGATTTTTCTCATTTGCATCAGCGTTTTCAAGCGTTTGTTCAGAAGCTAACCCAAAAAAATCCAACAAGCCCATACGCACCTATCCCCTTTCAGCCCCTCTTTTGTATTGCAAATCATCAGCCTGTTCTTGATGCCTTTGCCCAGCACTGGCCAACGTTCTTGTTGCATCAGCTGGCGCTTCTTTACCCATCAACCAAGTAAATGGATTGCGCAAAGAAAACGGATTATACCATACCATGTCTATTTTCCCCCTTAAAAATATTTCCCTAACGTATAGTATAGCATAAAAAAGAATTTTTTTCAAAAAAAACGTCTTTTTTTTAAATTAGCCTTTTAAAAACACTCAATGCCTGTAAGTTAAGAGCGAGGTTAAAGGAATGTGAAGATAAAAAAAAGAGAGGATAAAACCTCTCTTTTTTGAGTTGGATAGGAGCTAATTTTGTTTGATGGAAATTTCGATGCGAGGTCCATGATGGCCTTTGCCACATTCAGACCCAGTGATGGCGCCAACGGCTTGACAGATTTTTTCATCACTCATATCAGCATAAACAGTCACGATAGCTGTACCATTGGCGTCAGTAGAAATCTCTTCAACACCGAACAACATGATTGGTGATGGAAGTCGTCCCAAGTCAAGAATTTCTGCATCCTCATGGAATGAAGATATTTCAGAGTTATGGGTTATATCACATTCTGTTATATCTGTGATTTCAGCATCCATAAGTTTTTTATGACAAAAACCATAAGCTTCTGCTGTATATTTTGATATAAAATCAACAATCCCATTCGCTCTGTGACGACGCATAGAGAGGCTATACCCTGCAATCCCGCCGACGGAAAGCACGCCGATAATCGCCAAAACACCCAACATTTCCACCATTGACCGACCAGATTCAGATTTCAGTTTTTTAAATTTCATTTTTTTAGCTCCTATTTTTGAATTAATAAGAGTACTAAACCATAGTTGTTAAGAAAATGCAAGTGGTTTCCACAAATAACCTCGCTCTATGGTATGCATTTAAATGAGGCGCTTGGACATTTAAGAAAACCTCAATATATGACACACGCAAAGGCGTGAGGGATTTAAAATCTTATCCCTCTTTGCTCATCTTACCCAATGCGATAATTTGTGATCGTGTAACACCAAGTTCATCTTGTGTAATGGTAACTTCCTTACCGGCTGCTCTTAATTTTGCACTCAAATCAGGATTTCCCATCACGGCTCTAGCTTTTGCTTGCCCTCTTGAATAAATTTCTTGAATTTCAAATTCAGTGAACTTTCCACTCTTGCGCATTTCATCTGCCGTCACTCCCTTAACAACCTCAACATCCCCTGCCACTTTTGGACCAGTTGATTCTTGTTGACCAAATTGGCTAAGTTTTGGCCGTTCTGAAGCCGTATGGATAACTTGACTTGTTTGTTCTGGTTGTGCTGAAGTTAATGTTTGAGCATCAACTTTTTCATCTGAAGAAAACCACCCTGCAACAGCATCTGCTTGTCTTGAAAACCAAGATCCAACACTCCCTAAAAAACTCTCTTCTTGTTCTGGCTTTTCTGGTTTTGGTTTAGCTGTAGCTTGTTGAGCCGGTTTATCTGGTTTTTCATCTGAAGAAAACCACCCTGTAACAGCATCTGCTTGTCTTGAAAACCAAGATCCAACACTCCCTAAAAAACTCTCTTCTTGTTCTGGTTTTTCTGGTTTTGGTTTAGCTGTAGCTTGTTGAGCCGGTTTATCTGGTTTTTCATCTGAAGAAAACCACCCTGTA
>JAZQXL010000004.1:0-63236 GCA_045632845.1 Alphaproteobacteria bacterium
CGAGGAAAGGGACCCTGCGTGGTGGGTAGTTTGACTGGGGCGGTCGCCTCCCAAAGAGTAACGGAGGCGCGCAAAGGTTGGCTCGATCTGGTCGGAAATCAGATTTTAGAGTGTAATGGCAAAAGCCAGCCTGACTGCGAGAGTGACAATTCGAGCAGAGACGAAAGTCGGTCATAGTGATCCGGTGGTTCCGCATGGAAGGGCCATCGCTTAACGGATAAAAGGTACGCCGGGGATAACAGGCTGATACCCCCCAAGAGTCCACATCGACGGGGGTGTTTGGCACCTCGATGTCGACTCATCGCATCCTGGGGCTGGAGCAGGTCCCAAGGGTTCGGCTGTTCGCCGATTAAAGCGGTACGTGAGTTGGGTTCAGAACGTCGTGAGACAGTTTGGTCCCTATCTGCCGTGGGTGTAGGATACTTGAAAGGAGTTGCCCTTAGTACGAGAGGACCGGGGTGAACGAGCCACTAGTGTACCAGTTGTTCCGCCAGGAGCACCGCTGGGTAGCTACGCTCGGACGAGATAACCGCTGAAGGCATCTAAGCGGGAAGCTTCCCTTAAAACTAGGTATCCCAATTAAGGTGGTGGTAGACAACCACTTCGATAGGTCAGGGGTGAAAGCACAGTGATGTGTTGAGCTGACTGATACTAATTACCTGATTGACTTGTTCAACTATAGATATTTTATCTATACGCTATGCGTATTTTAAATCTTATCTTTTAGTTGTCTCTATCTTCTTTAAAGACCGATGAGTGTATGAATGGTTCGGTGGCTATTGCGTAAAGGTACCACCCGATCCCATTCCGAACTCGGCCGTGAAACTTTACTGCGCCAATGGTACTTCAGCTTAAGCTGCGGAAGAGTAGGTCACTGCCGAACCTTTTATACACTCGTCCTTCACACTTCCTATTTACTCCCTCCTTTACCCTCCTTGCCCCTACTCATCCTAGGGGCCTTTTTTTTGGGTTTTTTGATGAACTTCGTTGTTCATGCGTATCTTTGACCTGGTTAAAAGAAATTGCTTTTATTTGCGTGTTTAAATGCTGTTTTGTGGGTATGAGTGTCATGTCTCTATTGGATGACGTCTTTGTTTTATATGGATTCATTTCCCCTGTAAAATAAATGAATTAAAATAGAGTGTGGCCTACATTGAATTAGTCTTTTGACTAAGTGTTATTTGCATTTGGGTATATCGCTATCTAAATACATATTTGTATTAACTTAAACAAAGGTTTTTTATGATAAAAGAAAATAAAAATTTTAGACTCGAACAAGAGGCATTTTCAGTAAGATGCCGTTATGAAAAAGAGCTTCATTCTAACAAGAATGGCTTGTCAACTTTAGGCTTTATGGTTATACTTGCAGTTGTAGCATTAGCCTCTCAAGAAAAACACCTCCAACCAGTTGCAAAAGGGGCTGAAATGGGGCAAAAAGCACCTGTTCCTGTTTGTTCACAAAAGGTGGATGCTTTGTGTTTAAAGGAAAATGAAAAATTTTTGCATTCTAGATAAAAAAGAAATTTAATTATACAAAAAAAGTATATGAAGAAACCAATTTCCGATGGAGTTGTCTGTTTTTTGCAGCGATAACATTGGTAATTGGTTTTTTATCTTTGAATAAAAAAAAGAAACGAAAGAAATGGGTTCTAAAAAAAGAATAATAATATAACTATTTGATATAAAAAGATAATATTTCAGTATAGTATAATAAAAATGTGTATAATCTTTTTGTTTTAAAAATATGTTGACAAAAAAATAAATTCATGATATACTTAATTTGTCAATTGATAAATACGATGTTATTTAAAATAGGATTATACTTTTAGAATGGTAAAAAAAATATAGGAGGATAAAATGACTGATAAAGATCTCGAACGTATGATTAAAACAGCGAAAGCGATGGGTGTAGTTGCAACTGCAATTATAATCACTAATCTTTTTGTTATGAGTTATACCGCGTTGGAACGAACAGACAGAAAAGCTGCTTCTTTAGAAAATGTGCCTGCAAAAAAAGTTGGAAGTCATGCTACATGTTCTAAATGCGGTGCTTGCATTTCATGTTCTGAAAATGTACGATAAATTTATTTAATCCCTTTGCTTTTTTTGCAAAGGGATATTAATTTAAAAAGAAAATGAAAAATTTGTACATTCTAGATAAAAAAGAAATTTAATTATGCAAAAAAAAGTATATGAAGATTATGAACCAATTTCAAATATCGGTGTTTGTTCTGCCTTGTTAATTGTTTTAGGCACAGCGACGTATATGGGTGTTTTTTCTTCTTCAAAAGAAGTGGAAACAAAATCTGTAGAAGCGGCACCTAAACTTATTCAAAAATCTGATCAAATGCCGGCGCTTATTAATCAGAAAAAGATTGATCAAAAAGAAAGAGCAAATTAATTGGTATTCTTTATTACTTTAAAATAAAAAAAAGAGTTGAGATAGGTAAAATAATCTCAGCTCTTTTTTTTTATAGCACTTTTGCAAAGTTTGAATAAATTTTCTTGTATTTTGTTAGAAATAAGTTCAGTATATTTTTGTAGGTAATAAAGGAGGTTTTTTATGGATGTTGCAAAAGCTGAATTTAAAAGTTGTGCTATAACAGGAATATTTGGTTTGTTGGTTAGTTTTTCAATTATTGCTGGTGCGCATTACCTTTCTTCTGAGATGAAAAAAGAAGAAAAAAAAGAAAATACACCTCAAAAGATTTTAAAACAATCTACAGGTCCTAAAAAAGCAAATTATTGGATTCCTCAAAAAGATAGATGAGTTTTAACTCGTTGAAATTTGTTTATTTTTGATATTGTTGTAAATAATATCAAAATATGTTGACAAAAATCAAAAGTATGATACAATAGTATTATAACAAGGGTATAATTATGTGTTAGGAGGGTACCATGCATATGATAAAACGATTAATTTGTTTAGCTATTTTGTATTTCCTTGCTTTTTTTGTGGGAACTTTGTTTTCTCCAGATATGACAGGAGTTCAACAACAAGAACAAATTCAAGCTCAAGTTCAAAAAGAAAATGTTTTAGTTCAAAAAGTGACTGAAGAGAAAAAAGAACATCAAGGTGTTGTTATTGGTCATATTGTTGGTCAATATCAGAATATATATAAGGCTCAGAAAACAGCTTCAATTGAATAGATTTTTTTGAAAAAAAACCACCGATTTTTCGGTGGTTTTCTTTTGGTTAGAAAAATTATTTTTCTAAGATTGCAACACCAGGAAGTGATTTGCCTTCCATCCATTCGAGGAAAGCACCACCAGCTGCTGAAACGTATGTTAAATCAGGTTCAGCACCTGCTTTTTTAAGAGCTGAAACAGTATCACCGCCGCCAGCAACAGATGTGAGTTTACCTTCTTTTGTGAGTTTTGCAACTTCAACAGCAATGTCGTTTGTGCCTTTGTCAAATGGTTTTAATTCAAATGCGCCAACAGGTCCATTCCAAATGAGAGTTTTGCAGTTTTTAATAACATCGACAAATTCTTTAACAGATTTTTCACCGATATCTAACAAAACTTTACCCGCTGGAACTTCATTTGCTTCTGAAGTGTGAGGTGTTTGACCTTCACCAAATTTATCAGCCCAAACAAGGTCAACTGGGAGAACGATTTTGCAGTTGCCTGCATTGTCCATAATTTCTTTAGCTGTTGAAATCATACCTGTTTCAACAAGTGAACCTTCACCCATTGGGATACCTTTTGCAGCCAAAAATGTGTGTGCCATACCACCACCGATACAGAGGTAATCAACTTTTTTAACAAGGTTTCCGAGCAAATCAAGTTTTGTTGAAACTTTTGAACCACCAACAACTGCAACAGCAGGGCGTTCTGGATTGCCAAGAGCTTTATCAAGAGCTTCTAATTCTTCTTGCATTAATCTGCCAGCAGCTCTTGGTAAAAGGTGTGCCATTCCTTCTGTTGAAGCGTGTGCACGGTGAGCTGTTGAGAAAGCATCGTCAACATAAACATCAATACCGCTTGCGAGTTGTTCTGCAAAATCTTTATCATTTTTTTCTTCGCCTGCATAGTAACGGAGGTTTTCAAGTAAAACAACATCACCGGTGTTCATGTTGCGAATAACAGTATCTCTTTCGTTTCCGATACAGTCATTGACAAATGTTACTTTAAGACCACTTGCTTGTTCCAAAGCTGGAGCTAAAAATGCCATTGAGAATTCTGGATTTTTTTCACCTTTTGGACGACCAAAGTGAGATGCTACAACAACTTTTGCCCCTTTTTCTGTGAGTTCTTTAAGTGTTGGAACGAATCTGTCAATACGTGTTGTGTCTGTGATTTTGCCTTCTTTTGCAGGAACGTTTAAGTCTGCGCGGACAAAAACAGTTTTTCCATTGAAGTCAAAGTCATTTAATGTTTTGTATGTCATTTGATTTCCTTTATTCTTTTAAATTAAAAAGAGGGATTTGTAAAAAAATTACAATTCCCTCCTTCTAAAGCTTTCCTTTTTAAAGGAGGCTTTTGCCTCTTTTAAAAATTATTTAATTAAGCCACCCATGTAAGCAGCTGTGTCGAGCATGCGGTTTGAGAAACCCCATTCGTTGTCGTACCAGCTCATTACACGCAATTGTGTGCCACCCATAACTTTTGTGCCGTTAGCATCAAATGTTGATGAGTGTGGGTTGTGTGTGAAGTCAATTGAAACGAGAGGCAATTCATTGTAACCTAAAATGCCTTTTAATTCTGTTTCTGAGTATTTTTTCATCACAGCATTAACTTCTTCTTTTGTGACAGGGCGTTTCATGATGAGGTTAGCATCAACGATTGAAACGTCTGGTGTTGGAACGCGGATTGAAACGCCATCCAATTTACCTGCCAATTGAGGTAAAACCAAACCAACAGCTTTTGCAGCACCTGTTGATGTTGGAATCATGCTCATAGCAGCTGCACGAGAACGGTACAAGTCTTTGTGGACTTGGTCTAAGATTTTTTGATCGTTTGTGTATGAGTGAATTGTTGTCATGAAACCTTGTTCAATGCCAAATTCTTTATCCAAAACATAAGCAACAGGAGCCAAGCAGTTTGTTGTGCAAGATGCATTTGAAACAACGAGGTCTTCTGATGTTAATGTGTCTTGGTTAACACCAAAAACGATTGTTTTATCAGCGCCTTGTGATGGAGCAGAAACGAGAACACGTTTTGCACCAGCTTCGATATGGACCATAGCTTTTTCTTTAGCTGTGAAGATACCTGTACATTCCATTACGATATCGATATCCATTTCTTTCCAAGGAAGTTGTGTTGGATCACGTTGAGCGATAACTTTTGTTTTGTAATCGCCAGCGATGATGTATTCGCCTTCTGCACGAACATCAAATGGTGTTTCGCGGTGAATTGAGTCGTATTTTAAAAGATATGCGTTAGCATTTGCATCACCTAAGTCGTTGATTGCAACGATATCAATGTCTTTGCGACCAGATTCCAAGAATGCACGGTAGACTAAACGTCCAATACGGCCGAAACCGTTAATAGCAACACGAACTGTCATATATTATCTCCTTTATTCTAGTTCACTTTTTCAGCATTTTGCTGGATTTTTAATCGAGGTTTATTTAGGCACAAAATTATGCAAAAATCAAGAATATTTTGAAAAATACGTTTTTTATTGCGAAAAAAATGCTTTTCTGCTATAATAGAAACACAAAATGAGAAGTTGGGAGGGTATATGCAAGCTGATATTGATGAAAAACAAGATGAAGAATTGGCTGAAAAAAACGGCTTAGAGGCCCCATCATATTTGGATCCGTTTTATCTTGAGCGGAAAAAGAAAAAACGCAAGAAGAAAAAGCCATTCCCAACAGATCCAGATGATCCTGAAACAGATGAAGATTTTGATGAAGAAGATGATGACGATGATGATTCTGACACTTCTTGGGATACGGATGATGCAGAAGATGAAAATGAGCTTGTTCAAGAAGTTGTTAAACCAAGAACAATTCAACAAGATCCTTTTTTGCAAATGCCAGTTCGTCCTGAAAATATTGATTTAAAACGTCAGGCTGATAATCCAAATAAAAAACAACGAAGCCCGCTTCAAAAGTTTTTTGATGTGTTGCTTTATGGTATTCAAGGTGCAAAACTTCGCAATGGTGATTTGTCTGTTAAAAACTCAATGTTTGATGAGTTGCTTTTAGGGCTTGGATTTAAGGCTTATTTAAAAGATGTTATCATGAATAATCAGTTGATTAAATATTTTAAACAAAAATCAAAAGGCAAAGATGATACCTCTTTTTTACAAAGAATGTTTAAAGCAATTAAAAAACGAATCATTAAAGATTCTGAGTTGAAATCTGTTCTTCCTGATTTAAAAAAACAAGTTGAAAAAGCTGAAAAAAAATCTTTAATGTCTATTCTTTCAAAAGAAGTTCAAAAAGAAGTGAAACCTGTTGAAAAAAAAGATTTTATTCAGATGCTAAAATCACCACAACGTCCTGCTAAGGTAGGTGCTCCTGTGCCTAAAAAAGAAAGTGTTGCTTTTTCAAAGGAAGAAGCAAAACAAATCTTGCTTGCAGTTGAAAAAGAAGAAAAACGCTTAAAGGAAGAAGAAAAACGTCAAACCCTTTTAAGACAAGAGGCTCAAAAACAAGAAGAAATAAAAACGTCTTCTAAATCTGCATCCGTGGTTGTTGATCAAACAAAAATGGAAATTGTGGCTCAAGCATCAAAAGATCAAGCAAAAATGGAAATGCTTGCTCAAAAAAACACTCAAATGACTGAACGTTCCAATATGCAAGCTGAGCGAGAACAAATGATGGCTCAGCGTGTGGCTGCACCAATTATTCCTGTTTCAGTTGTTATTTCTCAGGCAGAAAAAGATCAAGCAATGCATATGCAATCGCGTACAACTGTTCAACCAGAAGTTACGCGTATTAAAGGAGAAGAGTTGGGTCAAGCTATGGCAAAGTTGGCTGAGGCGGGATTGGCAAAAGGGGTTCAATCTGTGGCACCAAAATCTCCTTTAGGTGATATTATTCGTGCGTCTGAAACAAAAACAGAAAAAACAACTACTCCTGAAAATTCACAAGCAGTAGAAGCAACAGCTGTTCGTGTGAATGAAAAGGGTCAAGCAACAACAGTGTTGGAAGAACCAGTACGTGCAGATCAGGCAGCTTCAGCTTTGTCGCAGTCAAGCAGAGCTGTTCCAACAGGGCCATCTGTAGATGAACGGATTCTTGCTGGAGATAGAAATACTAAATAATTTAGGGTTGATAAATGGGCCATTTGCCTTGAATGACGGCTTCAATACTTTCAAAAGACGATTTTGTAAGTGAGCTATAAATCCAAAAGTTAACCATAATTCTTTCAACAAACCCACGGGTTTCTCTAGACGGAATGCTTTCGATAAAGAGGAGTGGATCTTCATCATAAATCATTTGTTTTTTCCATTTAATTAAGTTGCCAGGTCCTGCATTGTAAGCAACGGCGGTGAATATAAGATTATAATTAATAGCGGGAAGATCCATTAAATAAAGCAAATAGTTTTGGCCTAAAGCTAGATTGTAGGATTCGTTTTCCATTTTTGAAATGTTGAATTTGATATCACTCATTTTTGCGATGATTTTTGCGGTTTGAGGCATAATTTGCATCAATCCCCTGGCGCCAACAATACTTCTTGCATGTTTATTAAAGCAAGATTCTTGTCTGACAAAAGCAAAGACAAGTTCTTTTTTGACACGCCAGTTGTTTAATGGTTTCCAGTTTGGTAGGGGGAACCGTTCTTTTGTGTCGAGTGAAACGCCTGTTAAGGTTGCTAGTTCCTTATAAAATTTTTTTTGTCTTGCATATTGAATGAGTTTTTCTTTTTTTTCTTTATTTAAACTGAGATAAAGTGCTGCCAATTCTTTTTCAGCAAGGTGGGATTTTCCAACTTGTTTGAGGGCGTAAAAACGGTTTAATGCAGGGTGCGAAAAGGATGCTTTTGTGGTAATTTCAGGGTGTGATTCTTCATCAAGAATATTTTCAAGATGATCTCCCATCATATATAAAGCAAGCAATCCATAAAATGTTCTAGGTTGACCAGATGCGAGTTCAAGGTAGTTTCCCACTTTTTGAAATTCACCCATTTTAAGATAAGCTCTTGCAGCCCAAAAACCAGCACTGGATTTTAAAAGGGGATAGCCTTCATCATGATCTGCTGCGGTTGCAAAATAGGTGGCTGCATTTTCATAATCTTTTGTTCGCCAAGAAGAAAGAGCTGCAGTCCAATGCGCAAGTGGCAATGTATCACCAGAATTATGGATAGCTTTTTGCGCATATTTAAGGGCTTTATCATCATTGCCATCTAAGAAATAAGAAAAAGCAATGGCAGTGTATACAATGTCGATGTCCGTTTGGTTGAAAAGTTTTGTAACTTGTTTGCTTTCAAGGAGGTCTAATGCCTTAGTTAGCCTTTTTTGTTCAATGAGTTTTTTTAATTTGCCTGATAGCTTTTTTGCCTCATTTTTTTTTATAGGTGTTAGGTATGAAAATTTTTGTCTGGCAAGAAGATTGATTGGTTCATCTCTTCTAACATATGAGCAAGACCCAGCTTTGCTACCATATACAGGATCCTTTGGCGATTTGCTTGAAAGACGAAAATTCTTTTTTTTACCTAAGGCATAAACATCATTGGCAATGGGTAGATGTTCATATGTTTTGATAAAAGCATTGATGTCTTGTTTTGTCGTTTTGTATTTGGGTGAAAAGAATTTATCGTATAAAATGTATCCTTTTAATAGATTGTTTGAAAGCTTTTTTTCCAAGCTTTTGGCAGTAATGTAATGACCTTTTTGGTGGGCTTGAAAAATTTCTTTGTAAAGCATCACGTCCGTTTTGTTAAGAACGGACGCGTCTGCTGAAAAATGGATAAAGACAACTGTAAGAATTGTCAAAATATGCTTTAAAAATTTTTTCATCTATCTCAAAATATATTTGACAAGCTGTTTACACTCAGCATCACTGATTTTGTCAGCTTTGCAAGATTTAACTTCAATGCCAGCTGTTTTGGCTAAATATTGACAACTTTTACCCATCAAAAAGATGTTCCCTGTCCCTGCAGTACCACTTGCGATTGGGCGGAATGTATAAGGAACTTTTGCTTCACCATATTGAATGATGAGTTGAAGGGATTTTAAATCATATTTTGTTTGGTTTTCAAGGGTTAATGAACCTTTGCAAAATTGTGAAGAGGCATCAACTGGTGGTGTGACAATTTCAACATCATGGGGGTAAATTTCAAAGTAACCACTTTTTGTTTTTTCTTCCTCTTCAGAAGTTGGTTTTTTTTGAGCAGATTCTTGAGTTTTTTGAGGTTGTTTTTCTGTTTCAACTTCGACAAACCCATCATCTTCTTCTACAACTGGTTCGTTAAAGCTTAATTCAGATTCAAAGAGTTTAACTGGTTCGTTTGAAACAGTTTCTTTTTCTTGTTTTTGAGCTTGAATTTTTGCTAAATCAGGAAAAAGAGCATCATTTGCTTGAGCATTTGCTACTCCTAAAAAAGATAAAGCGCAAACTGTGAATAAAAAGTATTTTCTCATCTTTAACCTCTCTTTACATTTTGTTGATTTTAAGGTATGCTACCCTAGGTATTAATTATATTAGAGGAAACTATTTTAAATGGCAACATTTTTTTTCTGTGGTGTAGGTGGCATTGGGATGAGTGCGATAGCTCTTTATTTGAAAAAATCAGGTCACATAGTTTTAGGTTCAGATAGAGCTTTTGATATGGGTAAGAATGCATTGATGAAAGAAAAGCTTCTTTCTCAAGGGATTGAGTTGTTTCCACAAGATGGGTCGGGGGTAACTTCTAAGGTGGATGTACTGGTTGTTTCATCAGCAGTTGAATCTTCGATTTTAGATGTGAAAAAAGCATTGGATTTGGGTCTTAAGATTCAAAAAAGGGCAGAGGTTTTGGCTGATATTTTTCACACTTTTGCAAAAAAAGTTGCTATTGCTGGTACCAGTGGCAAAACAACTGTTACAGCTATGACTGGGCATATTTTATATCAAACACAGTTGCACCCAGTTATGATCAATGGGGGAATTGGATTAAATGCTTACCATAATGAAGCGCAGTCAAATTTGATTTTTGATACAGGGGATGTTTGTGTGATTGAAGCAGATGAATCAGATGGTTCGATTGAGTTGTATAATCCTTATGTGGCTGTATTAACAAATGTTTCATTAGATCATAAACCATTGGAAGAAATTAAACCTTTATTTGAAGCTTTTTTAAAAAGAGCTGAAAAAGGTTGTGTGATTAATAAAGACTGTGTTGAAACAAAGAATTTGATTTTGCCTGATAGCGAGATTGTTTCATTTTCAATTGAAAAAGATCCAACAGCAACATTATATGCTTCAAATGTTTTTCAAACAGAAAAAGGGATTTCTTTTCATTTGAATGGACAGAACTATATATTACCTCTTATTGGTGTCCATAATCTTTCAAATGCGTTGGCAGCCATTGCAGCTAGTTTATTGTTGGGTGTTTCTTTAGAAGATGCAATTGAAGCTCTTTTATCATTTAAGGGAACAAAAAGAAGATTAGAAAATGTCGGGTGTTTGAATGGGATAACTGTTGTGGATGATTATGCTCATAATGAAGAAAAAATTAAAGCTTCATTACATGCTTTAAAGGGGATGGGTAAAAATTTATTTGTTGTTTATCAACCGCATGGATTTGCACCGCTTCAATTGATGAAAGAGGGGTTAATTCAAATGCTTAAAACTGAATTAAATAAAAATATTAATTGGTTGATGTTGCCTGTTTATTATGTAGGGGGTACAGTTCAAAAAACAATTTTATCTCAAGATATTGTTTCGCCATTAATTGAGTGCAATAAAAATGCGTATTCTTTTGAAACAAGGTCAGAAGCACTCGCTTATTTAACAAAAAATGCAAAGTCAGGGGATGTTATTGCTGTTATGGGGGCAAGAGATGATACTCTTTCTTTGTTTGCAAAAGAAATTTTAAATAATATGGGAGATATTAAATGAAAGTAGTAACGATTGTAGCGCCAGCTTCACCAGCACCAATTGGGCAAAAAACAGCCATTGAAGCATTTTTTAAGAAAGAAGGGTTTCAAGTTCATTTTGCCCCACATGTTTTTGATGCTGAACGATATTTAGCAGGTGCAGATGATGCAAGGGCAGAAGATTTAAACCATGCTTTGACAGATAAAGAAACAGATATTGTTGTTGCTTTAAGAGGCGGATATGGTTCACCTCGTTTGTTAGATAAGTTAGATTATAAAGCAATTAAAAAAGCCAATAAACCATTTTTTGGTTTCAGTGATAATACAGCTCTTCAATTAGCACTTTATAAAAAATGTCAAATGGTAACATATTCAGGATTTAACGCAGATTGTGCGTTTAGAGGGGTTGGCCCTTTGTTGTTAGAAACATTTAGAGGTGCGGTTGAAAAAAGAAGAATGTCGCTTAAAAATTTAACACCTGTTGTTTTAGGTCAATCACAAGGGGTTGTCCTTGGTGGAACATTAACCATGCTTGTTGGATTGATGGGAACCCCCTTTATGCCAAACTTGGATGGGGCATTGTTGGTTGTTGAAGAGGTGCATGAATCCCCTTATCGAATTGATAGAATGCTTAATCAGTTGAGATTGGGTGGGTATTTGAAAAATTTGGCTGGTGTTATTTTATCAACTTGTGCTGATTGTACAGCAAAAGACGTGGCTGATGGAGATGTGGCAACAGTGTTTAATGAATACTTTGGTAAGTTAGGAATCCCCGTTGTGACGGATTTTCCATATGGACATACGGCAGATAGAATTGTTTTTCCAATAGGGCAAAGAGCAACGCTTGATGCAACAAAAGGAACACTTGTTTTTGATGGTTATAAATAAAGGATGAAAAGATGGAAACAGAACTTTTAGCACCGGCGGGGGATAAAGAGGCAGCATATAGTGCATTTTATTTTGGTGCAGATGCTATTTATTTGGGATTGAAGCATTTTTCTGCTAGAGCAGAAGCTGTTAATTTTGATAAAAATGATTTAGATGAAATCACTGCCTATGCACACCATTTGGGAAAGAAGGTTTATGTTGCAATCAATACATTGATGCAAGAAGAAGAACTTTCAACATTGATGGAAAGTCTTAAAATTTGTTCAGATTGCCATGTTGATGCTGTCATTGTGCAAGATTTGGGGGTTGCTCGTCTTGTTAAAAGGTGTTTTCCCTCACTTGTTTTGCATGCAAGTACACAAATGGCGGTGCATAATTTAGCTGGGGCGTTGGCGCTTAAAAAACAAGGTTTTGAAAGAGTTGTTTTGGCCCGTGAATTGTCGTTGGCTGAAATTTTACATATTCAAGAAAAAGCAGGTGTTGAGATTGAAGTATTTATCCATGGGGCGCTTTGTTATTCATACAGCGGTTTGTGTTTGTTTTCATCCTTAACAACATCACGCAGCGCCAATCGAGGAAAATGTGTTTATTCCTGCAGATCATTATTTGAAAGAAATGGGGAAAAATCTCATTTGTTTTCAATGAAAGATTTGGCACTTGAAAAAGAGGCATTAAAACTAAAAGGAATTTCACTTAAAATTGAAGGTAGAAAAAAAACAGCTTTATATGTGGGGGCTGTTACAGATTATTATCGCAGAATTTTAGATACAGGAAAAATTGATCATTCTTTAACAGATAATTTAAAACAGATTTTTGCAAGACCTTGGACGAAACTTCACTTTCAAGGGAAAAATAAAGAAGTGATCGATGAAAATTTTGTGGGTCATAGAGGTCTTTTAATTGGGGAAGTGGAAATGGTTGTGAATGGTGAATTAACCTTTAGAACCAAATATCCAATTGAGAGGTATGATGGAATTCAAATTGATATTCCAGGGGTTGAAAAACCATTTGGTTTTTCAGCTGAAAAGTTGTTTGTGAATAAAAAAAGTGTTTTTGAAGTTGCAAAAGGCCAAAAAGTTTCAATAAAATTACCTAATAATTCACCTTATATTAAAAAAGGCTATTTGGTTTATTTATCTTCTTCCACAAGAGTAAAGGGTTCTTACTCCTACACAAAACCAAAACCCAAAGAATATATCAATCAAAAAGAAATTGATGTTTCTGTATTTGTGGAACAAGATTTAATCACAGCTTGTGCGCTTGATCAAAGTGTGAGTGTAAAAGGGGACTTTTCTCCAGCTAAACAAGTTGAAAAGGTTTATGAGAATGTTAAAGCTTCGTTCAATAAGACAGGAGATTTGCCATTTAAATTAAAAAGTTTGTTTTTGGATAACAAAAAAGGGCTCTTTGTGCCTGCTTCTGTTTTAAATGAATTAAGGCGTCAGCTTTATGCTTTAATTGATGTGGAAAGCAAGATGCCCAAAATGCCAACATATACGTTTAAAAAAGAAAATCATCCTCCCAGATGGATGATTAAAACAGATCAACCATTTCTGTTAAAAGAAGTTGATTTGTCAGATTTTGAACGTGTGGTTGTTGATCTAAATTCAAATTTAACTGAAGAAGATTTTAATTTTATTGAAAAAGAAAAGATTGTTCTTGCGCTTCCATCTATTTTAAGACCACAAGAAAAATGGCAAAAATTAGTTCGTAAGTTTTATGATGCAGGTTATCAAAAATGGTTGATTGGGAATATTTCAGGACTTGATTTATTGCCTCAAAAAGCCGAAGTTTCTTTTGATAATACAATTGGTATGTTAAATACTCAGGCAGTAGCTTATGCTTTTGAACAAAAGGTTAAGGGAATTACATTTAGTGTTGAAGATACAAGTGAAAATATTCAAAAATTAGCCAAGGAGATTCAAAATACAACATTGGTAGTGTACCAAGATATTCCATTGTTTATTTCAGCCAACTGTGTGCGCAAAAATACATGTTTAGAGTGTTCACATAAGCCATTGACGGATGTTATTAAAAATGGGAAAGATTTGTTTTTGATGGTTTCAAAAGATTGTCAAACAGTTTTGATACGCCAAACACCTTATTATATTGGTTCTGATATTAAAGGAATTTTGCCAACATATTATCGTTTAGATTTTTGCAATCGAACATATAGTGTTGATGAAGTTTTAAATGTTATTGAAAAAGCAAAATCAGGACAAATGATTAAAAATTCATTCACTGGGAATTTTAAAAAGAAATTTGCATAGAGTATGTCTTGATTTTGAGGATAAAAAACATAATTTTGAATAAGTTTTATAAAGGAGAAAAAGATGATTAAATTTTTATTTAAAATGATTTTAATTTTACTGGTGTTAATTGTTGCAACGGTTATTGGTGCTTATTTTTATGCTGGTGAAATTGTGAAAAAAGCAGTGGAAACATATGTTCCTCAGGTAACAGGAACCCCTGCAACCTTAGATGGAATGAGTTTATCTTTGTTTAAAGGTGAAGTTTCATTAACAGGTTTGACCATTTCAAATGCGAAAGGGTATAATTCACCAGATGTTTTTTCTGTGAAAAAAATCTATGTAAAATTTGATCCAAAAACAGTTTTGGAAGATAAAATTATCATCAATCAAATTTTAATTGATGGAACACATGTTTCTGCTGAAGCTACATATAAAGATGGAACTATAACTTCAAACTTAACAGCAATTAAAAATAATGTTGATAAATTTATGAAACAATCATCTTCATCTTCTACAACACAAAAAACTGAAGTGAAAAAAGAAGAAAAGCAAGCAAAGTCAACTTCATCAAAAGCAGTTGTAATCAAAGATTTGCAAATCAATAACTCTTCAATTACAGTTGGGTTACTCAGTCAATCAATGGAAGTTCCTTTGCCAAATATTCAACAAAAAAACATTGGTGAAAAAGGCAAAAAAACAACACTTAAAGATGTTGTTGTGATGGTTTTTGATATGATTTCTGTTG
Source organism: Alphaproteobacteria bacterium (assembly GCA_045632845.1). Lineage (GTDB taxonomy): Bacteria > Pseudomonadota > Alphaproteobacteria > CAAHEQ01 > UBA3637 > RGIG4140. Next base: position 14,865 of record JAZQXL010000004.1, read on the forward strand.
AAAGTATTAAAGCAACAGGGAAGAGTGCCCAAGAACTTTTGAAAAAGAGTGCTGAAGAAGCTTTAAAGGGTGCCAGTTCAATTGTAAATGATGCAAAAAAGAACACTGAAGGTTTGATTAAAAGTGTGAAAGATATTTTTTAAACCAGATTGATTATAAAAAAAGCGCTTTTTAAAGCGCTTTTTTTTATGGTTTTTTACTTACGCCATTCCATAATCCCGATCTTTGTCAAATTGCATATTTTGATCGATTTTGTTAGTAATGTTTTGACCCGCAGCAGATAGTGGTTCTATAGCATTTGCTTTTTGTAAATCCTGTTCTTTTTCAGCTTGGCTTGCTTCAAGCGTGTCTGTTTGAGCTTGTGTACCGCCCAACAATCCCTCAGCAATAGCTTCGAATGCCTGTTGTGTCTTTTGTGTAACCATGATAACCCCCTTTCAAAGCATTTTTGTTATAAATATTATACCACATTTTGCTCAAAAAAGCAACGTTAAATGTTAGGCCCTAGATTTGTTTGAATGTCATATTCTTTCAAAAGTTTTGGATAGAGGGAAAGAGCGGATTCAACCTCTTGTAAAATCTGAGTGATTTTGTTTAATGATAAGCCAGAAATTTTTGCTGTTTGAATGAGATCTTCATTTAAGATTTTTCGCCCTTTACCATTAACCATAGCTGTTTGTTCACCATTAATCCCCGCAGATGGTGTGATATCAAACGCTGGGGTCATTTTCCAATGGTGGTCTTTGGTCATTAAATAGGCAAAGTTTTTGGTGTGATCATCTTTGTTGCCTGATTTAACATTAAATATCATCAGCCGCACCATTTTTTCAACCTCACGTTCATCATGTGTTAAGTGAGAGGTGAGACGAATGAGGTTTTCATAATCAAGTGTGGGAATTCTATGAGAAGCGTGAAGCAATCCACAGGCACTATGGACGTGAATTTTGTTTTTTCCGTCTCTATCGAAGCGTTTGGTTGCAAAATGTCCAGCAGAATTTTTGGATGGGAAAAGGTATGTTTCAGGCATTTCAATACCGGCTTTTTTTGCCATTAAGGAATAAATATATTCCAATGCACCTAAATCTCTATCATCAGAATCGGATGAAAATTTAATTATCCAAGGGGAAAAATCTCCAACACACTCGCGACCGCTTTTAATGGTTTTAAAATCTTTAGAAACAAGAGCGGTAATTTTTGGCCTTGCGCCAGCTGTTGAGCCATTTAATGATCTTAAGTGTTCTAATAACTCAGAACTTTCCCCTTGTATAATTTTATCAGCTCCTTCTGAAAGTGTATCAAGGTGTAATTCCCCTAAGAAAGGCTCGTTAGGTGTTTTTTCAGGTTCATATTCAAGAGCTCCCAAGGCTTGAGATCCAATAATGGAAAGGCGATGGAGTGGAGTAATTTCATAATAAGACAAGCCATGTTTTTGTAAGTAACGGTCAAGTAACAAACATCCCCATCCATCTGGTAGGGAGTCGTTAAACAAACCAAAAAGACCATCAAATGTTTGTTTTTTATCTTCAAAAATACCAGCTTGAAGAGGTAACATAAAAGGGGATAAGTTGATGCCTAATTTTAAAAAAGAGGGGGCATATTCAAATAAAATAGTATCTCTTTGTTCAAGGATGCCGACAAAGATTTTTTTTTGATAAGCATTTAAAAAGACTTTTAGCTTAATCATTTTGTCCTCTTTATTTTAATTTGCCGCGTTGCCGTTTTTTGATTTCGTTTGTGGGTTGAAATAAACTGCTTCTGTTTTTTTGAGTTGAAAAAAGGGAGTCAAAATCTGCCAAAGCCCCCACAGCGTGAGCAAGTTTTAAAAGCGATTCAAGGGAAATTTGTCCTGTTGATTCAAAGCGTTTTAACGAACCTAAACTTACTCCAGATCTGGAACAAATCCCTTCTTGTGTTAAGTTAAGTTCTAAGCGTTTTGATTTGATTCTGAATGCTAAATCGCTCATTATTTCTGTTGGTGTTTTTAAAATAAAAGTCATTATATTATCTCTTAATTTGTTTTTATGCGCTTTATATATAATATATTATCTTTTAACTTTTGTCAAGTAAAATTGGATTTTTGTAGGGTTAGGTTGAAAAAATCCCCTTAAAAAGGGGGATAATATTTAAAGTTTTTCTTTGTATTTTGAAACATCTGGTGATTCTAAAAACTCATTGTACCATTGTTTTTTTGTTGTCCAATAATCATCATTAGGTTGTTTATCAATAAATTCTTTTAGTTTAATTAAATCAGCGTAAAATTTATATTTTGCTTCTTCACGAACTGAACGCCATCTAGCTGGAACGTTACTAATATACATATTGCTTACAATGGTTGCTTTTTCTTGGTGTTTGGGATTTATGTGTGTTCTCTCCCAAATGTATTGGCAGATTCTGGTAAAAGAATCAAAGTATTTTGCTTTGTCTGCGGTAATTGCTTTTAAATGAGCGCGTTTATAGTAAAGGACACTAGGGATTGCTCCGATGCGTGCATCTGAAAAAAGTGTGTGAAGGAAAAAGACATCATCTTCAAATAATGTTTTTGCAGGGAATTCAATATTGTTTTTTTGAATAAATTCACGTCGATAGATTTGCTTCCCAGAAGTAACAGGATACCCGAAAATTTCACCTGCCTGAAAATCATCGAGGGTATAAATTTCTTGGTGAGCAAGTTCTAAACGATAGGGGAGTTTATCATATCCACCAATACCTAAGAATTGCCCCTGTTCATTGACGGCTCCTGTGTAAAATGAAACCATGTCAACAGGATATTTTTTTGTTTTTTTATAAAGTCGTTCGAGTGCTTTTTGATCAATCCAATCATCTGCATCAACAAACCAGAAGTATTTTCCTTTTGCAATTTTCATTGCTTTATTTCTAGAAAGGGAAAGGCCCATATTTTCATGTTCAATAATGGTGATTTGAGGGTGATCTTTGTATTTTTTCAACACTTCAGAGGTTTTATCTGTTGAGCCATCATTTACAACAATTAATTCATAACTTTTAAATGTGGAGTTTAACACAGAATCGATGGTTTGTGATAAATAGTGTCCATAATTATAAGAACAAACAATGATTGAGAAATAAGGTTTTTTTGTAAAATGAAATGTGAGTGTGATACAGCAAACTGCAATTAAAAATATTTTAATCCATTTGGATGATTTTAAAAACATAGAACCTCTCTTTTTTGTGATGTTGTTTCTTTATTTTTAAAATAAAGTTTAGAAAAAAGCAATTAAATTTTTATAAGTTTTAGCATGTTGCGTGAAGGGGCGGGTTAAAATGATCCTCCAGCACCGCCACCACCAAAGCGCCCGCCACCTCCAAATCCACTGGATCTATGTTTGGGAGCTTTTGATGTAAGCATATTTTTAATAATAAGGAGTGCTATAATCATAAGTCCAATTAAAACAAAACCAATTCGTTTGAGCCGTTCTTCCTTGGGGGCAATGTATATATAGATAATCCCCCAAACAACGTATAAAATTAAAAAAATAACTACGAAAGCTAGCTCCCAGTTAATGTGCGTGAGTTTGTGAAAAAAGGAGGGTTCAAAATCTTTTTTGTGTTTAAGCAGCCCATTGATGCCTGCAATGGATGCTCTGTTATAATCTGAATTTTTAAGATATGGCATCATTTCTTTTTGTACAATGCGATCAACTTTTCCGTTTGTGAGTGTGTGTTCTATCCCAATTCCTGTTGCAATCCAAACTTGTCTTTCATTTGGAGCGATTAAAAATACAATGCCATTGTTGAGCTTTGCATCTCCAATACCCCATAAATTACCTAGATTTTTTGCATATTCTCTTGCGGGCATACCCTCTAATGAGTTGACTGTGACTAAGACAATGTTGTTTGCATTGTATTTGGTAAGAGTTTGATTTATTGTTTTTTCAATTTCAGGATGAATGATGTTTGCTTCATCTACAATTTGACCTGTTAGTTTTGGATATGCTTCAGCGTGTGTGAACAAAAATAAACTGAGAATAAAAACAATTATTTTCATGAATAGATTCCTTATGTGTGTTGTAATTTTAGTTAAAAAGATTTGATCTAAAAATGCAAGTTTATTTTGTTTTTTATTTTTGTTGTTTGATTAGAGGCAGCCCTCTTTCCTTAGTCGCAACAAAAAAAACACTCACAAGGAGTGGTTTTTTATTTGGTAGGCGACTTTTGGATTGCTCGGGATAAATCCCTCGTCCTCGTTCCTCGGACTGCCTGCGGCATCGCTCACTGTGTTCGCCGAACCTTGCCCCCTCTGCTCGGGGGTCTTGCGCTCTTTTCTTAGTCGCAACAAAAAAAACCACTCACAAGGAGTGGTTTTTTATTTGGTAGGCGACTACGGATTCGAACCGCAGACCCCCTCGGTGTAAACGAGGTGCTCTAACCAGCTGAGCTAGTCGCCCTTGAAAAAGGATGATACACTTATATCATCCTTTTTTTGGTTTGTCAACAAAAAAAATTATTTTTTTGATGTTTTGTTGATTGTTTCTTTCAAACCTTTACCAGCACGGAATTTTGGTTGGTATGATGCTGGGATTTTGATTGTTTCGCCTGTTTGTGGGTTGCGGCCTTGTGTAGCTGCACGTTTTGTAGCACAGAATGTACCGAAGTTTGTGATACGAACTTCGTCACCGCTTTTTAATGTTGTTGAAACAACATCGATGAAAGCTTCTAAACTTTGTGATGAAACTGTTTTTGTTAAACCAGATGCGCTTGCGATTGCATCAACTAATTCTTGTTTATTCATAGTAAACTCCTTTGAAACTTTTTGTTTGAGTTAAACAGGGACAATCCCTTACGAATCCTATCTTAATGGCTATTTTAGAGGAATGTCAACTATCTTTTTTTAATTATTTGGGAAAAATTAAGTTTTTTTTATATAAAAATGTATGTGAATGTTTCTTTGCTTTTGTAAGTTGTTGAATTTTAATAATAAAAAATAAAAATGCGGTAATTTTGAAAAAATAACTTTTTTTTAAAAAAAGCTTGTTTTTTAAGGCGTTTTATAAAAAAAGATGGAAAAGAAAGCCTCTTTTCCATCTTTTTTAGAGATTTTAAGTTTTATTTTTTTGTTTTAGATGTTGTTTTTTTTGCAGATGGTTTCTTTTTTTCAGCAATTGGAGCTGGTTTTTTGACCAATGCATGTTGCAAAACTGTGAGTGCATCTTCAACTGGAATGATTTTTAATCCTTCTTTAACGTTGTTTGGAATTTCTTCTAAATCTTTTACGTTTTCTTTTGGGATGATAACGGTTTTAATCCCAGCACGTAGTGCGGCAAGAAGTTTTTCTTTTAATCCGCCGATTGGAAGGACACGACCTCTTAGTGTGATTTCACCTGTCATGGCGATATCTTTTCTGACTTTGATACCAGTGAAGGCAGAAACAAGAGATGTCATCATTGTGATACCGGCAGAAGGTCCATCTTTTGGTGTAGCACCTTCTGGAACGTGAACGTGAATATCATTCTTTTCAAAAAGTTCATTGGCAATTCCAAATTCTTGAGCATGTGCACGAATAAATGAAAGAGCTGCTTCAACAGATTCTTTCATCACATCGCCAAGTTGACCTGTTAAGCGAGTGTTGCCTTTTCCAGGAACAATAACCGCCTCAATAGACAAAATATCACCGCCAACTTCTGTCCAAGCAAGCCCCGTTGTTGTTCCAATTTGATCATCTTTTTCAACAACACCATAGTTGAACTTTTCAACACCTGAATATTTTTTAAGATTTTTAGGTGTGACGGTGATTGATTTGACATTTTCAAGTTGAATCTCTTTAAGGGCTTTTCTTGCAATTTTTGCAATCTCTCTTTCGAGGTTTCGAACGCCTGATTCTCTTGTATAACAACGAATAAGTTGAACAATAGCTTCATCAGAGATTTTGAGCTCTTTTTGCGTAATACCGGTCAATTCAAATTGTTTTTGAATTAAGTGACGTTTTGCAATTTGAAGTTTTTCGTCTTCTGTATAGCCTGAAAGGGTGATAATTTCCATTCTGTCTTTTAAAGGACGGGGCATATTTAAAGAGTTGGCTGTTGTGATAAACATAACATTTGATAAGTCGTAATCAACTTCAATGTAATTATCATTAAAACTTGTGTTTTGTTCAGGATCTAATACCTCTAAAAGTGCTGAAGAAGGGTCTCCTCTATGGTCATGAGCAAGTTTATCAATTTCATCTAACAAAAAGAGTGGATTGACTGTTTTTGCTTTTTTCATTCCTTGAATAATTTTTCCAGGCATGGCGCCGATATAGGTGCGTCTATGTCCTCTGATTTCAGATTCGTCATGCATACCACCCAAAGCGGCACGCACAAATTTACGCCCAGTTGCTCTGGCAATGGATTGACCTAAAGAGGTTTTACCAACCCCTGGAGGGCCAACAAAGCAAAGGATGGATCCTTTGAGGCAATTTGTTCTTTTTTGAACAGCCAAAAATTCTAAAATACGTTCTTTAACTTTTTCTAATCCGTAATGATCTTCATCTAAAATGCGTTGTGCTTCGAGCAAATCTGATTGTAGTGTTGATTTTTTGCGCCATGGAATGTTTGTGAGCCATTCAAGATAATTGCGTACAACGGTTGTTTCTGCAGACATTGGACCCATCATTTGAAGCTTTTTAAGTTCTGATAATGCTTTTTCTCTAGCTTCTTTTGGCATGCCAGCTTTTTTAATTTTCTTTTCAAGTGTTTTAATTTCGCCACCGTCTTCAGAATCGCCTAATTCTTTTTGAATAGCTTTCATTTGCTCATTCAAATAATATTCCCGATGGCTTTTTTCCATTTGCCGTTTGACACGTTTTCTAATTTTTCTTTCCACTTGCAAAACGCCAATTTCTTTTTCCATAGCTTGATAGAGTGCTTCTAAGCGTTTGCTGACAGAATCAATTTCTAAAATCTTTTGTTTTTCTTCAACCTTAAGAGAAAGGTGTGTTGCAACAATGTCAGCAAATTTTTCTGGTTCTTTAATTTGTGAAATTGCAACCAAAACTTCAGGACCAATACGTTTGTTTAATCGGACATAGTTTTCAAATTGAATGGCAACAGAGCGGTTGAGTGCTTCAATTTCAGTTTCTTTATCTACAATATCTGGAAGCAATTCCGCATGAGCTTCAAAAAAAGAAGTGTTTTGAGTGAAGTCAACAATTTTTGCTCTGCAGACACCTTCAATTAAAATTTTGACTGTGCCATCTGGAAGTTTGAGCAGTTGTAAAATATTGGCAAGTGTTCCTGTTTTATAAAGATCACCAATATAAGGGTTATCAACAAGAGCATCTGTTTGAGCAACAAGCAGGATTTGTTTGTTTGCTGCCATTGCATTTTCAAGAGCGGCAATGGATTTGTCCCTGCCAACAAAAAGGGGGACAACAACGTGTGGAAAGACGATAATGTCTCGTAATGGTAAAACGGGATATAATCCATCAATCATTTCTGAAGTATTCATGCTTCCTCTTTTCATCTGGTTATTCAGTTTGTCTAAAAAACAGATTTATTTACTTTGTTTAGATAGTCGTTAAATAAATAAAATAAACCAATTTTATGGTCTTGTTTTTTCTTCTTTTTGTATAATATATGAATGTATGTTGTTTTTTTTGAAATGTAAAGAGGACTTTTTCTTTTTATACAAAAAAAGGAGTGATTTTTCTTCACTCCTTGTATTTGTTAACTTTTTGTTAATTTTTGCTTACTTTTTTTTGACGAATTTTGGTTTTTTTTCACCTAACACACTGTCTTTATCAATAATGACCTCTTTGACATCTTTTTGATCTGGGAGTGTGTACATAACGTCTTGTAATAAGTTTTCCATAATGGATCGAAGTCCTCTAGCACCTGTTTTTCGTTCGATAGCTTTTTGCGCAATTGCTTTATACGCCTCATCTGTGACAGTTAAATCAACATTATCCATTTTGCAAAGGGTTTGATATTGTTTAACCAATGCATTTTTAGGTTCTTTTAAAATGGAAATAAGTGCTTCTTCATCTAATTCTTCTAAGCTTACAATAACAGGTAAACGCCCGATAAATTCTGGAATTAAACCAAATTTCAACAAGTCATCTGGTTGTAATTTTTCAAGCAATTCGGAAATGTTTTGTTCTTCACCTGATTTTGCTTCAGAGCCAAAACCGATTGAATAAGCAGCTTCTCTTCTTGCAATGACTTTTTCAATGCCTGCAAAAGCACCACCGCAGATGAAGAGAATATTTTGAGTATTGACTTTGATATATTCTTGATTTGGGTGTTTGCGCCCACCTTGTGGGGGAAGGGAAGCAATTGTGCCTTCAATCATTTTTAATAAAGCTTGTTGAACCCCTTCACCTGAAACATCGCGTGTGATGGATGGGCCGTCAGATTTGCGGGCAATCTTATCAATTTCATCGATATAGATGATGCCTCGTTCTGCTTTTTCAACGTCATAATTAGCATTTTGTAAGAGTTTTAAAACAACATTTTCAACGTCTTCACCGACATAACCTGCTTCAGTTAAGGTCGTAGCGTCTGCAATTGCAAATGGAACGTTTAAAACTTTTGCTAACGTTTTTGCTAAAAGTGTTTTTCCACTACCTGTTGGCCCTAAGAAAAGAACGTTTGATTTTTCAATTTCAACACTGTCTTTTTCTTTTCCAGCAAGCAATCTTTTGTAATGGTTATAAACAGCAACAGCCAAAGCTTTTTTTGCTTTGTGTTGCCCAATTACATATTCATCTAAAAATTGGTGAATTTGTTTTGGTGATTTTAATGTCAAAGAAAAGTCAGAGTTTTCTGTTTTTTCTTTAGGTTCTTTATCCTCATCTAAGACACTTTTGCACAATTCAATGCATTCATCACAAATAAAGACGGTTTTTGTTCTGCCATCTTCCATTTTTTGTGGTTTTCCGGCAATAAGACGATTAACTTCGTTTTGTGTTTTGTTGCAAAACGAACATTTTAAATCTGTTGAATTAGGCATATCGTTTTTAATCATCTATTTCTCCGGTTTTGTAATAACTTCATCAATTAAGCCAAATTCTTTTGCTTCATAAGCAGTCATAAAGTTATCTCTTTCCATGGCTTGTTCAATCACAGATAATGGTTTACCTGTTTGTTCAACATAAATTTGGTTTAAACGAGCTTTGATGGATAAAATTTCTTTTGCGTGAATTTCAATGTCTGTTGCTTGACCTTGGAATCCACCTGAAGGTTGGTGGATCATCACGCGTGAATTTGGAAGGGCAAAGCGTCTGCCTTTTGCTCCGCAACATAATAACAAACTCCCCATTGAGGCGGCTTGTCCCATCACGACTGTTGAAACTGGACATTTGATGTAATTCATTGTGTCCAAAATAGCAAGTCCTGATGTGACAACGCCTCCTGGTGAGTTGATATAAAAAGAAATTTCTTTTTTAGCGTTTTCAGCTTCTAAAAATAAGAGTTGAGCACAGATTAAACTGGCGACTTCATCATTTACTTGACCTGTTAGAAAGATAATTCTTTCTTTTAACAATCGAGAATAAATATCAAAAGCTCTTTCGCCACGACCAGTTTGTTCGATAACTGTTGGAACAAGAGTGTTCATCATAGGGGCCATAAAATCTGTGTAACGCATATTAAAAACTCCTTATTAAGTTGTCGTTATTTTTTGTCTGGGTTGTAAGCGTATAATTCTTCAGCAGATAATGCTTCTTCATTTACTTTTACAACTGTTAAAACGTGATCAACGACTTTTTCTTCAAACAATGGAGCTCTTAAAGAATCCAATGCTTGTGGATTTTTTTGATAGTATTCAAAGACGATTTTTTCTTGTCCTGGATATCTACGAGCTTCAGCCATAACTGCTTTTGTTAAATCTTCTTGTGTAAGAGTGATTTTGTTTTCGTTAGCAATTTCAGCTAACAAAAGACCTAAGCGAACACGGCGTTCTGCGATTTGACGATATTCAGTTTTCAAATCATCTTCTGATTTTGATTTTTCTTCATCATCTAATTGGTTGTTCTTTTTAGCTTCTTCAAATTGTTTCCAAATTGAATCGAATTCTAAATCAACCATACCTTGTGGAACTTCAAAAGAATGAGAGTCTGCAAGAGCATCTAATAAAGCACGTTTTGTATGCATACGAGCGATATTTGCATATTCTTTATCCAACTCTGTTTTGATCATTTCTTTTAATTTTTCAAGAGATTCGCTGCCAAACATTTTAGCAAATTCGTCATTGATTTCAGGTGTTGACATTTTGCGTAATTCTTTAATGACAACTTTGAAAAGAGCTTTTTTGCCAGCCAAATCTTTTGCATGGTAAGTTTCTGGGAATGTAACATTCACATCAACTTCTTCACCAATATTTTTGCCTGTTAATTGTTCTTCAAATCCTGGGATGAATGTGTTTGAACCAAGAGCGAGATAGTAATCTTTGCCTTTGCCGCCTTTGAATTCTTCACCATCGATTGTTCCTGTGAAGTCGATAACGATAACGTCGTCTGTTTTTGTTTCACGTTTTTCATCGCAAGGAACTGTTGTTTTTTTAGCGTTTGCTAATTTTTCTAAAGCAGCGTTGATTTCTTTATCAGTTGCTGTCGCAACTAATTTTTTAACTTCTAATTTTGTTAAATCAGCTGGTTTAATTTCTGGAAGAGCTTCAACATCCATTTTAAATTCGATGTCTTTACCATCTTCAAAAGTTGTTAATTCAATTTTTGGACGCAATGCTGGGCGAACTTTGTTTTCTTCTAAAATTTTTGTTGCTCTTTCTTGAATCAAATCATCAAGAACTTCACCTTTAACAGCATTTTCATATTTTGTTTTGATAAGGTTCATAGGGGCTTGACCTGGACGGAAGCCTTGAATTTTAGCTTCTTTACGAACTTCTTCTAACTTAGCTGTGATTTTGTCTTGGAAATCTTGTGCGCTAATCACAACAGTGAAAGAATGAGCTAACTTTGTTTTTGTCATTTCTTAATTCCTCTTTATATCTAACTATAGTTGGTGCGGATGAAGAGACTCGAACTCCCACGCCTCTCGGCAACGGCTTCTAAGACCGTCGTGTCTACCATTCCACCACATCCGCATAATAATATCTTGAAAAATAAGACAAAATTGCATTTCAAAGAATGTGATCTTTTTGCATTTTTTAATTTGCATTAGTCTATATAACATATCTTTGGTAAAAAATAAAGAGTTTTTTATCTGTTTTTTAAAATAAAAATAATAATTTTCTTGAAAAAAAGACTTTTTTTGACTATAATTGCGCCACTTATTTTGACATTGTAAAGATTTATGAAAGAGAAGCTTATGCCAAATAATTTAACCGAAATTACATCAAAAAGACGTACATTTGCAATTATTTCTCACCCAGATGCTGGTAAAACAACATTGACAGAAAAGTTATTGCTCTTTGGGGGTGCGATTAATCAAGCTGGTGCTGTGAAGGCTCGTGGTGAAAATAGACGGGCACATTCTGACTGGATGAAGGTGGAACAAGAAAGAGGTATTTCGGTTGCTTCCTCAGTGATGAGTTTTGAATATGGTGGGTGTTCTTTTAACTTATTAGATACGCCAGGGCACGAAGACTTTTCTGAAGATACCTATCGTGTTTTAACAGCGGTTGATTCTGCCGTGATGGTGATTGATAGTGCCAAGGGGATTGAGGCTCAAACAAAAAAATTGTTTGAAGTTTGTCGCTTGCGTGATATCCCAATTATTACTTTTATCAACAAGCTTGACCGTGATGGGCATGAACCATTTAAGTTGCTGGAAGAAATTGAACAAACACTTGCATTAGATGTATCGCCTGCTTCTTGGCCGATTGGTATGGGGCGTGATTTTAAGGGTTGTTATGATTTGTTGAATGACAAGTTGCGTTTGTTTGAAAAGGGAATTAACAAATCTGTTTTGCCTCAAGAGGCTGAAGAAATTAAAGGCCTTGAAGATGAAAGATTGACAACAATTTTATCTTCAGATGTTGTTGAAACTTTGAAGGAAGAAGTTGAAATGGCAAAAGGGCTTTGTCCTTCATTTGATAAAGATGCTTATTTAGAAGGATCAATGACCCCTGTTTTCTTTGGTTCAGCTGTCAACAATTTTGGTGTGAAAGAATTGTTAGATGCACTTGTTCAATTTGCACCATCTCCAAGAGCGCAAGAATCTGCAGCCAGAAAAGTTTTGCCAGATGAAGAAAAAGTTTCTGGTTTTGTTTTTAAAATCCAAGCAAATATGGATCCAAAACACAGGGATAGAATTGCTTTTATGCGTGTTTGTTCTGGGCATTTTAAACGGGGTATGAAGCTCTTGCATTTAAGAAGTCAAAAGCAAATGATTTTGCACAATCCTGTTATGTTTTTGGCACAAGATAGAGAGGTTGCTGAAGAAGCTTTTGCAGGTGATATTATTGGTATTCCAAACCATGGTGGGATGCGTATTGGGGATTCTTTTTCAGAAGGGGAGGTTTTGCAATTTAAAGGGATTCCATCTTTTGCTCCAGAACTTTTGAAAAAGGTTCGTCCACAAGATCCGTTGAAAGCAAAACACTTAGCAAAAGCTTTGGATCAAATTGCTGAAGAAGGGGGTGCCAGTATCTTTAAACCAGTTCATGGGTTTGAATGGATTGTTGGTGTTGTTGGTGTTTTGCAGTTTGAAGTTTTGGCTGATAGAATTAGAACAGAATTTGATGTGCCTGTTATTTTTGAACCGACAAGTTATTATACGGCAAGATGGGTGCGGGGTGAAACCGCTAAGGTTGAAAAATTTAAAACTTTAAATGCAAGTACAATGGCAACAGATCATGATGATGCACCTGTCTTTTTGGCGCGCAATGCTTGGCATTTAAATAAGGCGATGGAAGATTTTTCAGATATTGAATTGTTAAAAATCAAAGAGTAAGGCTTTTCTTGTCTATATTTTTGAAAAATTTCTTGAAAGTGTATATGTTTTATGATAAAATATATGCACTTTTTATTTTTTAAGGTAGGGTTTAATGATACAAGAAATTATTGGTTCTGAAAAACCAACGTTTATGCTTTCAAGTGTTTTGTATAAAGACAGAAAGACGATTGCGCACAAAATTAAAAAGTTGCCTCGTCCTGAGTTAATTGATGCAAGATACTTGTATGAAATGCATGGATATGAAAATGGCAAGCCAATCAGAGTTGTTCAACAAATGGCAGAAGCTGGTTATTTTGATGGTTTGATGAGCAATAATGCTGTTCGCAATGCAAAAAAGAAGGGGTGCTTGCCTGAAGGGATTCAAGTTCACCACATTGTTCCTTTGAAGTTGGGTGGCTCAAATGATATTGAAAACTTGTGCCTTGTTGATGCTGAAACGCACATGCTCATGCATCGTTTGATTTATCAACCTGTGTTGGATCGGTTAAAGGAAGGGGAAGAAGCTGTTCTTGTTTTGCCTGAGTTTAAACGTGTAATTGATAAAGATGATCGTGAAGATTTTTTCTTATATTCTGAGCTTAGAAAATATGAAGAGCAAATGACCCATCCAGTGTGTCGACATAAAAAAATGAATTGCAATTCTGATATGGGATTTCGGGATGCGTTTTGTCAATCTGGTCGCTCTTGTCGTGGTGGATAAAAGAGGGTGTTATGTATTTAAAACAAGAAACGGAAGAAAAAAAAGTTTATCAAGTTGGCTTGGATGGTAAAAAAAACATTTTTTTACTTCATAGAACGCCAACTCTAATTACGATTAAAGAGCGCCAAGAGGTTGCCAATGAATTTGTGAAAAAGATTGCAAAGAAAGGTCTTTTAAATAATATTTTAAACAAAAGAGATGTTATTTATGCAATCAGAACAGGGAGGTTGCCAAAAAAATTCAATGTGCACCATTATGTGCCATTGGCATTAGGTGGAAAGAATGAAGAAACTAATTTGTGTGTTATTGAACGCAAACTTCACAAGTGGTTGCATTCTTATTTGTTAGAGCCAATTTATCGTGATGTAAAATTAGATGGAACGCACAAAAAATCGTATCTTGAATTGCCTATGAGACAAGAAGTTTTTTTGGTTTCTGATGCGCACGTTTTTTTCACTGAACAAGAAATTGAGGGGATGGAAGAAGATTTAAGAACGGGTAAAATGCCTGTTTATCGTAGACCAAATGAATATTCAACAGACTATGTTTCATCCATGCGATTTGCTGAACAACTTAAAAGGGATATGCCTTTTTGTGATGATGAAGAAGAGCGTGAAAAAAGTGAGCAAATCATTGGTGTGATTGAGCGTAAAATTCGCGCAAGGAATACAGAATATCGCAGAAAAGGTGTTCAGATTCGAAAGTTTTGGAATGAACGTAGAGAGGGCAAAACAAGAGAGCCGATGGGGCGTAAAGATAAAGCTGAACTTTCAGCAAAAAAAGCACGTAAAGTTGCCTCAAAACGATGGTACCCTCATTTGGTGGCTATTCGTTTTTCAAAAGATGAGCATCAGCGATAGATTTTTAAGATAATTTTTGTTGAGTTTATTGAAATTTCTTTGACATTTTAAATAAAAATTCGTATAATCCAATCTTGCCCTAATGAGAAAGAGGTGTTGCTTTTTTTAGGGGCAAGATTGTTTAACTATATGAAAAGGATTTAAAATGATAGAAATTAAATTACCAGATGGGTCAAAAATGATGGTTGACTCCGGTGTGAATGGATTAGATGTTGCAAAAAAAATCAGTGAAGGCTTGGCAAAAAATGCTGTAGCCGTTCGTTTGAATGGAGAATTGACTGATACCACAACACCTATCACTACCGATTCTGAAATTTCTATTATTACAACAAAAAATGAAGAAGCATTAGAAGTGCTTCGTCACACAACAGCTCACGTTTTGGCACATGCTGTTACACGTCTTTATAAAGATGTTCAAGTCACAATTGGCCCTGCCATTGAAAATGGTTTTTATTACGATTTTTATGGCATTGTTGTTAAAGAATCAGATTTGCCAGCTATTGAAGCTGAAATGGCAAAAATCATTGAAGCTGATTATCCAATTGTCAAAACAGTTGTTTCACGTGCTGAAGCTGAAAAAGTTTTTTCAGATCGTGGTGAAAAATACAAACTTGAAATCTTGCATGATATGCCAGAAGATGTTCAAGAAGTTTCACTTTATACTCAAGATGATTATGTTGAATTGTGCCGTGGTCCACATTTGTCTAGCACAGGTAAAGTTGGCAAAGCTTTCAAATTAACAAAAGTTTCCGCCTCTTATTGGAGAGGGGATGCAACACGCGAAGGTTTGCAACGCATTTATGGAACTGCTTTCTTCAACGAAAAAGATCTTAAAAACTATTTCACAATGCTTGAAGAAGCTGAAAAAAGAGATCACCGCAAGTTAGGTAAAGAAATGGATTTCTTCCATTTTGAAGAATATGCTCCAGGGGATGTTTTCTGGCATCCAAGAGGGTGGACATTCTTCCAAACATTGATTGATTATATGCGTAAACGTCAAAAAGCGGTTGGTTATGTTGAAGTGAACACACCACAATTGATGAACCGTGTTCTTTGGGAAACATCCGGTCACTGGGATTGGTATCATGAAAATATGTACACAACAGAAATTGAAGGCAAAGCTTTTGCTTTAAAACCAATGAACTGCCCAGGCGGTATGTTGATTTTTAAACAAGGGATTACAAGCTATCGTGATTTACCACAATATATTGGTGAATTTGGGCGTGTTCATCGTAATGAAGCTTCAGGTGCTATTCATGGTTTGATGCGTGTTCGTGCCTTTACGCAAGATGATGCTCATATTTTCTGTACACCAGAACAATTGAAAGAAGAATTGCAAAAGGTTGTTCGTTTGATGCTCAGCATTTATGGTGATTTTGGTTTGACAGATATGTCTATTAAACTTTCAACAAGACCAGCTGAACGTATTGGTTCTGATGAAATTTGGGATATGCTTGAAAACTCATTGGCTGAAGCTTTAACAGACATGGGTTATTCTTACACAATCAACCCAGGTGATGGTGCTTTCTATGGTCCAAAATTAGACTTTAAAATGCGAGATGCTTTGGGCCGCGAATGGCAATTGGGTACATTGCAGGCTGACTTGAACTTGCCAGAACGTTTTGATGTTTCATACATTGGGGAAGATGGTGAAAAACACCGCCCAATTATGTTGCATCGTGCGCTCTTTGGTTCATTAGAACGTTTTGCAGGTGTGTTCCTTGAAATTTCAGGTGGTCACCTTCCATTCTGGTTGGCCCCAGTTCAAGTGATGGTTATGCCAGTTACAAACGATCAAGATGAATATGCAAAGAAAGTTGCTCACAAATTAAATGTTGCAGGTCTTCGTGCTGAAACAGATTTGCGCAGCGAAAAAGTTGGGTACAAAATCAGAGAACATTCTTTGAAAAAAATCCCCGTCATTCTTGTTGTTGGTAAAAAAGAAGAAGCAGAAGAATCTGTTACAATTCGTCGCCTTGGGTCGCAAAATCAAGAAATGAAGTCTTTAGCTCAAGCTATCAAAGATTTCAAAATTGAAGGTAGATATCCAAGCGTTGAATACGAAGATTAAAACAAAAATAAAATCCTTATCTAGGGCTAAAACGCCTTCCTCTTGTACGTTTTTTGGTACACTACGGAAGGCGTTTTATACTATCTAAGGTTTTATTTTTGTTTTATACTTGGCGTTTAATTTAAAACATTTTTGCAACTTATTCTACACTCTGAGAAGTGTTTTTTTATTTGTTTGTTTGATTATGAGGTATAAAAAAAGGTGGTTATAAAAACCACCTTTTTCATCAAATGAATTTGAAAAATTATTTCATTTCATTTGATTCTTTGATTGCGTTTTCCAATGCTTGGTTAAGCAATGCACCACTACGTGGTTTGCCGTTTACAATCATAAATGGAACACCTTGAACGCCAATTTCTTGAGCGAGCTTGAGGTTTGCATCAAGTTTGGCTTTGATTTCTTCTGATTCAGCATCTTTTGCTAATTTGTCAGCATCTAAACCTGCTTTTTTTGCAAGATCCATAAGGGTTGCTTTATCAAGGTTGCCTTCAGCTTTAACAACTGCATGGTGCATAGCTTCATATTTACCTTGTTTTGCAGCTGCTAAAACATAACGAGAGATAATGGCGCTGCCTTCACCAAAGATTGGAGCGTCAATTGGAATCCAACGAACGTTAGGAGCTTTTTTGCTTTCAATTTTTTCTAACAAAGCGCTGTTTGTTTTTTTACACCAACCGCAGCGATAGTCAAAGAATTCAATGATGACATATTTACCATCTTTGTTACCAAGAGAATGGTTTGTTTTGTCTGCAATGATTTTGTCTTTGTGTTCTGCAACTTTTTGATTGCGTTTTTCTTCCTCTGCTTTACGAATTCTTTCTTCTTCAGCTCTTTTTTCAGCTTCAATACGTGCTTTTTGTTTTTCCAAAATGCCAGCAACGACATGGGCATTTTTATTCAAATACTTTGTGATTTGAGCGTCAATGTTTGGCATTGTATTTGTTGCAGGGCGTGGTCTTGAGCATTCCGAACCAACAATTAAAATAGATGTTGAAATCATTAATGCGCCGACCAATGTTGTTAAACATTTTGCAAGTGTTTTGCAATTTGATTTGTTGCAACCTTTTTTTGAACAACAAGAGGATGTTTCACCACATGTGCAAGAATCACAGCATTTTGATTCTTTTGTGCATTCACAAGTGCCACAGCATTTTTCTTGTTTTTCAACAACAGGAACGGTTTTTGTTTTTTTTGTCATAAGTCTCTCCTTTTTTTGTGAACCTATTTATTTTTATACCTGTATCAAACGTTAAAAGTCAATAAAAAAACTTTTATTTTTCTAAAAAATAAAGAGCAAAGAAATCTTTGCTCTTTATCTTGAGTATTCATGTTTTTATTTTCTAAAATTAGAATTTGTATTGTACGCCAAAGCTGAGCAAATCAGCACTTGATGTGTATTTCATATCCATTTTTGAAGCACCATCTGCTGTTCCGTAAGCGTGTGAACCATGGATGAAAATGTGCATATAACCTGCATCAATTTGCCAGTTGTTTTTCTTATATGACAAACCAAGTGAAGTTAACACACGGCGGCCGTCTGGAATACGTGCTGTTCTATATTCAGGTGATTTAATCACAGTTTCGTCATAACCGATACCAGTTCTGAATGTCCAGTTTTGGTTGCGTCTGTAATCTAAACCAACAGCATAGTACCAGGTGTTTTTCCAATTTTCATATGTGCCTGTCAATTTGTTTCTTGTTTTTGTTTCATAGATGTCCAAACGGTCAAATTGACTCCAACGGGTCCAACGGGCAGTACCTGTCAAGGTGAAACATTTGTTCATATCCCAAGCACCGGAGAATAACAAAACTTCAGGTGTTGTGATTTTTGTGAAAATGTCTTTGTTACCATCACTGACACCCCCAGGAGTTCCTGTGACTTTAACATCTCCTTCCAATTTGTGTTTGACTTTGGAACGATAGGAAACACCCAAACGAATGTCTTTTCTTGGTGTGAATGTGGCACCAATTGTGTAGCCAACACCTACGTCATCCCCACGGAGATTGTTTGTAGCCCCAGGAATTGCAATTGATGTTCCTGGAATTAGTTGATCTGTTGTTAAAGCTCCTGTGAGTTTAGCTTCAATGTATTGAATGTTAACAGCAGCCCCTAAAGCAATGGTGTCTGTGACTTGGTATGAAAGAGAAGGACTGACTGTTTGTGAAGATACTTGAGAAAGTTCTGCGTGAGTTTCACCAAACCAACCATTCTTATAGTCTGTTGCCAAACCAAATGGGACATAAACACCCAAGCCAAGTGTCATTTTATCATTCAATTTGTGTTGGGCAAATACGTTTGGTAAAACGCGAGTTGGGCGTGTGTGTCCATAACCTGATTTTTGTACAGTAATTGTTGCAGGGTTTTGCCTGCCTGTAGGATATGTTTCTTCAACAGTTCCCTTATAATCTGTGTGGAGGCTGACCATTGTTATGCCAACTTGACCACCGCTTTTTGCGTTGTATTGCATACCAGCTGGGTTGAACCCAATTGCAGAATAGTCATCGCCCATAACGCCAACACCTGCGAATGAACGGCCCAAACCTGTGGTTGTGTATTCTGATAAATGGTAACCTGCAGCTTCAGCACCTGTTGATGCAATCATTGCACCCAATGCAACAGCTGGTAATAAAATTTTTTTCATAATAAACTCCTTAATTTATTTATAGACATTTTTTCTCTACATAATTTTTTATGAAAAAAAAACTAATTATGTCATTTTGACACAAATTGTCATAAATGTGTATTCATTATGTAACAATTATGTAACATAAAAAAAGAGTTGAAAAAGTGATTTTTAAAATTGCAAAAAAAGATAAAAAACAGTACAATGAGCCAACTTAAATTTAAATTGAAAGAGGAAATAAATGGTTTATTTAATGCTTGCATTAGGCTTATTTTTGTTGGTTTATGGCGGTAATATGTTGGTTGATGGATCCGTCCATGTGGCAAAAAAAATGGGGCTTTCATCTTTGGTGATTGGTCTTGTTTTGGTTGGGTTTGGTACATCAACGCCTGAGCTTTTGGCTTCTTTAATTTCAGTTATGAGAGGTTCAAATGGTATTGCTGTTGGGAATGTGATTGGTTCAAACATTGCAAACATTTTGTTGGTGCTTGGGTTGGCTGCATTGGTGCACCCAGTCAAAATTGACATCAAAGATTTTAAAAGAGATGGTTTTGTGCTTATGCTTGCGTCTATTTTGGTTGTGGGTGCTGTTTATTACGGTGTTGTAACCAGATTAATTGGTCTTATTTTCGTGGCAATTTTGGCAGGTTATGTTTATTATTGTTATAAATCTGATAAGAAAAATCATCAAGAAGAAACACTGGAAGAGAATACACCAGTCCTGTCATTGCCAAAGGCATTGTTAAAAAGCGTTGTTGGGATTGCTTTGACCATGTTGGGTGCAAAATTTTTGATCGATAATGCGATCACATTAGCACGTCTTTGGGGTGTGTCTGAAGCGGTGATTGGTTTGACCATTGTGGCGGTTGGAACTTCTTTGCCAGAATTGACAGCCTCAGTTATTGCTTCGATCAAAAAAGAAAATGGTGTTGCTTTTGGTAATGTTGTTGGAAGCAATATCTATAATGCCTTGTTCATTTTGGGTATGGTGGCGCTTATTTTGCCAATCAATGTTGGTGCTGATATGAAGCTTGATGCTGTGATTATGATGATGGTGGCTGCTTTATTAACAGGGATTGCCTTTTGGAAAAAAGAATTTTCAAGAAGTGTTGGTGCCTTGTTTTTGTGTGCCTATGTTGGGTATATGTTTTATTTGTTTTAAAGAGGGTTTTTAAATGGTTAAAGTTGCAATTGGATTAAGTGGTGGTGTGGATTCAACCCTTGCAACGCTTTTGCTCAAAGAACAAGGATATGACGTTGTTGGTTTGAGTATGTCTTTTTATAATAAAGATATTCCAAATATGAAAGAATCAGTCAACTCTTGCT
The DNA here is from genome assembly GCA_045632845.1 of Alphaproteobacteria bacterium. Taxonomy (GTDB): domain Bacteria; phylum Pseudomonadota; class Alphaproteobacteria; order CAAHEQ01; family UBA3637; genus RGIG4140. The sequence goes on from JAZQXL010000004.1 coordinate 35,297, forward strand.
ATGGTCCTAAGGAAAAAGATGATTACAAAAAAGCACAAGAATGGGCAAAAAAAGAGGGGATTAAAACCGTTATTTTAGATTGTTCTGAAGAGTATAAAGAAATTGTTTTAAGATATTTTAAACAAGCTTATTTGGAAGGAATAACGCCCAACCCTTGTATTAAGTGCAATGCAGAGATGAAGTTTGGCCTTTTGTTAGAAAAAGCAAAAAAAGAAGGGGTTGAATTTGATTATTTTGCAACGGGGCATTATGCAAGAGTGTATGAAAATGAGGGTCGATTTATTTTGGCCAAAGGTAAAGACGAAAAGAAAGATCAAAGTTATTTTTTGTATCGCTTAACGCAAGATCAATTGTCAAAAGTTATGTTCCCTTTGGGTAATTTTACAAAAGAAGAGGTGCGTCAATTAGCGCTTGAAAAACAACTCCCAGTGGCTGAAAAAAAGGACAGTCAAGATTTTTATAGCGGGGATTACACAGACCTTTTGGAGCAAGCTCCTAAAAAAGGTGTTATTCGTCACATTAAAGGGGCTGTGTTAGGAACACATCAAGGTTTTTTCAATTACACCATTGGTCAAAGAAAGGGACTTGGAATTGCTTATCCTGTACCACTTTATGTTGTTGAATTAGATGCTCAAAACAATGAAGTCATTGTTGCTGAAAAAGAGGCAACATTTCAAAAATCTTGTGTTGCAAATGAGGTTGTTTGGGGTGGTGTTTTGGTGGCTGAAAATGCTCAAATTCCTGTTCAAGCAAAGTATCGCTCTGCAGGTAAATGTGTGCCAGCTGTTTTGTGCGTTAAATCACAAGAGGAAATTGAGGTTGTTTTTGATGAACCACAAAGTGCTTTGACAAAGGGACAGTCTGTTGTTTGTTACAATGAAAAAGATGAAGTCATTTGTGGTGGCATTATTGTGTAACAAAATGAACTTACAGTCATAAAAAAAGCCTCGTAAGAACGAGGCTTTTTTGTTTTTTAATGCCATTTTATCCATGATTTTGGTGTGAATGTGCATTTTTTTGTTGATTTGCTAATTTGAAACGATGAACCGCATCAATAACCTTTTGCATTTTACTGAGCGCTTGAGGGCATTCTTCTTCCAACAAGGCATAAACAGTTGTCATCGCTTGAAGAAGGTTTCTGTTTGATTTTTTCTTTTCTTCTTCACTTGTAACTTCTTGAATGAGGGTGTTTGCTCTTACAATGGCGCCTTTTTCAGCCATTTCACGATAAAGTGAAACGCTAAAGCGCAAATCTTTCATCGCTCCAGTCATGCCTGCACGACGTTCAAGCTGTGTTTTAAAATATTTAGATTGTTCCAATCTGCCTTGAACCCAAGAGCTTGCCAATAATCCACCGCAATAAAAGACATTATCCGCTTTGATGGTTGAGGCAATGGAGCCTGTGTGGGCACCTAAATAACCAAAGACAATGTCAAATGTTTTAAGGGCAATGGAATCGCCTGCTTCTGCTAATTTTTCAATATTAAGAGCATCAATTAAGTTGTTTGAATCTGGGGGAATAACGCCATCTTTTAATGCATGATAAACGTTCCTAATCCCTGTGCCAGAAATGATGTGTTCAACCACAATGCCTTTTCCATTTTTGGTGTATTTTTCATTCAATGCTTTGATGACTTTGTCTCTTAATTCATTATCTTTATTGCCAAAGTCAACGTGGGGTAAAGAGCTATGGCCAGATTCAGAGGTGAAAATTGTTTGATCAATTTCCCCATTTTTCATCAATAAACAGGTGCCACAACCTGTTCCAAGACCCAAAACAACCACTTTTGATGAAGTTAAATCTGTTGCTTGTGGTGTGTTAAACAAAGAACGATATTGATGCTTGTCAAGCCCTGCAATGGCCCATCCTTGTAATGCAAAGTCATTGTCTAAACTTGCTTTTTTAAATTGCGGGAATTTTGCTTTTAATTTAGGAATGCTAACGCGCCATGGTGTGTTTGAAGTTAATACCTCACCCTGTTCTTCATCAATATTTCCGGCTGCACCAACCACGCAAAGTGTTGGTTTTTTGCCTGTTTCATCAAGGTATGTTTGAACAACTTCTTCAAATGATTTGAATTTTGAAACAAGATATTTTTTGTCAAAATGGGCTGTTTCATCCCCTATTTGATAAGTTCCTAAACGAACATTTGTGCCACCAACATCGGCAAGGAGTACAACTTCTTTTTTCATCTAAATCCTCATAAAAAATGTTATTTTATAGGGTTAGACTATCATAAGATAAAATTCCCGTCAATGTTTTTTTATAAAATTATAAAATCAATTCCTTAGATTCAATAATAAAAGAAAATATAAAAAAACTCTTCTGATATTTAGAAGAGTCTTTTTTTTATAAGTACTTTAATTGATTAAAATTTCCAACGAATCCAAGTGAATAAGACGTTCCCATTATTTTTTCCCCCAGGGATATAAGTATTTTCAAGCACAAAGTTTTTATATTCAAACCCAAAGATGGGAAGTGGGGCAGGAAAGGGGATATAGTTGTATTCTTCTCTAGCGGTAATGCCAAGTGTTCCACCTGCTAAAAAGAAGAAATCTTTTTTCTTATTTAAGGCCCATCTAGCTGTGTAAGCATAGCCAAAAAAAGGTTCTGTTCTGTTGTGTGAATCTTGAAATTTCATAAAAAAGAGGGAGTGGCGATTATCGTTTTGATCGATGTAATCTTTGCTAAATCCAACCCCCCAAGGCCGTTCGTTATAGGCATCAGTTTTTTCTTTGTCATAAAGGTATCTGTTGTGCCAAGTATTAACCGGAATAAGCAAAGAATAATCCTTTGAATTAAGAATGTTACAAAATGTTTTTTTGACAGTTTGTGTAAAAGATTTTTGCTCTTTTTCTTCAGCTGCTGCTATAAATGGAATAAGGCAAATAAGTGTTGTTAAAATAAATTTTTTCATGAAAAATTTCCCTTTTTTAAACTAAAAAAAGTATAGACTTATTTCTTTTTTTTGCAAGAAATTTTTCAAAAAAATTACAAATCGATATGGCAAAAAACAGGAGTGTGATCAGATGGTTTTTCTTTTCCACGATAATCTTTATAAACACCTGATTGTTTAAGACCTAAATCAAGAGGTTTTGAAACAAAAATATGGTCTAATAACATGCCTAAATTTTTGGGCCAAGCACCTGCTTGAAAATCCCAAAAAGAATAGATGTGTGGCTCTTTGTTTAAGTGTCTTAAAGTGTTTGTGACAGGTAAGGTGTTGATGTGATTAAAAGCCTCTCTAACAACGGGTAACATCAAGGCATTTTCTCGATATAGTTCTGGGTTATAAACGTCATAATCTTTTTCAATTACATTAAAATCTCCGCCGATAATAAAAGGAATTTTAAGTGCGGATAAATTTTTTAAATAATCTGTTAGGGCCTTCATCCATTCGAGTTTATAACTCAAACGAGATGTGTCTGTTGGATCTTTTTCAGGTGGATTACCATTTGGAACATAAACGCTGATAAAACGAATCCCTTTGTATGAAATTTGAACAAATCTAGCTTGTTTTTGCTCCCCTTGATATGTTGGTAAGTCATAAACAGGTTCTTCAACGGCAAGTTTGGTTAAAATGGCAACGCCGTTGAACGATTTTTGGCCACTGATGATAGCTCTGTAGCCTAAACGATTGAAATGATCAAACGGGAATGTTTCATCTGTTGCTTTAATTTCTTGTAGAAAAAGGACATCTGGGCTTTTTTCTTTTAAAAGCTCTGTGATTAAGCTTAATCTTGCGCGAACGGAAGCAACATTCCAAGAAATGATTTGCATTTTAAGTTCCCCTTTGTTATAGTCATATTATGAAAAGAATCTTATTATTTTTAGTATGCCTCTTCTTAACCACAAATGCAACTGCTATTTGTCCTAAAAAAGATATTGAGGTTGCTTTTAAAAGAAAATATGGAAAACCAATATATAATTATAATTTAACACATAAAGATTTTGCAAAATATTCTCCAGCTCCTATGTCAAAAATTGTAAGAGGTTTAACAATTGGTGAATTAGGTGTTTCTTATGGTGCGCAAGGGCGTGTTTTTAAGCATAAAGACGGATACTGTGCAGGGGTTAAAAAAGTTGATTTTTATATTGGATATGATTATTTTAAAGTGTTTGTTGATAAAAAATATAAGAGAAATACTTGTGAGTTTAGAGCTGTTAAATTGCATGAAGATGAGCATGTAACAATCTTTAATGCAGCAGTTGAATTTTTTGCACCAGATATTCAAAAGGCAATTAAAAAAGCTGTGGAAGAAATTCGACCTGAAAAGGTTTATTCCCAAGCGCGTGCGCAACAAGTTTTTGATAAACAAGCAAACGAAGTTTTGAAGAAAATTCAACCGCTTTTAAAACATGTGAACAAAAAGATTGTTGAAAAACAAGGGCTTATTGACACGGATGAAGCCTATATGAAAGTTCAAAAAAAGTGTAATAATTGGTAGTTAAAAAATCTTTTTGTTTTTTAATTAAAACCAACGCATTTTTTTTAAAAATGACAATTGTAACAATGCTACCACAAACAAGAAAAGGGCAATGGTGATAAATCCGCGGTCATCTTGGTTGAATGGAATGCCTCCAATGTTGGCGCCAAGCAATCCTGTAATGAAGGTGAGTGGTGTGAAAATAACAATCACAATTGACATCAAATACATCGTTTGGTTGAGATTGACATTTGTTCTTGAATCCAGCTCTTCTTGTGTAACGGTTGAGTGGTCTCGGGCAGAGTTTAAATCTTCCACAGCTTTGGACATATCAAGATAAATTTCACGCAATTGGTTGTTGTTTTCTTCACTTAAAACAGGGTGGTCAACATTGCGCAAAACTTTGGCCACATCTCTTTGGGGAACAAGGTATCTACGAAGGCCGACAATTTTGTGTCTTAATTGGCTCAAATTTTCACGAATGGATTTGTTTTTAAAACTTTCAGCTTCAATGACCAATTCTTCTAACTCGTCTACTTCATCGGCAATTTTGGCAATAGCTGTTTCGATTTGCTCTGTTAACATCTTATTAAGAGCAATAAAAATATCTGAAGGTGTTTTGGGCCCTTTTCCTTTTTTGAGTTGATTTCTCACGTTTTTAACCGCAGACATAGATCGGTGAGAGAGGGTTAAGATTCTTTTTTCTTCCACCCAAATGTGCAGTGCGATCATATCATCAATGTCAGCAGATTTTTGCATGTTGACACCACGAATGACAACTAAAATACCATTTTTGCGAGGAAAATATCGTGGAGATGTATCTTCATCAAGAAGGTTTTCAATAACACGATCATCAAGGCCCATTTCTTTGAGCCATTCTTGGTTTTCTTCATCTTTATAGTCGATGTGAATCCATAAAGGTTTGTTTGGCTTGTTGGGCACTTTGTCCCAATCCAAAGGTTTTGAGCCGCCTTTTCCATCAAGTGTGACGCAAAATTCTGGTGTAATTGCCATGTGTGTCTCCTTTTTTAAGGGATGAATTATTCAATACAACAGTCTACAGCTTTTCTGACAACACTTTTCAATTTACCCATTAATGTTGTTGGTTCTGGTTGAGCAGTAATAGGAGCTTCTTGGTTAACTGGTTTTGTATTTTCAATCAGTTGAGCAGCTTCTTGTTTAACTGATTCAACTGTGTCTGGTTTCCAATTAATTTCTTTTGCATCAATGATGTTCATATTTAAGCCCCAGAACAAGCAATATAAATCATATGCTTGGTTGAACAAATCATAAGCATCTTTTGTGTTGCCCATGCTTTGTTGTTTTGTGCCAACTTCCATTAAACGCATGGATGTGGCAAGCAAATGTTTTGAAATGCACCAAACTTCGCCCTCATAGGATGGGATGATTTTAAGCATTAAATTTTTGCGCATTTCACGAATGTCATTCACCATTGCATAAAATGAATTTTTCCCTGTTTTGGCTCCTGAAAAAATGAGGTGTTCTTCAATGGAAATAAGGTTCATAATGGCGATGGTTAAATCTTGATCTGAAGATAAATCTTTTGGATTTTTTTTCTTCATATTATCAATGCGTTCAACAAATTCTTTAACATTTTTTGCTTTTTCCATTTGGTATCTCCTATTCTAAAACGGGGATCATTTGAGTTTCTTCGGCTGATGTTTGTTTGGGGGTGTTGCAATTACAGAGAGGGTAGAAATAAAAAAGAGCACTTAATAATGCTGTTGTAACAACGGGAACAACTACTTTTTCAAATGGAAAGTGTGCATGTCCATTGTTTTTTTCTTTCATCCAAGCATACAAATGAATACCAGCAATGAAAGTCAATGCACCCAAAATATTACTTAATAAAAATGAGTCAATGTATAAAAATCCTATAATCATTGGTTCGTATGGAAGTGAGGTTAAATACATAAAACCAATTGAGGCAATGGAGGATGTCATTAAGATGAAATCACGTTTATAAAAATTCCAATTTTTCTTATTAAAATAGCGGATTAAAAAATAACCAAAAATTGCCATCAAAGCTCCAGACCAAACGCCAATGACACATTTGTCTAAACCAGATTTTTCAGCTAAATACAAGGAAGCACCAACCGTTACCATGCAAACTGGGCAGGCAGGATTTGCAAAAGTTTTAAACGATGAAAAAAAAGCTGTTAGTAAAGTTAAAAACTTTAGCATGAGTACTCCTTAGTATCTGTAGTTTAAATATTGGTTTTCTTATAGTACATTTTTTGGGGTATTGCAAGTTTAAAATGGTGTTAAAAATGGATTTTTTTATTGAAATAAAAATATAATTTGACACTTTAAAAATTTAAGTGTAATTTAAATAAAACATTAAAAGGAATCTAAAATGGTAAAAAAAGAAAAAAATGTGGCGTGTGAAGAGTTGGTTGGAATTATCCAAAACGAGTCCCGCTTTATTGTATCGCGTAATATAAAGATGCTTCGTAAAAAGCGGGGGTTGACACAATCTGAGCTTGCAAAAAAAGTTGATAAGACAGTTGAAATGATTTGTCAGATTGAAAATAATGTGGCTGGAACAAAACTTGCAACTTTAGATTTGATTGCAGATGCTTTAGGTGTGGAAACGTATATGCTTTTTTTGAATAGGGACCGTCCTAATTTGGAAAATATTTCACCAGATTTGTTGGAATTGATGTTTGATTTGGAAGATGAAACGTCTGACTTTATTTCTGCGCTTCGCTCATTTTTAAGATTTTGTATAAATAAAAATATTGACAAATAATCTAAAACAAGGTAAAATTTCCTCCTGATTTTATAGGAGGTTTTTGTGTCAAATCGTGTTCATGTCGAAAATAAAGATATCAGAGATGTTCTTTTAAATAAAAGAAAAGCGGGGTTGGGTCAAGTTGTTTTTTCAACTTTTGTGCCTGCTGTTTTGGGTTTTTCGATGGGAAATGCTGTTTGGGGTGTTTTAAATGATCGGGATTATGCTGTTTCGCAATTGGTTGCAACGGCTGCTGTTTCTACTTGTTATTGTAAGCGTCGGTTTGAAAAACCTTATGAAAAAACGGCGCGTGTGTTAAAAAAAGTTTTTTCAAATGATAATATTATTTTTTCAAATGGAACAATTTTAATTAATACGACAAAATCTTTGCCTTTTGTAAAACCAAAAGATTATACGGGGATACGATATACATTTTCAATGGATGATTGGGTTTCAATTGTTGAGGTGGTTCGTGAAAATGTTTGGTCAAATGTTACAGAGCTTGGTTTGTATAATAATATTGAAAAAGGGCAGGGTGTTCGAGAAGCTATTTTAAATGCTATCCATCAAGTTGTGCTTGAAGAAGAAAAGGGCTCTTTTTCTAAAAAAGATATTGTTGATTATTTGAAAAATGCAGAACTTTCAAGGGTTTTGCTTTTGAAAATGTGTTCTGATATGATGGAAAAGGTTTCTTCTTGTTTGGTGGATGAGAAAGTTTTACACTTTTTGCAAGAGGGTGTTTTGGATCGAACTTCAATTTTGTATGGGGTTAATTCGGCTGATTGGGTGAATGCTTTTTTAAATAGAACGTTATATGAAAAAGGTCTTTCATCAACATTGACTGCTTTAAAAGTTGGGAGTGGTGTTTCGATGGCTGGTTGCATAGCTTCTGGGGTGATGGATAGTGTTTTAAGTGGTGCAAGTTTTATTTGTGCTGGTTTAACGGGGGCTTTTTCTTATGCGTATTTGAAAGAGCAAGAAAAAAATGTCAATAGGCAAAGTGTAAGATATCGGTTGTTGCAATCAAATTTTGCCGAGCTTGATTTCCTTGGAAAGGCAAAGATGGATGATGGTAATCTTTTATGGGTTGAAAAAAATAGAACTTATTCAAATTTTGCTTTTATGAAACTTTATTCTTCTGTTTTAAAGGGTGTGGAGCAGTTTTTATCAAAAATGCCAAACGAGATGTGTAAAGATGTGACATCGTTGTTTTATACCTCTTTTGTTTTGAATGATAAGGCGGTTTATAATGTTGTTTCGGATTTAGAAAAAGGAATGACGTTAGAAGAAACTGTTAAGAAGAATGGTTTTAAAAATTTTCATAAAGCAATGATGCTTGATATTTTTGCAAGTGAATTGAAACGAAAAGGTGATGTAACGGTTCATTCTTATGCTTACGAGTTGAAGTTGAAGCGTTTTGATGCAGAGGATGTGGTGCAAAAATTGCATAAAGAACGTGTGGAGTTAATTGAGGATCAAGTTGAAGATGTTGAAATGCTGTGTTTGAATGGTGTTGTGTCTGAAGAAGAAAAAGAAACAAGACTTCAAGCGCTCTTAAATTATGATATTAAAATTAATCCTGTTGTTATTTCAAAAACGGCAAAGTTACCACGTGTGATTGAAAAGTTAAAAAAAGAGATACGTATTCGTGAAGAAGGTTAGAAAAATATTTTGTACAAGATATTTTTTAGATGATACATTTTTTTAAAATAATTCCTCTTAAGAATCTATTTTTTATATAAAAAAATCAAAAAAAGACTTGACTTTATTTGAAAAATATGGTTTAATATCAAGACCTAAAGATAAAGGTGGTTTATAACAAAACAGGTTGTTAATCACCCGCTTATTTTGGGTATTGCTAATAAAAACAAAGGGTTACCTTGGTGTTGATTGGCAATTTTTGAGTGCTTTTATTTGCTCGAAACGGGTCGGTAAAAGTTTGTTATAATAGGTAGAATAAAAGGAATAATTTTAATGCCTACAATTAATCAGTTAATCCGTAAGTCACGGAAATCAAAAACAGCCAGAAATAAAGTTCCGGCTTTACAAGCATGTCCTCAAAAAAGAGGTGTTTGTACACGTGTTTATACAACAACTCCAAAAAAACCGAACTCAGCTTTACGTAAAGTTGCTCGTGTTCGCTTAACAAATGGTTTTGAAGTTACTTGTTATATCCCTGGTGAAGGGCATAACTTACAAGAACACTCTGTTGTGATGATCAGAGGCGGTCGTGTAAAGGACTTGCCTGGTGTTCGTTATCATATCATTCGCGGTACACTTGATACTCAAGGTGTTGCCAAACGTAAACAAGCTCGTTCGCTTTACGGCGCTAAACGGCCTAAATAAGTAAGGAGAAGGAAAAATGTCTCGTAGACATGCTGCGGTTAAACGCGAAGTGACACCTGATGCAAAATATCACAACACAGTTGTTACAAAATTTATGAATAGTTTAATGTATGATGGTCAAAAAAGTAAAGCTGAAGAAATCTTGTATGGTGCAATCAATGAACTTGAAAACAAATTGCACAAATCAGGATTGGAAGTTTTCACAGAAGCTTTAAATAATGTAAAGCCATTACTCGAAGTTCGTTCACGCCGTGTTGGTGGTGCAACATACCAAGTTCCAGTTGAAGTTCGTCCAGATCGTCAACAAGCTTTGGCAATCCGTTGGATCATCGGTGCTGCTCGCAATCGTTCAGAAAAAACAATGGTAGAACGTTTGTTTGGTGAATTGCAAGATGCTTACAACAATCGTGGTGCTGCAATTCGTAAACGTGAAGACACACATCGTATGGCTGATGCAAACAAAGCATTTGCTCACTTTAAATGGTAGGGGGAAATCATGGCTCGTACAACACCGATTGAAAGATATAGAAATATTGGTATTATGGCTCACATTGATGCTGGTAAAACAACAACTACAGAACGTATTTTGTTTTACACAGGTAAGTCACATAAAATCGGCGAAGTTCATGATGGCGCTGCTACAATGGACTGGATGGAACAAGAACAAGAACGTGGTATTACAATTACATCAGCTGCTACAACAGCTTTCTGGAAAGATCACCGCATTAATGTTATTGATACGCCAGGCCACGTTGACTTTACAGTTGAAGTAGAACGTTGTTTGCGTGTTCTTGATGGTGCTATTACGGTTTTTGACGGCGTTGCAGGTGTTGAACCTCAATCTGAAACAGTTTGGCGTCAAGCTGATAAATACGGTGTTCCACGTATTTGCTTTGCAAACAAAATGGACCGTATTGGTGCAAACTTTGAACGTTGCGTTGACATGATTAAAACACGTTTAGGTGCTCGTCCAATGGTTATGGCATTGCCAATTGGTGCTGAATCAGAATTTAAAGGTATTGTTGATATTTTAATGCGCAAAGCAATCATCTGGAAATCAGAAGACTTGGGTGCTTCATTTGAATATCAAGATATTCCTGCAGATTTGCAAGAAAAAGCAGATAAATACTACAATGAACTCGTTGAAATGGCTGTTGAAATGGATGATGAAGCCATGGAAAAATACTTGGAAGGTGTTGAACCAGATATGGACACATTGAAAAAATGTATCCGTAAAGGTACAATTTCACAATCTTTCATCCCAGTATTCTGTGGTTCCGCATTTAAAAACAAAGGTATTCAAACATTGTTAGATGCTGTTGTTGATTATTTGCCATCACCAATCGATATTCCACAAGCAAAAGGTATCATTGCAAATTCAGAAGCTGAGTATATTTGTGCTTCTGTTGATGATAAACCATTTGCTGGTTTGGCATTTAAAATTATGACAGACCCATTTGTTGGATCTTTAACATTCTTACGTGTCTATCAAGGTACTTTGACAAGTGGTAGTTATGTTACAAACACTGTTAAAGACAAAAAAGAACGTATCGGTCGTATGCTTTTAATGCATGCTAACCACCGTGAAGAAATTAAAGAAGCAACTGCAGGTGATATTGTTGCCTTGGTTGGGTTGAAAGACACAACAACTGGTGATACACTTTGTGGCGAAAGCTTAAAAGTTATCTTGGAAAAAATGGACTTCCCAGATCCAGTTATTGAAATTGCAGTTGAGCCAAAAACAAAAGCTGACGTTGAAAAAATGGCATTAGCTTTGAACCGTTTGGCAATGGAAGACCCTTCATTCCGTGTTACAAGTAACACAGAAACAGGTCAAACTGTTATTAAAGGTATGGGTGAGTTGCACTTAGAAATTATTGTTGATCGTTTGAAACGTGAATTTAAGGTTGAAGCCAATGTTGGGGCACCTCAAGTTGCTTACCGTGAAACAATTTCTAAAGAATTTGATGAAGATTACACACACAAAAAACAATCTGGTGGTTCAGGTCAATTTGCTCGTGTTCGCATCAAATTTACTCCATTGGAACCAGGTTCAGGCTTTGTATTTGAAAATACAGTTGTCGGTGGTTCTGTTCCAAAAGAATATATCCCAGGTGTTGAAAAAGGTTTGCGTGCCTCACTTGAAACAGGTGTATTGGCAGGCTTCCCTTGCACAGACTTTAAAGCAAACCTCTATGATGGTGCTTACCATGATGTTGACTCCAGCACAATGGCCTTCGAAATTGCAGCTCGTGCAGCATTCCGCGAAGGTATGGCAAAAGCTGGTCCTAAGTTGTTAGAACCAATTATGAAAATTGAAGTTGTAACACCAGAGGATTACATGGGTGATATTATTGGCGACTTGAACTCACGTCGTGGTCAAGTTTCTGGTATGGATCAACGTGGTAACGCTCGTGTTATTGATGCTCTCGTTCCATTAGCAAATATGTTCGGTTATGTTAATACACTCCGTTCTATGAGCCAAGGTCGTGCACAATACACAATGGTGTTCTCACATTATGCAGACGTACCACAAATGGTTGCTGATGAAATTAAAGCAAAAGAAGCAGGTTAAGAAAGGTAACAATTATGTTAGAAAACCAAAATATTAGAATTCGTTTAAGAGCGTTCGATCATAGGTTGTTGGATCAATCAACCCGTGAGATCGTCAATACGGCAAAACGCACAGGTGCAGAAGTCGTTGGACCAATCCCTTTGCCAACTCGTATTGAAAAATTTACCGTGAACCGTTCCGTGCACGTCGATAAGAAGTCACGTGAACAGTTTGAAATTCGTACCCACAAGCGGGTGCTCGACATTATTGATCCGACACCTCAAACTGTTGATGCTCTAATGAAATTAGACTTAGCAGCGGGTGTAGATGTTGAGATTAAATTATAAGGAAGAAATATTATGCGTTCAGGAGTTATAGCTGAAAAAGTCGGCATGATGAGCTTGTTCCAAGACAACGGAACTCAAATCCCTGTAACTGTTTTGAAAATTGACAGCACAGTGGTTGATGTTCGTACAATGGAACGTGATGGTTATGTCGCTGTCCAGCTGGGACATGGTAAAGCAAAAACAAAAAATGTTGCTAAACCACAGCTCGGACATTTTGCAAAAGCAAAAGTAGAACCAAAGAAAACACTCGTTGAATTCCGTGTTTCTGAAGACTGCGTATTGCCAGTTGGTGCTGAATTAAGCGCAACACACTTCGTTGTCGGTCAAAAAGTGGATGTCACAGGTATTTCTATTGGTAAAGGTTACGCTGGTGTGATGAAAAAATATCACTTCGGCGGTGATAATGCGACACACGGTGTTTCTAGAACTCACAGAGCTGGTGGTTCCACTGGTCAACGTGAATGGCCTGGTAAAGTTTTCAAAAACGTTAAAATGCCTGGGCAAATGGGAAACAAACAAGTGACAGTACAAAATTTGGAAGTTGTATCTATTGACGAAGCCAGAAATTTGGTTATGGTCAAAGGTTCTGTTCCTGGTTTTGATTCTTCAATTGTAACAATTAAAGATTCAGTAAAGATTTCAAAGCAACCAACTTTGCCAGTTCCTGCTGGTTTGAAAGCTGCTGCAGTTGAAACATCTGCTGAAACTGAAGTAAAGGAATAGACCATGAAATATGATGTAATCAATTTAGATGGAAAATCAGTTGGTTCTATTGACTTGGCTGACACAGTGTTTGGTGTTGAAGTTCGTGAAGACATCTTAGCTCGTGTTATCCAATGGCAATTAGACAAACGCCGTGCTGGTACTCACAAAACAAAAGATATCGGTGAAGTAAGCGGCTCAGGTAAAAAACCTTTCAAACAAAAAGGTACAGGACGTGCACGTCAAGGTCAAGATCGTGCTCCACAAATGCGCCATGGTGGTGTTGCTTTTGGTCCAGTTGTTCGCTCACATGCTTACAGCTTGACAAAAAAACTCCGTGCATTGGGTATGCGTGTTGCTCTTTCTGCAAAGGCTAAAAACGGCAAACTCTTTATCGTTGATAACTTAACAGCTGAAAAGCCAAACACAAAAGCTATGCAAGCTGCTTTAACTAAAAACGGATGGAAATCAGTTTTATTCGTTGGTGGTGAAACAGTTGATAATAACTTCGCTTTATCAGCACGTAACATTATCAATGTTGATGTGTTGCCATCTCAAGGTGCTAACGTTTATGATATAATTCGCAGAGATGTCTTAGTCTTATCACAAGACGCTGTTGCGAATTTGGAAGGTCGTTTGAAATGATTAAGAAAAATACACAAGTAGCTGCTACAGCAGAAATGTTTGATGTCATTCGCAGACCTGTTATCACAGAGAAAGCAATGAAGAGTTCTGAACACAATCAAGTTGTCTTTTTGGTAGACGTCAACGCAACAAAAACAGACGTTAAAAAAGCAGTTGAATCTGTGTTTGGTGTAAAAGTTGTTTCAGTTAACACCCTTCGTCAACAAGGTAAACAAAAAGTTTTCCGTGGCGTTAAAGGTGTTCGCAATGAAACTAAGAAAGCTATTGTGACTTTGGCAGAAGGTCAAAGCATTGATGTGACAGCGGGGATTTAGTTATGGCATTAAAAACATATAAACCAGTAACCTCTACAGTCAGACATCTCGTTGGTATTGACAGATCTGACTTACACAAAGGGGCTCCTGTAAAAACATTAACAGAAGGCCAATCTCGTACAGGTGGTCGTAACAATCACGGTCATATTACAACACGTCGTCGTGGTGGTGGTCATAAACAAGCTTATCGTTTGGTTGACTTTAAGCGTAAAAAATATGATATGCCAGCAACAGTTGAACGTTTGGAATATGATCCAAACAGAACAGCATTTATTGCTTTGATTAAATATACAGATGGTGAATTGGCATACATCTTGGCACCACAACGCTTAGCTGCTGGTGACACGGTTATCTCAGCTCAACACGCTGATATTAAACCAGGCAATGCAATGCCTATGAAAAACATGCCAGTTGGCACAATTATTCACAACATTGAGTTGAAACCAGGTAAAGGCGGTCAAATCGCACGTTCAGCTGGTTGTTATGCTCAATTAATCGGTAAAGATTCAGGTTATGTCCAAGTTCGTTTGAACTCAGGTGAACTTCGTATGATCCGTGGTGAATGCTTTGCTTCCGTTGGTGCAGTTTCAAACCCAGATAATCAAAACACAGTTATGGCCAAAGCTGGTCGTGCTCGTTGGAAAGATCATCGCCCAGCCGTTCGTGGTATCGCTATGAACCCAGTTGATCACCCTCATGGTGGTCGTACAAACGGCGGTCGTCATCCAGTCTCACCTTGGGGTTGGCAGACAAAGGGTAAGAAAACTCGTAATAACAAGCGTACAGACGGTTTAATCATCCGTTCTCGTCACGCAGTGAAGAAATCTTAAGGAGGCATAAATGGCAAGATCCGTATGGAAAGGTCCATTTGTTGATGGTTCTTTGTTGAAAAAAGCAGAGAAAGTCAAACAATCAGGACGTCACGAGGTAATTAAAACGTGGTCACGTAGATCAACGATACTTCCTCAATTTGTGGGCTTGACTTTTGGCGTATATAATGGTAAAAAGTTTATCCCAGTGTTAGTGAGCGAAAATATGATTGGGCACAAGTTCGGTGAATTCTCACCAACAAGAACTTTCCCTGGTCATACAGCAAATGACGCAAAAGCAAAGAAAGCAGGTAAATAATGACGACAGTAACACAAGTAAAAACAGCAAGAGCTAAAGCTCGTACGCTTCGTATCTCACCTCGTAAATTAAACTTGGTGGCTGCAAGCATCCGTGGTTTAAAAGCAGATAAAGCTGTTGCACAACTCACATTTTCAACAAAACGTATTGCTGAAGAAGTGAAAAAAGTCTTAATGTCCGCTATTGCTAATGCTGAAAATAACCATAACATGGACGTTGATCGTTTGTTCGTTCGTGAAGCTTTCGTTGGTAAAGCAATGGTTATGAAAAGATTCCAAGCTGGTGCTAAAGGCCGGGCTAATCGTATTATCAAGCCATTTTCAAACTTAACAATTGTTGTTGCTGAAAGAGATGTTGAAGCTCCAAAAGCAAAAAAAACAACAAAAAAAGTGGCTACAACAACAGAGGAGAATAACTAATGGGTCAAAAAGTTAATCCAACAGGTTTGCGCCTCGGCATCAACCGCACATGGGATTCTCGTTGGTTCGCTGATGAAAATTATGCAGAATTATTGCATGAAGACATCCGTATTCGTGAATTCTTAACAAAAAAATTGGCAGCTGCAGGTATTAGCCATATCGTTATTGAACGTCCAGCTAAAAAAGCAATTGTTACAATTTACTGTGCACGTCCAGGCGTAATTATTGGTAAAAAAGGTCAAGATATTGATTCACTTAAAAAAGAATTGACATCAATGTCACAAAACAACGACGTTAGCGTTAATATCGTTGAAGTTCGTAAACCAGAAATCAATGCTAAACTCGTTGCAGACAATATTGCACAACAACTTGAAAAACGTATTTCATTCCGTCGTGCAATGAAACGTGCTGTTCAAGCTGCTTTACGTCAAGGTGCAGAAGGTATTCGTATCAACTGTGGTGGACGTTTAGGCGGTGCTGAAATCGCTCGTACAGAATGGTATCGTGAAGGACGTGTTCCTTTGCATACACTTCGTGCAGACGTTGATTATGGTGTATCAACAGCTCACACAGCTTATGGTACATGTGGTATTAAAGTCTGGATTTATAAAGGTGATATCTTGGCTCATGATCCAATGGCTCAAGACAAACACTTGTCAGAACAACGTTAATTGAAGGAACAAGAAAATGTTAAGTCCAAAGAAAACAAAATTTCGTAAAGCATTTAAGGGTCGCATTCATGGCGACGCTAAATCAGCTACGACATTAGACTTCGGCGCCTTCGGTTTAAAAGCATTAGAACCAGAACGTATTACAGCTCGTCAAATCGAAGCTGCACGTCGTGCTATTTCTCGTGCAATGAAAAGACAAGGTCGTCTGTGGATTCGTATTTTCCCAGACGTCCCTGTTTCAAAAAAACCACCTGAAGTTCGTCAAGGTAAAGGTAAGGGTTCTCCAGAATACTGGGTAGCTCGTGTGAAACCAGGTCGTATTATGTTTGAAGCTGACGGCGTTTCAGAAGAAATCGCACGTGAAGCGTTCAGATTGGCAGCAATGAAACTCCCAATCAAAACACGCTTTATTGTCAGAACAGCAGATGAAGAGGTATAACTTATGGAAAAATTTGAAGATTTAGTGGCAAAAAGCGAAAGCGAATTAGCTGAATTAGAAGTTCAGTTGAAAAAAGAAGCCTTAAACTTACGATTCCAGCAAGCGGGCGGTGTTTTAAAGAACACCGCACGCCGTCGCCAGGTACGTCGTGAGATTGCAAGAATTAAAACAGCAGCTGCTCAAAAAAAGAACAGCAAAGAAAGTGCATAAGGAGAAATAAGAATGCCTAAAAGAATTTTACAAGGTGTTGTTGTCAGCGATAAGATGGATAAATCCGTCGTAGTTCGTGTAGAACGTCGTGTTATGCACCCTGTTTATAAAAAATACATCAAACGCAGTAAAAAATATACTGCACATGATGAAAACAATTTGTGCAAAGTCGGTGACATTGTACAAATTATTGAGAGCCGTCCATTATCCAAAACAAAAACTTGGGTAGTTGTGTCGGAAGAAAGTAAATAATTGGATTCTAACTAAGGAAGGAAATACCAATGATTCAAGTAGAAACAAACCTTGATGTTGCTGATAACTCAGGTGCATTGAAAGTTCAATGTATTAAAGTTATTGGTGGCTCAAAACGTAAGGTTGCCTCAGTCGGTGACGTTATTATCGTTTCCGTTAAAAAGGCAAAACCACGTGGGAAAGTCAAGAAAGGTGATGTTCAACGCGCATTGATCGTTAGAACATCAAAAGAAATTCATAGACAAGATGGTACAGCCATTCGCTTTGATTCAAATGCGGTTGTTTTAGTAAATAAAGATGGTGAACCAATCGGTACACGTATCTTTGGCCCAGTTACTCGTGAATTGCGTGCTAAAAACTATACCAAAATTATGTCTTTAGCTCCGGAGGTATTATAAGATGGCTATGAGAATTAAAAAAGGTGATCAAGTGATCGTGATTACTGGCCGTGATAAAGGTAAAACAGGTGAAGTTATCAAGTCAATGCCAAAAGAAAACAAAGTGATTGTTCAAGGCATCAATCTTGTTAAACGTCACACAAAACCAACTCAAGAATCAGCTGGCGGCATCGTTACAAAAGAAGCCCCAATTCACGTTTCAAACGTTGCTTTAATCGATCCAAAATCTGGCAAACCAACACGTGTTGGTTTCAAAATTGAAAACGGTCAAAAAGTCCGCGTTGCAAAACGTTCAGGCGAAGTAATCAGTAAATAAGGGAATACATCATGACAGCAAGATTAAAAAAGAAATATGATGAAGAAATTGCTCCCGCTTTGTTAGCTAAATTTGGCTATAAAAACAAGATGGAACTCCCACGTTTAGATAAAATCGTCTTAAACATGGGCGTTGGTGAAGCAACAGAAGATCGTAAAGCACTCGAAGGTGCTTTAAAAGACATGGAAGCCATTGCTGGTCAAAAACCAGTTTTGACTCATTCCAAAAAATCTATTGCCACATTTAAACTTCGTGAAGGCATGCCAATTGGTTGTAAAGTAACTTTACGCCGTGATAAAATGTACGAATTTTTAGATCGTTTAATCACAATGGCTCTTCCACGCGTTCGTGACTTTAGAGGTGTCCCAAGCAAAAGTTTTGACGGCCATGGCAACTATGCTTTTGGTTTGAAAGAACAAATCGTCTTCCTTGAAATCAACTACGACGCAGTTGATAAAATTCGTGGTATGGACATCTGCATTGCAACAACAGCTAAAACTGATGAAGAAGCTAAAGCTCTCTTAGCAGGTTTTGGTATGCCATTTATGAAATAAGGAATGAGAACATGTCAAAAAAATGTTTAATTAACAGAAACTTAAAGCGTGAAAAATTGGTTAAAAAATATGCCAATAAACGCGCTCAATTAAAGGCTATTGTTGCGGATCCTAATTCTACACCAGAACAACGCTGGGAAGCAGGTATCAAATTAGCCAAGTTGCCAAGAAACTCTTCTCAAACAAGAGTTCACAGACGCTGTAAATTAACAGGTCGTTCACATGGTAACTATCGTAAATTAGAAATGAGTCGTATCCAGTTAAGAAAATTGGCCAACGAAGGTCAAATCCCTGGTATGACAAAGTCAAGCTGGTAAGGAGGACGCAACATGTCTATGACAGATCCTTTGGGCGATATGCTCACACGCATTAGAAATGGTGGGCTTGCTCATAAAAGTTTTGTAACTGCTCCTGCTTCAAAATTACGCGCTAGCGTTTTAGAAGTTTTGAAAAGAGAAGGTTACATTCGTGATTTTGAACGCATTGAAGTCCGTCCAGGAATCAATGAATTTAAAATTGAATTGAAATACTTTGAAGATAAACCGGTTATCAAAGAAATCCAACGTGTTTCTACACCAGGTCGCCGTGTTTATTCAAAAGTTAAAGATTTACCAAGATTCTACAACGGTCTCGGTATCTATGTTTTATCAACACCATCAGGCGTTATGTCTGATCACGAAGCTCGCCAAGCTAACTTAGGTGGCGAAGTTTTGTGCAAAGTATTTTAGGAGGAATAAACAATGTCTCGTATTGGTAAACATCCTGTTAAAATGCCAGCTGGTGTTACAGCTACAATTTCTGCTGATGAAATTGTTATTAAAGGTAAATTAGGTGAATTGAAAGCTCATCTGCCACAAGGCGTTACAGTTTCTCAAGAAAACGACGAAATCGTTGTTCGTCCAAATTCTGATTCAAAAGAACACCGTATGCTTTGGGGAACAATGCGTGCTAACATTCAAAACATGGTGGTAGGCGTTTCAGAAGGCTTTAAACGCAAATTGGAATTAATCGGTGTTGGTTACAAAGCTCAAGCACAAGGTAACAAAGTTAAATTGTCATTGGGTTACAGCCACGATATCGATTATGAATTACCAAAAGGCGTTCAATGCGCTACTCCACAACCAACAGTTATCGAATTAACAAGTGCTGATAAACAATTGGTTGGACAAGTTGCATCTGAAATCCGTTCCTATCGTTCACCAGAACCATACAAAGGCAAAGGGGTTAAATATGAAGAAGAAACCATTTTGCGCAAAGTTGGTAAGAAGAAATAAGGAATAGAAAAATGAAACAAATTACTAAACATGACCGTCGTAAAGCACGTATTCGTTGGGGTTTGAAACAAAATGCTGGTGATCGTTTGAGATTGTCAGTTTACCGTTCTGAAAAGAACATTTATGCTCAAATCATCGACGACAAAAAAGGTATCACATTGGTTTCAGCATCTTCAAAAGATAAAGAAATCACAGCAAAAGGTTCAACTGTTGCAGGTGCTGCTGCTGTTGGTAAACTTGTTGCTGAAAGAGCTATTCAAGCAGGCCTCAAAGAAGTTGTTTTTGATCGTAGCGGTTACTTATATCATGGCCGAGTTAAAGCGGTTGCAGAAGCAGCTCGTGAAGCTGGATTATCTTTTTAGGAGAAAACAATGGCAGAAAATGAAATTCAAGAAAAAAAACGTCGCCCACGTAAAGATCGTGAAGCTGATGTTAAAGTGGAAAGAGCCGCTGATGAATTCACAGATCGTGTGATTCACGTTAACCGTGTTTCTAAAACAGTTAAAGGTGGTAAAAGATTTGCTTTTGCAGCTTTAGTTGTTGTTGGGGACCAAAAAGGACGTTTAGGTTTTGCTCACGCAAAAGCTAAAGAAGTTCCAGATGCTATTAAAAAAGCAACTGAACGTGCTCGCCGCAATTTAATTCGTGTTCCTTTAAGAGAAGGTCGCACATTACACCATGACGTATTAGGCACATTTGGTGCTGGCCACGTGACACTCAGAACAGCTCCTGCTGGTACTGGTATCATTGCTGGTGGTCCTATGCGTGCTATTTTCGAAGTAATGGGTATTCAAGACGTTGTTGCAAAATGCACAGGTTCTTCAAACCCACACAACATGGTTCGTGCAACATTTAATGCTTTAACATCTTTATATTCTCCAAGAACAGTTGCTGCAAAACGCGGTAAAAAAGTTGGAGATATTGTCAGCCGTCGTGATGGCGCTGTCGCTAAAGATGCAGAATAAGGAAGAATGCTATGAAATTAAATCAAATTCGTGATAACAAAGGGGCTCGTAAAGAGTCAATGCGTGTTTCACGTGGTGTCGGCTCTGGAAAGGGCCGCACCGGTGGACGCGGGTTCAAAGGTCAAAAATCTAGAACTGGTGTTTCTATTAAAGGATTTGAAGGTGGTCAAATGCCAATCTTCCGTCGCTTACCACGTCGTGGATTTAACAACCCACTTCGCTTAAGCTACGCAGAAATCAATTTGGGAACAATCCAAAAAGCAATCGACGCATCTATCTTATCAGCAGATCAAGAAATCAATGGCGTTTCATTAATGGAAGCTGGCTTGATCAAACGTATGAAAGATGGTATCCGTTTGTTAGCTACAGGTGAATTGACAAGCAAAGTAACTATTCGTGTTGCTGGCGCTTCTAAAGCAGCTCAAGCAGCTATCGAAAAAGTTGGTGGTCAATTAATCTTGGAACCAAAAAAAGAAACAGTTCTTGTTAAAGGTCAAAAGACTTCTAAAAAAGAACCAAAAGCTGCACCAAAGAAAACAAAAAAAGCATAATTTAAAAAAATAAGGAGAGAACAACAATGGCGTCAATGTCTGATAAATTAGCATCAAATATGGATTTTTCTGCTTTTTCGAAAGCAAAAGATCTTCAGAAGCGATTGTTGTTCACCTTATTTGCTTTGATTGTGTTTCGTTTGGGCACATATATTCCATTTCCAGGAATTAACCCTACTGTTTTAACAGAGTTCTTCTCTGAAAACAGTGGGGGTCTTCTGGGAATGTTTAACGCCTTCACTGGGGGCGCTTTGTCTCGTATGTCAATTTTAGCATTGAACATTATGCCATATATTTCTGCTTCTATTATTGTTCAATTAGCAGCCAGTGTTATTCCTTCTTTGATGGCGCTTAAAAAAGAAGGTGAATCAGGATTTAGAAAAATTAATCAATATACGCGCTATTTAACAGTTTTAATTACAGTTGTTCAAGCATTCTTTATGGCACGTGCGCTTGAGAATGCAAATGCGGTTATTATGCCGTCACATTTCATGTTTGAATTGTCCACCGTTGTTTCATTGCTTGGTGGTACAATGTTTGTTGTTTGGCTTGGAGAGCAAATCACTGCTCGGGGTGTAGGAAATGGCGCCTCTTTAATCATTATGACCGGTATCGTTGCTGGTATTCCTGAAGCCTTAGTTCGTGTTTTTGAAGAAAACAGAGTTGGTGCTTTATCAACGCCACTTTTGCTCTTCTTGATGTTGATGACATTTGCAATCATCTATATCGTTGTCTTTATTGAACGTGCACAACGCAGAATTCCTATTCAATATCCAAAACGTCAAATGGGTAATCGTATGATGCAAGGTGCAAATTCACACTTACCTCTTAAGATTAATCCAACAGGCGTGATGCCTCCGATCTTTGCAAGTGCTATTTTGGCAATTCCAGTTGCTATTGTTCAATTTTCATCAAAAGAATCTACAAGTGATTTTGTAAATGGTTTGGCTGTTGCTTTAAATCATGGAAATTGGTTGTATCTTATTACATTTGCTGTGTTGGTATTCTTCTTTACATTCTTCTACACAGGGATTCAATCAAACCCAACAGAAACAGCTGAAAATTTGAAAAAACAAGGTGGGTTTGTTGCAGGGATTCGTCCAGGTAAAAACACTGCTGAATATTTAGATTATGTTATCACAAGATTAACATTATTGGGTGCTGTTTATTTGACAATTTTGTGTGTATTGCCAGAATTTTTAATTTCACAAGTTGGTATTCCATTTGTGCTTGGTGGTACAACTCTTTTAATCGTTGTTTCTGTGATTATGGAAACTTTCTCACAAATTCAATCTCATCTCATTGCACACCGCTATGAAGGGTTGATTAAAAAAGCAAAATTAAAAGGTCGTTTATAATTATTTAGGGGGACAAAAATGCAAACACCATTAAAAAGACATATCGTGATGATGGGCGCTCCAGGGAGCGGGAAAGGAACTCAAAGTGCTATTTTGGCTGAAAAATTGGGTATCAATGCCTTTTCAATGGGTGATATTTTAAGAGGTGTTGCAAAAGGGACTTCTAAAGAAGCACAAGAAGTTAAAAAGTTAATTGATAAAGGGAACATGGTCCCTAATAAATTGGCTGTTCGTTTGATGGAAAGTGAGTTGTTGAAACCTGAAAACGCAGCTGGCTATATTTTGGATGGTTTCCCAAGAGAATTGCCTCAAGCAAAAGTTTTGGATAAAGATTTGGCTTCCAGAAAATATAGAGATTACAATATGGGTGTTGATTTGGTATTTCTTTTGCAAGTACCAGATGATTATGTTATTGATCGTATTATTGGACGTTTCCAATGTGCGCATTGTGGCACACTCTATCATGAAAAGTTTAAACAAACTGCATCTTTTGGCATTTGCGATGAATGCGGTTGTAAAGAATTTACAAGGCGGGCTGACGATACCTATGAAACGGTTGTATCTAGACTCCGGACGTTCCGCTCTGTAACGGCTCCAGTTATACCTTACTACGAACAAAAGGGGCTCTTAGTGTGCGTTGATGGGACGGGACCTATCGACGTTGTTAGTGAAAAAATAAGAAAAATAGTAGGCTATTGATTTAAGACTTGACATTGAATGAGAAATACTGTATAATTCCCACTCGTTTAAGTGTCTAGTCATAGTGATTAGATGAAATAGTTATTATTTTTTATTAGGTTAATGGAGAAAGTACCTTGGCACGTATTGCTGGTGTAAATATACCGACCTCTAAAATTGTTGTTATTGGTTTAACATATATTTATGGTATCGGTCGGAAAAAAGCTGAAGAAATTTGCAGCACACTTAATATTGATTCACATAAACGTGTGAATGAATTGACAGACGAAGAAACATTAAAAATTCGCGAATTAATTGACAACAATTATCGCGTAGAAGGTGACTTGCGTCGTGAAGTATCCTTAAACATCAAACGTTTGATGGATTTAGGTTGTTATCGTGGTTTGCGTCATCGTAAAGGGTTGCCTGTTCGTGGACAACGCACTCATACGAACGCTCGTACCCGCAAAGGTAAAGCTGTTGCCATTGCAGGTAAGAAGAAAGTAACAAAATAGTATAGAAAGGATATTTAATGGCTGAAAAGAAAGTCGCAACGCGAACAAAAAATCGCGATAGAAAGAATATCTCTGTGGGCGTTGCTCATGTGAATTCTACGTTTAATAATACAATGGTAACCATTACAGATACACAAGGAAACACAATTTCTTGGTCATCTGCAGGTTTAAAAGGATTTAAGGGTTCAAGAAAATCAACACCTTATGCTGCTCAAATGGCTGCTGACGATGCAGCTCGTAAAGCAGTTGAACATGGTTTGAAAACAATTGACGTTTTGGTTACAGGTCCAGGTTCTGGTCGTGAATCAGCTCTTCGTGCTTTTCAAGCTGTTGGTTTGGTCATTACATCTATTAAGGATATTACCTCAATCCCACATAACGGCTGCCGCGCACGTAAACGTCGCAGAGTTTAATTTGTTTTAATAAAAAGAGCAAAGAACTTGCTCTTTTAAACACTTTTTGTAAAGGGAACCTTATTATGATTCAAAAAAACTGGCAAGATTTGATTAAACCATCTAACCTTTCTGTGGACACAGTTGTTCCTGGTTTTAAGGCTACGATGGTGGTTGAACCTTTAGAACGCGGATTTGGTACAACATTGGGTAATGCATTGCGCCGTATTTTATTGTCTTCATTGCAAGGCGGTGCAGTTAATGCAATTAAAATTGATGGTGTTTTACATGAATTCTCATCAATTCCTGGAGTTCGTGAAGATGTTACAGAAATTATCTTGAACATCAAAGGATTGGCTTTAAAAGTTGATTCAGATGCTCCACAACGCATTTACTTGAATGCAACAGGTCCTTGTGTTGTTACTGCTTCTCAAATTACAACAAATCAAAGCGTTGAAATTATGAATCCGGAAGCTGTTATCTGTACATTAGATGCAGGCGCTTCTATCAATATCGAAATGATGGTTTCAACAGGAAAAGGTTATGTTGTTGCATCTCAAAACAGACCAGAAGATTGTCCAATTGGTTTAATTCCAATTGATTCAGTTTACTCACCTGTTAAATCTGTTGTTTATAAAGTTGTTAATGCTCGTGTTGGGCAACAAACAGACTATGATAAACTTTATTTAACAGTTGAAACAAATGGTGTTGTTTCTCCAGAAGATGCTGTTGCTTTAGCAGCTCGCATTATGCAAGAACAACTCAAATCATTCATTAACTTTGAAGAACCAGAAGAAGCAACATTAGAAGATAAGATTGCTGAGTTGCCATTCAACAAAAACTTACTCTTAAAAGTTGATGAATTGGAATTGTCTGTTCGTTCTGCAAACTGCTTGAAAAACGACAACATTATCTACATTGGTGATTTGGTCCAAAAAACAGAATCTGAAATGCTCAGAACACCAAACTTTGGTCGTAAATCATTGAATGAAATCAAAGAATTATTGGCTGAAATGGATTTGCATTTAGGTATGCAGGTTGAAGGTTGGCCACCAGAAGATTTAGAAGTCTTATCAGCTACAATTGATAGCGACAACTAAATTTGGTTAGAAAAATCGCCAGATCTGTTTCTGGCGTCTAACCTTTACATTGCCAAGGTTGGAGGTGTGGATGGTTAGTATGTATTATCAGCTTTGCGCGTCAAGGCTTTGTGATGAAGAAAGGAATGAAAAATGCGTCACGGATTTAAAAAAAGAACATTGAATAAAAAAGCAGCTCATCGTCGTTCAATGTTTGCAAATATGGCTGTTTCTTTAATTAAACATGAACAAATTAAAACAACATTGCCAAAAGCAAAAGAATTGCGTCCAATTATTGAAAAATTAATCACAAAAGGAAAGACAAATACATTGCACGTTCGTCGTCAATTAATTTCTTTCTTACGTGACGAAGCTATGACAGAAAAATTGTTAACTGTTTTGGCTCCACGCTACCAAGCTCGTCCAGGTGGTTATGTTCGTGTTTTAAAAGCAGGTTTCCGTTTTGGTGACTGTGCTCCTATGGGTATCATTGAACTCGTTGATAGGGATATAACTGCTAAAGGTAAAGATTCTGGTCAAGTTGTTGAAGTTGCTGCTGAAGAAGTTAAAGCTGAAAAACCAGCTAAAGCTCCTAAAGCAAAAGCAGAAAAAGCTCCAAAGGCTGAAAAAGCCCCTAAAGCAGAAAAAGCTCCTAAAGCTAAAAAAACAACAAAAAAAGCAGTTAAAGAAGAAACAGCTGAATAAGACTATTTCTTGCTTAAACGACAAAACCCTGTACCTGTTGGTGCAGGGTTTTGTTTATTTGTTTTTAGGATGAAAAGTTGACAATAATTTAAAAATGTGATATAAATTTTTATGTTTTAAAAGGGAGTTTTTATGCGAGTTGATGAAGCAGAATTATTGCGTAATATTTATATTCAAAAATCATTGAGTGAAGTGACAATGTTATCTTCTTGCTCTGGTGATGTTTTGGGAGAGATGTTAAATCCAGCTCTTTTGCAAGCTGCATTAAAAGTTAAGAATGCGCAAGTTATTCAAGATATGATAAAGCACAAGGCTGATTTGAATGCTTTTTCGATGCATGGTTATACTCCTTTAATGATGGCGGCAATGTCGGGTTGTGCTCAAAGTGTGTCCTCTTTGATTTCAGCTGGTGTGGATGTGAATTTGATCAATAAAAAGGGGCAGTCAGCTCTTTGGTTGGCTGCAAGTAATGGGCATGCTGATGTTGTGAAAGTTCTTGCAAAATCAGGTGCGGATTTGAATTTGGAAGATAAAAAAGATGGAAAGACGCCGTTGATGGTTGCTTCTGAGTTGGGGCACTTGCAGGTTATATCTGCCCTTATTAAGGTGGGGGCGGATGTGAATAAGGTATCTCCTTATGGTCAGACAGCTCTTTCTTATGGAATTGTTGGTCTTTCACGTGATGTTAAGATTTTAAAGCGTTTGGTTGCTGCAGGTGCGGATATTTGTCAAGAGCCGCAAAGTGATAACAAACGTATTCATGCTTTGAAACCATTGGTATTGGCGGTCTTGCATCGTAATAGACCGGCTGTTAAGTTTTTGCTGTCTGTGGGGGCTTCGGGGAGAGAAGATGCGTTGAGATTTGCAAGAGGGCGGGATGATCAAGAAACACTTCTTCTTTTTGAACCTAAAAAGGCTCCTCAACTTGTCAAAAAACAAAAAATCGTTGTTTTAAAATCAAACAATGAAAATGTAAAGAGCTAAATTTGTTTTTTTGGTTAAAAAATAGTAAAAATATTTGTAAAAAATAAAGAAAACGTCAAAAAGTATTTGACGCAACTTTTTTTGTTGCGTATAACATAATTATATAGATTTTATTAATATAATTTTAGGGGGTAATATGACTGGTAGTTCTGGTGTTATAGAAACATTAATCAAAGCAATTGGAAGAGAAGACATCACAGACGATGAATTCAGAGCGTTAATTGCTAAAGGTGCAGATGTAAATGCTACAGATGAAGAAGGTAACACCCCATTACATGAAGCAATAATGTATGGTTATGATGATCTTGTAGAAATCTTGGTGGAATCTAATGCAGATGTAAATAAGACAAATAAAGATGGAATGAGTCCATTGGATTTTGTTATTTATAATTTGAATGAGCAAGCAAAATATGAGGCTAGCAAAAGAGATGCAACGTATATAGCAGAATTAAGTCGCATCGCAAAATCATTAAAATCCAAAGGAGCAGAAGCAAAGTCAGAAGAATTGGCAGAAGAAGCTAAGAAATTAGAAGGCGTAGCAGCAGCTTTTGGTCTTGAAGGAACGAATGAGCCACCACAACCAAAGGTTACAGAAACATTACACGAAGCAATTATAAGACCAGATATCACAGAAGAGGAATTCAGAGCGTTAATTGCTAAAGGAGCAGATGTAAATGCTACAGATGAAGAAGGTGATACTCCATTACACGAAGCAATAATGTATGGCTATGATGATTTTGTAGAAATTTTGGTAGAATCTAATGCAGATGTGAATAAAACAAATGCAGATGGAATGAGCCCATTAGATTTAGTTATCTATAATTTGAATGAACAAGCAAAACTTGACGCCAGCAAGAGAGATGCAACGTATATAGCAGAATTAAGTCGTATCGCAAAATCACTAAAAGGCAAAGGAGCTGAAGCAAAGTCAGAAGAATTGACAGAAGAAGCGAAGAAATTA
>JAZQXL010000005.1:0-3211 GCA_045632845.1 Alphaproteobacteria bacterium
GACGCCGAAGGCGGTCCTGAGGGAACCCGAAGGATAAATCTTTAAGAGATTTACAGTCCCATCTTTCGCCCCATTAAAAGAAACGATCCGAAAGGGTCGTTTTTTTTATGGGATGAGTGGGGCTGAAGCCACGAAGTGGGTTTGCTCGCGAAGCGGACGCCGAAGGCGGTCCTGAGGGAACCCGAAGGATAAATCTTTAAGAGATTTACAGTCCCATCTTTCGCCCCATTAAAAGAAACGATCCGAAAGGGTCGTTTCTTTTATGGGATGAGTGAAACTTTTCAATACCGCTTGGGTATAAAAAATAGCATTACCCCTCAGTCTTTGACTTTTATTTTTAAATGCCACCTTCAGACTGGTAACGCCAATGCAATATTGTACAGAATTTAAATATAAATATCAACAGTTAATAGCCAATTAGATGGCATCTTTAAGCAATCTGTTTATGATAATAAAAATAGCTCCAGAGAACAACGTAAATGAGGTTTATAGGCCTCTACAATTATTCAAAGGAGCCATCTTAAGAGTAAGTATAGCAGTTTTAAGAGAAAAAGTCAAATTCAAATAGGGGGCTGAAATCATTGATAGATCCGAAGTATTAGGCGCTAAATTTTATCAAAAAGTCTATATATTATCAGACATCTTTAAGCATATGCAATCGTATTCAAACCATTTAATTCTTTACACCTCAATGCCAAAAAACATTTTAGCACCAAGTCCGATAAGAAATGAAATTAAAGCAACAGTTAAACTAATGCCGGCCATTTCATAAAATCTGGGTGCTATTTTTTCAGATTTAACAATGGAGATGTATGCGCTGAAAATAAAAATCAAAAAGATGACGATGCTAAGCATTGTGATAAGGGCAGGGAGGAATAAGTGTTCAGCAAATAACAGATAGGGAAGTGTCAAAAAAATCACCGTTATTAAGTAAGCGATACCGGTATAGCAACTTGCAACAAGCGCTTTTTTGTTGCCATTTGCTTTTTCTGCCAAGTAATTTGATGCAGCCATTGAAAGTGTTGCAGCAACACCAGTGATAATGCCTGCCAGAGCAATGAGTTTTGTGTTCATCAAAACAAAAGTTAACCCTGCGATACAACCTGTTAACTCAACAAGTGCATCATTGAGCCCCAATACCATGGCTCCGATATAATTAAGGCGTTCTTCATTGAGCATATTGATCAGTTCTGTTTCATGAGTTTCTTCTTGAGAAATGATATATTCCACTTCGGGGAAGTTTTCTTTAATTTCTTGCAAAGCTTGAATGCCTTTATATTCGTGTGTTTCAAGTATTTTAATCACAAATGTATATCCAAGGAAAAAGCTGACAAGTTGAAAGAAAAGTACTTTAAAAAAGTTGGGTTTTAATTCTTTTTTTGTATATTGTTGCCAAATATGTGCATGCGCTTGTTCTTCGGTTGAAATGCGCAAAAGGATATTTTTATTGTTTTTGTCTTTAACACGTTTTGCAATCTTTTTATAAAGCAAAGCGCTTGTGAGTTCATCTTTTTGAAAGGATGTTAAAAGATCAAGTTGTTTTTGTGTGAGTGACTTTTTCATGAGAACCTCCGTTATTATCAGTAAAGAATATATTTTATAATCTTGTCAAGTATGAAGAAACGTTTAGGTATTGATTTTCGTTCTTTTCTTTGATAACATACTAAATAATAAGGAGGGTAATTATGGTAGAACGATTTAAAATTCCAGTTGGTATATTTATTATGTTGCGACAAGGTAATACAGTTTTGTTGCAGTTGCGTCAAAATTGTTCGTTTAGTGGACATTGGGGATTTGTAGGTGGTCATTTAGATGGAAATGAGAGTATTATATCAGCAGCCATTCGGGAAGTGAAGGAAGAAGTTGGTATTGATATTTGCCCTAATGATTTGATATTAAAAACGATTTGTCACTCTAACAAAGGGGTTGAATATCTTCAATTTTATTTTGAATGCGTCAATTGGAAAGGTGAAATTGAAAATAAAGAACCCGATAAATGTGAACGATTGGATTGGTATCCTTTGGATGGATTGCCAGAAAATACATGTCCTTATTTAAAAGAAGCCGTTGATAAAATCAATTTAGGTATTTCTTTTTACGAGGATGAATTTTAAACTTATGCCAGATGAGGAATATTATATAGATAATCCTAGAAAAAAAGGGAAAACAATATGAGTGTTGTTGAAAAAGAAGAATTTCTAAAAGAATATATTGAATGGTCAAGTCAGCCGAAGTTTAAAGATTTTAAATTCATCACAAAAATAACAAAAAAGGATGAAGAAAAATTGCTTGAAGTTTCAAGCTTTAATCTTTGGGCATTTTTGTTTGGTCCTTTTTATTATTTTTATTTAGGGATGTATCGTGGTATTTTTTACCTTTTATTAAGTATTCTCCTTTTTAGTTTCGGTATTGTTGAAGGGTGTATTCTTTATTTTGTTTTTGCAATCATTATCGGTTTTTCTGCTAATCGAAATTATGTTGCTTTTTTAAAGCGAAAAAAAGAAAAATACCGTTTTTTTAACCCTGATGCTGATACAAGATATTTTAATATCTCAAATAACCGATTGTTTGTTTTGTCTTTATTGACAGGTGGAATGTATTTAATGTATTGGATGTATCGAAATGCAAAAGCGATGAATCAAGCGCAAAGAGATCCGATCAAACCTGTTTGGCAAGCTATTTTTATGTCGTTTACTTCTATCAATGTTTTTCGAGCCATTAATTATTCATCGAAAAAAGTGGGGTATAAAAAAAATCTCGACCCACTTAGTTCTGCTTGGTTGTTTTTCTTTTTAACAGCAGCTTATAGTTATGAATATGAAGATAGGGCAAAGGACTTATTAACACCAGAGTTACTGATGATTTTGTTGTCTGTTTATTGGGTGATGCTTGCGTTGACAATTTTGTTGGTTGTGAAATATCAAAAAGCTGTTTCTTTTTATTCAAAACAAAAAAGTTTTCCTTTGACCCAAAAGGTAACATTTTGGGAATGTGTTTTTATCATTTTAGGCTTTTTACTCAATATGGGACTTGTTTATGCAACAGGGAATTTAATCGTTGGTATGTTCTAAATTTTGACGATACGATTTTTTATTTGACGAACTCCCTTTTTCGGGCGTTCGGCCTCTCCAGATACCACGCATCAAAAAACCTCCCTTTTGGGGAGGTTTGTTTGCTGGTGGGGCCTTAAGAGACTGTAAATTCCCAAAAT
>JAZQXL010000006.1:0-1807 GCA_045632845.1 Alphaproteobacteria bacterium
GTAATAAATACAAAACAAACATCTATTAATGCTGCAAAACGTTTATTTCCAACAATTGATTTAAGAAAAACAAATAGATGTAAAAATTATGATGATAATAAAGTAGACTCCTTGTTAATATCAGAATATGCACGTCGAAAAAACTTATAAAACATACTTTTTAGTTAAAATGTGTTAAAAAAGAATTGAAAATTTGGTAATTAAAGAAAAAGGTGTTACCTTTGCAACATAATTCAAAAACAAAATATTTTATTAACTAAAAAAAAATAAAAGCATGAGCAATTTTACACTTAACACAACAGCAAATGAAGTAGCGTGGAGAAACCTTGGTAAACAATGTCGTTCATTTACAACACCTGTAACAATCAATGAAGCCGTTGATGCAATTGGTGCTAACTACAATGTTAAAAAAGAGACATTGGTACGTGTTCCTGATTTTGTGATTGATTCAATTTACAATGGAACAAGTGAAAATATTACTTTGACTAAGGATAATATTATTACTAGTCATATGGCAACAATTCGTGAAGATACTAATACTACACTTGGTGTCGTTGGTAGTAAATACGGTGTTGTACAAAATGAAAAAGCATTCGAATTCATTGATATTATGACAAGCGGTGAATTGAATGGTAAACAACAACCAATTATTGAAACCGCTGGTATTCTTGGTGATGGTGAACGAATGTATGTAACAGCAAAAATGCCATCAAAACTATATATTGATGGTGATGATAGCGATGGTATTGACGATTACATTCTTTTTACTAACAGTCATGATGGTAGTGGTGCTGTAACAATTCTTTTTACTCCTTTGCGTGTAATTTGCCAAAATACCCTTAATGCAGCAATCAGAAATGCATCTAACAAACTCGTGTTTAAACATACCGCTAATGTCAATGAACGTCTAGAATGGACTAAACGTGAAAATATGGAACGTGCAGTTGCAGTTCTTAGAATGCATGAGAAATTCAAAACAGAATTTATTGAACAATTGACAAACCTCAAAAAACAAACCATTACAGAAGAAGAAATTAATTATTTCACTGCACAAGTAATGGCAACACCAGCACAAGCAAAACTACTCCAACTTAATAATTGGAAGATGGACAATGTCGAAGAAGTTTCTACACGAACTAAAAACAACATCATTGCATTGCGAGACTCCATCGAAAGTGGTGTAGGTCAAGATAAGTTTAGAGGTACTAAATTGTGGTTGTACAATGGTTTGACAACATTCCTAAACAACACAAAACAATTTAAGTCCGCAGAAGATAAATTCAATTCACTCGTATTTGGTGGTGATGGTAATAAGAAAGTTCAAAAAGCATTTGATATACTTGCGGCATAATTTTAATCAAAAAAAAAATAAAGGAGAGTGATAATACTCTCCTTTTATACTTTTTTAGAAATACTTTTCGATGTATTTTTTAATACCATTCACATGTAAATCAATAATTGCTTTTTTACCTTTTTCTGATAATAAAAATTCAACATCTTTTTTACTATCCATAAAGAAATTTTCAACAAGACAAGCAGGACAATTAGTTTTAGCAACAATATGGAAGTTTGATTCATAATCAACGTCACCGTCGTTATATGTTTGTTTCATTAATTTTTGCCCCATAGGTTTTAGAATTTCTTCTGCCGCTTCAAACATACAATCTGCTAACTTATCACCTTTTGTTTGACCTTTAGATGTCCAAACAGACCATCCACTTGCAGTTTTCCAATCACCATTTCCTGCAGCATTACAGTGTATTGAAACAAGAATAGTGTTTTTTGAACTGTATTTATTTGCTCTTGT
>JAZQXL010000007.1:0-26479 GCA_045632845.1 Alphaproteobacteria bacterium
AATTTCAGATTGAACACCCAAGACAGCCCCTTTAGAACGCATTCTAAATCCATCGCCTGCCAATGAGTTCACTCTGTCATAGAGGCCTTTGATATAGACGGTTGCTCTGGCAGGTTCTTCGCCTCCATTATGTCCAAACACACCTGCTGTTGCGTTCATAAGCATTTGACTGATCACCGTATGCATTTGTGTGAACAAGGCTGTTGCTTGTGATTGATACACTGATGTGCTCCTTGCTCCTAAGGCATTCAAAGCGCGTTTTGCTTTCATCATCGTACCTTTGTTCTCGGATTGCAAGCCTTCTAAAATTTCCTCTTGTGCTTTGAGGAAAGTGCTGTTTGTTCCATCCTCAGCCTCTTTGAGCAAGGCTGTAACTGTTGATACTTCCGCTTTGCTCATGCCGAGATCAGCCTCTAAGATGGCGTCTGCTTTTTTACGCACTCTATAGGAACCGTCGCCCATATCGATAATATCTAAGAGGTTGTTATCGAGTAAGGTTAAGTCATTATCCTTATTAAACACTTGATAGATGCCAAGTTCTGTATCAATCCCGTTGGTGAGTTTGAGGTTGAGTTTTGCGTTCTCATCTCCAACCACTTCATCGTGGGATAATGTACCATAATCGGCAAGCTCGTTTAATGTGACACTCAATGTTGACTCATTACCAAACGTGACCTTACCTGCTGTCATGTGTTTGTTGTCAATATCGAGCGTTGTACCTTCTTGAATCTCTAGTTCAGCAAAAGAGATTTCTTTTACGGCATCCCCAATCTTCATATTGTTAGAGACAACCTTGTTGCTGGTTGCGAACTTATCCGCCACATCAAGGGTTGCCCCATTCATCGTGAGCGTTCCTGACCCACTCAATCCTGCCAAAGCAAGTGTCCCCTCGCCCGTGATGGTGCCACTATTGCTGATACCTTTATCAACCGACACATCTTTGAGCAACATTTCACTCGCATTTATAATGGCGGTTTCTCCCGTTGAACCATTAAGAACAACGTTTTCTAATGAGACACTACCAACCTTATTATCAATAAACTCTTTTGCACCTGTAATGGTCACATCTTTGATGGTTAAAGAGGTATCCTTATTGTTCAATGTGAACAAGTTTTTATCACTTACATTAATAACGCTTTTGGTTGCATCGCTTGAGGCGCCGAGGATCAGCTTTTTACCCGTCGCTAATGGGTCGAGTGCCTCGGAGGCTATTGAGGCGCCTGAGCCATTATCAACCATTTGTAATGTACTGTCCCCGGCATAAGTGGTTAAGTATTTTAATGCTGATACACCTTCTGCCAACTTGCTCGCTGACACCGTTAAATCTTGACCTGATGTCACAACTTCATAAGCGTATGGTGAGTCTGTTGTGAGCATTGCTGTTGCCCCTGTTTTAAAGGTTGCTCCACCACCTAATACCGTCGCTGTATGCGTTATTGTTGGATCAATATTACCCATTTGATCAAGGGTTGCTTTGATGATATCATCACCTGACATGTTCATCTCAACTCCACTGAACTCATAGGTTGAACCGTTTAAGGTGAATTTATCCGCTGTCATATTAACGGTACCGTCCGTCTCTTTATTGAACAGAGCATCGATACTTAATTTTGCACCTTCACCTGTCAAGTTGCTGAATGAAACGGTCTTTTCTGCCACACCATTATCTTGCAAATCTATGGTGTTTGTTGTTCCAATCTCATAAGCTCCCGTATAAGAGTTGGCGCCCAGTTTGACATTACTATCTTTAAAGATAACTTTTGTTGCACCTGTTTCGGATGCAATGTCAGTTTCTAATTTATACTGTGCTCTGTCGATTGTATCCGTTGTGAGGAGTTTTGTTGTGATTGAGGTTTCATCTTCATCCACAACTTTAGCAAGAGCGATTTCCTCTGCCTTTGCCTCATCTGTATAGGCTCCGAATGTGAGGATGGCACCGTTGACGGTCAAACTGCTTGGCAATGCGACCGTTTGTTCACTCGCATTGGTGGTTAGATATGTGAGCATAGTGCCACTCGATACACTGGCTTTAAGGTTGGCTAAGCTAGCCCCATGAACCCTCAGTTCACCACCCGTGATGGTGTTGGTTGTGGCAAAAGTGAGCTTATCCGCATGTGCAATCGTGAGACCAGCACTTTGGTTGAATTGAGATGTATATCTTGTACTATACCCATTATCCATTGCATCACCTAAAATGAGTGTCCCTGCGCCTGTTTTGTTGATTTTTGAACCGTCATAATTACCTTGATAAATGCCACCATCTAACGATCCAATCAATGGGTTATTGTTCTCATCTAGTCCGTGGTTGAAGTTGATGGTACCATCGTTGTCGATGTCGTTTGGGGTTTCAACGCCTTTTGAAATCGTTTTATTGTTCGTAAATGTAAAGCTATTGTTAAAGTTTATTATTCCTGAGTTACTAATCGCCCCACCGTAAGAGTAGCCACCTGTGGCAGTTGCCGAGTTCCCCTTAAACGTCGCAAGTGCGTCGAATGTGATGGAGTTAGTATTAGCAATCGCCCCACCGTAAGAGTAACCATTTGTGGTAATTACTGAGTTCCCCTCAAACGTCGCAAGTCCACCAAACGTGATGGTGCCTCTATGATTATAAATCGCCCCACCATAGGGATATGCGACAGTTACCGAGTTACTCGTGAAGGTAGCTGTCGAATTTTCGCCAAACGTGATAGTGCCGATATTAACAATCGCCCCACCAGAGGAAGATGCCGAGTGACCCGTGAAAGTGGCTGTCGAACTTTCGCCAAACGTGATAGTGCCCCCTTCCTCATTATAAATCGCCCCACCAGGGGAAGATGCCGAGTGACCCGTGAAAGTGGCTGTCGAACTTTCGCCAAACGTGATAGTGCCGCTATTATAAATCGCCATAGCATAGTAAGATGCCGAGTTATCCGTGAAGGTGGCATCTCCACCAAACGTGATAGTGCCATAATCATTGTAAATCGCCCCACCATAAGATGCTGAGTTACCCGTGAAGGTGGAATCGCCATTGAATGTTATTTTTGAACTTGAGCCCTCATTATAAATCGCCCCACCATTCTCAGATGCCGAGTTACCCGTGAAGGTGGCATCCCCACCAAATGTGATAGTTGCACTATTGTTATAAATCGCCCCTTTAGCATTTGAAATGGTTAAATTGGATAAACTCAATTTATCACCAGAATCTAAGTAGAATAATCTTTCAACACCATTGGCATTAATAATGGTACCTTCAGCTTTATCCGTTGCACCGATGATGATCTTTTCACCACTGCCAAGTTCACCCATCGAGCCATTTTGCAAATCTTTTTCTGAGATGCCATAGTTAAGGGTTTCCCCCTCATTAACATTAACAGTAACATAATCCCCAAAATCAAGTGTTGATGCCGTTGTGGAACGCAACACTTCACCCAATGTTTTTGGTAATGCAACAAAGTTCACAGAAAATCCCGTTTCTGTCATATCCTTTGTTTTATATAAACCATCAGCTACATAATTGATTTGAGCACCATTTTTAATTAAAGGTTGGTTATACAAATCTGTTAATGTCACATCATACCATTCACCTTTATTTCCACCCATAACGTTTATTGTGCCAGTGGTGAATTGTCCTGTTGCAGTTAAGTTTTTAATATCACTTGCGACAGTATAACTATCACCACTATCTGTGATTTCAGCATCCCATTTGAGGGTGGAAGAACCACTCACCGTTAAGTTCTCAATGGTAACCTCTTTTGCCCCATCACCTGAAAGGTCAAGTGTTGTATTGGTTAACTTGTATGACCCTGTATAGGTGATTTTCCCATCCGTATCTGTGTCTTTTGTCTTTTTAGCTTTTAAGCCAATGGTACCACCCTCACTTATTAAATGGATATCAGATTTAACCTCCCCCAATATGTTGATGGTGCCAGAGTTATAAATGTCATTTGCGAGATCATTAGCGGTATTATTGTTAAAATAAACACTTGAACCCCCACCAAACGTGATGGTGCCATCATTATAAATCGCACCACCACTTACAAATGTCGAGTTGTCCGTGAAAGTCGCATCCCCACTAAACGTGATGGTACTATTATTATAATTATAAATCGCCCCACCAGAGAACGATGCCAAGTTACCCGTGAAAGTCGCATCCCCACCAAACGTGATGGTGCTACCATAATTATTATAAATCGCCCCACCATACCATGCCGAGTTACCCGTGAAGGTAGCTGTCGAATTTTCACCAAATGTGATAGTTCCATCATCATTAACAATCGCCCCACCATAGGAATACTTTCCAGATGTCTTGTTACCACTAAATGTAACTGTTAAATTCTCACTAAACGTGATGGTGCCAGTATTATGAATCGCCCCAGCAGAGACATAGGACTTTAAATCCTCAAACGTGACATCTTGGGTGTATGTTTTATCATCATGATTTACCAACCTATCTTCACCAGCCATAGCGGGGGTGGATAATGTCACCATTCCAAAAGCCATCAGGTTCGCAAGGAAGCACTTTTTAAGCACGTTCAAATATCTTTTTTTAAGCTCTTTAAGAGCGGTTATTGATAAATGTTGCATAAGATGCCTCCTTAAAAATAAAAAAATGTTTACATGGTGTATCCTTTTGTTAATTGTGGTGGGAAAAATTACACTTCATACAATGATAATCCTTCTCCCATACTTTTATTATACCACGGGTTTTGACTTTTGGGCTCAAAATTCCCAAAAAAAATTGGTGTTTTTTTAAACTTTTCTTAAAATACATTGAAAAATAAGGATTATTTTTTATTCAAAAATTGTCTAAAAATCGTTATTTTTTGATTTTTTTTGAATTTTGCCTTCAAAAAGGCTCAAAAAAAAGAGGCTAAAAAGCCCCTTTTTTTGTAAAGAAATGAACCAGAAATTATTTTACCATCAACTCATCACTGATTTTTTGAATGCGTGAAAAATCATCTAACAATTCTTTTGAAAGGATGTCATGAGACTTTTCTTCTAACAAAGAGCAAACCTCTTTATCCGATAAAGAAGAATGTTCTATCTGAAATTCTTTTGCCAAAACACCTTTCATTCTCACAAAATCAGTGGTAATTGCTTTTTGCAACACACGGGCAAACTTATACCTAATCTTTGAAAAAATGGTCCCCAACTCTTCCCCACGGGATCCTTTTAAATACCCCTTTAAAAAATCAGACTCTTTTTGAAACTTTTCCATAAAAGCGCTTGGATAATTGTTCAAAGGAACACCCAATTTTGTGCAATGTTCATCATATCCAACAGAGTGCTTATATATAACCATAGATAAGGTCATAGACTGTTGTTCTTGTTGCATTTCTTGCTTTGAAGTTGGAAAAACACTCACTTCAATTCTGTGTTTTAACAAAAAAAGACTTGGAACTGCAACCAACAAAAAAGCTAGAACTAAAATAAAATAGCTTAATCTCTTTCTTCTGCGCTTATCTTCACTTTCTGACAAAAAACAGTTCCCACGATCAAAAACTTTACATACTTTTTTGCGTCTTTGTTGTGTCCGTTTATATGTTTTTTTTAACACCTTAAGCATTTAAAAGTCTCCTTTTTTAGGTTGTTTTTTACCCCAATTACTTTTTTGATGAAAATTATTTTAATTGTTTTTGAAAAAAGACGCAACTTATTTTATAAAAAAAAGAGGGAATTTTTCATCCCTCTTTACTTAAAATTAATCTTCTATTTTATTTTTCATACCTTTATGCATGCGTTTTTTATGATGTTTCATTTTTGATTTTCTTTCTTCATGCATTTGTTCAAGTGTCTTTTTTTGATCGTCTGTTAAGATAGATTCAAATTCTTTTTTGTTGTTTTCACGAATGGTATCTGCTTTTTTGCGCAACTCCTTCATTTGTTTTTTGATATCTTCCATTTCTGCTTTACTCTTTTGATGGATGGCTGAAGCTTTTTCTTGTTGTTCTTCTGTCAAACCCAACTTTTTAGCAAAGTTTTCTTTCATCTCTTTACGAGCTTCATCTCTTTTTGCTTTAAAATCTTGGACTTTTTCAGCAATTTCAGCTGGTGCTGTCTGAGTTGATACCACATTTTCAGTCGCCAACGCAACGCCCGATACAATAATTGTCCCCATTAACATTGTTAAAATATATTTTTTCATATTATTCTCCTTTCAAATATGATAATTTTTCACTTAAAATTTCTCTTGCACTAAACAATCTTGATTTAACCGTTCCAAGAGAGATACCCAACTTATTGGCAATTTCTTCATAACTAAGCTCTTCAAACTCATATAAGTTAATCACCTCTCTCATCTTTGATGGCAAAGCATCAACTGCTTTTAATATCGCCTTTTGCCGTTCTTTTTGAAGTTGCAACTCCAATGCCGTTAAAGACTTGCTATCATGAATTTCAGTTTCTTCAACATCAGCCTTTTGGTTCATTGACTTAAAATAAGAACTTTTAAAATAGTCTTTAGCCACATTTTGCGCAATAACCTTGAGCCATGCAATAAGTTTACCTTCTTCTTGATACTTTTCCTTATTCTCAAGAGCTTTCAGATAAACCTCTTGCTCGATATCTTCGTTATAAGAGCCAGTAACCTTTTTGATAATACCACGAATATAAGGATGTATATTGCGATATGTATACGTCATGACAACTCCATCATTTCATATTCATCCATTGGCAAAAGCATATCCGCCTCTGTTAAAAGATAAAAATCTTGATTATACGCTTCATCATCATAAAGATAAGTATAAAAATCTTGATTTGTAACTGTAGACGTTGGACTTTGCATCAAAAATACTCCAAGCATCAAACAAGAAACAACTCCAACAGAAATGTTTTTAATCATCTGTCTACGCCGTTTTCGTTTAAAATAGAGTGGCTTTGCCTCTTTTATTAAATTTGAAATATCCATTGTTTAGTACCTCCACACTCATATAAACGATATAGCACAAAAAAAGTTCATTTTAAATTCATTTTTTTTAATGATTGACCAAAAATAAAAAAAAGATTAGGATACCCTTATGAAAAAAACAAGCCTTTTACACACAGATTTGCCCATTTTGTCTTTGAGCAGAGAACAACACGAATTGTTTCATCAAATTGAAGAGACAAAAAATCATTATCTCATCCAAGGTCAAGCAGGAACGGGTAAATCAACGTTTATTAAGTATTTATTTGAACATTCAAGCAAACGTATTCGCCTTTTGTGTCCAACTGCCATCGCAGCCTTGCATATTGGGGGCGTAACCATTCACTCCCTTTTTAAACTCCCTTTGAGTGACTTTATCTCAAAAGAGCAACTTGAGATTAAAAAGAAAACGATTAATATCCTCAAAAAAACAGATATCATCGTTATTGATGAAATTTCAATGGTAAGACCAGATATTATTGATGCCGTGGATTACATTTTAAAACAGGCTCGAGGCGATTTTTCCCCCTTTGGTGGTATTCAAATGATTTTTGTGGGTGACTTATGTCAACTCCCCCCTGTTATTAAACAAACGACTTTGAATATCTTTAAGCATCGCTATGGCACTGATGAACCTTATTTCTTTGATGCCAGAAGTTTTAAAGAGGCAGGCTTTTGCTTTAAAGAATTTAAAAAGGTCTATCGTCAAAGTGATGATTTACTCTTAAAACAACTCACCCATATTCGTGAAAAGAAAAATCTAAATGAAGCATTGACTCTCTTTAATCAAGCAAGGTTCGACAATGAGGAAGATCTTAAAACAGCCATTACAATCACCCCTTATAGATTAATAGCTGATAAAATCAATCAAATGCGACTTGAAAACATACAATCTGATGAAAAAACATACGAAGCAACTTTAAAAGGCTCTTTTGAAAAAGCTTTAGACACTCCTGCTCCTAAATCCTTAACCTTAAAAGTTGGTGCACTGGTGATTTTTAACAAAAATAATCCCCCCTTCTATATCAATGGGTCAATGGGTGAAATTATTGACCTTCAAAAAGAATATTTAAAAGTAAGATTACTTCAAAACAACAAAGTCATCACTGTAAGTAAGGAAATATGGCAAAGCTTTAGTTATGAATATGATGCTAAAACAGATACAGTAAATGAAAAAGAAACTGGCTCATTTGAGCAATTTCCCATCCAATTAGGATATGCTCTTACCATTCATAAAGCACAGGGCAAAACATTGGATAAAGTCATTATTGACACCAATAGAGGGGCCTTTGCTCACGGACAAATGTATGTTGCCCTGAGCAGAACCAGAAAATTCAAAGATATTCATCTAACACAAAAAATCAGACCTCAAGATATTATTCTAGATACAAGAGTTCTTGACTTTTTGGAACAAATGCATAAAATAGCCTCAAAATCAGAAGGATAGTTCATGCATACACATCACACAGTTGTTGAAGCCTTATTTCATGCGCTGGAAGAAAGTATTCATCTTCTTCCATACTTGTTCATTACCTATCTTATCTTAGAGTATCTAGAAAAAAGAACAGAAAATATCTCTTTGTTCTTTTCAAAAACAAAATCTTACTTTGCTCCTATCTTAGCAGCTCTTACTGGTATTTTGCCACAATGCGGCCTCGGTGTTGCAGGGGCAAACTTTTATGCTGCCAGAGTTATTTCAAGGGGGACGCTTGTTGCCTTGTTCTTATCAACATCAGATGAAATGCTCCCTGTTTTATTATCCAATGGAATTTCAATTAAAGTGATTTCTAGCATTATTTTTTATAAAACGCTAATTGCCCTTTTGGCAGGCCTTTTGTTAGATATGCTTATGAAAAAGAAAAACAAACAAAATCTTCCTTTTGAAATGCACACCCTTTGCCAGCAAGCTGATTGCGGCTGTCATCAAAAAAAGATTTGGATTTCAGCTTTAAACCACACAACCCATATTTTTGTGTTCATTTTAGCTGTTAATGCCCTCTTGCACACCCTCTTTTTATTCATCCACCCAAATGAGCTTAAAGAAACCTTATTCACCCATGACGTAATGGGGCCTTTTTTCAGCACCTTATTTGGATTGATTCCAAATTGTGCGACTTCCGTTGTTTCTGCCCAATTATTTGCGGATGGGACTTTACCCGATGGTGCGTTCTTAAGTGCTGTTCTTGCCAACGCAGGTATTGGTTTGATTGTTCTATTCCATGTGAACAGACGCTTAAAACAAAACTTAAAAATCATCACATTTATTTCTCTTGTTTCATTTTTGAGCGGCTTTATCTTTAATCTACTAAGCTTGTCTTTTTAATTTATAAAAATAAATTGATAAACAAACTCTTTTTTGATAGAATTCACCCAACGCCCTCTTGTTAAAAAAAAGAACAAATGTTCTCATATAAAAACAACAAGACAAGAACAAATGTTCTTTTATATTGAAATTTAACAAAAAAAATATGACAGACAATATCAAGCGCTTAAAAGATACATTACAAGTTAACAAAGATATGGGTTTTCCAAAAGGTTATTGATGGTCATATTCAATCACGAAAAAGAGCAAATGTGCTTGACACACCATTTATCTATCGCCAACGCCCCCATTGGTTTTGGCTAACGTTTCATTCTCGTGTTAGATTAAGAAGGTTGAAAAAGAAACTTCTTAACAACAAACAACACACAAAAGACAATTAAAAAAAGCCCCGCAAAAAACTTGTGGGACTTTAATCTTACAACCTTACATTTCTTTATCTGCAGGTTTTTTCTTTTCCTTAGGCTTATCATCAGCAGGAGTTGGCGTAATATCTTGAGCCCCAGAGCCTTTAATAGCCTTTGAAACATCAGGTTTTGGTTCTGAATCTTTTTTAGGTTCACCTTCTTGATCTTCACCAGTTTTGGTTTCTAAATGATCTGGTTTTGCTTCTTTATCATCGGCTGATGTTTCATCAGGTGTAGACTTTTTCTTTGAGGAAGAACGCTTTTGCTTTTTAGAAGAAGATTTTTTAGAATGAGATTTTCCTTCTTTAGATGCTGCAGAAGATGTTGTTTCAGAAGGTTCATCAGATTTTGGTTTATCAGCCTCTGGTTTTGCTTCTTCTGAACGTGCCCCCTCTTCACTTGGATCTTTTTTATCTCCCTCTTGCGCAGCGCGTCTTTCTTTATCTTCGGCTTCTTTCTTTTCAGCTTGGCGTGCAGCTTCTTCTCTTTCAGCTTTAGCCGATTGAGTTTCATCATCTTCATTTTCTTCTATTGGTTGTACAGATCCTTCTGGTTTTCCATCTAGATTAGAAACGGCTACTGTGTCTGTTTCTTGCGAAGGGATTGATGCTTCTGAAACAGAACCCTCAGTTGATGAATCCACAACCCATTCTTCTGGAATAAAAGAATCTGGCTCTGTTTCCTCTGAATCTTCATCCAGATTCAATGGAAGAACCTTCCAACCTTCTGGCACTTCACAATTTGGGACATAAGCAACACTGTCTTCGGCGCGAGCATTTGCAAGATCAGGATTAAGTTTATCAGCATGTTCATTATGCGAGTTACCCACTTGGCGTCTAATTTCTTCATGGGTCTTAGCATCCATAGCAACACCTACTTTTGCCAACGCATCCCAAATAGGATTAAAATCTTTCCCTGGGTCTGTTTTTCTGTCTGGCGAAATCTCATCATGACCAAGGATCCTTTCAGGTGGAATATTATATTGTTTTGATAACTGAGTAACAACAGCCACAATTGTGTCAGCTTGAGCTTTCGTATATCCTTCATTAACAGCACGCACAACCTCAATCCCAATGGAACATCCATTTAAATGAGAACGACCATTCCAATAAGATTTACCTGCATGAGCTGCAGCCATCTCTGGTGGAACAAGCATATAAGCCTTTCCATCTCGACCGATCACAATATGTGCACTTGTCTTATCTTTGTTATGGCATAAATAATTTAAAACGGCTGCTTCAGAAGAACCAGCTCTATCTTCCGTTGAATGGATAACAATCATATCAGGTTTTTGACCACCTGGACGTGGGCTTTGATGAACAGAGGTATAAGTTCTGTCATACTGCACATCTCCATGAAGTTCATGCCTCTCAGTTGGAATCCGTGATGAAAGTGGACGAACTCCCCACCCTGGTTGAGCAGGATACCTGTCAGAAAGCCTTCCTCGAGGACGAGTTGGTCTATCTGTTCTAAGTAAATCACCCGTTCCTCTTCGATACATATCTCCGATTGTGGTTCTTGAAGGGGTACCTGTAGAGGGTTGATATGAAACTGGTTGATGTCCAAAACTAGCTGTCCAAGAAGCTGTTTTGTCATACCCGATCCCATGAACACCCGTTGCAACTTCTGGAAATGACATTGCAAACGCTTGAGCTTGTTCAGGTGTAACTTCT
The DNA here is from genome assembly GCA_045632845.1 of Alphaproteobacteria bacterium. Lineage (GTDB taxonomy): Bacteria > Pseudomonadota > Alphaproteobacteria > CAAHEQ01 > UBA3637 > RGIG4140. The sequence goes on from JAZQXL010000007.1 coordinate 11,284, forward strand.
ATCCCATAAGCAGCATAACAAGAATAGTATAATAAAGCTAATTCATCTTTGGTTAAGGCTAAATCCGTTCCATTTAAATGTTTGTATTTTTCAATCAGCATGGTTGCAATTACTTTTGCAACATTCTCAGGCTTTGCATTGGGCGCTTTTTTTAATGCATCTTCAACAAGCATTCCCATCTCAACAGCCCGCATACGAACAGCTGCACGTTCTTTGTTTCGATTTTTACCAACAATTTCATAAACCTTTTGCATATCTCCTGCATTAAAGGCATCAACAATTTGTGTCCAATTCCCTTGATACGTCATATCCAAAATAAGAGCTTGATAACAAGGCAAAAGATTATCAAAATTCTTAAATTTAGAGCGGCACTTTTCATACAACTTATATTGCATTTCTGTTTTGGCAAGGATAATGGCTTGTTCTTCTGTTACAGTCCCTGAACGATAATTTAAATGGTTATAACCAGCCTCAGTCACCGTTCCATAACCAATGGTCCTGATCCCTTTGATATCCCCATATTCTTCCAAATAAGGCCCTCTTTTATGCCCAGCTTCTCCCCGTTGGATCATATAGAAAGAAAAATCAACAATTCTTTGATCTAATGCTTGTTGCGTATCATCCCTTGTTTGCATTGAAGCCTCCTTTTTAACACATACTATATATATTTTAACTCAAAAAACACATTCCTTCAATGTTTTTTATTTTCCCATTGAATTTAAATGAAAAAACAACCATATAGCGCCCCCATTAATGCCACAAAAAACAGCAATAATGTAATTGGCACTTTTGTATATTTCACAATCAAAAAAGAAAACAAACAAACCATAAGTTCTAGAAAATTCACATAAAACCCTTCAAAATTAGATGATTTTAATGTAATAAAATTTAAAATCTCTTTCCACGGAACAGGCTTTGAAAAAACAGACATTTGCATAAAAATAAGTGTTGCATAACAAACCATCGCAAGAGCAGATATTCGCATTGCAGTTAATAAGCCATCAACAAGAAATGTTCCTCGCCCCTTTTGTAAAAAACGAACCGCAAAATAAGCCAAAAAAAGACCAGGTAAAACAAGACCGATAGAAGCAAAAATACCTCCTACAACACCTTCTGTTAGATACCCCACATATGTGGCAGAATTGATACTAACTGGACCTGGTGTAATTTGAGATAAAGAAATTAAATTACCATACATTTCCAAACTAAATATCTGTTTTTCATCCACAAATGTATGTAACAACATCGGGATAATCATATATCCACCACCAAAACATAAAAGACCAAATTTAGCAAATGTTGCCATCAAAGCTAAAACACCCATTATTTATCCTTTCCAATCAAAGAAGGGCAAAATCCTTTTCTTGCAAAATAAAAATACAAATAACCAATTGGTAAGGCACTCACAAGAACAACCACAGGACTAATCCCCATTACCAAGGCAACAAACAAAGAAAAAACAATGGGATAAACTATTTTTGAAATCAACACATTTTTTGCCAAACGCCATGCTGTGAGAAAAAACACACCCGTAATACAAGCACGGACAGCAGCGAAAGCACTCATCAAAATTGGATTTTTTGAATCTAAATGATTAAAGAAAATAGCAATAATTAAAATAATTGTAATAGATGGCATAATAACCGCAATCACAGAAACCAAAGCACCCAAAAAGCCAGCAACCTTTGTTCCTACAAAAACAGCACTGTTTACAGCAATTAATCCTGGAACTGTTTGCGTTAAAACAATCATATCTAATAAATCATTTTTCGTTAATATTTTATTTTTTCGGACAAATTTCTCTTCAACCACTGGCAACATCGCCAAACCACCGCCAACAACAAAGAGCGCAATTTGAAAAAATGTTGAAAACAACAACCATAATTTTTTTGTATAAGAAAGTTTTGTCATAAGCCCACTATGATAAACTTCAAATAAAAAGTCAAGAAAAGAACTTCATCTTATTTTTTTCTTTACAAATAAAATGATAAAAATTATACTCAATTTTGAACAAAGGAGTGCCTATGAAAAAATTTATACTTATTCTTATTTCTTGCTTTTCAATCTCTTTAGCAGTAGCTTGCTCAAAAGATGATCCAACATTTTCAACAAGCGCCATTATTTTCACACGATCACAGTGCCAAAGAACGAGTTCTGCAGTTGAATTTTTTGATGAATTGAAGAAAAAAGATAATAGCATTACATATGAAATCAAAGATCTAAGTGTCGGAGAAAATAGAGTCTTGTTAAAAAACTTAGCAAAGAAATATTACTTATCTAAAAAAGCAGTTCCAACACCAATTATTTTCACACCAAAGGGGTTTACACTTGGGTGGGGTGAAGAAACTGAAAAGAGCTTGAAACAACAATTAAATGTTCGTTAGATTTTGCCTTTTTTATTTTTCAAAAAAAAGTGATATTTTTTATTGATTTTCCTTTTTATTTGTGAAATAATGTGTTGAATTAATCATAATAAGGTGAGGCATTATGCAAAAAACAGTTATTGAACAAGAATCAAAATATGATATTTTAAGAAACTCCGCTGGTGAATTATTATTCATCATCCGGGCAAGATTAACAAATGAAGAAAAACCAACCATTATTTATGATGGAGGTGAACACGCACTCTTATACAGAAACGGCAATAACACTATTGTTTTAGACTATATCAACCCAAATGTCCGCCCTAATTTAGAAAAAGCTACAAAAGTTTTAGTTGTTGAAGCACAAGGCTCTTCTATTATCAGAGAATATTTCACAACTGTTAAAGCTGTTGAAAAGGTTCCACTTCCTGAAATTCAAGCAGCTTAAATCGTCCGTTTTTTTTAAGAAAGCTTCCAATTGTGGAAGCTTTTTTACACTCATACACCGCCAACATTTTACACTTACACTGTCGGTTTTTGAAGAAAAACCCCTTCAACAATTTCAGGTTGCAGAGCATTTGGCATAGCGATAGGTTGTAAACTTTTCACATGAGCCCACAAAGGGCCTTTTTTACATTCTGAAAGAAAAATATTCAAAGATACATCTTCGCCTAAAGCCTTTACCTCGACAGAACCATCAGCTCTGTTTCTAACCCAGCCAGAAAGGCCCAGTGTTTTGGCTTGGCGAACACACCAAGCCCGATATCCAACACCTTGTACACGGCCAAAAACATAAAAATGAACTTCTTTCATTTATTTTTTCTTCAAAATATCTGTTAAAGACTTTTCAAGTTGTGTCTTAACTTGCTCTTTAAGTGAATTTTTCACATCTTTAAGCGAACTATTTTTTGTTGCACTTGCTGCATTATCAAGAGAGTCTTCTTTCTTTTGCTGAACAGGTTGTTTAACTTCTAAGCCCAAAGCTTTTTGACACAAACCACCAACAGGAATAACTTCTTCTGCTTTTGTTTCAACACCTGCAACTTTTTGAGCCAAATCAGACAACTTATCTTGAGCGACCTCTTTTAATGCACCTTTAACATCTTCTTTCATCTCAATTTTAGAGAAAGGGCCTTGCAATTTCACATATTGAGCGAATGAAAGCTTTTTGTTCAATTTATTATTTGCTTGGTTAATAGATGGCATCAAAGAAAGAGATAAATATTTTTTCTTAAAATCAATATCCCCACTTATAGCCAAATTAATCAAAGACGTTTCAAGTGCAATGTTTCTATCAGAATTAATCACACCATCTTTGATATTTAATTTTAAAGCAGCACAAGATAATTTGGAATAATATTCATCACCAGAATAAGAGAAAGCACTATTTTTTGAAACAGCACCAATCACTGAAGGCAATGAGTTAAACCACTTGTTAACAATTACGCCACTTGGAATTTGAATTTGAACAACCCCATTCAAATTATCAATCATTTCATCTGTGGTGTTTCCTTTAGATTTTAATTCAAACACAGCATTTGCAGGTGAATCTTTTAAATAAGGTTTCACAAAAGAAAGGTCACTGATCATTAACCCAATACCTTTTAAATAAAGGCTTACTTCAGGAAGAGGATCCACAACTTGAACTTTCAAATTCCCCATTATATCACCTGAGAGCAAATCAAGTGAAAAAGGGTTAGCTGTCAAATTACCATCTTTGAGAATAACACGAACATCTGCTTTATGATAGGCATTATCAAACAACTTTAAATTTTCAAATTTTGCTTTTACATCAGCATTGATTTTTTTCAAAACAGAAAAATCTAAAGATTTAGCTTTCTTTTCAGCCGTAGATTGATTATTTTTTACAGGAGAAATGACCAACTCATCTTGAACCACAACGTCTTCAAAATTAAAATATTCTGAATAAATATTTCCCTTAACATAAGGAACTTCAGATCTTAAATCAATTGTTCCATTCAATTGAATATCTGTTTTATTAATAAAGGTAGAAATATTATTCAAAGAAATTAAACCATTGTCATACAAAGAGTTAAAATTAACAGAAATTGGTTGCAATCCATATTTTCTGTACAAATCAGAACTCTTTAATTCAATCTCTCCGACCAAAGAAAGCTTTGGTTCTGTTGAAATATTCTGAGCTCCAACTGTAAGATCGAAATGTCCCAAATCAGTGAAGTTTGCTTTAAATTCTTTAACTTTCAAGTCAGTAAAACCACCCAAAACTCTAAATGAAAATATCCCATTTTTTTGAGAAATTTCAGGCAACTTTTGTCCCAAAGAAATAGATCTTAAAAATTCATCAAAATTGGCAACAGAGCCCTCTACTCTCAAATCTATATCGCTTAAAGAAGATAAACTTCCAATAGATCCGTCAGCTTTGATATCTCCACCTCTTAAATTGATATTAAATGCAAAATCATTCAACCTATCTGCCAACAAAGATGGAATCAATGTATCTGAAGCAAGCGTAATTTGTATAGGAAGATCGTTATATGTTATATATGAATAAAAACTCTTCATTTGCGTAAATGTTGCATTTTTAATAACTAAATTTTTCTCTTTTTTCCCATTACCATATAAAATGTTTATATTTTTTAACGCAATATAATTTAAGTAATATTTTGACAAATTACGAGGAGATTTGACTTCTTCATTAGCCCCTGTTTGAGGCAAAACCGCTTTTTCCTCAGGAGAAGAAAACGTCCAGTTATTTTTACCACCTCTTTCAATTAGAAAAACAGAACCATTTTTAATAGAGATATCATCTAATTGAATTTTGCCTTTAAACAAGGGAATAATTGCAAAAGAAAGCCCCATCTCATCAAATTTTGCAAAAGTGGCTTTATCATTAAACTCTTCTGAATTATAAATATGAACACCTTTAACTGCTAAACTTGGTGTTAAAGACATTTTAAGATTGATACTTTCAACTTTTACCCTTCTGTTTAACAACAATGCTAATTCATTTTCAATTGGCGTTCTAAAATGATTTAAATCAACAAAAAGCAAAAATAAATATAATGAAGAAGCCAAAATTAAGACTGTCATAAACAAAAAGCGTATCAATCTAAACATTTTTTATTCGTCCTTTTTAAAATAATCAAATGGATCAACTGACTGACTTTCATCAAAACCCAAAAAGTCAAAAGTATCTTTCATATGTACTGGCAAATCTGCCACCACTTGCAACATTCCTTTTTTAGGATTTGGGTGACTAATTTTCAACCCCCGTGCATGCAAATGCATTTTATCCCCACAAGGCAAACCCAAGGAAATTGCACGCTCTGAACCATATTTTACATCACCTGCAATTGGCGTGTTTAAAGCCATGCAATGTACACGCAATTGGTGGGTCCTTCCCGTTAAAGGCGCCATTTCAAGCCAAGAAGCTTTTCGTGCTAAAGCATCAATAACCCGATAAAGTGTTTGAGATCTTTGTCCTGCATCGAAATCAATCTTCATTTGCTCTTTGCCCTGTCCATTGCCAACTTTTGCAAGAGGCGCATCAATTTTTCCAGACAAAAGCTTTGGTTTGCCAACAACAACTGCCCAATAAATCTTTTGTGCTTTTCTATCTTTAAAAGCTTTGGCAAGACTGGCTGCAGCATTGGCCGTTCTACCAAGAATTAAAACCCCAGAAGTATCCTTGTCCAACCGATGAACCAAATGAGGTTTTTCATTCTTTTCAAATCGAAGCGCATCCAACAAACCATCAACATGACGTGAGGTCTTTGTTCCACCTTGAACAGCCAAACCAGCTGGCTTATTTAAAACAATTACGTCCTCATCCTTATAAATCACCAATGATTTCATAAAATCAACATCAGCTTTTGACAAGTTACGTGGTTGAGATTTATCAACCTCTAAATTCTCTTGCATTGGAGGAATACGAATTTCATCCCCGATATTTAAACGATAATCAGTGCTTGTTTTTTGCCCATTTACTTTGATGTTCTTGGCACGCACCAATTTTTGAATTTGTCCATTCTTAATCTGAGGGTAATGTCTTGAAAACCAACGGTCCAAACGAATACCATCATCATCTTTTTGAACTTTTACAAATTGAACTTTAGACACCTTATATCTCCTTATAAAAAAAGGTATATCTGATTTCACATTGGAATGCAATTAAATTTTACTTTTTTTTTGTTTTTTTATTCTGAGCTCATTCCAATAAGCAATCCGCTTTTTAATTTCTCTTTCAAAACCACGCTCAACAGGCCTGTAAAACACAGGTCTTTTCATCCCTTCAGGAAAATAATTTTGCCCTGAAAAACTATCTTCTAAATCCGGATCATACTGATACCCTTCATTATATCCTAATGAAGCCATCAATTTTGTTGGAGCATTCAAAATATGTTTAGGCGGCATAAAAGTCCCCGTTTCCAAAGCCAATTGCTTTGCCTCATTCCACGCTTTATAAACACCAACAGATTTGGGTGCTGTGGCCAAATAAACAGCTAAAGAGGCGACAGCTAAATCCCCCTCTGGGGATCCCAATCGTTCATAAGCATCCCAAGCACAATGAGCTTGAACCAAAGCCAATGGATCTGCCAAACCAACATCTTCACTTGCAATTCGTGTTAGCCTGCGAAGCAGATATTTCACATCTTCCCCCGCTGTAATCATCCGCGCACACCAATAAATTGCTGCATCAGGATCTGACCCTCTAATCGACTTATGCAATGCGGAAATTAAATTATAATGATTTTCAGCATTTTTATCATAATTTGGGAAACGCTTTTGCAACAAGAGTTCCAACGCTTCTTTATCTAAAATTTCATTTTCAACAGCATACGAATAAACAGCATCAACCAAACTTAAAAAATAACGCCCATCACCATCTGCAACCGCTTTGATATAATTGCGACCAACTTCATCCAATGGAATTGGTTTTTCAAAAGCAGCCTCTGCTTTCAACAAAAGCTCTTCAAGCGCTTCATCTGTCAAACGATTTAAAACAAAAACTTTACACCTTGAAAGCAAAGCGCCATTTAATTCAAAAGAAGGATTTTCAGTTGTTGCCCCAACCAAAACAACCGTTCCATCTTCAACATATGGCAAAAAAGCATCTTGCTGCGCTCTGTTAAAACGATGAATTTCATCTACAAAAAGAAGGGTTCCCTTCCCCATACGGCGACGCTGTGCAGCCACTTCAAAAACTTTTCGTAAATCTGCCACCCCAGAAAAAACAGCTGACAACGCCTCAAAGTGCAATTTAACCTCATCAGCTAAAATACGCGCAATGGTTGTTTTTCCACACCCTGGAGGCCCCCATAATATAAAAGAAGAAACTTTACCTGAATCAAGCATCCTTCTTAACGGACCTTTTTGAGATAACAAATGTGATTGCCCCACAACATCATCTAAAGATGATGGGCGAAGTCTATCCGCCAAAGGCTTTTGTATACCCCCAACTGAAAACAATGTATCTGCTTGCATTAAAACCACCTAATCAAAATATGGTATAAGTTAGCATTTTTTTCAAAAAAAAACAATCAAAATGTCCATTTTGAATATTTTTTTAATCTTGTAATTTAAAAAAAAATATTATAATATAGCCCAGAATAAAACCTGAAGTTGTATTTAGATATTTTTTTCAAATAAAATCGAGGAGCTTTCATGTTAGAGATAGATGAGGATGCTGAAAAAATTTCAACAGATGAAATTAAACAACTCGTTGAACGTGTTTATACTCTAAATGTCAATCCATTCGACGCATTTGTTGGTTTTATGATCAAAAAACGTCGAAAATACTTAAACCTAAACCAACAACAAGTCGGTTATATGTTAGGCGTGACATTTCAACAAATTCAAAAATATGAAAAAGGCATCAATCGTCTGAGTGCTGAAAGATTGTGGGATATAGCACACTTGTTTCAAACTGATTATGATTATTACTTTCGCAACATCGGTACGTTTTTAAAAGAATTTAACGATCCCAAAATGTTACCCGCCTGTTATAATATGTCTAAAAATCCAATTTCATTTGAAGAAGATGACATTCTTAAAATTATGAATACATTAGATGCGTTTCATAACAAAACAGAACCAAAATCTATGCCTGATCTCAAAGACATTGCCAGCCAAATTAATGAACAAAAAGATTCAGCACATTTGGTTTCATATCTTAAAAACTTTTCACCCAGTGATTTAGATGATTATTTTTCAAACATCTATTCTAAAATGCCCAAAGCAGAACAAAAAAAATATCAACAAGCTTTGAACTTTAAACATAAAGAACAAACACACCAATCAACTACTGAAGAAGATTTTGAAAAACTTCTAAAAAAACAAGCCGCTCTATGTGATGGGAATGAAGAATTGGTTGAAACCATTATTCAAGAAAGAAAAAAACGTGGTACAAACCAAATCCAGTTTAAAACCATTCAATTCATTCAAAAAGAAGGGTAGTTTTTAACTTAATGTTATGATTTAAATTAAAAGAATAACATTTTGATAAATAAGATTTAAACACTCCTCAAAAACAGACATAATAATATGCGATATAAAAAATATTTTATATCGCATATTATAATAAAAAACAAAACTATATTATTCTTTATTCAAAGATATAAAGGCTGTCAAAACGAGCAGCATACATAACTTCTTTAACTTTTCCTTGAGCACCTTTGATTGACAAACGAACAGCTTTTGATGATGCTTCATCATGAGCAATTACAAACATACCCAAAGCAGCTGAATCAATAAAATCACAATCTGTTAAATTAAAAACGATTTTTTCAACATTACCATTTTTAATCAATGAAATGATTTCAAAAAATGTATCATGATCTCTAAATGTAAATGAGCCTGTAAAAACAATCTCTTTACCACCTTCAATATCAATAGATTTATAATTCATGGCATAACCTCCTTCTTTTTTTATTCTGACCTATTTTTTTTCATTCGTCAACATTATTTTAATTTATTTAAGTTTCTTTTTTTGAAAAACAAGATAAATTGGCTTTCTTCCAGCTGCAATTCCTTTTTTTTCATACCTTGTTGGCACCCAATCTTGTGGTGGAAGTGAAATATCTTCATTCACTTGTTCAAACAAACCAAGCTCTGCCACCTGCTCTAATGTCCATTCGGCATAAGCTTGAACATCTGTTGCCACATAAAAGCAACCATCATCATCAAGCAAACGATGAAGATGTTTTTGGTTGATTTTGTTTGTAAAACGTCTTTCAGCATGGCGTGCCTTTGGCCATGGATCTGGGTACAACAAAAAGATTTTTTTAAAAACCTTATCTTCAAAAAAAGGAAAAACTTCTCGAACGTCATCATCCCAAATACGCACATTATCTGCACGTTCTGGGTCTAAACCCGTATGCGTTGTTTTACCTTCGTGTGATCCATTCAAATGCGCTAATAAGGATGCAACCCCATTGATAAATGGCTCTGCTGCAAAAAAACCAACATCTTTGTATTTTAAAGCCAATTCAGCAACATGTTCTCCGCCACCAAAACCAATTTCCAACCAATACTCATTCATTGGTGTAGAAAAAAGTGTTTTAAATGAAACTTTTTCTTTTGCTGAAAAATCAGGTCTTAACTTCGGCAACAGCTCATCAATGAGCTGTTGCTTAGAAGTTTTAATCGATTTGCCCTTTCTTCTTCCAAAAAAGCGTAATTCTTTTTCGCCTAACATATTTATTTCTCCGATGATTTAACATGCCAAATATCTTTAGCATATTCACGTACAGTTCTATCAATGGAGAATTTACCAGAATTTGCGATATTCATCAATGCTTTTTTTGACCATTTGAGCGGATTTATGTAATCTGCAAAAATTTGCTCATGAGCTGTGCAATAACTATCAAAGTCTGCCAACAACATGTAATAGTCTTTAAACATGATATTTTGGAAAATTGGGATGAAAAGATTTTTATCTTCCCCTGGGGTAAACATACCAGATGTCAATGCATCCATAACACGTTTAATAGCTACATTTTCATTATAATAATCCCAAGGTTTGTAATTGTCCCCCATATGTTTTTGACCAACTTCTTCAGCTGTTAAACCAAAGAGATAGAAATTGTCTTTTCCAACTTCGGAAAGAATTTCAACATTGGCACCATCAAGTGTTCCAAGTGTCAAAGCACCATTCATCATAAACTTCATGTTGCTTGTACCAGAAGCTTCAAAACCAGCTGTTGAAATTTGTTCACTGATATCAGCCCCAGGGAAAACAACCTCAGCAATTGAAACCTTGTAATCAGGGATAAAGACAACCTTTAACTGATCTTTCACACGTGGGTCATTATTCACAACTTTTGCAACATTATTAATCAATTTAATGACTAATTTTGCAAATTCATATCCTGGTGCAGCTTTTCCTCCAAAAATGTATGTTTTTGGAACTGGCAATGTCAAACCATCTTCAACAATTCTTAAATATTGATGAATAATATGCAACACATTTAAATGTTGACGTTTATATTCATGAATACGTTTTACTTGGCAATCAAAAATTGATTTAGGATTAACCTTAATGCCTGTAATACGATCAATTAAACTTGCTAATTCAACTTTATTGTCATATTTGATTTTGTTTAATGAATCCAATAATGTTTCATCTTTTTTGAATTTTTCTAACTTCTTAAGTTCAGACAAATTGGTGATCCATTTATCCCCAATACGATCCGAAATCAAACGAGACAAACCACGGTTTGAGTTAAGCAACCATCTGCGAGGTGTAACCCCATTTGTCTTGTTATTAAAGCGTTCTGGCCACATTTCATAAAACTCTGGAACCAAATTTGAAACCAACAATTTTGTGTGAATGTCTGCAACACCATTGATTGAATGAGAACAAACAATTGCCAAGTGAGCCATTCTGATTTGTTTTTGAGGACCTTCTTCAATAATAGATAAACGGCTTAAACGCCCCACATCTCCTGGATATCTGTTCATCACTTCTTTCATCAAATAATCATTGATTTCATAAATCAAAATCAAGTGACGTGGCAAGTGTTTTTCAAACATAGCAACAGGCCATTTTTCCAAAGCTTCTGGCAACAAGGTGTGGTTTGTATAAGCCATTGTTTTGAGTGTGATATCAAAAGCACGATCCCAATCCAAACGATAAACGTCAATCAACACACGCATCAATTCAACAATAGCCAAGGTTGGATGTGTATCATTCAATTGAATGGCAACTTTTTCAGGCAACAAATCAAAATCTGTGTGATTTTCAAGGAAACGTCTCATGATGTCATTGATAACACATGATGTGAAGAAATATTGTTGCATCAAACGAAGATATCTACCTTGCTCCACAGCATCAGATGGGTAAAGCACTTTTGAGATTGTTTCGATTTGAATATTTTGTTCAACAGCTTCAACATACCCCCCACGATTGAATGTTTCCAAATCCAATGTATTTGTTGATTTAGCTGCAAACAAACGAAGGTAGTTCACCGTCTTACCACCATAACCAACGATTGGCATATCATAAGGAACACCAAGCAATTGACTTGTACCAATCCAGTGAGGTTCTCTCACACCATTACGTTCTTCATAAACAACACGACCACCAATTTGAACCAAACAAGATCTATCTGCACGTTCAATTTGCCATGGAGATGATCGATCCAACCATGAATCAGCTCTTTCTTTTTGCCAGCCATTTTCAAAATATTGTTTAAACAAACCAAATTGATAGTTGATGCCATATCCATATCCAGGAATCCCAAGTGTTGCAATCGCATCCAAAATACAAGCAGCCAAACGACCCAAACCACCATTACCCAAAGCTGGGTCATATTCAGCATCTAAAACATCTCTCAACTTGATTGGATTATCAAGCTTAATTTCATCAATTAAATCCATAATTTCAAAGTTAAAAAGGTTATTAGGCAATAAGCGACCTAACAAATATTCCAATGACAAATAATAGACACGTTTTGGATCTTCTTTTTCATGACGAGCTGCAGTTTCAAACATCCCATCAATACACAAATCACGCACCGCCATTGCAAGCGCTGTGAACAAGTGGTCTTTATCAGCCTCACACACACGTTTTGAAAGCGAATATTTAATATGCCATTCAATCAGTTGTTGCAATTCTTTTGCTGTTGGTTTTTGGAATTTTGCAACCCTTGGTTTTGTCGTCCCCGCCATTTAATGTCCTTTCTTTGAATAATAAAAAAACACACCCTTTTATTTAAAAAAGTTATTGCTTATTATAAAGAGAAAAAACTTAACAGATAATTAACAAAAACAACTTTTTGTATTTTTTAAAAAATATTTTTGATCCTACTCTGATTTTTTCAATTCACCAGATTGAACAGACCTTCTTTCAGCAGTAGAAACGCCTTTATTTAAAGAGTCTTTTTTCTTCTGATGCGCTCCTTTTTGAACTGATCGCCAATGACCAACATTTTTTTTATGTGCCTCATATGTTGCTGAAAAATTGTGTCCACCAGACCCATTAGCAACAAAATAAATATAATTTGTTTTTGGAGGATTTAAAACAGCTTCAATAGCTTTTTTCCCTGGGTTTGAAATAGCCCCAATAGGCAACGCAGGTACAACATACGTGTTATAAGGACTTTTAATCTTCAAATCTTGATATGTAAGGCTTCTTTTTAAATCATAACGTCCCTCTGTTACAGCATACAAAGCTGTTGGGTCAGATTGCAGCTTCATACCCTTATTCAAACGATTAACAAAAGCTGAAGCAACCAAAGGAAGCTCTTTATCTTTTGGAAAACCAGCTTCTTTTTCAACAATAGAGGCTAGAATAACAGCTTCTTTTGCATCTTTAAAAGGCAAATCTTTCAAACGTTTATTCCATAAAGAAGCCAAAACACGATCCATTGCCCGTTGCATACGAAGAAGCATCCCTTCTTTTGTATCACCCCAAGAATAATGGTATGTATCGGGCAACAAAGTTCCATTTCTAGGAATTTGATTAATATCCCCCTTCAACCCCTTGGCTGCATTGATAAGATCAACAACCTGTCTAGATGTCAAACCCTCAGGAACAACAAGTTTTCGAATGTATGTTTCACCACTGACCAAAATAGTCATCACCATTTTAGGACTTGCATGTGCTGGAAAAGAATATTCCCCAGCTTTAATATCTTTTGTATGACCGCTAACACGAACACCTAACAAAAAAATAGCAGGAGAGGATATAACCCCTTCTACTTTCAAAAGATTGGCAATTTGTTTCAACCCCATACCCTTAGGAATTACAACCTCTTTACGCGAAAGCAAAATTCCTTCAGAAATAAAATCATTATAAGTTGTAAAAACACTTCCACCAATAAAAGAGGCGCCTATAAAAAGTAAAATAAAATAAACAAAGACTCTGTTTCTCATATATAATTCTCTTTATAAGCGCCTAAAATATTAAATCTTTTTAAAGATCAATGATCCGTTTGTACCACCAAAGCCAAATGAGTTGGAAAGTGCAACTTTAACATCTTTTTCTTTAGCTGTATTAGCAACTAAATCAAAACCTTGAGTTTCTTCTTCAGGATCAACAAGGTTGATTGTTGGAGGTAAAATACCTGTATTCATTGCCATAACGGAATAAATTGCTTCAACAGCACCAGCAGCACCCAACAAGTGACCAACGCATGATTTTGTTGAACTCATTGAAACATTTGTACCACCAAAAATGCTGTTAACAGCTCTAAACTCAACCATATCACCCAATGGTGTTGAAGTTCCGTGAGCATTAATATAATCAACTTCTTCAGGGTTCATACCTGCAGATTTCAACGCACCAAGCATTGCACGATAACCACCATTTCCACCAGGGGCTGTGATGTGATATGCATCCCCAGTCATTGCATAACCAACAACTTCAGCATAAATCTTTGCACCACGTTTTTTAGCGTGTTCATATTCTTCCAAAACAACAACACCTGCGCCTTCACCCATGACAAAACCATCACGCCCCTTATCCCAAGGACGTGAAGCAAGTTCAGGTGTTTCATTATAATGTGTGGACAATGCTTTTGCTTGGGCAAAACCTGCAATACCAACTTTACAAATAGCTGCTTCAGCACCACCTGCAACCATAACATCAGCCTCATTGTTTTTGATGATACGCATTGCATCACCAATAGCATGTGTGCCAGTTGCACAAGCTGTTACAACAGCGTGGTTTGGACCTCTAAAACCATATTTAATTGAAACATGGCCTGAAATAAGGTTAATCAAAGCTGATGGAATAAAGAATGGAGAAATACGACGAGGCCCTTGTTCATTAACCAAAATTGAACCGGCTTCAATGGCTTGTAACCCACCAATACCAGAACCGATTAAAACACCAGCGCGTTCCATTTCTTCTTCTGTTTCAGGTTTGTAACCTGAATCTTCAACAGCATCTGTTGCAGCTGCTAAACCATATAAGATAAAAGGATCTACGTGACGTTGTTCTTTTGGTGAAAGAACTGAATCTGGATCGAATGCATCTGGCATGTCCCCTGTTGGAACTTGTCCTGCAACTTTTGCTGTGAAATTTTCAGTATCAAATAAACGAATGGCTGAAATACCTGAAATACCTTTCGTCAATTTGTCCCAGTTAGTGTTTATGCCACGACCAAGCGGGCTTAAAATACCCATACCAGTAATGACTACTCGTCTTGTCATATCTTATAATCCTCTTATTTTATATGTTTTAGATAAAAAGGGACGCCTTCAAGAAAAAAGCGTCCCATTATTAGTACAGACTAAGCTTGTTTTTCAATGAAATCAACTGCGTCTTTAACTGTGCGAATTTTTTCAGCTGCATCATCTGGAATTGAGCAACCAAATTCTTCTTCAAAAGCCATGACAAGTTCAAC
>JAZQXL010000008.1:0-13434 GCA_045632845.1 Alphaproteobacteria bacterium
ACAATAACTTCAATATGTTTATCATTGATTTTAACACCTTGTAAACGGTAAACAGCTTGAACTTCTTTAATCAAATAGTGAGCCAAAGCTTCAACACCCATTACTCGTAAAATATCATGTGGGTCTAAAGAACCTTCAACAATCATATCACCTTTGCGAACAATATCACCTTCATGAACTGCGATTGAGCGTCCTTTTGGAATGAGATATTCTCTAGTTGTTTCACCATCTTCACCAACAATCATCACACGGCGTTTTGTTTTAAAGTCAACGCCATATTCAATGCGGCCATCAATTTCAGCAATAATAGCTGCATCTTTTGGACAACGAGCTTCAAAGAGTTCAGCAACACGAGGCAAACCACCTGTAATATCTCTTGTTTTTGTTGATTCACGAGGTAATCTAGCTAACACGTCACCAACTTGAACTTTTTGACCATTTGAAACGCTAACAACTGCATCAACTGGCAAATAGTAACGGGCTTCCATACCATTGCTGAATTTAAAGACTTCACCATTGTCATCTAACAAGACCAAATGAGGTTTACGTTCTGTTTTTGATGTTGCAGGACGCATAACAACTTTTGATGTTAAACCTGTTGCGTCATCAACAACTTCACGAACTGTTTCGCCTTCAACCAAGTCTTCATAACGGACTGTACCTGTTTTATCAACAATGATAGGCATTGTATAAGGATCCCAATCTGCGATACGAGAACCTTTTGTAACTTTATCACCGTTTTCAACCAATAATCTTGCACCATATGGCAATTTGTGACGAGCTTTTTCACGGTTGTTTGCATCCAACAATGAAACTTCACAATTTCGTGCCAATACAATCTTATCACCTTTTGAGTCTGTGATAATATTGCAGTTTGAAATACGAACTTTGGCATCAAAACCAACATCAATACTTGATTGTTCTGCACCACGTTGAGCAGCACCACCAATGTGGAATGTACGCATGGTGAGCTGTGTACCAGGTTCACCAATGGATTGTGCAGCAATAATACCAACAACTTCACCAAGGTTAACTGGTGTACCACGAGATAAATCACGACCATAACAGCAACCACAAATACCATTTTCTGCTTCACAAGTTAAAACAGAACGAATACGGACAGATTCAACACCAACAGAGTCAATTTTTTCAACATCTACTTCGTCCATCAATTTGTTTTTAGGAACGATGATTTCACCTGTTTCTGGATCTTTAATATCTTCAGCTGCTGTACGGCCCAAAATACGTTCCCCTGTTGTTGCAATCACATCACCACCTTCGATGATTGGTTGAATTGTAATACCATTATCTGTACCACAATCTTCCATTGTAATAATAGCATCTTGAGCAACGTCAACTAAACGACGTGTCAAGTAACCTGAGTTAGCTGTTTTCAAAGCAGTATCGGCCAAACCTTTGCGAGCACCGTGAGTGGAGTTAAAGTATTCCATAACGGTCAAACCTTCTTTAAAGTTTGAAGTAATTGGAGTTTCGATAATTTCACCTGATGGTTTTGCCATCAAACCACGCATACCAGCGAGCTGACGCATCTGAGCAGCACTACCACGAGCACCAGAGTGAGCCATCATATAAACAGAGTTAACTGGTTTACCAACTTCTGTTTTTGAAATTTCTTTCATCATGGCATCAGCAATTGCATCTGTACAAGAAGCCCAAGAGTCAACAACTTTGTTGTATTTTTCAAGACGTGTAATCAAACCATCTTGATATTGACGTTCATATTCAGCTGTTTTCTTCTTTGTTTCTTCTAACAAGGTTTTCTTTGCTTCTGGAACAATCAAGTCATCTTTACCAATTGAAACACCTGATAAAGCAGCTTGACGATAACCTAAGCCCATAACACGGTCTGCAAAGATACATGTTTCTTTTTGACCACAGAAACGATAAACTGCATCAATAATATCAGAAACTTCTTTTTTACGGATCAAACGGTTCATTAAGCTAAATGGAATTTTGCTGTTATCTGGCAAAATTGAAGCCAATTTTACACGACCAGGTGTTGTTTCAACAACACGTGTGCGTTTTTGACCATCATCTTCCATAATTGTTAAACGAACTTTGATTTTTGCATGTAAAGAAACTTCTTTTTCAAACAAAGCGTGTTCAATTTCTTGTGGACCAGAGAAGATCATACCTTCCCCTTTTTCACCATCACGTTGCATTGAAAGGTAATATAAACCTAAAATAATATCTTGTGTTGGCACAATAATTGGTTTACCACTTGCAGGTGATAAAATGTTGTTTGTACTCATCATCAAAACACGAGCTTCTAATTGAGCTTCAGTTGACAATGGAACGTGAACAGCCATTTGGTCACCGTCAAAGTCAGCGTTAAATGCTGTACAGACAAGTGGGTGTAATTGAATTGCTTTACCTTCAATCAAAACAGGTTCAAATGCTTGAATACCCAAACGGTGCAATGTAGGAGCACGGTTTAACAAAACAGGGTGTTCACGGATAACTTCTGACAAGATATCCCAAACTTCTGCTTTTTCTTTTTCAACCATCTTTTTAGCAGCTTTAATTGTTGAAGCCAAACCACGTTGTTCTAATTTTGAATAGATAAATGGTTTAAAGAGTTCCAAAGCCATTCTCTTTGGCAAACCACATTGGTGTAACAACAATTCAGGACCAACTGTAATAACTGAACGACCAGAATAGTCAACACGTTTACCAAGCAAGTTTTGACGGAAACGACCTTGTTTACCTTTTAACATATCAGCCAAAGATTTTAATGGACGTTTGTTAATACCTGCAACAGCACGACCTCTACGACCATTATCAAACAAAGCATCAACAGCTTCTTGCAACATACGTTTTTCGTTGCGGATAATGATTTCAGGAGCACGTAATTCTAACAATCTTTTCAAACGGTTGTTTCTGTTAATAACACGGCGATACAAATCGTTCAAATCTGATGTTGCAAAACGACCACCATCTAATGGAACCAAAGGTCTTAATTCAGGTGGGATAACAGGAAGAACATCCAAAACCATCCATTCTGGACGTGAACCAGATTCTAAAAATGCTTCAACTAATTTTAATTTTTTAACAATTTTTTTGCGTTTCATATCAGATGTTGTGCCGATCAAATCTGCACGTAAATTTGCAGCTTCAGCAGCCAAATCGATTTGTGAAAGCATTTCTTTAATAGCTTCAGCCCCAATACCAACACGGAAAGCATCTTCACCGTATTCTTCCAAAGCTGTTTGATATTGTTCTTCTGTCAACAAATCATGTAATTTAAGAGATGTCAAACCTGGTTCAATAACAATATATTTTTCAAAATATAAAACAGCTTCCAAATTTTTAAGCATCATATCAAGCAATGTACCGATACGGCTAGGAAGTGATTTTAAGAACCAAATGTGTGTGACAGGACAAGCCAACTCAATGTGACCCATTCTTTCGCGGCGAACTTTTGAAAGTGTAACTTCAACACCACACTTTTCACAAGTAATACCACGGTATTTCATTCTTTTGTACTTACCGCACAAACATTCATAATCCTTTACTGGACCGAAAATTTTTGCACAGAATAAACCATCTTTTTCTGGTTTAAATGTACGGTAGTTAATTGTTTCAGGACGTGTTACTTCACCAAATGACCATGCTCTAATTTTTTCTGGTGACGCAATGGAAATGCGAATATCATCAAAAGATTGTGGTGATGCAACTTGTCCAAAAGTAGAAATTAATTCATTCATTGTTTTTACCTCTTCTATGCATTGAGCGGGAAGGAGTTAACCCCCTTCCCTATGAAATTATTTATCGTTTTGGTTTAATTCAACATCCAAGCCTAAAGAACGCATTTCTTTAACAAGAACGTTAAATGATTCAGGAATACCAGATTCAAAATTGTTATCACCTCTGATAATTGTTTCATAAGCTTTGATACGACCTGAAACGTCATCAGATTTGATTGTAAGCATTTCCTGCAATGTGTAAGCAGCGCCATAAGCTTCCAATGCCCACACTTCCATTTCACCAAATCTTTGACCACCGAACTGAGCCTTACCACCGAGAGGTTGTTGTGTAACCAAAGAGTAAGGTCCAATTGAACGAGCGTGGATTTTCTCGTCAACCAAGTGGTGTAATTTTAACATGTACATGTAACCAATTGTGACTTTTCTGTCAAATGGTTCACCTGTTAAACCATCGTACAATGTAACTTGACCTGAAGAGTTCAAACCAGCCATTGTCAACATGTTGCCAATATCGTCTTGGTGAGCCCCATCAAATACTGGTGTTGCAATTGGCACACCCTTCTTCAAGTTTGTACTCATAGAAAGCAATGTTGCATCATCCATATTTGCGATTTTGTTGTTGTATTCTTTTTCGCCATATACTTCTTTCAATTTTGCTTTCAAATCTTCAACTTTTGCATGGTTTGCTTTGACTTCGTCAACAATTGTACCAATTTGACGGCCAAGTTCACGACATGCATAACCTAAGTGTGTTTCTAAAATTTGACCAACGTTCATACGAGAAGGAACACCAAGTGGGTTCAAAACGATATCCATTGGACGGCCTTCTTCTGTGTATGGCATATCTTCGATTGGTAAAACGCGAGAGACCACACCTTTGTTACCGTGGCGACCAGACATTTTATCACCTGGTTGCAATTTACGTTTTGTAGCAATGAAGACTTTGACTTTTTTCAATTCGCCAGCCATCATTTCATCACCACGTTGTAATTTTTCAACACGGTTTTCAAATTTTTCTTGAAGTTCTTTTTCAGCTTGGTTGAGTGTTTCAATCAATTCTTCAATTTGTGTCATAACTGTATCATCAGCGATACTGATTTTACGCAAATTGTAGTTTGCAACATCTTTCATGTTTTCTTCAGTTAAAACTGTACCTGATTTGAAACCTTCAGCTTTTGCAACTTTTTGACCAATCATCAATGCACGAATACGGCCATAGAAACTGCCTTGCAAAATTGCTTTTTCGTCATCTCTATCTTTTGCCAAACGGCTGATTTCAGCTTGTTCAATAGCAAGCGCACGTTCGTCTTTTTCAATACCACGACGTGTAAAGACACGAACATCAATAACTGTACCAAATACCCCTGGAGGAACACGCAATGAAGAATCACGAACATCTGCAGCTTTTTCACCAAAGATTGTACGCAACAATTTTTCTTCAGGTGTCATGATTGTTTCACCTTTTGGTGTAACCTTACCAACCAAGATATCACCAGCTTTAACTTCAGCACCGATGTAAACAATACCTGTTTCATCCAAGTTCTTCAAGCCTTCTTCACCAACGTTTGGAATATCACGTGTGATTTCTTCTTGACCTAATTTTGTATCGCGAGCAACAACTTCAAATTCTTCCAAGTGGATAGATGTGAAGACATCATCACGTGCAATACGTTCAGAAATCAAAATAGAGTCTTCGTAGTTGTAACCATTCCAAGGCATAAAGGCAACGAATACATTTCGACCCAAAGCCAATTCACCCAATTGTGTACATGGACCATCAGCGATGATGTCACCCTTTTGAACAACTTCACCTGTTTTAACAAGAGGTTGTTGTGTCATACATGTACCTTGGTTTGAACGTTGGAATTTTGCCAATGTGTAAATATCAACGCCAGCACTTGTTGTTGTCAATTCATCTGTTGCTTGAATAACGATACGTGAAGAATCAACTTGTGTAACGATACCAGAACGTTTTGCTGTAATTGCAGCTTTTGAATCTTTAGCAACAACAGCTTCCATCCCTGTACCAACAAGTGGAGCTTCCACTTTCAACAAAGGAACACCTTGTTTTTGCATGTTGGAACCCATCAATGCACGGTTAGCGTCATCGTTTTCCAAGAAAGGAATGAGTGATGCGGCAACTGAAACAACTTGCTTTGGAGAAACGTCAATCATATCGATTTCTTCAGGTTTTGCTTGCAAAACTTCACCAGCACGGCGTGATGTAATCAATTCTTCTGCAAATTCGCCTTTTTCGTTCAATTTTGCGTTAGCTTGTGCAATTGTGTATTTTGCTTCTTCCATTGCTGACAAATAAACAACTTCATCAGTTACTTTTCCATCAACAACTTTACGATATGGACTTTCAATAAAGCCATATTTATTAACTTTTGCATAGCTTGCTAAAGAGTTAATCAAACCAATGTTTTGACCTTCAGGAGATTCAATTGGACAGATACGACCATAGTGTGTTGGATGAACGTCACGAACTTCCATACCAGCACGATCTCTTGTCAAACCACCAGGACCCAATGCTGACAAACGACGTTTGTGTGTAATTTCTGACAATGGGTTGTTTTGATCCATAAATTGTGACAATTGTGAAGATGCAAAGAATTCACGAACAGCTGCTGACAATGGTTTTGCATTGATCAAATCATATGGCATAACAGAATCAATTTCGCTTGAAGTCATTCTTTCACGAATCATTCTTTCCATACGGAGTAAACCTAAACGATATTGATTTTCCATCAATTCACCAACTGAACGAACACGACGGTTACCAAGGTTATCAATATCATCGATTTGACCTTTACCATCTTTCAATTCAACAAGTGTTTTTAAGATTTTTAAAATATCTTCTTTTCTTAAAACACGAACAGAATCAGGAACTTCATCTAATTCAATTCCCAATCTTAAGTTCATTTTAACACGACCAACAGCTGACAAGTCATAACGTTCTAAATCAAAGAACATACCACGGAATAAAGCGTCTGCTGTTTCAACAACTGGCAATTCACCTGGACGCATGATTTTGTAAATATCAATCAATGCTTCTTCACGTGTTGTATTTTTGTCAGCAACCAATGTGTTGCGAATGTAAGGTCCAACATTGACATAGTCGATGTGCAATACTGGAATTTCTTTAATTTTTAATTCATTGATCTTTGCGATATCATCTTCTGTGATTTCGTCACCAGCTTCCATAACAACTTCACCGGTTTTTTCGTCAACAAAATCAACAGCTACAAAACGACCAACCAATTCATCTGTTGGAACAATGTATTCTTCAAGACCATCTTTTTTGAGTTTATTAGCTTTACCAAGATTTAATTTTTCACCAGCTGTCATAACAACTTCGCCAGTTTTTGCATTGATCAAATCATGTGTTAATTTTACACCTTTCATTTGAGCAGGAACAAAAGCTGTTTTCCAACCTTTTTTCTCTTTTTTAAACAATGTTTGTTCATAGAAGTAGTTCAAAATTTCTTCTTTGCTCATACCAAAAACTTCATCAGCATCAAGTTGTTCACCTGCAGCTAATTCAGCTCTGCGTGCAATTGTTTCTTCACTGTCTAATGCATACAACAATGATGAAACTGGCAATTTACGACGACGGTCAATACGAACATAAACTAAATCTTTTGCATCAAATTCAAAATCAATCCATGAACCTCTGTATGGAATGATACGAGCTGCAAACAAATATTTACCTGATGAATGTGTTTCACCATTATCGTGATCAAAGAACACACCTGGAGAACGGTGCATTTGAGAAACAACAACACGTTCTGTACCATTAACAATGAATGTACCTTTATCTGTCATTAAAGGTAAGTCACCCATATAAACGTCTTGTTCTTTAATATCACGGATTGAACGCATACCTGTTGAAGCATCAACATCCCAAACAACCAAACGCAATGTTGCGCGAACTGGAGCTGAGTATGTTAAACTACGTTTTAAACATTCATCAACATCAAATTTTGGTGTATCTAATTCATATCTGATAAATTCTAAATCACCACGACCTGCAAAATCATGAATTGGAAAAACAGATTTAAAAACTTCTTGCAAGCCTGTATCCGTTCTCTTATCAACAGGAACACCCCATTGTAAAAATTCTTTATAAGAACTTGTTTGAACATCAATAAGATTTGGCATTTCAACGACAGCGTCAATCTTACCAAAATTCTTACGAACTCTTCTACGATTGATTTCGGATTTTATCATATGTTCTTTTCCCCATTAGCTAATAATAATTTTCCGATTAACAGAATCGGAACCGATCTACTCAAGACCTGTCCATTTTATAACCAAAACCAAAAACCTTAAAACCACAAAAAAGGCTCAAGCATTTTTCACAATTGCTATCACCTTTAAGTTCATAAATTTTAATTGTTTTTAAGTTCTTTTTCATAAAATTGACAGGTCCTAAGTTCATATAAGTCTTTTGACTTCAAGAGGGTCGACGCCAATTTTAGAGTTGACGCGACCCACCCAAAGAGTTTTAAATTGAAAATTATTTCAATTCAACTTTAGCACCAGCTGCTTCTAATTGTTTTTTGATTTTTTCAGCTTCGTCTTTAGAAACGCCTTTTTTGAGTTCTTTTGGTGCACCTTCAACGAGGTCTTTAGCTTCTTTCAAGCCTAAGCCTGTGATTGTACGAACTTCTTTAATTGCGTTAATTTTGTTTGCACCACCGTCAACCAAAATTACATCAAATTCTGTTTTTTCTTCTGCAGCAGCAACAGCGCCAGCAGCAGCAACAGCAACAGGAGCAGCAGCTGAGACGCCCCATTTTTCTTCTAACATTTTTGACAATTCAGCAGCTTCCAAAATTGTTAAAGCTGATAATTCATCTACGATTTTGTTTAAATCAGTCATTTTATTCTCCATAATATTTTTCTAAATGTGTTTTCCACATAATTTTTTGTTTAACAGGTTTGACAGGAATTAAGCAGCAGCTTGTTCTTTTTCTGAATAAGCTTTTGTAACCCGAGCCAATTGACCAGCAGGAGCCTGCAAGAGGCCAACCAACTTGCCACGAAGTTCGTCCAAAGAAGGAAGAGATGCTAAAGATTCGATTGTTTTAACATCAATTTTTTCTCCGTTCATAACCCCGCCGACAACTTCAAAGCGATCATTATTTTTAGCCATTTTAACAACTGCTTTAGCTGCTGAAATTGGATCTTCAGAATATGCTAAAGCTGTTGGTCCGACCATTAAATCAGAGATTGCTTCACAGGGAGTTCCTGCCAGAGCCAATTTTGTCAAACGGTTTTTTGTTACACGGTAGTTGGCTCCGTCAGCACGAACGTTATTACGCAATTCTGTTGTTTCTGTCATTGAAATACCTTTGTTCAAGGCAACAACAACGAGAGCAGCTTTGTTAAAAACGTCTTTCATTTCGGAAATCAACTGTTGTTTCTCTTCACGTTTCACTTTCTTGTCTCCGTTTATAAAAAATAAAAGAATTATTCTTCTATTCTTTGTTTACACAAGAGTTTTTGATTTCTCAAAAACCCACACTATCCTGTCCAGAAACTTCACTCTTTCATTCCTTAAATGGAATAACTGATTTGTTTTCTGTCTATGCTGGTGAAATGCTTCTCTTTAATTTTATCCCGTGATAAAAACCAACAGTCTTGGACAGGTTTGTCGCCCTTATAAAAAGGGCGACTTCAAACTCTAAGCAACGCTTGAAACTGTTACTTTAAGACCAACACCTTGTGTTGTGCTCAAAGCGACTTGTTTCAAATAAACGCCTTTTGATGAAGCTGGTTTCAATGCAACCAAAGCCTTTACAAAAGCTGCTGCGTTTTCTTGAATTTTATCAGCATCAAAACTGACTTTACCGATACCAGCATGGACAATACCAGCTGAGTCAACTCTAAATTGAACTTGACCAGCTTTAGCTGCTTTAACAGCTTCTGTCACATCCATAGTAACTGTGCCGAGTTTTGGATTTGGCATTAAGCCTTTTGGACCCAAAATCTTACCCAAACGACCAACAACACCCATCATATCTGGAGTTGCGATCAAACGTTGGAAGTTGATTTTGCCTGCCATAATATCTTGCATTAAATCTTCGTCACCAACGATATCTGCGCCTGCTTTTTTTGCTTCTTCAGCTTTTGGACCTTTTGCAAAAACAGCAACAGATAATGTTTTACCTGTACCATTTGGCAAAGAAACAGCGCCACGGATCATTTGATCTGATTGACGAGGATCAACACCTAAACTAACTGCGATATCAACTGTTTCATCAAATTTTGCTGTTGCATTGTCTTTGATGAGTTTAACAGCTTCTTGAATATCATAGACTTTTGAAGTATCAACAGCTTCGTAAGTTTTTCTTAATCTTTTACCGTATTTCATCTTCTTACTCCACTACTTCAATACCCATAGAACGAGCTTGACCAGCAACCATATCCATAGCAGCTTCAACTGTATGACAGTTCATATCTGGCATTTTTTCTGTTGCGATTTGTTTAACTTGTTCTTTTGTGATTTTTGCAACGCTTTTACGACCTGGTTCTTTTGATGCACTCTTAACGTTAGCAGCTTTTTTAATAAGATAGCTAACTGGAGGTAACTTTGTCACGAATGAGAAAGTTCTGTCTGCATAAGCCGTAATGATTACTGGAATAGGAGTACCTGGTTCCATTTTTTGAGTTTTTGCATTAAATGCTTTACAAAACTCCATAATGTTCAAACCACGTTGACCCAAAGCAGGACCAACTGGTGGTGAAGGGTTTGCTTTACCAGCTTCGATTTGAAGTTTAATAAAGCCAATAACTTTTTTTGCCATTTTATACCTCTAAAAATATAACTCAATCCTATTTTTTAAAGTTTGTGGTGCGATAATGGCTTATCTACCACTCAAAAAAGGAAATACGGATTGATTCTTATCTCCTTTTTCATCTCCGATAAAAGCGTTACGCTTTTTTAACTTGTGTATAATTCAATTCTAATGGTGTTAAACGACCAAAAATTGAAACTGAAACTTTTAAACGTTCTTTTTCAGCATCAACTTCTTCAACAACACCTGTAAATGATGCAAAAGGACCATCACAAACACAAACTTGTTCACCAACTTCATAAACAACTGCTGATTTTGGCTTTTCAACACCTTCTTTAACTTGGTGTAAAATACGTTGAACTTCAGCTTCTGTCATTGGAACTGGTTTTTTACCACCCAAGAAGCCTGTTACCTTTGGTGTTGAACTGACCAAATGCCATGTTTCAGGTGTCATTTCCATTTTCACCAAAACATAACCTGGGAAAAATTTTCTTTCAGTTTCAACTTTAGTTCCATTGCGAACACTCACAACATTTTCAGTTGGAACCAAAACATCTTCAACTTTATCCGTCATATTCTTTTTTTCTGCTTGTTCTTTAATAAAAGCAGCAATTTTGTTTTCAAAACCAGAATATGTATGAACAATATACCAACGATTAGCCATAAAATTAACCTCCCAAAACCACTTGTATGAGTTTGGCAAAAATCATATCAACTACAAACAAAAACAAAGCAATTAAAACACTCATTACAATAACAACAATGGAACCTTGCATTGTTTCAGATTTTGTTGGCCATGTAATTTTTGAAACTTCTTGTTTAACTTGACGAACAAATAGAGCTGGCGATGTTTTCATTTAACTTATCCTTTTTCTAATTGGCAGGGGCGGCAGGGATCGAACCCGCGACCTTCGGTTTTGGAGACCGACGCTCTACCAGTTGAGCTACACCCCTTTAATTTTTTACACATACCGAATCAATATATGTAAAGAAAGACAAGCTATAATACTCTTTTAATAGCAAAATGTCAAGAACTTTTTGAAATATTTTTGTTATAGAAGGAGTTGCACGAAAACAACTCTAGCTTCGCTCCATAGTTATACACTTTTTTTTCGTTATTGCAAGATTATTTTTCAAAATATTTTTTTTATTATTTTCAGCAGATAAATCCAACAATTTTGCAACAGCATGGTTATACCACTCATTTTGACGATATGCACCTCTTTCTTCTTTTGTAGAATAAAGTTGCCTTGCTGCTTCTTTTAAATTTCTGTGTGTAAAAATATAATCAATTAAAAAACACCCTAAACGGCCTATTCCTGTGCAAGCAATATTTCGCTCAGCATAATCTTTATTTAATTTTTGAAAACACTTAATGCACAAATCAACTGGCAATGAAACTTGCCCTTTTTGAACACGTTTTTCCAAACGTAGAACTTCTTGATAGATACACCTATCCTCCATTTGGGAGTGCACAGATAACAAATCTTGTTTTTTTCGAACGCTTTCTTTTAAAAAAGATATAGCCTGACAGCTCAATGAAAAAGCATCTTCTTTATTTTTCTTACTCACTTTTAAATCCTATTTAAACCCTAAAAAATGCTTTAATTTCATCCAAATTGAAAAACCCTCTTTACGTTCTTTCTTTTCATCTAAATCATCAAAGTCTTTAGATAAACTTTTTGCTTCAACAGCCAAATTAATTAATTGAGAAATCGCATTTTGCTCTCTTTGAACAGCTAAAAGCTCTTGATATTTTTGTTCAGCCATATTTCTAAAATAATCCTGAACCGTTCTTCCTGCAAAATCTTTCACATCTAAAAATGCACCTGCATTAATTAGCAATTGCGCTTTTCGATCATCGCACTTTAAAGCTGAAATCATTAATGGAGTTCTTCCATATGAATCAGCCATATTAATAATTTCTGAAAAACGGATTAAATAATTAAAACTATCTTCATCATCATTTAATATTGCCATTGAAAGATATGGTAAATCTCTATATGCAACAACATCAACAGGAAAGAACAAATCTAATCTGACTTGTTCATCCACAAATGGTGCTTCAAATATATCAGCCTTTCTTTTTAACAAAAAAGGAACCAATTGAGGCATTTTTAAAAAGGATAAACTCAAAAGTGTATATCCTCCAATCCGCTTATTAATATCAGCACCTCTCTCAATCAAGCACTGTGCTAAATATGTGTGTTCATACAAACCACGTTTAACAAAATAATAAAGTGATGAATTTCCTTTTGAATCACAAATTGAAGCATCTGCACCCGAATCCAACAATGCCATTGCAACATCAATTTGACCACGATTAAGCGCTTGCAACAAAAATGTTTGTGAATTTTCATTCTCAATACCCAAATATGGCGTATTTACATCTGAAATGTTTTTAATCAAAGAAAGCGCTTCAAGCGCTTGTCCATTTTCAATAGCTATCCATAACTTTTTTTTATCAAACATCGCCTTTTCCTTTTTTAAATTTATTAAAAAATATCATACTGTTACAACAATGTCAATATTGCAGATATTAAATAAAAGACGAATTTAATAAAAGAAATATCTTCCATATAAAATTTATTTCAAAGGATTTATCGGTTATCTTATTAAAAAATTCACCCTTAAAAAGAGAATAAAACACTCTAAAAAACAAAATTCTATAAACAGCCAAAAAACGCCCTCATTTCAAAAACAATGTTTAAAACCGCATTTAAACCATCAAAACGAATCGATTAAGGAAAATATATTATATTTAGAATAAAAAAGAGGCCACTAGGATGAGTAGGGGCAAGGAGGGTAAAGGAGGGAGTAAATAGGAAGTGTGAAGGACGAGTGTATAAAAGGTTCGGCAGTGACCTACTCTTCCGCAGCTTAAGCTGAAGTACCATTGG
>JAZQXL010000009.1:0-8412 GCA_045632845.1 Alphaproteobacteria bacterium
AAAACCATTTTGCACCATTTGGCAGAGAAAGGTCAAACGGATTTGATTTTACAAGCATTACTAGCACAAAGAGATCCAGCGGATATGCGGGGGCTAACCTTAACAGACAAAAATGGGAATACACCATTAGATTTACTGCCAGATGGGGATGCAAAAAATAGGTTTGTTTTACAACTTTTGTTAAAAGAGGCAGAAAAGCAAGAAGTAAATGCGACACTCGTTACAACATTGCTAGAACAGTTGGATAAAGAACTACTTGAAACATTAAAGCAAAGTGAAATTATTCAGTGTAATGAGGAGGTTCTTAAGTTAATTGATGATAAGCTCACATCAACAGCACCAGAGGTAACAGATGAAAGAACAGTGGCTCATGAAACACCCGTTACAACGAACACCTCAGCTAGGTTAGCCGAAAATTCTGAACAGAACATCACAACCATTCAAGGAAATGATGGTGTGGCATTGAGTTATACATCTTCAAGAGGGAGATCTTAAAAAATATCAACACCTGCTTAAAATGCCAAACAGGTGTTAAAAATTCTTTACAAGATAGATGATCTGTGGGATAATAAGAAGAGGTAAACAGAAAAGGGAGGGATGCAAATGTCAACGCCAAAGGCTCATGTTTTTTCAGCTGACATGGACAGAGAAATTGAAGATGGATTTTTATTTGTTTTCTCCTCAATGCAATCAAAAACAGAGCCACAGGTTACAACTGGGTTGAGAGCCCCTTCAAAAGAGGGTTTGGTTGTTGCTGGTGGATTAGGTTTATCTGCCGTTGTGTTGGAGAGGACTGGGCGAAAAGTTTCAACAACAGCGGCAAAAAAAATAAATGATGAAGCACAAAGGCAGGCTATGCAGTATAGCAGGTCTGTTCGTGCAACTCAAGATTTACACGCCATATTAGCGCCCAAAGAAGAACGACTTGCCGATCTTTTAAATGGTGAAACATTGGATGGTTTGAAAGCTCAACAAGCTCAAATTTCCAAGCAATTAGAATTAGCTCAAAGAGAGGTTCAATGGGTGTTAGATGATTTATTGCCTCCTGACGTGCAAGTGGCTTTGAAGGATGCTGAAGCATATGTTGCCAGAACCGCTCAACAGCTTGAAAACTTTAAGAACGCTGGTTTTCAAGAAGGGTGTTATGAAATTGGCAAAAATTGCACAGCAGAAGAAATAAACACATATAAAAACAGATTGAAAAACAGATGTGCTGAAACAGGTTTGGTTTGCAAAGAAGTTAATGGCAAGGTTTTCAGATATAATGACGCAACAAAAAAATGGGATATTCCTGTCAAAAAAACATTGCTAGATGTTTCTTGTGAATTAAGAAGCGGTAGTTCATCAATCATTGAATTACCAAAAACTAATGCTGCTAGGTTGTTTGTTGCTCAAGAGGTTTCAGAAGCGGGAAAACCACTAAAAAAAACAAGAAAAGCTGAGTCAAACAGCGCCAAAAAAGTTGTTGAAAAATGTTCACGCCCTGCAACGGGGAAAAATGCTTCTCGTACACTGTTTGAGGCTCAAAAAAACTTTACAGAGGCAACCAAAAATTTGGAAAATCTTAAAAGATCATTTGATTATAGAAATGTTCCAGAATATGTTGAGGCTCAAAGAGTTTTAAATAATGTCAAAAAAAACAAGCTTTTGTTAGATGCACGTGTAATGGAAGCTGAAAATTTAACACGAGAGATAACCCGAATTCGCACAAATCCTGCCAATGAAATTTTGTTGGAAACGGAGGTTAAAACGGGGCGTTCCTATACTGTTGCAAAAAGCAAAGCTGAACAAGCTCGCTCTTTTGTTGAAAGGGGAAAATCTGTTGGTAAAGTGGGAACTGCTTTTCGGGTTGGGGGCGTTGTTTTAATGGGGTTATCCATTGCAACGTTTGTTTCTGATTGTGTGGATTACCTTAATTTAGAACGATCTTTTTTGGGCTCAGAAAATGGGGGTAATCCAGTCATTGATGGCAGAGTTGCAACTTCTGGTCAACTGTCGGCTGTTTCCCAAAAACTATTTAATGGGGATGAAAATAAGATTGTAATGTTTATGAGTATGTATGCGCTTAAACATTGGAAAGGGAATATTACACAATCACAATGGGCAACATACATTGAAAATATGGGCACAGGTCAAGTGTTTAGTCTTGAATCTGAAGTTAAGCTTCGTCAAGCTTTGCTGAATGCGTATGATCGTATGCCTGATGCTGAAAAAGTTAGCTTTTTGGAAGATTTGTATCAAGAAAATAAAGATAATCCAAATCAAGATGTTCCTAATATGTTAAAAGAGATGAAAGATCGTATTCAGGTGTCTAGTCAACCATCTGAGGTAGATGAGATATTATCTCAATTATCTAAAAAGAAAGTGGGGGCAGAATCTGCTTCTCTTGAAGGTAGAGCTCCAAAGGTTACACCAGCGCAACCTGCACCTCAAGAGGCGGTAAGCACAACCCCAACGGAACAACCAGCACCTCAAGAGGCGGTAAGCACAACTCCAACAGCGCAACCTTACAAGGATCCAGTTCGAAAAAGAGGTAGGAAAAAAGGGGTTTATCCTGTTAAAAAACAAAAACCTAAAGTGCAACCTTTAACAAACGTTTCTCGTGTTTTGTCTGGGGTGGCAGATGAAATTTCTGTTGAAAAAACATCTCAAAATACAATCCCAAATTCAAACAGTTTTAATAGGGTATGATTTTAAAATAAAAAAAAATTAAAAAATAAAAAAAAGTTCTTTACAAGAATAAAATAGTGTGACATAGTCAAAATATGTTGTTAATTTAAATCAAAAAAGGAGGCTAAAATGGCAACAGAAAAAACAAAATTTGATCCAAAATTAATTGAAGAGCTAGATGAAGCTTATTTGCACATTTCAAGTTCAATGCAAAATTCAACAGAAGCAACAATGTTTGATGCGCGACTTCTTGCAGAAACTGGAGGTGTCGTTGCTGGGGGCTTGGCTATTTGGGGTGGCAAAATTGTTGGTCGTCGTACAGCTCTTAAAGAATCTCCTCAACTTAAAAAAGCAGCTGCAGATAAAACCGCTGCAGAAAAGGCATATAGAGATGCCCAAGCTAAAAGAGCTGCTTATGATAGTCACGTGACTGAGAGAATGAAAGCTGCGAATAGAGATATAGCTGCAGCGAAGAGAAGTGGCGATAGTGCTGCGTTAAAAAGAGCTCAGGCTGAGTTGAAAAAA
Source organism: Alphaproteobacteria bacterium (assembly GCA_045632845.1). Taxonomy (GTDB): domain Bacteria; phylum Pseudomonadota; class Alphaproteobacteria; order CAAHEQ01; family UBA3637; genus RGIG4140. The sequence goes on from JAZQXL010000009.1 coordinate 3,196, forward strand.
GCAGAAGCAGAATTGAAAAAAATAGAAAGACGGGCAGACTATCAAAAAGCCGTTCAAGCTGAAAATGCTGCAAAAAAAGCACAAACATCTGCTAGAGGTAATTATAAAAAGGTTTTGAAAAAGTACCCACCACAGCCAGGGTCAAAGCTCCTTCCAAGAGCTATGAAAGGTTTGGGTTGGCTCGCAGTTGGTTCTTCTGCAATTTCATTTGCTGACCATATGATTGATTATTTAACTGATGATAGATCATTCTATCATACAGATGAAAATGGTAACAGAGAATTGGTTGATCCAAAAGTTTTAACAGCTGGGTCACAATCTGCTGGCGCTCAAGTTTTGTTCAGTGGTAAATATGATGCAATGGCTAGAATTATGGCTGTTTATGCTGCTAAACATGGTCTTGGCAATCAAGTAACACCAGAGAAATGGATGGAATATGTTGCCCATATGGGTGAAGGAACAAAGTTTTCTCTTGAATCTGAAGTTCAACTCCGTCAAACACTTTTGAAAGCATATCAACAACTTTCAAAAGAAGAGAAGCTTATGGTTCTTGATGAGGTTATTAAAGAGCAATCTGATCCAGAGTTGATTGCTTCTTTGAATAAGTTGAAAGATGAAGTTGAAAGAGAAGAAAGTGCAAAAGAAAATGCTCCTCAACAGAAACAATCTGGACAAGAAAAAGATGGTGGAACTGCAGATAAAAAGCCTGTTGTAAAGCCAACACCTGCACCAGAGAAAACAGAAGAAGAACCTGATAAAAAACCAGGGGAAACTCCAAAACGAAAAAGAGGTGCTGTGAAAGGGTCACGTCCAAGGGGTACTGTCAAAGGTTCACGTCCAAAATCAAAACCAGTTGATCCAAATGCACAAGGTAATGTTTCAAACACATTGCGTGGGGCTGGGTATGACATTTCAGGTCAAACATCTGAAATGGGTCAAACACGCACTTTAGGTGGTAGAGGGGGTATGGCCTAAACCATTCTGATCTTAAAAAACAAAAACAGCCACTTGAATTTCAGGTGGTTGTTTTTGTTTGTGTTGGTCTTTTTATAGAAGGGTGGATGCATTTGATAAAGCTTGATAGTGCTTTTTGTCTGATAATTCGTGCTTTTAAAACGTAAAATAAGATTTTATTTAGAGCATCGAATAAGTAGAAAAAATAAAAATGTCCTCTTATTTTTGGTGTGACGCTATTTGGCATGAGGGCATGGGTGCGCAATGTTGGCTCAATTTAGACTTTATGCGATTCAACCATCTGAGTTGATTTGGTATAATTGAATTTTGTTTTTAACTTCAGTTAATTAAATGTTTTATCTCGAGCGATTATTTAACTGCATTTGCATTTGTAATAGGTTGCCTTGAAGGCGTTTTAAACGCTCTTCTTCCATTTCTTTTTCAATTTCTGTGAGTTCGCGGCGCAGGTCTTTAACAAGGTTGTCGCCTTTGCTCATTTCATCAAAGCTTTTCAAAAAGCTCTCTGCCTTTTCAGGGGAGGAAAGAACCTCCATCAACAAAGATTGCTCCGATTTATCTAGCACAGCGAACAAGTTTTTGAGCAAATTTTTATTCTCATCATTCAAAAGAATTGGAAAATCTTCCCCCAACTTGTCAACAATCTCATTGAAAGGGTGGGCTTCTTTTCGTTCTGAATTGTCCATTTCAGCCTGAACCATTTTGATTTGTCCAACGAGTGTGGAAACAATCAATTTATCTTTAAGAGGCGTATTTTGTTGAACGCCAATTTCATTTCCCATTTGGTGAACCACATTCACAAATTGGGTTTGAATTTTAGGATCAAGGCGGTGAAATCCCCATTTAGTCATTTGTTTATTGATGGAGTTGCTTTGATAAGAGCTAATCAGCTGATAGCCGCTTTCTTTGGTGCCAAGGTGTTTGCCAAGGCAGGCTTCCGTTTTGATGATCTTGTTTTTTTCACTGGCTAAAAAACATTTGAATAAGTTGCAATAAAAAGGTAACTTTCCTTGTTCAGAAAATTTTTTTAAATAAAGACAGGTTTTTGGGCAATAATCTTCTTGTTTCATAAGATAACAGTAGCATAAAAACAAAAAACCGTCAAAAGAAAATATCTTTCAACGGTTTTTATTTTGTTTGAAAAACTATTTTAGTCTTTAATCACATCTTCCAATGCGGCTTTCATCTGTCTTGGTTTTTCAATGTTAGGAAAGAGGACTCTGCCAGTTCCTGTGCCTGAAAAACACAAGTTGCCATAATCAAAAATGCGCCCAAAGATGGATTGTTTAATTTCAACGGACTCAATGCGAGAGATTTTAAGTTCTTCAGTATTTACGCTGATAATCCCAGAGCGAATGACAACTCTTTTGGTTGTTACGGCCATTTCCATCAACCAAATGCGCAAGCTAAAAATAACTGCAGAAAAAGCAAAAACTGCAATTGGAAAGGCATAAGCAATTTTAAAAATTGGATAAATATCTTCATCTAGACGTAAGAAAAGAACCGTGCAAACCAATGCTAAAATCACGCAAACAACCACCAACAGATAGTTGATCCAATGCAACTTTGGTGTGACCATAATTTGTTCATCTTTTGAAAGTGTGCTTATAATGTATCCCATAAAAACCTCCTTTAATATATATACATATATTTTACCCCCATTTTAATCATCTGTCAATCAAAATGGAAAAAAAGGAAAGGGTGTTCAAAAAACACCCTTTAAAAATAATCACCTTTTTATTCTTTTATATAGTCTTTAAACAAATCTTTTCGTTTGCTACATTGCATTGAAAGTTTTCTCTGCTCTAGTTTTTCTTTTTGAATAGCATTTAAAAAGAGACGACCACCCAACCCGTACAAGCTAATCCACAAGAGTGTGTTGATGTGTTGTGGAGCTTCTTTTTTTCCAAGTCGCTTTCGTTTTCGCTGGTGATTGCGCCATATGTTGAAGCAAGAGCAGATACTGTGCTTGATTTAAATAATCCAAAAGTTCTTGAAAACTTGACAATCGCTATGACAAAATTAAGGCAAGAAGGTCAAGTTTTAGGTGGGGAAGAATATGCCCGTTAATGTGTTGGTAAAAAGGCTTCTGAGCTAGGAGTTCAAGGTGATGGTGTTGTCGTTTCTGTGTCATCTCAAAGAGCTGAAACAGCTCAATACTTAGCACAAGTTGCTACCAAAACACCTGTTAATACAATGGATGTTTATCAGCGATGGATGGCATATGAACGGCAAGCATAATGTGGTCAATATTTTATTTTACAAAAAAGGGAGGATATGGTAGAATAAAATAAGCGGGGACAATTTAAAAGGGAGGACTCATTATGCACCCAAAACCCTCCTAATTAACGGGGATGTTAAAATTAAAAAAAAGGAGATGATATGAGATTTTTTGTTAGAGAGCTGGTTCGTTTTTTAATCGCATGGGTTTGCCTCTTTTTTGTTTTTACCTCTGTTGTTTTTGTAGGGTTGCAAAGCTATAGCAAAGGTGGAAAAGAATTATTCTATGATATCATCAATGGATATTTTTTATCTGTTATGACAATTGTTGTGGTTGGTTTTGTTATTGTTTATTTTTTGAATTTAAAAGGCAAAGTTTCAGATTTTAGAGCAGGGGCGTGGTCTAGAACTTTTCTTTATTCATTGGTATATTTAATTGCACTTGGCTTCCTTCTTTCAAATTATATGATAAAATAAAATCCTTTTCATCTTTAAATGTCAGATGAATTTTTAAAGAGGCTCATTATAAAAAATTGAGCCTCAATTTTTTGCCTTTTTTAAGGGATGAAGTTGTATATTTTCACACCTATTTATCTTTTGCTGGCTCAAAATGGTCAACTGTTTTGTGTGAATTGTTGGTTTTTTCTTTTATATTCAAAGGGTAATTCGACTTTGATGAAAAATTTTAAAAGGTTTTTTGTTAAATTTATTTCTTTTTCTCAATGCTTGTTTATGATTTGTAAATTATTCTATTTTAATAATGATCTCGCTGTGGTATTCATTATTCCCATTTTCTCTGCAAGTAGAGCCTGCGATATTTGAAACATCTTTGCAGAGTTTCTCATCAGAAAAAGTTGTTAAAATAGCAACTCCATCAATAGAATTAGCACTGTCTCCCAAAATATCAGTTACATAAAGAAATTTAACTCCAGCTGGAATAGGTCCAACATCTGGTTGAGGATAGTCATCATCATTTGTATATGAAGCTCTGCTTGCACGACAGTTGGATGTGTCTATATTGCCACCTGTAGTTGTGATTTCTTGGTGACAGTTGCTATAAATACTTACAGCAAATTTTGAAATATAATCCATAACACCATTTGCCCTATGTTTACGCATAGCAAGACCATATCCAGCAATACCACCAACAGAAAGTACCCCGATGATGGCGAGAACGCCCAATATTTCCACCATAGAACGACCAGATTGTGAGTTAAGTTTTTTAAAATTCATAATTATCTCCTTTTTGTGAATTGATTTATTTTACTTAAACCACAGAACATCTAAAAAATCAAGGGGAATATAAAAAACCACCCATAAAGTTTTTTTTATTAAAAGCTCAAGCGGGGAAGGGTGTTTCAAAAATGCGCTGGGATTGTAAATTGGCTTCGCACAATTTATCCCTTGTTTTGTTTCACAAATCCGCGGGACGGCTTTTTTGCTTTTGCAAAAACAGCCTCTCTCATTTAGCGACCTGTGGCCGCTTCATTCGTCGAACGTGGGTTCGTTCACCAAAGCACGCCACTATTTATAAAAAAAACCACCCATAAAGTTTTTTTTATTAAAAGCTCAAGCGGGGAAGGGTGTTTTAAAAATGCGCTGGGATAGTTCGCAATTAAAATTGCTCACCCCTCGTTAACTCGGGGCCAGCTAAAGCTGTCGTTCGCAAAGCTCACCGAACCCTCTGGGTTCTCAACCCCTTGCGCATATCACCATATAAAAAAACCACCCATAAAGGGTGGTATTTTATAAATGGTGAGCGCGCTGGGATTCGAACCCAGGGCCACCTGATTAAAAGTCAGGTGCTCTACCAGCTGAGCTACGCACTCATGATCAATCTGGAAACAACTTATACAACAATATCAAATAAACTATAACAAAACCAATGTTAAACTCCAAGTTTTTTATTTTGAGGTCTAAAGGGTGATGGGAGAAGACATTTGTTCTACGGGTAAATTCAATGGCAAGAGCTATTTTGGAGAGTCAAATATCTAAAATGACTTTTTAAATAATATATATATATAT
>JAZQXL010000010.1:0-56950 GCA_045632845.1 Alphaproteobacteria bacterium
AGAATTTTATTACAACTTATTTTTCAAAAACAACAAGAAAATCATTGAATTATCTTAAAAAAACAATTAAAGAATGCGTGTAAAAAAAATATACCTTTAATTTGCACATATTTAGCTTCAAATAATTAATTGATATAACAAAAAAAAATCCCCCATTCAAAAATGAGGGATTTTTTATTTTAACAATTCTTTATTCAACACCATCAAGTGACTTTTTATCACCTTTAAACAGCACATCGACAACGCCGCCTTCCATCTCAACATTTCCTTGTTTGTATGAAACAGTATATGGGTCAGAAACAGAAAAACCAAATTTATCCAAAAAAGCAAACTTGCTGCAATTTTCAGAAACTTTGCATTCAAGCGTATTCATATTAAATGTAACAATTGCCATTCTATAAGGAGCTGTTTCATCCGCACCGGTATCAGCATTTTTTGTTGAAGCAAATCGAGTTACAACAGAAAGAATACCTTTAGGCAATTCAAGTCTTAACTCTTGAGATGACACATTGCGTTCTTTTGCTTTTGCAACAGTCAAAACCTTGGTAACCACTTGTGAAAGTTGCGTTTCCCACCAACGTTGTTTAGCATAATCATATGTTACCAACCCAGCAATTGACACAACAGCCAAAATCATCAAAACCGCAATCATTTCAACCATGGAACGACCAGATTCAAATTTTTTCATCTCTTCCCCCTTGTTTATTCTTCAACTATATATGTGTGTGGATAAAACGAGTCTTTTGGCGCCTGAGGTTTTGACCTTCTCCCACAAGAACAAAGCATTGCTGTCATCCCTAAAACACAACAAAAAATCAAAAAAGCACGCATTTTCAACTCCTTTTTTTACATTTTATCAGGAACCTGCAATCCCAAAACATCCGCCATTTTAAGCGCAACCGTTAACGCATATTTTGTCAATGCTAAACGAGATTTTTGCACAGCAGGTTCTGCATCTTTGATTGGACAATCGTGATAGAATAAGTTAAAATCTTGTGCCAATTTAAACAAATAATCACAAACGACATGCGGTGCATTGTTATCATACGCTGTTTGAATGCTGTCGGGCATTGCATATAAACGCAAGAGCAACTGTCTTTCAGCAGGGTGAGAAATAACAGGCACATCTGTTGGTGTTAATACAACCGTTTCACCAGATTTTTCAAGCAAGGATTTCATCCTCACCATTGCATACAATAAATATGGACCTGTTTTTCCCTCAGTACTTGTGAGTTTATCTTCATCAAAGATGTAATTTTTCATTCTTTCATTCATCAAATCAGCAAATTTGAGTGCTGAAACACCAACAATTTTTGAAATTTCGGTTTTTTCTTCTTCTGTCAAATCACGGCCCATTTCGCCACTGTTCATTTTTTTTAGCGCAGCATTAACAGATAAATCAATCAACATACGAAGAGTCATCACACCACCATCTCTGGTTTTAAATGGTTTGTTATCTTTACCATTAATTGTACCAAAACCAAGATGTTTGGCCGTTGTGTTTTTAAACAACCCAATCTTTTCAGCAGCATTAAAAACTTGCTCAAAATGCAAAGCTTGACGTGCATCAACAACATAAAGAATTTCTTCAGCACCAAATTCTTCAACTCGTTCTTCAATCGTTGCCAAATCAGTAGCTGCATACATCACAGCCCCGTCAGAGTTAACCGCAATTAATGGTGGCAAATCATTACCACTTTTTGACTTACCAACTTCAATGATTTCTGCCCCTGCATCTGAGAACAAAACACCCTCTTTTTTCAATCGTTCTAACATAACAAGCAAACGATCGTGAACATCCCTTTCCCCACGCCACAGTTCAAATGAAACACCTAATTCATCATACATTTGACGAATAGATCCAACTGACAACTCAACAAATTTATTCAAAAGAGCAAGCAAGCCTTTTTCTTTGTTTTGTAAACGACGCGTAAAATCTTTTGCTTTTGCTAAATAGGCAGGATCTTGTTTTGATTTTTGAGAAGCGATAGGATACATTACTTCCAAATCATGACCTGTAAATGGTGCATTTGCAGGATATTCTCCTTCATAGGAAGGATCGAAATAAACACTTTCAGGCTCCCTTTCTGATAACTCAGCCATCAAAAGCCCCATTGGCAAACCCCAATCACCTAAGTGCACATCACCAATGACCTTGTTACCGACAAATTTGTGTAATCTTTTAATAGCTTCACCAATAATAGCTGGACGCAAATGCCCCACATGCAAAGCTTTTGCAATGTTTGGTCCACCATAATCAAAAACAACTGTTTTAGCTTCAGCTGGATTTTCATAACCTGATTTTTCTGTTGATAAAATTGAATAAGCAACTTCAGACAATGCTGTGTTTGAAATTGTCATATTAATAAAACCAGGACCATCAACACTCACTTTTTCAAAGAATGAATCTTCTTTCAAAAAGGCTGCAATTTTTTCAGCCAAAGCCCTTGGATTTTGTTTTAATTCTTTTGCCAAAGGCAACGCCCCATTTGATTGATAATCACTAATATCTGGACGATCAGACAAGCGAACGAGCAAAGTTGCATTTTCAAAACCAGCATTTTCAAATGCTGCTTGAACCTTTTGTTTAACAAGAGATGTTAAATTCATTTTTGTTTTTCCTTTTGTATCCGAAATTAAAATTTCTTTAAATTATACTAAATCTTTTCAAAAAGTGCAAGATTATTTTAAGCCCATTAAGACCCAGGAAAAACGCAAAAAAAGTGGAAGGAGAACGACCCGATAGATTAAAAATGAGCTGCTTTCTTCCGAACCTGACCCGCTGTTTTTAGCTTTCGTCCGCTTCCTTCCGCTATTTATAATAGGGATAATTTATTTTCTTTTCAAGAATAAAAAAAATTTTTTTAACAACTCTTTGAAATTTTGCCATTTTTTAACTTCAATATAAAAAAATACAGAATCATTTTAAATATAGGTAAAAAATTCTTCACTACGTATTGATAATTCATTACAATTTGAAAAATAAAGATTGACAGGATAAAAATACTATTTTATTTTATCCTTATAAAATTGTGCCAATTCGTTGGAGCAATTAAGGCTAACAGTTGCATAGATAAAATAGTTTAAATGCAACACAACTAAAAAGGAATACCATTATGAAAAAACTTGAATCTGGTCGATCAATGTTTGAAATGCTTTGTGTTTTAAGCGTTGCAGGCATTTTATCCATTGGTGGGATTACAGGATATTCTTACGCAATGAACCGTTTTCAAGCAGGAAAAATCATTGATCTATCCAACAAATATTCCCTTCACGTATTCGAATTGTGTCGCAAAATTCACAGCAACGGTAAAACAGGTTTACTCGCGCTAAAATACTGTTCACCTGCAACTCCTGGCATACAAAAATTTAGCGATACAAAAATTGGAGCCTTACCACCTTCTGTCTACGATGATGGTATTTCCTTTTCAAGGGTCAAAGAAGAAGGCGGAGCCATAGAAATCATTATTGACCATAAGCTGAATTCAAAAGACGTTTGTGAAGCAATCAAATCTATCACACAACAACAAAATGGATGCACAGAACCCGAAGCCCCCTATACTGTTTCACTGTCATTTAATCAAAGCTAACTTTTTCAATTAAATTTAAATCAAAGTTAAAGGATAAACCTCTTCAACGGTATAATATTTACCTTCACCGTTTTCTCTTGCGTGACTTGCAAACAATGAAAACGAATCCACTAAAAACTCTTTACTATGAAACAAATTGTTCATTGCAATATAACGGAACACCTCATCAATTGTTGTCCCTTGCAATTTTGCCAAACTCACATGTGGCAAAAATTTAAACCGATCAGCATCCCCCGCTCCCGCTTTTTTAACTGCTAAATCAATTTTTTGCTGCAATTCAGCAATAATTCTAGGTTCTGTTACCCCTGTCCAAATGTGATGAGGAACATTTTTTGAAGCAAAATAATTAATTTCTTTAAACGCCATATAAAAAGCAGGGAATCTGATATATCTAAGCTCTTTCAACACATCTTCAGCAACAGGCTCTTCCACATCGCCGACAAATCGCAAATTCAAATTCAACTTATCTTTTGGGTGCCAAATAGCCCCTTCAAGGCCCCCTCTTAAAGCATAAATTTCATCCTTAATTTCTTCTGGCAAATCTAAACCAACGAACAGGCGTATCATAAAAAAACTCCTTTGCAAAATATTTTATTTTAGTGTATAATAAAAAAAAACAAAAAGGAAGTAAAAATGACAAAATTAACAGTTTTAGAAATCCCTCATCCCGTTTTGTATGAAAAAGCATTACCCGTTGAGGAAGTTACCCCAGAAATTCAAACTCTTTTAAGCGATATGCTCGAAACCATGTACAAAACACATGGCGTTGGTTTGGCAGGCAATCAAGTCGGTGTTTTAAAATGCGTGGTTGTAATTGATTGTGCCTCAAAAGAAGAAGCGCCAGACCCAATCAAAATGGTTAACCCTCGAATCATCAAAAAATCTGAAGAAATGGTTTGCCATAATGAAGGGTGCTTATCCATTCCACGGGAATATGCTGATGTTGTTCGACATGAAACAGTAACTGTTGAATACTTAGATGAAAATGGCACATTAAAACAAAGAGAGGCCGATGGCTTACTTGCTATTGCTATTCAGCATGAACTTGACCATTTAGAAGGGGTTTTATTTATCGATCATTTATCCCCTCTTAAAAGAAAAATGCTTTTGAAGCATTTAGAAAAACGCCGTAAAAAACAAGCTCTTTTAGAGGCTGAAAATAAAGCTTAAGAAAGGAAAAATATGAAAGTTATATTTATGGGAACTCCCGACTTTTCCGTTCCCGTGTTAGAGGCTTTAGCCACACATCATGAAGTCATTTGTGTTTATACACAACCTGCCCGTCCAGCTGGCAGAGGAAACAAACTTGTTTCATCCCCTGTACAACAGGCCGCAGAAAGATTAAACATACCTGTTCGAACGCCCGTTTCTTTAAGAAAGGATAATGCAACACAAGAGTTTCAAGAACTAGGTGCTGATGTAGCAATTGTTTGTGCTTATGGGCTTATTTTACCACAAGGAGTTTTAGATGCTCCTAAAATGGGATGTATTAATGTGCATGCCTCCCTTCTTCCAAGATGGAGAGGCGCCGCACCTATTCAAAGAGCTATTGAAGCTGGCGATTCACAAAGCGGTGTTACAATTATGCAAATGGATGCAGGCCTTGACACAGGTGATATGCTCTTAAAAGGCATTGTTCCAATTGATGAAAACACAACTGCTCAAGTTTTGCATGACGCATTATCAAAACAAGGGGCAGAACTCATTATCAAAGTGTTAAACAATATGCCAACACCTGAAAAACAACCTGAAACAGGCATCACTTATGCCGAAAAAATCCAAAAATCAGAAGCATTAATAGATTGGAATCTTCCAGCACAACAAATCAAAAATAAAATTATGGCTTTTAATCCATACCCAGCAGCCTACTTTTTATTAAATGGAGAAAGAATCAAAATCTTCAATGCTAAAGTTGAAGAAGTATCAACAAACGCCCCTGCAGGACAGGTGTTAGATGATGAACTCCTCATTGCTTGCGCCAACAACACAGCTTTGCGCTTAACCGAATTACAACGAGAAGGTAAAAAGCGTATGTTTGCAACAGACTTATTAAAAGGATTTGAACTCAAGAAAGGGTTTAATCTTGCGGTATAAAATTGTCATAGAGTATGATGGAACCCCTTTTTGTGGTTGGCAAAGACAACAATCTGGATTGTCTGTTCAACAAGTGATTGAAGACGCTTTAAAAACCTGCTTAAGGGAAGAAATAACCCTTTTTGGAAGTGGTAGGACTGATGCTGGTGTTCACGCCCTTTATCAAATTGCACACTTTGATTCATCCTTATTGATCGAACCCTACAAATTAAGAGAATCACTCAATGCACTTGTGCGTCCACATCCGATCAGCATCAAAGAGGTTGAACAGGTTGATGAAAATTTTCACGCCAGATTTGATGCCAAAAAAAGAACCTATATATATCGTATTTTAAACACTCCTTTTCCGCCAAGTTTAGAAAAAAACAGAGTTTGGTGGTATAGACATCCTCTTGATGTTGAAAAAATGAATCAAGCAGCTCAATTGCTTATTGGAAAACATGATTTTTCAACATTTAGAGCATCTGAATGCCAAGCAAAATCGCCTGTTAAAACACTTGATTTTATCTCTCTTGAAAAACAAGGAGATGAAATTGTTATGAAAGTTACCGCTCGTTCCTTTTTGCACCATCAAGTACGCAATATCATCGGCACCCTTACCTTGGTTGGCGCTCAAAAATGGAGTGTTGATGATTTTAAAAAAGCACTTGAAGCTTGCGACAGAAAAGCTGGTGGACCAACCGCCCCTGCCGAAGGGTTGTATTTCATTCATATTGAATATTAAAATTTTACACACACTGCTTTAAATTATATTGATTTTAAAGTTTAAAATTCATATATTGTAAAGCATGAGTATTTTTATATGGCCCTTATCGTTTTTGTTTCTTTTACTACCAATTGTTGTGTATTTTACCTTACCTACAGTAAAAGAAAATTCAAATTTATACGCTCTTAAAATTCCTTTTTTTAAGAGAATAGAATCATTTAGCAATACATCAACAAAAACAACGCCTTCCAAAAGCGTCCGATTTTTCCTAGTATTAGGGTGGATTTTATTCACACTTGCTGCAGCCAGACCCGTGTGGTATCCAAACGCAAGTGATACCCCTCTTCATGCAAGAAATATTGTTTTATCCCTAGATGTTTCAGAATCAATGAGTGAAAAGGATTTTCAACTTGGTACTGAAGCGGTCACCAGATTAACTGCTGTTAAAAAAGTTGTTACTGATTTTTTAAACAAACGTGAAAATGACAACATTGGTTTTGTTCTTTTTGGCAATGAAGCATACACCTACGCCCCCCTTTCATTTGACAAAATAACTCTCAAATCTTTGTTAGATGAAATTGGCATTGGAATTGCAGGGAATATGACAGCTTTAGGTGATGGCCTTGCTCTAGCTGTTCAAACAGCTCTTAAAGTACCTGCCAAAAGTCAAATTGTGATTTTATTATCTGATGGATACGCAAACGCAGGTGTTGTTTCTGTTTCAGAGGCTATCAATCTTGCCAAACGAAACAATGTAAAAGTTTACACCATTGGGATTGGATCGGGTGAACAAGTTGTTCAAAATTTTTATGGGTTACAAATCCCAACCCCCACAACATTAGATGAAAAAACACTCAAACAAATTGCCACACAAACAGGTGGACAATACTTTTTGGCAAAAACAACATCTGGCTTGCAAGACATTTATAAAGTCATTGATGGTTTAGAAAAAGAAGAAGTCACCATTCAATCATATAAGCCAAGAAAAGAACTCTTTTTCATTCCCTTGTTTTTAGGTCTTCTTTGTTTGTTTATCGCATTGATGAAACGGAGACAATTATGATTTTTATGCGTCCTTGGTTTTTGCTTTTGCTGATTGCTATTCCCTTTTTTTTCCATTTAAGAAAAAAAAGTTTAACCAATAATCCGTGGAAAAAAATCATCAAACCAGAATTTTTACACCTTTTAATGGTAAAAACAGATCAAACAAAAAAAACGAAAAGTTCTATCATTTTAATTTCTTTATTATGGGCGATTCTTTCAATTGCACTTGCAGGGCCTGCTTTTGAAAAAGCCCCCACAAAAGCAGATAAAAACGACCAAGGAACAGTCCTCATTGTTGACTTAAACAGCCTTAATAAAACAACATTAACACAAGTTAAAATCAAACTTTCAGAAGTTATTAAACGCTTAAAAGGGGAGCGCATTGGTCTTGTTCTCTATGATGAAAAAGGGTATATCGCACTTCCAATGACAGAAGATAAAAAGATTGTTGAAGAATTAATCCCTGTTTTAGACCCATCTGTTTTACCCGCTGTGGGCAATAAACCAGAAGAAGGCTTCAAAACAGCAATTGAACTCATTCAAAACAACAAGCTTGACACTGGCAGAATTTTGTTTTTCACAGGGGGAGTTCCATCTTCAAAAAACACCACTTCAGTTTTAGATAACACCCCTTATTCAGTTGGTATTTTAGGTTTTGGAGATGGTAAAAAAACACCCATTCTTTCACCAAATGGACAATTTAAAAGAGATGCAAATGGCAATATCGTTTTAACAAATCTTAATAAAGAAGAATTACAAAAAATCGGCACTCTTGAACTTTGGAGGCCAGATGATTCTGACATTATCTCATTATTAGAAAAAACAAATTCTTTCAATAAACCATCTCTTTTTAATAACGCAGAAAATAAACTACTCACTGTCGATACGTATAAAGATCTTGGCATTTATTTACTCCTTTTTAGCATGCCTTTTCTTGCTCTTTTTTATCGAAAAGGTTTTTTTGTTTTTATCATACTTGCCTGTTCTTTTAACGCAAATGCATCCCTTTGGCTCAGAGATGATCAAATTTTATACAACACAAATGAAAAAGCTGTAACAGCCTATAAAAATAAAGATTATTTATCAGCATTAGCTGGGTTTAAAAACGACTCTTCTGAAACAGGACTTTACAACCAAGCAAACGCAACAGCACATATGAAAAGGTATCAAGAAGCAATTGATTTATATAAACAAGTTCTTGAAAAAAATCCCAACCATGAAGAAGCTCGTTTTAACAAAGCATATTTGGAACAGATGATGAAAAACAACAACTCTTCATCTCAAGACAAATCCCAAAAAGACAACCAAAATCAAGAAAAAAACGAATCTTCTTCAAACCAAAACAACAATCAAAGCTCAAACACTCAAGACCAAAACAGTGATCAAAAAGAATCGGATAACGAATCAAAAACAAATAATGAGCAAAAACAATCTGACAATTCTTCAAATCAAAACACCGATTCTGAAAGTAAAGAAAACAACTTAGAACAAAATGCTGCAAATGCTTCAAACAATTTAGATGAAAAAAACAAAGATTCATCCAATGAGCAACAACAAGAACAATCCGATAAAAATGAAAACGACCAAATTTATCCTCCAACAGAGGAGCAAACTCAATCAGATCAAAAGGAAAAAGAGGAACAATCATCCCCCTCAACACAAAACAATAATCAACAAGGACAAATAACTGAAGAAACAGAAAATGAAAATCCAATTGATCAAACTTCACAAGAAATTTTTAACCGATTAAAAAAAGACCCTTCAAGATTATTAAGATATCGCCTATATGAACAAAACAGGAGAAAACCTTAATGTTTAACATCATTAAAACAACACTATGCTTCAGCCTTTGTTTATATGCTTCAACAGCATTTTCAAAAGTTCAAATGAGCTTATCACAAAACGAAATTGCTTTTGGTGATACAGTATCTCTCATTTTTGAATCTGATGAAGATTTAAAAACAACTCCCAATCTTGAAAGCATTGAAAAAGATTTTAAAATCTTGGGAAAAAGTCAATCAAGCAATGTCAGTATTATCAACGGATCAATGACAAAAAAGAATCAAATTTCATATACGCTTTACCCATATCAAAAAGGTGAGTTTAAAATTGGACCTATTGAATTTGATAGTCAAAAATTTGACAGCCTATTTCTTAAAGTTGTTGATGCACCAACTCAAAAAAATGAACCCACAACTCAAACTCTACCATCCGTTGAGTTTGAAACAAAAGTATCTCCCAAACAAATTTATGAAGGACAAGTTGCTCTTTATCAAGCAAAAATTACTGACGAAAACGCACTTTATGATGCAAGTTTGAAAGTCCCATTTTCAAACAAATTCAATTTCACACCATTAGAATCTGATAAAGTATATCAAACAATAAAAGATGGAAAAAAATATCGTGTTTTAGAACGTTTTTTTATCTTTACCCCCAAAAACAACGGCACACTTAATGTTCCTCCCGCACAATTATCTGCATCAATTCCAGATTTAACAAAAAAAAGACGCCCAGATATAATGGGAGATTTTTTCAACTTCCCATTTGATTTTCATTTAGGCAGCAATATAATGAAGCCTGTTTATTTTAACTCAAATGAAAACACCATTGAAGTACTATCCAAACCAACAAATTGGCAAGGATGGTGGTTCCCAAGCAACAAGGCTGAACTTTTAGAAGAATATATTATGCCTGAAAAAATTTATGTGGGAGATGTTGTTGAAAGAAAAATTACCCTCACCGCCACAAATATTGAAAATGCAAAACTCCCCCTTCTTGAGCATCCAAAACAAGAAGATATTTCCATATACGCCAACCAAGAAGAGAGATTCAGTGAATTTAAAAATAACGAAATTGTAAGTGTTGAAAATAGAACCTTTGTTATCTCGTTTCAAAAAGAGGGAAAACAAACCATCCCCGCTTTTACAGTCAAATATTTCAACGCTGATACAAAAAGTGAAGAAACCTTAACTCTTCCAGAAAAAGAAGTTGATGTTTATGCAAATTCAAAAGTTCAACCTTTCGCTCCAATAAAAGAAAGCACGCCCACACCACCCAATAACGAATCTAACAAGATTGTTTCAACAGATAAAGCGCAAACAAATTCTATTTCAAAAACAATTCTTTACGGAGTCATTGGTCTCTTTTCTTTCATAACTACTCTAGGTGTCTTTTTAGCCTTTAAAAAGAAAAAGAAGCCATTTAAAATTGAACAATTTGGGGAAAGCAAAAGAAATTCACACAAGAAAAAGCGGAAAAAACCCCTTCCAGATTTGTATCCATATTAAAAATTTTAAAAAAGTGCTTGACTTTTCAATTAAAATAATGTAAAAAGTTTTAACAGTTTTATTTTTAGTAGGAAAGGATTAGTACAATGGCAAAAAGATGCCTCGTTTCAGGAAAAGGTGTTCAAACGGGTAACAATGTCAGTAAATCAAACCGCAAAACGCGTCGTCGCTTTTTGCCAAATTTACAAAGCGTTGCTATTTATAGTGAAATTTTAGAACAACAAATCACTCTCAAAATCTCAACACAAGGTTTGAGAACAATTGAAAAAAATGGTGGTTTAGATTTATACTTATTGAACACACCAGTTTCAAAATTGTCTGAAGAATCTAAAAAATTGCGTGAACGCATTGAAGGTGCAAAAGCAAAAAAAGCTGCAAATGCTGCTTAATTTTTTAGAAAGAAACAAGTTCAAAAAGACGTTGATATTTTCAACGTCTTTTTTTATTATCAAAAAAGTAAACAGGTCTAAAGCAAAGGACAAAAAATGAGAAAAACCAAATTAAATTCAAAAAATAATACCACTAAATCCAAATTAAAACTCTTATTAAAAAAAATCTTTTATATATGTGCAGTTTTATTCCTATTAAGCATTATCGGTATCGCCTCAACAGTTATCTACGAAACAATTTCAAACTGGAAATTTCAAAAACTCCCCTATTATCTTTTAACTTTTTTAAGCTCAATCTGCCTCATCGCCATAACAGCTTTGATTGCACTCGCACTCAAACATAAAAAATTATTTTTTATATGTTTAATCAGTATTCCCATCATTCTTATTACTACAATCACAATCAACAAAGTGAATCAGCAAAAACACGTTTTGGGACATAGTTGTTTTGACCCAACACTACACTCTATTTCTGACAAACCCATCATCTATCTTTATCCAACTGAAAAGACAGAGATTTCAATTAAAGTTGGCAATCCTCAAAATCTCATACATACTTACCCAAAATATGAAACTGGTTGGACAGTAACGGCCGAACCAAATGGCAATTTATTTGATAAAACAACAAACCGTTCCTATTACGCTCTTTATTGGGAAGGCAAAAACACCATTACCCCAAACGACAAAGAAGGATTTGTCGTTAAAGGGAAAGATACCGTTCCTTTCTTACAAGAAAAACTCTCTCAGCTTGGATTAAGTGATCGTGAATCCAACGAGTTCATCATTTATTGGTTACCAAAGTTGGAAAACTCCCCTTACAATTTCATTCGATTCCAAACTATAGAGGAACAAAATCAAAATATGCCTCTTATCATCACACCTAAACCAGATACACTCATTCGTGTGATGATGGAATTTAAAAACCTTGTCACACCTATTATTGTAGAAGAACAAGTCCTTCCTGAAACACCAAACCGTACAGGTTTCGTTGCCGTTGAATGGGGTGGAACTGATGTAACTCAAAAGAATTTACAATAAACACCTTAAAGCAAAAAGACGTTGACATTGTCAGCGTCTTTTTATTATTTAAAAACCTATTTCTCACCCAATTGTTTTAAAATATATTTATAGTGATCATGTAATTTTTTGAACATTTTTTCAGCTTCTTTATCACCCGCATTGGTATCTGGATGGTATTTTTTTGCCAAATGCTTATATTTCTTTTTAACTTCAGAAAGTTTCAATGGAAAAGATAACTCCATAAATTCCACAGCTTCAGCCAAACGAGAATGAACTGGAATTTTCGTTTGCGGTGGGTTATGTTTGCCATCCATGCCAAGCCCCAAATCTTCAAACAACCCAAAACCATCTCTCACCTGTCCCGTTCCATAAGTTTTGAATTGTCCCAAACGCCAGGTGGGACGCTGCCATGTCGTATCATTTTGAATGTGCTGTTCAATTTCCTCGCTTGACAATCCCTGATAAAAATTCCAATTTTTATTATATTCTTTCACATGATTTAAACAAAACCAATAATAATCATTCAACATGCGATTCTTGGGCGCCTTGAATGAACCACACTCTTCACAACCAGGAAAATCACATTTTCTTTCCACTTTTTGATCTTTTTTTATCATTTTTTACTCTTTTTTATCTTTTTATGCATCTTTCTATTGAAATTTTCAACTTGAGCGTGCATATATTTATACAGGAATGACATTTATTGTTCATTTTAGTTGTTATTATATCATATTTATTCAAAATACAAAAGGAGAAAAAAATGCTCGTCTGCAAAAATGTAATTGTTAATGGTAGAAGAACAAGCATGCGATTAGATAGAGAAACATGGACATCACTCACAGACATCTGTTTAAGAGAAAAAATTACAATTCATGAGCTTTGTTCAAAAATCGACTTAATCCGTGACAAATCAGGATTATCTTCAGCAACAAGATTATTTGCTTTAACATATTTTAGATTTATTTTAAGCAAATATGAAAATGAAAAATTCCCATTTTCACAAGATTTTAATCCCGAAAAAATATTGAACGCAAAACAATAATCAAAACAACAACTTAAAGAAAGCACATTTAGTGCTTTCTTTCTTTTTCAGTTTTTTTAAAAAAATGAGTATTTTTTTGTGGAAACCGCTCTTTTTTTTAGATATAATAACCTTACAGGTTTGTATTTTTTAAGGCTATGACATGAAAAATTGGAAAAGAACTCTTACAATTGGTTTCGTCTGGGGATATATTTTATTCGGTTGGTACTTGAATGATTTTTTCAAAACTAACTGGAATTTTAGTATTTTCTCTATTTCAAATTGGGAATTTATTTTTGATGAATTTAGAAAAGGCTGGGGTATTTCTAGCACAAGCGATTGGGTATTTGTCACCATCGTCTTATTAATGTTCCCTTTTTATATTTTTACTTGGAAATATGCTTTAACCATCAAATGGACAGATCTTATTCAACGAACTGTCAACAAGATTATTTTCTTTTTCACAGGATCAAAAACTGTTTTACAACGACCTGTCAAACTTGATTTAAACAAAAACTCTTCCAAAACAACAAGACCAAAAGCATTAGAAAGCTCGCTTGTTCGCCCAATTGCAAAAGATTCAGAATTAAAAGTTCCTGTTGACGCAATGGAAACATCCCCTCAACAAAATTCCTATTCTGGAATGGGGAATATGTCTACAAGCACAAACAATACAGGCTTTTCATTTGACACACAAAAAAGTGGATTTATGCCACCTCAAGATTCACCTTTTGCATCTTCTTATGGAGCACCATCTGCTAAAAAGAGTTTTTCAATTGCCTCATCTCCAATGGATGAAGATGATTTTGATAAAATTTTATTGGAAGACATCAAATTGCCAGAACGCACTCGACTGGAAGAAGATTTAGAATCTGTTTTGGAAAAAGCTGGTTATTCACTGTTACACAATGTTAAATTGGGCAATTTAACTGCTGATTACTTAGCTGTTGGGGAAAACAGAATTATCGTCTGCCAAATCGACCCTGAAGAAGGTGATTGGCTTGCTGATGAAGAACGCTTTAATGGGGAAGATCCTCTTTGGTTTTCAGAAAGCTCGCACCGTATCTCCCCTGTTTTTAAATTATTAGAAGAAGTTAAAAAACTTTCAACAAGACTTTCAACATCTGGCTTTGTTGGTTCAGTTGCACCTATTTTTGTTATCAAAAAGGGGACCATTATCAATGCTGAAGACATGTTATCCACATGGAAAGAAATGTCCATCAGCGTTTGCAGAACTGACATGGGGGGGCCTGATGATTTAAAAAGCTTTACTGAAACAATCGTTCAAGATAAAGAACCCTCTGAAGAAACCTTGGCTATGGTTCATAATGCATTATAGGAGACAAAAATGGCATTTAAAAGAGACAGTGCTTATGAGGATCAAACCAAATATGTTCTGTGGATAATTTGGACAATTATTGCAGCCTTTGCGGCATTATATGTCATGATGCTGCTTATGTTACCATTAAATTTACTTTTAGACACTGAATTAAGTATTGTAACTTGGAGAAAAATTATCACTTTTTGGTCTGCAAACTGGGACAATACAACAAAATTACTTTTACTTTATACAGCCAGGATCAAAGATGTGTCTAATGCAGCCAACCCATCTGCTGCAAGTTATTTGGTTTTTGTACCATTCTTATCATTTTTTGTTGTTTTTATCGCAGGCCTTGTCAGAAACCCATACGAATATATGCCAAAAATCTTTGGTGGTGGCCGCATGGCTGAATACGGTGATATCAAAAAAATGAAACTTTTTGACGGATTTTGCGTTGTTTTGGGAAAATTCAAAGGTAAATTAATGAAAATGCCTGAAACACTTTCTTGCTTGGTTGTTGCCCCTCCGGGAACAGGTAAAACAGTTGGTGTTGTGATTCCAACAATTTTAGAATCCCCTACCCTCAGTTTAATTGTCAACGACCCTAAGCCTGAACTTTGTTATAACACAACAGCATATCGTGCAACAATTGGCCCTGTTTTTGTGATTAACTGGGGTGCTCAAGACGAACCTGAAAAAGGCATCTTCTTCCCTAGTTGGAACCCACTCTCTGCTAGTTGTTTACCACCTCTTGGAAGTGACCGAGAAAAATATATTGACTCAATGGTTGCTGTTCTTGTTGAAGAACCAAAAGGTGGGGCCGACCCTCACTGGTCAAAAACAGGTCGTAACGCTATGGCAGGCTTTTTGCAATTTATTTCAAGTAAATGTGAACGCGCACGTGCAAACGATTACTTCATCAACAAGTTAATGGAAGGAAACTTTGATCAAGAAGATGCCAATGTGCTCGCAACATATTATGATGGTATGGCGGATCAAAGTGCACAATTAGCATTGGATGCATTGCAAAAAGGTGAATTAACAGCTGATAACTATGCACCAATTGGTACATGGGAAGGACTTCCTGAACAATGGCAAGGAAACGAACCTTGTATCGCTATGATCTTTGACTGGTTGACCGAATCTCAAATGAAAATTGCAGCTGACATTAAACGTCGCTCAGATGAAGGAGATCAAATGGCAATGATGGCCGATCCAATGCGCGATTTATTGGACTTAGCTGTTAAAGAAGCGACAAGATTTGCCTATGCCCATCGATGCGTTGTTGAAATGAACCAATTAGCTGGTACTCCAGATAAAGAACGTGGTTCTATTTTATCAACAGCTCTTACAGGGATTAACATCTTTAAAAACTCAGCTGTACGTATTCGTACAAAATTCAGCGACTTGACATTTAGAGATTTACGCGGTCTTCAAGACCCAATTAGCGGTGAAGTAAAACCTGTTTCAGTTTATCTTTCAGTTAACCAAGTTGACGCGAGAAGTATGAATGTCATTACAGGTATTTTTGTTGAATTGATGAGTTCGTTCCTTATTTCAAACCCTCCAAACTTTGTAGGAAACGATGGAATTAAATCTGGTCCATATTCTGTTTTATTTGTTCTTGACGAGTTCCCCCAAATGCCAAAATTAGCTGCTGTTAAAGATGGTCCGGCTGTGGGTCGTGGTCAAAAAGTTGCCTATTTACTCATTGGGCAAGATTTAGGACAAATCTCTGGTCAATATGGTAAAGACGACTTAGAAACAATCATTACAACAACAGCTGCAAAAGTTATTTTAGCTCAAAACAATGAACAAACAGCAGAACGTTTCTCAAAGATGATTGGTACAAAAACAATCGAAGTCGCCAGCTCTTCAAGGACAGAGGGTGTATCCCAACAAACCAACCCATTTGCAGCCAACATTTCAAGATCACTTCAAAGTTCAAACGTTGTTGGAGCATCCGACATGATGAGTTTGGAAAAAACAAAACAATATGTTCTTTTCCAAGGATTCTTAAACAGGCCTATTTTAGCAGATGCGCCCCGTTGGTTCTTAGACAAAGGCATGAAGAAAAAATGCGCTATGGGTGCTTCCCCTTGGGTTCCTTATTGGATTGTTGCCCAACGTGAAAACACAGACATGCAAACACTAAAAATCTTAATGAAGGGTCAAATCGACGACTTAGAAGAAGAGGTAACTAACGCTTAATGAATGAAAAAATAAGCCTTTCAGATTTGAACAATGATGACACCCTCATCCCATGGGACAAACTTTTCACCATGGATGAAGCTGGTATTGATGATTTTGAAATGAAAGGCTTATCCTCTCCTTTTGAAAACAAACAACCAGAACCAGAAAAAGACCAAGCCTATTGGGAAAATGTATTCAATGAAATGAACTTTCCTGGCATGGATTTAATGGCTGTTTCATACTTTGGTTCTTTTGGAACTGACCTACTCGAACGGCACATTCAAATGAAACGGATTATGAGAGATTTTGTTCGTCTTTTAAGCTACAACAATACAATGGACCTTAGAGCTGCTGGCATCTCAGAAGAAGCTATTTTTTATATGAAAAAAGGCAAAATTCCAGAGAATTATGTTGTTCACTTAAAATACCCATTAGAATATGGTGGATCACTTGATTTTAACAATATGGTTTTAATTCAAGACAAACCTTTTCATGATGCAATCCACTCTTATATTGATAAACAAATTATTTCTCCAAAAGGAATTGAGTATCCACCTCTTTTATATGTTCCAGTGCCTGTTGGAAAAGTTTATGTGCCATTCTCGTTGTTCACTGGTTCTGGTGGTAAAAATAAACAAGACAGAAGTGTCTATGCTGGCTTTTCAAAAGCAGCATTTGATAAAATTGCATTAAAAAGCATGCCTGGGAGATAAATTATGAGAATTTTGCATCAGGTATTAAAGAGAATATATCAAGAATCAGCTGTATTCTTTCCACCTGCAAAATATGCAGATATCCACATGGTTAATACTATTTTAACAAGGAGCGGCCTTGCCCCTTTGCCACAAGACTATGTCAATTTATTACTCTTGACAAACGGCCTTTTTTACAATGGGCTTGAGCTCTTCGCAACAACAGAACATGAACGGGAAAAAGGCGCTTACTTTCACAGAAGCATACCTCAAATGCAACGTTTATATAGTGATAATCCCATTATTAACAATAAAATCTTATTAGCACAAGCACCTGAAGAATTTGCTTTGTATGACTTTAAAAAGAAGGAATATGTTCTTCTTGATAGATATACTTACACCACCATTGCAAGATTTCCGCAATTCTTAGATATGTTTTATTTCTTTGTCCGTAGCACCATTGAGAAATAATATTTTTACATTCTTATAATTTGCCCTTGAAATTTTGGAACATAGTTGTCAGATGAATTTCCATCTGTTACAGGTTCTTCATTTTGTGAAGCCAAATTGTCTTGGTTTGGAACTTGCTTTACAGAAACGGGAATGATGCGTTCTACCCCTTCAGGTTCAAATCTTGCAACATATTCATACGCATGTACAATCTTTGAAAAAGCAGCTCTTGCAGCTTGCATCAACTCATCATGTTCATCTTGTGAAATATCATTTGAAAATTTCAAATTCGTTTCTTTCAAAACAGTCACATATTGTTCAACAGGCACCAACAGTTTTGAAACAATCTCAATTTCTGGATTTGTGTCATGAATAAACTTCATTTGCAACAACATTTCTTGAGCTTGGTTTAAAAATGTTTGAACTTGTTTTCTATCTTCAAAATAAAGATCACGAACAGCCTCATCAATAGCTTCTTTTGCCTTCAAAACCGCTAATCTGGATTGTTCCATCAATTGAATATATTGTGCATCAGTAAGTTTTTCTTTCACAGATAATTGATTAACAATTGATAAAGCATCTCTTGCATTTTGCAACAAGAAAGCCGCTGAATCATTATCCCCAGCAAAGAGTTTTTCATCAGCTGTTTTGACAGCATCTCTTGCTTCTGTAATTGCTTGTTGAATACGAAGAGCTCTTTCATTCAACGTTATTTTAGCAAGCTGTTCTTTTTCTTTTTGAAGCTGTTCAGCAATTTTTGTATTCCCTTGTTGGACAATATCTTCAACAGCATTTGATAAATCTACAAAATTTGTCTGATAAACAGGGTTTGCTGAACTTCCTTTAAGAGATAATGCAAATGGTGGCAAATCACCATATTCTGCCAATGTAATTGGAACAGAAACTTCAATTGCCTTTGAAGGAATATTGTACACAACTTGCATTGGATTTGAATAGAATGTATCTGCTTTTAAAGAGGCATCCATCATTTTAAAAATCCCTTTATCAATTGTGAAATTGCCAACCAAAGAAGATAACATTGTTTTACCTGAATTTAAATATCTTGCTAATTCTGTATCAAAAACATGTTGTTGAGATCTCTCTTTAATCGTCTTTGCAATCAAAGCTGGAATCTTTTGAATATCTGATCCAACCCAAAGAGAATTTTCAATATTCATTTTTCCAGAACCAGAAATATTTTTGCGCATTTCATTTGGGGATTGTCCCACCATTGAAAAATCACCAGAGAATGTTAAAATACCATTGCCAAAAGAGGTCTTTCCTCCCGTTAAGATATTGGCACCTAATTCTAATCCAGACAAATCAACATTTGCATTAAGATGGGGAACACCTGCCCAAGATAATGTGCCTGTTGCTTTCAAAGAAGACCCCTCAATAGAAGGAACACCTGTCAAATTTTCAAGGGTTAACTGCTTGTCTTGAATATTTAACTTTAAAGAAGCATTTTTTAACTCTTTAGAATGCCAAAGCAATTGGCCAGCATCTAATTGTAATTTAATTTTCCACAAATCTAACAATGAAAAATTAAATGCCGTATTACCCAATGGACCTTCTGCCAAAACATTTTTAAAATCGTTTAAAATAAATCTATCTACATCAAATGATGGTGTTTTAACTTTAAGATCAACCTGTTTTTGTGCTGTTGTATTTTTGATTTCACCATCTAAAGAGAGATGACTTGTTCCAATTTGGATATCCGTATTTGAAAGTTTAAAATTTTGCAAAGTTCCATTTACAACACCTTTAAATGCAAAAGCTCCTTCAATTGAGTTATTAATTTTCTTTGCTAACAAAACATTTTTTAAGAATTGTTGAAAACTTGGATATGCTATTTCGACATTCAAATCTTTTGCATCTGCCATTGTTTCAGCATAATTGACAGCACCTGTAAATCTTGTTTCCAAATCTCCAATTTTATTTCGCAAAGATCCACTCCACACATTTTGATCTTCTGTAACTTGAAGAGTTGTTGAAATAGAATTTGTTTGATTTAAGAACTGATTATTAGAAACAAGATTTGCTCTATCTAAAAATAATTTTAAATCATTTGTATTAAAATCAAGTCTTAAATTTTTAATTTTTTGATCTTCTGTCGCAACATTTTCCACCTCAGCTGCAGCAAGTAAAGCCGCCATTGCAACACCTGTTGCTCTAAATTCAGAAATCTTCAACAAACCATTTTCTAAACTTCCAACTAATTTGCCATTTAAAATTGGCAACTGTCGAGCTGTCACATCCTTCAAGTCCATATTAAACTTACTATTAAATTTTGTTAAATATTCTGCATCTCTAAAATAAGATTTAATTGCAGGAACAACATCTAAAATATCTGTTTTTTCTGCGCTGTGTTTATACCCTGTATAATTATCTAAATTTACATTTTTAACAGATCCATCAAAATAAATGGTTGGCTTTTTGTCATTTAAAATTTGCATTTTTCCTGCAACAACAGTTCCACCTGTTTCAAAAGAAGTGATATCAACATCCACAAGGTCTTTCCACACCAAAATGTTAGCACTCATCTGTGCCGTATTTAACACATTTGTCGGAATATCCTTTGTATCCATATAAGAAGCTAACAATTGTTTAAAATTCTTAGATTTTAAATTAACAAGCAACGATAACCCTTCTTTTTCACCCTCGATCAAAGTACCACCTGATGATGCTAATTCTGTTTCACCAGCAAGCATTGCATTCAAGTAATGGATAACCATTCTATTCCCTGTCTTTGATAAAGACATAGATGCGTCTTTGAAAATATTCTTTTGATATGTGATTTTTTGAGCATTCATTTTCACATCAAAATTTGGATTTTGCGGATCATTTAAATCTTGTTTTTTCAGGTAACTAATTATATCTATCCATTGATCATAATCAAAATGGTTGATTGCAAATGAACCTGTATAAAACATCGACCCATTTTTATTCTCTCTAGAAGCAGAAGCTGTTAAAGCAACTGAATCCTCATTATCTCCAAAACGAACTGTAAAATTTTTAATACTATCAATCCCATTTTGTGATGTATATGTCAAGCCACCTTGTGCTGGGATGTTTAAAGAAGAGTTTAATTGCAACAATCCAAGTGTTTTAAGAATTTCATTTGGTTTTTTTACAAAGAATGAACCATCTACTGATAAATCTAATTTTTTAGATTGTGTTAAAAATTGACCATCTAAATTCAAAGACAAACTTTCATCTTTTGCTTTCATTTCAACTGAAAATGGCACAGGAATATCTGTTGTCAATTGATTAATGGATACTCTTGTTAAAAAAGAATTTTCATCACCTTGAATAGACCCGTCAAACATATATGGTCCTTGTAGTGAATCTAATGTAATCTTACCATTAATGTTCAACAACTCTACTGTAGAATTTGTCACTGCATTTACATAATTTAAAACCCCATTTTTAACTTGCAAATTGTCAATTCTTGTTTGAACAAAATTATTATTAATGCCTAACATAGAATTTTCAATAGCATTTTTCCCCATAAATGAAAAATTCCAATTCACTTTTTCTGGGCTTGTTCTTTCTAAATAAAGAACAGGATTTTCAACAGTAATCTTATCGATAACCAATGGATTTTTAAGCAACGACTTCCATGTTAACTGGATCGAAACACGAGGAATGCTCAACATAACACCACGTGTGCTTCCTTTGGAATTTGCCAAAGTTACATCATTTAAAACAATTTCTGGAGATGGAACCCAATCAACATATGTAGCCCCCATCACATTAAATTCACGCCCTGTTACTTCAGAAACAGTTTTTACAATCTGTTTTTGAAAATTATCAGCATTGAATGATCTAACAATAAAAAAGCCAAGACCGCCAATAATCACACACAAAAGAAATAAAACAGTTAATAAGAATTTTTTCATATTGTCTCCAGATTTTTTAAAAAGAAGTGTCCCTAGCATCTTTTTAAGGCTATTTTCACTATAGCATATCTTTTTGAAGTTTCAACACTTTTTTTAAATATTTTTCTTCCAAAAAAATGGAAAAAGCAAAATAAGAATCGCCACAAACTCTAAACGACCCAACAACATTAAGAAAGATAATATACCTAAAGCATTTGATGGTAAATACGCAAAAGTTTTATCTGGACCGATTTCATTACCAAGTGCAGGACCAATATTTGATAAAGCACTAATAGCCCCCGAAAAACAAGTTACAATATCAAGATCGCAAAAAGATAATGCTATCGTTCCAACAACAAGACACACCAAATACAATCCAATAAAAGTTAACACACCAAATACAACATCTTCAGCAACAGGAGAAGAACCATATCTTGGAATAAAGACACCATGAGGTCTAGCCGTACTTTTGAGTTTTGCATGAATAATTTTCATCATAATTGAAATTCTGAACAGCTTAATACCGCCGGTTGTTGATCCCGTACAACCACCAGGCAACATCAAAAACAAAAATGCAGCAATTGCCCAAGATCCCCATAATTGATAATTATCCAATGTAAACCCTGTTGATGTAAGAATTGATGTTATTGCAAATGTGGTTGATCGCAAAATATTAGACAATTCAGCATTATTAAATGAAACCATCATCCATCTCAAAAAAACAAACACACCAATACAAGCTATAAGTAAAAAGCAATACAATTTAATTTGTTCATTTTTGCGAATTCGATCAAGGTGATTGTGAAACAAATAAATCCCCATCATTAATGGAAAACCACCCCAAAACATAAACAAAATAATCACCCATTCAATTAAAGGACTATTAAAATACGCAATTGATTCATTATGTGTTGAAAAACCACCCGTTGCAATAACACTCATTGCGTGATTAACCGCATCAAACATATTCATACCCGCCAAATGCAAACAAATAGTTGCAAGCACGGTTAAAAAGAAAAAGTAAATCAAAATACCAGACACATTTTGAAAGGTGGAAGGTGCATCTCGATTCGTTTCTCCAGAGACCTCTATATTAAACAACTGCATACCGCCAATTCTTAAAGTTGGCAAAATCAAAATAGCAACAACCAAAATTCCTAATCCCCCCATCCAATGGGTTAAAGAACGCCAAAACAAAATCCCTTTTGGCAAAACTTCAAGGTCTTGAAAAATAGTTGCCCCAGTTGTCGTAAGGCCAGATACAGATTCAAAAAACGCTTTAACAAAGCTGATATGTGTCAATGAAAACAGATAGGGCAATGAACAAAAAAATGTAAAAAAGAGCCAAACCAACGTTGTTGTTAAAAACATTTCTTTTGTTTTTAAAGGGGTTTGTTTTTGTTCTGTTGATAACAACAAAATACTACCAAATGCAACAGTCAATGCTGCACTTGCTAAGAAACTTTTTGCTGAAAAAGTATTGTGATAAAACCATTCCAATACCGCTGGCAGTGTCATCATAAAACCACACAATACCAACATAAACCCAATAATAGAAAAAATTGATTGCCATCTCATAATCGTCTTCCCTTTGATTTTAATAGTTTAATTTTATTTCTTTTCAAAATCAATAAAAAAGTGTAAAATAACCTTTGAAGAGGAATAAGTTTTATGTATTTTGATGCTCACATTCATTTGATAGATGAAAATATTTTAATTGATGCGCAAAAAAAAGGCATTCAATCGTTTGTTGTCAATGCAACAAATCCAAACGAATGGGAACAAGTCATCACTCTTGCTAACAAGGTTAACAACGTATACCCATGCATTGGTATTCACCCTTGGTTCATAGATGATAATTTAGCACCCAATTGGGCTGAAAGAATGGAAACTTTGTTAAAGAAAAACCCTTTTCTTATGGTTGGTGAAATCGGTCTCGATTATTTAAAACCCAACAAAGAGCTCCAACTCCAAATTTTTAACACGTGCATTAACCTTGCTCAAAAATACAACAGACCCACACATATTCATGTTGTAAAAGCGTGGCATGATATACTTGGCATCCTAAAGAAGAACCCTAATGGCAAATTTCTTTTCCATCAATTTAATGCACCACAAGACATCATCCAACAACTTGAAAAGTATGATGTGTTTTTTTCTGTTTCCTCAAGCAAAAATTTAAACCTCATTCCCTTTGAAAAATTACTGGTTGAAACAGATTCTCCAACTCACAATAAAACACCCTCTGATATCATCAATATTGTTGAAAATTTTGGATTAAACAAAGAGCAACTGTTTCAAAATTTTCAAAAATTTATTGAACCAATTAAACAATTCATCCCTTTGAAAGATTAATAAAATGACACAAGAAAAAGACAATAGAACAACTTTACTCATTGGTGAAAAAGGAATTGAAAATCTAAAAAAATCAACCGTTTTGGTTGCAGGTTGCGGCGCTGTTGGTGGATTTGCCTTAGAAGCTTTAGCAAGAGCTGGGATTGGCCACTTAATCATTGTTGATTTTGACACGTTTGACATCACAAATTTAAATAGACAACTCTTTGCTACAACAAAAACATTGGGCGAACTAAAAACAAACAGTGTTGAAGAAAGACTTAAATCTATTAATCCCGAGATTAAAATAACACAAAAACCGATTAAAATATCTTCTGAAACAATGGAAGAAGTTTTTTCAATTCAACCAGACTATGTAATTGATGCCATCGATTCTGTCAATGCAAAAAGTCTTTTTTTAGAAGAATTAATCAATAGAAAAATCCCTTTCATCTCCGCCATGGGAGCCGCACTTAAAACTGACTTATCTCGTGTTAAAGTAACTTCTTTTCACAAAACAATTGAATGTCCACTTGCAGCCTTTGTCCGACAAAGATTAAGAAGACGAGGTGTTTCCTTAAAATTCCCAGTTGTCTTTTCAGATGAGTGTGTTTCTGATAAAAAAGCACTCGCACCACAAAAAGATGCTAACTCTGGCAGAAGAGCCATGGGTTCATTAGTTACCATGACAGGCATTTTTGGACTAACTTGCGCACATGAAGCTATTTTGTTTTTAGCAAACAAAGAATAAATTATTTATAAAAACTTAAATGCTCCCCTTGTGCTTTGACATGGATAGTATCCCCTTCTTGATAAACACCGTCCAATAATTGCAAGGCTAAAGGATTTTCAACTTCTTGTTGAAAAAGTCTTTTCAATGGTCGTGCTCCAAACTCTTCATCATATCCTCTTTCAGCCAACCATTCTTTTGCACTTTCATCTAAAACAACAAAAAGTCTTTTTTCTTTTAACCGCTGTTCTAATTTTGAAAGCTGAATATCAACAATTTTTCGAATATCCTCTTTTTTCAACGGATTAAAAAGTATAATTTCATCCAATCGATTGATAAACTCTGGCTTAAAAAAACTTTTTAACGAAGCCATCAACTCTTTTTGATTTTGTGATGTTACCAAATTTGAGGTTAAAATCAAAAATGTATTTTTAAAATCAACCGTTCGCCCTTGACCATCGGTTAAATGTCCTTCATCTAATACTTGCAACAGCACATTAAACACATCTGGATGAGCTTTTTCAACTTCATCAAACAAAATAACTTGATATGGTCTTCGTCTAACAGCCTCGGTTAAAACACCCCCTTCATCATACCCAACATATCCTGGAGGAGCCCCAATCAAACGTGAAACCGCATGTTTTTCCATATATTCAGACATATCAATACGCACAAATGCTTTTTCTTCATCAAACAAAAATGTAGCCAATGCTTTTGCTAATTCAGTTTTACCAACACCTGTAGGCCCTAAAAACAAAAAGGAGCCAATCGGTCTGTTGGGATCACTTAGCCCTGATCTTGATCTGCGAACAGCATTTGAAACTGCCGTTACAGCATCTTCTTGACCCACAACTTTTTTAACAATCTCTTCTTCCATATGGATCAATTTTTCCTTTTCACTTCCAAGCAATTTGTCTGTTGGAATACCCGTCCACTTAGAAACGATATTTGCAATCAAATCTGGTGTTACCACTTCCAAAGTTGATTGTTTCTGATTTTCTTCTTCTAACAAGGCTAATTTTTTTTCAAGTTCAGGAATTTCTTTATACTGCAACTCACCAACTTTTTCATACAACCCATCTCTTAAAGCTTTATCAATATCTGTTTTGGCTTTATCCAATTTTTCACGCACAACCAAAGCTTCTTGAAGATTATGTTTATGCCTATTCCACGCATTGTTTTCTTCAATAGATTGTTTTTCAAGCGTTGTAACTTCTTCTTCAATTTTTTTCAACCGCTCTTTTGAGGATAAATCAGTTTCTTTTTTCAATGCTTCCCTTTCAATTTTAAGTTGTATCAAACGTCGATCTAACTCATCTAATTGTTCAGGTTTTGAATCCATGCTGATTCTTAATTTACTAGCTGCTTCATCCATCAAATCAATAGCCTTATCTGGCAAAAAGCGATCTGTAATATATCTGTTTGACATAACTGCAGCCGTTACCAGAGCGGCATCTGAAATGCGAACGCCATGGTGGAGCTCATATTTTTCTTTTAAACCTCTTAAAATAGAAATCGTTTCTTCCACTTTTGGTTCACCCACATAAACTGGCTGGAATCTGCGTGCAAAAGCTTGGTCTTTTTCAATATATTTTTGATATTCCTTCAGTGTTGTTGCCCCAATACAATGCAATTCACCCCGTGCAAGTGCTGGTTTCAATAAATTTGAAGCATCCATTGAACCAGAATTTGCACCAGCACCCACAACAGTGTGCATTTCATCAATGAATAAAATAACAGCCCCATTTGAAGCTTTCACTTCATCAAGAACAGCTTTTAAACGTTCTTCAAACTCACCACGATATTTAGCTCCTGCAATCAAAGCCCCCATATCCAATCCCATCAATCGTTTATGCGCCAATGATTCAGGAACATCTTTATGCACAATTCGAAGAGCCAATCCTTCAACAATAGCGGTTTTCCCGACCCCTGGTTCCCCAATTAAAATAGGATTGTTTTTTGTCCTGCGAGATAGCACTTGAATGGTGTGCCGAATTTCTTCATCCCGACCAATCACAGGATCTAATTTACCTTGTTCAGCGCATTCAATAAAATCAACAGCATATTTTTTTAATGCTTCAAAATTATCCTCAGCGGTTGCAGATTGCGCTGTTCTACCTTGCCGAATTTGATTAATCACTTCATTTAATTTTTGACTGTTAATTTTGTATTTAGGATCTAAACTCAATGCCTGTAATAAACGTTCAACTGTTACATATGAATCTTTTGCTTTTTCAGCCATTTGTTCAGCTGAATCTAAAACTTTTAAAAAATCTTGTGACACAGATGTTTGAACAGACTGCCCTTGCACTCTTGGCAAACTTTCAAATTCATTTGAGATTATTTGATAAAGCAAATTTAAATCAACACCTGCTTTTGAAAGCAATGAAGAAGCCATCCCCTCTTTATCATCTAACAACACTTTAAAAAGATGTACAGGTTTTAAAAATTGATGATTATTGCGAACAGCTAAAGATTCGGCTGACTGAATAAAACCTTTAGACCTATCTGTTAATTTTTCATGATTCATAATGCACCTCACTTTCTTAATACATAGGTACTTATGCCCCTTTTTCAAGAGGGCAAATTAAAAAGATATCTCAAACAAAATTAAGCTGTTTCAAGAACAGTAGATGCTTCTTCTTTTTGAACAACAGGCTCTTGGTTCAATTCAACTTGATGCAAAACTTCTTGTGTCATAGATTTTGCATCACCTAACAACCAAATCAAATCACCTTCTTCAAAAGTAAATGCAGATTCTGGATTGATAAATAAAGATGATTTTCTTTCAACCCCAATAACCAAACATTTTGTTTTATTTCTGATTTCAGCATCAACAATATTATGATTAATCAATCCCGAATTTGGTGTAACCAAAAAAGCACAACTCAACAAAATTGTTTTATCTCTTGCAGTTAAAGCATCCTCTTCTTGTGCCAAAATATATTCATGCAAACTTAAAGGTTTTTCAAAAACATTAATTTCAACACCTTTCTTTTTCGCAGCAGATTTAAAACGTGCTAATTGTTTTCCCGTACCAACAAAAGTTAACACATCTCCTTCACAAAGTTTTTCACCCGATCTTGGAATATTAATCACTTGTTCCCCACGCACAATTTTAAAAATATTCATAGCATATTTTTCACGCAGAGAAGTTTCTTTTAAATATTTTCCAACCAAATCACTTTCACTTGTTAATTTTCCAACCAAAACTTCCAAAGAAGAATCGAGCCATTCTTTTTCTGAAACATTTAAGTTTTCAGTTTCTTTAATTTGGTTTTCAATTTGCTCTCTGTTTAAATTGATTAAGAAATGCGTTTCAATTTTCATATATTGGGTTGCAATCCACTGTGATTTAAACAAAAGATAGATTGTTAACACAACCAACATAAATGTTACGTAAGGATTGATTGTTAACAATTGGTGGATCACAATCATAACAAACATAGCAACCATCAAAACTTTAAATGCTGTTAGCATTAATAAAGGCAAGCGATTTGCTTTTTTTTCAACCCACAAATCAATATACAATTTTGAAAATTTGCCTTTTACAACAAGTAAAGCATTTAAAAATGGAGCCATTAAAATAAGAGTAATCCCAGTCATAATCACACGACCAAACAACCCTGGAACCATTTCCATAAACAGTGGCTTTAACAAATGAAATGAAAGGTTCATAATCCCAATTAAAATAATTGAGAACAATAAAATTCTTAAAAAATAAGCTTTAAAAAGAGCATTCCAAACACTGTTGTCTTCATTTTTATCCGCACGATACTGCATTAATGTTTTTTTGATAAACAACTTCATATTTAACGGCATTTCATCACGCAGCTTATTATAAAATGGTACAGCAGATTTAATCATCAATGGCGTTGTAAATGTTGTTAATACGGAAACTGCAACAATAATTGGATATACTTCAGGACTTAAAACGCCCAAGCTCAAACCAAGTGATGCAATAATAAAGGCAAACTCACCAACTTGCGCTAATGAAAAACCGCACAAAATAGCTGTTCTTGGTGTTTGTCCTGAAATGATAAAACCAAGACAAGAAAAGGCAACTTTTCCAAGTATAACAATCAATGAAATATAAAAAATTGGTTGTGCATATTGGATAAACATGGAGGGGTTAACCATCATACCAACAGACACAAAGAATACCGCACCAAAAAAGTCTTTAACAGGTTTTAAGATGTGTTCAATGCGTCCAGCAACATCTGACCCAGCCAAAATTGCCCCCATAATAAAGGCTCCTAAAGCAGATGAGAATCCAGATGAAGTGGCAAGTAAAACCATTCCCAAACACAAAGCGACAGAGATAATCAAAAGCGTTTCATCATTCAAAAATTTTGATATTTTTTTCATAAATGTTGGAACAACATAAATACCAATGACAAAGCAAAGAACAAGGAAAAATGTCAACTTCATTGTGCTAATGAGCAACTCGGTTCCATTCACACTTTGACTTAATGCAACGGTTGGTAACAAAACCAAAAGCAAAATACCCACAATGTCTTCAATGATTAAAACACCAAAAACAAGATCGGTAAATTTCATTTTTTTCAAATTCAACTCTTCAAATGCTTTAATAATAATTGTTGTTGAAGACATTGAAATCATTCCACCTAAAAACAAACTGTTCATTGGAGACCACCCAAGTAAAAGACCTGTTGAATATCCAATAAAAAGCAAAAATACAAGGTTCATCATCCCCGTGATAACGGCTGTTTTCCCGACATTAAGAATTTTTCGAAAACTAAACTCCAACCCCAAACTAAACAATAAAAAGATAACCCCAATATCAGCCCAAATGGTTATATTTTCTTTATCTGTCACAGAAGGAAAGAGAGTTAAATAAGGACCTGCAATAATACCTGCCAACACGTATCCTAAAACGACTGGTTGCTTCAATCGTTTAAATAACAATGTAATCAAACCAGCATAAATGGAAATAAGTGTTAAATCCGTAATCAACGGTGGCAATCCGTGCATTATTTATCTCCCCAAAAATGTAAATTGATTTTTCTTATTTTTTTATTACAAAAAATGTAAAAAATCAATAGGTACAACAAAAAAAATGCACTAGTTTTCTTCTGCTAGAAGTTGCAATTCCAACCACAAATTTTCAGCTTCTTCAATTTTGTTTTTTAAATCTGTTAATTTAAGAGCATATTCATTGAATTTTTTTGAATCTTCTTGATACAAGACTGGATCATTCAGTTTGTTTTCCAATACTTTAGCTTCATTTTCCAAGGCTTCGATTTGAAAAGGTAACTTTTCCAACTGATGTTTTTGCGTAAAGGTCAATTTCTTTGTTTTTGGTTGAACCGCTGTTTGAACTGAAACAACATCTTCTTTGGGTTTGCTTTTAGTTGGTGTTTTTTTATCTTCTTTTTGTTTCAAAATTGTTAGCAAATCAGAATATGTACCTACATGTTCCAAAATTGACCCATCACCCCTCATATAAAGCAAAGAGACAGCAACTTTATCCAAAAAATCTCGATCGTGACTAACAATCAAAACTGTTCCGTCATACTCATCCAAAACTTCTTGCAACAGATCAAGCGTATCAATATCTAAATCATTTGTTGGCTCATCTAATACCAAAAAATTAGATGGTTTTGATAAAATCAATGCCAACATTAAACGATTTTTTTCACCCCCAGACAAAATTCCAACAGGAGAATTTGCTTGAGCAGAAGTGAACAAAAAGTCTTTTAAATAAGAAACAACATGCCGGTAATGACCTCTAACAAAAATGTGATCCCCTTCTGGGCACAAAGTTTTCCACAATGTTTTTTTAGGATCAAGCTCTATTCTGTTTTGATCAAAATAACCTTCTTCCAAATTTTTAGCAATTCGAACAAACCCAGAATCAGGTTCCAAGCGTTTTGTTAAAAGTTTAATCAATGTTGATTTACCTGCCCCATTTGGACCCACAATTCCAATTTTATTCCCCCGCAAAATCCGCACCGAAAAATCTTTAACCAAACAACGATCCCCGAATGATTTTGAAATATGCTTTGCTTCAGAAATCATTTTGGATTGAATAGCACCTTTATCCACCTCCAACTTAACTGACCCCGTTTGCTTGATTTGATTTTTTCTTTCCAAACGCAACTGTTGCAACCTGCGAAGACGACCCATATTACGTTTTCTTCTTGCTGTTACACCTTTATGAAGCCACTCAGTTTCTTCCTGAATGCGTTTGTTCAAGTTTTTTTGCTCAATAATTTCTTGATTAATAATCTCTTCTTGCCATTCATTAAAAAAAGCATACCCCTTGTCATTCACATGCAAAGAACCTCGATCCAACCAAATTGTTGCTGTTGAAATATTTGTTAAAAATCGTCGATCGTGACTAATCACAACAACTGCACCTGAAAAGTTTTGAATAATTTCTTCCAATTTTTCAATCGTCACAATATCCAAATGGTTCGTCGGTTCGTCTAACAGCAAAATATCTGGCTCTTGAATAAGAGCATGCGCAAGAGAGGCTTTCTTCTTTTCCCCACCTGAAGCTGTTGCAACATCTTGATTAGCATTGATATCTAATTTATCAATCAAAATATCAGCTTTGTATTCTGCATGTTCATCTGCTTTTGAAAGACCTGAACAGATGTATTCTTTCAACGTAGAAAAACCCGATAAATTAGATTCTTGATCCATATAAGCGACCTTGATTGCAGGTTGAGAAAAAACCTCACCCGAATCAACTTCCATCAACCCTGCAATAACTTTTAACAAGGTGGATTTACCCGATC
Source organism: Alphaproteobacteria bacterium (assembly GCA_045632845.1). GTDB lineage: Bacteria > Pseudomonadota > Alphaproteobacteria > CAAHEQ01 > UBA3637 > RGIG4140. The sequence goes on from JAZQXL010000010.1 coordinate 31,520, forward strand.
CATTTCGACCAATCAAACAGATTTTATCCCCTTGCTTAATATGAAGCGTCAAATCATCAAACAACGGATTTAATCCAAAATGCAAAGATATGTTTTTAAGTGAAAAAATTGGTGCTGAAAAATCTGCCATATAAAACTCTCATTCCTAAACTTTAAAGAAATATATCATAAATTCTTAAAAATTGGAATATCCTTTTCAAAAAAAGCCTTGTTGAAGGATTAAATATTTTATATATTAATTTAAAATATAAGAGTTATTCACACTATTAGGAGCTACAATGTTTTTGATTTATTCATTTTTGTTTATGAGTGTTATTTATGGCTATGTTGAATGGCGATTAATCAGTCTGCTTGCTGCGCCAACAAGCGTTAAAATTTTGCTCTCGCTCATTTTGCTCCCTGCCCTTTTTAATTTGTGGGTCATTTTATTTTTTGGTGATTCAATTCCAACTTGGGTATCCAAAGTTTTTGCAACATCTCAAATTTTGTTGGTTTATTTATTTGCTGCTACTTTCTTTTTAGATTTGTATCGCCTCATCCACCCTGTGTATAACTTTATCCCCAACGTTGTGGTTATCTGTTGTATATTGGCAAGTGTTTACGCTTCTTTTAACGCAACTCTTGTTCCAAAAGTTAAAGAAGTTGAACTTAGAACAAACCTTCTTTCAAGTGAAAAACCCAATCTTAAAATTGCACAACTTTCAGACTTTCATATCGGACAAGGATTCGATGGGCAATGGCTTGATAAAACCATTGAAAAAACAAACTCATTAAAACCAGATCTTATTGTTATAACGGGTGACTTAATCGACAATAGCCCCGCTGTTTTAGGCCGTGATATTAAAAAACTCAAAAAACTGAATGCACCTTTAGGAGTTTATGTCGTTTTTGGAAATCATGAATATTATCACCACCCAAATGAGTGGAAAAACTTTTTCAAAAAAATAGATTTGCCTGTTTTAAAAAATGAAAACTTAACCCTTTCTCACCACGGGCAAAAAATCACTTTGGCAGGCATTGATTTTGGGATGAAATACACTGATAAAAAGGCCGAATTGCTACTTCAAGAAACATTCAAAAACAGTGATCAAAACACTTTGCGCATTTTGTTGGCCCACCATCCTCATGTGTTTAAAAAGACAGAAAATTACAACATCTTTTTGCAACTTTCAGGCCACACACATGGCGGTATGACATTTCCTGTTGATATGATTGTCAAACTCTCAAACAAAGGTTTTTTAAGAGGATTATATCAAAACAAAAACGCTTATCTCTATGTTTCAAATGGAACAGGTTTGTGGGGCGGTTTCCCTGCAAGGATTGGCACATTCAACGAAATTACACTTATCACTATCAAAGGGGAATAATCCATGTTTGAAAACAGCTTTTTATTTGCTTTTAGTTTAACATTATTAACAGGTCTTTCAACAGGGATTGGATCGCTCATCGCCTTCTTTTTGAAAAAAGAAAATTTTAAATTCCTTTCATTTATGTTAGGATTTTCAGCAGGGGTTATGATTTATGTTTCATTCACAACCTTGTTGCCAGAAGCAGAAACTCTGTTAAAAAAAACATACACACCCAAACTTACTATTTTGATTTCAAACCTTGCCTTTTTTGGTGGTATTTTTCTTGCAACAATGATTGATAAACTTGTGCCAGAACCACACGAAATTTCTGAAAAATCACCCTCAAAAAAAACAGCCGTAGAAACAACAAAACTTTTGAAAACAGGCGTGTTTGTTGCCATTATTTTAGCCATTCACAATTTCCCCGAAGGGCTATCCACATTTATTTCTGCTTTAACAGAAACATCCATCGGTTATTCCGTTGCTCTTGCTATGGCACTTCACAACATCCCTGAAGGAATCGCTGTATCTATCCCTATTTTTTATGCCACAGGAAGTGCAAAAAAAGCTTTTGCTTTTTCATTTCTCTCAGGACTGATTGAACCTGTTGGCGCAATTTTTGGATATTTTATCTTGTTACCACTTATTTCTCATCAACTCATGGGATCCATTTTTGCATTCATTGCAGGGATTATGATTTATATTTCCTTTGCAAGCCTTTATCCTCTAGCACAAAAAACAGCAAATGGGAAACTAAGTATTCATGGTTTGTTTTCTGGCTTTTTAATTATGGCAATTTGCCTTTTCCTTCTAGCATAAAAAAACGCCCGATTTTTCGAGCGCTTTTTACCCAACTTTAACTTAAGCCAATCCACTTAAAACAAAATTGGTTAATCGTTTTGAAAATGCCGCTGGATCTTTCAAAGGTTCACCCTCAGCAATCAACGTTTGATCAAACAAAACTTGAATTGCATCATCAACCATTGTTTCAGATTCTTTTTTATCAATTAAAGAAGCCAAACGATGAATAACTTGGTGACGTGGGTTCACCTCCAACACACGATCACTATTCATAGCAATTTGTTGACCATGTGCTTTCATCATCCGTTCTAAATTCAAGCTCATCATGCCTGATGGTGTAATCAAAGCAAAAGGGCTTTTTGTTAATCTGTCAGTTGTTTTAACATCTTTAACATTTTCTTTTAAAACTTCTTTAATACGTTTCAACAATTGAGCTTCAACTTCTTTTTCTAAACCAGCTTCTTGCGGTTCATTTTCAAGTTTGATTTTTTCAATATCAGAACCTGCATGCATCACTGAAAGAATTTTTTTACCTTTATGCTCTTGATATGTTTGAATCCAAAATTCATCAATTGGATCTGTTAACAAAAGAACATTGATTCCCCTTGCTGCAAATCCCTCTAACTGTGGATTATTCTTCAAAGCATTCAAATCTGTCCCTGTCAAATAGTAGATATTTTCTTGCTCTGGCTTCATTGAAGCAATATACTCATCAAAACTTGTGAGCGCATCCTCTTTTGTTTGATGGAATCTGCAAAGAGCTGCAATTTCATCTCTTTCTTCCACGGGTTCATACAAACCTTCTTTAAACACAATGCCAAAGCTATCCCAAAATTTTTGATAATCTGCTTTATCTTCTGAACGTTTTTTAAGTTCTGTTAAAATACGTTTAACAATCCCTTTTTTAATTTTTTGCATAACAGGTGTTTTTTGCAACATTTCGCGTGATACGTTCAAAGGCAAATCATTTGTATCAATAACCCCTGTTACAAAACGTAAGAAAAATGGCATCAATTCAGGCAAATCATCTGAGATGAAAACACGATTCACATACAATTGCAAATTAGATTTTCTGTCTGGTTGAAACAAATTAAATGGAGGTTTTGTTGGAACAAATAATAAAGCTGTGTAATCTATTGTCCCTTCTGCTTTATAATGCATTGTCATCCAAGGATCATCAAATGCATGTGAAACAGATTGATAGAAATCCTTATATTGTTCTGTTGTAATTTCAGATTTTGGACGGGTCCACAATGCACTTGCAGAGTTGATTGTTTCTTCTTTCGAATCCTCTTTTAAAACAATTGGAATTGAAATATGGTCAGAATATTGACGAACCAAATGACGCAATCTAATTGGTTCCAAAAATTCTTTTGCATCTTCTTTTAAATAAAGTGTAATGCTTGTTCCAATTGGCAAAGAATCATCTTGCGTAATTGTGAAAGATTCAGCCCCTGTTGATTCCCAAATATAACCTTTTTCATCCCCTGCTTTTTTTGTTTTAACAATAACTTTATCAGCAACCATAAATGCAGAGTAAAAACCAACACCAAATTGGCCAATCAAAGCCATGTCTTTTTGCTTATCACCTGTTAATGATTTGATAAATTCAGCTGAACCAGAACGAGCAATCGTCCCTAAATGATTAACCAAATCATCTTTATTCATCCCAATCCCATTATCTGTGATTGTTAAGGTGTTTTCTTTTGCGTTCGGTTCCAAAAGAATCTTAAAAGGAGTTGTTTGTTTAGCAAGTTCTGGATGCAACAATAATGCGTAGCGCAATTTATCAGATGCATCAGATGCATTTGAAATAAGCTCTCTTAAAAAAATTTCTTTATTTGAATACAACGAGTGAATAACAATATCTAAAACCTTGCTAACCTCAGCTTTAAACTCTATTTTTTCTTCCATTATTTCATTTTCCTTTCATCTTGATACATACTGATATAATCTTTTTTTATTAAATTACAAGAGTCAAAATAAATTATCTATTTGCAAGTAGCACAAGTTATCTATTTTTTCAATATCCTTGTTGACTTTTAATAAAAAATATGATACTTATTCCAAAAGATTGAAGAAAATTGTTACAACACTTGTTTTCTTTATGATAGAAAACAAATTTTTTTATCTAAAAAAACAAGCTGTTAGTTAACCATCAGTTTTAAGGAAAATTAAGATGACTGCTCATGTAATTGTTTTTGCCAACGAAAAAGGTGGCACAGGAAAATCAACCCTTGCTATGCATATCATTGTCGCATTGTTGCGCCTTGGGAAAAAGGTTGTTTCTTTTGACTTGGATTATCCACAAGGCTCTTTAACACACTATATTGAAAATAGAGAAAGCTTTTTAAAAAGCATGGGAACCCCAATCCCAATGCCAAGTCATACACATTGGACTGAAGAAGTTGCAAAAATTTATACCATCCGTGGTCAAATTGAAAAAGCAAAAGAAGTCGCTGATTTTGTCATTGTTGACACACCAGGTAGCAACAGCGAATATTCTCAAGAAGCTATGGTTTTAGCTGATACACTAATCACTCCTTTAAACGACAGTTTAATTGACTTAGACGTATTGGCTCAAGTAGATACAAACACATTCAAAATTAAAGGACCTAGCCACTTTTCACAAAAAGTTTGGTCAACACGTCAACAACGCATGATTGAACGCAAACCACCTCTTCATTGGTTGATTGTTCGCAATCGTTTGACATACACAAAGAGCAAAAACTCAAAATTAATGACAACACTTTTAAACGCACTTTCAAGACGCATTCATTATACTCTTGCAGCAGGCGTTTCTGATCGTGTTATTTACAGAGAATTGTTCTTAAAAGGTCTCACAATGATGGATTTGAAAGAAAATGGTTTGAACATGCACACTTCACCATCAGCATTGAGTGGTCGACAAGAAATTATCAGTGTCCTTCAAAATATTTTCCAAAGAGACTTGCAAAGTAGCCCTGCAGATGATATAAAAGCTTAATAATAGCTTTTATACCTTGCAGGAGGAAAAATGGACATTCAAGTCGTAAAAACAGAACCATATTTTGACCAAATTTGTGGGACTTCTGGCTTAAGAAAAAAAGTCAGTGTTTTCAAGCAACCTAATTATTTGGAAAATTTTGTTCAATCTCTTTTCAACTCCCTTGACGGATTCGAAGGAAAAACACTTGTTATCGGTGGCGATGGTCGTTATTTTAACAATCAAGCCATTCAATCTATTATCAAACTTGCTATTGCAAATCAATTTGGTCGGTTAATTATTGGCCAAAATGGTATTTTATCAACCCCTGCCGCTTCACACCTCATCACAAAAAGAGAGGCTTTTGGCGGCATTATTTTGTCAGCCAGCCACAACCCTGGTGGACCTAACCACGATTTTGGCATCAAATATGATACCGCTGATGGTGCGCCAGCTCCTCAAAGTTTAACAGACAAAATCACTGAACATGCAAAAACAATTGATCACTATTGGTCAGTTGCTATTAAAGACATTAAATTATCAGAAATTGGTGAAGAAACAATTGGCAATACAGTTATTGAAATTGTTGATCCTGTTAAAGATTATGCAGATTATATGCAAGAAATTTTTGATTTCGATGCTATTCGCAGTTTGTTCAAATCTGGCTTTAAAATGTCATATGACGCATTAAATGCCGTAACGGGTCCCTATGCTTCATATATTTTTGAAACATTGCTTGGGGCTGAAGAAGGAACTGTTTTAAACAAAACACCACTTCCAGATTTTGGTGGTCTTCATCCAGAACCAAATTTAACTTACGCAAAACATTTTGCTAACATGATGTATCAAGATGATGCTCCTGATTTTGGAGCAGCTTCAGATGGAGATGGTGACAGATATATGATTTTGGGTAAAAAGTTTTTTGTTACACCATCAGACAGTCTTGCAATCATTGCTAAATATATGGAAGAAATCCCTTTCTATAAAGGCAGATTTTATGGTATTGCAAGATCCATGCCAACAGCACCAGCTGTTGACGCTGTTGCAGCAAAAAAATCTTTACCACTTTATGCAACCCCTACAGGGTGGAAATTTTTTAGCTCTCTTTTAAATGCTAAAAAAATCTCTCTTTGTGGTGAAGAAAGCTTTGGTACAGGTTCATTCCATTTGTGTGAAAAAGATGGCATTTGGGCAATTTTATTTTGGTTAAACATTATCGCAATCACAAATAAATCTGTACAAGAATTAACATACGATTTGTGGAATGAACACGGCCGTATATTCACCTCAACACAAAGTTATGAGGGATTAGAAGTTGAACCAACAAATCAAATGATGGATGCCTTAAAAGAAAAATTAGAATCCCTTAACGGGCAAACAATTTACAACCACAAAATTATCTCCACATCAGTATTTAATTATACCGATCCAATCACTGGGGATGAAGCTAAAAATCAAGGATATATCATTGAATTTGAAGATGGAAGAATCTTCTGCCGTTTATCAGGAACTGGCAGCTCTGGCGCAACACTTCGTCTTTATTATGCTTGCAAAACAACTCAAAAAGAATTGTTTGAATTAGACCCTGTTGTTGCTTTGGATGATTTTATTAAAGCATCTAATGAAATTTTACAAATTAAAGAATACACAGGAAAGGATGCTCCAACTGTTGTTACTTAATAAAAAAACAACCCATAAAAAAACCCTCCACTAAGGAGGGTTTTATTTTTTAAAAACACCAAATTATTGAGCTGGTTTTTCTTCAGCTTTTTGTTCTTCAACAGGAGCTGCTGGTTCTTCAGCTTTAACTTCTGCAGCAACTTCAGCTTTTGGAGCTTCTTCTACAACAGCTGGTTCTGCTTCAGCTTCTACTGTTGGTTCTAAAGCCATATCAGAAGTTTCTTCTTCTGTTACAGCAGCTTTGTCTTCTTGCAAACTTGGAACCAAAACTTCTGCACCAAAACGTTCATGTTCTGCAGCAATTAATTCTGGAACTTTTTGTTGGAAAATTTGCTTGCGCAAAAACTCTTTCATTTCTTCAAATGCTGGAGGAGCTGCTAATCTACGATCTTCAACCAAAACAATGTGCCAACCAAATGATGTTTTAATTGGAGCTGAAAGTTGACCGACTTTCATTCCAAATACTGGTTCTGTAAATGCAGGGATCATCATATCTTTTCTAAAGTATCCCAAATCACCACCATTATTAGCACCTGCATCTAATGATTTTGTATTAGCCAGCATTTTAAAATCTGCACCAGCTTTTAATTGGACCAAAAGATCTTTTGCTTCTTTTTCTGTTTTAACCAAAATATGACGAGCACGGATTTCATCTTGTCTTGGGAAATTTTTGATTTGTTCTAAATAAATTGTTTTCAAATCATCATCTGAAACTGTTTTTGTAAATTTATCAACTAAATAAGCTTCAAACAAAATAGCATTGATTCGTTGTTGAACAACTGGATTTTTTTCAACATCAGATGATTCGACAGCTTTTTTCAAAACCTTTTCAGCAACAACATCTTTAACAAGTTGTGGATAAATATCTTCAAATGGAAGTTCAGCCAATTGTGGAACTTGTGAAACCAATGTTTCAACTTCTGACATATAAACTGGATCACCATCAACTGTAGCAATAACTTTACTGTCATTTGTTAATGTTGACAAACCTGGTAAACGGACCCAGTTGTTTGCTGCAATAGCCCAAATTGCAATTGCACCAACAGCCAATGCTGAAACTAAAATTGTACCTGTTTTTAACTTTGATTTTGAACAACATTCACAAGGTTGTTCTTCTGTTTTTTCAATAACAGGTTCTTCATTAACTTTTTTTGATTTTTGAGCCATTTTTTTCTCCTTTTTTATTACATCTCAATAAGTTTTTTATAAAATTTTTTTTATAAAAAATCAAACCTTATTTTTAAGATAAATTCAAAAAAAGAAAAAACAAGTAAATCATCTCAATCTTCTTGAAAGTTCACCGATAAATCCTTTTGCAATTGATGGGTGAAGTGACATCACTTGATACAATCTATGTCCACTTATTTTTAACACACAAGTACTCTCAATTGCTTTAACTTGATATGGCAAAACCGCAGGTGATAAAACTGTCGTTTCACCAAAAAATTGACGTGGCCCAAACTCAAGGATAACATCTTCGCCCAAAATAGCTTGAGCCTTCCCACTTAAAACAATAAACAAAGCCGTATTTTCTTTTTGATTATCCAACAAAACATCACCAACTTTAAATGTTTTTTCTTCAGCAGAAGAAATCAAATCTGACAACGCCATTTCAGATGCATTTTCAAACATAGGAATATTTTTTAAAATTAAAACCTTTTCAAACGTAATAGACATATCAAACCTCTAATTTTCTAAAATTGTATCTAACGACTGCAGCACTAGTTGACTTGTTGGCAATGTCAACAATACACGATGACGTTCTTCTTCATTTTTTTCCAACTTACAAAACGCCCAAATAGCAGCTTCTAACACAAGTGGATTTTTTGCTTTTAAATATCCTTTCACAACACCTAATGAATCTTGACTATCTAACATTCTCAAACAATAAAGTGCTGTTGTTTTAATCCAATCTGGCAATAAAAAAGGAGCATCCTTCAGCAATTCACAAATATCTTGAGCAGCAGAATCAACTGTAACATCGACCTGAGTCACGGACCGTTCATCAACTTTAATCTCTTCTAAAGCCATCTTAACAAGTCGATATAATTTTTTAGGCAACATATCTTGCAATGAACTTAATGCCAATGCTTTTGAATCTTCTTTTTTCATAAGGAGCAAGCGAACAGCCTTTTCATACAAAGAATTATCTTTCAGCAAAAGAAGTTGATATAAAATCGTTTCTCTTGTTTCTTCAACATCCTCCATAATCGCACGCATTAAAAATGCGTATACCTCACTTGTTTGAGGAAATGAAACTTGTTTATATCTATGTAACAAATGGGTTAACCACAAAATCCGATTAACATCTTTTTGAATTCCACTAACTAGCAAAGTATATTTGTTTTTATGAACCCAAAAAATACCGCTATCAATCATCCCTTGAATGATTGTTTTTCTAAGCTTTTGATTACCGATTTGAAGAGCTCTCAATAAAATTTGCTTGCCCTCTCCACTTGGTAACATTGTTAAAAAGAGAATAAGTGTTTTCAATCGAATCGCTGGAATTTCTGGATTGTTAATTGTTCTTTCAATCAAAGGAAAAGCATTTATTCCATAACTTTTCAATGCGACCAATGCATTTTCTCTTAGTTGAACATCATCTAATGAGGTAATAATAACTGGCAAACATTCTGGATGCATGATTTTTGATGCAACTAATAAAGCTTTTGAAGCAACAACTGGTGTTGTGCTTTTCAACAAACGCATTAATAACCGGACAAGACCAACCGAAGGTGCCCATTCAATAATCGACAATGCTAATAAATTATCTTTAATCCGTTTTGAATCAACCAGTTTTTGCAAACCCTCCACAGCCAAAAGAGCTGGAGCACCGCCTGTTTTTAAAAATCCACACATAGCTCCTATTCTCAGTTTTTTATCATCCAAATAGGGTAAAAATGCATTAATTCCATTAAACTCTTTTTCTTCATATGCAATTTGAATTAACAAACTAAGTGCTCGACACCTAACTTTAATAGAGGCATCTTTTAAAAAGACAAGTTCAATTGTTTTTTCATGTCTTGATAACGTATATAAAGAAGCCATCTTTTCAAGAACATACAAACGCACACTCTCGTTCTTGTGTTTTAATGATTTTAACAACCACTTCAAATAAAACCATTTATTAGATACTTCTAATACTCTTAAAAAATAGATAACATCATTTTTGTACTCTACAGCGATATGCTTTTGAATGTAACTAACAACCTTTTTATCAATCAAAAGCAATGGACCACCTCGCCATGCCCGAATTTTGAGTAATTTGATCAACAAAGAATTATAAAATTTCAATGATAGCATCCCCGCTGCTACCAATGCTATTGCAAAAAGGGATAAAACCAGTGACAAATTTTTAAAATAAATACAACATAATGCCCCAGTCAAAAAACCCAATGGTTCGATAACAACCCATCTTGTTTTATTAATACTTTTTCCCAACCCTTGATTTAACAAACGAAGCAGTGCATTAACAAAATTTTCAAAATACAACAACATCGACAATGATGCTAAAATTGTACCGATAAAAACCCAAAAAAAGGATTCCGTTATCATCCCAACAAGAACGCTAACAATCCCAACAAGAAACAAAACAATCCCACCAGATATCATATAAAAATATCTAGTTCTAAACAAAAGAATACCGCTTAAAAAACCTAAACACCCTAGGGTCATCCACCAATAGAGCATAAATTGTAAAACTTCTAAGGTGTTAAATTTGCTTCCCAAATACTGATAAAAGACAAAATCTGAAATACATTTAATTGCAAAAAAAGAAAAACAAAACAAACAAATACTGCGAACAAGTTTTAATTCAGATAAATCTTTAACCTCACCAGTTTTTGCAACAAAAACATCTTTTTCAACAGGAATAAACTTGGTTAAAATATATAAAGAAAAATAACATCCCAACAATAAAATAAAAGAGATATAAAGTGTGCTATATGCCCCCAACTCTAAAACATATGTGAGAAATGCCCCAAAAGCAAAGCCTAAAAACAATGCCCCCGTTAAACAAACCCGCTTTAAACTTCCCAATTGCAAAGGGATAAATCTTGAAACAATCAAGAATAAAGAAGCGACAAAAAGTGAAAATAATGCATATTTCCCAACAAAAAGAAGGTGCATATAAATTTCACCAGAACGAGTTCCAACACCCCAAATGATAGGAGTCATCAAAATCAAGAGAATACTTAATGCTGTAATACTCCCATATCCTTTTCGTTTTGATAGACCACGATGGATATATCCCAAAAAAAACAATAAAAAAGAAACAAAGAGTAAATCATATCCCAACAAAAACAATTTTGAGTTTTCAACAAACAAACGAACTGTTGCCGCATCAAAACAAGAAAGACCGATCCCCAAACAAAAAGACAACATCATAAGCAGAAACAACATTCCCAAATGAAACCCTGGAATTGTTGAAACTGAAATAAAAGCTTTTTTTAAAAACGTCATATATTACCCTAATAATGAATTGGCATATTCTTCAGCTGTAAAAGAAGATAAATCTTCAATCTGTTCACCAACACCTATCGCATGAATTGGCAATTTAAACTTTTGAGATAGTGCAAGCAAAATACCACCCTTTGCCGTACCATCTAACTTTGTCATAATCAAACCTGTAATCTCTGTTATTTTTGAAAAAGCATCTACTTGAACAACTGCATTTTGACCAACTGTTGCATCTAAAACAAGCAAGGTTGCATGGGGAGCTGTTGGGTCTGCTTTTTTTATAACACGATTTATTTTTTTGAGCTCATCCATCAAATCAGAACGATTTTGCAAACGTCCTGCTGTATCAATAAATAAAATATCATCTTTATTTTTCTTCGCTGATTGAATAGCATCAAAAACCAAAGCTGCAGCATCTCCTCCTGGTGTTGTGGTATAAACAGGAGCGTTGTTTCTTCCCCCCCACTCTTTTAACTGATCAACAGCACCCGCTCTAAAAGTATCCCCTGCAGCAAAAGAAACTTGATATCCCTTTCTTTTGTAATAAGAACCAAGTTTACCGATTGTTGTGGTTTTCCCAGCGCCATTCACACCAACCATCAAAACAACAAAAGGTACTTTGTCTTTTTCAACCACAAGTGGTTTTGCATAAGATTCTAAACGATCAACAATTTCATCTTTTAAAATTGCTTTCATCTCTTCAGAATCTTTTGGCTTTCTGTTTTTGATTACATCAATTATTTCCGATGTTGTTGAAACGCCAACATCCGCCATCAAAAGAGCATCCTCCAACTCTTCTAACGAATCAAAATCTATTTTAGAAAAAGAAAACAGGCGAGCTGTTTTTTTCATACCATTTTTAAGCTTTTCCAACCAACTCATTTTTATCTCTTCCAGTAATTAAAATGGGAACAATTTCACCCGTTCTTTCACAATTTGTTTTTACTTTTAAATAATTTTCTGTATAACCCATTCCCTCAGTTTCAATCAAAACAGGTAAGGTTTTTCCAATCTGATTTTCTAAATAATTAGTCAATAATTCAGTACCAACTGTTCTTAAAACAGCTGCTCGTTTTTTTCGATCACACATATCAATCATTGGCATTTTTGCTGCAGGTGTTTCTGGACGAATAGAATATGGAAACACATGCAAATGTGTAATACCCGCTTCTTGAACAAAACGAACTGTATTTAAAAACATTTCTTCTGTTTCAGTTGGAAACCCTGTTATAAAATCTCCCCCAAAAACAAAATCAGATCTTTTTTCTTTTAATTTTTGACAAGCAGATAATACCTGTTCAAAAGAATGTCTCCGCCCCATTCGTTTTAAAATCATATTATCCCCAGACTGCATAGATAAATGCAAATGCGGCATAAAAATTGGATTTGAAGAAACAATCTCAATAAATTCATCATCCATACAAGCTGGATCAATTGACCCTAAACGAAGTCGTTTTAAACCACTCACTTGTTTTAAAATTTCTTTCAAAAGAGAATTAAATCCATATGGATAAGATGTAATATCAACACCTGTTAACACAAGTTCAGAAAACCCCTTTGCCACAAAATTTTTAGCTTCATCAATCACCTGATCCACAGGTAAGCCTTTGTTTTTTCCTCTCGCTTTTCTGACAATACAAAACGTGCAAGCATGTGAACAACCTTGTTGTATTTGCAAAAAAGCTCTTGTTCTTGATTCAAAATCGGTAATAACAGGTACTTCAAATTCTATGTCTAATATATTTTGAACTTGAACTCTATCTCCTTCTAATAAACACGCTCTTGATAATTTTTCAATATTACCCACAACCTTAAAAACTTCAGGCATGTCTGCATATTTTTGAGGATTTAATTGTGCAGCGCAACCTGTTACAATGATCTTCATATCAGGATTTTCTCTCGCTGCACGTCTAATTGCTTGTTGACATTGACGTTCTGCTTCATGCGTTACCGCACAAGTATTTATAACAAAAACATCATCTTGATCAGCCAAGAGTTTTTGAATAACCGTTGACTCAAACGTATTTAACCTGCAACCAAAAGAAAGTATTTTCATTTTATTTTTTCTTTCTTTTTCTCAAGAAAGAGCGTTTTTCTTTTTCTTGTTTTTTGCGTTTATTAAATTTTGTAATTTTAACTTTTTTAATATGGCGAGCATCAACATCTAAAACTTGAAAAACCATTCCTGAAGAGTGTTCAACCTTTTCACCTACACGTGGTAATCTTCCGGCTAAGTGAAAAACAAGACCTCCCACAGAATCAACAAATTCTTCTCTTTCTTCTTTGGTCATAAATGGACCAATCATTTTTTCTAAATCTTTAAGCAAAATTCTTGCATCTGCTTGAATAACACTATTTCCAATTCTGTGCAAAACTGGTGCCTCATCCAAAGCATCATGCTCATCTTCAATCTCACCCACAATTTCTTCTAACAAATCTTCAAGGGTAATCAACCCATCTGTTCCACCATATTCATCGATAATAATTGCCATTTGCGCTTTTTTAGCTTGCATTTCTCTTAACAAATCTAAAGCACGCACAGAAGATGGAACAAACAAAATACTCCCTGTCATCAATTTTTTAACAGAGATTTCTTCCTCTTCCATCATTGCACACAAAATGTCTTTCACATGAATAACCCCAATGATATTATCCAACGTGTGTTCAAAAACAGGTAATCTTGTGAATTTTTCTTCCGTCATCAAACGTTTTAATTCTTCATACGATGCATCAACACTAATCCCTGTGATATCGATGGTTGGAATCCGAATTTCACCAGCACGAACATCTCTTAATCTAAAAAGGTTTTTCAAAAGACCAAGTTCATCTGGATCGACCAAAACTTTGTCACCACGTTCTACACGTTCATCCATAATTTCTTCTATGGTTTCTAAAACCTTTTCTTCTTCAGAAGGTCTAACAAATACTGATTTAATTTTTGAAAATAATGTCATTATTCTACATCCTTATACGGGTTTTCATATCCAAGTGAACGCATGAGTTTTGTTTCTAATCTTTCCATCTTTTGAGCGTCTTTTTCTTCCAAATGGTCATAACCTTGCAAATGCAACGCCCCATGAATCAATAAATGAGCCAAATGAGCTTCAAATGTTTTATTTTGATTTTTAGCTTCTTTTAAAACAGTTTCATATGCGACAATAATATCTCCTGCCAACCACAAAAAACCATTTGAAGGAATATTTCCAGCTTCAAAAGACAAAACATTTGTTGGCATATCTTTTCCACGATATTGAAAGTTTAATTGATGAACAAAAGGGTCATCAGCCAAAACCAATGACACCTCTGCAGGTCGATAACGATGCCACGCTGTTTGAATAACCTTCCTACAAAACGTGTGCAATTTTTTCACACGTCTTGAATATCGTTTATCCATTTGTTGAATGCATATATCTGGCATTATTTATTGCTTTCAGAATTTGCTTTTTCATAGGCTTTAACAATCTTTGAAACAAGACCATGACGCACAACGTCTTTTTCTGAAAATTCCACAAAACCAATCCCTGAAACTTTCTTTAAAATTTTAACGGCGTCTAACAAGCCTGATGTTGTTCCACGAGGCAAGTCTGTTTGTGTTAAGTCACCATTAATAATCATGCGAGAACCTTCACCCAAGCGTGTTAAAAACATTTTCATTTGCATTGGAGTTGTATTTTGAGCTTCATCCAAAATAACAACTGAATGACTAAGTGTTCTACCACGCATATATGCCAATGGAGCAACTTCAATTTCACCATTTTCAAGTTTTTTATCAACCATATCTGCTGGCAACATTTCATACAAAGCATCATACAAAGGTCTTAAATATGGATCAATTTTTTCTTTCAAATTACCTGGTAAAAAACCAAGATTTTCACCCGCTTCAACAGCAGGACGAGTCAAAATAATACGATCCACTTTTCCTTCAAGCATAGAAGAAACAGCTTTTGCAACCGCTAAAAAAGTTTTACCTGTGCCTGCAGGTCCCAAACCAAAAACCATTTCATATTTATTCATTGCTTCAATAAAAGCACCTTGTGTTTCAGTTCTTGGATTAATGTGTCTTTTTTTTGTTTTTAATGTTAAATCAGAAGCTGCATAAACATCTTGTTCTATTTGCATTGAAAAATTCCTTTCATCTAGCTGACAGTAACCTATCTTATACCACGATAAAAAACTTTTTACAAGGATTATCTAGTCAACCTTAACACCTGTTAAAGAGGTTGCTGAAGCATCTGTGATTTCAAGCATAACAATTTGATTTAAAAACTCATCAGGCAATGAAACATGTGTTCCTTGCAAATATGGTGTATATCCAACCAATTGGCCAGACTTTTTCCCTCTTTCAGTTAAAAGAACAGGCAGAATCTTCCCAACTGTTTGAGTGTTAAATTCTTGTTGCTGTTTTAAAAGTTCAGCTTGCAACACCATCAATCGTTTTGTTTTAACATCTTCTGGCACTTGATTTTTCATCAATGCAGCCGGCGTCCCTGGACGAGGACTATATTTAAATGAAAACGAACTTGCATAGCGAACACGTTTAACAACTTCCATTGTTTGCTCAAAATCATCATCCGTTTCCCCTGGGAAACCAACAATAAAATCTGAAGAAACTGCAATATCAGGTCTTGCTTTTCTAAACATTGCAACAATTTCTTCATAACTTTGAGCGGTATATTGTCTGTTCATTGCTTTTAAAATTGTATCACTACCTGACTGAATCGGCAAATGAATATAAGGCATCAATTTGCTCAATTTTGCATGGGCATCAACTAAATTTTGAGTAATTTTAGATGGATATGATGTTGTATAACGAATACGTTCCAAACCTTCAATTTCTGCCAACTGATTGATTAAATCGCCCAAATCTGAAGCGCCATCTCCATGCCAACAATTCACATTTTGCCCCAAAAGCATAATTTCTTTTGCCCCTGTTGAAACAAGTTCTTTTGCCTCTTTCAAAATATCAGCTGCAGGCCGGGAATATTCACAACCACGTGTGTAAGGAACAACACAATAAGTGCAAAAATTATCACACCCTTCTTGAATAGCTAAAAAACTACTAGCTGAAGTTGCTCTTGTTTTTGGCAAATAATCAAACTTTGAATCAGCTGGGAAATCAGCCAACAAAACACGTCCATTTTTGCGATTATATGCCGCCACAAGCTCTGGTAGTCTATGATAATTTTGAGGCCCCAAAGCAATATCAACCGGATGAGAACGTTTCAAAATTTCAGCACCTTCTGCCTGAACAACACACCCACATACAACAATTAAAGTGTCTTTACCTTCTTGTTTTCGTGCTTTTTTAAACTCATTCAACCTACCAATTTCCGAAAACAATTTTTCAGATGCTTTTTCACGAATATGACATGTATTTAACAACAAAATATCAGCTTCACTTGCGTCATTTGTTTCTTGATATCCGTGAACAGCCATAGCATCTCGCATACGAGCTGAATCATATGCATTCATTTGACAACCAAATGTTTTTATGTAAATTTTTTTCAAATCAAACTCCATACTATCTCAAATACGTTTGTATTTTTTCTCTTAAACTTGATAACGCTTGTTTACGCAAAAAAGGATCCGCCTTACCTTTTGAAGGATACAAAGTATTTTTAAACTTTTCATACTCATCAAAAGTTAAAACCTCTTTTGCTGTTTCCATCATTTTTCGTTGTTTCCAACGAACTCCCTGCTTTATTAATTCTTTTTTTCTTCCTTCATCAATTTGATATGATTTTAATAAGGAAGCTGCTTCAGCTGAATACTTAACAGCTGTTGGATAATACCATTTTTGTTCAGAAGATTCAGCTGCCAATGTCAACAAAACAAAAGGATGCAAAACTTCACCTTTAAAATCAGAAGAAGCATCATTTCCAACAGCAAGCTTAATCTGTTTCATATATGAAAGAACCTTTTGTCGACCTTGATCAGTTTCATCCATCTCAAGCAACATTTTGGCCAACTTTGTTTGAGCATCTGCATTACCATTATCTGCAGCCAAATGCAAAAATAGAAGTGTTTTTATCTCATCTTTCTCAACATTTTTTGCTCCATTTTGATAGATAGACGCCAACTTTAATTGTGCCTCTTCGTCATTTTCAATGATGGCACAATTTTGATAAGAAGCAATAGATGCTTTCACACTTTTTTGATACACATTATCACCGGCTCTACAAGCTGCAAAAGCAACGCCTCCCATCAAAAAGAAAAGAGAAAAAACCAAAAACTTATTCATCAAAAACAACCTCTATTTTTGAAACTGATTTTGGTGAAGGTACAACAGCTGATTCAAATAAAATTTCTGAATTACCTTCAACAACTTTTTCATTAAAAACAATTCTTTTACGTGCAACAATGTTATCTTCATCATCATAAATAACAGCTTTTGTTTCAACAAGTGGACAAGCTTTTAAAGATGTATTAACAACAGCACCACGAATGAGTAATCTATCAACACCAACTTCATTTGCACCAATTTCATATCCAACATTTTGAACTGTCATTGAGGAAAGGCAATTTTTCACATCATCCACTTCTGTTTCCAGAGCAACTGGTTCAACTTGATCAACAACTGACAACTGCTCAGCCGGCGTTAAAACAATTTCTTCTTGTTCAATGGGCAAAAATTTTTCTTCTAATGGCTTTGCAGGAATTTCAACTTTTTTTTCAACCCAGAAAGGATCTTTTTTCACTTCTTTTTTAGCTTTTGTTTTATCTAGCTGACTCAAAATAACTGTATCAATTGAATTGATTAAATAATCTTTTTGCATGTAAGCAAAAAAACAAATACCCGCCCCAATTGAAAGCCACAACAATGTACTCAACAAAGATGTTTTTTTATTTTCAACAGGCTTAAATTCTTCTGGCACAACAGAAAGTAAATCTTCAGCTTGTTTTTTAGGTTTATCATCTGAAACCAAAGGTTCAGTAAACAAAGCCGTTGGCAAACTTTCATTCAGCATGGTTAAAGCATCTTTTTCAACCACCTCTTGAGGAGATCCTTGTTTTTCATCAGCCACAAGAATAGAGGTACTTTTTTTTACCTCATCTTCCTTCATAGCCTTTTGCTCAAAATAATGACCACAAGCCGAACAATGGCATTTTTGCGTTTCAAGAACTTGAATTTCATCAGAAATAAGATACTTTGTAAAACATTTTGGGCAAACAATAAACATTTAGCTTTTCCTTTTTAAAAAAATAGTGTAAACATAATATAAATGATTTTCAAAAAACTTACAACTGTTTTTCTGAGGGATATTTCGTGTTTACATCAAATAAGTTATCTACACCTATAGCAGAGTTTAATGGCGTTTCATTCAAATACGCCACAGGACCAGAAGTATTAAAAGACATTCAGCTCACTTTAAACCCTGGATCATTTTATTTTATGACTGGTGAAAGTGGCGCGGGGAAAACCTCACTTTTAAGTCTTTTATACTTAAATAACATGCCAACAAGAGGGCGCATTCGTTTGTTTGGTTATGCACTTGATACTCTTAATCGCGAAGCAAAAGCACAAATTCGCAGACAAATCGGTGTTGTTTTTCAAGATTATCGTTTGTTAGATCACTTAAATGCATTTGATAATGTTGCGCTCCCTCTTCGCATTGCAGGCACAAAAGAACAAGACATCAAAAAACACGTTCGTGAATTACTCGCCTGGGTTGGACTTGAAAAACAACTCACAAAATTCCCACACGAACTTTCTGGTGGTGAAAAGCAACGTGTCGCTATTGCAAGAGCTGTGATTAACAGACCAAGATTGTTACTTGCTGATGAACCAACGGGCAACGTTGATGATGCTATGGCAAAACGTTTAATTTATTTATTTTTAGAATTGAACAAACTTGGCACAACAACTGTCATTGCCACACACAACCACAATTTAATCAAACATTTTGGTTTTCCAAGACTTCACTTGTCACATGGGAAAATTGAACCTGTTGAAAAGAACAATTCAAACAAAGGATAATTAGGTAGAATTATGAAAAAAAGAGCTGACATTCCATTTTCTTCTGACTCGTCAAAATTTTTCATCCCTTGGCTGAGTATGTTTATGGTATTTATTGCAACACTTATTTTATCTGTTGCAATTGTTGTGTATTCTTCTGTTCAATCATGGACAGACAATATTTCTGGCTCTTTAACAGTTCAAATTCCAACTTATACGGAAAAAGGCGAAAGCAGGGAAGAAAAAATTGCCACAGATATTGAAATGGCATTAACACTCTTACGATCAAGTGATGGAATCACTGGCGCTAGTTTATTGACTGATGAACAAGTCAGTGCATTGATGGAACCTTGGCTTGGCCAAAGTGATTCGATGATGGAACTACCTCTTCCAAAAATCATTGATGTCAATGTGGATTCAAAAAACTTCCCAAACATTGCTCAGTTGAAAGCAGATTTATATGAACAAGTTCCTGAAGCAATTTTAGACAGTCATCGTGCTGCATTGGATGAACTTGTTTTATTTTTTGAAAATATGGTTAATTTGATTGCATTTATTTTGATATTAATTCTCATCACAACTGCTATTTCTGTTATCTATGTTACAAAATCAAGCTTGTCCGTTCATGAAAAAGTTATTGAACTTATCCACATGATGGGAGCAAGTGATTTTTACATCACCATTCAATTTGCAATGCGTAGCTTTAAATTAACATTAATTGGAAGCTTAATCGGTTTTATTTTAGCTCTTCCAATTATGGCATTATTCAATTATTTCTTGTCACAAATGAACGGTAGTTTTGTGCTTGAAAGTCAATTAACAATTTTACAATGGGGATTGCTTGGCAGTGTTCCATTCTTAACATCTATCTTGTCATTTTTAACGGCATATAGAACGGTCTCAAAAACACTCAAACAAACATTATAATGACAAAAAAAATTATCAACTTAATCATTTATTTTTCATCTTTAGCATTTATGCTTTGGTTGATTGGTTTTGTTGTTTTTTCACTCTATGCCCTTTCCTTTAAATATTCAGCAGAAAAACATAGCGATGCTGTTGTTGTTTTAACAGGCGGAACAAACAGAATCAAAACAGGGCTTGAATTGATGCAAAAAACAAATGCAGGGTATATGCTCATTTCAGGTGTGAATAAAGAAGTTTCACAACAAGAACTTTTCCCAAACGTTAGCGAACAAGATTTAAACAAAATAACTCTAGGATATGAAGCACTCGACACTGTTGGAAATGCTCAAGAAATTAAATCTTGGGTCAAAGGCAAAAATATCAAATCTATTTTATTAGTCACCAGTTTTTACCACATGCCACGCAGCGTATCTGAAATCAAAAAAGTTAACAAGGAAATCGAAATTAGACCTTGGACCGTTTTTCCAAAATCATTTAATCAATCTGTTGACTGGATCAAAACAAGATATGCGTGGCTTTTATTCATAGAATATCACAAATATCTTTTTGTACAGTTAAAACATTTAATTAGAAAGGACTAACCATGCAAGACATTTATCAACCTTCAAAAATAAGATCTTGGTGTTTCAATATATTTTTATATTTAGGCACATTTATTTTATGTATTTTATTTTTACCAACAATGTTTATGACAACAAAAGGATCAGGT
Organism: Alphaproteobacteria bacterium; assembly: GCA_045632845.1. Lineage (GTDB taxonomy): Bacteria > Pseudomonadota > Alphaproteobacteria > CAAHEQ01 > UBA3637 > RGIG4140. Next base: position 52,366 of record JAZQXL010000010.1, read on the forward strand.
TGTTTTCCACGGATTTGGTCCAAAATTATGCGTAAAGCATTAAAAATCATCTGCAATATTGAAATTGAAGTAAAAGGTCTTGAAAACTTACCCAAAGAGGCTGGTTACATCGTTGCAGCAAAACATCAATCAGCGATGGAAACCGTCCTTTTCCATGGGATTATTCCAAATCTTTTTTATGTCTTAAAAAGAGAGTTACTCTTTTTGCCAATGGCAGGATTTTATTTTATCAAAACTGGTTGTGTTGCCATTGACAGAAGTGGAGGCACAAAAACCATGCGCAAAATGGTTGCAGGCGTTAAGAAAAATCTGGCAAAAGGGATGAATTTAACAATCTTTCCTGAAGGAACAAGAAAAGCCCCTGGTAGCAAAGAACCTTATGCTCCTGGCGTTGCCTTTTTATATGAACAATGCGGTGCACCTATCGTTCCTGTTGCACTCAACACGGGCTATTGTTGGGGCAGGAATCAAAAACTTAAAACTCCTGGGATTGTTACAATTTCATTTTTACCAGCCATTGAACCTGGGCTCAATAAACGTGAATTTATGAAAAAGCTTTATGACACAATTGAAATGGAACAAGACAAACTTATCCACCCAACAGAGCTTTTAAAACAACGGACAAAAAATGATTAGTGAAAAAATTATTTTAGGGTTTTATTCTGATTCAAGTTTAAACAACGTTGAACTCAGTCTTATCCACACTGACGGGGTCGATTTGTATCAAGACCCCGTCACACTCACAAGACCTTATGATTCAAAAATTAAAGAAGACATATATAAAATTATGTTGAAAGGTGATTTTTCTGAAACAAAAGAATTGATGACTCTTTCTGAAGAAATCACACAATTTCACACAGAAGTAATTAAAGAGTTTATTGATCTGAACAAACGTAAACACCCTAAAATTGATTATATCAGCTATTCAGGACACACCATTTATCAAAACCCAGATGAAAAAATAAACATCACATTGGGCAACTTTGAAAAAATTGCAAAAACATTTCAAATTCCTGTCATTGGCAAATTTTTGCAATCAGACTTGCACGCAGGTGGACGTGGCGGGCCTCTTTTTGGCTCATTTTATGATGCCTTAACAAGAAAGGAAGAAAAACCGCTTGGTATCATATCGCTAGGTGGCATTTTAACAATGACGTCTATTGGCCCCTTTGGTGAATTGCAAGCATTTGATTGCTCCATTGGCACCGTTTTGTTGGACCATTGGATATTTAAAAAAATCGGCGCTGAAATGGACTTTAATGGCAAATATGCAAAACAGGGAACCGTTGACACAGCCCTGCTCAATCGATTGCTCAAAGATAAATATATTTTAAAAACACCCCCTAAAACCGTTAAAAGAGATAATTTTATGGAACTTTACAAACATGTTGAAGGTTCCAGTTTAGAAGATGGCGCAGCCACACTCACAGCTTTTATTGCCCACACACTCAAAAAAAGCACCACCTATTTAACCGAACAACCCAAACAGTGGATTTTAATTGGTGGAGGTATATACAATCCCACATTGATTCAGATGATTAAATCTCTTTTCAAAGAGCCCATCAAAACAGCTTTTGATTTGAATTGGCAAAATGATACTTTAAACGCCAGTGCATACGCATTTTTAGCAGCCAGATGCATAACAGGACTCCCCATTAGCTATCCTTCAACAACGGGGGCATATGAGGCCGTTACTGGAGGACAAATATTTAATCCATAAAAACACGATTCGTTTTTAAAAATAATGCGATTCGCCTCTTTTTTCTGCAAAAATGAAATTTTAAGCTTCAAAAACCTATAAAAAAGTATATAAAAAACATAAAGTTACAAAAAACAATATTTTTTATTTGACTTTATATTTATTTTTTCATATACTCCGCAATCTGTGTTCAATTTTTTATAAGGACAGAAAATGAAAACAACAATCAACAAAACAGTTTTAACATTAACGGCATTTATGTCAGTTAATTCTGTTTTTGCAAACACTTTGCCACCTAGTTATGAAAGTCCAAAAAAAGATGGCATTGCATTTGCAGCAACTGAAAATTCAACAACAAAAAAAGTAGCAAATTCATTGCCACCTACCCCAGAATATAAGGGCTTGGCAAACACTTTACCTCCAACACCTGAATACAAAGGGTTAGCAAATTCATTGCCACCTACCCCAGAATATAAAGGATTAGCAAACTCATTGCCACCAACCTTTGAAGGTAAAGCTTTGTGCCGTCAAACAATTGACATAACAAAAGCAATGAATACCCGCGTTAACATGGGTTAAAATACGGATACAAAAGAAGGGTGAAAGGGATATGTCATCTTCATTCCTTTCCTCTTCTTTTTTTGTTGTTAAAATAAAACAAGCGCCCCTTTGGGAGCGTTTTTTTTATACCTTTTAAAAGGATTTAATTATTTAATAAAAGAATCCCCCTGCGATCATTTATTTTTGTTAAATCCAAAAACAAGCTCTTTGGAATAAAAATAAAAACAACATCACTCATCCACTCAATTGAGCGATTAAATTTGTTTTTAAATTTTTAAAAAGCATTTTTTTACACACTTGAAAAATAAAATTATTGGACTTAGTTTTTTATCTTACATACACAACAAGCAACTACAGATGAAATCATACAGCAACAAAAAAAAGCCACCTCTCGGTGGCTTTTTTTGTGGAGTGCTAATCGATATACACGATACAACATTCTTCCGTCACAGGAGCCGTTACTTTTGTTTCAGGCTTTGACGTCTTTGACGTCTTGATTGGTGACGTTGTAGATGTTGTTGTTTTATCTGGGGTTTCACAACACCCAAATGAAGGTGTTACAGTAGAATCCCTACACCCGTTTTCATCATAAGGCAAGTGATCCATATTATCACAAGGTGTCGTACTATTAGGACATACCCAATTTGGCACACATGAAGTTGATGTAGTAGTACTTGTACTTGTACTTGTTGTCGTTGTACTACCAGGTTCTTTACAACAAATTGCAGCATTACCCGTTACTTCTGGACAATTAGGATTGTCAATTACATGCCTAAATACACATCCCTCTGGCAATAATGATGGATCTTGTACATATTGATGCATCAATGATGCAGATCTATCCGTTTCACCAGAGTGACAAGGATGTTGAGGAACACATCCCGTATCTGGTGTCTTTGTAAAAGTTGATGTAGAAGTTGTTGTTGTATCACCAATTGGACAACACAATCTAGCATTTCCAGTTTCACCTGGGCAATTTTCGCCTGGGATAAATTTACATCCAGAATAGAAATATTCTGCCTCAACATATCCAGAATCACATGCTGGTGGTTCTGGTGGAACACACTCAGAAGTTGTTGTACTTGTTGTTGTTGTATCGTCAATTGGACAACATATTCTAACATTTCCAGTTTCACCTGGGCAAGCTTCACCTCGAACATATATACAGCCATCATGATGAGCTCTTGCTTCAGTGTAACCAGAATCGCATGGTGGTGCTGGCGTTGGAACACACTCAGAAGTTGTTGTCGTTGTACTTGTTGTCGTTGTGTCAGGTTCGATACAACAATAATATGGTGGTTCCATTTCGGAACATACCTTTTCAAATGGAGGTGATTGACAAATATCATATCTTGATATATCTGATGTCTTTTTAGTTCCTTCAGGACAATCACCCCAACCAGGATCACATGTTGTTGTTTCTGGTGTTGTTGACGTTGATGTAGAAGTTGTTGTTGCAGGTGCACACGTACGTTTACATGTTACTGTTGCTATTGGTTCACCAGAATATTCTGGATCATCCTCATCTGTATGTTGTTGACACCCTACTGGTGCTGTTTTACTGGAATCATAAGTACCACTACAATCTATTGCACCATAGGTAGGAGTAGCTCCCGCTGCCTTACATACAACTTCTTGGTGACAAGTTGTGGAACACATTGTTCCAGAAGCATCTTCTGCAGCTGCTTTTGCTTCTTCCGTAAAGGACCAAAATTTCCCTTTCCCAGGACACACATGGGTCCCACCTACAGTGGTAACTGCAGGACTAGAAGAAACTTCCGTCCAGTTGCTAGGACACCGGTTTCCCCCCATCCCAGGAACAATAATATCTTGCCCCTCTTTTCCTTTGCATCGAGCAAAAAACTCTTCATCTGTTAACACTGTAGCATCTTTAGGATCTGGATCTTTAGGCTTACCTGTATTCCCAAAATTTGCACCATTAAATCCATGTTGTTGAATAGGAGATGCTAGCACACTCTGACTACCCAAACGATAAATAGGACGACACACACCACTTGTTGTAACTATTGAACTTGTAACAGGAGTACTTGAAGTCGTTGATGTCGTTGTTTCCCCTGGAACAGGTGTTGATGTCGTTGTATCCCCTGTAGATGAGGTTGAAGTATCCCCTGGAGATGATGTTAAAGTATCCCCTGGAGATGATGTTGATGTCCCACCAGGAGTCCCTGTGATTGTTGGTGTGCCACTTATTGTGCTAAATGATGTAGCTGTTGGTGTGCCAGCAGGTGTTCCTGTTAAGGATGTCCATGTTGTTTCTGTTGGTGTACCTGCAGGTGTTCCTGTTGAAGTTGACACGACTGGAAT
>JAZQXL010000011.1:0-233972 GCA_045632845.1 Alphaproteobacteria bacterium
ATAAACAATGTGAAAAAGTGTTAACCCAAATCCCATTATGGTTTGATATATTAACTGTTTTTTATGATCGATATCAGTTATGGGATAAAAAACGAACTCATTTGCTTAAATTTTGTGAACATGAACCATTTGAATTAAGATTGTGTTCTATGCCATTTACTCAAGATCAGAAACAAATTTTGTTTGGTTTGATACATACTTTTTATCAAACCAAATTAAAATCATTTGTGACAAAGAATGACATGTCTCATTTAAGCAGCGCTTTTAAAATCTTATTAAAAGCCACTAGTTTTACACAGTTCCAAAAACAATATAATTTATATTTAATAAAAAAGAAATGTAAATTATTTTTGATACGATTCATTCCTAACCATAAAATACGGTTAAGGCTCAGGACAAAAATAAATCAATCTGAAAAATAACAGGTTTGGATTTTAATAAAAAAATTCTTAACAAAATTAAATCTTATCTAAGCTAATCCCCCTCTAGACATTCTTGTTTTTTTGACTATAATAAAAGAAAAAAATAAGGAGGGAATGATGAAATCTTTGTTCAAAAAAGTGATTTTAGGGATTGTTTTTGTTATCTCATGCGGGATGTTTGGGGTTGCTGAGGCACAACATATTGCCCAGTCAAAAACATTCAAATTGGTTGTTTTTGGTGACAGTTTGAGCGCAGGGTATCGGTTGCCACAAAATCAATCTTTTGCCTCGCAACTGCAATCTCAATTGTTTAAAAATGGATATTACAATATCAAGGTTATCAACCATAGCCGTTCTGGTGAAACTACGGGTGGGGGGCTAAAGCGTCTTCCCGCCATATTGGAAAAAGAAAAACCAAATGGTTTGATTCTTGAATTAGGGATTAATGATGTGTTCCGTGGGTACAGCGTAACTGAGGCGGAAAACAACCTTTCGAAAATGATTGAGATGTGTCAAGAAAACAATGTTTCCGTTCTTTTGGTTGGCATGCAAGCGCCTCCTTATGCTAGCATCATTTATCAACAAAAATTTGGAAAAATGTATGAAACTTTGGCACAAAAATATAACCTTTTACTCTATCCATTCTTTATGAAAGGATTGATTGCAATGGAAAATGGCTCCGTTCAATCTAAAGGAGATTATATGTTGGGCGATAAGATTCATCCAAACACAAACGGTGTCAGTTTAATGGTCAAAAATATTATGCCTTATATTGGTGAATTTTTGAAAGAAAACAAAATTTTACCCAACAATCGTAGATAAATTTTTTATTGAAATTTTTGTTTAATCCTGTTAAAAGTTGAAAAACAATTTTTAACGGGATTAAAAATGAAGATTTATCAAGTCGGTGGTGCGGTTCGGGACAAGTTGCTAGGCATTCAAGCAACGGATATTGATCATGTGGTTGTGGGGGCAACGGTTGAAGAAATGATTGCACTTGGATTCCAACCAGTGGGAAAGCACTTTCCCGTTTTTTTACACCCAGAAACAAAGGATGAATACGCTCTTGCAAGAAAAGAGGTTAAAACAGGGCCTAAACACACTGATTTTGACTTTGTGTTTGACAAATCTGTCACCTTACAAGAAGATGTTGTTCGAAGGGATTTTACCATCAACGCCCTTGTTTTGGATGAAGCAACAGGTGAAATCATTGACCTTGTTGATGGGCAAAATGATTTGAAAAAAAAGCTCATCCGACACATCAACAGTGAGCATTTTGTTGAAGATCCTTTGCGCATCCTCAGAATGTGCCGTTTTGCCGCGCAACTTGATTTTTCAATTCACACAGATACAATGGCTCTTGCCACTCAAATGGTGCAAGAGGGAATGCTTGACCATTTGAGCCGTGAGCGCATTTGGCAAGAATTTGAAAAAGCGCTTGGCACACCATTTTTTGACAAATTCATTCTTTCAATGCGCCAATGCGGAGCATTAAAAGTGCTTTTACCTGAGGTTGATATTCTGTTTCAAGTGCCGGAAAAAGAAGAGTTCCATCCAGAAAAAAACTCTGGTGATCACACCATTTTGTCACTTCAAGCAGGGCAAAACTTCGCAAAAGAAATCAAATTTGCCATTTTGCTCCATGATGTGGGCAAAGGCACAACACCCAAAGATATTCTCCCCTCACATTATAAACATGACAAAAGAGGAGTTCCCTTGGTGCAAGAAATTTGCACTCGTTTGAAAGCGCCTAATAAATACAAAGCCTTAGCACAAATGGGAGCTGAAATGCATATGAAAATGAGGGATGTTCCTTATATACGCCTTTCAAAACTCTTTGATTTTGTTGCTAAAATTTCAAACAACTTTAAAAATGAACAAAAAATTCAAAATCTATTTTTGATTTGTGAAGCAGATATGAAAGGGCGTGGCGCTCCGCTAGAGCAAAGTCAATTTGACAATTTCAATGAAGCTAAAAACAAAGTGATGAAAGTTTTTTGCCTGATGCAAAACATCAAAATCACAGATATGCCAAAGTTTGATGAGTTGGCAAAAGATAAGCGCATTGCCGAACATTTCAGACAATACGCCCTTCATCAACTTGAACACAAAATGTAATGCTCAGCTAATCGGCCAAATCTTCCAACAAATCATCTAACTTTTCACCTAAAATTGCACCTTTATAAACCTTTTTATTCGCAATAATCAATGGAACTGAATTTACTTTGAACTTCTTGTACAATTTTATATTCTTTTTAAACACATCAGTGACCCTGTCTGTGTATGCATCCATTTTCAACAATTCAACATTCAAACCCAAATCTTTGGCAATTGATTCAATTTGATATAAAAGAACATCCCCTCTTTTTGCAACTTCAAGGAACATTTCTTTATACTTTCCTTGCTCTTTTGCTGCCAAAATGTGTCTGGCGATTTGGTTAGTATCATCCCCAAAAATAGGCGCTTCAATAATAATCCAACGGATGTTTTTGAGCTTCCCATCTTCCAAAGCTTGAAACATTTGCTTGTGAAATTGTTGGCAATATTTGCAGCGATAATCAAAAAAATCAATGATAATGTTTTTTGAAAATGCATTACCAAGGGATAGATAATCTGAATCCTCAATAATCTGACGATAAATCTTGTTGAACCGATGCGGTTTGTTAATGCGTTCTGCATTTGCCTCAGTGGATATAAAGGCAAAAAACAATGCACAAAAACAAATCATTCGACTAAAAAAAACAACAACTCTTTTCATCTATCCCCCATCAGAATGATTTTAATTTGCGTTTTTCCACACACCTTCTAAATCGTAAAAATCACGCATTTCACCCGTAAACAAGTGAACCATCACATCAATCAAGTCAATCACAATCCACCCACTGTCAGATGTATCCCCTGAAATTCTGGCTCTGAACCCTGCTTTTTTGATGTCTTGAATCAAATTGTTTGCCAACCCGTTCAAGTGACGAGAAGAATTACCATTTGCAATCACCAAATAATCTGTGAAACTACTTTTACCTTTCAAATCAATGGTAACAATGTTTTCAGCCTTGCCATCATCCAACTTTTGTTCAATAAAAGCGAGCAATTCTTTCACTTCTTCTTTTGAAAGTGCAACAGGAGATTGTGGCAATTTTGCTTTCTTTTTGCGAACACATGTTTTTGTTGCTGGTCTGCATTTTGCTTTTGAAGGTTTTGTTTCTTCTTTTAAAACACGTTCTTCATTCTTTTTTGCTTGGCGTTTGGCAGCTGCTTGTGTTGAGCTAAGTGTTGTCTTTTTTTTCACCTGAGCCATCTTATTCTCCTTCTTTTGCTTTTAAAATTTCTTTATACGCAAGACGCAAAATTTCTGTAATTCCCTGTCTTGCAACACCTGAAATTGCATAAACCTTTTGTTTGGAAGCTTTTTTAAGAGCTTTTTGTTTTTCTTCCACTTCTTCAGGCAACAAAGCGTCAATTTTATTCAATGCTAAAACTTCTGGCTTGCTTGCTAATAATGGGCTGTATTTTTTAAGTTCTTTACGAATAGTTTTATATGGGGTTACGACATCTTCTGCCGTTGCATCAACCAAATGAATCAAAACCTTACAGCGTTCAACGTGTTTTAAAAACTTTGTACCCAAACCAACACCATCTGATGCCCCTTCAATCAACCCTGGAATGTCAGCCACCAACATCATATTATCATCAATCGTTGCCATGCCCAAATTGGGGTGAAGGGTTGTGAACGGATAATCTGCAATTTTTGGTTTTGCTCGACTGATGACAGAAAGGAATGTTGACTTACCCGCATTTGGCAACCCAACCAAACCAACATCAGCAATAATTTTAAGCTTTAACCAAACCCAAAGCTCTTCCCCAGGGGTACCAGGATCTGCTTGTTCTGGGGCTTGGTTGGTTGAAGATTTGTACGAATCGTTCCCACGGCCACCTTTGCCACCTTTTGCCGCAACAAAAGTATCCCCACCATGGATCATATCTGCCAAAACAATGGAACCTGTTTCATCCATAATTTGGGTACCGACTGGAACTTTGATGATCAAGTCATCCCCGCTTGCACCTGTACAATTACGCCCAGCACCATTTTTGCCCCGTTCAGCTTTAAAATGTTGTTGATAGCGAAAATCAATGAGTGTATTTAAATTTTCAACCGCTTGAAAAACAACATCCCCACCATTGCCACCATTACCACCATCTGGGCCACCAAATTCTAAAAACTTTTCGTGTCGGAAAGAGCAGGCCCCATTTCCACCATCACCAGCTTTTATATAAATTTTTGCTTCATCTAAAAATTTCATATTTATCAATCCTTTTTATTATTTCACATAGGATACTGTTTTTTCAAAAAAAAGTCAATAAAAAAGCATTTAACATAAAAAGATATGATTTCCCTCTTGAAATTCAAAAAAAAATGTGTTACTAAAACCGCTCTTGGTTCAATTTGGGAGTTTATAATGATAAAATTTCGTTCTTTTTTAAAAAAAACATTATGCATTTTGTTCCTTTTTGTTGGGATAAATGGTGTTATCTCTTGTGAAAAAAAAGAACTTTTTAAGCAAAATACCGTTTATCTTTTTTGGCAGGATGGTTGCGTTCACTGTCATGACGCCATCAGCCACATTCAAGCAAAACACCCAAATATGAACATTGAAATGCTCAATATTAAAGAAACAACCGCACGCGAAAAGCTCGTTCAAGCCGTCAAAGAGTTCAATTTATCCAACAAAATTGGGACCCCTCTTTTTATTATGAATAAAGAAATTCTCATGGGTTGGTCAAAAGAAACTCAAAACAAATTTGATTTAAGCGCTCAAAAATTTCTAAAAATTCAATAAGATAATATTTCAACAGCTATTTTTTAGTATTTTTATAAAAAAATCACTTGACAGTTTTCAAGTCTTTATGTAACAATAGATTTTAGGAGGGGAAAATTCTCTTCTTAGATAGACTATACTATCTTAGGGATTCCGCTCAGAGAGTGGGGTTAATTTTAATTATTATAAGGAGACTATACAATGAAAAAACAAGAATCAGGTCGTTCAATGGTGGAAATGCTTGGCGTTTTGGCAATCATCGGGGTTTTGTCAATCGGTGGTATCGCTGGTTACATGCTCTCAATGAACCGTTTCCGTGCAAACAACATGATCGACAAAGCAGGTAAATTTGCTACAGTTGCCTTCTCAACAAAACAAACATCTATCGCTATGGGCAAAACAGATTTAGCAGATACAGATATCGCATACAAAACAAAAGAATTGGGTGCTTTAGATACTGGTGAAACTCTCGCAGTTAAATCAATTAGCGCTGATGGTCTTGTTACACTCGAAGTTAAATTTGTTAACCAAGATGTTTGCGACACAGCATTGTCAATCTTAGGTGAAACAACAAAAACTTGTGATGATACTGGTAAAGTCGATCTCGACTTCAAACAAAACTAATCTTTTGTTATGCAAATACAAAAAAGGATGGCTTTAGTCATCCTTTTTTTTCATCCCATACAAAAGAGCTTGACGGAATAAAAACTCTTTTATACAATAAAAAAGAGGTGCTGAAAACGCCACATATTTTATCAATTCAAAAGGATGGTTACATGAAAAAACTTGAATCAGGTCGTTCCATGGTTGAAATGCTTGGCGTTTTGGCTGTTGTTGGGGTTTTATCCGCTGGGGGTATTTTGGGATTTTCCGTTTCTATGACACGTTATAGAGCAAATGCATTGTTAGACAAAGCAACAAAATATGCATCTCTTGCCTATTCAACAAGCCTTTCAGCAAAAGCGATGAAAAAGCCATTTAACCCAGCCAATTTTAAATATGAAAATCAACGCATTGGGGAATTACAAGAAGGAGAAGAACTCTCCCTTGGTGAAGGTGCTATTGCAACAAATGGAGTTGTAACCGTTATTGTTACCTTTTCATCTCAAGAAATTTGCCGTGTCGCTAAAAATATGATTGGGGAATTAGATGATTGCTCCACTGGCGGTGTTACGACTATTAAATTCAAACAAAATTAAATTGATTTGATATTTTTTATAAGAGGATGCAAAAAATCATCCTCTTTTTTTTACAAAATACTTTGATTTTAAAACCATATCCTTTTATACTTAAAAAATATTGAAAGGATTAATCATGAAAAAAACAACTGCTCTTTTGATCACTTTATTATTAACAACTGCAACCCCTGCTTTTGCAGATAATGTGATTTTAATGATTGGGGATGGTATGGGCAAAAATCACATCCACTGTACACATAAAAATAACCCTCTGTTTTTAAAAACACTCACGCCAAAAGGAGAAATCAAAACCCAGTCAGCCAACAATTCAATCACCGATTCAGCAGCTGGGGCAACAGCCTATTCCTGCGGTATCAAAACAAACAACAAATATCTTGGTATATTACCAGATAAAACCCCTTGCAAAACGTTAGCTGAAATGAGCGCTGAAAAAGGCTATTTAACCATCATTCGTACAACTGATGGAGTATCTGGTGCAACACCTTCAGCTTTTTATGCCCACACGGATTCACGCTATAATACAAAAAAAATTGAACAAGACTTTTCCATTGCAAGCAAAAAAATGGATATTCAATCTGTCAAACGAATTGATCAAGCGATGAAAGAAGTTTTAAACACTTTAAAAAACGCAGATAAACCTTTTTTTGTGATGATTGAAGAATCTGAAATTGACAAACAATCTCACCTCAATAATTTTCAAAATATGACCGAAGCACTTGTTCGCTTTGATAACGCAATCAAGCAAGCTATCGAATTTGCAAAAGAAGATCAAAAAACAACAGTTATTATCCTTGCAGATCATGAAACAGGCGGCCTCACAAATGAATGTACTTATACAAAAAACAATCACTCTGGTGAAAATGTTTTTTATTTTGCAGAAGGACAACAGGCGCACCTATTCACAGAGCCAGTTTTAGAAAACACAAGTGTACACCACAAAATCAAAAAAATCTTATTTCAGTAGCAAAAAAGAGAGTTTAAACACTCTCTTTTTTTTATCACAACTCATTTCCATTATTTTTTCTTTTTCTAATAGAAGATGATCTTTTTTTCAGACGCATCTTAGCATGATTTAATAACGGGCCAATTTCTTCTGACTCTATCGTTTCCGCAAAATCTATCAATGCGTTCATTTCGTCTGATGGAACAACAAAATTACCATTTTGATCTTTTTGAGAAATAATCTTATCAAAAATATTCATCCTTTCAAGCAATATACCTGAAGAAATAATTTCATCATCCCCAAAATGCAAAATATTCCCAGTCAAATCTTTCAAATCTTCTGCTGAAAAACGGCCCGATTTATTCATTGAATTAAACAACTTCAAATCATTACAGCAATCGCACCACAAATAATGTTTAAAAACCTCATCAGACACAAAATATTGCCCATTTTTATCTTTTGCGGATGCTAATTTTCCAACTTTATCAAACGCATGATTTTCAACCGCTTGAATAAATTGATTGTCTGGTGTGCGTGATTGTTTTGAAATTCTTTTATTCAGTATTTTCAAAATCTTAACTTCATCCGTTTTATCAATACCAAATGCATTTGGGATTTTTGTTAATCCCTTATCTGAAAAACAAATTGGAAACTTTTGATCATAGTCATCTTTATAACTATTTATATATTCTTCTTTGTCTAAAAAATTATTCAAATGATTCACAATAAATGCAGGAGACGTTACCTTAATGGCCTCATCTATATTTTTGTTTTCGCCGTTCAAATCTAAAAACTGTGCAAAAAATGCATTTTCTTTTTGCAATGAATCATACACTTTTTTGACAAACTGGTATCTCGCATTTTTCCCACAAGCATAAGCTTGTGCTTCTTTTAAAAACAAAATTTGATGTTGTTGATAATTATTAAAATTTTGAGTTTCAACAGAATCAATCCAATGTTCAGCATGTTTTAATTCATGTGCCATCACTTCAATAAAAACAGCTTCATCAACAGATTTATTCCCAACAAGAACCGTATTTATCTTGTTAAAATACAAACCTGCTGTTGAAATTTCAGCTTCTGTTGTACAATCAATAATCAATGGCTCCGCTCTATCTGGAAACTTTTTAAAAATGAGATTTTCTTGACCATTTTGATGATACAAAAATCTAAGACTGTTTTGAAGGCGTCTTTCAATTGGTGTTAGATTTTTAATATCCAGCTTTAAAAATTCTTGAAGTGGCACTTCTTTAAACTTTTTTTCTTGACTGATGATTTTTTTCAAAAACCTTTTTTGCTGTTTCACAGTAATCATCCAAGCATATTCAGTTTCACTTTCAAGTCTTTTCAAAGTCTGTTTTGCTTTTTCGATTCTCATTCGTTCTTCAAAACTGATTCGTTTACTTCCAAAACGAACAATAATTTCATCCATAGAATTTTTCAAAACACCCTCCATTAAACTCATCCTCTTTTTATTTTATCCCAAAAACAAATATTTGTCTACCATCTCATAAAAAAACAATTAAAAATCATATATTAATAAAACCCATCTCGTCTTGAGCCATATTTCCTTTCCAAATACAGTTGGCAAGCATCTTTCCCAGGATTCTCCCGTGCTAAGCGCTCTTCTTCTTGCTGACGCTTACCTTTTGAGTGATTTTCATACATTTCTTCCAACAATTCTTCCCCTGAAGAAAAACGATCCATACACATACTTTCTCTAAAATAGCTATCACCCAACTCAATACCTTGATAGTACCTAAAAATCAAATTTTCCAAAAACTTGTCCCCATTTGCATCATATAATTGTTGCGCCAACGTTTTGGTTCTTTCATCTGTTGTTCTTGCGCCTTTTTCTATTAAATAAAGCGCAATTTTAGAATCCATTTGATCTTGTTTTTGAATCAAATCGAGTGGCATATCATTATAATTATTTTTTGCATTAACAGATGCTATTTCCAAACACTTATCAATCAGTTTAAAGCTCAATTCTTTGCCTGTTAAATCTTTCAATTGACAATAAGCTTGATCAAAAGCATTTAATTTAATCATCAAATGTAATGGTGAGTTCCCCTCCTGATTATGTTCATTTTTAAACTCTTTTGAAGGAACACCCAAAAGGAAAAGAGGTCTTTTTTCCAAAGAGTCAAAAATTTGCAACTCAAAAACCTCATCTCTTGAAAAATGAGCCCCTTGCTCAACCATCATCAAAAAAGCATGTTGTAAATTTGGGTTCACCGGCCCTACTTTTTCACTTTCAGCTATACGATTAGCCAGATAATAAAGGGGTGTATGATCTTGAATGTTTTGTTTGTTCACATCAACGCCCGCTTTTTGCAATAAAAACAAGATTTCTTCTAGTTTACAGTCACATCCTTTTTGAACAAAAGAGGTCAAAACCGTTTCCCCATCTGGATAAACTTTATTTAAATTTTCAACACTGGTAGCAAAAATTAAAGCATCTGCATATCCATTTAAGCGATGGGCATTTTTTTTCAACGCTGTTTCGCCTTTTTGATTAAAAACACTAGCATTGGCTCCCTTTTTGAGTAAATATTCACCTAAAGGACACAGATGATGCGACACAGCCAAATAATGTAACAGAGTGTTCCCCTCTTGGTCCTGTGCATTCACATCAACTTCAGTTTCTTTTGAAAAAACGCCTTTTTCAATAAGACGCAAATCATCATTTTTGTTGATAATAGAAAAAATTTCATCCGACAAACCAGCAAACCCGTGTTTTGCAAGATAAAGAAGCTTTTCAACAGGTGTATCAAAAGATTTGTTCAAATGATTGGTCATATAATCATCAATGTATGACAAAATTTTTTTTGTCATAGGTTCGATATCCTCATTTAATATGAGTATTTCATCTTGCGGTTTGATTTTTTCCATAAAAATCCCCTCTTTTTGATCAATCAAGCTAAGTTAGGCCTATTATATCATACTTTTTGTTATTTGTCAAAGTTTTTCATATTTAAAAACTTATTAAAAAAAATGTACACATTATTTTTCTATTTACATATAAAACGTATTTATGTATAAAAAACTAAATAGTTATCAATAAACAAGAGGAGGCAAAAAAAATGAACAATGTTGATAATTTAGCAAAATTAGCAGAACTTAAAGAAAAAGGTGTTATTTCTGAAAGTGAATTTAACCAACAAAAAGAAAATATTTTAAAAAACTTAGATACCCAATCTTTGGGCACACCAAAGAGCCGTTTAGTCTATATTTTATTAGCATTTTTCTTAGGCGGATTTGGTATTCACAACTTTTATGCTGGGTACACAGGGAAAGGCATAACTCAACTTCTCCTATGTGTTCTTTTGTTTTGGTTGGTAATTCCTTTAATCATTGTTGGGCTTTGGGTCATTATTGAAATCATCACAGTCACAAAAGATGCAAAAGGTATTCCTTTTAACTAATGACAATAAACTAAAAAAAGCCCCTAGAAATAGGGGCTTTAAAAAACTCAACATTTCACATTTTCATATAAAACAGAGGGGAAAGAAACTTTATTTCTCGTTATTTTTTTTTTGACAGCTTGAAAGCCGTTTTTCCCATTTTCTAAATTTAAAACTTCAACAGCATCATAATCATTGACAGTTTGTCTTATTTTTGATCTTAAATCTTCATAGCGTTGCACTGCATTTGTTGAAATGGGGTGTTCATTATGCAAAACATCAAAACATTTTTTAAGACGTATTAAACTTTTATCAGACAATGGTCTAGAAGCATCAATCACCTGACGCATACCATCTTCCGTTCCACGGCAAAAACAAACAGCATCACATCCCGCTGCTAAAGCGTATTTTGTATTTTCATACAAAGTGCCATTCAATGCCCGCATTTCAATTCCATCACTAATTAAAAAACCATCAAATCCAATTTCTCCACGAATCAAGCGGGAAATACCCTCAGCTGACTGTGTCACAGGCCACTTGTCATCAACAGATGGAATTAAAATATGTGCCGTCATCCCCATTGGACAATTATCTGCATTTTTTTGGAATGGATAAAAATCATCTGCCAACTCACTGACAGTTTCATTTAATGCTGGCAACAAAAAATGAGGATCAACAACCACACGCCCATGCCCAGGTAAATGCTTCATACAAGGAACAATACCCTGTTCTTTATAAGTTTCAATCATGACTTTGCCACATTCAGCAACCACTTGCTTGTCTTTAGAATAGCATCTATTTTGAAGCACCGGTGCTGTTATATCATATCGAACATCCAAACAAGGAGCATAATTTAAATTAACCCCTGCTTTTTTTAAATCTTGAGCAATCAATTCAGCTTGTAATTTTGCCATTTCCTTCATTTCAAGAAAAGGCAAATCACCCATACTAAATTGAGAGGCAAAATTTCTATCCGTTAAAGGCATTTCAAATCGAGAGGTACATCCACCTTCTTGATCAACAGCAATCAACACATCTTCACGACCGATTACCTCTTTGATTGATTTTGTCAACGCTGAAACTTGATTCCACGTTGCAATATTACGCTTAAAAATAGTCACTCCGATAGGATTTGATTCTTCAAGCATATATTTTTCATTATCCGTTAATGTATGCCCTGAAACAGAAAGCATCGCAGATAATATCGGTTTCATCTCACTCTCCTAAAACAACAAATGAAGTGTTGTTATTATTCCAAATACCCAAATATGTCAAGAAAATAATTTAGCACCGAATAATTCCATGCCCTTGAAAACGTAGTTTTTTAACCTGAGAATTTCTGATTTTTACAGTTTTAACGCATTTTTCACGAAGATGACGCCGTCTGATTTGTTCAATCATATGACGTTTAATTTTTCCAACCAAATCATTCATCATATCAACTATAACAGCATCTTTTTTTTCAGATAAAGAGTTTGATCTCTTCATCTCTGTAATCATTTGATATAATGGAAAAATCATGCGGCGTTGCTCTTTTGGAGGCATATTATAAACATGAGTTAACGACTTTGAACAAACAGGCTCAACCAGCGTTTTGATCAAAAATTTCCACTTTCTAGAATAAGGGTCGTGTTGGTATTGATCCCTCAAGTCCGTCAATAAAGTGCGATAACTGTTCAAATGCTTTTCAGTGAATTTTTGATTTGTTGTTGATGCAGCATTCATCCGATATTTATAAAAAGGGATAGGTAAAATCGTTGACATCACATTATCTTTTAAAACCGTTAATAAAAGTTGAGTATCTTCATAATACATCCCAGGTTTAAAACGCAAATCTTTAAAAATATCTCTATGAAACAACATCGTCGTTACAACACGAGAAACCCTTGGTTTTGCATTTTGAGCTGTATACGCCATCAAATCTGAACGAATCAAATTTGGCAAGGATTTAACATCATACATTTCAAAATTCATCCCATCAAAAGCACCTGGATTTTCCTCCTTTTCATACAAAAAGGCTGTTAAAGTTGTTTTGTTTTTTTCAGCATAATAATGGGCTGCTTCCAATGTTTGAGGGTGAATAAAATCATCCGAATCCAAAAAGAAAATGTATTTTCCTTTTGCAACATCCAAACCTTTATTCCGTGCAGCAGATTGGCCTTGATTTTCTTGCGAATACACTTTGATACGTTTATCATAATTGGCCCAAGTATTCAAAATAGCAAGAGAATCATCCGTTGACCCATCATTCACACAAATAACTTCAAAATTTTGATGTGTTTGTTCCAAAACACTATCTAAACATTCGGATAAAAACTCTTGGGCATTAAAAACTGGAATAATTACTGAAATTTTTGGCACAACGGGACTCCTTTATAATTTTATTATAAAATATCACAAAAAAAACAAGTTTGTCAATATTTTTTTACTCAAAACACAAAAACCATTATTAAACAAAAATATCAAAACTTACAACTACCATCTTTTAGAGTTTAATTCAAATCATCACTGCCATAAAAGATGCAAAAGGTATTCCTTTTAACTCATGATAATAAACTAAAAAAAGCCCCTAGAAATAGGGGCTTTTTATTGATTTTTAATTTAAGAACTTAAAAGCTATTTGCATCCTTTTCCCAATTGTCTTTTTAAACCATCAATAATTGCTGCATTTTTAGAATCTTTTGCTTTTGGATCTGCAACAAAAAGTCTGCTTCCATCTTTTTGCTCAACACTTAATGCAAGCAATAATCCAAATACTTTTAATTTTGAAAGCGTTTCATAAGCCTGCATTTTGGAAACACCTTTTTTCGGAACAAACCCAACCAATCCTGTTTCAGGATTTTGATAAACATCATTGGTTGCAACAACATCACTTAAAGCTTGTTGAAAATCAATATTTTGATCTTTCACAGGACGAGGATATGTTTTTTGCTTTATCAACATATTACAAAAACCTCTATTAGAACCAGAATTTGACAATGTAATGCTTTTAATTTCACCTTGCCGTCCTTTTGCTATTTTGGGACTGACACACCCCATTTTTTGCAACAAATCAAGATCTTTTTGTCCTAACACTCCATTTTTTGCAGTCAAAACATATTCACAGTTTTCAAGTAAAACATCAAATCTTTCAAAAGCCTTATCTCTAAGCCTTTGTATTTCAGCAGTTTCCTTTGGAAAGTGTTTTTTAACAGCCTCTGTTAAAAATTCAAAAACTTTAACCGTCCCTGTACTTAACTGTAATGGTTTAACAGCAGCAGCACTTTCCTCTGTTCCTCTCAAAGAAACTTCTAATGGAGAATCCAAACTAGCAATGTGTCGTTCAATATGTTCACCCGAATAATTTGGCGCTATAAAAATACCATCTGCTAATTTTTCACCATCTAAATCATTTGTTCTTTTTGGCAAATCTTTTCTGACATAAGGTGAAACCATTCGAATAATATTTTCTTTATCTTTATCTGAAAAAGGCTTGCTCGAATAAATAATATATGTATCAACACGTTTGCTAAAATCTTTATCCCTTGGCATTTTGTAATAACAGTTATTTTTGCAACAAAAATCATCCAAAAACTTCGCAACTTCAGCAGCTCCTCTTGCATTGATGTAGATACGCTCCACAATTTCTTCTTTTTGATACCCTTTTGGAAGACGATACAACCAACCATTCGTTTTCGTATTATTATACATAACAGATTGATCATTTATATAGTTATTTAACTCATCAAGACTGCTTTCTGTTGATACGGGATATGAGGCCACACGTCTAAAATCATAAACTGCTTTCCCAATATAATCTAACTTGCCTTCTCTTAATTTTTGTATTTCTTTTGCATCAGATGGAAAACCAGGTCTGTTGGCTAATTGTTGTTTGCGGACATATTCTTTATCATAGGGATACTCAGGATCATTCATTCTAAACAAAGTTTCTTGCAACCCCTGATAAAACATTTCAGCCCCTGTTGATTTATAACGGTTTTCAAGAACGCTACTTTTCGTGTGTAAATATATTTTTCTTAAATATTCATCATACGTCATTCCTGGTTGATACAATGCATCTAACAAATCAGATACTAACATATTATCTTGCTTAATCATAAAAACCCCCTATTCTGCATCAGAACATATTTCTTTTTATATCTTTATTATAGCATGATTTATACACCCTTAAAACAAAATCAAACAACTTATTGATTTATATAAAAAAAATAATATTCATCATCACCAACTCTTTATTGACAAAATGTTACAATCCATATTATCTTTAAATAAAGAAAATTTAATAATTAAAAGGATTGCATATGAAAAGTATTTTAGAAAAAAAATGGATTGGCCCTCTGCTTGTGTTTTTATTGTCAATTGGAATGTCTATTTCTTTTTCAGTTCAAATAACCCCTTATCTTAAAAAAAATATCCCCATCATCAATGAAACCATTGATAGTTTTTTGCCTATCACCATACAAAATGGGGAAATTACACAACCTGTAAATACGGTTATTAGCAAAACCATCTTTTTTGAAAAAAAACCACTCAAAATTGTGTTAGACACACGATCAGATACGCTTGATATTAACACTCTTTCTGAAGATGGATGGTATTTTAGCAAAAAGTGTTTGTATTCTGTAGCAGGAGAAAAAAGAGAAAGACAATGTCTTAACGCACCACAAAATCAAGAAGCTTTTACCATCGATAAGGGAATTGTTCAAACCTCTTTTGATTATATAAAAGACTATATTTCTTTGCTTTTATATGGCGTATTAAGTCTTCTTATATTCTGCGTATTTTATCTGATTATTTTGTTTTACACAGTTATTTTACACTGGATTATTGCTCTTTATTATAAAACAACTTTTGGACAAACGCTTTTTGTCAACACACTTTTTTATATCGCCTTAATGCTGTTTGAAAAAGCAACCAACATTTACACCAGCTTTTTCTTAACAGCACTCTTACTCATTGTAACCAACTTGTTCATTTGCAAAAACGCAAATGAGAAGAAAAACAATTAATCTTTAAGATAGATTAAACAAACAAAAAAACCACCCGATGCGGGTGGTTTTAATTTTTGGTACAGCCGGCTTTATGCATACCGAGCTAATTATTCAGAGGATTTTAAAAAATTGGCGTTAAAGGTGAAATTCCTGCAATTTTAATTTGAGGATGCGGGCGTCCCGAATTAAGTTTTCCCTCGGAAAAAATTCTTGTATTCAAGATCAATCTGTGGTACAATGAGGCACAGTTGTTCATGAAAGGTCATAAGATGACACTTAACACACCAGATTCTGTTAAATTGATAGAGCCCATCATAGAATACGAAGAACAAATTTGCGCATATCGCAAGGAATTTCTGGATTGCAATAGCTCGATGGATGGAACCAACGCACTTAAAAAGTTTGAATCCCCAAAAGATTGGATAGATTATGTGCTGCGTTGCAAGGATCCATGTACTGTGCCATCAGGTTTCACTCCATCAACTCAATATATACTAGTACGAGAAAAAGACCAAAAAATTGTTGGTATGATCCAAATCAGGCACTATTTTAACGAGTTCTTGAAACAATATGGGGGGCATATAGGTTATTCTGTTGCGCCAAGCGAACGGCGCAAAGGATATGCGACCTTAATGTTAAAAATGGTGTTACCAAAATGCAAAAAATTGGGTATTGAAAAGGTGTTAATTTCTTGCATCACAGGCAACGAAGGAAGCAAAAGAGCCATTTTAAATAACAACGGTGTTTATGAATCAACTGTACATGAGCCAGACCAAAATGTTAACTTAGAAAGATATTGGATTGATTTATCTCGTTCACGTTAAGTTTGAGTATAAAATTTCATTTAACATAAACTATTTCGGGGGCTCGTTAAACTTGAACCAATATAACCCCTTGTTTTACAATAAATCACAAAAAAGAGTTCGATAAATTGAACCTTACAAAATCGAACTATTATCGAACAAGCACAAGTGCTTAAAAACAAACAAAAAAAACACCAGATATGGGTGGTTTTAATTTTTGGTACAGCGTGCTTTGCGAATACCGAGCCAATCATTTAGAGGATTTTAAAAAATTAGCACAACTGATGTAGATTCTAATTTTTTACCATTCGTATCATAAGTCTCACATGATTGACTGTTACGAATATTATTATAGAGAGTACAATCCATTTTTATTTTTCCATCTTTATAATATTCCTTATAAGAACCATCTAAAAACTTCAGTATTCTTTATTTTTAAATGAAGGGCTGTTTTTTCATACTCATTCCAATCAAAAGAATGTGGATTTTGACTTAAGTATTTTGCCATACGGATAACACCGCCATGGGTCACAATCAATGTATTTTTTATGTCATCCAATTCATCAAAAAACGATTTAACCCGAAGGTAAACATCTTCCCAAGATTCTGCATTTACTTCGTGTGGTGTTTTATTGAAAATATCCCATTCATCTTGAGTGATATCTTGAATGAGTCGACCTTGTAAATTACCAAAATTAATTTCTCTTAGCCTAGAATCAAAGCGGACAGGTAAATGCAATTTCTCATTGATAATTTGAGCGGTTTCTTTTGCTCTGACTAAATCTGATGAGATAATATTATCTATATTCAGAGATACTATCTTATCCAAACAAATAAGGGCTTCTTTTCTGCCCGTTTCGTTTAATGCCATATCCAAATGACCTTGGATTTTGCGTTCCAAGTTCCAATCCGTTTGTCCGTGTCTGAGTAAATAAATCATCTAAAATCCTTTTTGTTTTTACTTATAACTCTTTTTCAAAACGGATGAGTGGAACATCAAGTTTCCAAAAGTTTTTACTCGGAGCGTTTGTTTTTATCATCCCTTGTTTTTGATAAAAACCAATGGAAGGTCCATCCTTGATTGTCCACACAATTAACTTATTATAGCCGTCTTGTTTTTTTAATCGGCAAATCTCTTTCATTAAAGCGCTTCCGACACCTTGTTTTTGAAAATCAGGATGAACATAAAGCATTTGAATTTCAACAGCTCTTTCTTCCGGATATTCAAGAGTTAAAAATCCAACAACGTGATTTTCTGTTTCGGCAACATAATATTCAACTTCTTTAATACGATTAGCTGTTCGTTCTATCACCGCTTCATCAAAAGGCATATTGTCCAGAAAATCATCAGGTAAATATCCTCGATAACAGGCTTGGTAAGCATGATAGTGGGCGGATTTGATATCTCTGGCATCATTTGGTATGGCTTTACGAATTTTTAATTGCATCTAAAATCTCATCTACTTCGTTTGGATAAAGATTCTTTGTCTCCGGAACACTTAAATGTTTTGCCAACAAAATCGGTGTATCTAGTGTTATATCCGGATAATGAACCCGCATTTGTTTAAGGCCTGTTTCTACATCTGGCGTGTGGGTATCAAAACCATCTGTTTCCAAAGCCTGTTTTAAGGGCAGATAATAGACCCCTGTCACATAAACCACCTCTGCCCATTGTTCTTTCGGACAGTCTTTATAAACCAAAAAACCCTTATGAATAAAACCCTCGTTCAACCGTAGTGTTGAAGTCTTTTCTCCGTTCAACAGAGCCGGCCAACGCCTTTCAACTAAATGAAGCCACTGTTGTTTTGGGGATAAAGCATGTTCTATAAATCCTTTGATAATTTCGGCGGTTTCTTCGGGTGTTTGGTTATCATTGTTGACAATAAAATCAGAATACGGACGGTTTTGATAGCCTTCCTCATACATTTGCCGAATGCGATTTCTTTCCCAATCGTCCAGTTCTCGCATACCACGATTTTTCAAACATTCTTCCAAACTCGGTGCAAGGGTAATGTTCAAAAATCGAGTGTTTTCATCGGCTAGAGCAGACCATTTTTGATAACTTTCTTCTGAAATCGGATAAGCGAAGATAACGGTTTCAAACTCTTCACCTTCTTTTAATGCCAATAACTTTTCATTCAGTCGTTTTTTTCGTTCTGCCCACCCTTCTTTTAAGGATAAGCCGATTTTTTCTTGTTCTTCATCGCTCATCAGTTCATCCACTTCAATAAAAGTGGCATTTGGAAGTATATTTACCAAAATCTTAGAAACAGTTGTTTTGCCTGAATTGATTGGCCCATTGATGTTCAGTATTAGCATAAACAATCTTTAACTCCTTTAATACATTTTATATCTTTATCTTTCCAAAATCAATTATTTAATCAAAAGACTCTGTGAAAGCAGAGTTTTTTTGTATTCATTCCATAAATAAATCATATATAACCAAAGGAATGAACATGAATACAGCAATAGAAAAATTAGATGAATTATTAGCAAAAGCAAGAACTCAACTTATTGAAAAGAAAGGGTTAAAAGAAGAACAAATAGAGTAACCTGAAGCCACAGAAGAACTCCCTCAACACCCTGATACAGATTATTTAATCAAGGTCTTTAATCACTTAAAGGATTTGGTATACATCAATACTTAATATGAGTTTTCTGAACAGTTTTTAAACAAAAACAACTGCGCAAAGAAAAACAGTTTGGGGAACTGTTTTTCTGCGTAAAGCAATGAAACACTATGAGCCAAAATGGCAATTGTAGGCGAATAGATGTTGGAATTGATTATGGGATGATACTATCAGAACACAGACATCCATCCATAGATGCATTACATTCTTTAATCAAATCAATCAGCGAACTCAGCGAAGCAGAAACCAATCATCAAAGACTTGATGCTCTTTACAAAGAATGCCACAGTTTAATTACAAAAAGGTTATTAAAGAACTATTAGAAGACAGAAATTTAAAAAATTCGTTAAATGTCTTAAAGTTCGAGGTTGTTCGAGAAATCCAATCGGGTAAAAATCATCAATGTCCGACAAATCCGTTCGGGAAAAATGGTACTAAAATCTTAAAATATAGGTGTGTCTAAAAGTCTTTATCGGGCAAAGTGACGTGCAACAGTGACGGGAAAGTAAAAACAGGCGAAAAATAAGCATAAAAAAAAGCCCCATTTTTAGGGGCTTATTTTATTTTTGGTACAGCATGCTGAACGAATACCGAGCCAATAATATCAAAGAAATTGATGAGTTGTATCGTTTAATTGAAAGCCTTTCCTTTCAATTACAACTTGAGCAAGTCACCTAAACCTGCCATGAGGATGGGAGACAAAAAATAATTTGACTATGTCAAAAAATGTCGTATATTGGATATATAAGGAGTTTATGATGCCATATGAAAAAACAGAAAATTTATTAGATTTAGCAATTTGTATGCAATCAAATCGCGAAGGTGTTAGTCTTTCCGACATAATGAATCGTTTCCAAGTATCCAGACGAACAGCAGAAAGAATGCGAGACATGATAGTTTCTCGTTTTATTCAAGCAGAAGAAATCGAGGGTGATAATCGTCAAAAAAGGTGGCGAATTCCTCAAGGAACATTAAAAGATTTTATTCAATTTTCAGCTGATGATTTGGCTTGCTTAAACTTAGCAAAAGATGCTTTAGAAAAAGAAAAACTATCCGACAAAGCCATTCAATTAAATACAATTATTGAAAAAATTACAGCCTCAATAAAAACAGACACGCTCAGGAAAATAGAACCAGATGCAGAGGTTTTATTAGAAGCTCAAGGATTTGCCCGTCGTGTTGGTCCAAAAATCAAAATTAACACCAATTATTTAGATATTATAAAAGAGGCTATTTTATCCACTAAGAAAATTACAATAACTTATAAGAACGAAAAACAAACTGTTTCGCCTTATGGCTTTTTATACGGAAACAAACATTATTTGGTCGCTTATTCTGATAAAACAAAAGAATATCGTTATTTTGCACTGCACAAGTTATCCGATGTTCAACTAACTGATAATATTTTCAGAAAAGATGAAAGTTTTTCATTAGAAGATTTTACAAAAGATTGCTTTGGTGTGTATCGTGAAGATCCTGTAGAGGTAGAATGGTTATTTAATGCGGAAACGGCAGATGATGCCTCAAAATATGAATTTCATCCCTCACAACAGATGATAAAAAATCCTGATGGCACTTTGACAGTCAAATTTTTTGCTGGAGGTCAAAAAGAAATGGATTGGCATTTATACACTTGGGGAAATAAAGTTAAAGTCATTAAACCTGAAAGGAAATAAAAAAATGGAAAGAAAATTTGTAGATTTGAAATATATCGAACCAAATGCAAAAGTTGTTATTTTAGGAACTTTTCCATCAGAGGCATCCAGAGATACATTCTTTTATCATAAATCAACCAATCAATTTTGGAAAATAATGAGTGAAATTTTTGGGGACACCCCAATTAAACATTTAGAAACTAAAAAAAATGATCAAAAACCCTCACCAGATGAAAACCTACAATTAATAGAAAATAGAAAAAACTTCTTAAAAAAACATAAAATTGGCTTATGGGATATGATTAAATCTTGCTATATTGATAATAGTAAAGATTCATCCATTAAAGACCCTGAATACAATGATTTAACAACTTTAAAAACAGAATGTCCACAATTGGAATGTATTTTTTTTAGCAGCAAAAAAGCATTTAAACACTATCAAAGATATTTAAAACAAGTTGATGAAACATATAAAAATTGGTTAGAGGAAATGTCAAATGGAGAAGAACATATTTTACCATCGCCAAGTTCTGCTAATGCTCGTATGGAATTTAATCAAAAAAAAGAAAAATGGCAAAAACTTTTAACTCAATACGTCAAAAAATGACAGATAGGCATTTTATACTCTTTTTGTCAAAGGAGTATAAAATATGCATAAAAATCACATTTCAACATCACTGAATGATTTTTTAAATGAAATAGAATTTAAAAAAAATCATCCACATACCCCTGTCGGACTTCCAAGTGGTTTAAGGATTTTTGACACATATACAAACGGCTTTCAAAAAGGAGATTTAATTTTAATTGGCGCTCGTCCTGCAATGGGGAAAACTGCCTTTGCAATTAATATCTCCTATAATATAAGCAAATATTTTTTTGATTTAGAAAAAGAAAATCAAAGTATAGATAAATGTGTTCTTTATTTTAACTTAGATGGAACAAACTTATCTCTTATCCCTCGTTTTATTAATTTAGAAACAGAATTTTCGCATTGGGATAGGATTAATGGAATAAAAGATGCCCAAACAGAAGAAAATGTTATAAATTCGTGTTTATCCCTATCAAAATTACCAATTTATTTATCCAATAAAGGGCATAATATAAAAGAAATCAAAGAAGAAATACAAACATTAAATTCTGAACATCAAATTGGGTGTATTATCATTGATTATCTTCAATTCATTGAGAAACACACAAATGATTATATGGCTATCTTAAATGAATTCAAAAAAATGGCTATACGAATGAATGTTCCAATTATAGTATTAACACAGTTAAAACGATCGCTTGAACAAAGAAAAAACAAAATACCAAAGTTGTTTGATATTATCGGATACAATCAAAGAAATGATTCAGCTGATAAAATTATTTTTCTATATCGTAAGATATATTACCTTCAAAATCAATTACCTCGAAAACAAAAATACGAGCCACAGAATCATTTTAAACAACGATATAAAAAATGGGAAAATAAATGTGATAAAATAATGAATAAGTGTAATATTATTATTGCAAAGAACCACTTGGGACCCATTGGAAATATAGAGGTTTCATTTGACTGCATGCGTGGCATATTTAGAGATGCTGAAGAATAGATTTTGCACGATAGTTCGATAAATTGAAAAATTGAACCTTACAAAATCGAACAGTTACCGAACCAGCATAAGCGCTTAAAAACAAACAAAAAAACCACCCGATGTGGGTGGTTTTGATTTGGTACAGCGTGCTGAACAAATACCGAGCCAATTATTCAGAGGATTTTAAAAAATTGGCGTTAAAGGTGGAACTGTTGGAATTTTCAATTTGAAAACTTAAAATTATTTATCCATTATAGATACAATAGGAACTGTTCTATATCTAGGTGTTCCATCATCATATTTGGCAATAGTTTGATACCTATAAACCCCTATTTGCTTTGCACATTTACCAACAGGATTTTGAATAATTTCCCCATCATAATAATGATGATCATCCCAAAGCAACATCAGTTGTTTTCCACTTATTTGACACGAAATATTACCTACCTCACAAACTAGCGCCTCAGTTCCTGTTGCTTGAAATACCTCTAAATTTTTTCGTGAAAAACAAGGTTCTTTACCCATCATTTTATACAAAACTATATCACCGTCTTCAGATTTATATTTTATTTCTTGAGCATTTACTAAAAATGGAATAAAAAATAAAGCGATAAGCAAGACTTTTTTCATTTCTAAATTTCTCCTTTACCAAAAGTACAAAAAAGTATATCAAACTATTTACAACAAAGCAATACATAAAATATACCTTTGACTTCTATATAAAGATTTAAATTATAAAAATGTAAACAGATTAATCTCATCCTAAAAGTTCGATAAATGATAAAATTGAGCCTTACAAAATCGAACTATTATCGAACCACTACAAATACTTAAAAACAAACAAAAAAACCACCCGATATGGGTGGTTTTGATTTTTGGTACCTCTAGCCGGACTTGAACCAGCATGATCTTGCGATCAACAGATTTTGAGTCTGTCGCGTCTACCAGTTTCGCCATAGAGGCATTTTTCGCTAGACAAGTTGATTATACTCAATTATAATCCAATGTCAAGAGTTTTTTTAACAAAAGGACAAAAAAAATGAAAAATATTTCTTCAACCCCCTCATCAATCTTTATAACCGGCGCTTCTAGCGGTATTGGAAGAGCCATTTGCGCCGCTTATGCTAAGCCAAATGTTCACCTTTTTTTGTGTGGCAGAAACTTGGAACGCCTCAACGCTATTGCAAAAGAATGTAATGAAAAGGGAGCTCTTGTCCACACTTTTCAATTTGACACAACTGATAAAATAGCTGCAAAAAAAGCCTTATTAGACGCACACGCCATCAAACCACTTGATCTTGTTGTTGCAAATGCTGGTGTTTCTGGTGGAGTTTTAGGGTTAGAAGATACTGACGCTTCCATTCGCCAAATTTTTGATACAAATATTTATGGTGTTATCAACACGGTTCTACCCGCTATTGAAATTTTTAAAAACCAAAAATCTGGTCAAATTGCCTTAATGAGCTCAATTGCAGGATTTAGGGGGTTGATGAATTGCCCAGCTTATTCTTCTTCAAAAAACTTTGTAAAAGCATGGGGAGAAGCTTTAAGGGGCGCACTCAAAGCTGACAATATTAAAGTAAATGTTATTTGCCCAGGATTCGTCAAAACACCTCTAACTGATAAAAACCTGTTCAAAATGCCATTTTTGATGCAACCAGACAAAGCTGCAAACATCATCATTGATGGATTAGAAAAAAACAAAGGCATCATCGCATTTCCAAAAATTATGCATTTTTCAATTGCACTTTTGACCGCCCTGCCCCGTTGCATAACGAATCCGATTTTTGAGTATTTACCACAAAAAGAAAAAAAATCCTAAAGTATTTACTTTTTCAAAACCATATCTTAAATACTTTTTTGAAAAATCAATAAAATGTTTGCAATTCATAATCATTTTTGATAAAATCGGGAAACAGTTTTTATGTATGGAAGGATAATTTTATGAAAAAACAAACCCCTGAAGAGTTGGAAGAAATTCAACAAGCCATTTTAGCCCGTGAAGTTGAAGAAGAACTCCAACGTGAAAGATTATTGAACTTTTGGAACAAATACCGCTTTTTAATCATTGGTGGTGTTTTTGCCATTATTTTATCAACCGCAGGGACTGAATTTTATCATTCTTGGCGCAACAAGGTTCGCCTTGATGAATCAAACAAATTTGAATCTGCTGTTTTGTTGAACGCAACTGGGGAACAAGAAAAAGCTGTTGCTGGATTAAAAACAGTTTCTCAAGAAGCTAAAACAGATTACAAATATTTAGCTGAACTTCGTTTAGCTGGCATTGCTTTGCAAAACAACAAGTTAGAAGAAGCCCTTGCAACATTAAAATCAATCTATGAAAACTCAAGTGCTCCTTCTTCATTAAGAAACATTGCCCGCTTGAGCTATGTGGGTCATCAAATTGACACTCAAGATGGAAATACATTATTACCAATTTTGAGCGATTTGTTAGCACCTCAAAGTGAATACTATGCCGCTGCTGTTGAACTTAAAACAGCCATTCTTTTAAAACAAGATAAAAAAGAAGAAGCTCGTCAACTCTTGCAAAATGCTGTATTAAATCCAAATTTAGCTCCTGACACTGTTAATCGTTTAAAATCTTTTTTGTCTGCTATTTAATGTAGGAGAAATGTGATGAAACATCTTATTTATGCTGTCTGCGCTGTTGCTCTGCTCACTTCGTGTGCTCAAGTTAAAAAAACAGCTCCGAAAGAAGGGCGTGAAGCCATTCAATCAACATTAAAAGAACAACAGCTTGAAAAATCAGCTGATAAGATTGTTTTATCCAAACCTCAAATTATTCACTCTTGGCTTTTTACATCAGCTAATCAGCAAAATAAAATTCCTCATGCTGCCATTTCAGGGTTTGACAAAAAAGTTTGGTCCGAAAATGTTGGCAAAGGTGTTTCAACAAGTTACATTCACCTTCCCAAACCAATTATGCATGAGGGGATGATTTATACATTAGACAGCCAATTAAAATTAACAAAAACAACTGCTGATGGCGATGTTATTTGGGATTTGCCTATTCGTGAAAATGACGATGTTCCAGCTGTTGCAAGTGTTGGCCTTGCTTATGACAATGGACTTGTTTATGTTGTTTCTGGTGACGGCATTGTATATGCCATTGAACCAGAGGGTGAAATTATCTGGCAACAAGATACAAAAAATATTTTACGTTCTGCCCCTGTTATAAAAGATGGTCATTTATATGTCCTTTCAGCAAACAATGAGCTTTTTGTTTTAAACACAAAAGATGGTTCTGTTGCTTGGACATACAAAAATTTGGAAACAGACACCAACCTTCTTGGTATGGGAAATCCTGCTTTGGCTTACGGCATTGCAGTTGTTCCTTTTTCAAGTGGTGAAATCGTTGCTTTTGATGACAAAACAGGGCAAGTTCTTTGGTCAAACACATTGTTATCATATCGCACATTCAATCAAATTGCAGATTTAAGCCACGTTCTTGCTGCTCCAGTGATTGATGGTGGCGTTGTTTATTTAATCGGAAATGCCCATCAAATGGGCGCATTCAAACTCAAAACAGGGGAAGAAATTTTCACAGCACCTATCGGGGGACAAACAACACCCGTTATTGCAGGCGATGCTCTCTTTATGGTTACAAACAAAGATACTCTCATTGCTATGAACAAATATAACGGTCGTTTAATTTGGGAGAAAGAATTATATAGCAAAACTGAAAAACGCGTCTCTTGGCACATGCCTGTTCCAATTAACAATCAAATCGTTGTCACATCAGGTGAAGGGGATGTGATTGTTTTTGACATGCTCACAGGTAATGAAACAAAAAAATTAAAAATGGAAAAACTTTTTGTTGCGCCTACAGCTTATAATAATGGTTTATTATTCTATACAGATGACGCTGATTTAATTATGTATCGTTAAGGAAAAAAAATGAAAACAGTTGCAATCGTAGGCACAACAAACGTTGGTAAATCAACACTTTTTAACAGGCTTTGCAAAAAAAAGCTCGCCATTGTTCATGATGAACCAGGCGTTACAAGGGACAGAAAAGAAGGCACCGCCCATTTGGGAGACATTTCTTTTCGCCTCATTGATACAGCAGGGTTAGAAGATAATTCATCTCTTGCCAAAGCGATGTGGCGTCAAACACAAATTGCGATCAAAGAAGCTGATGTTATTTTGGCTGTTGTTGATGCAAGAAGCGGACTTACCCCTCTTGATAACAAAATGGCTGAAGAACTAAGACAAGTTGATAAACCAATTATCCTTCTTGCAAACAAATGCGAAGGAGCTCAACACATTGGCGATTTTTATGCTTTAGGACTTGGAACTCCTCTTAAAATTTCAGGTGAACATGGTGTTGGTATCAGTGATTTATATCAAGAATTAAAATCGCTTATCACCCCACCAAAAGATGAATCTGAAGAAGATGATGATGATTTCTTTGAAGAGGAAGAAGTTGTTGAAGAAGAGGCAAAAGTAAAACCACTCAAACTTGCCATTGTTGGTCGTCCAAACGTGGGTAAATCAACACTTGTCAACCAACTTTTAGGACAAGAACGTTTGCTCACAGGACCAGAAGCTGGCGTTACACGTGATGCAATTACCATTCCTTGGAACTGGAGAGGAAATGAAATTTTATTAACCGACACAGCAGGCCTTAGAAAAAGAGGAAAAGTCACCAATCAGGTAGAAGAAATTTCAGCTCAAGACACAAACACAAGCATTGATTTTGCTGAAGTTGTTATTTTGGTTTTAGATGCCAATGTTCCAATGGAAAAACAAGATTTAATCATCGCATCAAAAGTTTTGAATGAAGGCCGTGTTCTTTTGATTGCTCTTAACAAATGGGACAGTGTTGAAAATCAACATCAAGTTTTGAACCAATTGAAAGAAAAACTCGTTGAATCATTGCAACAAGTTAAAGGGATTCCCGTTCACACAATTTCTGGCAAAACAGGTTATGGTTTAGACAGAATGATGAGTGATGTGTTTGAAATGTATAAACTCTGGAACAAACGTGTGCCAACGCACAAGCTCAACACATTCTTGCAAGAAATGACTCAAGCACACCCAACGCCAGTTGCAAGCAATGGGCGCCGTATTCCTATGAAATATATGACACAGGTTTCTAAACGTCCACCAACCTTTGTGATCTTTTCAAGCAACCCAGATCAATTGCCAGAATCTTATTTAAGATATCTTTCAAACGGATTGAGAGAACGCTACGGTTTGGTTGGTGTGCCAATCAGAATTCATATGAGAAAGCGTGAAAATCCTTATGCTGAAAAAGCAAAAGAACGCGCCTCAATTAAGAAAAAAGCAAGGATTATGGAAAAGAAACAAACAAAAGGCAAACCAAAGCCAAAATCAAAAGTTAAACAAGGTCCAAAATCTTTGCATAGAGAAAAAAGACGCAAATAAACATAAAACCCACTGTTCATTTTCAGTGGGTTTTTATTAACAGAAATCAGTAGCTCTTTATCGGCTTTTTTGTTTCTTTTGAATGGGTAAAAGATTTTGTTTTTGAGAAGCAATTTTTCTTTCTTCTACAATAAGTCCATCTTTTTCTAATAACTTTTTAAATGTTTCAAGTGCCAATGGATGTTCATGAAGAGCTAATATTGTTTTTGCTCCACATCTTACTTTTTCAATTAAAGGATATTTAAGCCTATTAAATTTGAATGTTTTTTCTTCTTGATAGTATTTTTCTATTAGCCTTTTAATAACAACCAAATCTTTTTTTAACAATCTCCACAAATCTCTACTTGATTTCATTCCCTCTCTTTTTATAGGAAGTCCTAGATCAATGCCTTCTTTTTTCAATAATTTTTTAAAAGTTTCAAGAGCATTAGGATGTTCATGCAGAACCAATCCTACTGCAACTTTTTCCACCAATGGATACAAGATACCATCAACCTCAAAAGTTCTATTTTCATCATAATACTTTTGTAGTTTTTCTAGAAAAATTTTACTATTCACATTATATAACAACCCTAAATTCTTACTTGATTTCATTCCATCTCTTTTTGCAGACACACCATCTTTTTCTAAATTTTTTTTAAAAAGTTCAAGCGCTTGAGGGTGTTCATGCAGAGCCAATATGATTTTTGTTCTTGACTTTACTTTTTCGACCAAAGGATATTGAATTCCATTAACCTCAAAAGTTTTGTTTTCATCATAATATTTTTGCAACTGTTTTGCATGAAATTGATTGTCTTTTTTTAACAATCTCCACAAATCTCTACTTGATTTCATTCCCTCTCTTTTTATAGGAAGTCCTAGATCAATGCCTTCTTTTTTCAATAATTTTTTAAAAGTTTCAAGAGCATTAGGATGTTCATGTAAAAACAAGGCGATCTTTGTACCGGATTTAGCTTTTTCTACCAACGGATATTGGACTCCATTAACCTCAAAAGTTTTGTTTTCATCATAATATTTTTGCAACTTTTTTTTGAAAAAAGAATCTTTTTTACCCAACAAACATCCTAAATCAACACTTGATTTCATCCCTTCTCTTTTTAACGGGATATCTTGAGCTTTAAGTTCAATATCCGCCTCATTTTCAAGCGTAATCAACTCTTCAATATTGGAAAAAATATCAAAAGCTTCAAGTAATAGATTGGATGATACTCGATCTTTTCTCACTTGTGTCTTTAAAACACCCGTCCGATCCTCTAACTTTTTATCTTTTAGCATCACACTTTTATTTGTAATATCACGATAGAGCACTTGCCCATTGACATGCGAAGACAAAATTGGGTTATCATAATCTGGATGCGCAAAAACAATATCGACAATCAGCGAAAACTTATTTTCATTTTCCAGATCAAGACGCAAGACACGACCCCCACGTTGCGCTTCAACCACTCTAGAACAAGTTGGATAGTTAATACACATATCCAATTTAGGCATATCAAAACCTTCAGAGAGTTTTCCAACCTGGCATAAAATAGGTAAATCACCATTCACAAATTTATTCAAAATTGTTTTATCTTTTGTATTAGTTGTCCAAGTGCCAGCAACTGTTTTTCCAAACAATTTATTTAAAGCTCTGGTTTGTAATTTTGCTTCTGCTTGTGAACGGCAGTTAATCATACAT
The DNA here is from genome assembly GCA_045632845.1 of Alphaproteobacteria bacterium. Lineage (GTDB taxonomy): Bacteria > Pseudomonadota > Alphaproteobacteria > CAAHEQ01 > UBA3637 > RGIG4140. Next base: position 29,535 of record JAZQXL010000011.1, read on the forward strand.
TTTTTGCCTTGAACTTTGCCAACTGTTTCATCCACATAATTTTGATAAAAGACAGCAATTTCATTGGCAATTAACTCATGAACATTTTTCCAATTTTTTGCATTTCCATTTTCTTGATAAGATTTCAGAGCTTGAGAAAGGGCTTTTTCAAGTTCAGCTTCATTATATTCTCCAGTGTTCATTTTTGAAACAGAACTCAAATCCACTTTAATTTTGGATGAAAGCAAAACATTTTTACATGGAGTGAGCAATCCATCTTTCACGGCTTGAACTGTATTCATTTCAGCAATAACTGAACCCAACAAATTTTCCAAATTTTTATCTGGAGAATAAGCAGGCGTTGCCGTTAAACCATAACAACAAGCATTTGAAAAAGATTTAATTGCATCCATTCTGCTTTGGGACAATGAGTGATGCGCTTCATCCAACAACAAAAGTCCAACATCTTTTGGGTTAATTTTATTAACAAAAGCATTGAGTGAAGAATAAGTTGTTACAATAACATTGCTAGTCGTATCTTTCCCATAAGCATAAAAAGAACCTATGCTTAATGGTTCAGAATGATACATTTGATGAAAATCTTGAAAGCGCTTTATCATCCCATCGCCATTTTCATCTTTAACCAAACTTTGAGTTGGCACAACAACAACCACTTTACCCTTTGGATTATGTGATAAATAACCTTCAGCCAACACATTCATCATTCTGGTTTTACCAAAACCAGTGGCAAGGTCAAAAAAACCTTTTGTTAAATTTTCATCCACTCTTGATAAAAATTCATCAAAAATATCTTTTTGTGCCGGTCTTAAATCTGAAATTGGCAAAAAAGATTTTATACCACTAATAAGAGTATTAAAATTTTGTTGTTTCATATAATTCCCCTCTAAATTTTTTGTAATTATATCATAAAATAACAAAATTGTCAATCTTTTTTGTCAACACGCAAAATGCGCATAAAAAAAAGCCCCTTATTCTTTTTAATAAGGAGGCTTCTTTTTGTTTTTAACTATTTTTTCCCATTATTATAATGAGCTAAAATCCGTTGTTTATCCCGGTTCCAATCTCGTTTTTTAATATCTTCACGCTTATCTGCCATATTTTTACCAACAGCTAACGCAATTTTGACTTTTGCAATTCCCCTTGCGTTAAAATAAAGCTCCAATGGAATAACTGTTTTTCCTTTTTGTTCAATGGCTGCAAAAATTTTATTCAATTCCTTTTCGTGTAATAAAAGTTTTCGTGGACGTGAAGACTTTTCTTGAACAAAACCGCCCTTTGTAGCAGCATATTCAGCAATATGTGCATTCACCAAAAACAGCTCTCTGTTTTCAGTATCTGCATAGCTTTCATTAATTGTTGCATGACCTGCACGCAAAGATTTAACTTCACCACCCGTCAAAACAATCCCAGCTTCAAATGTTTCCAAAATTTCATAATTAAAACGGGCTTTTCTGTTTGTTGCAACTGTTCCCGTTGAAATGAGTGATTTTGACACAAACTTATCCTTTCACAAACGCATCAATAAAAGGTTTTAAAACATTTTGTTCCTGCTTCGTTAAAAGAGGAAAAACTCTTTTTTCAACCTGTTGATGATATTCTTTTAACCAAATTTTTTCATCCTCTGTCAACAAAGCAAAATCCACTACCCTGTAATCAAACGGAATGAATAATAAATCTTCAAAAACAAGATTTTCACCATCTATAACAGATAATAGCATATTTTCTAACCGAATGCCAAATTTTTCTTCATAAGAATAAAAAGCTGGCTCATTTGAAAATACCATATTGGGTAAAATACCTTTTTCATCTTTTCCATGAACAGCAGGAGGATATTCATGAACACCCAGCATCATACCGATACCATGCCCTGTTGAGTGATAAAAATCCACACCATCTTTTCTTAAATGAGAATGCGCAACTTCATCCATTGGCGCAGAAGAAGATCCAACCTTTATTGAGCTTTTTGAAACTGCGATATGTCCTTTTAGCACTTGTGTGTACCGTTTTTTCATCAACAACGATGGTTCAGAAACAACAATTGTTCGTGTCATATCGGTTGTCCCATTCAAATAGTGACCACCCGTGTCAACCAACAATAAAGGATTATCTTTAATCTCAAACGCTGTTTCTTTTGTTGCCAAATAATGTGCCAACGCCGCGTGAACACCGCTTGCGGCAATGGTATCAAAACTATCTGCAAAATAAAGCGAGCTCTTTTTACGTAACGATTTTAATTTTTTATCACAATCGATTTCATTTATTTTTGATTTATTCTTTTCAACATATACCAAAAATTTGCAAATTACAGAACTTTCAAACAAACAAGCTTCTTTGATATTTTTTATCTCAACTTCATTTTTTTGAGCTTTCATATCATCAATAAAATCTGGAATATTTTGAATATCTACCTTGTTTTTATGAAGCTCACTTACCAAACCAAAAGTTGCCTTTGTAAAATCAAGACCAACCTTTAAGCCTTTTAAATTTATTTTTGAATTAAACTCTTTGACCTTTCCTTCAGCTGGCACAAACAATTGTTTATAAACAACAGGATAATCACTTTTTTTGACCGCCCTTTTATTTAAAAGCCAAGAAACATTTTCTGTTGATAAAACAAGAATACCATCTAAAGATAAATCTTTTATCTTTTTTTGAACAAGATCTAATTTTTCTTTTGCTGAAACACCTGTATAGCATAAAGGATAATCAAATAATTCTTGCTTAAAAGGTTTATTTTTAAACCAAGCAGAAAGTGTTTTTTGATCCAAGGGAACAAGTGAAACAGAACTTTCTTTTAACAGTACATTCATTGCTTCATACCACATAAATGAATGTGCTTTCGGATCAAAAGCTATTTTCTTATCCCCCATATTTTCTTTTATCCAAGAAGACAAACGTGTATCTCTTGGTACTTCAAACACTTCAAAAGAAGATTGTCCTTTTGCTTGCTCTGTATATCTTGAATCAACGAACAAAATGCCTCTATCTTTTAAAACAAGAGCTACTCCCTCAGACCCAGAAAAACCCGTCACTTTTTTCAATCTATTTTTATATGGTGGATAATACCCAGATAAAAAAGGATCACTTCTTGAAATGAGAACACCATCCAAGTTTTCTTTTGTTAAATATTGTTGAATTAAAAGAACTAAATCAGACATTTTTATCCTTTTTTAAGAACAAGTGTACTCCAACCATTAATACGATAACGTTTTACAAATTCAAACCCAATATCCGTGTGGGCTTTTAAAACCCAACGTTCTTGTCTGTTCAAGAACCCTGAAAGAATGGCAATTCCACCTTCATTCAAATGATCTTTCAAATCAGCGGCCATATCCATCAATGGTCGAGCTAAAATATTGCATAAAACTAAATCATACTTTTCCGACACACCTTTGTATCCGTCACTATGCCATACACGCATCAAATTAGACAATCCATTAATTTGAGCGTTTGAAGTTGCCACACGCACGGATTCAGGATCGATATCTACTGCATCAACCGGCTTGTTAAAAGTTTTGGCATACGCCATTGACAAAATACCAGAACCGCACCCAACATCAATAACTTTATTTGGTTCAAAATCAAGTTCATTAAGAGCTGTCAAACAGCCGTGAGTTGTTTGATGTTCACCCGTTCCAAAAGCTGTTGCCGCATCAATTTGAAGTGGGATCATCCCTTTTGGAGCTTCTTCTTCAACATGAGAACCATAGATATAATATTTACCAATTGAGAGTGGTTTAAAACTTTGATAACATTCTAACAACCAATTTTTATTTTCCATTGCATTTATTTGAATTTTTGGCACCTCAATCCCTGCAATTGAAGAAGCTTGTTCAACCAATGTTTGAACAAGGTTTTCATCTGGCTTTCCTTCAAAAATAGCTTGCAATTCCCATTTGCCTTTATGCTCCCCTTTTTCAATCATAACAGTCAAAACAGCAGCAGCAACCTCTGACAACATATCTTCAAAAACAGGAACATTTTCTGGATTTAACAAAATTTTAAAATCATAATTCAAAATATCAGTCATTTATATCCTTTCAGTTAACAAAGAAAATACGCCTTTTTTCACAAAAAATCAAGGGAATAATCTATTTAAGAAATCTTATATAAAAAAAGGCAACTTATCCTTGCTTTATATATTTTTTTATGATACTTTTTTGAATAAAATTAAGGTAAATAAAAATGAAAAAAAATGAGCAACTTCATCGCTCACTAGATTATGTTTTTCGAGGCGGTGTTGCAACATCTGCCATGGACTCTTTGGCCGTTGGAAGCACATTAATTGCCTATGCTTTGTTATTAGGTGCCGGCAATGTTGCCATTGGTATCTTAGGAGCCATTCCATTCATTGGGAATATGATTCATCTTTTTGCTTCCTATCTTATTGAAAAGGGTGTATCAGCAAAAAAAATTGCTCTTATTTCTTCTTTTGCGGCACGCCCATTTTATCTTATTGCAGCATTGCTTTGTTTTTTTCCTAACGCTCCTTGGGCAGTGCCCGTTTTGATTATTTCACTTTTATTTTCGTATTTAATCGGGTCTATGTGTGGCGGGGCTTGGATGCCTTGGATGAAAGCTTTAATACCAGCCAAGTTAATGGGGAAATTTTTTTCTCATCGTTTTAAATGGATGATGATTGCTAAAATTGCTTGCTTTATTTTTGCATTTGCTTTGGTCAAAATCGCTACGCCTTATAAAAATGGGGAACTCTATTCTTACGCCTTTTTAATCTTCCTTGCTTTTTTAATCAGCCTATATGGCGCATACACCTTCATTCATGTTGAAGATAAAAAAATTGAAACAAAACCGGATATGTCTTTTATCAAAAAGGTTGCACACACATTTAAAAACAAGCCTTTTGCAAAATTATTAACAGCTTTGAGTGTATTAAATTTTTCAACAAGTTTTATCACACCATTTTTAACTGTTTTTATGCTCAAAAATTTAAATGTTCCAATGTCAACAATTATTGCTCTGACACTTTTGCAATGGTTTGTTTATACTTTTGTTGTTAAAAAATGGGGCAAAATGTCCGACAAAAAGGGGCCTGAAAAAATATTAATTGCCTCTATTCCTATCTTTATTTTCTGTACACTTGTGTTTTTAGGATTAAACATCTTCCCTGTTCAAGGAATTCTTTTGCTTGGCATTTTAATTTTTGTGAATATTTTATTAGGCATTTCAACAGCTGCACTTGCCCTTGGCATTAACAATACAAGCCTTCTTTATATGCCAAAAGATATGTCTTCTGTTTATCTATCAGTCAATTCTGTGTTCAAATCGTTTGCTGCAGCTCTTGGTTCTATTATTGCTGGATACGCCCTTCAAGAGTTTGCCGCTTTAGCTGATATCTTATCAATAAACAATCAAGAACTATTTCAATGGAATATGTTCTATTTAACAACAATTATCCTTTGCCTTTTATCGATTTATTTGCTAAAAAAGATAAGAAAATGCGTCTAACACTAAGGAGTAACTATGTATAATGGAAAAACTATTTTAGCGCTTATCACTGCACGTGCTGGCTCAAAAGGAATTATTGATAAAAATCTTTATCCTATTAATAAAAAACCACTCGTAAACTACACAATTGAAGCTGCCAAAAAATCCAAATATTTGGATGCGATTTATTGCACAACTGATGGTGAAAAAATCAAAAACGCCTGTTTAGAAGCTGACATTGGCGTTATAGACAGACCTGAAGAATTAGCCAGCGACACATCAAAATCCATTGACTGTATCGTTCACGCAATTAAAGAACTTAAAAAACAAGGAAAAAAATTTGATTACGTTCTTCAACTTCAACCAACCTGCCCTTTAAGACAATCCTTTCACATTGATGGCATCATTCAAGAATGCATTGATAAAGGGTTAGATCAAATGCTCTCAGTTCATCAAGTGGAATACAACCCTATCTTGGTTCGCTTTGATAACAAGGGAAAGCTTACAAATATTTTAAACCAACAATCAACAGTTCGAAGACAAGACATGCCCAAAACCGTTTATGTCAACGGCATGCTTTATTTAAGCAAATCAGATTTGTTAACGCTTGAAACAAGTTTGAACGATATTCCAAATGGTTATGAAGTAGATCCACATTTTGCACTCGACATCAACGACATGCACGACATTGAGTTAGCTGAAATAATGCTAAACCGAATGGATTAACCTCTTTACATTTTATTTTTTTTGTATTTTAATAATCCTGTTAAAACTGAAAGGACAAACAATGAAAAAATGGCTACTTTCACTTATTACAGGATTATTTATTACATCAAGCGTAGGAGCTCAAACAATGGATAAAGAAAATACACTTTACTTAGACACTGAAAATGGTCGCGTAACAATTGAATTATACCCTGATGTTGCACCAAATCACGTTGCTAGAATCAAAGAGTTAACACGTGAAGGATTTTATAATGGTGTAAAATTCCACCGTGTTATCCCTGGATTTATGGCTCAAACAGGTGATCCAACTGGTACAGGAATGGGCGGTTCAGGCAAAAAACTTAAAGCTGAATTTAACAAAAAACACCATGGTCGTGGAACTGTTTCTATGGCAAGAGCAATGGATCCAAACAGTGCGGATAGCCAATTTTTCATCTGCTTTGATGTCGCTGGTTTCTTAGATGGTCAATACACTGTTTTTGGTCAAGTAACAAGTGGCATGGAATTTGTTGATATGATCAAAGCTGGTACTTCAGCAAACAATGGTAAGGTATCAAACCCTGATATCATTGTTAAAATGCAAGTTGCAGCTGACGCTGATAAATAATTTTTATCAAATCTAAAGAAAGAAGCGTTACACACATAACGCTTCTTTTATTTTATACTCAAAAAAAAGAGAGTGAGTTTTCACTCTCTTTTTTTTATTATCCACGGTTATTCAACCGTATCTTCTTGAGTTGTATCCTCATCAGATTCCTCAGATACTGTTTCTTCCGAAACTGTTGCATCCAAAGATTGTGTTTCGGTTGTTTCAGTTTCATCTGAAACCTCAGGGACATCATCATCCACATCTGTGATACAAGTTGCAGAAACAACTTTTTCTTCTTTATCAAGTCTAAAGAGAATAACACCCATTGTGCTGCGCCCTGCAATTTTGATGTCACTGACACGCATACGGATGAGTTTACCTCCATCTGTAACCATCATCAAGTGAGCATCATCTGGAACAGGCATTGTTGCAACAACGTCTGCTTTTCTGCGTTCATCCATCTTGATATTTGTCACACCTGAAGTACCACGTGCAGTAATACGATATTCATAAGCACTGGTCCGTTTACCAAAACCTTTGTCAGTAATTGTCAAAATAAATTCTTCTTCAGAAGCCATTTTTTCAAATTCTTCAGCTGACAAAACAGTATTTGTTGTTGATGTTTCAACGTCTGTTGTTTCACCTTCTTCAACTTCACCCAAGGCTCTGCGACGTGCAGCAGCTTCTTTCAAATATGCATCACGTTTGTCAATATCAGCTTTAGCGTGTTTAACAATGGACATTGAAATCACACTTTCACCTTCTGGCAATTTCATACCACGAACACCTGTTGATGCACGAGATTCAAAAATACGAACATCTGAAACAGGGAAACGAACACATTTACCACCAGCTGCAGCCAACAAAACGTCATCTGTATCATTACAAATTTGAACACCGATGAGCTTATCGCCTTCGTCCAACTTCATTGCAATCTTACCATTTGATTGAACATTGTAGAAATCTGTCAAACGGTTACGACGAACACCACCCGAAGCTGTTGCAAACATGACTGTTTGTTCACCACATTCTTCTTGTTTTTCTGGCAATGTTAAAATTGTTGAAATTGTTTCACCTTGTTGTAATGGCAAGAGGTTAATCAATGCTTTACCCAATGATTGTGGTGACCCTTCTGGCAAGCGATATGTTTTGATTTTGTAAACAATGCCTCTGCTTGAGAAGAACAACAATGGACTGTGCGTGCAAGCAACAAAAAGTTGAGAAACTTGGTCTTCATCTCTTGTTGACATGCCTGAACGGCCTTTACCGCCTCTGTTTTGAGCACGATACGTTGAAAGAGGAACACGTTTAATATACCCATTGTTTGAAACAGTAACAACCATTGTTTCTCTTGGAATCAAATCTTCCATATCTTGTTCAAATTCAGCATTTTCAATTGTTGTTAAGCGTTCACTTGAAACTTGAGCTTTCACAATTTCTAATTCTTCTTTGATAATTGCATAGATTTTTTCACGAGAAGCAAGTGTTGATAAATACCCTTTAATAAGAGCTGCCAATTCACCAACTTCACCATGAATTTTATCTCTTTCCAAACCTGTCAAACGGTTCAACTTCAAGTCCAAAATTGCTTTAGCTTGAGCTTCTGAAAGCATATAATGCCCATCAACAACCTTGCGATCAGGTTCATCAATCAATTGAATGAGTGTTTCAACATCAGCAGCATCCCAACGTGTTTCCATCAAACGCATTTTTGCAACTTGTGGATCTGGAGCACTCTTAATCATTTCAATAACAGCATCTAAGTTTGCAACAGCAATGGCCAAACCAACTAATACGTGAGCTCTATCACGTGCCTTATTAAGTTCATAAACAGTACGACGACGAACAACTTCTTCTCTAAAAGCAATAAATGCTTCCAAAATTTGTTTTAAGTTCATCAATTCTGGACGACCATTGTTAAGTGCCAACATATTCATGCTGAAACTGGTTTGCAATGAAGTGTATTTGTACAATTGGTTCAAAACAACGTCAGGATGAGCATCTTTTTTAAGCTCAATCACAACACGAACACCTTGACGATCTGATTCATCTCTCAAATCAGAAATACCTTCAATAACTTTATCTTTAACAAGCTGAGCAATACGAATAATCATTTCAGCCTTGTTCACTTGATAAGGAACTTCAGTAACAACAATTGCCATACGATCTTTTTTGATTTCTTCAATTGTTGTGCGACCACGCATGATCACAGAACCACGACCTGTTTGATAAGCCGAACGTGCACCACCACGACCTAAGATCAAAGCCCCTGTTGGGAAATCTGGCCCAGGGACATAATCCATCAACTCTTCAATTGTAATTTCCGGATTTTCAATCATTGCTATACAAGCAGAAATGACTTCACCTGGATTATGTGGTGGAATGTTTGTTGCCATACCAACAGCAATACCTCCTGAACCATTCACCAACAAGTTTGGAAATCTTGCTGGCAAAACTTCAGGTTCTTGACAAGTTTCATCATAGTTTGGTCTAAAATCAACTGTATCTCTATCAATATCTTCCAACAAGCAATGAGCGGTTTGAGACAATCTTGCTTCTGTATAACGCATAGCAGCTGCTTTATCACCATCCATAGATCCAAAGTTCCCTTGTGAACCAACAAGTGGGACACGCATAGAGAATGTTTGAGCCATACGAACCATTGCTTCATAAATTGAGCTATCACCATGAGGGTGATATTTACCCATAACGTCACCGACGATACGGGCAGATTTTCTAAATGGCTTATTATAATCATATCCATTTTCATGCATTGAAAACAAAATACGACGGTGAACAGGCTTTAACCCATCTCGAACATCTGGCAATGCACGAGAGACGATAACGCTCATTGCATAATCCAAATAGGATTTGCGCATTTCCTCTTCAATGGGTGCAGCAACCGTATCAACGGCAGTTGAACTTATTGATATATCAGTCATTTTTTCTACTTTCGTACGATTAATTTTTTATCTTTTATAAACAATTAAAATGGAATTTCATCATCAAATGAATCTGCGCCACCTGAAAGAGATGTTGCATCCCAACCAGAAGATGAAGCACCTGCATCTGAAGACAATGAAGATGAGGCACCATCTACACGACCATCTAACACAACAAGTTCACCTCTAAATGCGCCCAAAACAACTTCTGTTGTGTATCTGTCTTGACCACTTTGATCTGTAAATTTACGTGTTTGCAAAGCACCTTCAACATAAACTTTTGAACCTTTTTTCAAATAACGTTCTGAAAAATCTGCTAAATTAGCATTAAAAATAACAACTCTGTGCCACTCTGTTCTTTCTTGTCTTTCACCAGATTTATCTTTCCAAGTTTCACTTGTTGCAACTGACAAGTGTGCAATTTTTTGCCCTGTTGCAGTGTGTCTAATTTCTGGATCACGTCCAAGATTTCCAACTAATGTGACTTTGTTAATGCTACCAGCCATCTTAAATTTCCTTTCTTTCTAACATTTAAAAATCTCGTATTTTTCTTCACAAAAACGATCACATTTACTTTAACTTTTTTTTCAAAAAAAGAAAAGCATTTTTTCACTTTATTTCAAAAAAAATCGCTATTTTTTGGGCTTTTTTATAAATCTTTTGGCAAATAACTTAAATCAGTTGCCAAAACTTTTTTTGCAACCTTATGTCCCATCAAAACGGCTTGTTCAATATCTTTATTTTTCAACCATTCATACAAAAAGCCAGCAGCAAATGCATCCCCTGCTCCATTTGTGTTAATAATCTTTCGAACAGGTTTATTTTTAAAGAATAAAGTCTCATTTTTTGTTAAAATTTCAACACCATCTTTACCACATGTTTTTACACAAGTTGTATTTTCGAGCATTTGAGCATTAATATCAAGTGCTGCGAACTCATATTCATTCCCAAATAAAACATCTATTTTGGGTAAAAGCTCTAATATGACTTTTCTTTTATTTTCAACACAGTGAACATCTGACAAGGTAAAATAAACCTTTGTACCAAATGTGTAAGCACGATTAATCAATTCAACGACCAAATCCTCTCTGCGATTAAGCATATATCCTTCTGTCAAAATTGATTTCGTCTTTTTTAAATACTCATCTTTAATTTCAGTGGTTGTTAATAAATTAGCCGCACACGCATGAGCACATTGAGTCCTATCTTTATCCGCATGTACCATCACAACACTACAACCTGTTCGATCTGCATCCGTTCGAATAAGATGAGATTGAACAGCATAATCAGACAGGCTTTTTTCAAAAAAATCGCCCTCATCATCCATACCACATTTACCAACAAACCCTGTTTTAGCCCCCAAAAGAGCCATATCTCGAATAGTATTAGCAGCAGATCCACCAGCATAGTATGCTAAATAAGGCTTACTTCGCAAATAAGAATGCTCCTCAGGTGTTGCAATAAAAAAAAGACCCTTAACTGGCAAAATTTTTTGCATCACCTCATCTTGATCATCAAATGAGATAATTTTATCGACAATTGCATCCCCGACTGCAAGAATATCTAACATTTTTTCCTCCCATTATTTTCCTTACATCATTTAACACTGTTTTTGGATTATATACAAGCGATTTTATTCCCAACCGCATAGACACACACACATTTTCTTTTTTATCATCAAGAAACAGCATTTGTTCAAATGGAATTTTTGTTTGTTCTTGCACTTGTTTAAAAATCAACTCATCTGGTTTTAGGGTATTTAATTTATAAGACGGAAAAACAAACTCATGGTCAAAAGGCAATTCATCAATTGAGACTTCAAGTTGAGGGAGTGCATTTGATAGCATTCCAATTTTAACGCCTTTTCCTTTTAAATAAGAAATAACATCTCTTGTTTGAGAATAAACAGCTCCAACTCCTTTTAAAAGAGAACAATTAATCTCTTTTTCTTTTTCTTCATCAAAAGAGACACCCAACAAATGACAAACATCTTTGTTAAATTCAGAAACACTCATCCGACCCAACATTAGATCCTTCCACTTAAAATGCAAAGATTTTGCTTTTGGAGAATATTTTTCCAAACACTGATAAAAAGGGTCTAATGAATAAGGATAAACAACTCCACCACAATCAAATAGGCAGAGTTTTATATCATTAAATTGTTTCATTTTTTAACCTTTAACTTTTATTTTCCCAAGGGAGTAATGGTTTCAATGGCGGGTAAGTAAACCCACAAATATCTGGCAAATAAGCTGATCCTTCTGACTGGAACAATACACAAGTTATAAATTCATATTCAGGAAAAATACTTTTCACATCTTCAAAACTTTTCCCCGTTTCTGTTGCATCATCAACCAACAAAAAACGTGTATTTTTTTTAAAATGTCTCAATGAAGAACCACCATATCCATTTTTTCTTGAATAATTAATATATTCAAGTTTTTTACCTAATTGATAAGCAATAAATCCAGCAGGAATCGCCCCACCCCTGCCTAATGACACAACAGCTTCAAAAGAAATATTTTGTTCTTTTATTTTTTCCAAACAACTTGCTGCTGATTCTTGAACATCTAACCATGAAAAACGTATTTTTTTCATCTTTTATCTTTCCTCTTTTTAATTAACGAGAAAGATTATAGAAATATTTTTTACAAAAAACAATCATTTTTATCCTTTATTTATTTTATATTATCAGATATAATATAAGTAAGGAGTTTTTTATGAATTTTAAAATCCAATTATCAACGATAATCATTTTATTAATTTCAAATATTATTTCTTACGTGTTAACTTTCAGCAGTGATTTTGCTCTAAGAAATAAAGATGTTTATGATATTATTTCTATTTTTAATGAATTTATTTTTTTCACCAGTATAATTGCTGGTTTTAAATTGTTAAAAAAAGCAAAATTTATTGGAACAATTGTTTCTTTTTCCATTCCACTTATTTACACCGCTATTTTATGTTTCTTATTTAGATAAGAGGAAAATATGAAAAGAACCCTTCCAGTCAATGAAGATATAACTCTAATTCAACAAAGTTCAAAAAAAAGACAAATTGCAGCCTTTTTAAACTTATTAAAATCAAATGAAAGCAGAATAAAACCCTATTTCCCAGGATTTTATATTGATGGCATCTCAAAAGAACTGGTTGAAGAATTGATTCAAAATAAAGAAAAAGCTTTTCAAAAAAATGAAATAACTAGTTATGCTATTTGCTCTAGGAAGAAAAAAAGAATCATCGGTGAAGTTTTAATTTATCATTCACTAAATGAAGCATCCATTTCTTATTGGGTTGATAAACAATCTGAAGGCAAAGGGATCATCAGTTCTACTTTTGACAAAGTTCGATCCGAATTGTTTCAAGAAGGCGTTTCAGCCATTTTGGCAAGTTGCGATGCAAAAAATGAAAAATCGATTCAATTTCTTAAAAATAAAGGATTGAAACCTGTTGCAACATATAGAAATCAAAAAGGCAAAAAATTTGTTGATTTTTATCAAAGTAAACAAGAGTTTTTATTCTTAAAAAGATTAAACCAACACCAACAAGAAAGAGCATAAAAAAATGGATTTTATCACACAAAAAGAAAATGGAATTGAAATAAAAGTTCGCATTCATCCTAACGCAAAAAAGGATGGGTTTGCAGGTGTTTGGAACAACACACATTTAAAAATAAATATCAATGCTCCAGCCGTTGATGGCAAAGCAAACGCTTGTTTGATTAACTTTTTGGCAAAATATTTTCACATCAGAAAAAGTGCCATAGAATTAATAAGCGGTGAACTTGCTCGTGAAAAACGTATTTTCATTCAAGAACTCACCGCTCAAGATATTTTAACCAAAATATCCCTTTAACAAAGTGCCAATAAAATACCCGCCGCAATTGCAGAACCAATTGCACCTGCGACATTTGCACCCATTGCTTGCATTAATAAATGGTTTTGAGGATTTGCTTCAACACCCAATTTTTCACTCACACGAGATGCCATTGGAATTGCTGAAACACCCGCTGAACCGATCAATGGATTGATTTTATTTTTCAAAAACAAATTCATAAATTTAGCCATCAACACACCAGAAGCAGTCCCAACAACAAAAGCACATACACCCAAAAACAATACAACCAATGTTTTTGAAACTAAAAACATTTCAGCAGAAAGCTTAGACCCAACAGAAAGACCCAACATAATTGTTACAATGTTAATAAGCTCATTTGATGCCGTTTTTGAAAGTCTTTCTGTAACACCTGATTCTTTTAACAAATTACCAAACATAAGCATCCCAATTAAAGGCAATGCCAATGGAACAAATAACCCTGTCAAAATAACAACCATTATTGGAAAAATAATGCGTTCTTTTTTAGAAACAGGTCTTAACTGAGGCATCTCAATCAATCGTTCTTTTTGTGTGGTTAATGCACGCATAACAGGCGGTTGAATAACTGGCACCAATGCCATATAGGAATATGCTGCCACCGCAACAGCACCCAACAATTCAGGTGCTAATTTACCCGCCAAGAAAATAGATGTTGGACCATCTGCACCCCCAATAATTGCAATTGATGCAGCTTGTTTAAGAGTTAATCCCAATTCTGGAAAAATACCTGACAAACAAATGGCACTTAAAAAAGTTCCAAAAATTGCAAACTGAGCAGCCCCACCTAAAAGTGCTGTTTTAGGATTTGCAAGTAAAGGGGAAAAATCTATCATCGCTCCCACACCCATAAAAATCAAAAGTGGGAAAATACCATTTTCAATACCCATATTATACAAAACTGAAAGTAATCCACCTTCTTGCGTTAAACCTGCACCTGGGATATTTGAAAGCAATCCACCCATTGCAATAGGAAGCAACAACAATGGTTCAAATTTTTTGCAAATACCGAGATAAAAGAGCAAACAACAAATTGCAATCATAATCAAACGAGCAACTCCAATTGGCATAAACATCCCCTCAGGTGTTACTTCTTTAAAAAGACGACTGATTGCTGTTTGATCTAAAATTGAAAAAACACTTGTTGAAAAGAGCGACAACTCTATCACCAAAAACAGTGAAAAGACAATCAAAGCGCTCCAAAAAAAGAAAGGATATTTTTTCATCTTAAGCAACCTCAATTAGTTGTTTATTTGTTTCAACTTGTTCACCAACTTGAACAAAGATTTTTGAAATCTTACCAGCTTTTGGTGCTTGAACAAATGTTTCCATTTTCATCACTTCAATGACACACAAATTTTGTCCCGCAGCAACTGTATCCCCTTCCTTAACCAAAATTTGAGTAACAGTTCCGGGCATTTTAGCTGATAGGATTTCTTTGTTCCCAGATGATGCTATTTTTGTTTCAACTTTGTTATCTGAAGTATTTTCAAGAGCTTTTAATGAAGAAACTTGATACGTTGTCCCATTTACAACAGCCGTATCTCCCTTGATTTCGACATTGAACTCTTCACCATCAATTTTAACACTATAAGCTTGAGTTGTAAGTAAAGTAGCTGAAACTGTTGATTTTTCTTTATAACGAACACCAACTTTTCCTTTTCCTTCAAGGAATGCAATCCCCTTCACACCACAAGCAGCAGCAATAAAGACATTCTCATCTGTTAGTGGAAGATTATGCTCTTTTAACATTTCTTCATAATGAGCTCGTGACTTTTGTGGATTTTTATCATTTAAAGATAAAACACTTGCTTTGGTTGGTTTTAAACCTAATTGTTCAGAAGCAATTTTGACAACTTCTTTATCTGGAGCAACAGGCGTTTTACCAAAATAGCCAAGAACCATTTTACCATAACCCTCAGCAATTTTGTTCCATTTTCCAAACATCACATTGTTAAAGGCTTGTTGGAAGTAGAATTGTGAAACAGGGGTTACAGACGTTCCAAAACCACCTTTTAACACAACTTCTTCCATAGCTTTAATGATTTCAGCATATCTATCCATCAAATTATTGTCACGAAGCATTTGTGTATTTGCCGTTAATGCCCCACCTGGCATTGGTGACCATGGAATCATAGGTTCAGTGTGCAAGGCTTCTGGTGGAATGAAATAATCATTCAATGCTTCTTTAAAGTGATCTTCCACACGCATCAACGCATCAATATCACAATCAAGTGTATACTCTGACCCTCTCAATGCGTGCCATAAAGTTGCAACATCTGGTTGGCATGTTCCACCAGAAACTGGCGCCATAGACAAATCAACCATATCAGCGCCACCTTCAATTGCTGCCAAATAACAAGCTAAACCTGTGCCAGCTGTTTCATGCGAGTGATATTGGATCATCACATCATTTCCGAGCAATTTTCTAGCTCTTTTGATTGTTTCATAAACCACTTTGGGAACGGCTGTTCCTGATGCATCTTTAAAGCAAATTGAATCAAAAGGCATCTTGCTTTTCAAAAATGCTTTTAATCTGTCTTCATAAAAATCTGGTGTATGAGCCCCTGTACAATGTGGCGGCAAAGACATCATCGCAACACACAATTGATGCTTTAACCCTGCTTCAGTGATACATTTTGCACTATAGATCAAATTTTGAGGATCATTCAATGCATCAAAATTTCGAATCGTTGTCATTCCATGCTTTTTAAACATTTGCGCATGCAATTTAATCATTTCAGAACTTTGAGAATCGAGCGCTACAACATTGACACCACGAGCCAAAGTTTGCAAGTTCACCTCATCTCCACAAATTTTTCGAAATGAATCCATCACATCGAAGGCATTTTCATTATTATAAAAAAAGGCTGCTTGAAAAGAAGCGCCACCGCCAGCTTCAATATTTTTTACACCAGCATCAACAGCCTCTTTCACAATTGGCAAATAATCTTTTGATAAAACACGAGCTCCAAAAACTGATTGAAACCCATCTCTAAATGCCGTACACAACCATTGAACTTTTTTTTGTTTTTTTGTTTTTGAAACCATTTATTTCCCCTTTTGAGCCTGTAAAGCCAACACAATTGCCAATGCTTTTTTATCCATATCTTGTGTTTTATTTTCTTTTAACACAATGGCTAACAAATGCATAAAACAAACCAAAAGAAACAAGAAGAAAAAAACACTTCCCATTCCCAACAATGTAATGATTAAACTTTCTGTGATCATACTTATCCCCTTTTTTTTAATACAATAACATCAAAAAAAAACGTTTGCAAGCTATTTAAAAATTTTATTCCGTTAAAACCTATTGAAAATTATTAAAAAAAAATGTACTATTATTCCAATTACACATTTATTTTTAAATAACAAGGATAAACATGCTAAATTTTCAAAACAAAACTATTTTAACAGGAGTCAAACCAACTGGCACACTTCATATTGGCAACTATTTTGGGGCTATTGCTCCAATGGTTGAGTTTGGCAAAAAATTTGCTGAACAAGGCACGCACATTATGTTTGTAGCTGATTACCATGCAATCAATGCCATTAAGGATGCTGACTTTTTAGCAAGAACAACTAAAGAAATTGCCTGTGTTTATTTAGCAGCAGGATTAGATCCCAACAAATCTATTTTTTATCGTCAATCAGATATTCCTGAAATTTTTGAATTAACAACAATTTTGATGGCATATACCCCAAAAGGATTTATGAATAAAGCACATGCTTACAAAGCTGCTGTTGACAAAAACACCGCCAAAGGTGAACCAACAGATGCAGGGATTAATATGGGTCTTTATACTTATCCTGTTTTGATGGCTGCTGATATCCTTGCATATGACACAGACATTGTCCCTGTTGGAAAAGACCAAGTCCAACACGTTGAAATTGCAGCTGATATCGCTGGATCCATTAATGCTCTTTATAACAAAGAAGTTTTAAAAATTCCAACAAGCTATTTGAAAGAAGAAGCTCAAGTTCTTCCTGGTACTGATGGTCAAAAAATGAGCAAAAGCTATAACAATGTGATTCCATTGTTTGGCACAGATGCTGAAATAAAAAAAGCAGTTATGAGTATCAAAACTGACTGTCAAGACATCAACGATCCAAAAAATCCTGATGATATACTTTTATACCACATTGCAAAAGGGATTGTACCCCAAGAAACTCTTTTAGAAATTAAAGAAGGGCTTGAAAAAGGTGGTATGGGTTATGGTACAATTAAAAAAATGTTGTTACAAAATATTTTAGACATCATTGGTGAAAAAAGAGAACAATATAATTATTACCTTTCCCACTATGATGAAGTGGAAGACATGTTAAAACAAGGGGCAGAAAAAGCAAGAAACATTTCAAGACCCGTGTTAGAACGTGTTAAAGATAGCATTTTTAACCGAAAATAGGAGTTCAGATGAAATATGGCATTTTTTTAGCGAGTTGTTGTCTTATTCCAAGCCTTTGTTTTGCATCTATTGAAAGAGTGAGTGTTATCTCGTCAAGTGAACCTGTCTTTAACAACTCATTTTTAAAAAATGCCTCTCAACTAGCAACCAGCCTTATCAGTCAAAAAAAACATGTTCTTTGTAGCAGTGAAGGAACTGGAATTTCTGGCGCTTTTTTAAAAACACTTTCAGACAGAAAGGGAACTTTTGAGGCTGTTGGGTACAAAGAAAAAGACAAAACCAACTGTCCAAACAACCACCCTTGTCAATCCCTCAAAGAAAAAAAAGTTGCAGATATAGAAGCTCAAATCGATTTTTTTCTTTCCTATGGTGATGGAATTGTGTTCTTACCTGGCAGCTTTGATGTTTTATATGCATTTAATTATTTGCAAACTCTTTCAAAACAAGAAGTTATGGTTTATAAACCTGTTGTCTTTTTAAACACAAATCATTATTGGGATAGATTAAAAGAAATGCTCATTGAAATGAAGAGACAAAACATTATTTCCCAAAATGTACTTGATACAATTGCTTTTGAAAACAAACCCGATTCGGTTGTAAAAACACTTGAACGACTTGAAAAAACAATCCAAAAACTTAATAAAGATAAAAAATTATAAAACCAAATAACCCGCTTGATTTATTCAAACGGGTTATTTTTTTATTTAAAGAATCTACCCAAAATTCCTGGTGCAATGCTTGATAAAGGATTAAATGAAACCCTTGGGTTTCCAGGGGTCCCTGTTAGATCATATTTCACCCCAACAAGACCACCACCTTTTGAGTCTTTGAACAAATGCCCAATAATTGGTATTCTTCCTGGCAATGAATTGATAATATAAGCAGGAATTACAGAACCTGAAATTGACAAAGCTGAAAAGGAAGCTCTTCCTGAAAATGTGATACCCAAAGCCGTTCCATATGTTACACCATCTCGAACAAAAAGTGTAAAATTAGGCGACAAATCAAACGGAATACTCCCATTTGAAAAACTCAAATCATTCCCACTAATTGCATCCCATATACCCAAAATAGTAACGGCTTGCATCACAAACCCTGGCTTTTTAAGATTGATATCCTTCAAAGTTAGTTCACCAGAAAAACCACCATTTGGCAAAACTTTGGCTTCTATTTTTGCACTTCCTTTTTCAAACTGATCTGAAAAACCTAATCTATTGAGCAAATCTCCAACATCATTTGTCAAAGCATCCAATTTGCCTTTTTTAGGCGTTAAATTTATTGAAACAGCCTCCCGGCCCATCGCAAACAAAAATAAATTTTGCCACAACGTACCATTGCGATAGGCTTTCAATGCGACTTGCTTTAAAGGCATATCTTTTTTCAATGTAATAGAATCTAAATTCACATCAAAATAAATTTCTGACAAATCATTTCCACCAATCGGTGTCATTTTTTGTTCAGCCCTTGGATTTGGTAATGAATTTTTGATTAAAGGAAAATCTTTCAATCCACTTAAATTCCAAGAATTCCCTTTTAAATTAACTTTTAAAAATTCTTTTTGGTAATATTCAATTGATCCATTAAACGACGAGTCTGTTGTTTCCACATTGTCAAGAAACAAAGAAAAGCCTTCTTTTTCCATATGGCATTTTCCTTTTATCTTTGCCTTTTCACCCTCGTTATAATCAAATGCAACATCAGTTAATCCTTTTTCAGGTAAAATGGAAAATTTATTTTTTAAAACTGCTTTTTTCCCTGAATTTTTAAAATATGTAAGTGGATAAATGGATACATTTGAAAGTGTTAAATCTGAAGATATATCAAAATTATATGTCCCATCATAAAATTTTTCAATTTTCATATTGGTATAAAAATGACCATTTAAAAATGCTGTGATATCTTTATAATAAGGTTCCAAAAACGAATCACTTAACAATCCTGAAATTTCATAAATGCTTTGTTTTGGATTTGCGTTCGATACATCAAAAAATTCTTCCCATTTTAATTTAAATGGCGTTTCAAAAACTTGAGCTGTCCCTTCAACTTTAAGACCATCATTGTTCACTTCTAAGCCTAAATGCGCAGAATCAAGTTGCAATTGATCAAACGGCAATTCAATTTTCCCATTTTGAATACTTGCTTTCACATCAGCACGAACATCAGATGGTTTTAACTCATCAGTCAAAGGAAAATTTAAAACAACCTGAGCATTGGCAATTCCACTTGTTTTTTGGGGATCAAGGCCAAATGGTTTAATCAAATCAAATGGTTCCGAATCAACAATTGAAAGCATTTCATTCACTGGACCTGTTACATTCAACTCAATTTTTGCATTTGAAATATCATCTAACAGCTCTGTCAAATAAACATTACCCACATCCAGTTTAATATTCCCTAAAATACCTGTATTGGCAAAAATCTCAACTTTATCTGGATAAAGCATCACCTTTCCACCAGCATTTTCAACTGGGGCTAGAGGTCTTAAATAATGAACAGTTACCCCTTCAAAATCAACATCACCAACTAAATCTGTAATTTCACTTCCCGTAAAATAAAGTGTGAATAAAGCTGTTGTTGCTTCACCACCAATTAAGTTTTCTTTCACCCAAGCATGTGCTGTTGGTCCCAAATAAGATGGCCAAACATTTGAAACTTCCCCCATCGGTATGTGTTTTAATCTCGCATTAATTGTTGTTTGAATATCATTCACATTATTGGTATCAAAAAAACGACCAATTCCAGTAATCAAAATATCCACATCGGCTTTCAACCCTGTTGTTAGTGATGCTTCGACAGGTTGAATAACTAATTTGTCCAAGCCATCACTAAAAACACCTTGAGCTGTTATCTTTTGAATAGGATAGACAATATCTAAAGGATGAGGTAAATAAAGAGTTCCTTTATCAGCTGTTTCAATTGAAAAATCCATTTTTTTGATTATATTTCTAAGTGTTGCATCTTTCTTAGAAAAATCAAGTTCTCCGTTTACACTCCCCTTTAATGAAACTTTAAAACCTTTGAACAACTCAAATGCACGACCAACTTCATCTAATTTCAAATGATCAAATTGAGCTTTAAAAGATAATGTTTTTGCTGATGATTTTAATTTACCAGTCAAACTCAATTCCATTGGTTCATTGTTTTTTGTAAGAACCTTTGCTGTTGATTCAATATCATATTGAAAAAAGCGCCTTCTCTTTAATGTTAAATTTAAGTTAGGAAACACTATTTTTTTATCTTCTTTTAAATCATTTACAATCAAAGAAGAATCTTTTAAAGTAAATCTTCTTAACTTAAAAAACAAACCTAAGGGTTTAACAACGTCATTGATAATAATTGACTGGTTATTCACAACCACAGGTTGTTCAGCATTATCTAAAAAATCGATAGGCGTGCTATATGCATTTACACCATCTTGGTCTTCTAAAATAAAACGCCCATCTTTTGTTAATGTAACATACAAAAATGCCTTTTCAACATAAACTGTTTTAGGAATTGGATTTAAACTTAATAATTGCCAAATACCATACGAAAATTTCACATTTGGCAACGCAATAATTGTCAAATCTTGTTTATCTTTCAGTTCCAAATTATCAATTTGAACATGGAACAAACCTAATCTTGTTGCTGAAGCGCTTAAAACAATACTATCTGCACTTAAATGCAAATTGCTAGATGGAGAAACATATGATTCAATTTGAGGTAACAAAAAGCTCAAATCAACTGGTTCTTTTTGGAGTTTATAGTATACTCCGCCTATTGCAATAACAACAGTTAACACAAACAACAAACAAAAATATTTTAATCCCTTTAAAAATAATCTCAGTGGTTTGTTTATCTTTTTTTTCATAAAACACTCTCAATTAATTTAGATAAGTATAAAAACATATAGCAAAAAAATCCAGCAGTTAAAGGCGCCACAACCCAAGAAACAACAACTTGCCCCACAACTTTTAATTTAAGTCCATCAATCCCTTTTGCCAAGGCTATTGCAATAATTGATCCAATCACAGCTTCAGATAATGGTACTGGAAGAAGCGGGAATGAAGGCAAAGATAATCCAGACAATACCATCTTAAGTGTAACGCTTGAAAAACAAAACAATGTTAATGCACTTGCAAATATGGTTATAAAAGCCTCAATAGGAGATAAAGGAAACATACCACTACTCACTGTTTTAATCACACGCTTATCAGCACTATAAAAACCAATGGCAACAGATAACGCTGTTAAAGCAAACAAAAGATTTGTCATATCTTTGTTAACAGAAATATAAGGACCTGCGATACTTGCAATATTGTTTGCCCCTAATGCATAAGCTGAAAAAGACCCAACAATTAATAACCCAAAACGAACAAACATGTCTCTATACAACAATTTGACAGGATATCTTTTTAACAAACACTTAAACACCCAAAACAAAATAAAAGCTATTGCTCCTGATAAAAATGGCGTATAAATCCAACCCATAAAACTCTTTACGACTAATTTTGTATCAATCAACAATTGATTAAAAATATTCACCGCAATTAAAGCACCCGTACTTGTTTGGGTAATAGAGGCTGGAATTCCTATCATACTAAGCAAATAGATAACAAAACCAGCTGAAAGGCAAACAAAAAAGGCCTCTTTATAAGAAAAAATTTGCGCCAAATTGTTGACGTGTTTTGTTGTTGCAGAGCCACTCACAAACACCCCTAAAAACACAAATAATGAAGCAACAACAACTGCTGTTTTAAGAGATATCATTCTGGTTCCAATTGCACTACCAAACAAATTGCTTAGATTATTTCGGCCTAATGACCAACCTAAGAAAACAGCACCTAAACAACAAAAAGCATCTAAAAAAGACATTTATTATTTCCTCTTTCTACAAAGAATGCTTTACGGCCATAATGTTCAAAATATCAGCAGTATCTTCAGCAATATCTGATATTTTTTCAATATTATAAACAAACTCTTTCAACTGAATTTTTCGTGCCAACTCGATATCAGATTGAAAAACCAAAGATTTCAATTGAAGTGCCTGACTGTCAACCAAATGTTCCATTTGATATGTTTTTTTTGTAAACTCTTTAATTTCTTGCCCATCAAAAAACACACGAACACCTGAAACCAGCGATCCAACACATTCTAAATCTGTTTGAATCATTTTTAATAAATTTTCACGAAGACTATCTAACAACTCTGGTTGTTCAACAGATACAACCAACAAATTTGATTCATATTTGTTAATAACCTTGTCACACATTTCAAGCAACCTTAAAATATCTGAGCGCATATCAGGCAAAATCATATAAGCATACAAATTATTTTCAATAAGACGTCTATATGAATCATTTTGAGCTTCTAAATCTGAAACCTTTTGCATCAAAGATTTAAACTCTGCATCCACACCAGAAAAAGTATAACAGTTCATTGCCTGTCCATAAAAAATACCCGCTTGAATAATGTTAAGCAAAAATGCTGTTATCATTTTTTCAAGTTCATGCGTCTTTTTAAAAATGTTCCAACCAAATAAAGTTTGTTTCTTCATTTTAAACTTCCTCATTTTTATTATCTTTTAAAGATAAGCCGGATAAACTAGCACGCATAAATGCATTTAAATTTCCATCTAAAACACCAGAAGTATCCGATGTTTCATAGCCAGTTCTTAAGTCCTTAACCATTTGATATGGTTGCAAAACATAGGATCTGATTTGATTTCCCCAACCATTATCACCTTTGGCTTCTTCAATATCTCCTTGAGCTTGTTGACGCTTTTTCAACTCCAACTCATACAATCTTGATTTCAACATATTCCATGCTTCATCTTTGTTTTGAAATTGAGACCTGCCTGTTTGACTTTGAACAACAATGCCCGTTGGAATATGAGTGATCCTAACAGCACTTTCTGTTCTATTAACATGTTGACCACCTGCTCCAGAAGCTCTAAAAACATCAATTCTACAATCTGCAGGGTTGATTTCAACCTCAATTGAATCATCCACAACAGGATATACCCAAACAGATGCAAAACTTGTGTGCCGTCTTGCATTTGAGTCAAATGGAGAAATACGAACCAAACGATGTACACCCGATTCATATTTTAACCACCCATAGGCATTTAATCCTTCAACTTTAATTGTGGCTGATTTAATCCCCGCTTCATCCCCTGGACTTTCTTCTAATAAAGTAACTTTGTATCCATTTTTTTCAGCCCAACGCATATACATACGTTCAAGCATACTTGCCCAATCTTGAGATTCTGTTCCACCAGCACCAGAGTGAATTTCTAAAAACGAATCGTTTGCATCCCCTTCTTTGCTCAACAAAGAAGATAAAAGCATTTCTTCAATTTCAGCATCTAGGGTTGTAAAAGATTTTTCAGCCTCAGCCAACAAATCTGCCTCCCCTTCTAAGTCTGCCAATTCAATCATTTCATATAAAGAGGCAACTTCACCTTCAACATGCTGAATTTTTTCAATTTTATCAATCAAACGAGTCCGTTCACTAATTAATTTTTGAGCACGAACAGGATCTTCCCACAAAGAAGCTTCTTGTGTTAATGCATCTAACTCCTCTTTTCTAAGTAAAGCGTTACCCCAGTCAAAGACGGCCTTTCAGCAAATCAATTGCCGTTTGATATTTTTGATAAAAAGATATTATTTCCGCTTTCATAATCTCTCCTTAAGATTTTACTTGCACATCAACTGGACGGATATTTCTTCTTGCAAAATTTACTTTTTTAAGCGAATTTTTAGGAGCGCTTCTTCCTGAAAGTTCAATACCCAAATTCTCTTCCAAACAAAAGAGGTAATGCGCCACATCGCGCATTTGACATTCTTTTGCAATCAATTTAACCAATTGTGTGCGTACTTGATTATTTTGTTTTAAAATATAACGTAACTTTTGAATATTTTGGTCTGCATATTTATCTACTTCAGAAACCATCTGATCCAAATGGTTTGAATTTTTATTCTTAAATATAGGCATATTTTTAAGGTAAGAATCTGCACCCATCATCATCAAAAACGCTTCATAAACCAACGGTATTTTAAGCATCTCTTTTGATTTTTTTAAAACAGATGAATTCTCATCAATCTCTTTCATTTTCACCATATTATTCATTTTCCTTCATTTTTGAAGTGTTTTCTAAAAACTGCCCAACTTTTCGCATAATACGTCTTGGCAAACTTGGATTTAAATTTTTAACAAGAAGATCACAACTTTTTGAAAAATGTTTTTTTAAATTAATCCCCTCTTCGTCCAAAATGTCTTTAACAATTTGCATGCGCACTTCTTTTGTTTTTAAAAGCAATCGCATTTGAACAAGTTCATGAGCCATAATTTCACGATAATTTCTCAAACGATCTGGCAAAACATATTCTTCCCTCAACACAGATGCATAATCACGTGTTTGATCAAAAGTTTCTCTTTCTTTTTTCTTTTCAATCGCAACAGGATTTAAAGGATCTTTGTTGTCACTTTTTTTTAACATCAATGATTTGACATGTTCATACACCAAAGCTGACTTTAACAACCTTTTTGCCATTTGCATTTTTGCATCTAATGTTAAATATTCAATCAATTCATCTTGCATTTTTTATCCTAATACAAACCACCAATTTCTGGCATTGCTTCATCTTTTTCTTCAATAATATCTTTTCCACCAATCACAGATTTTGAAGG
The DNA here is from genome assembly GCA_045632845.1 of Alphaproteobacteria bacterium. Lineage (GTDB taxonomy): Bacteria > Pseudomonadota > Alphaproteobacteria > CAAHEQ01 > UBA3637 > RGIG4140. The sequence continues at coordinate 55,187 of JAZQXL010000011.1, forward strand.
AACATCAGCATCCGTTGTTTTGAATGCTTCTTGAATTGTATTCCCCGTTGATTGTGGAACACCAGTTGTTGGATTAACCCGAACCAAACGAACACCTTGAGGAACACGGAAAGGAATGTCTGGTTTATCCTTTAACGCTTCACTCATAAAGTCTCTAAAAATTGGACCTGCAACAACACCGCCCGTATCATTTGCACCCAATGTTTGAGGGTTATCAAACCCAATCCAAACACCAGCCACCAAATCAGGTGAAAAGCCTATGAACCAAGCATCAAAACTATCATTACTTGTTCCACTTTTTGCACCCAATGTTCTGCGAACAGCTTTTGCAACACGCCCTGTTCCTCTCTCAACAACCCCTGTTAAAATATTCACCATTTGATAGGCACTGACAGGATCTTGAATTTGTTCTCTATCATCAATAATTTCAGGTTTATGTTCTGGACTTGCCAATTCGCCAACACAATTTGGGCAAGGTCGCATATCATGCTTATAAATTGTGTTTCCATCTCTATCTTGAATACGGTCAATTAAATTTGGCGTAATCTTTTTCCCACCATTTACAAAAGCACCATATGCTGTTGTTAACTTCATCAATGTTGTTTCATGAGCTCCCAAAGCTGAAGATAAAACTTCTTGCAAATCATCAGCAATTCCAAACTTGCGAGCATATCTTGAAACCTTTCGCATTCCAATTGATTGAGCCAAACGAATCGTCATTAAATTCCTTGACTTTTCAAGTCCAATTCGAAGGGTTGTTGGACCATAGAATTTTTTGCTATAGTTTTTAGGTTTCCAAACACTACCATCTGGCAAGCGCATCACAATCGGGGCATCCAAAATCAATGTTGAAGGGGTATACCCAGAATCTAAAGCAGCCAAATAGACAAATGGTTTAAAAGATGACCCAGGTTGGCGCAAGGCTTGGATTCCTCGATTAAATTGGTTGCGATAAAAAGAAAAACCACCAACCATTGCCAAAACACGGCCTGTGTGTGGGTCGAGCGCAATCAAAGACCCTTCAGCTTTTGGCTCTTGTTGCAACAAATATGTTCCTTCTTTTTCATCCTTTGGACTAACAAAAACAACATCACCAGCTTTTAAAACATCTGAAACTTTTTCAACAGGTGTTAAAGAAATTCTTGCATTTTCCAATGATTGACGTGCCCACTTTAAAGTAGTTAATAAAATTTTACCTTTTTTCCCATTTGAAAGGTGAATATCCGCCTCTTTTTGAGAAACAGCTGTTACAACAGCATAAAGCCAATCTTCTGGCACATAAGCTGGAACCTCTTTTTTCTCAAAATCAGCTTGCCAATTTGATTTTAAATCAACACGTTCAATTGCCCCACGCCAACCATGCCGTTTATCATAATTTAACAACCCTTCTTGCAACGCATTCACAGCAGCAGCTTGCATTTTAGGATCCAAACTTGTTCTGATAAACAAGCCACCATTATACATTGCATCTTCACCATATTTATCAACAATAAAACGACGAACCTCTTCAGCATAGTATCCATTTACACGCAATGCATTTTTAGGTCGTTCAACAACAACCAAATCTTCAGCAACAGCTGTTTTAGCATCATCTTCTGAAATATAACCATCCGCCAACATACGGGAGACAACCCAGTTTCTTCTTGTTAAAGCTTGTTCTTTTTTACGAATTGGATGATAATTGTTCGGTGCTTTTGGAAGCGCCGCCATATATGCAGCTTCAGCAATTGTTAAATCTTTCAAATCTTTGTTAAAATAATTAAGCGCAGCACTTGCCACACCGTAAGAACCTTGACCCAAATAAATTTCATTTAAATAAAGTTCCAAAATATGATCTTTTGTGTAAGTTTGTTCAATTTTTCTTGCGAGCAAAGCCTCTTTGATTTTTCTTGCAATAGACTGTTCAGATGAAAGTAAAAAGTTTTTTGCAACTTGTTGCGTGATTGTTGACGCCCCCATAGGACGGCGACCTGTTCCAATGTTTTTAACATTGATAATCATGGCACGAGCAAGCCCCATAAAATCAATCCCTGAATGTTCATAAAAATTTTTATCTTCAGCAGACAAAAAAGCATTCACAACCAAAGGAGGGATACTTTCAATTGGGACAAACGATCTTTTTTCATTTGCATATTCAGCCATCAAAGAACCATCATTAGCATACAATCTTGAGGTTACAAGAGGCCTATAATCTGCCAACTGTTTATAATCTGGCAACCCTACTGAAAAATGTATAACTACAGCAAAACCGATAATAAAAACAATAAAACAGCTAAAAAATGCCAAACTCACCAAAGTTGAAAGTATTCTCATTATCGTTTAAATCCTTTTTTATCCGTTATTTACAAAAAAAATCATTCCAAATTCACGTTAAAGGATTATATACACGTTTTCAAAAATTTTCAAGAATAAAATCAATATGTTTTAAAATAATCTCCCTTATTTTTTTTAACACATATCAAAAAGATCAGCTCAAATTAAAACACAAATAAGAGCACATTAAAGTATAAAAAAACTCCCAAACGGGAGTTTTTTATGGTGCGGTTAAGAAGCGCTAAGCAAAAAGTTGCCTTAACGGCAAGTTTTTGTCTGCAAGCTCCCAAAGTGTCTTAGCGATTTTTTTAATTGAAAAATAAAAAAAAGAACTTAGACAATCGGGCAATAGTCTTCGTTACCAATGCATAAAAAAAACTCCCAAACGGGAGTTTTTTATGGTGCGGTTAAGAAGACTCGAACTTCCACGGATCTCTCCACAGCGACCTCAACGCTGCGCGTCTACCAATTCCGCCATAACCGCAAAATGTAGATGCATTATAAAAAACTTTTTTTTAAAATGCAAGATTTTTTTTCACATCTCAAAAAAAATATTTATCATACCCAAAAATAAAAAAAAGGCAGCATCTAAAAAGACACTGCCTTTTTTTAATTATTTTCCACAAGGAGAAACAATTTCAGCCAAAGATAAAACACCAAACAAGTATTGGTTTGTACAAACTTTTTGACCACCAATACGACCGCGTTCACCCATACAACCTGACAATGTTGAAACAGCTAAAACAAGAGCTGCAACCATTAACAATTTTTTCATCTTAATATCCTTTCTTTTTTTATTTACAACACTAACATTACACCAAAATAATGATGAATGTCAAATATTATTATATGCACTAAAAAAGAAAACTTAAGAACTTAAACTTTCTAAAATAACTGTGCCTTTTTTCTGACGAGCAGCCATATATTGCTTACGAAGAGAATCTCTAACTTTGTGAGGTTCTCTAATTTTATGCATTTTCAACAAACCTGTTTTATCCGTTGAATTGATGTAAATATCCCCCACATCTGCCCAAACATCAACCATTGATTGAGAGGCGGAACTATCCACAATTCTAAACAACTCAATTTCATCAACATCTTTTGAAAAAATACCTGAAATAATCACCAAGCGTTGCGATGTTAAAACATAACTGTGATAAATTCGATTATAATGCAATGCAATTAAAAAGATACCACATGTAATGATTGTTAAAAACAGATAAAACAAGTTAAATTTAACATCCCGAATTGAACCTGTTACCTCCCAAATAAAGGTTTCATCTTTATCAATAATACTTTGGATTATTCTATCATTTAAACTCATTTTACGTCTCCTTTTAAATTCATTTTCTTTACACGTACCACACTTAAACAAAAAACTCAAGGGTTTTATTCAACCATATTTAGATATAGAATGAAACAAACAACACATAACATAATATTTTTTTTATTGTTTTTTCAATTAGTTACCTAGACAACATCTATTTTCATACCTAATGTAAACTTGCTTCAGTTTATTTTAAGAAAGGAGATTAAAATGAAGAAACATTTATTATCAGGCTTTGCTGCTGCTCTTATGTTATTTGCAGCAACATCTGCTTCCGCATATGACTTTAGCAAGCCTTATGTATTAGCAGAAGGTGGTTATTCAATGGGACAAACATCAACGGGCGATGCAGGCATTTTGGGCGTTGGTGCAGGATATCACATCAACAACTATTTCCGCACAGATTTAACAGTTGGATACCGCGGATGGGGTAATGTCAATATGCGTGCTGATAAAGGCAAAAAAACAGATGTTTGGTCCATCCCTGTTTTGGCAAACTTTTACTTATCATATCCTGTTACACAAAAATTTGATGTTTATGCAATGGCAGGACTTGGTATGGCATGGAATGTAACAGATGATATGCCAGATGCAAAAGGTGCAACAAAAAGCAACTTTGCATGGACAGTTGGGGCCGGTATTGAACACATGTTCACAGATTGTATGGCTTTAGATATTGGTTACCGCTATTCCGACCTTGGACAAGCAAGAGTTAAATCTCGCGAAGGTTATACAGGAAAAAGCAAAGAAGATATGCGCTCACATGATATCAAATTAACTGCTAGATATTATTTTTAAGACTCCCACTTAAAAATAAACGTGCGTGGCATTTAAAAAGTGCCACGCATTTATTTTACAACAAACTCACTTTCAAGAAGAATCTTTAAATCTTGCATATCTTGAGGCATTGGCACTTCAAAAGACAATCTTTCACCCGTTTTTGGGTGAACAAAACTCAAAAAACCTGCGTGCAACGCCTGTCTTTCAAAAAAACGTAACCGTGTATCCGCCATTTTAGGAACAACACCATACACACTATCTCCTATTAAAGAATGACCTAGCGAAGACAAATGAACTCTAATTTGGTGTGTTCTTCCCGTTTCTAACACACATTTAACATAAGAAGCTGGAGCTTTTGGATAACTATCCAAACATTCATAATGAGTTACCGCATGTTTACCACCTTGTGTCACAACAGCCATTTTTTGCCGATTAGAAGAACTCCTTCCAATCAGAGATGAAACAACACCATCCTTTTTTTTCATCACGCCCCAAACAAAAGTATGATACACGCGTTCAATTGTGTGTTTTGCAAATTGATCAGCTAAATGAACATGGGAAAAATCATTTTTTGCAACCACAAGAACACCGCTTGTGTCTTTATCAATCCGATGAACAATCCCAGGGCGCAATACCCCCCCTATTCCTGACAGCGACTCCTTACAATGATAAAGCAAAGCATTAACCAATGTTCCTGTATAATTACCAGCTCCTGGATGAACCACCATTCCAGCTGGTTTATTCACAACGATTAAATCATCATCTTCATATAAAATATCTAAAGAAATCTTTTCAGGTTCTGGAACGGCTGGAACACTTTCAGGAGGTGTAATTACAAAAGAATCGCCTTCTTTCACCTTCAAATCAGGCTTATCAGCATACTTCTCAACACCTTCATAACGAACACAATCCGTTTCAATAAATTTAATAATCCTTGCTCTTGAATAATCTGAAAAACAAGAAACCAAAAATTTATCCAACCTCATATTTTTTTCTTCAGCCGAAACTTTCCGAGAAACAAAGGGTACAGTTACACCATGGTTTGTATCTATTTCCATCAAATTTTCAAAATCTTGTTCTTGCATCATTTCCAACTCCAATAACCGAGCTTTTTATAAACATTCTTTTATTTCTGACAAAAAAAATAACAGATAAGAGCTCAAAAATCAACTCCAAAAACAGCCTCAACTACCTATAGTTTTTTATTAAAACAGGCTTAAGTTTTTATATTTTTTACAAAAACAGTATTTTGTTAACCATTTTTTCACTCTTTTTAGTGCAAAATTATGTATATTTATTTGTTAAGAGTGAGCAATTAGAAAAATATGGCAAAATTCTGGCAACGACTTAGCATTTTAATAACTGTTGAGAGCCTACTTTTAGGCATTCTTTGCTTTACCCCCTTTTTAATTCTTGAAACAAACAATCTAATCACAAAAAAAACAGCATTTAAAATATCCATTTATCAATACACTGCTGTTTCATTTATTTGTCTTTTTGCTTTGTTTTTATTTATTTATGCTATTCCAAATTTTACAAAACAAAAACGAGCAAAAAAAGCATATCTCAATCTTTCAACTCAAGCACTTTTGCTTAATGAAAATTCAAAAATAAGAAATGAAACCATTCTTTTAATTGAAAAACTTCAACACACCACACACACCGCCCCAGAATTAATCTTAAAAATTTTAAGATATTATTTAATGCAATCTCACATTCCAAATGAAAAAAGTGCTTTTTCACCAGCTCAACAAGCCGGCATTGTCGTTTCTTGTCTTGACACAAAATCTCTTAAAAAAATTTTCAAACGAATGCAAAAAAGTGAAATTAAACTTTTTCAACAATTATCTCATACGTTGGGGTATATTACAAGTGAAGACAAATTTCAAATTCTTTCAAATTTTTTAAATACCCTAACAGAACCTATTAGAAAAATTGAAAATCCTCATTTTTCTGACACGATACTCCCCTCACAACAAGCAATTAAAATTATAAAAAAAGAGAATTGTTTTTATCCTAAAACAAATGTATGGGAAGCACTCGATTCAATTTCTTCTGAAAGAATAGCCTCTTATTTGAAAAACGAATCCTCACAATCCATTGCCATTATTCTTTACAACTTGTCTGATAAAAAAGCAGGCGAAGTTTTAACTTTTATTCCAAAAGAAGTTTCTTGTTCGGCTTTATTAAGGTTAACAGCGCTTAAATCTTTATCTAAAAAAAGATTAACAACTCTTGAAACATCCCTTGAATCTCACTTTTTAAATATAGCTCCTCAAGTCTTTTATTATGGATTAGAAAAAGCTTCATCTATTTTAAGTATAATGCCTACTCATCAAAAAAACGACCTTCTTGTTAAACTAACAGAAGCATCTCCTCAAACAGCAAAAAATCTTGCTCGTCAAATAATTTGTTTCGATGATTTGTCACATTTAAGCAACAATGATATCTGCACGTTAATTAAAAAAGTGCCAGAAGATATTTTAACAACAGCACTTTTAGGGGCTGACAACAGCATACAAGAAATCTTTTTAAAAAATATCTCCCCAAAACGGTTAAGCATTTTTTTAAAACAATCAAACTTGCCACGATCTGAAAAAATAAAAGAGATTGACGAAGCTCAATATTTTGTTATAAAAAAAGCACACGTTTTAATGAGCAAAAAACGAAAACGAGGATCGTAAATGAAAATAAAAACTATTTTTGCACCCAGCATTCCTAAAGCAATGGAAGAAATCCGTGAGTTTTATGGAGAACAAGCGGTTATTATTTCTACATCCCGTGTTTCAAACAAAGGTGTTAAACTCATTATTGCAACAGAAGAAAAAACAAATGAAACCGATTTATTTTCAAGTGTAAATGATAAAAGAATAGAACAAAGAAGAGCCTTTTTTCAAGATATATTTAAGCAGCACTCCTTTCCTGATGAATTTATTGAACGGCTTACGTTTACATCCCTAAAAAAAACAATTAAAAACCAAGATGAAAAACTCTTAACCAATACCTTTGACGAACTTTTTCATTTCAAACCACTTTATCCTATCGAAAAAAACACAATTTATGTTTTCGTTGGGAACACGGGATCAGGAAAAACATTAACATTAAAAAAGATGGCTTTACAAGCAAAAAAAGAGCATTTAAAACCTTGTATCATTACATTAGATACAGAAAAAAGTGGAGCGCTTCCTGATATAAAAAATTTTTCAAAAATGCTTCAAATTCCTTGTACCGTTGTCAAAAACATCAAAGAACTTAACGAAACAACCACATTAATGCGACTGTCTTATAATTATATTTTAATTGATACACCAAGTATCAACCCTTATAAAACAACAGATCTTGAAAAATTAAAATCAATCAAGCAACAAATCAGTGATGCCGAATTTGTTCTAACAATGCCAGCAGGGCTAGATCCACAAGAAGCAACAGCACAAGGGGCTCTATTTTCAAAAAATGGATGCAACCTATTTATCGCAACAAAGCTTGATTGCACAATCAAACATTTTAATATTTTGCAAACTCTTTTATACAATCAACTCTATATGGCTGCTTTTTGTTTCTCAGATAAAATAATCGACACACCCATTGAAGCAACAGCCCAAAATCTAACCAAACTTTTCACAACAGCGAACTTGTTAACAACCGAAGGTGCACAATGATAACACAAACAAACAAAACATCCAACAATCCTTTATCACGCATCGGTGGCAGAAATATTTTTGCCATCGCCTCAGGAAAAGGCGGTGTCGGAAAAACATGGGTTGCCATATCCTTAGCACACGCCTTTGCTTTAAAGGGTGAAAAAGTCTTGTTAATTGATGGCGACTTAGGCCTTTCAAACATCGATATTCAACTTGGGTTAACAAGCATTCGTGATATTGGGGTAGTTTTAACACATAATGCACCTTTAAACAGCGCCATTACGCATGATGAGAATATCAATTGCGATGTGCTTGCAGGACATTCTGGAAGCCAAACACTTGCTGGCTTGGAAGAAAGCAGGTTACAACTTTTGTGTGACGACATTAAAATTTTAGCAAATCACTATGACAAAGTTATCATTGATCTTGGAACAGGAATTCAAAAATCTGTGACAACATTGGCACAAATTGCTCATGAAATTTTAGTTGTTACAACAGATTCTCCAACAGCTCTTGCTGATGCTTATGCGTTCATCAAAATTATAACTGCTTTAAAACCTGCTATAACTCTTAAAATTTTAATTAATATGGCTAACACAAAAAAAGAAGGAGAACACACTTACCATACCTTTTTAAAAGCATGCCAATCATTTTTAAATATTTCACCAACACTTGCTGGCATTATTCATTTAGATTCAATGGCAAGAGAATCTGTTCGATCACAGACTCCAATTTTAAGCGTAACACCCCTTTCTCAATCTGGAAAAGACATCCTTGAAATAGCCTCACATTATTAAGCTTAAGAGACATTTTTTACCAAATACAGAATACATACAATAAAATATAGAAACCCTTGACTTTAGCATAAAAATGGATTATTTAAAATTCATTCAGTGTAATGAAAGGAAAATTATGTTTTTAAAAAGTATTTTCGGATCTGCAAACGACAGATATTTAAAAAAATTCAAAAAAACCATTAATAAAATCAACGAATTAGAGCATCAATACGAGCTTTTAAGCGATTCGCAATTAAGAAACAAAACTGAAGAATATAAAACACGCATTCAAAATGGTGAAAATTTAGAAAGTATTTTACCAGAAGCATTTGCAAGTGTTAGAGAAGCTGCTAAACGTGTTTTAGGATTACGTCCTTTTGATGTTCAGTTGTTAGGTGGTATTATTTTAAATAATGGGCAGATTGCCGAAATGCGCACAGGTGAAGGGAAAACTCTTGTTGCAACAATGCCTGTTTATTTAAACGCCTTAACAGGGAAAGGTGTTCATGTTGTTACGGTTAATGACTATCTTGCTAAACGTGATAGCGAATGGATGGGACAAATTTATCGTTTCTTGGGTTTAACTGTTGGCTGTATTGTCCACGATATGTCAACAACTGACAGACGTGCTGCTTACAATGCTGATATCACCTACGCAACAAACAATGAGTTAGGATTTGATTACCTTAGAGACAATATGCGCTTTGAAATTAAAGAAATGGTTCAACGCCCATTCTATTATGCAATTGTTGATGAAGTTGACTCTATTTTAATTGACGAAGCTAGAACTCCATTAATTATTTCTGGTCCTGCTGAAAACTCTTCTGAACGATATATTGCAATTGATAAATTGGTTCGCACAGTTAAACCAGAACATTATGAAAAAGACGAAAAACATAAAAACGTTTCTTTAACAGAACTTGGATCAGAATACATCGAACAACTCCTTGCTGATGAAAACCTCATTCAAGGTTCTTTGTATGACACTCACAACATTGCATTTGTCCATCACATTGATCAAGCTTTAAAAGCAAATACACTTTTTACAAGAGATAAAGATTATATCATCAAAGATGGTCAAGTTATCATTATTGACGAATTTACAGGGCGTATGATGCATGGTCGCCGTTACTCTGATGGTTTGCACCAAGCAATTGAAGCAAAGGAAGGGGTTGAAATTCAACCTGAAAACCAAACATTGGCTTCAATCACATTCCAAAACTATTTTAGAATGTATCCAAAATTGGCAGGTATGACCGGTACTGCAATGACTGAAGCAAGCGAATTTGATGACATTTATCGTTTGCCTGTTATTGAAATTCCAACAAACAAAGAACCTCAACGAAAAGATGAAAATGATGTCATCTATCGTACAGCTGAAGAGAAATATGAAGCCATTATTGAAGATGTCAAACAAGCCCATGCAAAAGGACAACCTGTTTTAATTGGGACTGCTTCTATTGAAAAATCTGAAATTTTAGCAGATTTAATGAAACGAAAAACATCTATTCCATTTAATGTGTTAAACGCACGTCACCATGAACAAGAAGCTAAAATTATCGCTCAAGCGGGTGCTCCTGGTGCAGTTACCATTGCTACAAATATGGCTGGTCGTGGTACCGATATTCAATTAGGTGGTAATATTGAAATGCTCTTGCAAGAAGCATTAGAAAGTAACCCAACAGCAGACAAAGAAACTCTCCTAGCCAAAATTAAAGCTGATGTTCAGGAGAAAAAAGAACAAGTTTTAAAAGCTGGCGGTCTTTTTGTTTTAGGTTCAGAGCGTCACGAAAGTCGCCGCATTGACAACCAATTAAGAGGGCGCTCTGGCCGTCAAGGTGATCCTGGGTTATCCAGATTCTATGTTTCATTAGAAGATGATCTTATGCGGATATTTGGCGCAAACAGAATCCAAAATCTTTTACCAAAATTAGGATTAAAACGTGGTGAACCAATCACTCACAACTTCATCACAAAAGCACTTGCTGTTGCACAAAAGAAAGTTGAAACATATCACTTTGATGTTCGCAAAAACCTTCTCAAATTTGATGATGTTATGAACGATCAACGCAAAGCTATTTATGAACAACGCAAAGAATTAATGCTTGCATCTTCTGTTTCAGATACACTTGCTGAAATGCGTTTAGATACCATTCAAAATGTTATCTATGATTTGGCTCCAGAACGTTCAAATCCTGAAGATTGGAGCGCAGAATTATTGTCAAAAGAAGTTGCTAGAATTTTTGCCATCGATGTTCCATTTAGTTCTTGGGTCAACGAACTTGGCATCAGACCAGAAACAATGGTTGAAAGATTAGATCATCTCCTTCAAAAAGACATTGATGCAAAAATGAGTATCCTTCCTGAAGATGTTAAAAACAACTTAGAAAAGAGCATTCTAATTCAGGTTATTGATCAAATGTGGAAAGAACACTTGCAAACACTTGACTTTATGAAAACAGCCATCAACCTTCGTGCTTATGGCCAAAGAAACCCTCTAAACGAATATAAGAGAGAAGCTTTTATATTGTTTGAAACGCTTTTAAATAAAGTAAGGGAAAAAGTTACAGAACTAATCTGTCACATGCAATTGCAAATTCAAACTCAACCGAATAATGAAATGAAAGAAAGTCATCCACATCCAGTTGATCCAACAACAGAAGATCCCTTTTCTACACCAGAAGGACAAATTTCAAGAAACGCGCCTTGTCCTTGCGGATCACAAAAGAAATATAAACACTGTTGTGGGGCAATTAAAAATTAAGGAGGTAAATATGAAGAAAAAAGAACAATTAGGCCGCTCAATGGTTGAAATGCTCGCAGTTCTTTCTGTTATAGGAATTTTGTCAATTGGTGGGCTTGCAGGATACAGTTTATCCGCTCAACGTATTCAAATCAACAACGTCATGGATACAGCAACAAAATTTTCAGCAAGAGGTGTTGGCGGCAGATCGTACAGTAGCTTAGCTGCTGCAGGGATTGACAGTCCAAACGGCGTTGAAATGGTCTTAGATGAAGCAGGAAATGTTTGCATACAAAACTTCCCCAAATCATCTGTTAGCGAAAAACGTTTATTTGCAGCATTCAAAGCACAAGCCTCTAGTTATGAAGTTAAGGGAACTTCATCCGTTTACATTAATGGGACAAGAAAAAATTGCGATATTGTGCTTTCATTTGGAAAAAAAATAAAATAAGGCCAAATACAGATAAAAAAGTGCAATTTTTCGCATAATATCAATATGGTATTTTTTTATTGCACTTTCAAAAAAGAAAGTATACTATTTTGTTATTGAGGGACTAAAAAATAGGTGAATCATGAAGAAATACAAATATATAACTGTCTGGGCTGGTGCTGCACCAACAATTTCTGCGTGCCATTATGAACCTATGTATGAGATTGGACAAATCCTAGCTCAAAACAAAATTACAATGGTGTATGGTATTGGTGATGAAGGAATGATGGGTGCCGCTTTTAAAGGCGTAAGAAGCAAAAAAGGAAAAGTCAAAGGCATTACAACATCCAAACTTTTAGAATTACAATGTAAAGATCCAGACTTGTTTCAAAAAGGTGAAATTGAAGTTGTTGAGTCTCTGAACGTAAGAAAACGCAAAATGATGGAGCTTGGTGAGGTTATTTTAGCGGGACCAGGCGGTTGGGGAACTCTTGATGAAATTTCAAATTTTGCAGTATTAATCCAAACGGGTGAAATCAAGAAAAAACCTCTCATCTTTTTAAATTTCAATAATTTTTGGGCTCCATTTGGTGAATTGATTTTTAACATGCTTCAAGAAGGAACACTCAATCAAGATAAAGTTGATTTTATTGAATTTGCAAATTCACCAGAAGAATTATTTGAAGCCATTGAAAAAGTCCAAACCAGATTGGATGCGGCCAAAAAAGTAAAACAAAAAAAATAGGGGCTAAAAAATGAAACATAGATATCTTGTCTCTTTTTTATTTTCGCTTGTTTTTCATTCAACAATTACGTTTGCTACAAGTGAAGGATTAGATGCTTACAATGCTGGGATGAATGCCTACAAACGACAAGAGTATCAAAATGCTGTTTACGCCTTTGAACATGCCGTCAATCTAGATGAAAAACTTTATAACGCATGGTGCATGCTTGGATTATCTTATATTTTGAATGATGAACCTCAAAAAGGTGAAAAAACATATTTACAAGCCATAGATGCATTTCCAAACGAGTGGAAAGCTCATTCACTACTGGCAGAATTTTACGAAAGTCAAAATAATCATGAAGAAGCATTGGTTCACTATCGCAAAAGCTCTGAATTAATGCCTGAAAAAGAAGCTAAAAAAAATCAAGACAAAATAATATCCATTCAAAAAAAACAAGCTGAAACCTGGAGCGTTTCAGAAACTGAAAAAGAAAATATATTGTCAAACATTATGGTTCCTTTTGACAAAAACGTTTGGCGATCGGCTCTTGTTGAAAAGAAAAAAAATGCACTTCATGTTGTTTATGCCCTTAAAAATGAAAATTTTCGTTCAGGAAAATGGAGTAGAATTGTTGATATAACTTGCACTTATACAGCAAAGCAGGATGCAACACATTTTAACAAAATTAATGAATGGATGGCATCAACATACAAAAAAAGCCAAGCAGACATGGATACTATTGAAAAAACTACAACCTCTAGATTGTATGAAAGTATTATTCATGACAAAAAATTAAATATTTTGGGATATATAACTCCGGCCAAAAATGGTTTTTGCATTTATCAATTTATGTATAAGAAAAAAATATCCGCAAAAGAAAAAAACAAATGGATGCAAAACATCAAAAAAATAACTGTTAGAAAATTTTAAGTGAGTACACCATGGGTTTTTTAGGTATTATTGCTATTTTAGGATTATGTTTTTTAATTTCAAATAACAGAAAAAACATCAATTATAGGACTGTATTTGTCGGGTTAGTTTTACAATTTTTAATTGCTTTTTTTATTCTAAAAACAACAGCAGGCCAAATCATTTTTAAAGCTTTGGGCAATGGTATTCAAAAGATTTTAAACTTTGCAGTTGAAGGTGGAAACTTTGTTTTTGGCTTTTTAACAGATAGACCACAAACATTGGTTGAAGTTCTTGGTGACGGAGCTAATTTTGTTTTTGCACTCACTTTAATCCCTGTTTTAATTTTTGTAATGGTTCTTGTAAATATTCTCTACTATTGGGGAATTATGCAAAGGATAATTCTTGTTTTTGGAAAAGGGATGTACAAATTAATGAACATCACTGGAGCAGAAGCAATTTCAAACATTGCAAGCGCATTTATTGGACAAGTTGAAGCTCAGATGCTTATTCAACCCCACTTAAAAAAAATGACCATGTCTCAACTTTTGGCCTCAATGACTGGCTCATTGGCCTGTATATCTGGAAGTATTATGGCTGTTTATATTGGCATGGGTGTTCCAGCTGAATATCTTCTGGCAGCAAGTTTTATGGCTGCTCCTGGCGCTTTAGTTGTTTCAAAAATTATTTATCCTGAAGAAAAAAAATTGGCTCCAGAAAAAGAAATTTCTTTAAATAAAGAAGTTTCATCTATTAACTTAATTGACGCCATTGCTCAAGGGGCAACAACAGGTTTAAAAGTTGGAGCAAATATCATTGCAATGATTATTGGGCTTATTGCTTTGATTGCATTTTTTAACTACTGTTTAACCTTGTTTGGTTCATTCCTTGTTCAAACATTAAATGTACCAGCTCAAATTGGTGTGTTAGATGTTCAAAATCTATCTTTAAGCGGTTTACTTGGATTGTGTTTTTCAGGTTTTGCATTTATTTTAGGAGTTCCCATATCAGAAATATTCACCGTAGGTTCTTTGATGGGTGAAAAACTCGTATTTAATGAATTTATTGCCTATATGCACATGACAAGTTTGGACACACCACTTTCTCCAAAAGCATTAATTATTGCTTCATTTGCTCTCTGTGGATTTGCAAATTTTGGCTCTATTGCTATGCAAATTGGTGGTATAGGTGAACTTGCACCAGAACGCAGAAAAGACCTTGCAAAACTTGGTTACAAGGCCTTAGTTGCAGGAACATTAACCTCTTATATTTCTGCAGCTATTGCTGGGATTTTGCTCTAAGTTTTTGCCACCCTTCACAAGCACGATTAACCAAATCTGGATAATCAGATTGTAAAGTACCAGGAGTTGCCTTAATTCCTAGAACAACATCAGTACTACGCCCAGTAATTGTACATTCGCCCCATGGAATTTGTTTTTCAAAATGATAAGCTAAATCAGCCATTAAACGCGCCTCCATATATGTCCCTCCTTTTGGAAAAACAAATTGAACATCTGATTGAAAACGATTTTTGATTTCGTCAAAAACCTTTTCATGTTCTTTTAAAATAACGGCTCTTCCATTTAAAATATTTGAAAATGCATTAAAAGCAATTGGATTTTTCCATCCACCTCCAAACAGTACAAAGACATTTGGTAAATAATCACTCGTTTGAATATGTTTTAATGCATATGCTGCAACATAACCCGAAAAATAGGATAAAGTAAAAAGTGTATCAACAAATATTTTTTCATCTTCAACAGATAATAAATCATCTATATGGTAAAGAGAAGGATCAGCTGATTTAGGAGCAGATAACTCTAAATAATTTTTATTTTCTTTTGTTTTAACAGATTGGTAAAAAAGCTTTTCAAGCAAAGAAAGATTTAAAACTCCTTTTAATCCCCAAAAACCATCTTTATCAAAAGGAATATCTTTATACTGCCGAACAAGTTTGTCACTAAACTCATTAAAAGGCCCTGCATCAAACCCTAAAACAACTTTTCCATCCAAAATAAGAGCTAAATTTGAGGTATTCCCAGCGTTATAAAAAACTGCATCTTTTAATCCCATTTGTTCAGCAATGTGCTCATTATGAGGTGGAATCAGTGGCGCCCCCTCCCCGTTTAAAAAGATATCATCAGACCTAAAATCATATACAACTGGAATATCTAACAAATCAGCAAGCATTTGACCAGACCCCATTTGAAGCGTATATGCAGGCAAATCTTTTGATGCAACACTAGGGGGATTATGATCAAGTGTTTGCCCATGAAAACCAATTAAATCTATATCCCGAGGCAACAGCTTTTCTTGCCTTAAAAATTCTTGAATTGCAGATTTAATCCAATGAATATAATCATTATGAACTTTTATAAAAAACGAGTCGCTCATCAAATTTTCTGTTAACAGAACACGAGTCTTTATATTTTTCTTCAACTTTAAAATATTTTTTTGTAATGACTTTGTAATTTTTTTACTAAAAAAAGAAAGATCTTTCATTTTTCCTTCTGTAAATTCAGTCAAGATAATATCGCATCCATCCAATGAATTTCCAGTCATTACACCTATTATTTTCATCACTTAAATTCTCCCTTTTTTATTGTGCGCTTATTTATTTTTTTTTGCAATAAAAACTGTTCTTTTTAGTCATTATTTTCAATAGACCAATTATTTTGAGATAGCTCCCAAACACTTGGAGAATAAGGCTTCCAAAAAGTATTTTCTTGATATAAAGCATAAATTACCCCTTCACTTCCATTCAACAATTCTTTTAAAAAGACATCACCATTTAATGTGATAGTCTTTCCACTTTGTAATGCATTTAGTATGTTTTCATCTGTAATTTTTCCCATTTTAAATTTCCTTTCATATTGTATAAAAAAAATAAAATATTAATTCAATTTCTACATAAAAATCTATGTAACACATTTTATGTGTATTGTCAAATTAAAAAATCAAGTTTACAAACTCAATTTTTTTGCTATAATGACCTTATGATAAAAGAAAGAACCCGCCACATCGATTTCTTAAAAGATAAAAGGCTAAAATTAGGCCTTTCACAAAGTGCGCTTGCCAAAAAGATTGGAGTCAGCCAACAACATTGGGATCGATACGAAAAAGGATATCCTATCCCTTTGGAAAAAGTTCTTTCAATTTCTAATTTACTAGGTATTTCAAAGTGGGATCTTTTACCACCAGAATTTACTCCACAAACAACTGAATATTTGAATAAAACGCTTTTAGGTGAAATTATTATTTCAATAGAACATCTCATAATTGAAAAAAAACTTCAATTTTCACCAGAACATAAAGCAAGGCTTATCATTTTACTTTATGAAAAATTATCAAAACAAGCATCAAATGATAACATTCAGCAAAATATTCTATCTTTAATTACTAACCTTTCATTTGACCAATCTGCATAAGAGTTTTCCATGAGAGTTGATGACGAAATAAACTTACTGTTTCAACAGGCTGTTGTTGCAAATTCAAACAAAAAACCTTTATATAAAAGAAAAATACTTTTCTTCAGCTTTTTGTTGTTAAGTATTTTCATCTCTAGTTTCTCATTTGGTATTCCTTTATATAACAAAACAAAATCTTTGGAAAAAGACTTAGTTTTATTCGAGCAAATAACAGCTTTTGATGCGCCTATTTCAAAAGAAGAAAAACTTGTTTTAAAAAACCTTGTAAAACATCTCGCTGAAAAAGAACACAAACATTATAACTGTATTCACGCAGAATTAAGAGGTCGCTTTAATTATCGTTCCTATCACTACATCGATCAAAGAACATATATCAAAGTTAAAAATTATTTATGCACCAGATTGAGAAAATAAAATTTATTTCCCTTTTTGCCAACGTCTTAAAAATTGATAAAACTTCTGCCTATCACGTGAATGTTTAAGCTTTGAATCAATAAATCCATTGTAATGTCTACGTAAAGCAACTTTAGGAAAATCCGGTATATCAATTTCAACAGTTTCTCCTATTTTGATCCGTCTAAGAGCTGGTTCAAAACATTTTTTATTAATAAATTTGTGCAAAGATCTTTCAATCAAACAAAAATTTGAAACGTGGTTAGTACCGCCTCCAGACAAGGGTAAAATATGATGCACATCAAAACCATGAGGAATTTTTCCTCTCTTTGCACGCTCCAAATTAATCACATCTTTATATTGATCTAAGTATCCTTTTCGATACAACCATTTCACAAATTTTTGATTCATATTTCTGCGATCAAATTCTTTTCTCAGCGCCTTTGTGACTGCTGGTGGTTGTAATGTAAATTGAAGTGCCACTGTTACCCCGCTTTCAATGTTAAAATTTCAGTTTCTTTTTGAAATAAATATAATAAAGTACGTAACGCCATTCCGCGTTCACTTTTTAAATTTGGATCTATTGCTAAAATGGTTTTTGCATCTTGTGCAGCAGTTGCAAGCAAATGATAATGAACAGACAAATCAGCCATTTTAAAAACTGGCAAACCACTTTGACGTACACCAAGCAACTCACCTGCCCCACGTAACTTTAAATCTTCTTCAGCAATGACAAATCCATTTTCACTTTCCCTCATTACTTTTAATCTTGCAATTGCTGTTTCTGATAATTTTTTTCCATGCAATAATAAGCAAATAGATTTGCTTCCCCCACGACCAACACGACCACGTAATTGATGAAGACCGGCCAATCCAAACCGTTCAGCCCCTTCAATTACAATCACGCTTGCTGTTGGAACATCAACACCAACTTCAATCACTGTTGTTGAAACCAAAACATCTAAATCACCCGATTTAAATCGTTCCATAACAGCGTCTTTTTCAGGACCTTTCATTTTCCCATGAACAAGACCAACACGTTCATGAAAAATATCTTTTAAAGATTCAAATCTTTTTTCAGCTGCAATCAAATCTGTCTTTTCAGACTCTTGAACCAATGGACAAACCCAATATACTTGAATTCTCTCTTTGCTATTTTTAATTTTTTGAAAAAGCTTTTCCATCACTTCTTGAACTTTTTCACTGGAAATAACTTTTGTCTCAACAGGAATTCTATTTCTTGGTTTTTCATCTAAAAGTGAAATATCCATATCACCATATGTTGTTAAGGCTAATGTTCTTGGGATTGGCGTTGCTGTCATCACTAGCAAATTAACCCCCTTTTGTTTTCTAGTTAAAGCAAGTCGCTGCTGAACTCCAAATTTATGCTGTTCATCAATAACAACCAAACCTAAATTTTTATATTCAACATCAGCTGTAAAAACAGCATGTGTCCCAATTAAAATGTCAACCTCACCAGATTTTAATTTATCAAGGATTGTTTCTCTTTTCTTTCCTTTTTCGCGACCTGTTAAAACTGCAACTGAAATATCCAACCCTTTGAGCATTTTCTCAAATGACAAAAAGTGTTGCTGTGCTAAAATATCTGTTGGAGCCATAATGACTCCTTGGTACCCCGCATCAACAGCCATCAGCAAACTTGCCAACGCAACAACTGTTTTTCCACTACCAACATCTCCTTGAAGAAGACGTATCATTTTATCTTCAGAATATAAATCATTTCTAATTTCTTGTATTACTCTACATTGCGCACCCGTCAATTCAAAAGGTAAGTTTTTAAAAACTTGTTCTTCATAATTTTTAATTTTTTCAAAACAAATTCCTTTTTGTCTTTTATGATGAGACCGTGCCAAAAACAATGCCAACTGATTTGCCAACAATTCATCATAAGCCAAACGTTTTCTAACAGTTGAGTCAAAGGATAAATCTTGTGAATTTTTAGGATGATGCACTTTTAAGATACTGCTTTTCCAATCTTGAAACCCTTGTTTTTTCATAAATGGTAAATCTTGCCATTCTGGTAAATCAGGCAAATGGGATAAAGCATAAGAAATAGATTTTGAAAGCACCTTCCCTGATAGTCCAGCTGTTAAAGGATAAATTGCTTCATATTCAGGGATATCTTTTAAATCGTTAACAATATAGTCTGGATGAAGCATCCCCCATTTACCAATAAACTTTTCAATTTTACCTGAAACAAAATAGGTCTTCCCAACACAAAGTTTTTTAGCCAAATAATCAGCATGGTAATTAAAAAACACCAACTCAAAATCAACACCATTAAAAGAACCTTGAACTTTATATGGTATACTTTTTTTAGGAGGTTTAATATGTCTTTCAACCAAAAAGGGAATTGTTCCTAATTGTCCAATCCGTATTTCAAACTGTGTTTTATATAAAGGGCGATAATTAACACCAGAAGGCAAAGAAAACAAAACATCTACAATATGTGGACCACATAGGGATTCAATTAGTTTTGATATTTTTGGCCCCACCCCATTAATTTGAGACACCTGACAAAACAAATTATTCAAACACTCAGGACGCATCAAAAAGCCTTTTTATTTTTTCTTTTTAACCTTCTTTTTGGAACTCTTAATTGGTCTTTGCGGTTTTATAACCTGACCATTTGGCATTTTAATTGTTCCATCACGATAAATAACGGATTTAAAAATATCTTGTTTTTCAAATCGTTTTAAAACCTCGCTGCACTGCATTATAGTCTTTTGCTTTTGTTCAGTAAAAGCTTTTAGCTTTGCTTTAGCATAAACGTTTAATGCTTCTTTTTCTTCTTTATCAGTTTTAAGCGGATTAACAATAATCCGACTAGCGATCATTTCATAGTTTTTGAGTTGCTCTTCGTCAACTTGACAAGCAAGCGCAACACCTGCTGAAATTCCTAATTGTTCAGTCACTGAAACACCCTTTGCTGTTCTACTATTTGCAAACAACTCCAGTGGCATCAATGTTACAAAACCAATGCAAAAAAGCAGAGAGATATTTTTTTTCATTGCTTTTCATCCTTAAAAATTCTATACTGCAATTATCTATAGTTATGTTTTTTAACATATTTAAAACCTATTTTCAAGGGGAATTTCATGCTTAACGGCCCATCTTTTATTCCTAAAGATCCTAAAAATGCACTTATCCTATTCCATGGATATGGTGCTGATGGGGCAGATTTATTCACACTTAGTGAAGAATTAAAAAACCACTTTAAAAATATGGCGTTTTTTGCTCCCAATGCGCCAACAGTAACCATTGGTGGTGGTTATGAGTGGTTTTCTTTAGATGATTACTTTTCAAAACCAAACTTAGATATCAATTATTTAAACATTCTTGAAACTCGTGCTATTGAAAAATTATCTATTGTTGAAAACTATATTTCTCAAATTGAGGTTCAACAACACATCAAACGTGAAAATATTTTTATTGCAGGTTTTTCTCAAGGTGGTCTTATTGCCGCACAAACCGCTTTTCAATCAAAAAATGCTTTCAATGGTCTTATCTTAATGTCCCCAGTGCCAATGGCAAATATTTCATCTTCAGCAAATAAAATTCCTGTGTTGTTAACAAGGGGATTAGAAGACACAGTCATTCCTTTTGAGGCTGCTGAACGAACAAAACCAACTTTAATTCATCACAATTTTTCTGTAACTGAATCAATCGATCCATTTTTAGGTCACGGCATTAGCCCACAACATTTAGAAGCTATTATTCAATTCATTACAAAAAACATTAAAAGCTAACTATCGGAGTCAATTATGTCAAAACCAGAAATTAAAAAAGTCAACATTGTCGAAGCTTATAAACGAATGTGGCCATTTGTCAAACCATATTGGTTTCGCTGCCTTTTAGCGACATTAATTACTCTACCAATTGGGGCTCTTGATGCAGTTATTGCCTTGGCTTTAAAACCATTTATGGATACAGTTGTTATTGAACAAAATGGATCAACACCGTTTAATTTACCATTATACGTCATCCCTATTTTTATTATTTTATTTACATTTTTCCAATCAGCACTTGAATATGCTTCTGCCTATTTAAGTGCATGGACGGGGGGAAAAATAACCCAAGGGATGAAAAAAAAGCTTTATGAAAAATTATTAACATTAGATGCTTCATTTTTAGACAACGCCTCTTCGGGCTTGATCGTCACACGTTTTGATTCTGATGCAAACACAGCCTGCTCTGGCCTTTTAAACAATGTTAAAACTTTCACGACAAGAATCTTTTCATCTTTAACATTAATTGGTGTTTTGCTTTATACCTCTTGGCAATTGGCAATTATTGCGATTATAGTCCTTGGATTTTCACTTTATCCTGTTACAAAAATTAGAAGACGCATCAAAAAAATCGTTGCACAAAGTGTCATTGTTAATGGTCAAGTTTTAACAGCGTTTAATGAAACATTTGCAGGAAGTAAAACCATCAAATCTTACAATTTGCATACGTATCAACGCAAAAAATTCTTTGATATTTTAACCCAAAGTTTTAAGCTTACAATCAAAAATACGCAACGAACAGCTTGGCTTTCTCCTGTTATGCATATGATCATTGCTGTGGGTATGGCAGGTGCAATTTGGTATGGCAGTTATTTAATTAAAAGCAAAACAATTTCAGCGGGTGATTTTGTTGCCTTTATCACTGCAATGTTAATGCTCTATACTCCAATTAAAAATATTGGTAAAAACTTTAATGCTGTCCAACTTTCCTTAATGGCAATCGAACGTGTTTTTGAAATGATTGATATGCCCGTTAGCATTAAAGAAGAAGATTCAGCCACCCCTATTCACTCATTGGAAAAAGAAATTACTTTTAACGATGTTTCATTTTCTTATACTGAAGAAAAAACAATTTTAAAAAACATTAATTTAACCATACCAAAAGGACAAACCATTGCCCTTGTTGGCAATTCAGGTGGAGGTAAAACAACCGTTGTAAGCTTGATTCCAAGATTTTATGATGTTACGAATGGCGCCATTGAAATTGATGGAAAAAATATTAAAGATATCAATTTGACATCTCTTCGAGATAAAATTGCCGTTGTTTTCCAAGATAACTTTTTGTTCTCAGGAACAATCATCGACAACATTTTGCTTGGCAAGCCTGATGCAACAAAAGAAGAAATTGATAGAGCTGTTAAAATGGCATGTTTAGATGAATTCATTGCTTCACTTGATAACGGATTAAAAACCGAAATTGGAGAAAGAGGTGTTCTCCTCTCTGGTGGGCAAAAGCAACGGATTGCCATTGCAAGAGCATTCTTAAAAAATGCCCCGATTGTGATTTTGGATGAGGCAACATCCGCTTTGGATAATAAATCTGAAGCCATTGTTCAACAAGCAATTGACAACTTGATGAAAGATAGAACAGTGATTGTTATTGCTCACAGATTATCAACGGTTCAAAATGCTAACAAAATTGTTGTTATTAACTCAGGTGAAATTGTCGAAACAGGCACACATCAGGAATTACTTGATAAAAAAGAAGCTTACTACGCTCTGTACCAAGCCCAATTTAAAAACAGAGCAGCCTAAAAAAAGGAGGCAAAAATGTACTACAGCTTATTTGAAGTTTTTTCAATTGGAATTGGCCCTTCAAGCTCGCACACCGTAGGACCAATGAAAGCAGCCAAACGATTTACAGAAAACTTAATTAATCAAAACAAACTCCAATTAACATCAAAGGTCAAAACAACTCTTTATGGTTCTTTGGCTTTAACTGGCGTTGGTCATGGGACACTCAATGCTGTTGTTTATGGACTTGCAGGATATGAGGCTGAAGAGATTGATTTAACACAAAATCCTTTAGAAAAAATTAAATCATCTCAAACACTCAACCTTGGCAATAAAAAAGAAATCAGATTTATATTTGAAGAAGACATCCTTTTGGAAAAAGAAACGTTTTTAAAAGAACATTCAAATGGATTAAAATTTGAAGCACTTGATGAAACAGGAAAAACTATTTTTGAAGAAACCTATTTTTCAGTTGGAGGTGGAACGATTGCAAGACAAGATGAAATCAAAAACAGAATTGCAAGGGCTGAATATAATGTTCCCTATCCTTTCAACAGCTGTGCAGAACTTATTGAATTAACTCAAAAACATAATATGACAATTGACCAAATTGTCATGCAAAATGAAGAAGCCATTCGGCCTTTTAAAGAAATCCGAGAAGGAATGCATAAAATTCATCAAATTATGCAAGACTCAATTGATGCAGGGATTCACCATAAAGGTGAACTTCCAGGTGGATTAAACATTAAAAGAAGAGCCCCACAAATTTACAAACGTTTAAAAGAAAACTTCATTCAAAACAATTCTGATCCATTAATGGTTATAGACTGGATTAATTTATGGGCTTTTGCCGTTTCTGAAGAAAATGCCTGCGGTGGAAAAATCGTTACAGCCCCAACCATGGGTTCTGCCGGTATTATTCCTGCTGTTATGCGTTACTATGAACGTTTTGCCGCACCAAAATCTCCTTTTCAAGTTGAAATTGGTAACGGTATTTTCTTGTTAACAGCATCAGCTATTTGTTCTCTTTATCGGACAAATGCCTCCATTTCAGGAGCTGAAGTTGGCTGCCAAGGCGAAGTTGGGGTTGCTTGCTCTATGGCTGCAGCCGGATTAACAGCAGCAATGGGAGGGGATCCAAAACAAATTGAAAACGCCGCAGAAATTGCAATGGAACATAACCTTGGTCTAACTTGTGATCCAATAGCCGGACTTGTTCAAGTCCCTTGCATTGAAAGAAATGCCATGGGGGCAACAAAAGCTGTTAATGCTGCACGCCTTGCATTAAGAGGTTCTGGTGAACATATTGTTAGCCTTGATAGTGTTATCAAAACGATGTATGAAACAGGCAAACACCTTAATAGTATGTATAAAGAAACATCTCTTGGCGGGCTTGCTATAAATGCCGTAGAATGCTAATAAAAAATAGTTGACAGAAAATTGACTTTATGCTATAATCCTCCATCATTTATTTAAATTATGGAGATATAATGTCATCAACTCAAAATAAAAAAAATATAACAATTCGTGAACTTTGCACTGATGTTGCCAACTTTTTTGAAGCAACACCCATTCATATTTTCACAAAATCACCGCTTGAACCAAAATTAGAATCTCACAAAAAAGCCGCAGGTAAAAATGTTGTTTTACTTGTTTCCAACGGTATTGACAACATCACAGAAAACAAATCTCAAACTATACTTGAACCATCTAATTTTCGTATATTAAACCAATACAATTTGGTTGATTCTGAAGTTACAAAACTTGGGCACGACAGAAGTCATTTATTATATCCAGATATTGTCCATTTTATTAACAAAAAAGAGAATCAAGAATTACCTCCTCATTCTCAAGCACATCTCCTCTCTCCTAAAAACTTTCAATCTGACCAAGCAATGTTAGATGAAATTCAAAACATTATTCAACAAAAAAAAGAGCCTCAATTTGTTACAGCTCTAATGAATTCCTCCTTTTTAACACAAACAGGAAAATTCAATCAACATATTGAACCTATTGCTCAATTGATTGAAAATTTAAACACAACAGGTACAATTTATCTTTTAACATCAACAAATGAATTATCACAAGAAAGTCAAAAACAAGCTACACCAAACTCTTTCAGAACTCATATTAGACCCATTGTCCCTCTTCTTGTCGTAGCAGAATTACTCCGAAACTATAAAAAATTAGAACGTAAAAATCCCGTCGAATGGCGTAGATACAACAATAAACAAATTGACTTTAGTTGTTTATATCGACCAACAAATTTTCGTTAATGAAAACTCTAAAAAAGGCACCCATTTAGGTGCCTTTTTTATACTCTTTTTTTAATCTTTTTTATTTAAAACAAAATCAACTCGTTCTTTGAATGAGAGGTTTTTAGGATAGGTTTCTATTTCTTCTAAAATATGAACCAACCCTTTTTGGTTAGCAATTTGAATGGCTAAACCTGGCCGAGCATTTAACTCCAACATCATTGGACCTAATTCTTTATCCATCACAATATCAGCCCCTAAATATCCCAAGCCTGTCATATCATATCCTTTAGCTGCAATTTCCAAATGCAACCGCCAATCTGGTACTTTAAGCGTCATTAAATCAGCACCTGTATCTGGATGATGTGTAATTGGTCTGTTATGTTGAACTGCTGCAATTGCTTTTCCCGTTTTTATATCAATGCCAACGCCAACAGCCCCTTGGTGCAAATTTGCACGTCCACCCGACTCTTTTGTTGCAAGGCGCATCATCGCAATTGCGGGATACCCTTTAAAAACAATCACCCGTACATCTGGTATTCCTTGAAAACTATAGTCTTTAAATATATCAGAAAATGAAACAACTTCTTCAATAATTGCTTCATCATATTGACCACCCAAACTATACAATCCACTCAACACATTTGAAATATGCTGATACACCTCTGTAAATTTAATGATTTTATTAGAAGCTGTTCGAAAGTGATTTTTCGTATAACTTTTAATGACTAAAACCCCTTTACCACCACTGCCATGTGCAGGCTTTATCACAAAACCCTTCCAGCCCTTTACCAATTCTAAAATATTTTTAACTTCATATTGCGCTTTAATAACCGCAATAAGACGAGGCGTTTGAATTCCAACTTGAGAAGCCAATGCTTTTGTTTTTACTTTGTCATCAACAAGAGGATATAATCTTCTTGAATTAAACTGTCCTATAATTGAAAAATTACGGGCATTCATATTCAAAACACCCTCCCTTTTTAAAGCTTTTGGAGAGGCAAATGCCTTAAACAATTTAAACATTTTTACCTCTTTTGACTGTTTTTTTCATATCTTTTTTTCTAACCAGAGGTGCAAATCTCTTTAATTCAGTGATGCGATATCCAGTATAAGTCCCAAGTAGCATAATTAAAAAGAGAATAACTATATTCAACTCATTAAACGCAAACGTAATGTGTCTGATTGTTTCATTTACAATAACAAAATAGATAATCACAGCAGATAAAAGACTAAAGAACACTTCTTTAAAAGCATTTTTAAATCCTTCTTCTTCCCAAATAATTGATCCTCGTTCAATAACCCAGGCAACAATAATAATTGGGAAGAAAAGAGCGGATGAAGCAATATGCCAATCAAACTTATAGCCCAAAATTGTAAAAGTTTGTATAAGCAGAACAACAAACACAACAACGGCGGATATGCGTGGTACAAGCAATAAATTTAATCTTGATAAGCACAAACGAATGAGCAATCCAACACCCACAATAATACTAAAACAAATAAGACCTTTTAAAAATCCAGTTTCTACCAACGCCATTGAAATAAGCATTGGAGTAAATGTTCCCATTGTTTTAATTCCAACAACATTTCTTAAGATAACAACAACTAAAATTGCTAATGGAAAAACCATTAACCATTTCAAAGCATTTTGTTGATCAATTGGCAAATTGTAAATAGAGTAGGCAAAAAAATCTTCAACACCTGTGTTTTTCGCTCGATGTTTTGCCATACTAAAAGAGGAATTAAGTGATTTTAGAACAGAATATTTTATACTAGAATCCCCTCCCCCAATCACATCAACCAAAGAAGCATTTCCTTTTTGAAAAACAATAAAATCTTTGGGTAGGCCTGTTTGTCCTGTTTCAATATTATAAATAACCCATTTCATTTCAGCTAAAGAATATATCTCTATCATCACATCAGCTGTAACTGATTTTTTACCTTCAATTAAGTGAACACCTCTAATCATTCTTGCGGGAATATTTTCAAGAGCCAACAAATCAACAATTTTTTCTGCCTTTTCCTTTGGTTTTGTTCGTTTTGGTAAGAAAGAATGAACGAGTTCACTTTCCTCATCATTATTTAATAATGAAATAATTTGTTGAACAGGATCTCCTGGTTGTAATTTTGCTATTTGAAGCAATTCTTTTGCAACCAACAGCGTGTCATCATCAAACAAAGGCGCTATAACTTTTGGTGTTTTTTCATCCTTTACAACATTTTTTCCACCAACTGTATCATATAATAAAATTCGGTAATATACATTTTGTATCTTTTTTAACCCGCGAGCAGTTAATTCTATTTTCTCTTTACTTTTTTGAACTGTGTAATTCCCTTTTGCAATGGTATTTTCATTTAAAATTTTAAATGTCCCATCAATAGTTGGACGCGCAAAAACAACTTTGACATTTTCATCCTTTGGTTGAAACTTTAAATGGGCTTCAATTGTCCAAACAGGTGTTTTTTTATCAACTGTCCATGTAAAATTCAAAAAATTTTGTTTATAATAAATCCCCCAACCAGCATACAAAATCGAAAAAATTAACCCAATAAATAAACTCCATCTGACAATTGCTAGTTTTTTAAACATTCCACCCTCTTGTTAATATAATGTTTTTGAAAGTGCAGTATCAACAATTGCACGCCCCTTAAGAACATTGCGACCAATTAACCCTTGATACTCAAACTTTGATCTATCCGCTAAAGAAAATTGTGCTGTTATTTTTTCAGTACCCATTTTAATTGTCATCAAAACAACAATTCTTTCTTCAGATTCTTTTTGTCTTTTAATCGCTGTTTGACGATAAACACGCTTTTCAAAATGATGTGTTTCACCATTTTTTTTATTCACAATATCAAAAGAAACCCACTTAATTCCTTCTCTTTCAAAAAGATTTATATTCTGCGCATCAATCGATGAGGTGGCTGCACCTGTATCAATTCGAGATAAAATGGCTTTTTTCATTGGCAAAAAATATACAGGTTCAAATTCACCAATAATTCCCAGTTTATGTGTTTTTTCAACTTGTTCTTCCAAAGAAATAGCAGGAACTTCAATGGTTTTAACCGTTTCAACAACCATTGGTTGCTGTGTTTTTTCTTTATTTTCGATAGCACATGAAGCACAAATTCCTAATGATAGCAACAAAAAAGAACTTAAAAAATGTTTTCTCATTTTTACCCCTTTTATGACAGTTTTTTTATATTTTAATAAAATCAGTCAAAAAGTAAAGCAAAAACTTGCTATTTTTTTTTGAATAAAATATATTCATCCTTGATGAAGGAGACAACTATAATGACAGAGAAAAAAAGTGCCATTAAACATATCATTGACGCCTGTTTTTATTCATACAGTGGGATAAAATCTGCATATGAAAGTGAAATCGCTTTTCGACAAGATATTGTTATTTGCGTCACTTTATTTATTTTTGCACTCATTCTTCCTGTTCCATTCATCTATAAATTAGTGATGGTTATGTCTCTTTTTGTCATCTTAATTGCTGAATTGATCAATACCGCTATTGAAACAGTTGTCGATCGAATTTCAAGTGATATTCACCCCCTTTCAAAAAAAGCAAAAGATATTGGAAGCGCTATTGTTTTCTTTTCTTTTATACAAATGATTTTTATATTCATTAGTTCTATTTTAGTGGCAATATTTTAACTCTATCTATGTCTTTTACTCCCTTTTGGTTTAGGGTTAAAAAAACGTTTTTGCGGTTTTGATGGGTGTTTTATATGCCTTTTTTTATGATGATTATGAGAAGTGACCCCCAAAATAACACCACCAACCAAAGCACCAATGCCAAGCGCTGTAATTGCAGCCGCTGAAGCATCTGATGAAGTATCAATGTATTTTTCTTGAACAACAACACGCTCTTGAACTGGCTGATTCACAATAATCGTTGCGGCAGGTTGAGGTTCATCAACATAAATTGTTTTATAATACCCTGCATGAGCTGGCAACCCAGCCATCATTGTAATTGCCGTTAATAAAGAAAAGACAATTGATTTATTCACTGTTAACATTTTATTTCTCCTTACATTATTTTAAACTCATTACCCTTAACGAGAAGAAAAATAAAATTGTTCATTTTTTTATAGCTTGATATTTAATTTCTATTTATATAACATAAAAAAAAGAAATGAGGATAAAATGGCAAAATCACTTTTTTTAAACAACATTCAATTAAAAGCTGAGCTTGAACGATGCCTTGGATGTACAAGCAAACCTTGCAAAACAGCTTGTCCTCTTAAATGCGATCCAAATTACTTTATAAAAAAAGCAAAAGAAAATAATTTTAAAGAAGCAGCATTATCCATTTATCAACAAAACCCTTTAGGAAAAATTTGTGGTCTTGTTTGTCCTGATCACCTGTGTATGAAAGCCTGTATTCGTGGAAAAATTGATTTTCCCATCAATATTTCCAAAGTTCAAGCAACAGTTATTGAAAAAGCAAATATCAAAAATAAAATTGAAACACCATCATCCCCGCATAAAAATGCACGCGTTGCTATTGTTGGAGCAGGTCCTGCTGGGATATCTGCAGCCATCACTTTGGCTCAAAGAGGAATACCAAGTTCCTTGTTTGAAGCAGATTCAAACATTGGCGGAGCAATAAACCTCATTCCAGAAGATCGCCTGCCAAAAAAAATAAAAAATGAAGAGTTTGCCTGTTTTTTTAATACAAACTTCATCACAATTGTAACTAATACAAAAATTCATGATCCGCTCTTTCTTTTTAACCAAGGCTTTTCCCATATCATTGTCACAACAGGTGAAGATGAACCACATTTCTTAAATATAAAAGGTGAAAAACTTTGCCTTCCATATCAAGAATATCTTCAAAATCCTGAAAATTACCTAAACCTACAAAAAGTTGCCATTATTGGCGGTGGTAATGTTGCATTTGATTGCGCTTTAACAGCCAAAAAATTAGGAGCAAAAGAAATTGAAATTTTCATTCGTAGGCGTTCTTGTGATATGCGTTTATCTCATCAACAATATCTTGAACTTATCGATAAAAAAATAAGCGTAAACCCTCTTTATTCCCCTCTTGAAATATCAAAAAACAAAAACAAATTTTCATTAACAGTTGTCCGAAACAAAATAATCAATTCAAAAATTGAACCCATTTTAAACGAAACATATTTGCACACAAATTTTGATGCTATCATCCGTGCAACAGGAGCAAAAACAAGCATTCAACAATATGATAAAAATATCTTTTACGCTGGCGATTGTATCAAGGGATCTTCAAGTATTGTCGAAGCTTTAAGCGATGGGAAACAAATCGCTCTTAGAATCATAAATTCTCTTTTAAAATAAAAAAAATGTCCTATTTGATAACAGGTAAAAAAGACTTGATGATTTTTTACTTTTTTGTTATATTCACATTAATTTAAAGGATTACATTATGAAATCAAACGCATTTAACACAGCGATAAATTTTAATAATCACGCTTTTCAATCTGAAAAAGAGGCAATAAATCTTGAAAAAAAAGCACAAGAAGTTATTCACTCTTTAACAAAATCATTTATGCAAGAAGCAAAAACATCTCTTTTAAATATGCAAAACACTCTAGATAATATTTCATTTTTAAGAGAATCTGAAAAAACAAGGGTTATTCAGTCAAAATTTTTTCAAGCCGCACATGATTTAAAAGGGCAAGGCACAACCTATGGGTATCCACTTATCACTGAAATTGCAGATCACATCTGCTTAAAAATAAAAAAACAAAAGAGTTATTCTAAAGAGGATATTTCTTCTTTCAAAACAGATGTATCTGATATGATTAGTCTCCTTCAAATACATCCTAATCATAAAGATACAAAATTAGAAAAACGCATTTTACAACGGTTGGAGTGTGATAATGAGTGATATTTTGCCACACATATTAGTTATTGATGACGATACCCGTTTAAGAAAACTATTAAAAAAATACTTAAGCGAAAATCATTTTGAGGTCAGCGAGGCTGCCAACGCACAAGAAGCTAAAGACCTTTTAAACTTATTTTCTTTTTCCATTTTAATTATGGACGTTATGATGCCTGGTCAAAATGGACAAGATTTAACAAAAGAATTGCGTCAAAACAACATAGATGTCCCCATCTTAATGCTCACTGCGATGGGTGATATTGACAATCGTATTTCAGGTCTTGAAGCGGGCGCAGATGATTATTTACCCAAACCATTTGAACCAAAAGAATTGCTCCTTAGAATAAATAATATTTTAAAAAGACAAATCCAACAAGAAATCAAAACTGAAATTTTATTTGGGGATTGTAGTTATGATTCAAAAACTGGAAAACTCACAAAAAACAACACACCAGTATTACTCACAGGGGCAGAACAAGACTTGCTTAAAATTTTAGTTTCAAAAATTGGCAACCCTATTTCAAGAGAAGAAATTGCCCAATCTCTTGAAACAGACAACCTCAGAGCCATCGATGTTCAAATCACAAGGCTAAGACGAAAAATTGAAACAGATATTAAAAAGCCAATTTGTATTCAAACACTGCGTGGGCAAGGTTATATTCTGGTACCAAAATGATCAAAAAAACACCCTTTATTCTCTTAAAACGATTTTTAATTTGGTTAACTCAAGCTTTTGATGGTGTGCGCATTCGCGTTTTACCACAAAGTCTTTTTTATCGTTTTATTTTAATCATACTACTCCCACTCATCTTTTTGCAAACGGTCATGTTCATCTTCTTTTACGACAGACATTGGCAAACAGTTAGCAGACGTTTAGCCGCAGATGTAGCAGGAGAATTAACTCTCATTTCTGATTTAATTTCTTCAGGAATAGACGAAAACACTCTCAATAAATTACTTGCAAAATCTTCTCATAATTTATCATTAAATTTAACATTTAAAAAACAAGAGCTCATTTTAAACCAACGTTTAAATTATGAAGATTCATCTGTCATTCATTTAACAAATGAGTTAGCAGATATTAATTATCCTGTTTACATGAGTCCTATTACAAATAAAAGAATTCTTGTTTCAATTCAACTTCCTTCAGGGGTATTAAACGCTATTATCCCTCAAAAAAGATTCTTTAGCTCTACCGTTCTTGTTTTTCTAGGATGGACAATTGTTTCTTCCATTTTGCTTTTTTTAATCGCATTTTTATTTATGAAAAATCAAGTTCGCTCCATCGAAAAATTAGCTAGAGCATCTGAGTTGTTTGGTATTGGACAAGATATTCCTTTTAAACCAGCAGGAGCAACTGAAGTTAAAAGAGCGGGCCTTGCTTTCCTTCTTATGCGAAACAGAATTTTAAAATATTTAAGCGAACGGACAACGATGCTCGCTGGTGTTTCACACGACTTAAGAACACCTTTAACACGTATAAAACTTCAGCTTTCTATGATGAAAAAAGATGAAACAACAACCGATCTTGCTTCAGATGTTGACGAAATGGAAAAAATGTTAAACGGCTATCTAACATTTGCTAGAGGCGAAGGAAAAGAAACACCTCAACTTTTCCAATTAGACAATTTGATCGAGCAATTGGTTGAAAAGCAAAGAAAAACAAATCAAATCATTTCACTTCATATAGAAAACGATATTAAAATATCTGGCAGAGTAAATGAATTAACACGCGCAATAAATAATATTTTAACAAATGCCGCTAGATATGCGTCACAAACAGCTGTCACGATTGGTGTTCGAAATAAAACTGCAACCATCACAATTGATGATAACGGCCCAGGCATTCCAATTGAAAAACGAAATGAAGTCTTCAAAGCATTTTACAGATTAGAAGCGTCTAGGAATCAAGAAACAGGAGGCATCGGTCTTGGGTTAACAATCACAAGAGATATTATCTTTTCCCATGGTGGAGATATCTCCTTATCAAATAGTCCACTCGGCGGATTACGCGTTGTTATATCATTACCACTTTCTGGTTTTGAAACCCCTCAAGCTGAAAAAACAATGCAAATTTGATTCGTTAAAAACCTTACACCTTAAAAAAAAATAATTTTTTGTTATGTGTCCGCATTTTTTTGCTTGCAACTTCATTTTCAAAGTTGTAGTATGAATTATATTCTATAACAAAAAGGGGATAAATACGTCTTACAAATGTTGTTCGAATATATATTTTTTATATATTTTTCAGAGGGATAAAAAATGGGACAAAAAAAATTTCTTTTACTTGTATGCGCTTGTAGCCTGTTTAGTTATGCTCCTTTTTTTGCATCCAATGCATTTGCGAACAATTCTCTAGAAGTTGCTCAAGGTGATGGAGAACCAGTTGAAGTATCTGTTCAAGACCAATTATTAGCTGCTCAAAAACTTGCTGATGAGGAAAATGAAGAAACGGCAACAATCACAGCTGAAGGTGATTTTTTGCTCCCCACATATTTGCTCAAAACAACAGATGAAAAAGATACTGTTCCTGTTGAAGAACCTTTATTTGAAGCCCCTGTGGCAAAAGAAACACCTGTTGCAAAAAAAGTGGTTAGTGTTAAGAAAAAAACACAAACCGACTTACCTGTTGTTATGATCAAACAAACTGAACTTATTCCTGTGAATGAACAAATGGAAGTTGAAAGGCAATTAACAGGCGCAACAACACAAACACAAAAAATCTACAATCAAGTAGCAAAAAAAGCTGGTTCACCTGTTCAAAAAAACAGTAATAAACCTAAAAAACAATCATTGTCAGTGTCAACAGATGATGAAATTAGTAATATTTTAGCTGGAAGTGAAACACAGCAACCTGTAGAAACTGAAACAGGGAAGAAAAAACCACTTCTTTTACCATTAAAAGGGGTTAAAAAAACTGTTAAAGTTGAAACCTCAGAAGACATTATCCCTCGTCCAAGGTTAAAAACTTATTCTTCAGTTTACGCCGATAAAGTACTTGAAGCTGCACAAACAAATCAAGAACTGCCTTTGATTATGCCTATGGATTTAAAAGTGTCATTTTATCCAAACGCAGCAGATTTTTCAGGTCAAACAATTAAATGGTTAAAAGTTTTCACACATAAAGCACTACAAGATCCTCGCTATGTTATTGAGGTACGTTTAAGCAATGAAAATCTTTTACTACAACAAAAACGTTTGTTTGTTATTCAAAAGATTTTAGCAAATTCGGGTTTATCGAGTCATCAATTGGTTGTTGATTATGTAAAAAGACCAAAAGATAGCATTGTGTTAAGAATGGTTAAGAAAGAACCTAATACTGGCGTTCATTCTCGCACAAAAAAAGAAAAAGGTGTTATTAACTGGTAACAATAAAGGAGTTTAGATGAGACAAGATTATTTAAAACAAACCACAATAGCAGGACTTTTGTTCTGTGGTTTAAGTTTTATGACTGGGTGTGCAAGTCTTACACAAAGCGATGAGGTTGTCGCTCAAGAAGAACCTGTAACATATGCAGCTCCCACTCAAGGAATGATTGATCCAAATATTTGTTCACCAGAAAATCCAGCGGCTTGTATTGTGTCTTATGAAGATCCAAGTTTAACACTTGCACAAAATTACACTCCATATGAAGGATTAGCTGTTTCAACAAATGCGTCATATCTGGTTGATATGGCCCCTGTTTCAATTTCTGTTCCAATGATTGAGCAAGGTTTATCTGTTAAAGAAAAAATGGCACAAAAAGAATTGGAACAACAACAAAAAGATTTGGCTTTAAAACCAGTTTCAAATGCTGATATTGTTTGCAATGGTGAAGATTGCCAAGATCAACTCTTTAAAACAGAAGTTGAAAAAGAAGTTCAAACAACTGTTACTGAAGAAACAACCTTAAGAACACCAACATTAAAAGATAAAATTGCTTATGGTGAAGAAGTTCATGATTGGGAAGCAAAATCTGGCGACACAATGCGCACACTCTTAAGACAATGGGGTGAAGCTTCTGGTTGGACTGTTGTTTGGAAACTTGACAGAGATTATCACCTCGAAGCAGGCGTTGTATTTAGAGGGAAATTTACAGAAGTTGCCGCAGCATTCATCCGTTCATTTGCTCGCGCAACACCAGCTCCAATTGGTACATTCTATAAAGGAAACAGAGTTCTAGTTATAAGTGCACAGGAGAATGAAAATGCAGATTAAATTTATTAAATCACTTATGTTAGCAACCATACTTGCAACAACAGTAACTTTGTCCGCTTGTAACAAGTATGTTGAAAAAACTGATGCCAAAATTGAAACAATTTTGGAAAAAACAGATGAACATCTGCAACAAGCAACTATTCCTGATTTACCAGAAACAACCGATACTGTTCGCACAAAAGATGATATCTGGCTTGGAAACAGCAGTGTGAAAATTTCACAAGGGGACTCTTTACCAGAAGAAATGGAAGAAGAAGATGCTTTAACAATTACAATTGCTCAAGAAGCTTCTTTACCTTTCATCGCAAATGAAATTGCAGAAGCAACGGGTTTGCATGTTCGTTTAGACAGTTTAAAAGCATCAGACTCACTTCCAACTGAAACTGTTCCTGTTGATTACACAGGAACACTAAGTGGATTACTTGATTATGTTTCCAACAGATATGGTGTTTGGTGGCGTTATAAAAACAGAACAATCAGCTTCTATACAAAAGAAACACGTATCTTTAATATCTATGCGCTCCCAGTTGAAACAAGCATTTCAAATTCACTTTCAGGTGCAACAATGGGAAGCTCTGATTCAAGTTCATCAAACTCTTCATCATCTTTAACATCCTCAGCAAACCTTGCGTTGTGGGATAACATTGAACAAAGTTTAAAACAAATTGTTGGTGAAAATGGCGAACTTGCTTTCAGTCGTGTTGCAGGTACAGTTACAATTACGGCAAGTCCATTTGTTATCAAAGAAGCCGCAGAGTGGATTAATGACTTTAACCAAAAACTTGCTCGTCAAGTTGCAATCTCAGTAAAGGTTTTACAAGTTAATGTATCTAACCAAGACAATTATGGGTTTGATTTAGGCTTGGTTTTTAAAAATTCTGATATTCTCGGCACATTCTCAAGCGCTTATTCTCTTGGCACAGCAGATCCAGCTGGTACATTATCTATGATGTTGTTGAAACCAGATTCAAAATGGACAAATTCAAAAGCTATAATCCAAGCATTCTCTGTTTTAGGAAAAACAGCATTGGTTACATCCGCAAGTGCCACAACATTGAACAATAAAGTTGCGCCAATTCAAATTACAACTCAAGAAAATTATGTTAAAGAAACAAACGTTTCAACATCTGGTAGTGGTACAGACAGAAGTGTTGATGTTGATATGGAAACAGATACTTTAAACTATGGTTTTATGATGGAAGTATTACCTCGTATTTTAAACCATGGAAATTTAATTTTAATGTTCTCATTAAATTTAACTGACTTAGTTTCATTAACAAACTTTAGTTCATCTGGTGTTGGTTCTGATTCAGAATCTTCAGAAGAAGAAAAAACAAACTCTGAAAAAGATGATGATGATGAAACTTCAGCAGAAGACACAGCCACAGTTGTTCAATTACCAAAAATTCAAACACGTGGGTTCATTCAAGAAATTGCAATGAAATCAGGTTCAACGCTTGTCTTAAGTGGTTTTGAACAAGTCAACCATGCAACCACGTCAAGTGGCATTGGAAAAGCAAAAATGGGCCTTCTTGGTGGATCAGCTCTTAGCCAAAATACAAGAGATGTTATTGTTATTTTGTTAACACCAGAAGTATTGGAATCACCACTTTCACCTGAAGCTAGAATGAGGGATTTTTAAGGAGTTAAGTAATGGTAGAGGAATATGGCGAACAATCCATTCAGTCAAACCAAGTAGATTCCTCTTTGGAGGAATCAGCTCAGGGAACTGTTACCATCCGCAAAGTTAAATATGCGGTGGGCCTGATTTGGCAACCTCTACAAGATCCAGACAACCCAACCCCTGAAATTCGGGAGGCAATGGAAACAGATACGGATTCAAATTTATACTGTTTGCGTATTACATCCACTCCTCAATATGGTCTTGGCAAAACATCTCTAGGTCATCGCTCTGGGGAACTTTCTTTGGCTGCAATGGTTGCGTCCGCCTTATCAGATAAAACATCTATTTGTGCAGTCTTTAGAGTTGAAGAAGGGTGGTATTTCTTAGCTGTCAGAAATGATCTTATTCTTTCTGAAAATGATGTTTTATTTAAAACAGAGCAAGAAGCAGAAGACGCCTTCTATTCCATGATGGCTGTTCCAGATTGGGATCTTAAAATCGTTCCACAAGAATGGCGTATTGAAGGCACAATTTCAAGATCCATTGAATCAATTATCAGAGATGCTCGTACAAAAGTTCGTCTTGAAGAATTAACAGCAAAGAAGAGAAATCAATTTCTTTTATTCATTGGTATCCTTCTTGTTATTGCTTTTGTTTCAATCTTCTATGTCATGGTAACAGCATTTACACCTGTTATCCAAACTGAAGAGAAAATTGAACCAATTCCAATTCCTGAAATTATCCGTCCAGTCGAACCAACTCCTGAAAAACCAAAACCTTGGGAAAAAATACCTGAAACAAGAGCTTTCTTAAATAAATGTTGGAACAATGCTTATCAATTAAAAGCATTGAATATTCCAGGGTGGAGTTTAGGGATTATTTCCTGTTCAAATACAGCACTTACAACATCTTGGAGCAGAGGTGATACTCGTATATGGAAAAATCAACCTCGTATTGCTTGGATTAAGTCTGCTTTAAATGAATATAAACTCACAAACGTTAACTTAAAAATTAACACTGATGGTGCTTCAGCCAATGGACAAGTTGTTTTCTTTGATATTCCGCTTGTAGCTTCTGTTCCAATTTATACAGAACAACAACTCTGGGAAGAATTAACAGATATCAAACAAGCAGCTCAACTTAATTTAACATTCCAAAGACACACTGTTTTGGATCCACCAAACAACCCAGATGGTTCCAAACCAGATCATCAACAAGAATATGTATTTTTTGTTTTTTCAATTACGTCACCTTTCACACCATTTGAATGGATGACATTTTTTGAAAAATTTCCAGGATTAGAGTTAACAAAAATTGAATTCAATCCGACATCAGACTCAAAAGATCAAAACAAGTGGAAGTACAATGGGAGAATCTATGCAAAATAAAACATTATCATTATTAGCCATATTAGGTTTATCAACAGCATTTGTTATTCAACCTGCTTTTGCACAAGAAGCAAACAATCAACCTGTTGAAAAAACAGTTAAGTCTCAATCCATTGAACAAAATCAGAGTGAATCATTACCCACACAAGAAAACACTCCTAGCGATGAGGAAGTTCAACGCCAGAAAAGAAAAGCAGCTGTCGACAATTTAATTGGAGATAATGTTGCTATTAATACAGATAAAATCGTTGACTTTCCTGGTCGTGCAACACTTGGTTCCATTGAAATGGCAACACTCCCTGGTATCAATGAAACATTAATTACAGGTCCAGCGCCAATGGGAGAATCTCTTTCTTCAAAAGATATGCCTAGCGAACAATTGTTGGGTCGTATTACGACTGAAGTTTTTCAGGAAATGGCTGATTTAGAAAGAGGTAATGTCTTTTTGAATTTACAGAAACAAAAAGAAGAATTAAAAAATAGTCTTGAAGAATTAAAAGCAAAATACAGACAAGCCCGTTTGGAAGAAATTGCAAAACGTGAAGATGTTGTTCGTTCTCGTATCAACTGGTGGCAAGAACAAGAAAATATCCGCATTGAAATGGAACGCAAAAAAGCAGAAACAGAAGCTATTGAACAGCAAATTGTTGAAGCAGAAGAATTGCGTGAAAAACTTAGAAATGAAGCTCTTGCTGAAAAAACAGCTATGGCAAATGAAATTTCTATGCCTGAACCAATGCCTGTTGAAACACCTTTAAATACAAAAGCAATCGCTCAAATTGATGATGAAGTTGTTGAAGAACCAGTTCAAATTTCCAAAGAACTTTCCGCCCCTACTCAAGCAGCAAGCGATATGTATACTCTTGTTGGTGTTAGAGGACTTAAAGGTCGTTTAACAGCTCGTTTGGAAAACAAAGAAGATAAATCAATCATCAATGTAAAAAAAGGACAACGTTTGAAAACTGGTCATAAAGTTATTCGAATTGATAGAGATACTATTCAACTTTCATATGCTGGACGTATTGAAGTTATTGTCTTAAACACAGCACAACAAGTATCTTTAGATTAATTAATAAGTTGTTATATATTTAGCATTGTCAAAGTAAGGGGACACAATGAATTTTTGGGATAAAAAAGGGGATAATGGTAATATGTTCGATGATGAATTACTCGATTCATCCGATCTTTTAGATGTTTCAAATTTGGATATTCCGTTATCAGATCAAAACGACCAATATAATGAAGAAGTCCCTATTGAAGGTGGAAATGTACAATCTTTCCCTTCATTTTTAGATACAACTTCTAAAAAAGCGCCAGCTATTCCAAAACAAACTGGCAGCAATACTCCTTTTATGGCTCCTCCAATTCCATCTGCAACAATGCAAAATCCTTCAATGCAGATGCAAAATTTTGACCAAACAACTGAAGAAGAAAATTTTCCTGAATTGCCTGAGGATGATATTTATTATGAAGATGAACTTCCAGAACTTCCTTTAGATGAACAAGAGTATGAATACGAAGAAGATCTTCCACCATTGCCAGTAGATGAAGAAGAGTACGAAGAAGATCTTCCAGCATTACCAACTGAAGAAGAGTACGAAGAGGACCTTCCAGCATTGCCAACTGAAGAAGAGTACGAAGAGGATCTTCCAGCATTACCAACTGAAGAAGAGTACGAAGAGGATCTTCCACCATTGCCAACTGAAGAAGAGTACGAAGAAGACCTTCCACCATTGCCAACTGAAGAAGAGTACGAAGAGGATCTTCCACCATTGCCAACTGAAGAAGAGTACGAAGAGGATCTTCCACCATTGCCAACTGAAGAAGAATACGAAGAGGATCTTCCACCATTGCCAACTGAAGAAGAATGCGAAGAGGATCTTCCACCATTGACAACTGAAAAAGAGTACGAAGAAGATCTTCCACCACTGCCAACTGAAGAAGAGTACGAAGAGGATCTTCCACCACTGCCAACTGAAGAAGAGTACGAAGAGGATCTTCCACCATTGCCAACTGAAGAAGAGTACGAAGAGGATCTTCCTCCTCTACCATCTGATGAAGCATATCAAACACAACAATCAACAAACATTGAAGAAACAGCTGTTATAACAGATGAAGCAAACAATGAAATACTTACAAAGCAAGAGAAACCACAAAAAGCTGAAGAAGAATTTTATATTCGCACAGCCCAAGCCCCTCGATCAAAAACATTTGTAAAGCAAGCTGAAACACTGTTGGAGTCTGCTCAACCACAAAATGAAAAAGAAGAAAAAAATGAAGCAGATGATAAATCTTCAAGTCAAAATGATGACATTGAAAATTTACACTATTCCAATCCGCTCTTTTTAAGAAAACTTTTTGCAAATGGGAACACATGTATTACAGCACCAGGAGCAACATTCCAACTTAAAGAAGATTTAAGATCATTGTTAGCACTTTTTTCAAATGGACGCTACTTTGTCGCAGAAACATACAAATATGACGGAAAAGTTTTAAGCTTTGAATATCTTGTAAAAAAACGCAACCTTCAAATTGGCAAACCTGAATATGTGCCAATGAATGTTTTGAGCACTATCTATGAATATGCTGCCCAAAATACTTATGCTGACGAAGATGAAGATACAACCGAAAAACCAGACGTTGTTGAGCAAGCTCAAGCACGTATGCAACGAGACTTTATTACCATTGTTTCTCGTGCTGCTGCCATGCACGTATCTGATATTCACGTTGTTGTAGCTGAAAACACCATTGTTATGTTCCGTGTAAATGGCTTGATGCAAACAGAAATGGAATATAAAAAAGAATGGGGTGAAAGCTTTGTTCGTGCGGCATTTGCTTCTGCTGATATTTCCGATGCCAACTATGCGCAAAATGAATATCAGGCTGCTCAAAAATTGGGAAGAACTCCTCTTCGTGGTTCTCATGGTAAGCTTGTTTTACCAAAAAACATTTTGGGTATTCGTTTACAATTTAACCCTATTGCTTTCGGCACAAGATATGTTGTTCTTCGTTTGTTGTATGCTGAAGAAAACATTGAAACATCAAGTGCATTAGAAGCTCTTGGTTTTACAAAAAAAGACACCGAAGCTTTCTATAAGTTACGTGGAGAACCAACAGGTATTACAATTATTTCAGGACCTACTGGTTCAGGTAAATCAACTACATTACAACGTAACATGATTGCTATGTTACAAGAAAGAAACTATGAAGTTAACCTAATTACTGTGGAAGATCCACCTGAATATCCAATTCCAGGCGCTCGCCAAATGCCTGTTACAAACGCAACAATTGAAGAAGCAAAAGAACGAGAATTTACAAAGGCTTTAGCTGCCGCATTGCGTTCTGACCCTGACTCCATGATGATCGGGGAAGTCCGTACTCTATCTGCAGCAGACTTGGCATTTAGAGCTGCTCTTTCTGGTCACAACGTTTGGACGACATTACACGCTAACAATGCGCCTGCCATTCTCATTCGTTTAAAGGATATGGGTGTTGAAGAATTTAAGTTGAAAGACCCTGAAATCATGAAAGGATTAACAGCTCAACGTTTGTTTAGAAGGTTGTGCCCACATTGCCGTGTAGCAACAACAAATATGCTAAATTCCCCAATTGTACAACGGTTAAGAGAAGGTTTTGGTGATGTTGCCCTTGAAACAACATATTTAAGAGGTCCAGGATGCCGTCAATGTGATTTTAAAGGTGTTAAGGGGCGTATTGCTGTTTCTGAAATCATTTTACCTGACGCAACATTTCTTGATTTAATGATGAAAGGTGATACTGTTAAAGCAACAAACTACTGGATTAATGAACTCAATGGTACAACATTAAGAGAATCTGCCTTAAGACATATGTTTAATGGCATCATTGATGTAGCTGAAGTTGAAAGATGGACAGGTTTCTTGAACCAAACAATTACAGGATAATATAAGGATTAATTTATGAACAAATCATCGCAAAAAAAGGCTGTTGTAAGACCAATCACTGCATTTGAAATTTCATATGCAAAGTTTATGTTTAAAAATATGCCTTCAAGTAGCAATGATAGAATTGCCTTATATAATAAATTGAGATCCTTGCTTCGAAACCGATTTTCCTTAATGGATGCATTAGAACGAATTTATCAAATTGCTTCAAAGGATGGTAAAAGCCCCTATGATTCCTCTGCTATTGCTTTATCTTGTTGGATGAAAGCTATTCGAAATGGTGATCCCTTTTCTGTTGCATTAAGAGGATGGGCGCCAAGCACTGAATTGTTGATGTTATCTGTCGGTGACGTGGCAAACCTTGAAACAGCACTTGAAAATACAGTTAAGGTTGTGGAAGGTACCAAGCGCATGAAACAAGCTGTTATTGGAGCTGTTTTATATCCTCTCTTCTTGTTAACAATGGTCTGCTTTTTAGTTTGGGGGGTTGGGGCATACATGGTTCCTCCAATGATTGATGCTGTTCCAAACTTACACTGGAAAGGTACCGCGAAATCTTTAGTAGATTTATCCTACTTCGTTCAAGACCATCCACTTATTCTCTTTGGCACCCTCCCAGTCATTGTCACAATTATTGCTCTAACATTCCCCAGATGGAAAAAAGAAACAAGAGCCATTGCTGACAAAATACCACCTTGGTCTATTTATCGTATTTTCATTGGTGTTGGTTGGCTTTTGTCTTTGTCTGCCCTTGTTAGTGCAGGAACACCAGTTTCAAAAGCAATGCGTGCATTAAGAGCTGATGCTTCACCTTATCTTCTTTATCGCATTGATAGCTCTTTAAAACACGTCAACAATGGTGATAATATTGGGGATGCGCTTTATAAAACTGAACTTGGTTTTCCAGATGAAGAAGTTATCGGTGACCTAAGAATTTATTCTGAATTGGATAACTTTACAGAAGCTCTCGAACGCCTTTCTGTTGAATGGATGGAAGATTCAATTCGAGATGTTGCCGCAAAAGCTGCAGCATTGAATGGGCTTGCTATTTTAATCATTGCGGCCGTTATTTGTTGGGTTGTTGCAGGTACATTCGACATGCAAGAACAAATGGTTGATGGAATGGGTCTTGGTGGCGGCCGTTAAAAAAGAAAAAAACACTCTTTTTATCATTGTATTTTTGTACAATAGGTAAGAGTGTTTTTTTATACCTTAAAATCTTTCCTATTTTTCAAAGGACAACTTCAACTCTTTGCATAAAAGGATATTTCCCTTGAC
Organism: Alphaproteobacteria bacterium; assembly: GCA_045632845.1. Taxonomy (GTDB): domain Bacteria; phylum Pseudomonadota; class Alphaproteobacteria; order CAAHEQ01; family UBA3637; genus RGIG4140. The sequence goes on from JAZQXL010000011.1 coordinate 98,746, forward strand.
TTAAATCAAAAAAAAACGTAACCTTGGAGCAACAAAGGAAAGAAAATGAAAGTTATTTTACAACGCGTCACCTCTTCTGAGGTTCATATTCAAAATAAATGTATCGGCAAGTCAGCCCAAGGATTTTGTATTCTTGTTGGAATGCAACCAACTGACAACCCTACCCTTATTGAAAAAATGGCAAATCGAATTGTCAATTTACGTGTTTTTGAAGACGAAAATAAAAAAATGAACCTCTCCCTTTTAGACATCAAAGGTAGTTGCTTAATTGTATCTCAATTCACTCTTCTGGCTGACTGTAACAGCGGTAGACGCCCATCTTTCACGGGTGCGGGAAATCCAACTCAGGCAAATGAGCTTTTTAACTGTTTTGTTGAAGCTGTTAAACAAAAGGGAGTCCCTGTTGAAACAGGTGTTTTTGGTGCAGATATGCTTGTAAAAATTCATAACGATGGCCCTGCAACATTTATTTTAGAAAGTTAAAAATCATGACGACATCAGATTCAACAAATAATGATAAAATCATTCAAATCGCTCAAGAAAATTTAAATCTCAATCGCAAACAAGCTGAAAAATTTGCCGATCAAGCAAGAGCTTTGCAAAAAAATCTTAAATTAAGAAAAAAACAAAAAGAAGAACGTCTCCAAGCAGAACAAAATAAAAAATAAGGAGAGGAATAATGTATGCATTTAAAGTAAAAGGTGGTTATCCATTAAATGGCGAAGTTGATATTCACGGTGCAAAAAATGCTATTTTGCCTATTATGGTTGCATCTCTTTTAACATCTGAACCAGTCCACTTAACAAACATATCCTATCTTTCTGATGTTCTTACTTTATCAGACTTGCTCAAAAGTATGGGGATGAAAGTTAAAATTGATAAAAATGCATTAACCCTTCAAGCTGATGATATCTCAAGTATTCATGCAGATTATGATTTTGTTTCAAAAATGAGAGCATCTTTTTGGGTTTTAGGTCCCCTTCTTGCTCGTTTTGGAAAAGCAGAAGTTTCTCTTCCAGGGGGATGTGCTATTGGAACACGTCCAGTTGACTTGTACCTAAACGCCTTAACCGAAATGGGGGCTAAAATAAAAGTTAAAAATGGTTATGTTTGCGCTTCTGGACCATTACATGGTGCTGAAATCTTTTTTCCAAAAGTTTCTGTTGGTGCAACACACAACACCGTTATGGCTGCAGTTTTAACAAAAGGAACAACAATTATTCATAATCCTGCATTGGAGCCAGAAGTAATCGATTTGTTAAACATTCTTGTTAAAATGGGTGCTAAAATTTCAGGGATTGGCACAAAAGTTTTAACCATTGAAGGTGTTGATAAGTTGCATGGCACAACGCACAATGTTATTCCTGATAGAATCGAAGCTGCTACATTTGCTGTTGCGGCAGCAATTACAAAAGGGAAACTCTTTTTAAAAGGTGCCCGAGCTGATTTGATGAGTGCTGTTACTGATGTTTTGCGCATTTCAAACATCATTCTTACGCAAACAGAAGACGGTCTACTTGTTGATGCTCAAAATGCTTCTCTTAAAGCTACATCCATTACAACATGTGAATACCCAGGTTTCCCAACAGATGCTCAAGCGCCTCTTTCAAGTTTGTTAACACTCGCACATGGTGATACACTTATTGAAGAGCGTATTTTTGAAAATCGATTTATGCACGTTCCCGAACTTCAACGTATGGGTGCTCAAATCAAGGTTTTAACAACCAATTCTATTTTAATTTCTGGTGTTAACAGTTTATCTGGAGCACCTGTAATGGCTTCTGATTTAAGAGGTGGTGTTGCATTGGTATTGGCTGCTTTAGCTGCCAAAGGCGAAACAACAATCACTCGAATTTATCACATTGATCGGGGTTATTACCAACTTGAAAGAAAATTAACAAACGTTGGAGCTCATATCGAACGCATAAAAATTGACGAATAAAAAAACACTTTCTTTTTAAAAAAGTTTTTGATATACTCCTTTTTAAGGGATTAATTTTAAAGGTGGGAAACATGAAAAATCATTTATTTCTTTTATCTTTTTGTGTTTTATTGTCAGGATGTGTTCATCGTACTCAACAACATCAAGATGTGTATGCTCAAAGTGATTTGTTACCCCGTAAAACTGTGTCCGAACAATCTGCATATCCGTCTCAAACACAACAAAATACGTTAACATTACAAGGACAACAAACACCACCTATTGTTGTTCCACAGCAAACTATGTTACCCCCTCATGTTTTAGCAAATCCACAATTACCGGTACAACAAACTCCTCAAAATAATCCAACACCATTTGTGCAAACAATTGTTATTCCTCAAGCGGCCCCTTATTCCTATCCAAATATGCTACTCATGCAACAACCAACTCCTGTTGTTTCACACACCATAAATGGCCAACAATATCCAACTCAAATGTATCCTAATCAGGTGCCAACTTATACACCAACGGTTCAAAATGCACCAGTTCAAACACCTTATGCTCCTCAAAATGCGGCACCCCAACCTGTTTGGTCCAATCCACAAAACATTCAGCAAATTCAACCTGAAGCACCAGTTTCATCATTAAATACGCCTAGTGCTCAATTAGAAAATATTCCACGGTGGTAAATGATTTCATCAACGCATACAGTCGCCTTTTCAGGCATTCATGTTTTAAAAATTAAAATCGAAGTTCAATTAACAAGAGGTTTACCAAGCTTTACAATTGTGGGCTTGGGGGACAAAGCAATCACTGAAAGTAAAGAGCGTGTTCGTGCTGTTTTAAATACATTACAAATCAATTTACCCCCTCAACGAATTACTGTTAACTTAGCTCCCGCAGATGTTTTTAAAGAAGGAACCCATTACGATTTACCCATTGCAATGGCATTGCTTGCAGCAATGAAAATTATTCCACCTCATTTAATTGAAAACAACATTATGATGGGGGAACTTGGTCTAGATGGATCTATTAGACCTGTTGTTGGTATTTTGCCGGCTGCTATTGAGGCAAAGAGAAACAACTTTGGGTTTATCTGTCCTGAGAAACAAGGAAGCGAAGCCTTATGGGCTGAACTTGATAATATTATTGCTGCTCCAAACTTAATTTCATTACTCAACCATTTAAAAGGTGAAATTTTACTACCAAAACCCAAAGCTATAGAACAAAATGATGCACCTTATCTACCAGATTTAGAAGATATTAAAGGTCAAGAAACAGCTAGACGTGCTTTAGAAATTGCAGCTGCGGGCGGCCACAATATGTTAATGATTGGACCTCCAGGAACTGGGAAATCTATGTTGGCTGCACGCCTCCCCTCTCTTTTACCCCCTCTATCGCATCAAGAAATGCTTGAGGTCAACCAGATTCACTCTGTTGCAGGCAAAACAAAAGATGGAACATTCATCACAACACGCCCTTTTAGAGCACCCCATCATTCTGCAACAATGGTTTCACTTGTTGGAGGTGGCTCAAAAGCAAAACCAGGTGAAATATCACTTGCTCATAGAGGAATTTTATTTTTAGATGAACTTCCTGAATTTAACAGAAGCGTTTTAGAAGCATTAAGACAACCCATTGAAACAGGGACAATCACTGTTTCAAGAGCAAATGCACATGTTACATATCCTGCAAAATTTCAATTAATCACCGCTATGAACCCTTGCAAATGTGGATATTTAGGTGTTTTAGGAAATGAGTGTGCAAGAGCCCCTAAATGCGGTGCTGAATATTTATCAAAAATATCAGGTCCCCTCTTAGATAGAATTGATTTACAACTTGAAGTTCCAGCTATTAATCCCTGGGATTTAGGAACCACTCAAAAAGGCGAATCTTCTGCAACAGTTGCCAAGCGTGTTAAACAAGCTCTTGAATTTTCAAAAGATCGCTTTAAAAACACGGGAATTTTGCAAAATGCACAAATTGATGGTACGCTTTTAGAAGAGTTTGCAAAAATGTCAAATGATGCAAAAAGCACCTTGCAATTAGCAGCAGAAAAAATGAGACTTTCGGCCCGTGGCTATCATCGTGTGATACGTGTTGCCAGAACAATTGCTGATTTAGCACTTGAAGATAGTATATCTACCCACCATATCAGTGAAGCACTTTCTTTTAAAAATCCCCTTAAATCTGCCGGATAATTTTAATCCTTTTGTTTCAAATGAGCTGCTACTTTTTTAAGTTGCTGCTGTTGAATATCTTTTAGTTTTTGAAAAAACACATTTTCTTTAGGCAAATAATCAAGTAGCGTTTTTCCTTCTTTATCTTTTTGCAAAAGAGAAGGATTATGCTTTAATACAAAAGTAACCATTTCAACATCTCTATCCAAAGCTGCCTCTATTAACAAAGGATTACCTGTTGTTGAAACAGTATGATGCGCTAATGGAACTCCTTTTAAATACAACAAATCCATCGCTCTAAAATTGCGTTTTTCATACGCATAATCCATTGGTGTTTTAGAAAAACAATCTTTTTTGTTATTAATTTTATCATCCATTAAATATTCTAAAATATAATCACTTGTATCGTTTTCAATTGCATAAGAAAGAGCCGACCTCTCAAACGAATCACAAACAGACACATCAACATGATCCTTTAACACTTTTAATGAAACAAAAGTTTCCAACAATTGCTCCTTTGGTTGAGAAAAAAGGTATGTTAATGGTGTTGAATAAACACCTTTTTTGCGCGGAAAAATTTGGGGAATACGAGACCCTGCTTGCATCAATAATGCAATTGCTGCCCCACACCCATATTTTAAGGCTTTTTTAAGTGCAACAGGACAAACTTCCTCTTCACTTTTTGCATATTCTTTCCAATTTTTAGGAACAACATTTGGATTTGCTCCACGATCTAACAAATATTGAACAATATCTAATTTATCAGAACGAATTGCCATTGAAAGAGCCGTGATATCCAACCCGCCAATTGCATCTAAATTAGCACCTTTTTCAACCAATGATGGTACAAAATAATCATATGATTTGTAAATCATTGCACAAAGAGGAGAAATTTTTTGACTGCTACACCGCGGATAAACAGCTTTTTTTTTAGTAGACATATCCCTTTCATATGCCTCATAAGCACGATGATGAGGCGCAACTGTTACAAAACAAGGAACATTCACATCTACATCTTTTTGCAATAGTTTTTCAATAAAACTTACTCTTCTAAGCGAAACAGCATGCGAAAATGCCGAATACCCATCCACATCTTTTTTATTCACATCACGTGTCCAATCAAGAATTGCTTTAAAAATTTTTTCACTATCTTTTTGGTGTGTTGCATGAATTGCAATCATTAATGGGGTTTGTCCAAATTCATTTGTTTCATCTTGTGAAGCTGTTTTAAGCGCTTCTACAACATCGTCATACCGACCCATTCTGATAAAATCTAATAACGTTTTTTTCTTTTTCAAAGAAAACTCCTCTTTTTATTTCTGTTTTATATAATGTTAAACTTTATGAAAACAAATCTTTTTTAACACGAAACTCGACACGATATGTTGCAGGATTATATGCAAAAAATAACGTTCCATTTTTTACTTGCATTGCATATTGCCCGAAAATATCATAACGCCACCCATGCATAAAACGCACATTTTCATCTCCTGATGCAAACCAAATCATCTCTTCATGAAGAGCAATAACTTTGGATGCTGTTTCTTCTTGAACAGAAACAACATCTAAAAGCATATGTAACATAAGCATCAAATTTTTGCGAGCACCAGTTGTGTTTTTTTCAACAGGGATTGGATAAAACGCTTCTTTTTCCTTTTCAAATGATTTATTTATAACCGACACAATCTCATCAGCAATATTATTTTTAAAAAAGGATGCAGGAATCCCTCTCAAATTTTTCAACTCATCCACTGTTTTTGGGTGTGCTTTTACAATTTCTTGCAACGTTTCATCTCTTAAAACTTGACGTTTAGATCTGTTTAAACGTTTTGCTCTATGTTCGCGCCAAAGATACAAATCTTGATACAAAAATTTTAATTTTTCAGATTTAACATTGTATTTTATTTTTTTTGCAATTGTTGCATCACTTGGATTATAAGATTCTTCATCTAAGAGAAGGTCCATTTCTTCTTCAATCCAAGAACCACGCCCTGAGTCTTCCATCTTTTTTTTCAAAATCAGATAAACATCTCGCAAATAGGTTACATCACTTAAAGCATACTGTTCTTGCGCAGCACTCAAGGGTCTTTTTTCCCAATTTGTAAAACGCATCCCTTTATCAATCTGAACTTTTAACAAATCTAAAACAAGCTGCTGATACCCAACACTTTCACCATATCCACAAACCATTGCTGCCACCTGCGTATCAAACAAAGGTGTTGGAACTTTTTTCATCAGCATATAGAAATTTTCAATGTCTTGGCGTGCTGAATGAAAAACTTTAACAACATTCTCATTCGTCATCAAATCAAACAATGGTGTTAAATCTATATTCTCAGCCAATGGATCAATACAAAATGCTTCTTCAGGTGAAGCAAGCTGAATCAAACACAATTTTGAATAATATGTGAACTCTCTTAAAAATTCTGTATCAACTGTAACAAAAGGATGCGTCGCAAAACGCTGACAAATCTCTTTCAATTCTTGACTATCTGTGACTATCATTTTATTGATTTTACTCTTTTTTTTATTTTTTATCAAGTATATTTCTAAAATATTAACATACAAAATACTTGAGCTAATTGATTTTTTGGGTTATAATGAAAGTAGAGGCTTATATTTTAAGGGGTGAATTATGATTAAAAAAACATCACAATCTGGGCGCAGCATGGTTGAAATGCTTGGTGTAATTGCAATTATTGGATTGATTACAGTTGCAGGCGTTACATCCATGGGATATGTCGATTCTTATTTTAGAAGCAGCGCCACTGTTATTGAAATTGACAACATTGCAAAAGATGTTATTGATACGTATTCTTGGAGCAAAGATTTTAGCAATTTAAGCATGCAAACAATTTGCAGTGAAAATATTTTAAAATGCACAGATGGTTCTGGTAAAAATCGCTGGGGTGGAAATATTAACGTTTCTGTTCCTGTAGGAGATTCCAGTGTGTTTACAATCACATATACAAATGTTCCTAAAATTCCTTGTGAACAACTCTTAAGTGCTTCTGATGAAAATGAATTTCACTATGTTTCAGCCCAAGATACAGTATGCAGCGACAGCTCAACAATGCAGTTTTTTCTCAAATAAAATATAACAAAAGAAAAATCCACCAATTTCTTGGTGGATTTTTTTAGCACTTACTTATTCTATCTCACTTAAAACTTTTTTCACATATTCTCTATTTTCTTGAGCAAAAAATGAACGTGTCATCAATTCTCTGATTAAAGCTTTTTCATAAAGTGGTAATGTTCCCGTATCCATCATTTCATACTTTTCAGGATCCAAAATTTCCATCTTTGCAAAAAATCCTGCAGCTTCACCCCCATTATCTAAGAAAGCGTTAATTCCATCTGTATAAACCCATTCGCCCAACGCCAAACCAGCTGGCAATTGTCCTGTTTTTTCAATTTCAGTTGTTTGCTTTTCAATTGCATCCAAACATTCTTTAGGAAATGCATAAGGTGAATATCCTGCAACATTACTTGTTGGATTTTTAGGTTTTTCAATTAATCTGTTGTTAACAAGAATTGAATTATTACTTACATCTTCTTTAACAATTCCTGTCAACAAAATTTGTTTTGTATTTTGCAAAAATGAATCTGTAATTTTTTTAACGAAAGGCATTTCTGCTTTTGTTGAATCAATTAAGTCATCTGGAAAAATTAAAACAGCATGTCTATCCATTGATAAACGATGGGCCAAACCTAAAACTTGAGCTGTTCCCAAAGGTTTTTCTTGAATAACAAATTTTAAATCAACATCATCTGGCAAAAACGTTGCACGTAATACGTCTGCAATACGACCCCTGCCCCCATTACGCAATTTTTCTTCTGTCTTTGTGTCCGTTTTTAATGCTTCAGTAAAAGCATCAATCGTTGATTGATCAGAGACAACCAAAGTGATATGGCGCCCGCCCATACGAACAATATCTTGCAATACACAATCGATTAAACGGATGTCCCCAAAAGGCATTAAACATTTATGTGCAATCCCTTTTGAATGCGGATAATTTCTGGTGCTTTTCCCTGCACAAGCAACAATAAATTCTATATTTTCATACATTAAAAATCTCCTTTGATTGTTATTTTTGTATCAATATTTTTAATGTAAATTTTTTAAAGAATAAAAGCAAGCTTAAAAGCACAAAATAAACTTTTATTTTCCTTTTAAACTGGTTCTTAACTAGAATAAATATTTATATCCCATATTAATGGTATGTCCTGTTGAGGTTGAAGAGAAATCATAGTCATATTTCAACTCTAATTCAGACAAACCATAGAGCCATAACAACGATCCACCAACTGTAAATGTATCTCTATCTGTATTCAAACCTTCAACAGCAAAAGGGGCCGCATATTTAACAAATCTTGCCGTTGATTTAGATGCTGTATCACCAAATTCATGTGTCCATCTAACATGTGCTTCTGGACGGAAGCGGAAGAATGGGTTTCCAAAATCAAGAGCTGCTTTTAACTCAACAGGCGTTTGAATAGAAGATAATTTTGCACTCTTTAAATTTACCAAAGAATAACCAGAGCCATTTTCTGTTACTTCATCCATTTCAACAGATGTATAATCTATGCCCACCTTTGGTGTAATAATAAAGTTACGACTAAGCATTATCTCATAACCAATATCAGCACCAATTGTATAAGCTGTTACATCAAAATCAGCTTTGGCTGTTTCTGCCAACGATTCAACCTTTTTGCGGGTTGTATTAGATGTCTGACTCCACAATGCATAAAAATCCATAAATGACCGAGAATAGTGTGGTGTAATACTCCCATAAATACCAACACCATAAGTTGTCATATCAGATTGGAATTTTTTGTTCTTTTGTTCCATATCACCTGAAGCATACATACCAGCAAGACCAAGAGTAAATACCCCAACTTTTCTATCAATACCAGCAGTGAAACCTTGTGCATCAAAATCATATCCAGATTGATGATCTTTATCCTCTTGACTAAACGACATAGCAAAAGGTTTAGCCCACAAACCACCACGATCTGAACGTCTTTGGCCATATGGATTGCGTCTCACTTGTCTGAACCCATAATAGTAACGTTCATATCCTGGACGACCATAATAATATGGCTGTCTAACATAATATGTTGAAGCTAAATCATGTTTAACACGATAGTTACGCATTGCATTCATTTCAGAAAGAACACCCTCTTTAAATACTTTTTGAAGACGTAATGCAGCCTGTTGCGTATTTAAGTACCCTTCTGGAGAATATTCATTCATAACTTCAACAGCTTCTTTAGCAGAATGAGCAAAATAGACATTATCAATAAATGGATCAATTGTGTACGAACCAACACTTTCTCTCAACCCAGTTAAAAGAGTGGCAATAGAATCAACATTTTTTGAATGCGGAGTTGAGTTGATTCCTTCTTTAAGTGTTTGTATCCCAGTTATTTTTAATGAAAGAGTATTATTATTTGTTGAAATATCTGTTCCCTTCCACAAAAAGGTCGTTCTTAATTTATCACTATTTCCATGCAACTGTGTTGCTGATAAAATTTCATATTCTTGATTTGCTTGAATGTCACGAACAATAACGCGTGTCCCATCAGCTAAATTAATTGTTCCATCAACAGTAATTTTATCACTTTTATCCCCATCTGCACGCACATCAATATAACCTGTAGAATCTGTTTTCACAGTCAAATCTTTTGTTGCATAAGCAACCCCAGTATTAATAATTGTATCATCTGAAGAAACAATTTTTAATTCTGAAACAGCTTTTTCTTGAACACTTTTGTTCGAAACTGCTAATCTTGAATTTTCATCAATTGTAAGTGTTCCAGTTTTGATATTTAAAACCCCGCTTCCTGCCAATGCAGAATATGGTTTTAAGTGAATATCGTTTGTTACATTCACAGCATTTGTGCCAAGTTCGTTTAAAAACTCAAACACACCACCATTCATATTTAAATTATCAACATCAACATTGCCTCTAACTTCAAAATGATTTGAATTCACTGTTAAAGTTGTGTTTTCAACCGCTTCGCCTTGAGATAATTTTTCTTGATCACGAACAACCCGTGATACAGCAATATCCGCAAAAGCCGTCAGTGACGCATCTGTTCCAAGTTCTATACCTTCTTCATAATATGTTGGATAGGCAACACCATCTGAAGACGTTGCAATATTAATATTATGTAAGGCATTATAATTACCACTTGAAATCAAAATACGATCAACATAAACATCGCCTGAAGAATTTACACTCTTTCCTTTTGCATCAATTTCAAGAGTTGTATTCACGCGATCTCCAGCAACCTCTCCAATAGACCCAATCTTGAAATTATCAGTTAACCGAATAGTTGTGTTACTATCTAACAACACATTATCAATATTCACCGCTTTGTTGATTTCTATACCACCACTTCTTACAAGCAAATTTTCAACATTGATTGTATTTGTTGTTTGATAAAATTCTTTATCCTTCATCGCAACTTCAACTGTTGTATTTGTTGTATTATCTAAACGATTAATTGGATCATAAAGAATTAATGGGCCATCTTTAATTGATGAACTGGTTACTCTAAAGGTCGTATCCGTGTTCAAATAGATATTACCTTTAACTTCCCCAGCAGCTTCTAACAAACCAACATCAACCAAAATGCTGTCAACATTGATATCACCATCTAACTTTGCATAATGGGCTTCATCAACCTCTACTGTTATGCGAACATTTTCCGCGCCATCAGCTTTTTTCAAAGACCCCAAAATAGTTCCAGCTTGATAACAATGATCACAAATTAAAGGGATTTCCTCTTCTTCTTGAATATTGGTTAACTTTACATTAGAATCTGAACCAAGAGTAATATCAGCTTTTAATCTACCACTTGCTTCAATGTAGCCGCGTTCACCCATGTTAATTTTGCCCAAAGAGCCTTTTGATGAATCGGCATACAAAGTAAAATCACCTGTAACATCAATTGCCCCATCATTTAAAAAATTAATTGAAGGCGTATAGACAAATGCTGTTGCTAAGCCTAAATCCCCCCCAAAAACCAAACGCGAGGAATTTCCAAAATAAATGCCTTCTGTCGCGGTCACTGTCGGCAAAACAGTTTCTTCTATTGGAACAATTATTGTTTCACCAGCTGAATTTGTTTCACTTTTTTCAGAATAAAAAACAGATGGTTGAATTGTCAAAACAGAATTATCCCCAAATTCCATTTTACCCGTATTAACTTGTCCACCTGTAACATTTGCAGTTGCATTATCCCCCATAATGATATTGTTGGCATTTAATATACCAGTATAACTTTGTCCAGACAAAACTTCTTTATATTCAACATAATCTTCAAGCCCTTCAGGAATTGTTGGGATAATTGAACTACCTGATCCCCCCCCTGTTGAACCACCACCCGTTGACCCTCCCGGCACTACAGTTTCACCGGATTCACCTTCTCCACCTCCCAAACTTGGATCGTCTGGATCTATTCCATTTAGTGAACTATTAATAATACTTTCTAACTCTTCTGCCGTAAATTTTCCATCAGGATCTGCTGGTACACTTAATTTTAATTCAGCTTCCAATCGAGCAAGAGCTTCATCAGTAACTGTTGGGTCTCTTTCCTTTATCACACTTAAAATATAATCAATTTCTGCATCACTCAAACGACCTACATCTGATACAGGCATAATTTGATATAGCATCATTTGAGCTGCTTCACCTGTACTTTCTCCACCAGAATCTGTTTCTGTTCCAGCAGAAGAACTCCCATCTTTTTTTAAGGGAACATAAACTGGTTGTTGATACGCCGCCGAAACATTTAATGTTCCATTATCTAAAAATGTGATATCCCCAGAAACATTAACTGTTCCCGATTGAATATCCAACGTTCCAGAATTTAAAAAATTGATTTTTGACCCTGTATAAGTACTGTTGTTCGAATTAACCAGTGAAGCACCATTTCCAAGCGTTAAATTATCAACATTCATAACAGAAGCATGAGGAATTTTAGGAATAGGGATATAAGTTGTTTGTGGAAGCAATTCTAATCCTCCTAAAATATTAGAAAGATCTCCTCCCACACCTACTGTTGTAACTTCTAGACTACTTTTATAATCAAAATAATAATCAGCACCATTGGTAATAACCGTGTTGTCACCAACCGAAACATTTGTAGCTTCAAATGTGGTACCCATTTCATTTGCCAAAACAGAATCGCGCCCAAGAAGAATATTTTCAACTGTAAATTTTGCCCCGTTTGGCAACACCTCTCCAGCAACATTCTCCCCATCTATTTTCCACATATAAGGATCTGCTACATTACGGATAATTGCACCACTTCCCATCGAAACATTTTTAACATCAACAACGGATCCATTCGCAAAAAAACCATTGGATGTAAAAACAATATTATCCGTTGTAATATTTGAATCTGCCAATTTTAAACTAACCAACTCTCGTTCTACAGTATTCTCATCAACAACAACATCTTCGTACACACCTTTAACACCATTGAAAAACGATCCAGTTGAAGCAAAACTGATGGTATTTCCATTGGCATCTCCTGTCAAATTTTCAAGATTACCGCCCCAGTTTGTAAAAATAGCATTTGTTCCCAACAAAACACTTCCTTTAATTGTTGGTATAACACCCGATCCCAAAGCTCCGCCAGCTGATTGCTCAGCCCCAGGTATGTTGTTTATCTTCACCTGATCAATTTCTTGCAATTGAATCCGTTCAATTGTTCCTTGGTTATCAATGTAAACAGGACCACCCGTTGTTGGATTTGTAAAACCATAGATACCAAAACCCGATGTTGAAGCGTTGATTTCTCCTTTGTTGAGAATATCAACACCTGCATTCCCAGCGTTAACTAAAACCGTATTACCACCAGAACTCGCCGCAATTGTTCCATCATTTGTATAGGTTATTTTATTTGTATTCTGATCGTAATAGGTGCTACTTTTATCCAAAACAACACTTGTGGGCAAATTAGCCTCTGTTGCATTTGCATTAAAAGCCATCAAAACCGCAGCAAAAACAGGAAATGATATATAAACTTTTTGCACCCCACACCTCAAAAATATCCCTTATTATTTCCTTCTAACATAGTTTTTTTGTATTTACAAGTAAAAATATAATCCTAAATATTTAAAAAACATTTGTTTATAAAAAAAACTTAGAAAGACAAAAAAAGATGAAAAATAAACTTAAAAACAATCCTTTTATATTAAACTATTCTAGAATGTGGCCATTTATAAAACCATACTGTATTAGAGCACTCATTGCAACACTTATCACCATTCCTATCGGATCCCTTGATGCAGTTATTGCCCTTTCATTAAAACCTTTTATGGACACTGTTGTTATTGAAAAAGGCGGTGAAACCCCTTTTAATCTCCCCCTTTACTGCATCCCACTTTTCATTATACTTTTTACCATAATTCAAAGCATTTTAGAATACACATCAGCTTATTTAAATACCTGGGTTGGAGGCAAAATCACAAACAATCTCAAACAAAAAGTTTATCAAAAACTTGTTTCATGCGAAGCTTCATTTATTGACAAAAACACATCTGGTTTTATTGTTTTTAGATGCGACAACGATCCAACACTTGCCTGTTCTGGCCTTATTAACAATTTAAAAGTTTTCACAACAAGAATTTTTTCCTCACTTTCTTTAATTTTTGTTTTATTTTATACCTCTTGGCAACTTGCAATTATTGCTATTATTGTTCTTTCGTCCGCCCTTTATCCCCTCACGAAAATACGCAAAAAAATCAAAGAAGTTATGAACAATACCGTTGTTGCAGGAGGGGCAGTTTTAACAGCATTTAATGAAACATTCTCAGGTTTAAAAACCATCGCTTCATACAATTTAGAAGAACAGCAAACTTCAAAATTTTCAACTATTCTCAAACAAATTTTCAAATTACAAATAAAATACATTCAACGAACCGCTTGGCTTTCCCCTATAATGCATATGATTATCTCTTTTGGTATTGCTGGCACAATTTGGTATGGCAGTTACCTTATTAAATCAGGCCAAATCACAAGTGGAGATTTTGTTGCATTTATGACTGCACTCCTTATGCTTTATACACCCGTCAAAAACATTGGAAAAAACTTCACATCAGTTCAAATGTCATTTATGGCAATTGAACGTGTTTTTGATTTTTTAGAAATGCCAATGGACATTCAAGAAAAAGAAAATACCCCCACTCTCCCCCCACTCAAACATAAAATAGAATACAAATCCGTTTCATTTAGTTATGATGGTCAAAAAAATATTTTAAACAACATCACCCTAACCATTAATAAAGGTGAAAAAATCGCTTTTGTTGGCAATTCAGGAGGAGGCAAAACAACACTCCTTAATTTACTTCCCAGATTTTACAAAATCACCCAAGGAAGCATTTTAATTGACAATCAAGACATTCAAAACATTTCCTTAAAATCCCTTCGCAACCAAATTGCAATTGTTTTTCAAGATAACTTTTTATTTTCTGGCACTATTAAAGAAAACATTCTTCTTGGCAAAGAAAATGCATCACCTGAAGAAATCAATCAAGCATTAAAATCTGCTTGTTTAGATGATTTCATCAAAACACTCCCGCATGGAATTGACACACAAATTGGAGAACGTGGTGTTCTTCTTTCTGGCGGACAAAAACAACGTGTTGCCATCGCTAGAGCTTTCTTGAAAAATGCACCCATCGTCATTTTAGATGAAGCCACATCAGCTCTCGACAATAAATCGGAAGCCATTGTTCAACAAGCGATTGATAACTTAATGCATGATAGAACTGTTTTTATTATTGCACACAGATTATCTACTATTCAAAATGCAGATAAAATTATCGTTTTAAATGAGGGAAAAATCATCGAACAAGGATCTCATGAAACTCTTATAAATTTAAAAGGCGCATATCACGCTTTATATATGGCACAATTTAAATCAAAAGCAAAAACTTAAGTTCAGAACTCGTTGTAAACGCATTTAAAAATCTTATCTAAAAAAATGTCAATTATGTTATTTTCAAAAAGGAGAAACAAATGCAACAACATATTGCACCATATACAAAAAAATACCTCAAAGCTAGAAGCAAAGAAGTCAATTCAATTCAAAATGAAATAAACCGTATTTTTGATCAACATATTGCACCTTATGAAAGAGCTCAACTGGCTGAAACCTTTGTCGATCCAGATATTGAAATTTCAGAAACAGCAAAAAACGTTTGTGTAACCGCTGAACTTCCAGGTATGAATGCTAACGACATCAATTTAAACATTTCAAAAGATGGGTACCTAACAATCAGTGGTGAAAAAACAAACACTCACGAACAACAAGATGATGAAGGTTTTTATTTTTCAGAGCGATCCTATGGGTTCATCAATCGCACAATCGAGCTCCCTTCAGACATTGATGAAGAAAACATTAACGCCTCTTTTGAAAATGGTCTTTTAAAAATAAATATCCCAAAATTAAAAACCGAAAAACAAACCTCTAAAAAAATTAAAATCAAAGAAAAATAAAAATACAAGTATATCTTCATCTTTTCTATATTATAAAGCACCTTTAATGGGTGCTTTTTTATTTCAAAAGATTCAAAGCTCTCACAAATGTGTTTATTTTACAAAATTATTGACAATTCATATTAATAATGATAGTATTAATGGCATTTATTTTTTAAGGGTAACAAAATGTCTATATCAAACACAGAAAGCGAAATTTTAACAATAAAAAACATCTTAAAAACCATTGACAAAGCACGTAAGTATTTTCACAACAACAGAGATAACAAGTCAATAAAACTTCCCAAAATCCTCGCTTTTTGTGATGTTGCCTTTCGCAATTGGAGAAACACAGAATTATCCATTCAACTTACAAAAGAAGAATCGCCAGAACTAAAAAAACAACTTTCAAAATGGAAAAACATCACAAAAATTTATCATTGTCCTGAACATATCAGCAAAAATATTGATTTTCTTTCATCCAAAGAAAGACAAGACATTATCGAGGTTTTATCACCTCTTTGCAAGGAATTTATTGAACAAACAAAACAAAAAAATTCTCAAAAAGACTCTTCAACACAAAACCCTTTAAACATTTTAAAAAAGCCCTATGATAATCATCTCATTTATGAGAAAAAAAACTTATCCCGCGCTAATGTATAAAAAGGTAAAATATGACTCATCTTCAAAATAAATCTACAATCGAAAATATCTTGGCTGAAATTGAAAAAATTCTTAACTCTCCAGAAAATTGGGATGGATGCACACCCAAAACACCCATCGCTCAAGCTTTTATGAAAAATCAAAAAAATGCATTTCAACAACTTTGCTTTTATACAAAATACAAACCAACCAACCCCGCCCGTTTAGATGTTATGAGCCATGAATATTTTAAATGGAAAACAATTTTCACAGCATACAACTGTCCAAAAAAAATATTAAATGATTTAAATGAAAATAAATTAACAAAAAGATTGCAAAAAACACTCATTCAGCATTTTTTAGGAAATCAAACAAACAAAGAAAAACAAGATTCAACAAACACATCCAAAATGTTTTATTTAAAAATGACAAACAGCAGATAAAAGATATTTAAAACTCAACTTCTTTTTCAATTTGTTATTTCTTTTTTATTTACATTTTAATATATTTGTTTATACTTTTCTTATGAAAATGAAATATATTTTTTTATTTATTCTTAGTTTAATCTTTTTGGCAATTGGTTATTTTTACACATTCCCAAAAAGAAAAAACACCACTCATCTATTTTTGACACAATATATCCAACTCGAAAATAAACCAATTAATTGGTCTTTGCTTAACATTAACATTCAATTAAAAAACAATCAACAGAACCCCATTGAAAGTTCCTTAGATCCGCAAAAAAAACATTTTATTTCTTTTTCAGGATGTGAAACCTTAACTCAAAACCCAGATAGCCTTTCTAAAAAATTAAGAAAAGAACCCGCTGAAAACACACAAAACCCAACATCATCCCTCTTTCAAAAAATAGGCTGTGGACTTATTCAAACAATCATCCCTTTATCATTTTAATTTTTTTTAATTTTTTAATTTTTTTTATTGTATTTTATATATTTTTTTGTTAGAAAGAGAATTAGATACATTTTGTTTGGTTTAAAGGAGAGAAAAATATGAAAAAAATTATACCATTTTTAGTTGTTTTAGCAGGTTTAACAGCTGGCGTTGTTTATTACACAAGAGTTAATCATCAAGAAGATCCTTTGGTTATGAATTATACATTACCAAACGTCATCAAAGTTCAACACCCAGCATGGTCTGGCAACATTGTTAACTTAGGCAATAAACGTGCTCAACGCCAAAACAACTCAGATCAAGGTACACTTCAAAACATCACAGCTAATTCATTCGAAATTGTTTGGGACAAATGGGACATTGAAATATATAAAATGAATCCAAAAACAGGTGTTTTCTATTTGTTTGACAAGAAGAAAAAACCACAAGCTGCAAAATAAGAATATAATCAACATTTAAAACGGGGCATTTTGTGTCCCGTTTTTTTATTTAGATAGAGAATTTAAAAATTTTCATAAAGATAATTGATTTTTTGCGCATTTTCAGGTATTATAAGTCATCTTTATTGTATTATGTAAATTTTTAGGAGTATTTTATTATGCCAGCTACATCTATGGATCAACTTGTTTCACTTTGTAAAAGACGTGGATTTATTTTTCAAAATGCTGATATTTATGGCGGGTTACAAGGGGTATACGACTTTGGTCCTTTGGGCGTTGAACTTAAAAACAATTTAAAAGCAGCTTGGTGGCGTTCAATGATTTATGAACGTGATGATATTGAAGGATTAGATTCTTCCATTTTAACGCATCAAAAAGTTTTACATTACAGTGGTCATGAAGCAACTTTTACAGATCCACTCACAGATTGTAAAAAATGCAAAAACAGATTCAGAGCCGATCACATTAAAGATGGGAAATGTCCAAACTGTGGAAGCACTGATTTAACTGAACCTCGTATGTTCAACCTTATGTTTAAAACAACGGTTGGCCCTGTTGAAAACAGTGAAAATTACGCTTACTTAAGACCTGAAACGGCTCAAGCTATTTTCACACAATTTAAAAATGTGGTTGATTCAACTTCTCGCAAAGCACCTTTTGGTATTGCTCAAATTGGTAAATCATTTAGAAATGAAATTACACCTCGCAACTTTATTTTCCGTGTACGCGAATTTGAACAAATGGAATTAGAATATTTTGTTAAACCTGGGACTGATGAAGAATGGCTTGAAACTTGGAAAGACAGCCGAATCCAATGGTGGCTTGATCAAGGTCTTGATAAAGACAAATTAAAAGTTCACACAATTGAAAAAGAAGAACTTGCACATTATTCCAAAGCCACATACGATTTAGAATACGAATTCCCACATGGTCTGGAAGAACTAGAAGGAATTGCTGATAGAACAGACTACGACCTTGGTAATCATACACGTTATCAATCAGAGTTAAATCTCACATCAACACCTCATACAAATAAAGAAAGCTCAACAAAGCTTGCCCTTTTTGATGATGAAAATAAGAAATGGTACGTACCTTTTGTTATTGAACCATCTGCCGGGGTTGAACGTGGCGTGTTAGCTGTTTTGACTGAAGCTTACAATGAAGAAACTTTACCCAACGGGGAAACAAGAACTGTTTTAAAATTAAAAAAACATCTTGCACCTGTTAAAGCAGCTGTTATTCCACTCAAACGCAACAATCCACAAATTATGGAACTTGCAAAGAAAATCAAAAACCAACTTTTAAAAACAGGCATCGGCAGAGTTATGCTTGAAGATTCTGGAAATATTGGAAAAGCCTATCGTCGTCATGATGAAATTGGAACCCCATTTTGCATCACTGTTGATTTTGAAAGTATTGAACAAGAACCAACAACCGTTACAATCAGAGATAGAGACACAATGGAACAAAAACGTGTTGCTCTTTCCGAATTAGACAACCTTTTAAAAGATTACTTTTTAAGATAAATTAAAGCGCCTAGAAATAGGCGCTTTTTTATAATTTTTTTTATAATAAGATTCTATATTTTTTTACAAATTACAAAAAAAAAGAGAGGTTAAAACCTCTCTTTTTTTATTACCTTTTCTTACATATAAGGCGTTAAATCAAAAGGATATTCCTTCACCAACTCAACCATTGCCTCATAATCTTGTTTTAACTTTTTAACTCGATAATCAATTTCAACAATATATGCTTTATCGATACCATCCAATCTTTCTTTAATTTTTTCAGGCAAAAAGTCTAAAATAACAACGTCCGTTTTTGAACGATAAAGCAATGCATGATCCCCACCATCATACATCAAAACTGGATCAACGGGATCTTCATCTTTAATTGAAATTGCGAAAATCAATTCTTCATCTGTTGTAGGCAAAATAACGTATGCCTCTTCCTTTTCAACTAAAAGGTCTCCATTTTTATTTTCACTCATGCGTGTTACCTGCCTTCAGATTGAAATGCACGAAAATCCACATTTGTTTTTTGATTTGATTTTACTTGCATCATATCTACATTTTGAAGAGCTTCACCACCAAAATAAACTTCCCCTTTTAAATCATGATTTTTTGCACACAACGCATATGAATCATGTGCCAAGGAATAAGCAAAATCAGTTCTTCCATCGTCTTGGGCTTGTTTTAAAACTTCACTCATTGATACCTCCTATTTTTTTATATATGAATTGACTTTATCATATTTAACCAACAAGGTCAAACTAAAATATCTAATTTTTATTATTTTTTTAACCGTGCACGAGGATGTGATTTTTCGTACACTTGAATAAGTTGTTCACGTGTAATTTCTGTATATCGTTGTGTGGCAGATAAAGAGGAATGCCCCAATAATTCTTGTACTGTTCTCAAATCCCCACCGCCTTGTAACAAGTGGGTGGCAAAACTGTGTCTCAATGCGTGTGGCGTAACTGAATCTGGCAGATTTAAATAATTTCGAATTACACGAACATTTCGCTGAACAACACCTGCATTTAGCCTATCTCCTCTAGAGCCAACAAACAATGGCGCATTTGAACTAGAACAAGGATGATATTTCAAATATTCTTTAACACTTTTTTTCACCATTGGTAACAAGGGGACAACCCTTTCTTTATTCCCCTTTCCTAGCAAAGTAAAAGCATCTCTATCTAATGGAAAATCCTTTATATCCAAAGACAGGGCTTCATTGATACGCAAACCGCATCCATAGAGCAACATATATAAGGCGGTATCTCGTTTTTCTTGAAATGAATCTTTAGAAACCATTTTAACCGCATTTAAAAAAGAAAAAGCATCATCAACCGAAAGTGGTTTTGGCAAAATTTTAGCTCTGTTTCCAGTTCTGATTGTCATAATTTCTTGATTTTCAAACAGCTCTTTTCTCGCACCATATTTAAAAAAATTTCGAAGTGTTGACATGCCTCTTGCAATGCTTGATCTTGAAACATTATGTTCACTTCGCCACACCAAAAATGAACGAAAATCTGAAACTGTCAATTTTTTAAGCGTTGAAATATCAATCTCTTTTTCAAAAAACTCATTTAAAAAATGAAAAAACTCTTTAAGATCAATTAAATAAGAATCAACTGTTTTTGATGAAAGACGCCTTTCAAAACATAAACTTTTTTTCCATGCTTCAATAACATCTTTTAATTTTGATGAAACGGTTAAAGATAAAGACTTGTATTCTTCCATAATTTTATGTATCCTGATAACTGTTTTTCAAAGTATACAAGGTTACATTAAAAATGCAACAACTATCTGTTTTGTTTCCAACACCTTTGGGGTGTTATGATTATTTATCTGATACCCAACTTGAAGTTGGAACTTTTGTTCTAGCTCCTTTTGGGCGAAAAAAACTCATCGGCATCGTATGGGATAAAGAGCCAAACACGCATATCGATAAAAGCAAAATCAAACAGATATTAGACGTTTTACCTTATCAACCATTACCATATGAAACCATTCAATTTGTCAACTGGGTAAGCGCCTATACATTGGCTCCGCTAGGTGCTGTTTTAAAAATGGCACTTTTGACCGATTTTGACAAAACGAGCAAAAAGCCTCTTTCATTTCAACAACCAAATCCAACGCATATTTCTTTGAGTTTTTCACCAGCGCAACAACAAGCTGTTCAAATCATGATGGATCAATTAGAAAGAGGATTCAGTGTTTCACTTTTAGATGGCGTAACTGGATCTGGAAAAACAGAGGTTTATTTTGAAGCTCTTGCAAAAGCCATTGAAAAAGAAGGTCAAGTTCTTGTCTTGCTGCCAGAAATTACGCTCACAACCGCTTGGCTTGAGCGGTTTCAAAAACGCTTTGGCGTCAAACCAGCTTTATGGCACTCTGGCATTACACAAAAACAACGCAGAGATACATGGAATTTAATTTTAAAAGGGGAAGCAAAGGTTATTGTTGGCGCAAGATCTGCCCTGTTTCTCCCTTATCAAAAATTAAATTTAATTATCGTGGATGAAGAGCACGATTCTTCTTTCAAACAAGAAGATGGCGTTTTATATCAAGCAAGAGATATGGCGGTTGTTCGTGCCAAAATTGCAAAATGCCCCATTGTTCTTGCATCAGCAACACCAAGCATCGAATCTTACTGCAATGTCTTAGCTGGAAAATATATTCATATTGAATTACCAGAACGTTTTGCAGGTGCGTTTTTGCCTGACATTCGATTGGTTGATATGCGCAAAAAAGAAAAAGGTCCCATTCAGTTTATTTCCCCAGAATTACAACTCCTCATTCGTGAAAATCTCCTAAAAAAAGAACAAACACTCCTTTTTTTAAACAGAAGAGGTTATGCCCCCCTTCTCCTTTGCAGATCCTGTGGCGAAAGAATTAAATGCCCTCACTGTACTGCATGGCTTGTTGAACATAGGAAGAAAAATATTTTACAATGTCATCATTGCGGATATGTTATGCGTATCCCTAAAAAATGCCCAACCTGTGAGCAAGAAGAAACTCTTGTTTCTTGCGGACCTGGGGTTGAAAGGATTCATGAAGAAGTACACCAACTTTTTCCTGAAGCAAGACTAAGCATGGTTACATCCGACACACTCAACAATCCAAAAGAATTTGAAGCCCTACTTGAAAAAATCAAAAACAATGAAATTGATATTCTTATTGGGACACAAATCCTTGCAAAAGGACACCACTTTTCAAACCTCACATTAGTTGGTGTCATTGATGCTGATATGGGACTTTCTGGAGGAGATTTAAGAGCTGGGGAAAGAACTTTTCAACTGTTACACCAAGTAACAGGACGTGCAGGTCGTGAACAAAAAAAAGGCACAGCAGTGCTTCAAACCTATGTACCCGATAATCTTGTCATTCAATCTCTGCAAAAAAATGATAAAAACACCTTCATTCAAGAAGAAATCGCAACAAGACAAATTTTAAGCATGCCCCCTTTTGGACAACTTGCAGCTATTATTTTAAGTGGGAAAAATGAACAACAAGTCGCTGAAGTTGGTAAAAAAATTGTTTCTGAAGCCCCATTCTTAGAAGGATTAGAGGTGTTAGGCCCTACCCCAGCCCCTTTAGCTCTTTTAAGAGGCAAATTCAGATATCGACTTCTTATTAAATCCAACAAAGATATTAAGCTTCAAAACATTTTAAATATTTGGCTAGCCAAAATACCCGCTCATTCGAGTGTGTCTGTCCGCATTGATATCAATCCATACAGCTTTTTTTAAGGAATTAAAAAATGAACAATTTCAGTTTTAATACGCATACATCTTTTAAAGATAGAACACTTCGCTTTTTAAAATCTGCATGTCCATCTTTTATCAAATACAGCCTTTTATCAGGGTTTGTTTTTTTGGTAAAAATGAACTTAACACAATTTTTCTATACTTATTTTGATTTACCTTTAGAAAAACAAAAAGCATCTATTCTTCAAGAATATACAAATAAGGCTGGTGAAAATCTTTCACTTCTTTCACCTAGCAAAATTTCTGAATACATCTCATCTCTTACAAGTTCAACATTTGCCTCTGCAAAAATAGCATCCATTGAAAAAACAATTCATTTTCTTACCTCATTTTTTGACACACTTTTGGTCTTATTGCTCATTTATTTTGCTTATGTATTCGTCTCAAGCACCCTTTCAAGATATCACGAAAAGGAAAAAGAAAATGACATTGCAAACCTCGTTGTTGAAAAACTACTCCCCCTTTTGAAAAACATATCAAAATAATTTCTTTTTCACACAAACACCCTTTAAACGTCCAAAATGGATAAAAAGGAAAAAACACTTGATTTTTTAAAAAAATTCCTGTATAGTATCAAAGCTTTCCGATTATCCTTGCTCTCTTGCTATCGGACGGGGGCTATGTTTCAGGCAACTATCCATTCGGGGTATTTGTTTTAACCGAAACGAGAAAAACCAAAAGGAGAAATTATAAATGCCTTTTTATGAAAATGTATTCATTGCCAGACAGGATTTAACACCGGCAAAAGTGGCTGAATTAACAGACAAATATGCTTCAGTTGTTGAATCTATGGGTGGCAAAGTTTCAAAACGCGAAAATTGGGGTTTACGCAATTTAGCTTACAAAATTCAAAAAAACCGTAAAGGTTATTACATGTTGATGAACATTGACGCTCCAGCAGATGCTATCATCGAAATGGAACGTTTAATGCGTCTTGATGAAAACTTGATTCGTTATTTGACAATTAAAGTTGAAGAATTAGAAGAAGGTCCATCAGTTATGATGGAAGCCAAATCTAGAAAATTCAAAGCTGAAGAAAAATACGATGTTGAAATTTCAGAAGGAGATATGTAATGGCTGATATTAAAGGTTCATTCTTTCATCATAAAAAGTCTTGTCCATTCTGTGGCGACAACGCACAAAAAATCGACTACAAAGACATCAAACAATTAAGCCGCCATATTTCAGAACGTGGTAAAGTTGTTCCTGCTCGTGTTTCAGCAACATGTGCAAAACACCAACGCGAATTGTCAAAAGCAATTAAACGCGCTCGTTTCTTGGCGTTATTACCATTCGTTGCAGAATAAGGAGAATAAAGATGGAAATTATTCTTTTAGAAAAAATTGAACGTCTTGGTCAAATGGGTGATATCGTTAACGTTAAAAACGGTTATGCTCGCAACTATTTGCTTCCACAAAAGAAAGCATTGCGTAAGACTAAAGACAACATGGCTCTCTTCGAAGCAAAACGCAAAGAATATGAAGCCTACAACCAAAAATTAAAAACAGAAGCTGAAGCTTTGGCAGAAAAAATGAACAACCTTTCAGTTGTTATCATTCGTCAAGCTGCAGAAACAGGCCAATTATATGGTTCTGTAACAATGCGTGACATTTGTGAAGCAATTCATGATGCTGGTTTCAAAGTTGAAAGACAACAAATTGTTATGGGTCAACCATTCAAAAATCTCGGTATTTTTGATGTTCGTTTATCATTGCACCCAGATGTTTCTCAAACAGTTCGTGTTAACATTGCACGTTCTGCTGAAGAAGCAAAACGTTCTTTCAAAAAGAAAGCTGATGCAGAAGCTAAAGCTGAAAAAGAAACTCAAACAGAAACTGTTTCTGCTTAAGTTTTTTAAAAGCAATAAAAAAAGAGGAAGTAAATTCTTCCTCTTTTTTTTATTCTATTTCAAAATTGATTCAGCAGATTTTTTCAGTTCTTTTTTCTTATCTTCGGACAAAGTTGACATTGGCTTTTCAACTTTTTTTACATTTTCAGAAAAACGTTCCACTTCTAAAAGCGACTCACTATCTGATATTCTAGACAAGATTGGATCAGCAGAAATTTCTTGATTTTCACACTCTTCTTTTCCAACATATGTTTCTTTATTTGGGAATAATAATTTTGCATAATGCTCAACAAACGCACATTCTTGAGGCGTAAATGTTAAATGATATGGTTTTATTTTAACCGCTTCTTTTACCCCATCGATGCGAAGCCGCATATTCTCAACAGATAAATTTTCTTGAATACCATGTTGTTTACAAAAATCAACGCAAGGATCTTTTTTATAAAGATTTAAAATTTCCCGCTCGCCTGTTGGGTGTGTTAAAATTACAGCCGTTCTTCTCACCTCAGAAACACGCGCTTTATTTGGCAAAACACGTCCTTCAGTCACACTAACTGTTTCCCCGTTTTTATCTTCCAAAACAGCCATTTTTGCTTCTGTGCGCATCAAGATATAATCTTTGTCAGATTGACGTTTATCCATGTCAAGAGCAAACTTACACCGACAACTATATAATTCAGAATCTCTTTTAGCATTTTTTTCTAAAGTTGTTGCATCACAAGAATACATATTTTTTTTCATTTCAGCCAAAGCTTTTTCATATGTGATTTTGCCTTGTTTTGCCAACTGAACAAGGCCAACATTTTCTTCAGCCTTTTTACAACCAAGCAAAATAGCCCGCCAAAAATATTCCATCAAAATTTCTTCGTTCGCTAAATCTTCATCTTTTCGAATATAGTAATTTATCCCCAAAAGATTGTTTGCTAAAGCAGATTCTTTTTGGGCGGCTTTATCAATATAGGCAGCAGCTTTTTGATCCGAATTTTTTAAATAATAAACACCCAAAATTTCAAGAACTTTTCCTTCTTCTTGATTTGTTAATTGCTGCGTGCTTAATGCTTTTGTTAAATAATTATATCCTGTTTGAAAATCACCTTTATTGATTGCTTGTTCCCCAGCATAAACCAACGCTGGAGGATACTCCATTTGAATAGCCTTGTCACAATACAATTCATGATAGTCATGAGATGGAAAACGAATACAAATTTCATAAATTGCGCGACGCATTTTCTTTTCAGAAACAAAACCGGCCCATTTTCCCCAAACCAAATCTTCGTTTAAAAAACCACACTTATCATATAAAGATGAATCATTCAACTCACCCGTTTCTAATTTCTCAAAAATCTCTTCACAGGTAAGTTCAGCATATGTTTGGGTTTGACCTGAAAACGGCACAAATAACGCACTTAAAAATAAACATTTTTTCAACAAATTCATTGTCCCACTCCTTAAGTATCATTTTAAATTATATCAAAGATTTATATCTTTATCAAGAAAAAATCATCTCTTGACTTTTTTCAAAAAAAAATGTACGTTTATAAAAAATTTAATTGAAAAAGGAGCCAAATATGACAATAGTTACATTACCCCCTGATTACAAACCATCACAAGATGAAGAGTACATGAACGAACGCCAACTCGAATATTTTCGTCAAAAGTTAATTGATTGGCGTGCAGAACTTGTCAAAAACTCTGAATTCACATTGCAAGATCTTAAAGAAACAAGCTTGCAAGAATCTGATTTAAACGATCGGGCAAGCAGCGAAACAGACCAATTTTTAGAATTAAGAACACGCGACAGAATGCGTAAACTCATCAAAAAAATCAATGCTGCATTAGACAGAATTGAAAATGGTACATATGGTTACTGTGAAGAAACAGGCGAACCAATTGGTCTTGGCAGATTGGAAGCTCGCCCTGTAACAACTCTTTCAATTGAAGCTCAAGAACGTCATGAACGTAAAGAAAAAATGCAATCCGATGAATAACAACGAATTGTGGAAATTAAAAACAGGCTTTATTTTAGCCTCAGCTTCTGTTAACAGACGCGCCTTATTAGATGAGGTGCGTCTTGTTCCAGATAAAATCGTTTCTCCCGAAATTGATGAAGAAATTTTAAAAGGAGAAACCCCAGCGAGATACGTTAAACGCATCTCGATTGAAAAAGCAAAAGCCGTTGCAAAAGAATATCCCAATACATGCATTGTTGCAGCAGACACAGTCCTTGCTGCCGGCCGTCGCATCATTCGAAAAGCAAACACCGCTGATGAAGCAAAAGCTAATTTAAGACTCCTTTCAGGAAGAAGTCACAAAGTTTTAACAGGACTTGCTATTGTTGCCCCTGACGGAAAGATTATTTCCCGTGTCAATATTTCATGTGTCACATTAAAAAAATTAGATGAAGACGATATTCGTGTGATTATTGACTCTGAAGAGTGGAAAGGTGTTGCAGGATACAAAATTGACGGGGTCTTATCTTCTTTTGTAAAAAAACTTTCTGGCTCGTATTCTAGTATTGTTGGATTGCCTGTTTACGAAACAACACAAATATTAAGAGGTATTCTTAAATAAAATGACAGCAGGTTTTCTTTTTCAGATCAAAACATCAACCCAAGAAATTATCACTATTTTTAATACAAATGAAGAACCTATTGAATTTTTCATTCAGCGAAAAAATGCTCTTAATCTTGGTGAAATTATATCTGGAAAAATCACCCAATTTAACAAAACACTTAGAGGATACTTTGTTTTAACTGACAAAAACCTATCCGTCTTTGTCCCTTCAACACAAAAACACTCTGAAGGGGAAGATGTTAATGTTTTAATCAAAAAAGAAGCACGTCAAGGAAAAGATGCAACAGGTACTTTCACAAAGGATGCTCCTTTTTGCCCAAATTTAAAAGAAGAAGTTTTAAAAAAATACCCTTCTTTTGAATTTAAAAATAACATTAATATTCTACCTCACATTGAAGAATCACTAGAAACAACTATTCCCTTTGCACAGGGTGCAACATTATTCATTGAACGGACAAACGCCCTATGGACCATTGATATCGATTCTGGTAATAGTCCTTTTTCATTATTTGAAATCAATCAAAAAGCTGTTCCCCTCATTTACAAACAAATCCAATTAAAAAATATGGCAGGGATGATTTTGATTGATTTTGCAGGATTTAAATCATCAAAAGATAAAAATCAATTACTCAAAGCAATCAAAAATGAATTTAAAGATGATTCAAAAACAAAAATTTATGATTTTTCCCATCTTAACCTTCTTGAAATTAAAAGAGCAAGAACATCTGCAGCCCTAGTTGACCTTTTTTATACCAAAGAAGGGCTAAAAAAACCTGATTATGTTAATCTTTGTATTCAAGAACAATTACTAAAATGCAAACACGGTAAACCTGTTTTAGAAATACACCCTTCTTACGCTCTTTATTTGACCGAAGAGATTAAAAATAATGTTGTTTTAAAACAAAATTTAAATATTAAACCTGATTTTTTTGAATTAAAGGAAAAATAAAATGGAAAATACAAAAGTAAAATGCCCAATTTGCGGAAAAGATCCCGAAACAAGATACGCACCTTTTTGCTCCAAAAAATGTGCGGATGTTGACTTAGGACGTTGGTTAAAAGGCTCATATGTTGTCCATACAGATGAAAAACCTGAAGATGAAATCCTTGCAAAATTAGAAGAAGAATAAAAAAAGAGAAAAAAATCATCTTTTTTTTAAAAAAGGACTGGACATTTTAAAAAAAGTCGTGTATAAAGGTTTTACTTCAGGTAAGCCTGGGTAGCTCAGTTGGTAGAGCAAGGGACTGAAAATCCCTGTGTCGGCGGTTCGATTCCGTCCCCAGGCACCATTTAAAAAGCACTTCGTTAGAGGTGTTTTTTTTATGCGTTAAACCCATTTTTATCATTGCACTTTATATTAAAGAATCGTATACTTTTTTGCATAAACAAAACGTATAGGGGATGGGGAAAATGGTTAAATCAAAAATAGCACTTTTGGGATTATTTATCCTTTCATTTTGCGTGTCTGTTGGCACTATGCATAAATTTTTCCCAAAACAAAAAGTAATCTATCAAACGATAAATACACATCCTAAAACCGCTTATTTCACTGTTTGGTCTGACAATGTGTTTACTCTAAATAGAACACTAAAGCATCTTTCACATGAACTTTCGAAACCTGAAAATGGCGGTTATGCAACAAATACCCCCCCCCACCAAGATATTGAATTACATAACAAAAATGATTTAAACATTGTTGTATGGCAACATTTTGAAATCCCATTATATAAAATTACAGATAGATCCTATTTGTGGCAAATAGAATCTCCCATTTCAATAAAAATTCCACCTACAGAAATATATAAAACCTATTTCAACAAAATATTTACATACCATAAACCTTCCTGTGATGGCAAAAAAGTCATTCACGTTCCTATCCCTTACAACTATGAAAAAATTATTAAGAATTATGATTTTTCAAAAAAAGATATTTTGCTAATGCATGTTGGAACCTTTTATCAAGGTTATAATTACATCCAACGAGAAAAAGCAATTAGCTGGTTTTTAGAAAATCATCCCAAAGATATTTTGTTTTATGGAGCAGAATGGCATAATTTAAAACAAACATTATCAAAAAAAGCACAGATCCATTTTGAAAAACAATATGGAGGCTATATTCCAGACAAAATCAAAACAATTTCACGTGCAAAATTTGTTTTAGCTTTTGAAAATGAAAGATTCGAAGATTATGTTTCCGAAAAAATATATGACGCAATGGCAGCCGGATCTGTTCCCATTTATTCAGGGGCCCCCAATATCACTGATTATGTTCCTCAAGCCTGTTTCATCGATTTTCATAAATTTAAAAACCATAAAGAACTTTATAAATATATATCAACTATGCCTAAAAAAACTTATAAATCATATATGAATTGCATTGAAACATTTATGAAAAATCCAGAAAAACATCCCAATCACCCAACAAATGTTGTTTCAACCATCCTTTCGCATATAGACAACAAATAATTTTATTTCAAAATAATTTGTTGAAGAGACTTAAAAACATCATGGTAATAATTGTTTTTAACCCGTTCTTCAAAAGCACACATATCCTTTAATGTTATTTTTCTTTTTTGAGTAACAGAAATTATCTCAACTTCTTCCCCAGATAAAAACGAATCCGTTTTTTCAATAGGAAATTCAAAAAGATTGGACACCTCACCCTCTTCCAAGACAAAATCTGCCAACAACTTATCCGTTTTAACAAAATAGATATGACAAAACTCATTATTTATATAATGGGGCAAATGCACAATATTTTTATACATCTTAAGGTAAAAGCAATTATTAATATTTACATCAACACCCAACTCTTCTTTAAGTTCACGAATACCATCTTCTTTTGTTTCACCAGCAGACAAATGACCGCCACTTGATGCATCAAAAGTATTCGGACCCACTCTATTTTTAGGACCCCTTAATTGCAAATACACAATCTTTTTTTCTTTATTAAAAAGCCAAAAAGCAACTGTTTGATGCCACAAACCTTTTTGATGTATTTCATCAATGCTAACTTGACCCAAGAATTGATAATCTTCACTAAAATAATCTATATGTTCCATTTAAATCATTTATACAAAAATTCTTTTACAAAATAGTTATTGATATAAGAATACATATCTGTTTTTTCAAAACGACCATCATAGGTGTCATCTTTTCCATAACGAATACCACTAACCAAAGCTCTTTTTGATATCCAAATACCTGTTGCTTCATCAACGAGCCACTCAATTGGCAAAACCTCGATCCAATAAGGTTCACCTAGCTGGACATCTTTTCCATTTGAAAGAATCGAGTCGCTATCAGCAGGCCTACCTTCCACTCTGATATACTTTTTTCCCTGGTGTTCATACACAAAATATTTCTTTGCTTTTAAACCAGTTTCATAATCCGTTAAACCTGCTGTATCAAATGTGAAAAAACGCTTTGTTTTTTTTAACTCTTTATTATGATACATCTCTTCAAGCAATTCACTCAAATTTAATTTAACAGATTTTTGCGGATAATCCCCATAAAGAGCCACCTTAACTGTTATTTCATTTGTTAAAACAAGGTCATGAATTTCTGCAAGTGTAATTTTATCTGTTTCTTTTTTTGATAGCACTGGCCGAACACCATCCCGTCTGCGATTAGGGTAATAATAACACTTATCTCCTGCATGAGTAATCGTTCTTACCAAACCTAAATCCAACAAACCTGAAGCCGTCCAAATATAGCCAGACCGATCTCCTTCTAAAGTACATCCCGCACTGCCAAGCCATCCGCCCAAAACAATTGCCAAATCTGTCGGAGCAACTTTTGTTCCATAAGCTTTGATAACATCTAATGCCTCAGGACCCCAAATTTGTTCTTCTTTTAACAGTGTTGCTTTTACCATAAGAAATACCCCCTATATACTTTATATGTAACACCTTTTTTTTGTATTTTCAACATAAAAAAACCACCTTTAACAGGTGGTTTTTCTTTGTTTATTCACTTATTGTTTCACAATTTTATCAACATCAATTTCTGGTGCATGCATAATTTCTTTATCAACTTCACCATGAATAACAACTGTATCAGCAGGTGTTACATCTTGCCCTTGCCAATCTTCGTTATCAATTTCTACAGTAATAGCACCTGTTGAATCTCTGAACAGGTATTTTTCTTTCCCTGTTTCTTTTTCAATTTTCCCTGTCAATACAACTAAAGAATCGTCTTTAGCTTTTAAAGCTTCAGCAACAGTTGTAATACCAGCGCTTGGACCCTTAAATCCACCCTGGTGGTGATTTACAGGTGCATTTGGTTGAAAACCAGCCATTGCAACACCTGAAAAAGCAAAACTCATTGCCAAAAGAGATGCACATACTATTTTTTTCATTATAACCTCCATTATTTATGTTACTTTTTAAATATAGATATAAAATTTACAAATAAAAAGATATTTTGATATATTTTTTTTATCTTTCATATTTTTGAAATAAAAGAGTCAAAAAAAGTTCTTTAATTATAAAAAAAGAGGGCGTTAAAGCCCCCTTTTTTATTTTTCAAACAACTTATGCTCTTAATTCAGCGCCCGTTGCTTTTTTAACAGCATTGATAATTTGAACACTCAAAATTTCAATTTCTTTGTCTGTCATTGTTTTATCCATTGGAGAAATTGTTACTTGAACAGCCAATGATTTTTTATCTTCAGGAAGTTTGTCCCCTTCATAAACATCAAAAATTGAAACATCTGTGATTTTTTCTTTATCAACATTTGCAATTGCTGAAATAATCTTACCAGCTTCAACTTGCTTGTCTGCAACAAAGGCAAAGTCACGAGTCAAAGGCATTAAGCTAGACATTTTAAGCAATTTTTGAGATTTTGATTTTTGACGAGGTTGAGGCACATTATCCATATAAATTTCAAATGCTGAAACTGGTGTCTTAATATCAAAAACTTTCAAAATTGCAGGGTGAATTTCACCAAAATGAGCGATTACATTTTTGCCCAAAACAAAGGAGCCAGATCTTCCTGGATGGTACCAAGAAGGGGCTCTTCTTGCAATTTGTAAGTTCAAAGGAGCTTCAATTGAACAAAGTGCATCTAAAGCATCTGCTTTTGCATCAAAAACATCAACACCCCTTTGTTCTGCTAAAAAGTGACGAGGGTAGAAATTCCCAGCTCTGACACCCGCAGCAACCATACGTTGTTCATTTGGAATGGTTGAATAAAACTCTGGCCCAACTTCAAACAATTGGACATCTTTGATACCTCTATCTTGATTGCGTTTAACTGCAGATAACAAATTAGGAATCAAAGATGGACGCATTTCATCTAAATCAGAAGCAATTGGATTTGCAATTTTGATACCTTTAGAATCAAAATATTTTGCTAATTTTGAATCCATAAATGACCAGGTAATGGCTTGATTCAAGCCTCTGTTAGCCAAAGCTCTTCTAATGGCTACTTCTCTTTTTTGATGAGGCAACAAAATGCTTGTTGTTAAGTTTGCAGGACGAAGTGGAGCATTGGGCAATTCGTCTAATCCATAAATTCTGACAACTTCTTCAACCACATCCGCTTTTAATTTCACATCATTTGAACGCCATGATGGAACATGAATAGTGTTTCCTTCCACTTTAAAACCAAGTTTTTCTAAAATGGAAACAGCTTTTTCTTTTGGAATTTCAAAACCACACAAGCGTTTAATTTCGTTAAAATCAAAATCAATTGCATGAGCCCATTCAACTCCCTTACCCGCAATGACGATGTTGGAAGCTTCACCACCACAGATATCTAAAATAAGTTGTGTTGCTTTTTCATTTGCTAAAACTTGTGAAGCAGGATCAATACCTCTTTCAAAACGAGTTCTTGAATCAGATTCTGCGTTCAAAATACGCCCTGTTGAAGCAATTGAAATTGGGTTGAAATAAGCAGCTTCTAAAAACACATTAACCGTTTCAGAGGTACAGCCAGTTTCTTCACCACCCATGATACCTGCAATACTTTGTGCTTTTTGTGCATCAGCAATAACTGTCATACCTTCTTTCAATGAATATTCTTTTTCATCTAAGGCTTTTAATGTTTCACCCTCTTTTGCAGAACGAACATAAATGTCACCCGTTAATTTGTCTGCATCAAAAACATGAAGAGGTCTACATTCAGCAATGTTCATATAGTTTGTAATATCCACCAAAGCAGAAATTGGTCTTAACCCCATTGAAATTAAGAAATCTTGCATCCATTTTGGACTTTGACCATTTTTAACATTTCTGATATAGCGACCGACAAATTCTGGGCAGTTTTCATCTTCCATATGAATTTGAATGGGCGATTCAAAAGTACCTTTCACAGGTGTTGGATCTTGATATAAGAATGTACCAATTCCTGTTGCGCTTAAATCTCTTGCAATTCCTTTTACACCGAAACAATCACCTCTGTTTGGCGTTACGTTTACATCAAAAATCACATCTGAGGAAAAGAACTCAGTTGCAGGGGTCCCTGCTGGTAAATCTGTTTTTAAATCTAAAATACCAGAATGATCAGTCCCTAAATTAAGCTCTTTTTCAGAACACATCATCCCCATACTTTCAACACCACGGATCACGCCTTTTTCCAACCGTTCACCATAACAAGGGATCATAACACCAGGACGAGCTAAAATCGACTTCATCCCTTCATAAACATTTGGCGCACCACACACAACTTGAATAACTTCATCCCCAGTTGAAACACGCAAAATATGGAGTTTATCTGCATTTGGGTGATTTTCAACTGCTTTGATTTCAGCAATGATAAATCCTTCCAAATCCGCTCCTTTATCAACGATTTCTTCAACTTCCAAACCAATTGAAGTTAATTTATCTGCAATTTCTTGTTGTGTTGCAGTTGTATCTATATATTGCTTTAATGCACTTAAAGAGAGTTTCATCGTTTTAATCCTCCGTTCAAAC
Organism: Alphaproteobacteria bacterium; assembly: GCA_045632845.1. Lineage (GTDB taxonomy): Bacteria > Pseudomonadota > Alphaproteobacteria > CAAHEQ01 > UBA3637 > RGIG4140. The sequence continues at coordinate 132,956 of JAZQXL010000011.1, forward strand.
TTAAACCACTGGTATTTGTTGGAATGTCAAGAGGTAAAAACCCATAATGTTTAATCCATCTCATATCAGCATCAAAAAAACTTCTCAAATCGGGAATACCATATTTTAACATTGCAAAACGGTCAATCCCACAACCAAATGCAAAACCTTGGTATACGTCGGGGTCTAATCCACAATTTTTAAGAACATTTGGATGAACCATCCCACACCCTAACAATTCACACCAACCAGCACCTGATTTGATTTTAAATTCTCCATTTTCACGAGAACAACCCACATCAGCTTCGTATGAAGGTTCTGTAAATGGGAAGTAAGATGGTCTAAAACGAAGGGCGACATCATCTGTCTCAAAAAAGAGCTTCATAAATTCAACCAAAGTTGTTTTTAAATGAGCAAGGTTTGTTTCTGTATCAATAACTAACCCTTCAATTTGATGGAACATTGGTGTGTGTGTCATATCATAATCACGTCTGTATGTTCTACCTGGAGCAACAATTTTGATTGGTGGTTTTTTATTTTCCATCGTGCGGATTTGAACACCAGATGTTTGTGTTCTTAACACCTTATCAATTGTATTTTCCATAAAGAATGTTGCTTGCATTTGACGTGCTGGGTGAGAAGGTGGAATGTTCAACGCTTCAAAGTTATGAAAATCATCTTCAATATCTGGACCTTCAGCCAAATCAAAACCCATTTGTGCAAAAATGGAAAGCATTTCTTCCATTACTTGAGAAACTGGGTGAATACGACCCACATTTACTTGAGGACGAACAGGAAGAGTCACATCAACCATTTCAGATTTTAAACGTTCGTTTAATTCCTTTTCTTCCAACTCGGCTTTTTTAGCTTCAATAGCTGTTGCAATTTCAGTTTTAAACACATTCAACAATTGACCAGCTGTTTTTCTTTCTTCAACAGAAAGTGAACCAAGCTCTTTCATTTGCAATGTGATTGAACCACTTTTACCCAATGTTTTGACACGCACTTCATCCAAAGCAATTAATGTATCAGCATTTTGAATTGCTTCAACAATACTTGTACGCATTAAATTAATTTTTTGTTCCATGTAACACCCTTTGTTTTTATTTTTAATTCGAGATTTTATCTCACATAGCGTTCTTTGGTTGTATAACATATTTTTCACAAAAAATAAAGTCAAAAATCAGTTATTTTCACTAATACAGCATCAAAACAATTGACAAGAAACTCTCTTTTTGATACCCTTTTGTTGAAAGCTGTTTTTCAAAAAAAAGGATACCGTATGACAAACGAAAAAACCGATACCCTTTTGACTTCTTTAACACGCATTTCCAATTCTGAAGAAGTGCGTCAATATGAGCGTTCCCTACTCTCGAAATATGCAAAAATCATGAAAAACAGACAAGATTTTATTCTTAAAAATCAAAAAACAACAGCACAACCCTCTTTTGATGAATTGATGTTTTCATTTGATGAAGAAAACTTTTCACAATTTTAACCCACTCATAAAAAAACTTAAAATTCCCACACAAAATAATTAAACAAAAAAAAAAAACACCACCTCAAATTGAAGTGGTGTTTTTTCTTATAAATGAACTTATAAAGCAGCTTTAGCTTTTTCAACCAAAGATGTGAATGCTTTTGCATCGTTCAAAGCAATATCTGCCAAAACTTTACGATCCAAAGCAATACCTGCTTTTGCTAAACCGTTCATAAAGCGGGAATAAACCATTCCATTCGCACGGACAGCTGCGTTAATACGCACAATCCATAATTGACGGATTTCTGTCTTTTTCTTGCGACGATCACGGTAGGCATATTGCAAGCCTTTTTCAACTTTCTGTTTAGCAACTGTATAAACCTTGGAGTTACGTCCACGGTAACCTTTTGCTAATTTAAGAATTTTGTTGTGTTTTGCACGAACTGTCGTGCCGCGTTTAACTCTAGCCATTGTATACCTCCATTAACCGATCAAAAATTTCTTAATGACTTTTGAAGCAGCTTCGCTCATAATTGTAGCGCCTCGTGCTTTTCTTTTCATTTTTGAAGATTTACAAAGTAAGTTGTGACGTTTGAAGGATTGAGTTCCTTTAACTTTTCCTGTTCCTGTTAAGGAAAAACGCTTTTTAACTGCGCTTTTTGTTTTCAATTTAGGCATTTTCATTTCCCTTTACTAATAAAATGTTATCATCTTGACCGGAAGGCAGCCTGTAGCCTTTTTGGCCGAACGGGTAATTTTATATCAAAAAAAACTCAATTTGTCAATTGTTTTTTAATAAAAACAGTTGATTATTTTTTTTCTTAAATCTAGAATAAGAAAATATATAACAAAAGGATAAAAAAATGAAAAGCATTGAAGAAAGACTTGTTGATTTAGAAATTCTCTATACAGATCAAGAAAAAGTCATCAACGAACTAAATGACGAATGCATCCGTATGTCAAAAATAATCGACACCCTTGTCAAACAAAACAAAATGCTTATGGAGTTTTTAAAAGAAAGTCCTGTTAAACCGCTTTCTGAAGAAACACCACCCCCTCATTATTAAGGAGCCGCATGAAAAAATTAACCACCAAATTACTCTTGTGTTTTTTGTTATTAACAACAGCAACTATATCAGCTTTTTTCAAACAACTCCCTCCCAAAAAAGAAAAAGAGTATAAAATCTTACTCTGTCTTTCTTCATTTAAACGCCCTATTTTTCTTTCAGGACAAATTGAACGCCTTTTAAATCAAACGTATAAAAATCACGACATCAGCGTTTCAATCAAAGGTAGCCCTAACGATTCAGCTTTTAGAAACACATTTTTAAGAGAATTTGACCGTTTTGAAAAAACAGGCAGGGTTCGCATCCGTTTTGACAAAAACAGAACACAATATGCTAACCTTCTTGACACAATGAGAGGGATTGATTTAGATAAATATGATATTTTTTGCAAAATTGACGATGATGACTGGTATTCCCCTGATTATGTCAGCGAAGTCAACAGAGCTTTTAACACCATTCCTGAAGAAGGTTTTGAAATTTCCTCATCCGCTTATCATGAAGGATTTATTCTCACAGAAAACATTGATCAAACATTTTTAAACAAAAACGGTACTGGTTTAACAGGTCCAACTCTTTGCTTTTCACGTGAAATCATTAAAATCGCTTTTGAAATTGAAGAAAACCCTTCTTTAATCAAAAAATACATCCCAGATGAAAGCGAAAGCGCATTCAATCGCCACGAAGATAGATTCCTAGATCACATGGCTAGAAAGAACGGATATCATATCGAAAGGAACAGCCCGTATCCAACTGTTATTTATGGTTGGCAATATCGCTCCGTCATGAGAAACAAGGACTATGTTCGCTAAGATTTTCCTTAAATAAAAAAATAGTTGACAAAGAAAAAAAACTGTTGTATAATGTATCTATAATCAAACAACAGGAGGGAACCATGATTTTTTTCAACACAGTTAAAGGCAAAATCAAAGCTGCAGCAGCAGCGATTAAAAAAGCCAAACCAATTGCAACACTTTCATTAGGAGCTGTTGCAGCAACAGTAGCTTTACCATCTTGCCAAACACCAACAAGATATAACTCTTGGCAAACAACAACCATGCGAGGTCCAAATGGTGAAGTTATCCAAACACACAACTCTCAACAATGGAACTTAAACGATGTTTCAAAAGCATCTAGGGATTTCGGTCGTGCTTCAAGAGATTTTTCAAGCGCATACGAAACAATTTTGAGAGCAAATTTCAAATACAGATAAAAATAAAACACACGAAAAAGAAATCTGACAAAATTTGTCAGGTTTCTTTTTTTATTCAAACATTATATTGATAAAAAAATACCGACTTTAAAAAGTCGGATATTTTATTTTCAAGACAATTAATGTCGAACCATTGCTGTAACAGATTGTTCCGTTAAATTTGTTTTTCCAACTTTAACTGTTTTTAAATATTCCATCACTTGATCATCATCATTTAACGCAGCAATTGAAAAAACATTCTCTCCATAAAAATTGCAAATTTCCAATTGAACACCTGGTTGACGCAAAAGATACTTTACAATTTCAACTCTGTTATTTTCAACCGCACAAAGAAGTGCCGTATTCCCAAAAGTGTCTTGTGCATTAATATCACAACCCATCTCTAACAAAAATTTAATAACATCAACTGTACCATGTTCTGCAGCATACACCAAAATTGGTCGAGCAAGTTTTCTTTCTGTTTCCTCATCCATTTCAACAAAGAAAATACGTTTAACATCCATAATCGCTGCACAATCTTGCAAATCAATCACATCCCCTGCATCAATTGCGCTTTGAATACGATGAGCCATAAGCACTTGTATCTTGTCTCTTTCAATTTCTTCTTCAATCATAATACGCCTCCCAATTTCATCATACTCTACTATTATTATAAATCACAGAACAAAAAAAGTCAAACATTCTTCTCTAACCCTTTATAGTAAAAGGAGTTTTTTTTATTGTTTTTTGGTATTGACAAAGAGAATTTTTTATAATATTGTAGAACAAAAGAGGAATATTTATCATTTAGGAGGTTTTATGCTCACCGAAAAACAACATCGATTACTGATTTATATTAACGAAGCAATTAAAGAACATGGTGTTTGCCCTTCATTTGAAGAGATGAAAATACATCTTAATTTACATTCAAAATCAGGAATACACCGCATTATTAGCGCTCTTGAACAAAGAAAATTTATTCGCCGATCCCCTAACAAAGCAAGAGCAATCGAAGTTTTAATGCTTCCTGCCGAAAAGTATGTTGCACCGGTCAAAGTGATGAACAAACGCGTGACAAAAGGCTTTTCACAATCTGTTTACAATGTTGTTAACGATAATTCTATTGAAGTTCCACTTTTTGGCAAAATTGCTGCTGGTGTTCCAATTGAAGCCATTCGAAACCCTAGTGATATGGTAACAGTTCCAACAAATATGGTTGGCTCTGGAGAACACTATGCTTTAAAAATTGAAGGCGATTCAATGAAAGATATCGGCATTATGGATGGTGACACTGTTATCATCAAACGTGCCGATTATGCACCAAACGGTTCCATCGTTGTTGCTTTGGTCGATGGATTTGAAGCAACACTTAAAAGAATTCAAATTTCTGGAAGACAAGTTTCCCTCATTCCAGAAAACGCAGAATACGAAACCAGAATTTTAGATATAGGCAGAGTCGAAGTTCAAGGCCTTTTGGTTGGCTTAATGCGATCCTATCATTAAAAGAACACATTCCCATTCAAACACAATGCAATCCTTGCATTGTGTTTTTTATTAAAAAAAAGAATCTTGCAAAAAAGAAATTAAATATATTTTTCAATCACTTAAACGAAACAAACGCAACACAAAAACGAATCTTTTTGATTTTTTTGTTATTTTTTTTGAATAAATGCGTATTTTTACCCCAAAAAAGCCTTTTTTAAAGATATTTTTTTCAAAATTATTTTTTTACAAAACTATTATTTTGAATATTTTAGACAACATATTAAAAAATTAACATATTGATTTATATAAGCTTTTAATATACTTAAAAGCTTAAAATCTTTTTGTCAATTTGTTTATAAAAAAGTGTTGACATTTGCGTTTAAATCTGCTATAATACAACTATCATCAAGAGATGATGAGGGTGTTTGAGTTATTTTTTAGTCTCCCTATTTTTGTGAAACCAAACACCGTGGGAAAGAGTGAACATGTCCCCCCCCTTTTTTTTAGTTCCTCTTTCCATTTTTGGAGCCTTTATTTTTAAAGGCTCCTTTTTTTATTTATTTTTCAGTCAAACTAAACCGTCCATGATTGTGAAACGCATCTTTTTTTCCACTTTCAATCCAGGTGGTTAAATTTATAAAAATATATTCCACATTTAGCGCTATTATTTTTTTATGTTTTACACTCTTTTTTGCCAAATTTGACTGATCAATATTTTTAACCAAAAACGTAATCTCTTTTACTATATTAAGAATCGCCGAAATTTGTTTTTCACTCAAAATATCAAAAGACGTTGGTTTATGAATTTCCATTGCCAATTGATGCTTGATATTTTCCAACTGTTTAATATCTACCTTATCTAATTTTAAACTTTTAAAAATATCACTTTGTTCCAATGACAAAAAGTCTTCTATTTGATCCATATCTATTGGTTCTTTTTCCCCTGTCAAAAGAGCAAGTTCTTTGATCAATTCAATGAGCTGAGTGTTAATTTCAATCGTCACACTTTCAAACAACGAATTATGCAATTTTTGCGATGTTATTTTGTTAATCACATCATAAAAAATAAAGACCAAGGGAATACTTACCAATCCAGCAGACACATTGATTAACAAATTATTCAATCCTGTATTCGTTATAAACCTATCCGTCACAACATACAGAATAATTCCAGAAAGAAAAGCCACAAAAAAAGGCAATATTTTAATCAATAATTTTCTCATACAAATGAGATAGATCTTTTTTTATTACTTTCAAGAATAAATTTAATCAACAAAGGAACAGTCTTTATACTCTCATCCTTTTTAGACATAAAAAAAAACTGTCTTGCGACAGTTTTTAATGGCGGGAGTGAAGGGGCTCGAACCCTCGGCCTTCTGCGTGACAGGCAGACGCTCTAACCAGCTGAGCTACACCCCCATCGGGAATAGCACTATTATTAACAGAAAATTAAACTATTTGCAAGCTTTTTTTTAATTTTAATGTATTTTTTTTATAATATACTTATTTTTATAGCATTTTTGATATATAAACCAACCCATCTATTTGAATTGAGGTCTTTTCAACCAAGAAAACAGGCACATTTTTCATATAATTTGAAAACACACCTTTAAAATCAAAAAACTTTCTAAACCCTGATTTGATTAACAACTTTCTAATCACGGGTTGATTGAGTAGATTTCCAACCAAATAAACACCTCCGTCTGACTTTACTGTCAAAGCCAAATTAGAAGCATAAATGCCCAAAAATTCAAAAAAGTACCAAAATGTCAACAACGCAATTTCTTCTTCCTTTTCAGCCAAAAGCGTAATTTCTTTTGGTCTTAATGGCATAAAAAGTGACTCTTTAAGCTCTGAAACTGAAAATGCTTGTTTCATTTCCTCAACTTCCTTAAGCCATAAAGAATCTGGTGCCAAATGGTGTATTTTTGAAATTGCTTGATACAAACGACATAAACCACTTCCAGATATGACATCCTCAAATGAAAGTGACGTTTCTTCTTTTGTTAATTCTGAAAGGATTTTTTGTTGATTAGGCGAAACTGGAGCCAAAGAGGTGTGTCCGCTTTCTGAAGAAAGAATCAAACAAGAACCATTTCCCTCATCAATTAAAAAACAACTACCTAAACCCGTTCCAGGACCCAAAACAACCTTATGCCCATCCCCCTTTGAAACATCACCAATAGCACTTAAATCCTTTTTATCAGCAGTTAAAACACCATATCCTTGTAAAATAAAATCATTCACAATTTTAATTTTTGCTTTTGGATACAATCTTTCCAATGTTTTTTGGTTCACTTCAAAATCAGCATTTGTTAATTTCACACACCCATCTTGAACAAGCCCAGCCACACCAAAAACCATTTTTTCAGGTTGTTTGTTTATCTGATTTAAATAATGCTCTAATGCTGTTTCAATATTTTTAAAATCATTTGTTTTATAGTATTCAACAGCACTGATTTCATCACCTTCTAAAATTGAAAAACGAATATTCGTTCCTCCAATATCAGACAACAAAACAACCATTTTTTTAACCTCATCTAAAAATATTAATCAATTTATTAATCATACATACAAAGTTTTGAAGAATGCATTTTGCAGCACCTAGAATGCCTGAAATCCAACTCCCTTCAGATGGAAAACAACTCAACATCTGATCTGTACATGACGCTGCAAATGCTTCGTTTGAAAAAAACATAAATAACAAACAAATACCTGTAATCAAGCCACCTATTAAAAATACTTTTGTAAAATAACTTAACATTTATTCATCCTTTTTTTATAAATTTCTTCAGCCAATTCCAATTCTTCAGGCGTATTCACGCCATGCAGTTCTGATGCATCACCAATCACCACATCTCTTGTCAAACCTTTATTTTTAGCTTTTGCAACAATATCTGTTAAATAATATTCAGCTGCAGCATTTTTGTTATCAATTTCTTTCAAAAGCTCCAACAAATATTTTCCATTCACACACATAACACCGGAGTTACATAATTTGATTGCACGTTGTGCGTCTGTTGCATCTTTATATTCAACAATTGAATCCAAACCGTTTTCACCCATGACAAGACGACCATAACGTCTTGCATCTTCTGGAATAAATCCTAAAACAGCAACATCAACACCTTCTTCACATTTTTGGACCATTCTGGTTAATGTTTCAGGCAAAAACAATGGTTGATCCCCAAACAAAATCAAAACATTTCCGTCAAAAGGAGTAATTTCTTTTTCAGCCGTTAACACCGCATGAGCCGTTCCCAATCTGTCTGTTTGAACAACCGTTTTGACAGGATTAACAGCTTCTTTGACATTGTCCATATTTGGACCAACAACAACTGTGATATCTTCAATCCCAGTTTTTTTGACAGCATCTAATAAAATATTAATCATTGGAACACCGCAAATAGTATGCAAAACTTTTGGCAAGTCTGCACCCATTCTTTTTCCCATTCCAGCACCTAAAATAATTGCTTTTGTTGTCATAATACCTCTCTTTTAAATTAAAACACCATGATCTGTTGCATAAGCTTTTAAAAGATCTCTCAAGCTTGAAACAGAATCATTTAAATGCTTATCTATGAATAATGCTGTTTTAGCTTGGTCCATTGTGCGAACAACACCTTTAACAGGACCAAGAGCCGATGGATTCATAGATAAATTTGTAAAACCAATACCAATCAGCGCAAAAGCTTCTAATGCATGTGAAGCCATCTCTCCACAAATCGAGCAAGGAACATTTGCCTTTTTGCATGCATCAGAAACTTTCTTAAGCGCTTTTAAAAACACAGGAGATAATGTGTCATATCTATCCCAAATCACAGGATTACCCCTGTCTGTTGCATAGAAAAACTGTGCTAAATCATTTGTTCCGATTGAAATAAAATCAACCTCTTTCACCAATTCTTCTAATTGAAAAAGAAGTGATGGCACCTCAATCATTGTTCCGATTTTGATAACTTTTGGAACAACACCACCTTTTTGTTTTTCCCGCTCAATTTCAAGGCAAAAAAGCTTTTTAGCTTCTCTCAACTCTTCAATTGTTGTAATCATCGGAAACATTATTTTTAATTCACGACCAGCTGCTGCACGAATAAAAGCTCGCAGTTGTGTTTTTAAAATAATTCTTCTGTCAAGTGTAATACGAATTGATCGCCACCCCATTGCTGGGTTTTCTTCTTTTTTATTTTCAAAATAAGGGAGAATCTTATCTGAGCCAATATCTAACGTTCTAAAAATAACAGGCTTTTTACCTACTTCATCAAACACTTTTTTGTAAATTAATGTTTGCTCTTTTGTATCTGGCAACTGTTGTGCAGACATAAATGGCAATTCTGTTCGATACAACCCAATCCCATCATATGAAAAACTTTTTGTATTTGAAATATCTGATGGTAAACCTGCGTTAATGTTTAATGAAACATATACATCATCTTTTGTTTCACTTGGCAAATTCTTAAATGGCAAATATTGAGCTTGTTGTCTGCGATATGTTTTTAACCGTTCATCAAAATCATCCAACACCTCATCCGATGGATTGATGTATAAGAAACCATTTGTTGCATCAACTGCTAAAATATCATCATTTAAGATACTGTTAGAGATATCTTTAATCCCAGATACAACAGGAATATTCAATGACCGTGCTACAATTGTCATGTGCATAGTCTGAGATCCCTCTTCTAACACAATGGCTTTGATTTTTGATAAATCATAATCCAAAAGTTCAACAGGACCCAAACTTTTGGCAACCAAAATTGCATTTTTAGGAAGTTTTTTTGAAGATGTTTGTTTCCCATGCAAATGTCTGATAATTCTGTTTGCCAAATCTTGAAAATCATGAATACGCTCTTTAATATAGGGATCCGAAAGCATATTCATACGTTCAGAGATTTCATTTAAAACTTTTTGAATACTTGCTTGAGCCGTTAATCCAGATGAAATTGCATTGTTTATCTTTTTTGCCCAACCTTTATCTCTTGTGAACATAAGATATGTTTTAAAAATATCTGCCTGCTCTCTTGTAATATCGGGCAAAAGCAACATTTGCGAAATTTCTTCTTCAACATTTCGAATGGCTGAAATTAATTTTTTTTGTTCTGCATGTTTATCAAGGGATAAAATATTTTCAAAAACCACACGCTTATGAACAAAAGCCTTTCCAATTGCAAGTCCCTGAATAAGTGTTACAACATCCATTTTTTTGTGTTGTCTGCTAGAGGTAACTTTAACCGCACTTTCTTTTAAAATACCCAACAACAAATCACTCACAAGCATTGAAATAATGCCAAGAAAATCCATTTCTTTTTCAGTGAAAGTGTATATTTCTTTTTTTTGAACACTCAGCACACCAAGCAAAACATCTTGATGAATAACAGGAACCGCAGCGAAGGAATTTAAATTCAATTCCTTTGTTTCAGGCTTATACACAAACCCTGCGTGCTTCCACACGTTTGAAACAATCAATGGTTTGCGTGTTAAAGCAACCTCACCATTCAACCCCTCACCAATACGCAAATAAGTTTCATGAACTGCTTTTTCATCAAGCCCACAGGTTGCATAAAGTTCCAACACATCCCCTGGACGAATAATATAAAAAGAACACGCTTCAACCTGCAATTCTTTTGCAGCCAGCATTGTAATCTGATTGATTTTTTCTTCAACACTTAACTTTTGTTTGATAACTTTTTTTAAAGAACGCAAAACATTTTGCGTTTCTTTTTCTTGTGAAGTTTTTTTTGTTAAGCGACGTGACAGAACGCCCATCTTCAGACCCCTTCATGTTATATAAATGAAGTTTAGAAAATATTAGAGCATTCGTCAAGTCTTTTGTTATTTAACACCTTTCAAAACAGATTCAATAAAACCATTTTCAGGTAAATTATTGTGATCAGCTGTATCTGATGAAAAAAATGTTTTGGGATGCTGTGCTTTTTCAAACAACTTAATTCCTTGAGCATAAGGAATCACTTTATCCGCTTTTCCATGTCCAATAACAAGGTGTGTATTTATTTTTTCAACAAGATCCATTGATGGATATGAATCTTTCATCAACCAAGTCAAAGGCACAATATTTCCAAACATATTTTTGCCCATATCAATAAGAGAATAAAAAGGCGCCTCCAAAACAGTCATACGAACTGACCTTTTTTCTTCACTCATAAACTTTGATGCATAAAGGGCTACATATGTCCCAAGCGAATGACCATAAACAATGATGTTTTCTTCTTTATACCCTTTACTTAAAGCCCAAAGCAGAGCTGTTTTGGCATCTCGTTCCAATTCAAATTGCCTCAAACTCCCCTTAATTCCACCAAACCCCTCGTATTCAGGCATTAAAACGGAAAAACCCATTTTTGCAAAATAAGAAAGCCGTTTGGAATTAAATGCTAAATTACCCGTATTCCCATGGAAAAAGACAACCAATTTATCACTTTGATCAGATTTCAAATACCAAGCATACATTTGTTTCCCCGTGGGCAAAACGTATGTTACTTCCTCTACACCAGGAACTTCTTTTTGAATTTCACTTAAATCTGGTTTAACTGGATTAGGGTGATAAATAAGCTTGTGTTGAAACACATACAACGCTCCCAAAAAAGGGATATACACCAAAAAACAAACACAAATCAGAATACCTATTTTTTGCAATATATTTAACACCATAATTCCCTATCCTTTAAAAGTCTTGAACCGCTAATTGTTCCAATTTTCTAAGTCTATCCCTTATTTTTGCCGCCTCTTCAAAGTTGAGCGCTTCAGCTGCTTCTTTCATCTGCTTTTTCAGTTGATCAATTGAAGATGGCATTTCTTTTTCAATGTCAACAACCGTTTTCTTTTCTTGCGAAGCACCCACCAAATCATTAAAATCTTGTATCAAATCAGGAATATCTTTTTTAATTCCTTTTGGTTGAATATTGTGTTCTTTGTTAAACTCGATTTGTTTTTGACGCCGCCTGTTTGTTTCTGTCAGCGCTGCATCAATTGATTTTGTTATTTTATCCGCATACAAAATAACTCGACCATTCACATTTCTTGCCGCACGACCAATGGTTTGAATCAGCGAGGTTGTTGAACGCAAAAAACCTTCTTTATCTGCATCCAAAATGGCAACCAACTCAACTTCAGGAATATCCAATCCTTCTCTTAATAAGTTAATTCCAACCAACACATCAAAAGTACCCAACCTTAAATCTCTGATAATTTGAATACGCTCCAATGTGTCAATATCCGAGTGTAAATAACGAACTTTAACACCATTTTCAGAAAAATAATCCGTCAAATCTTCAGCCATTTTTTTGGTTAAAGTTGTCACCAAAACACGACCACCTTTTTTGCTAACTTCTTGACATTCAAAAAGCAAATCTTCCACCTGTGTTGACACAGGGCGAACCACACATTCAGGATCTAACAAACCTGTTGGGCGAATAATTTGCTCTGTAAAAACACCCTTTGTTTGCTCAAGCTCAAATGCTCCTGGAGTTGCTGAAACAAAAATTGTTTTAGGACGCATTTCATTCCACTCTTCAAACTTAAGAGGGCGGTTATCCTTACAACTTGGCAAACGAAAACCATATTCTGATAAAACCGATTTTCTTGCAAAGTCACCACGATACATGGCTCCAATTTGAGGAACTGTTACGTGACTTTCATCAATAAAAACAAGTGCATCAGGTGGCAAGTATTCAAACAATGTTGGAGGAGCTTCTCCAGATTTTCTACCCGTTAAATGCCTTGAATAATTTTCAATCCCTTTGCATGCCCCTGTTGCTTCCAACATTTCTAGATCATATCTTGTTCTTGATGAAATACGTTCCATCTCCAAGAGTTTTGAATTTTCTTTAAAAAAGGCAACTGTGTCTTTTAATTCTTCTTTAATTGTTTTAATAGCCTGAGAAAGCGCTGGTCTTGGTGTTACATAGTGACTGGCAGGGAACACCGTAATATCTTTTAATTCAAGCTTTGTTTTACCTGTTAATGGGTCAAATTCACAAATTTTTTCAATCTCATCCCCAAACAAATAAACACGCCAAGCCAAATCTTCATAGTGAGAAGGAAAAATATCCAACACATCCCCATTCAAACGAAAAGAACCCCGTTCAAAAGCAATGTCATTTCGTTTGTATTGCAATTCAACCAAACGCTTTGTAATTTCGTTTAAATCAATAGTTTCATCTTTTTTAAGTTGAAACGCCATGGATGAATAAGATTCAGCCGAACCCAAACCATAAATGCAAGAAACAGAAGATACAATAATAACATCTCTGCGCTCCAAAATATGACGTGTCGCAGCATGCCTCAATCGATCAATTTGTTCATTAATAGCAGAATCTTTTTCAATGTATGTATCCGTTTTTGGAATATATGCTTCAGGCTGATAATAATCATAATAAGAAACAAAATATTCCACAGCATTGTCTGGAAAAAAAGTCTTCATTTCAGCGTAAAGCTGGGCAGCCAATGTTTTATTGTGAGCCAAAATAAGAGTAGGTCGTTGCATTTCATTGATAACATGCGCCATTGTAAATGTTTTTCCAGACCCTGTAATACCTAACAAAACTTGGTTTTTTTCATTTCGCTTTAACCCCTCAACCAATTCTTTAATTGCTTGAGGCTGATCTCCCGCTGGTTTATATTCTGATTTTAAAACAAATCCAGCCTCCCCCATCAACTCTGGCCGTTCATAAAGTGGTATCATTTAAAATCCTTTTATTTTTTCTTTTTTGATGAGGATTGTTTCTTATCCAACATAATTTTTTTTGCTTTTTTAATTTCTGATTTTATATCTTTGAACAAATTTTTAAACTCAACTTTTGGCTGACCCCAAGAAGATAAAATTAAATATGTTTGAAACAACAAAATCACAGCGAACAAATACATAAAATGAATATTTTTGATTCCCATCACACTGATGTCTTTTCTTAAAACATAAGCGCTGATTAGTGCAAGCATTGCAAAAAAGAATGAAATTGAAAAAATCTTTTTAATCAATTTTCCAACATCTTTTCCTGTCATAATTGCTTTTTCAATCAAAAAAGGTGCTTGAATAGGAAACAACTTTTTATACAAATAAAAATTAGCACAAAGTGCCATTGTTATTTCTAACAATTCATAAGCAATAAAAATTGGTAATGCAGCACCTTCGCCCGCCATTGCTAAATAATACCCAAAATATCCAAGCAAATAAGACATAAAAAATATAAAGGTTGGACCTTGAAGAAAAATACCAAGTCTTTTCCACAAAAAAGTCATCGTTCCAAGCACAACCAAAACAGACAAACACATAAACTGCAATTCACCATTTAAAAGAGGGAAAACAGAAGAAGTCATCAAACTAGCTGTGAGCAACAACACCGCAAAAACTGAAAATGAAAACAAAAACACACGGTCAAACTGTTGCATCAAATAAATAAAAGCGACCCACAATAAAAGAGAAAAGCCTTTATAAACAACATCCATTGGAGATGATACTATATCAAATGGTGTTAAAAAAAGTCCCACACCGCAAAATAATGCTGTCAACGTTAACTGTGCATATTTTTTATTTTGAAAATGCGTATAAAAAAAGCTTCCTGCTGTTGCCAATGTCACAAGTGTTACAGGCACCAACAAAGAAGTTTTTTCAATCACACCATTTGCTAAAACACCAATTAAAACAGTTGTCCCAGCAAACACACCAACCCAATTTAAAAAAGAGGCAACCGTCATATCTTTTTTTGCTTTGGATTGCCAAAAAGGGATTATCCAGTTCACACAACTAAAAACCAAAAAAACTTCAGCCAAAAACAAACAAAGTTGTGCAACCATAAAAACCCCCTTAACAAAAAACAATTGCTCTAAAAAAAATTAAGCTTTATGTCTAAATGCAATACGCCCTTTTGTCAAATCATAAGGTGTCATTTCAATTTCAACCTTATCACCGACCATGACGCGAATACGGAACTTACGCATTTTACCAGATGTGTGTGCAATAATTTCATGACCATTTTCAAGTGTCACACGAAACATCGCATTTGGTAAAGCTTCTGTAACAGTTCCTGTAAATTGCAAAACTTCTTCTTTTGCCATAAAAAACTCCTAAAAATTTAATAAACGAGGGTATTATATTTTCTTTTTTAAAAAAAATCAAGAAAAAATGCTTTATAATCAATTAAATTATATAGTTATTACGCTATTATTGATACATCTCATTTTAACAACGTTGATTTTCAAAAGAAATATAATATCCTTTGTTTTCATTTTTTTGTGTAATGATTTTTTCTTTTTTCAAATCATCGCTCTTACTGTTTAGATTGCGAGAATCAACATCTTTCAAAACACCTTTTGAAGAATCGGTTGTGAAAGAAAACAACTCTTCAGGAACAAAAGTTGTATCTGTTGTTCCTTCTGTATTTAAATAACCAGTTATTTTTTTTGGCTTCCATTTCCAATGTGAAAGTTTGAATCCCTCTTCAAAAGAGATATTCCCATCAACGATAACACCACTTAAATCAGGTAGTTCATCCCCATATTCTGTGTCGCAATTTATTAAAATATTTTGTTTAACAACAAAATTTTCTGGTAAGTTAAAAAAGTTATAAATGCGTCCTTTTTGTTGAAATAATGGATACATAAATTGAAGTTTAGGATTGTTGTTAGAAAGAACAAAACCTTCTTTTGGAATTTTAAAATCTTTGCTTGCGTAACACAAAGCCCTACCATACACCTTGGGTAATTCATCCAACATACCTAAATTGGTAAGAGAAAACGAAAGATCTCCACCAATATTTTGTGGGCACCCAATTAAACTTTTAAGGTTGTTAGCACCCTCAATGCAAAAAGCACCTTTAACAACTGTATTTTCAGCCTCTAATCTTTTTAAATTTTTACAATTTTTAGCTGAAAATGACCCAACTTTTTTTGCCAATCCTTTTAAAGTGACAAGTTCGGGGCAGTAATCAACATTATACTCATCCCCAACACATTCTGGACCACCCTCTAGCGATTTAATAAGTGTATAAAATGCATCAAAATCATAAGAAACAACTGAAGGTGAATTTTTCAAATTTTCAAGTGGGTTGTTGAAACAGTGAAAATTTTGGATGGTATAGTTTGAAAAATTTGGTAATGTTTTTAATTTTAAATCATGCAAATGAATACTCTTTGGAATAAAAAAAACATCATCATATTTCTCAACTTTGATATCATATTTGTCAAACCAACTTTCCACATCCGTGTTTTGTATTGCACAACGCCATGTGGGAGAATAAAATGCGCAGGGTTGTCTATAAAAAGGCTCATTTTCATTTCTGTTATCAAAAACTTCTTCGGCTATTTTTGAAACAACATCTTTAAATTCCAGCGAAAAACGGCCATAAATATTGTCTTGATTATAAAAAACATGAGTTGACTCATTTTTCCCATAAAATGGTTTTAAAAGAATTCTAGAAATTGCTTTATAAGGATTTTTTGAATTATATCCGTAAGCAACGATTGCTCCTCTTCCAATATAAGAAGGCATATAACCATACTCGCCACAACCATCATCTACAGGCTCCATGCAAGACCACCAGTCAACATAACCAGACATATTGGCAATATCATAAGCTTTTTTTGAAAACATAATCAAATCAATAGGGGCTTTTTCTTTACTTTCAAAATCTTTTCTATCCCTTTCTGCTTCAAACTGATATTTTTTTAAAGTGCCAGATAGTTCATTTATTTCATTTGTTAAGAGGGTTACTAACTCATTCAAAGAATCCTCTTTGGATAATTGACGCATTTTATCTTTCAAAACATAAAAAACAAATGGATTAACCTTTATTTTCTTTTGGGGTATGACAGAATCATCTTTTTGATATTGTACAATCCCCTCTTTTTGATTGTTAACTTCAAGAACAACACAAGACAAGCTTTCTGTCGCAAATTCGGCAAGTTGTTTTTTTGTGCGTTCAAATGCTTTGATTTGTTGCATTAAAAAACGACCTGCAGATATGGAATTACTATTTAACCCTTTATCAAACCTTTCTAATACCATTTTATGGGTGCCAGGTAAAATCTCATTGTATTTTTGAATAAACTGGTTAAAAATAGAGGTTAATGAGCCTTGTTCTTCTACTTTGAAAAACACTCTTTCAGTATCATTGAAACACTCTGGGTAATAAGGATTTACGTTATCTCTTAGATTTAATCCATAGTCGATTGCATCTTCTATTTCTTCTTTGTAAATATCCCACTCTTTTTTAATTTTTATTGCTTTTTCTTCAATATTCTCATTATTGTTAAACGCATCAAAAATCTCTTTTATTCCAGAAAATGTTTTCATTTTATTTCTGTTAAAAAGATGCGAAGCAAGCAATAAATCATAGACAACTTCTACAAGATTATTCTGATCTTTTTTAGAAACATCAGGACATGATTGGCAAAAATTTTTTACATACAGCTTGGCATTTTCTTTCAATTCTTGATGAAAGGAAGAAAAAAGATTTGTTATTTCTTTTTCATTTAATACTTGGTACATAAAAAAACTCCTATTATCCTTAAAATACAACGATATTACCATAAAAACATAAATTTGTCAATATTTTCTTATTTTTAAAATTTCTGTATTAACATGGACAAAATTATCTTGATTTTTTTTTGAGTTTCTGATATAAATTTTGCAGATTTATTTTATTAAGAAAGGACAAAAAATGGCTTCATATCAATACATTTACGTAATGAAAGACTTATGCAAAACTTTCCCTGGGGGAAAAGAGGTTTTAAAACACATTTGGCTTTCATTCTTCCCTGGCGCAAAAATTGGTGTTATCGGACCAAATGGTGCTGGTAAATCAACACTTATTAAAATTATGGCAGGTCTAGATCAAGATTTCACAGGCGAAGCTTTTGCAGCAGATGGTGTTAAAGTTGGATACTTACCACAAGAACCTCAACTCGACCCTTCAAAAGACGTAATGGGCAACATCATGGATGGTGTTGGTGAAATTAGAGATTTACTTCAAAAATTTGAAGAAGTGAATATGAAATTTGCGGACCCTGATGCTGATATGGACGCTCTTTTAGCCGAACAAGCCGAATTGCAAGAAAAAATTGATGCTTGCAACGGTTGGGAATTAGAACGTACAATTGAAATTGCTATGGACGCTCTTCGTTGTCCACCTGCAGATGCAGATGTTACAAAACTTTCTGGTGGTGAAAAACGCCGCGTCGCTCTTTGCCGCTTACTTTTATCAAAACCAGATATGCTTTTGCTTGACGAACCTACAAACCACTTGGATGCAGAATCTGTTGCTTGGTTACAAGTATTCTTAAAAAATTATACAGGAACTGTTGTTATGGTTACACACGACAGATACTTCCTTGACAACGTCACTGGTTGGATTTTGGAAATGGACCGTGGTGAAGGTATTCCTTTTGAAGGCAACTACACAAGCTGGCTTGAACAAAAACAAAAACGCATGGAACAAGAGCAAAACGCTGATAATAACCGTCAAAAAACATTAAAAGAAGAACTTGAATGGGTTCGCCAATCACCAAAAGCACGTCAAGCAAAATCAAAAGCTCGTATCACTGCTTATGAAGAATTACTCAAAAAATCTCAAGAACGTGAAAAAGCACCTGAAGTTGCTCAAATCATCATTCCAGCTGGTCCAAGATTGGGACAAGTTGTTCTTGAAGCTGAAAATCTCACAAAAGCTTATGGCGAAAAACTTTTGTTTGAAAACCTTTCATTCAAATTACCTGCTGGCGGCATCGTCGGCATTATTGGTCCAAATGGCGCAGGTAAAACAACATTGATGAAAATTATCACAGGACAAGAACAACCTGACACAGGTTCATTCAGAGTGGGTGAAACAGTATCACTTGGTTATGTTGATCAATCAAGAGATGCTCTTGACGACAACAAAACTGTCTGGCAAGAAATTTCTGAAGGAAAAGACATTTTAACACTTGGTAAACGTGAAGTGAACTCTCGTGGATATGTTTCACAATTCAACTTTAAAGGACCAGATCAACAAAAGAAAGTTGGCCAACTTTCTGGTGGTGAACGCAATCGTGTGCATATGGCAAAAATGCTCAAACAAGGAGCAAACGTTCTTTTGCTTGACGAACCTACAAACGACTTAGATGTCGATACATTGCGCGCATTGGAAGAAGCATTAATGAACTTCCCTGGTTGCGCCGTTATCACATCACACGACAGATGGTTCTTAGACAGATTAGCAACTCATATTCTTGCTTTTGAAGGCGATAGCCAAGTCGTTTATTTTGAAGGTAACTATGAAGAATATGAAGCTGATAAAAAACGCAGATTGGGTGCAGATGCAGATCAACCTCATCGCATCAAATACAAACCAATCTCAAGATAAGTTAACTTATTAAAAATTAAAAAACTGCCCTTTGTGGGCAGTTTTTTTATTACTTTTTTAATTTAAATTAACAAAATTTTCCTCTTGACAAAGATATTTAACATTTTTATATTTTCAAAGTCGGTGTCGCTTCGGGCGTTTAGACCTATGGGGATTCCTTTTGGATCAGCAATAGGTTGCACCGACACTTTTTTTATCAAATCTACGCCCTCAATATTTATAAAATCAAACAGATCTGTTCCACGGGGATTGCGAGCTTAACGCTCGTCCTTTCGGACCGCCTTTGGCGTCCACTTCGCTTTCGCTTCATGACCGAACCCCTGCGGGGTTCTTTCCCTCGTTTGAATTTCGCCATAAAAAAAACCACCTTTCGGTGGTTTTTTTTGGCGTCCCCACGGGGATTCGGACCCCGGTTACCGCCGTGAAAGGGCGATGTCCTAGGCCTCTAGACGATGGGGTCATCGTAAGATGATGTATTTATACACTTTTATTTTTAAAAATGCAATACTTTTTTATCACTTTTGGTGTTTTTTTTATTTCTTATTGAATTTATTAACCTTTTACATTCTTTTTATTTTAAAAATTCATATTGATTTTCACTTTTTTATTCTCTATCTTTTTTATAAACAATCAAAAGGAGGCAATATGTCAGATTTTATCTCTCTTATTCAAAAACGCAGATCCATTTATAGCCTTGGGCAAAAAAGCGACATTTCTCACAAAAAAATCATTCAAACGATTACTGAATGCATCAAACAAACACCCTCAGCCTTTAATTCCCAAACAGGGCGAATCGTTGTTCTATTTAACAGTCCTTATAAAGAATTTTGGATTTCTACAAAAAATACACTCAAAAAAATAACACCACCCGATCAATTTGAAAAAACAAAAGAAAAATTATCCGCCTTTTCAAAAGGAATGGGAACCATTCTTTTTTTCGAAGAACAACATACCATTCAAATGTTGCAAGAAAAATTTTCACTTTATGCAGATGCATTCCCTATTTGGAGTGAACAATCTTCTGGCATGCTACAATATTGCGTTTGGCTTGCGCTAACAGAACTTGGTTTGGGCGCAAACTTACAACACTACAATCCTCTTGTTGATGAATATGTTCAAAAAACATTTGAAACACCCGCATCTTGGAAACTCATTTCTCAAATGAACTTTGGCAGCATTGAAAAACAAGCTGATGAAAAAACATTTTTAGATACTAAAAAACGCCTTAAAATATTTGAATAATCAAGCCGTTAAAAGAGCCATTTCTTCCAACAAATACGGATGGTAAAGACAAAACTTTATCTCCTCTTGTGACAACTCTAATTGTTCACAATTTACAAAGGATTGAAGTTTTTTGATTGCACTTTTTTCAACATCTGCACTAAATTCTGGTGCAGGAGCATTCACAGATAACATATAAACATGCAAAGCACGATATACAGGATTTTTCAAAAGAAGTTGCAATCCTTTTTCTGTTGGAGCAACTTGCAAAAGCTCAGCGAAAGCTTCTTCTGCCATTCTTAAAATTGTTGGTTTTTTGTATTCTTCAGGAATTAAAAAAAGATTCTTTCTTTTTGCCCACAACCCTGTCGTTTCTCTTGAGGAAAAAACAGAAATTGGAATAGAAAGAATCAAACCAATGGTGATTGGCAAAATCCAATAAAACAAACTATTTGCATACAAATAAACAATCACTGTTGTTGCAACACCCAATACCGTGTGAACACAATGACGCTTAAACGCTTCTTTCCAAGATGTACCATTTGTATCTCTGTTTTGAGATGACCAACCCGCATCAAACCCCATTAAAATATCAAAAACGATTTTGGTTTGAAACAACATCATAATTGGAGCTGTCAAAGCACTAAAAATTGTTTCAACAACAAATGTTTTGAACAATCCCAAATATCCACCATAGGTCTTTTTTTTAGGTGTTTGAATAAGTACAATTAAAAAACCGAGTATTTTTGGCAAAAACAACATCCCCATTGACAAGGCAAAAAGCATCAACGTGCCAAAAAAATCAAACACAGGCCAAGATGGGAAAAGTGTTTTTGTATCAGAAAAATATTCTGGCGGAAAAAACTCACGCCACAAAGCAATACCAAGTCCAAACAACAAAAACAAAAACCACAATGGAGAAGATAAATAAGACATAATCCCCATGGTAAAGTGAATTCTTGAAACTGGGTGCAATTTTTTTGAAAATAAAATTCTCAAATGCTGTAAATTACCTTGACACCAACGGCGATCACGCACAGCAAAATCAATCATAGATGGTGGACATTCTTCATAACTTCCCTTTAACTCTGGAAGCATCCAAGCAAGCCAACCATCTCTTCTGATAAGAGCTGCTTCAACAAAGTCATGGCTCAAAATATGCCCACCAAAAGGTGCTTGACCCGGAAACACAGGTAACCCACAACTTTCAATGAAAGCTTTAACTCTGATAATAGCATTATGCCCCCAATAGTTACTGTCCCAAACTTGCCAATATGCCAACCCTGCACTCACAATTGGACCATAAACACGGCCTGCAAATTGTTGCACACGCGCAAACCAACTGTTTGTATTAATAATCATAGGTGGCGCTTGAATAATCCCCGTTGTTGTGTTTACTTCCATCAACTGAGCCATTTGAACAACGGTTGAACCCGTCATCAAACTATCTGCATCCAAAACAATCATAAAGTCATAATGACGTCCCCATCTGACACAAAAGTCTTCGATGTTACCACTTTTTCTTGCCGTATTTTTAGGCCTGTGACGATAATAAATTGAAATATTTTTAGGAAACTTCTTTTTCACTTCCAACCAAAGAGCTTCTTCTTGCACCCACACGTCTGGTTTTGTGGTATCACTGAGCACAAAAAAATCAAAAGCTGTTTCTTGTCCTGTTTTTTCCAAATCCTTTGCCATGGCTAACAAGTTAGCATAAACATTCAAAGGACTTTCATTATAAACAGGCATTAAAATTGCTGTTTTTGTTGTTAATTTTTTATCTAAAGAAACCCTTTTTATCCCTGGCATTTTTCTGCGCCGCAACAACTCAAAAAAACCAAAAACACTCGAGAAAAAATAAAGCGAAATCCACCCAAATGTTGCACAAAACAAAAAGATCAAACCATATCTTATAATCAAATTTAAATCACTTGGAATAAACAAGGCCCATTTAATGGTGGCAAAAATCACACTTATTAAAACCAACCCAAAAAGGACTATTCGCCTAACCAATACTTGTCTTTTATTGATATCCGATAAAATGATATATTCGTTATCCATTTTTAGCCTCTTTTTTTGTAATCTTTTTTCTTTTTTTAGGTGGCATAATTATTTTTTGAACTCCTTTGACAACCACTTTTTTAATTTGCCAAATCGGATGGAATGTTTTGATACTTTGTCTGAACATATTTGCAGGGATAATATCAGGTGTGATGAGATATTTTTCTTGTTCAAAACATCTTTTTAAAAACAAATTTTCTTCCTCAGAAATCTGATCAAAAATTTGGCATTTTTTATATGCCTTATTCATTAAAAAAATCATTTTAAAATAATTTAATTTTTGAACGCCCTCTAAATTAATGTCAAAATTGTTTTCAAGGTAACGCATCACATAACCATCTAAATAATTCATAACACATTCTGGCGTGATATTTTTAGGTGTTTCCTTTTTTAAGTCATCGTAAATCTTTTGAACCAGCTTATCATCTTCATATCCCCAAGATTTTAAATAAGCTTTAATCCAATCATCAACCTGATAGAGTTTTATAACTTCCATTTTTTATCCTATGGCAAAAATTGATATGACCAAACTTCTGTTAAAACAGAACCAGCATCCTCTTCTTTTTTTGAAGAAAGTGAAGCCCGAAGCTCTGCCGTCTTTTCATCTGGCTTATAATCAAAAAATAATCTGTAACCACCTGAAACTGTGTTCTTTTGAACAACAATGTTGTTTATGTGACCAGACGAAGCCGAAACAACGGGTTTCAAAAAACTTTCATTTTCAATTAAATCCAATTTACCACCTTTAAAATCAATCACAAACTTTGTGAATGTTTCACTTGGACTTCCTGCAACACCACCAACACCCGAATATGTTGAATCCACATATGCCTTATCTGAAATTTCAGGAACCGCATCACTCATCCAATGCATGCGATATTTAAAGAGATATTCCTTTCCTTTTTCAATTTTTTTATCTGGCCAGAAAAAGGCAACTACATTATCATGAATTTCTTTATCAGATGGAATTTCAACCAAATGAACACTCCCTTTTGAAAAACCAAACAAAGGTTCGATCCAAACACTTGGTCGTTGTTCATAATAAGCTTCCATATCTTGGTAATGATCTGGATTTCTATCACGTTGCAGTAAGCCAAATCCTTTTGGGTTATGGTCAACAAAAGAACTCATTCTGAGTTGTTTTGAATTATCTAATGGGCGCCACAACCATTCATCATTTCCATTTAAAACAAGAAGTCCATCACTATCGTGAACTTCTGGACGATAATCAAAAAATCTTGTTTTTGTATTTTCTCCAAACAAGTACATACTTGTTAAAGGTGCAATCCCCAATTTTTTGATATCTTCACGTGGAAAAATTGTTGCCGTTACATCAACTTTTGTTGTTTTCCCTGGTTGAATAAAAAACTCATAGGCGCCTGTTACACTTTTGCTATCTAATAAGGCATAAATTGTCATATTTCTATTACGCTGAGCGGGTCGTTTCACCCAAAATTCTTTAAAAATAGGAAACTCTTCCCCTGTTTGAAGTCCTGTATCAATTGCCAAACCACGAGCAGAAATACCGTACTTTTGCCCTTGACCCAAAGCTCTAAAATAACTTGCTCCCAAAAATGTGATCAATTCATCATAATAGTCAGGCGTATTTAAAGGATAATGCAAGCGAAAACCCGCATAATCAATATCACCGAACCCCTTGGCATTTAATGGCTTATCATTATTTGTAAACGCATGTGCTTCATATGGAATATATACAGGTTTTCCACCTATAATTTCATTTACCCGAACAGAATTTTTAAAAATGGATCCCATATGAAAAAATTGAATTTCAAAAGGAATATTTTTTCCATACCACGGACCTTCTTCTCGCACATAACGCACATTTCTGAATGCATCATAATCCATTGAAACCAATTCTTGTGGTAATTTCAATTCTTGTGGTTTATATTTTTTTAAAGCCAACTCTCTGGCTTTAACAACAACATTGTTATACTTAAATGAAGGAATATCTCCGCTCATTGCTGCGCATGAAAAAAAGCACATCATCAATCCTGCCACAAAGTATTTTTTCATTTTATTCCCCCATATTTAGACATAGAAAAAAGGACGATCATCGTCTTCAAAATGCTCATACATTTTTACAACGAAAAAACCGTCCTTGCAAGTTATTTTAATAAATTTATTCTTTTATATCAGATGTACAGTTTGGACATTTTTTTGCACGAATGTCGATTTTTGAAAAACAGCATGGACATTCTTTTGTTGTTGGAGCTGCAGCCGAAGCTTCTTCTTTTTCAGCAGCTTCTAATTTGGCTTGTAATGTATTCACTGCTTTTATAAGCATAAACACTGCAAAAGCAACAATTGTAAAACTGATAATTGTGTTTAAAAACATACCAATATTCATTGTAACGGCACCAGCTGCTTGTGCTGCTGAAAGTGAATGGTATGGGCCAGATGCACCAGCACCATCTTTCAACACAAAAAACAAGTTGGCAAAATCAATTTTTCCCATTGCCAAGCCTATTGGTGGCATAATCACATCTTTAACAAGTGAGTCAACGATTTTTCCAAAAGCTGCCCCGATGATAATACCAACAGCCATATCCAAAACGTTGCCACGCATTGCAAATTTTTTAAATTCATTTAATAATTTCATTGTGATACTCCTTTATTGAAATAATTGATACAAATTTTTATAAGCTAATGAAACACCAATCATCAAATTACTTGCATGACTGCTTGCTTCACGAGATTGAGCTAAACGATATGAAATGTATGGACCAAACGTTAATGTTTCGGTTATATCAACATCCATTCTAGCCGTTACATTCAAATCATATTTTAAATCAGTTCCAACATATTGGCTATATGTAAAATATTTTCTAAAATAACCATCTGTTGAAAACTGGACGCCATCTCTAAATTGGTGTTCTAAACGCCAACCTGTTTCAGCAGCAAATTTGCTCACATGATCGCTGTATGTGATATCATATTCCCCCACACCCGCAACATATAATTCTTTAACAACTTTGCCACTAAATAATTTTAAACCACTCTTACCACGAAAAACTTTCATCCGTGGAGCATCTTCATTTCGTGTAAATTCTGTTTGATAAGCAATACTTGCAAATGGCCCCAAGTCCATCCCTCGCACTTTCCACATCTTATATGCGTAATCCGAAGTTAACAAGATCTTATCTTCATTTTCACTTGTTTCAGAAACATCTCCTTCTTTATGGCCTTTAATTTTTGTTCTTCCATAATTCATAAATAAGGAGTTATCCCATCTCATATCTTGATTATCATATTCTAAAACAAAATCAAAAACGCCTTTAATTAAACTTTGGTTATCTGCATTTAATTGTGTGACAGGGGAATTTTCATATTCTTTGGCATTAGAAACTTTTGTTGAAGAAAGTTCAAGACCTACACGCCTAAAATTTGCTCTGAGCTCTGATGGTTTTTGATATTCATCACCAGCAAAAGCAACCGCACTTGAAACAAGCATTGTTCCACAAGCAATCACATTTAAAAATTTTGAAAAATTCGTCATTTTAAAATCCTCATACCTATATTAAACACACATGAATATGTCTTTTTATTCATAGATGATAAAAGTCCCTTTGTAAAGAACTTTTATCATCTATAAGTTGTCTGTTTAATTTGTTTTTTGAACAGGTTGAGTATTTGTTTCAGCTGCCTTTTCTTGAGAAACGTTATCAGTTGAGGAAGCATCTTTTTTGTCATTCGTTGCCGCTGCAGCTTCATCATCCATCATCTTTTTTGTCTTTGCTGCAACCAGATTATCCATATCAAACATCATATCTAAAATAAGAGTCCCCGTTTCATCATAAATGAGAGCTTTCCCATTTTTCTTACCTTCTTTAAAATTAGAAACGCTCCTTAGCACACCATTTTCATAGTATGTTTTGCTTTCTCCTTCTAACAAATCATTTTGATAGAAATCTTCGCTTTGCAATTTCCCTGTGTTGTAATAAATTTTTTGTTTTCCGTGTAATTTACCATCAACATAGATACCTTCAACATTTACCTGTCCATTTGGATAGTATTGTTTAAACTCACCATGTGGTTTGTCATTTTTAAACATTGTTCTGGTACTTTCGGAACCATCTTCATAAAAATTGGCAAATTCGCCTTCTTTTTTCCCATCTTTAAAAATAGTTGCCATTTTTTTCTTACCATTTTCATAGTATGCAATAACAGGGCCATCCTCAATACCCATTTTGTAATTTTTTTCTAAAGAGATTTGCCCATTTTCGTAATATTCAACAACCTTTCCATTCAATTTACCATCAACCAATTCAACACTTGTTTGAATATTCCCATCCAGGTAATAGGTTGTTAATTTACCATGAGGAACATCATTTTTATATGTCCCATCAAGTTTGATTTGCCCTGTGTTATAATAAACTTTTGATGGACCATCTTGTTTCCCCATTTTATAAGAAACTTCTTTTTCAACACGTCCATCTTCATAATAATTTTTGACAACCCCAGTTAATAAATCATTTTCATAATTTTCTTCTTGCATAAGTTGCCCAAAATCATAATAAGATTTTGATACACCTTGTTTTTTGCCTTGAGCATAACTTTCTTCAGTGCGTAGTTTTCCATTTTCATAATATGTTTTTACAACGCCTTCTGGCCCATCTTTTTTAAATAATCCTTCTCCCTTTAAATTCCCATTTTGATAATACTCTTTTACAGGGCCATCTAAAAATCCATCTGTATAATGACGGATCAACATAGGTTTTCCTTGTTCAAAAAAGGCCTTATCATCTCCATTTTTCTTACCATTTTTATACATTGTTTCAAATTTAATTGAACCATCTTCATAAAAAACGGTTGATTTTCCTTCTGGTCTTCCCATGTAAAAATAAGATTCATTTAATAATTTACCATTTTCATAGTAAGAAACAGATTTTCCATGCAAACGTCCTTGATTATATTTTTCATGTGTTTTTGTCTGACCACTTTCATAAAATGTAACACTTTCACCATGAGGCATCCCATTGTAAAAAAATGTTTGTGCCAATAATTTTCCACTTTCAGATTTTGCTTGCAAGACCCCATTGACAGGTTGCTTATCTGTTTTTCTCAAAAATACGCCTTCATGAAAAATAACATCTTCCTTTGTATAAACAGGAACTTCAATTTTCTTTTTCTGTTCTGCTTGCTGAGCAGACGGTTGATTATTTTGTGTTGCAAACGCATCTGTCAATGAAACCAAAGATAAACCTGAACATAAAGCACTCAATAAAAACAAACGAAACTTAGTCATAAAAACCCTCTCTTAAAGTTATCTTATCAATGCTTTACAGTACCAAATTTTAATTTCAAAATCAATTTATTTTTAAAAATCACATCAAAAAAACAGACAAGTATTCTCTTGTCTGTTTTTGTTTTAACAAACCCAATTTACACAAAATGCATTTCTTTTGCTTTTAATAAAATTTGAACACGATTTTGAACTTTAAAAGCCCTTAACAATGAACTAACATGCATTTTTATTGTAGGTTCAGCCACACCTAAAACATGTGCAATTTGTTTGTTTGATAACCCTTGTGCCAACTGATTTAAAACAGCGACTTGTCGTTCTGATAAAAAAGTCCCATCTCCAAGTGCATAAGATTCTTTTTGATAATTTTTTTCATATTGTTCCATACATCCCCCTATAATTATATTGAGGATTCCATTTTTTGAACAACATCTTCTTTATATGCAATTTTTCGAGATACTAAATCAAGCATTGTTTCATGATTTTCTTTTTTAGCCCAATCTTGTAACATATAAAGAGTTTTTAAATTTTGTTGCATCGCTTCAACAATAAATTGCTTCAGCTCAATAGGCAACTCTGGCCAAGCTTGTTTAATTTCCTTTTTTAAAATTTTTCTCTCTTCAGCAGATAAACATGTTATATTATTAATTTCTTCTTTCATAATACCCCCTAAATGAATGTTAATTTCACACAAAAGCTTCGTTTTTTTTAACGATAGCCCCGCTAAATCACTCTTATAGGTGTGGTTAGATTAAAGCTTTGTCAAGAGAGAAAAATTTTAAATAAATACTTATGTTTTTTACTTTTTCTTCAAATATGCAATCACAGCCGTAACAGCTGCAGGAGTAACTCCCATCATTCTTGTCATGGCACCAATCGTCAGTGGTTTGGTTCTTGTTAGACGGGTAACAATTTCATTAGAAAGACCTCCAATTTTTGAATAATCAATATTTTCAGGAATTTTAAGAGCTTCATCTTTTTTAAACGCATCAATATCAGATTTTTGACGTGCTAAATACCCATGATAGCGCCCCTCAATTTCTAATTGTTCAGCAATATCTTTTCGAATTCCACTCAAAACCGGCCATACATTTACAACATCCGCCCAAACAATTCCTTGACAAGAAAGAAGATCATATGGATTTCTTTTTTGCCCATCTGAGTTAATATTATATCCCAAATCATTCAATTCTTTTGGTGTACGATATAACGAATAAACCAAATCTCTTGCTTCTTCCATTAAATGTTTTTTTTCTAAGAAATGAGCTTTTCGTTTTTCACCAACACAACCTGCATTAATCCCTTGCATCGTCAAACGTAAATCTGCATTATCTGCCCGCATTGTTAAGCGATATTCCGCTCTTGAAGTAAACAAACGATAAGGTTCATCAATTCCGTGTGTTGTGATGTCATCAATCATAACACCCAAATAAGAATCAGATCGATCAAACACCAATGTTTTACCAGTTTTTAAGGCAAAATGAGCCGCATTAACACCAGCCAAAAGACCTTGCCCTGCCGCTTCTTCATAACCTGTTGTCCCATTGATTTGCCCTGCTAGAAATAAACCTTTCACTTTTTTTGTTTCTAGAGTTAATTTAAGCTCTCTTGGATCAACATAATCATATTCAATAGCATAAGCATATCTCAAAATCTTCACATTTTCCAAACCTGGAATTGTTCTTAAAAAAGCCTCTTGAACATCTTTTGGTAACGAAGTGGAAATCCCGTTTGGATAAATACTGATTCCATCTTTTGTTTCAGGTTCCAAGAAAATATGATGCGAATCTCGACCTTGAAAACGAACCAATTTATCTTCAATACTTGGACAATATCTTGGCCCGACAGAATTAATTTGACCACTATACAAAGGTGCACGATCCAAATTATCCAAAATAACTTTGTGTGTTTTAGGTGTCGTATGCGTAATATAGCAAGATTCTTGAACAGGGTAAAAGTGTGTTGTCATAAATGAAAAAGGCTTTGGATCTTCATCCCCTTTTTGCTCTTCTAACAAAGACCAATCAATCGAATCTTTATCCAATCTGGCTGGAGTCCCTGTTTTTAAACGCCCTAATACAAAGCCCATTTTTTTCAACGAAGGGGTAATCCCTTTTGAAGCTTCTTCACCAAAACGCCCACCTTCAACCTTTTCAGGTCCAATATGCATCAAACCATTCAAAAATGTCCCCGTTGTAATGACCAAACTGTCCGTCAAAATTGTTTCATCAGAAACAACTATTCCTTTGATTTGGTTATCTTCATACAAAATCTCTTGCGCATCACCTTCTAAAATTTCTAAATTAGGATATGAAAGCAAAATCTCTTGCATATATTTTTTATATGCATCTTTATCTGCTTGAGCTCTTGGACCTTGAACAGCTGGTCCTTTAGATTGGTTTAACATACGAAATTGAATACCTGTTTTGTCAATAACATGCCCCATCAACCCATCCAAAGCATCAATTTCACGGACCAAAGTACCCTTACCTAAACCACCAATAGCTGGGTTGCAAGACATATCTGCAATTGTTGAAATATGATGTGTTATTAAAAGTGTTTTTGCCCCAACACGAGCTGCTGCTGCGCAAGCTTCACAACCAGCATGTCCACCCCCAACAACGATTACATCATATTTTTTACTCATACTTAAATCCTTTTGTTATTTGATTTTATTTTCCGATGCAAAAATCTCGAAAGACCACATCTAATAACTCTTCTGTTTCAATTTTACCAACAATTCTACCCAATGCTCTTGATGCCAATCTCAAATCTTCAGCTTTAAGTTCTAACTCACAAGAAATCAAAGCACTTTTGAGGGATAATACACAATCTTCCAATGCTTTTCGATATCTTTCTCTTGTGATAACACCAGTTGTATCTGGTGAAAAATTTTCCATCAAAAAAGAGGCAATTTCACTTTTTAATTGAGAAAAACCTTCTTTTGTTTTGGCACTCATTGCAATTTCAGAATCACTTACTTTTCTGTGAACAACATCCAATTTATTCCAAACAGTAATTACTGGAATATCTTGCAAATTTTCAGGCAAAGAATCTTTCGATGGATAATTTTTAATATCACACACATGTAGAATTAAATCAGATTCTTCTGCCTTTCTAACAGCACGTTTAATTCCTTCAGCTTCTATTTCTTCTGCATTTTCTCTCAAACCTGCTGTATCAGCTAAAACGACTGGGAAGCCTTCAATATCCAAATATGTTTCAACAACATCCCTTGTTGTTCCTGCAATATTTGAAACAATAGCAACATCTTTTTCACTGAGCAAATTAATCAAGCTAGATTTACCAACATTTGGCTCACCAATAATTGCAATTTGAAAACCATTTCTTAATCTTTGACCCTTTTTATTGTCTTTTAAATGGTTTTCAATTTGAAAAATAAGATTTGATACACCTTGATCGATTAATTGCATTTTTTCTGGAGGGATATCTTCTTCAGGAAAATCGATAAAAGCTTCCAAATAAGCCATATCTTTAACCAACAATTGACGCCATCCTTCATAAAGAGAACCTAATTTGCCCTCCATCTGAGTTAAAGCTTGTCTGCGTTGCCATTCTGTTTGTGCATCGATTAAATCCATTAACCCTTCAGCACTTGTTAAATCCATTTTCCCATGAACAACCGCCCGTCTTGAAAATTCACCCGCTTCAGCTGGACGGGTATTTTCAAACTGTGAAAGCGCATTAAAAACACTCTCAATAACACTTCTACCACCATGCACTTGAAATTCAACAACATCCTCACCAGTGAAACTATTAGGACCCTTAAAATAAAGTACCAATGAATGGTCAATAACAATATTTTCCTTATTCTTGAGCGGTGAAAAATAAGCATATCTTGGTTTTGGATTTTCAATTCCAGTCAAACTGGTTAAAATTTTCAAGGATTGTGAGCCAGATAATCTGATTACACCAACACCACCTTTTCCTGCACCAGATGAAAGAGCATAAATTGTTTCTGTCATTGAATATGCCATATTATTATATTCCCTTTAAAACCTTTACAAATTGAGCTCTTACAGCTTCAATGCCGATATTTTTTTCAGAACTTGTAACCAAAATTTCAGGATATGCTGCAACATGCATTTTTGCTTTTTCAACCGTTTCAGCCAAAACTTTTTCACATTGTGCTTTTGAAATTTTATCAATTTTTGTTAAAATAATTTGATAACTCACTGCTGCAGAATCCAGCATTTTCATAATTTTGACATCAACTTCTTTAAGCCCATGTCGAGAATCAATTAACAAAAAGACTCTTTTTAATTGAACCCGGCCTCTTAAATAATCGTGAATAAGGCGGGTCCAAGCTTGAACCATTTTTTCAGGAGCAGCAGCATAACCATACCCTGGCAAATCAACAATAAAAAATTGTTTATTTGCATCAAAAAAATTGAGCTCTTGAGTTCTGCCTGGAGTGTTCGATGCACGAGCCAATCCTCGCACACCTGTAACGGCATTAATTAAAGAAGATTTTCCAACATTCGAACGTCCAGCAAATGCAAACTCAGCCACATTTGTTATGGGCAATTGATCAACACTTGCAACCCCTCTTAAAAAAGTTGGTTTTTGAATAAAAAGGTCGTTCCCTTCTTTTTTCAATTTTTCTGTTTGTTCCTCTAATGTCAAAAAAGTCATTATTTAACCCCTACTTTTTTCATAATGTATTTTTGTTGGAAAATTGACAGGATGTTGCTCCAAGTCCAATAAATGATTAATCCAGATGCAAATGATCCCATCATAAGTGTAAAAATAACAGGCAAGAAAAGCATAACTTTTGCTTGTGTTTTATCAGCAGGAGCTGGAGATAATTTTTGTTGAACATACATTGTCAAACCCATCAAAATTGGCCAAATACCAATTGTTAAAAAGGCAGGTAATGTAATATCAAAATACCCAAAACCATTAAATGGAGATAATGGATCAGGCATTGACAAGTCTTGAATCCACCCAAAAAATGGAGCTTGGCGCATATTAATTGAAATAGATAACACTTTGTACAATGCAAAAAACACAGGGATTTGCAACAACAAAGGCAAACAACCTGAAGCTGGATTGATTTTTTCTCTTTTATAGAGATTTGCCATTTCAATTTGAAGTCTACGAGGATCTTTTTTAAATTTTGTTTGCAAATCTTTGATTTTTGGCTGAACTTTGCGCATTTTTGCCATACTTTCATATGATTTTGTGGCAATTGGTAACAATGCAAAACGGATCAATGTTGCAAAAACCAAAATAGCAACACCCATATTACCCAACAAAGCATATAACCAATTTAAGAAATGCAAAAATGGTTGTGTTAAGAATCTAAACCAGCCAAAATCAATACTCAAATCAAAATGTGTAATATTTTGATTTTTTTGATACCCATTGATTACATCAATATCTTTTGCACCGACAAACAAACGAAGCGTCTTTGTCACACTCGCATTTGGTTGAATCAAAAAGTTGTTTGTTTCAAAAAGGGCATTGTATGTTGCATTTTTATCTGATGTAAATGAAACAGAAACATTTTCATTTGGATTTAAAACCATCAAAGTTTGCCAATATTTATCTGTAAAGCCAAGCCAACCTTCTTTTGTTCTATCAGAAAAAATTGTTTCATCCGTATCATATTTTTCTTCAACTAAATAATCGTTTAAATATCCGACAAAACCTTGGTGAACAGTTGAAACTGGAGGATTGCTTTCCATTTTACGAGAAATAACACCTTCTTGATACGCTTTAATAGGCATTTGTGTTAAATTTGTAACAGTGTCTTTAATCAAAAACATATACTGATCATCAAGCATCAATTCACGTTCAATTTTTATAGCAGAATTTTGAAAAACAAAAACCTTTTTTTGATCAGTTGAACGGGATGCATCCTCTTGCCAAAAAGCATTCCCATTTGGCATTTGAACATCTCTACTCTTCCACAAAAGAGTTGTGAAATAATCATTATTTAAAACTGAAACATTTTTACTATCTTCTTCCAATGTTTCTTTATATTTTAACAATGACAAAGCATTAAATCCACCCAATGCAGGGTCAAATGAAGCCTCAACAAATTCATTTTTTAATATTACAGGATCGGCTTTTTTTTCAACAACAACTTCAGCTTGTTGAGCAAGATTAACAGGATTTACTTGTTCAACTTGAACTTGTTGAACTGTCTCATTTTGTACATTTTCAGAAGCTTGTTTTGGCGTTGAAAAATGGTTAAACCCAAACATAATAATCGTTACCAAAATCATGGCAATGATAACATTTTTCACTTCTTCATTTTGTTGATTTTTCATTTGATTCATTTTATTTCCCTTATATTATTTTTTTGGAACAGGATCATATCCATCTCCACCCCACGGATGGCATTTTAAAATTCTTTTGAACGTTAAAATAGCACCTTTTCTTATCCCATGCAACAAAAAAGCTTCTTTTGCATAATCAGAACAAGTTGGTTCAAACCTGCAACAATGTCCTTTTAACGGGGATAAAAAAAGCTGATAAAAACGAATAAGCAACAAGCAAAAACGCATAGCTAAATTACGCATCAGTTTTTTCATTTAAACCATCTTGCTCCAATTTATTTTTTTCCATCAAAGATTTTTTAAACAAGCGCATTAGATATATCAAATCCTTATTTAATACT
Source organism: Alphaproteobacteria bacterium (assembly GCA_045632845.1). Classification (GTDB taxonomy): domain Bacteria; phylum Pseudomonadota; class Alphaproteobacteria; order CAAHEQ01; family UBA3637; genus RGIG4140. The sequence goes on from JAZQXL010000011.1 coordinate 167,701, forward strand.
TCAAACGGCGCATCAAACGCTGTTTTTCTAGATACTAAAACATAATCATAACCTCGTAATGCTTGTGATGAAAAAACAGCTTGCGCAACAGCCCTTAATCTCCTTCGAATTCTGTTACGAACAACAGCATTTCCCATTTTTTTTGTAACAGTAAATCCAAGACGAATTCCATCAAACTCATCTTGTTTAACAACTTGCAAAACCATTGTTGAAGCGACAAATTTTCTACCATTATGAGTCGCTCTTAAAAATTGGCGTCGTTTTTTTAAACGAACTGGTTTCAAAGAAGATTTTTCCATTTCAAATCCGCTATAAAAAAAAGGAACAATTCAAGAATCGCTCCCTTTGTTTAATCTTTTATGACTGTTTGTTTACCCTAGATGAGAACAACAAAAGCCGATTCGTCGCTTTAATTATGCGCTTAAAACTTTACGACCTTTACGACGACGAGCATTTAAAACTTTACGTCCGCCTAAAGTTGCCATTCTTGCTCTAAAACCATGACGGCGTGTCCGAACAAGCTTACTTGGTTGATATGTGCGTTTCATTTTGTTTCTCCTTAATTTATCTAATTTATTGCATACTCAGACCGCCTGCCTAGGGCCTGTTTTGTTTAAAGTGTTATTCTTTATACTGTTTTTACAAAAAAAAGTCAAGCATTTTTTTACATATTCAAGAAATTATTCTTTAACTCTTTCTTTTTCTTCCGCAAGCCTTCGTTCCAATCCAAGCAAGCGATTCACCTCAAGCACATTTAAATTTTCAAAATTGATTTGTTCCAAGTAATCAAGAGCCGCATTAACTCGACCTTCATATAAAACACGTTCATCTGCTGGCAGTTTGGCTAAATCTCTTCGAATCCGAGGCAATTCTGCCTCAATTCTTTGTCTTTCAGTCGACAAACCTTCCAACAAATCTCTTTGTAATGCCGTTACTTTTAAGGCCAAAACACGGTCACTATCTTTTGTACGAACACTTTCTTGTTTGTGTGCCCGCATCCGTTGATTTGCATTTTGAATTTTTGCTCTTTCTTTTGCAAAACTCATCACCACAAAACAACGATAAATATGACTAAGCAATCTCTCCGCAGCTAACTTTCTTGGAGAAGAATTTGGTATCGAAGAACAAATAACAGCTGCCAATTCGTATTCAAGCAAAATATCACGTTCAACGACTGAAACAACCCGCAACTCTTCATCGGTTACAATACCATCTTTGAATACATTTTTTAAAAAACCGATTAAATCTCGATATCTGCTTAAAGTTGGAAATCTAGATTTTTTACGATACACTGGAACACCATGTGTATAAAAAGCCTCTTCACCCATTTTCCCCTCAGCTATGCAATGTTTTTAGACCCCAAAATATTACCAACAATTTTGGACATATCCTTACCTTGTAACGCATTTAAAATTGCATTTTTTCCACCCAAATTTGACAATCCTGTTACCAATTTATCTGCCCATTCAAAAAATTGATTTTTTTCATCCCCACCAATTTTTTGATTAAATTCTTGCAACAACTCTGGCAATTGAGCATTTAAACGTTTTTCAGGATTATTCACAAAATCCGTCAACAAAGAAAACAAAGTGCCTGAGCCTTTTGTTTTTAAAGAACTTTGTGTTTTATTTGCAGCAAGCGCCTTAGCTTTTGTTTCTGGGTTTGGATTTACAAAAGCTTCTCTCAAAACAGGATTTGCAACAATTTTAGCAAATGCACTCCCCAACAAGAAATAAACCCTTTTCAAATCACGCCCAACCAACATATCATCTGTTACAACATCAGGTTTTCTTGCTCCAAATTTTGTTTCCATAACATCATTGTTTAAAACTGCCAAACCAGCTTTTGCTGCTAACTTTTCTCTTATCTTAGTGGTTTTAGAATAAAGCTTACCCAAATGTGATGATAAAACATCAGCTGCTTTTTTGCGATTATCTGAATTTGATAAAGTAGAAGAAAATGAAGTTGCACCCAAGAACTGAGCCAAAAGCTCAGCTTTACAAAATTCAACATTTTGAATATCATGCTCTGAAACATCATCTTTTAAAAGAAGTTTTTCCAACTTTTCAACATATTGAGATTGAAGAGCTTGCTGATTGATTAACCCAGCACTTTCAGAATCTTTTACATCCTTTTTCAAAAAATCTTCTGCTCGTTCTGCATCATCAACTACTTTTTCATCTTTTACAACTTCTTCAATTTCTTTTTTCTTTTTTTCACTCATTGAAACCACCTTTACTTTCACTTCCCTACCTTTTATTTTAACAGATTTATTTATTTTGTCAAGTGTTTCAAAACAGCAAAAGGATTCTCTTTTACATCTTCAACTTTTTCTTCATAATAAACAAAAGGCTCATTTGTTTTTTTAGGGAATGGATCAAGCGACAAACCAAATTGTTCCCGCACAATATCAGCAAAATAAATGCGACCATTTTTAATAAGGTCAATACTTTCATCATCCGGTGAAAAATCAACTTTATTTTCTTGTGTCAAAACAACATCTTCATCTTCAGAAAATAACAGTACAAAAGGATAATTTATTTTTTCTTCAAACTCATCAGATGTAACAACGCAAGTTCTCACCACGTCTGCTTTTAAAACACCATTTAATTCAATCACATCATCAGCCAACAGAGCATTAAATGAAAATGAAAGATTCTTAACAGCTGGCAACTCATAAAATTCAGCCAATTCTTGACATTGAGCTTTATTTGCAACTAGCAAAAAATCTTTTCCTTGTTTTGTTACAGTTCGCGCATCTAAAACAAACGCGATGTCTTTTTCTTTTTTTACTGTTTTTTCCATTGACGAATACCCTTTCTTCTGCTTATATATAAAATTAGAAATGATTATATCAAAGAAGGAAAAAATGTTCAAGAAGCTTATTTATTCATCATTCTTATCCAGCGTTATTTTATTAAATTCATGCGGATTGGAGACCTATCAAAGCGGCGATTTGCCCTCACAACAAAGATTGAATATGATTCAAGTAGGTACGCCTCAAGAAAAAGTTATCGATCTTATTGGCAAACCAATTTTTGAAAATAAAATTGGGAACGATTCTTTTTATATTTATTTTAAATCAAAAAAAGAAAACAGAGCATTCTATCATCCTGAAGAAATTGAACGAGATGTATACGTTATTTCATTCAATCAAGACAAATCTGTTCGTTCCATCAGACATCTTACACTGCAAGATGGTCACGATGTTACCTATGATCCAGCACACACACAAGTCACTGGAAAAGAACTTTCCGTGCTTGAACAATTGGTTAAAAACTTCGGCAGATACGATGCTGGCGGACGTGACAGCTCACAAAGACAATAAATTTTTCATCTAAAAAAACACCGTTTCGGTGTTTTTTTTCTTATTAACACAATAGCTAATAAACAAAAAAAATCTCCACCAATTGGCAGAGATTTTTTTGAATATAAAACCAATTAACGTTTTGAGAATTGGAAGCGTTTGCGTGCTTTTGACAAACCTGGTTTTTTACGTTCAACAATACGTGAATCACGTGTTAAGAAACCAGCTCTCTTGAGTGCAGTGTGCAATTCTGGTTCAAACATATCCAAGCAACGGCTGATACCGTGACGAACAGCATAAGCTTGACCAGACAAACCACCACCACAAACATTACATTGAACGTCAAATTGACCTTCACGGTTTGTAACAGCAAATGGTTGGTTGATAATCATTTGCAACACAGGACGTGGGAAGTAGTTTTCAATACTTCTGCCATTAACTGTGATTTTGCCTGAGCCTAATTTAATAATGACACGAGCAATTGCATTTTTCTTTTTACCAACAGATTGTGAACGACCTAAAGCATCTTTTTTTGGTGTTCTTGGTGCAACTTCAACAGCTGTTGCTGTTTCTTGTTTCAAATCTTCTAAAGTTGTTGTTTTTTTGCTAACCATTATGCACCTCTTTTATTCTTTGGATTTTTAGCAGCAATATCCAAAACAATTGGATTTTGAGCTTGATGTGTGTGTTCTGGGCCGACAAAAATGCGCAATTTTTTCATTTGTTTACGACCTAAAGCATTTCTTGAAATCATTCTTTCAACAGCTTTTTGTAAAACACGTTCTGGGTGTTCTTCTAATTGTTTTGCAACAGAGATACCTTTGATACCACCGACATAACCTGTGTGATGATAGTAGGTTTTTTGTTCTAATTTACGACCTGTTAATTGAACTTTTTCAGCATTAACGACAACTACATAGTCGCCGCAATCTTGGTTTGGAGAATAGCATGGTTTGTTTTTACCACGTAAGATTGTTGCAATTTGGCTTGCCAAACGGCCCAAAACCAAATTTGAAGCATCAATAACGTACCATTTGATATCGCTATTTTCCGGATTAATTGTTTTTGTTGTTTTCATTGTCATGTTATTTAATCCTTGTTATTTTTTCTAAGACAGCCATTTATACAATAAAAAAAACACATTGTCAACATCTTTTTCATTGTTTTTAAACATTTTTTTGAGATGGTAATATAATACCACCCTTAAACAGCTTGAAAATTAAGGGATAAGAGAATTAAAGTATCTATCTCCCGCATCACCAAGACCAGGAACAATATAAGCATTCTCATTCAAACACTTATCAACAGAACCCGTTACAATTTGAAGCTCAGGATAAGCCTCTTGCAAAACTTTTAATCCCTCCGGTGCACTTAAAACAGAGATAAAAACGATGTCTTTAACATCAACACCTTTTTTAACAAACAAATCAACACTTGCCACAGCTGAACCTCCCGTTGCCAACATTGGATCTAAAATAAAAACTTTTGTTTTTTGAGGCATTTTAGTTGGTGTTTTATCATAATACCACACAGGATTTTTTGTTTCTTCATCACGATACATTCCAACATGCAACACATGTGCATTTGGCAACAAATCAACAGCCACATCAGTTAAAGCAAGTCCGGCCCTTAATATTGGAGCAATAATATATGTATATTCACTATCAATAACCTTAACATTCATAGATTCTATTGGTGTTACAATTTCAATTTCTTGCATAGGGAGTTTAGAAAAACCCTTTTCAATTAAAAAATAGGCAATTTTTTTAAAAGCTAACAAGAATTGTTCCCTTGTTGATTCTTTATTTCTTATAACAGCAAGATTATGCATTAAAATAGGATGATCCAAAACCGTTACATTTTCAAACACCATAACAACCTCCTTGATTTTTTCTTTTATTGTACACAAAAAGGCAAAAATAAGCAATATCATTTTATGTTCAAAGGCTTTTTATTGACAATTATGCTTTTTTTTGATATAAAACGACTCGTCAGATGATCGGATAATCGCTGAAGGCAACTTTGGAGGAAAGTCCGGGCTTCACGGAAACACGATACTGGATAACGTCCAGCTGGGGTAACCCACGGGATAGCGCCATAGAAAACAAACCGCCAATTTTGAATTGGTAAGGGTGAAACGGCGGGGTAAGAGCCCACCGCATTTTAAGTGATTAAAATGGCACGGCAAGCCCTATCGGAAGCAAGACCAAGTGAAGAGAGCCAAAGATTTTCTTTGTAAAAAGAGCGTTTCTGATCTGCTCTCAAGAGGTAGGTCGCTAGAGGTAAGCAGTAATGCTTATCCCAGACGAATGATTATCGATTACAAAACCCGGCTTATAGATTGTCTGACATTTTTTTATATTTTTTTTAATTTTTTACTTGCATTTCATTTTTTTTTAGTGTATATAGTTAACTACTCAATCATCGGGGCGTAGCTCAGCCTGGTAGAGTACTTGGTTTGGGACCAAGGTGTCGCATGTTCGAATCATGTCGCCCCGACCAATATAAAAAAGCGGAAGTTTATACTTTCGCTTTTTTGTTTTTTATTCAGAATAATTTAATTATGTTTTTCAAGAAGTTAATTATAGATTTTTCTCAGATGGCAAGTTGGCAAGATTCGATTGTATGCCACTTTTTTGCGCCCATAAAAGTATACCTTTGGCAAAAAAGTATACCTCGAATAAAAAAATGAGAAAAAGTGGTCGCTAGGTATAACTCATTGAAATAGATATATTTTTATCTAGTTGTCGCTAGTTCTAATCTGCTTAACCTCTCCAGGGTAGATGCGAACTTCAGTAAAATAATAATGTATGTAACCCATTGAATTATAAGAACTTAACAACTATGTTGTCAAATTGTTTCGACAACATGATCATGTGTATTTTAGTGGAGCAAAGATTAAATTACAAAACCTTTTTTTAAAAACACAATACAAACATTACAACAAATACGGGAGTAAATTATTTTCAAAAAAGTCTAACATATCTCCCACATCTGAAGTATCTCTCCACATGTAATAGTTTTTTGTGTATTCCTGAAACCAATATGCAATTTCCCTATTCCGCCGAGGATCTCTTGTAATATCTCCAACTATTACAAGCCAAAAAGGCAAAATCTCATCGGATATCTTACCTGTTTTTCTGATAATTCTTAGCAATCCTGGTGTAAAGTATTTGCAACTTCTTTCATGCGCATTTCCCCTTCCTGCTTGCATATCTGTTGTTTCGATCCAACCATCCTGACGCTTAATTTCTCCAAATAATACTTTCCCATTTTGTGTGTTTCTAATGGCAAAATCCATATTAATCCCCCATTCATATTTTGGAGTTCCTTTTGCTGTTTTTAGGGTTGTATCAATATTATAAATCTTATCTAGAACATCTTGTGGTAAAGGATAAGTAGAATATATATCGCTAAATTCCTTAGGATGTCTATCTACAACAAATTGTCCCGGATAAACAGCATCCAATGCTGATTGTAAAGATTTCTGGAATAATTCTTCTGTGGTTAAGGCTTTGTGCCCCGAAACAGTTTGCCAATTAGCTCTTTTTCTTAATTCTTGTGTAGCCATTTAAAGCCCCCTAAAAAAATCTTCCAAAGAAACATTTAGTCCTTTGGATATTTTATATATATTGTCGATTGAAATGTTGCGTTTTCCAGATTCCACAGAAGCTAAATAAGTTCTATCCATATCAATTTGCAATGCAAACCTCTCTTGGCTTAAGTTTTTTTGTAACCTGAGGGCTCTAATTCGTTGTCCTAAAATTTGTTTTATCATAGAAATACTCCTTTGACTTTAAATAAGATACTTTAAAATATTTTAACGCGTCAACGGATTATAAGTAACAATTTATATTGACATTATGTTTTCCATATGCTAAATATGTTGAAATATAATGAAAGGCGTACAAAATGAATACTAAAACAGGATATTCTATTTATAATCCTAAAGCAAAAAGCAAAATTAAAGTTAATCCACTAGAAGATTTATATCCAACATTACCAAATAAGAAATATGATGTTATCTATGCAGATCCTCCTTGGGATTATGGAGGAAAGATGCAGTATGACAAGTCAAGCATTAAATCAGAAAACATAGATTTTAAAAAAGATGTATTTATAAGTGCAGCAAATTTTAAATACCCGACAGTACCTTTAAAAGATTTACAAAAATTAGATGTTGCATCTATTTCTGCTGATGATTGCATTCTGTTTATGTGGACAACTGGACCTCATTTGGATAACTCAATAAAATTAGGAACGGCTTGGGGGTTTGAATATAAAACTGTTGCTTTTGTATGGGACAAACAAGTTCATAATCCAGGACGTTATACACTTTCTCAAACTGAATTTGTTCTAGTTTTTAAGAAAGGTAGATTTCCTGAAAATAGAGGTGCAAGAAATGTTCGACAACTGGTATCTGTTCACAGAGGAAAACATAGCGAAAAACCTATAAGTGTTATTGAGGGGATATCAAAAATGTTTCCCAAGCAGAGGAAAATAGAATTATTTGCTAGAAAGAATTATATTGGTTGGGACAACTGGGGATTGGAAATTCCTGATAGTAAAGTGGATATCTTTTCAGAAGAAGATAGGGAAAATTTATTTAAATTCTAATTTTACCACATTTACAGCATGTAATTTTCTCTTCATCATCTTGCCTTCGTTTACAGGAAAGATTTTTTTCCATTCGTTTTTCAATAATCTCTCCGCTTTCGAGCATTTCTAAATAATTTAATAAATCAGGCAAGATAATTTTAATTAATTTTTCTGTTTCTTTTGACATTATATCTCCTTTTTTAATAATCTGACTTATACCAATGCTTGGAAAAATAAAAAAGTCAAGTTATAACCTAGTGGTCAGTGTATTTCATTGAAAAACAATAAAAAAATTATTACCACACCTAGTGGGCGCTGAACAAAAACCAACCTCACCAGTGTGGATGAGAAGGTTCGCCAACGCTGTTGTAACACTCTGAAAAAGAACAAAAAAATTATTTTATTTTAAATAGAGTATTTTTTTACAATTTAGAGGGGGTCAATCCGACCATAAAGAACCACTCGCAAGAGTGGTTTTTTTATTGGGCTGACATGAGAAGAACAGGCGACAAGCATGTTCGAGTCGTAGCTTTAGCAAAGGCAATGCCGTAGGTAGCTCTTTAGAGCGAACGAAGTGAGTAATCATGTCACCCCGACCATCTAAAAGACGGACTTGTTCCGTCTTTTTTTATTAAAAAATTGATAAAACTATGCAACATATCTTGTTCGGACGGAGCACTAACAACATAATATCACGCTTTGCAAGACACTATATTCATCACAAAACAAACAATATTATACCCTTTCCATCCCCTCAAAATTTGAAATAATTAAATTTTGTTTTTTAAAGCATCTTCTATTTTTTAATTTTAACTCTTCAAAAAAATCCAAATGTGCATATTGTGGATTTTTGATTTTAAACAGAGCATACTCAGCTGCAAAAGAGGCAAAATCATCCAATCTCAAAAACATATTCTTTTGAGAAAGAGTTGATTTTTTTGCACCACCCGAACACGCCTTACAAACAGCCAATGCCTTATCAACATAAAAAATCTTTTTTTCTTCATTCCAAGCTTTGGGATTATTTTTAAGTCCTTCCATATCCAAATCTGCCGAATCTATTATATTTGCAATCTGATCAGCCATTTTTATTAACTTTGCAGGAATAGACATTTTAAGAGCATGTTGAATTTGCCATTCTTTTTTGTTTTTATCTTTTTCTTCTTTTGTTTTTCCAACAAAGCCCTCTGCAGGGTTTGAAAGTTCTTGAACAACACCTGCTATTTTTTTTGAACAATCAAACCCCACAATGGGCGTTAATGCGCACACCAATTTTTCTGGTGTATTAACAACAGTATCCTCTATTGTATCATGCAACAAAGCGGCACTCAAAAGTGGTGCCAAGTCATTATTTTTTAGAACCACCACAGGGTCACCTAATGCATTTGCTGTGATTTCCATAACACGAAATAAATGCGCTGTATATTTTGGCAAAATTCCTGTTTGATTAATCCCTTTTCGTGTTTGACCACCATGAACTGAAGAAACAAACTTCCATACTTCAAACAATGTCTTGTTTTTTTGAATGTCTAAAACAGATAATTGTTGATACATAATTTATCCTTAGCACATTTTATTGCAACTTCTTAATCTGTATTTTACTCTATTTTGACAAAAAAATCAAATACCATATTTCTCAGCAATAAAATCCAAATCTTTATCACCCCTGCCCGACAAATTGACCAATATCTTTTGATTTGAACTCATCGTTTTGGCAAGTTTGATTGCATAAGCGACAGCATGTGCACTTTCAAGCGCAGGAATGATTCCTTCTGTTTTAGATAGTTCATAAAAAGCATCTAAACATTCTCTATCATCTATCATAACATACTTTGCTCGTCCAAGTGTGTGTAAATAAGCATGTTCTGGACCAACACTTGGATAATCAAGACCACTGGCAATGGAATAAACAGGCGCAGGTTTTCCATTTTCATCTTGAATAACAAAAGATTTGAACCCTTGCATAACAGCTTCTTTTCCAAAATTAATGGAAGCAGAATGTTCCCCTATTTTTGAACCTTTTCCCAATGGTTCAACCCCATATAATGCAACAGATTTTTCATCCACAAATCCACTAAAAATACCTATAGCATTTGAACCACCACCCACGCAAGCGACAACCGCATTTGGAAGCCCTCCAAAATCTTTCACCATTTGCTCACAAGCTTCTTCACCAATGATTGTTTGATAATCTCTCACCATCATTGGAAATGGATGCGGCCCCACAACAGACCCAATGCAATAAAGTGAATTATCAAGATCACTCAAATAAGCATCAAAAGCACTATCAACTGCCTCTTTCAAAGATTTTTGACCTTGAGTGACAGAGACAATTTTTGCACCCAATAATTTCATCCGTAAAACATTGGGTTTTTGTTTTTCAATATCCACTTCCCCCATATAAATTTCACATTCCAACCCCAAATAAGCTGCAGCTGTTGCCATTGCAACACCATGTTGCCCAGCGCCCGTTTCCGCAATCAACTTTTTCTTTCCCATATATTTTGCAAGCAAAGCTTCACCCATTGCATGATTCAATTTATGAGCTCCGGTATGGTTCAAATCTTCTCTTTTTAAATAAATTTGAGCACCCCCAATTTTATTGCTCAAATTTTCAGCAAATGTAATTGGGGTTGGGCGACCTTGATATGTTTTTCTGATGTATTTTAACTTTTCAACGAACTCAAAATTCGTTTTTAATTCGTTATACGCATTTTCAATTTTGTTCATTTCTTTTTGCAATTTTTCAGAGATATATGCACCACCAAAACTGCCAAAAAAACCATTAAATTTTTTCATCATTTTTCCTTTTTTATATTCATAATGTTTGATTTTTTATTAAACAAAGAACCGTTTTAAGGTGGTTAACCTATCATATATAAACAGGTGCGTTAGCACCACCACAATTTTTGCAGTGCTAAAAAGTTCAAAATTGAAATCTTTATTCCATCATATTTCATACGAAAAATTTATCATTCAAAAAAGAAAATGTCAATTTTAAAATTATAATAAAAAAAAGACGGTAATCTTTTTAAGATTAACCGTCTCGTTTTTTTAGTTTAATTTTTCTCACGATTTATATGCATATCTTTTGGTACAATCAACCTGCACACAATCATCTCTATTCAGGCAAGAATGGGAACAATGGATTTGGAACTGTGATTTTCCCTTCACCCAAAGCTTTTGCTTCAAACAAAGCTTCAACTTTATCACCTTTAACATCCAATGTTTCAAGAATAGATTTGCTTGAGTTCGGCATCAAAGGGTATAAAGCTGTCGCAATCAATCTCAATGCATCCAATGTTGTGTAAACAACTTGTTTGAATCGTTCCATTTTTTCTGGATTTTTTGCCAATACCCAAGGTTCATTTGCTGCAAAATAAGCATTCACTTGATTGCAAGCTGTCATAATTTTACTTGCTAATTCAACAGCTGTTTCAAGAGAACTATCTTTTGCATACACAGCTTTAAATTCTGCAGAAATATCTGTTAAGACTTTTTCATCCTCTGGTAACAAAGCAACATCAGAAGGAATAGCACTTTGTAAATTCTTATCAACCATTTTAAGAACACGCATTTGCAAGTTACCCAAATTGTTTGCCAACAATTTATAACCTTGTCTTAAAAGAGCAATACTAATTGGTGAATCGTTGCTTAAACTCATGTTATTGATTAAATAGAAACGTAGAGGTTCAACGCCCATAATATCAATCACTTCATTTGGATCAACAACATTGCCCAATGATTTGGACATTTTAACACCGCCTTCACCAATCCAATATCCATGAACAATGCAACGGCTAACAGGATCAATACCAATTGCTTTTAACATAATTGGCCAATAAATGCAGTGTGGTTTCAAAATATCTTTTGCAAGTAAATGATATGAATTTTTCCAATAAGATACAAAATCTTCATTTTCACCAAACTTCAATGTTGAAATATAGTTAATCAATGCATCAAACCAAATGTATGTGACAAAATCTGTATCAAAAGGCAATTCAATACCCAACCAAACTCTGTCTTTTGGACGAGAAATGCACAAGTCATCCAATGGTTCTTCAAGCATACCCAAAACTTCTTTAGCATAGTTTGTTGGAGTAATCCAATCAGGGTTTAATGCAATATATTCTTTTAGCCATTGACGATATGGTTCCAAACGGAAGAAATAGTTTTCTTCAGAAATAACTTTTGGTGCTTTGAGGTGATCTGGGCACAAACCATCTTCTGTTAAATCACATTTCTTTTTAAATTGCTCACAACCTTCACAATACAAACCTTCATATGATTTTTTGATAATCAAACCACGATCAAACAAATCTTGCAAAACTCTGCGAACAACTTTTTTATGATCTTCAGAAGTTGTTCTAACAAAATAGTCATAATCAATCCCCATTCTGTCAAACAAATCTCTGAATAACTGACTTTGACGTGTCAAAAATTCATCTGGAGTTAACCCAGATGCTTCACAAGAATGTTGGTTTTTTTGACCATGTTCATCCGTCCCAGTTGAAAAGAAAACATCATTTCCTTTCATCTGTTCAAATTTTTTGAACACATCTGCTAAAATTGTTGTATAGGCATGCCCAATATGTGGCGCACCATTTGTGTAATAAATTGGAGTTGTGATATATTTTTTCATTTTGAAATCCCTTTCACTAAAGTGACAACATCATAGCAAAATATCACAAAAAAAACAAGTTTAATTTGTTTTCTTTTCAAAAACAGTAAAACTGTTTAAAAATTTTTATGTCATCTAGGATCATAAGCGTAATTTAATTTATTCACTTGCCCTTTTCTTCTTTTTACAAGCGTACCGTTTGTTGAACAATCCTTATAGCACAGAATTCCAGATTTGTTCATAAACACATATCCATGTATACGAGAAACAGAAGATTCCGCTGTTTCAATTTTAATATTTTTGCAAGGATAACCTGTCAATTCTTGAGGACGTATTGCCGTTAATGAGTCTGGTTTTCGACCAATCAAAAGAACTCCTCCTTTTTTTAAAAAACGCTGATTTTCTTTTGAAAGTATGTCTTTAAAATCTACTTGAATATCACATTTTTTACCCACATAAAAAATAGGTGGTTTTTTAGAATCAATTGCAACCGTTGTGCCAGCCATAATATGCCGATCATAACCACAATCTTTTTCATTAACATTCGGCCATGTAATTTTTTCATCACCCGCTTGAGAAGAAACACCACATTTTTCAAAAAAACGCTCTATATTTTCAGGTGACCCTTTAATTTGAAGAGCTCTAGAAGGGAACCCATCTCTATGGCGAATAAAAATATTTTCAACATCAATACCTGCAAATCGAATATAATCCATCATTTCTCTAATATATGAAGGAGCCATATTAGGCATATCTAAAGTAAAAACTTCCCCACCCTTCCCATCAGGCAGTTTTCTCCATTTTGAAAAATCAAAAACTTCACTATCATGCCCACGATATATAATGGTGTTACGAATTTCGTCAGGCAAATCATAGTTTTCTATCACTTCTGGTGAAATAGAGGCTTTTGCTGAAATTTTGGCATCATATCGATTTAAAAAATATTTTTCATATTCTGAAATAAATTTATTATCTTTATCGCCTTTTGCTTGCCACAATTTGTCAGCATACTCTTTATGATAATTATAATAAAAATCACGCCAGTTGGTTATTGTTGTTTTTTCAGATGTTTCCCATTCTGATGATGAAAAAAATCGTCCCATTATATTTTTCGCAGCCATTTTAGCCAATTCTCGATCAGCACTTAAACGAAGTCTTGTAGAAATACCCAAATATTTTTTTTGAGCCTCATAAACATCTGCTGTTTTGCTTAAAATAGATTCATATAATTTCTTTTCAAAACCACTCCTTGGAGAAATCAAATTTGTATAACTCATGGCTTCTGACTCAATAAACTGACGATAGACCATGTAGCCTCTTTTTGAAAAAGAGCAATCCAATTTTTGTTCTTGAATCGCATGCATCAATTCATGCCAAAATGTAGCTGCTGTTTTTTTGGAGTCATTTTTACGCTTGCAGGAATGCCACAATTGCGTTGAAAAACAAATTTCTCCTTTTTTTTGATACCCATTTATGCCAGCATCTAAATTTTTTACATTTATGGTTATTTTTCCAGTTGAACCATTCAACATATCTTTTGCAAGCATTGTTAAAATGGGAAACTCTTCTAAATGATCATATAATACAGAATAAAAAAACTCTCTGTCATCCTGTGACAATGAATTTAAATTAAAACACCCTGCTAATTTTCTTTTTTCTTGAATTGAAAGCATCTTTTTATTAGACATAGGACCTCCCCTTTTACTTTTTACATTCCATATCTTAATTTTAGCACAAAAACGTTTTTTAACAAATAAATATTTATCTTACCTTTTGATAAAAATCACTTATAACCTTTTGCATACATTGATCCAAATAGGAAAGTGTTTTTATTTTTAATTTAATTGGGATACCAAAACGAATTTCAGCAATACCACCAGCCATACAAGCAAGTGTATCACTATCCCCACCCAAAGAAATGGCGTTTCTAATTGCATCTTCAAATGAAACAGCATCCAAAGCTGAAACAATAGCTTGCGGCACAGAATTTTTGCATGAAACATAAAATTTATTATAATTTGGTCTTATTTCATCAATCGATTTTGACAAATCACATTCATATTTTTTTGACAGTTTTTCTTTAATTTTCTGCGTATCCATACCCTTTTTAAGCAAAAACATTGTTTCTATATACATGGAAACATATTTTAAACTCTCAGGATGATTGTGTGTTAAATTTGTCAAAAACCTAGCTTTCTTCAATGCTTCAGCTAAATCTTTTTCCTTCAACCCTATAGGGCTTATACGCATCACACAACCATTTGTTTTTGCTTGATATGGAATACCTGTTTCTAACCATTTTGAAAAACCTTTTCCAAAAGGAGGAATCTTGCCATTTTCATAATATCTATTTTTATATTTTTCACCCCATTTTTTTAAAGCAAACTCGGCTGAACACCTAGTTAACAACCATTCTGCCGTTGCACATGTTAAAATTGTATCATCTGTAAAACAAGAATTTTCAGTAAACAACTTAAATTCTTTTGTTTTTACATTATGAAACTCATAGACAGAACCTACAACATCTCCAACAATAGCACCGATCACTATCCCTCCAAACAAAAATAGCGGATGTTTCCATCCGCCATTTTGATTTTATGCGTTGTCTTTTACAAAACCAACGGTTGCCTTTATTCGGCGAACCCCCTTACTTGAACTTTCTTCTTTCATAATATGGAAAGATTTTAAAACACCTGTATTTGTCACATGAGGACCTGCGCAAACTTCTTTGCTAAAATCACCCATTGAATAAACAGTTACCTTCTCACCATATTTGTTTGCAAAAAGACCAATAGCTCCTTTTTGTAAAGCTTCATCAAGTGTCATTTCTTCACACAGAACTTGCATATCTTTTTGAATAACTTCATTCACCAAAGCTTCAACTTTTTTCAAATCTTCAGGAGAAACTTTTTCTGGATGTGAAAAGTCAAAGCGTAAACGTTCAGCTGTAATATGAGAACCACGTTGTTCAACATGTGTGCCAAGAACAGTTCTCAACGCTTGGTGCAACAAGTGTGTTGCAGTATGTAAAGCTGTTGTTTCTTCTTTTTTATCAGCCAAACCACAAGGAGCTGAAGCACCACGTGAAATATCTTGGTGATGTTTATAAGCTTCATCAAATTCTTTCAAATTAACTGAAAGACCTTTTTCTTCAGCCATCATCACAGCCATTTCTTTTGGAAACCCAAATGTTTGAGCCAAATCAAAAACAACAAGACCACTCAAAATACCATTTTGAACATTTTTTTCATCTTGAATTGCTTTTTCAAACATTTGAACACCACGAACAAGTGTTTTTGAAAAATCTTTTTCTTCCGTTTCAAAAGCTGACAAGATTAATTCTTTGTTTTTTAAAAGTTCAGGATAATATCCTTGGTACATTTCAATCACTTTTTCAGCAATTGGCAAAGCAAAACCCTGAGCCAAATTTAACTTATGCCCCTCACCAAGCATTCTGCGAACAATACGGCGCAATTGATATTGTTGATCTTTATTACCTGGCGTAATACCTTCCGCCATAATAAATGTTGCAGCTCTTGCATGATCAATAATAATACGTTCTTCTCTTGTGCGTTCAGCTGGTTTTTCAATTCCACGGAATGTATCTAATGCTTCAAACAAAGGAATGAAAAGTTCTGTATCATAACAACTATCAAAACCATTTAACACAGCAACAACACGTTCAAAACCCATACCAGTATCAACATTTGGATGAGCTAATTTTTCAAGTTCACCTTTTTCATTTTTGTTATACTGCATCAAAACGTCATTCCAAATTTCAACCCAAAGCGGATTTTCTGGATCAAAAACTTCTGGTGTTGGCTCTGAACCGGTCCAATAGAACATTTCAGTATCTGGACCACATGGGCCTGTTGTACCAGCTGGGCCCCACCAATTGGCTTGAAGCTTTGCAATTCTGTTTGGAGAAACACCAAGTGAAACCCATGTGTTGTATGCTTCTTCATCAAAAGGAGCATCTTCATTCCCTGCAAAAACGGTAAAAGCAAGCTTATTTAAATCTAACCCCAGCCATTCTTTGCTTGTTAAAAATTCAAAACTATATTTGATAGCATCTTCTTTAAAGTAATCACCGATAGACCAGTTGCCAAGCATTTCAAAAAATGTTAAGTGAACCTTATCACCAACTTCTTCAATATCACCTGTGCGTATACATTTTTGAAAATCGACTAATCGTTTACCTGCTGGATGAGGAGCACCCAACAAAAATGGTACTAATGGATGCATACCTGCCATTGTAAACAAAACAGTTGGATCGTTTTCTGGAATAAGAGGTGCACTTTTAATTTCAACATGGTTTTTTGAAACAAAAAAATCAATAAACTTCTTTTTTAATTCGGCTGCTTTCATATTATACTCCTTTAAATCATGTTGAAAAATAATACACTTGTTTTCAATAAAAGTCAACTACACAAAAAAGAAAAATAAAGGATTTAGCCCCCAGTTCCTCACTTATTTTTACAACTGTCACAAAAGTGTCATTTGCTTTTTTTTGACTTTTCGTATATCTTTATCTAGAATAGTCTATGAACGTGATACGTGAAATATTTATGGAAGGAAAAAATATGACAGGAATTATGGCGGGGAAAAAAGGTCTCATCATGGGTGTTGCAAACGATCACTCCATTGCATGGGGAATTGCAAAAGCTATGGCAGATCAAGGGGCTGAAATTGCTTTTACATACCAAGGTGAAGCTCTTGAAAAACGTGTTAAACCATTAGCTGAAAGCATTGGTTCAAACATTTTAATCCCATGTGATGTACTTAACCCAGAATCAATGGATAATGTTTTTGCCACATTGAAAGAAAAATGGGGCAAATTAGATTTTGTTGTTCACGCAATCGCTTTTTCTGATAAAAATGAACTTAAAGGCAGATATGTTGATACAACTCAAGCCAACTTCACAAACTCAATGCTTATTTCTTGTTATTCATTCACAGATGTTTGCAAACGTGCTTCTGAATTAATGACAGATGGCGGTGCTTGTTTAACACTCACATATTTAGGGGCTGAAAGATACTTACCTAACTACAATGTTATGGGTGTTGCAAAAGCAGCTTTAGAAGCATCTATTCACTTCATAGCTTTTGACCTTGGACACCAAAACATTCGTGTCAACGCCATTTCAGCTGGTCCAATCCGCACATTGGCCGCTGCGGGAATTGGTGATTTCAGACAAATTCTTGGTTGGACTGAGAACAACTCTGCTCTTTGCAGAAATGTAACAATTGAAGATGTCGGCGGTACAGGCATGTATCTTTGCTCTGACTTAGCTGCGGGAGTAACAGGTGAAATTATTCACGTTGATGCAGGGTACAATAAAAACGCAATGATTAACCCTCGCAATGCCCAAAAATCAGCAGAATTACTCTCTCAATTTAAATTATCCGAATAATTTATTAAAAAAGAACGCATTACAACAAAATGCGTTCTTTTTTTTAGCACAAAACCACCGATAAATTCGGTGGTTTTATTTTATTCCACTTTTAGAAAAAAGATAACTTATTATTAAAAATCCAGTTGCTTCCTTTTAACAAATCTATCCTCCACAACTACAGATACCATCAGCAGATATACCACCTGTTCCGCCACAGCGATCAATACAACATTTTGTTGCATCTGCTCTGTGTTGCAAATTATAATCAGGCCGTTCATTTGAAAAAACTAAAGAGCAATCTATATCATCAAAGTCGCTTGTAACACCACCTTTTGGAGAACATTCTGTAGCCCCAACACCACGATATCCAAAAGTTGTACAACAAACCCATCGAGTCGGGTTGTTTTCAATTTCTGCACGGAGATACTTGCGCCCGTCACTTGTGGTAATTGTTAACGGCGTAATAGAGGCTTTGGGAACTCTTTTGCCATCAATCATAATCTCTCCACCCGCTGCATAACAGCAAACAAATGATAAATCACCTGCATATTCTGGCTTTGTATTATCACACTCTCTTCTGTTCTGTTTTGCACAACATTTTGTTTCTTTTAAATCAACATCTTCATAAAAATAACAATGCTTCATTGCATCTGTTATTTCATGTGTATTGTCTGGTTTTCCATGTATCAACTCAAGTCCATAATATTCACAACATGATTTTGTTAACTTACTATCGTAATTGGTTGGATACCCCTGTTTGCAACAATCTTCTTCCCCATTTGAAGAGCCTGCTACCCAAACATTCCCATTACGATAAACACCCATCAATCCTTCACAGCAAGTTTGCGTGACATTTCCTTCAGTGTCTTTAGGTTCATTCTTCACACAACATTGACTTTCTGGTTTTAACTTTTCAGGATCTCCCCAAGAATCATCATAATAACTTGCAACATACTCATATCGCTCATTCAATTCACAACATTCTTGATTTTGATTATATGATTCCAAGGTGTTAAAACAACACATTGTTTCTTTTTTGCAACTTTGCATTTCGGGCAGATCTGTAGCTCCCAAAACGGGACTAGAGATAAAAAGAATTATCAATAATTGATACAACCACTTCTTCATTTTTCTACCTCCCTAATTCCCACTAGAAGATCTCATAGAGAACCCAGTGCTGCAGTTACCAATGATTTTATCTTTTTTTGCAATTGCAGCTTTTGTAAAACCAATGAAAACTTTGTCTTCGCAATTATTTTCATTTTCTCTACATTCTTTACAACATTCTTTTTCAATGGTAATTGCTCCTGTTTCTGGATCCCAAGCATATGGTTCAAAACATCCATTGATATCTTTAATACAACATTTACCACCCGTTTCAGTACAGTATGTAGGATCACATATTGGGGTATCACCACAAGGAACACATTCATTTTTTTCATAATCCCAAATATATCCAGGAATTAAAGGACAACAAATCCTTGATTTCATGTTTTCAGCGTTATCTGTTCCGCAGCAAAAAATGTTTTCATTACATTCAATATCAAGGCCATTTTCACCTCTTTTACAACAGGCATTCGTCGCACTTGGAATACTAACCAAATTACAAGAGCCAGTTAAGGGATCAACCTCTGTATATGTGATTGTTGTTTGAGCATCAACCCATCTTCCAATTTCATCGCTCACATCATAAGCTAAATTGGTTTCACAACATTCAGGGTGTTGAAATTTTGCTGACTGGCTCCCGTTTTCAAGAAGTTCACAACACATCTTTGGATTTGAAACACCTTTTGCGTTCAAAAATATATTAGATCTATACATTGAATTTGTTTGGTCTTTTATAAATTCAGCCATTGCATTAGCGATAGCTCCCCCATCACAACATTCTGAATCACATGTAATTCCTGAACCTTGCCCATAAACAACTTGCATTCCCACTTTTTGAGGCTTGGTCATCCCTGGAGAATTCATTGCCTGACAACATTCTTCAGAAACATTATTTGAGCCAATGTATGGATTTATTTGCAAATATCCATCTTTCTTTTCAGTTGGACAGCAATCGGGATTTTGCTGACCATAAATATCAAGCGGAGGCATGGTTTGTGCAACATTACATACAATATCCCCATCATTAAAATCTGAATTGTTAGACGCTTTTGAATTATACCCAGTTGAAGTTCCTGCTGAACTCCCCCCATTCGTCGACCCAAAGTCCGATTCTGTACTTGAAGATGGTTTAGAAGTTGAACTAGAAGGACAACACCAATAATAACCCATGAGAGTGTTTCTTTGTATACAACCTGGAGCGGGTTTCGTTCCTGTCGAATCAGCCGCATCACTGTATTCATATCCATTAGGACAACTGCTTGTTGAATCATCAGGGCAACACCAATAATAACCCATGAGGGTGTTTCTTTGTATACAACCTGGAGCAGGTTGTGTTCCTGACGAATCCGCTGCATCACTGTATTTATAGCCAGATGGACAACTTTTTGAGGAATCATCATCCGGATTTGTTGACCCATCTGTGTCTGGACAAATCTTCCCTGTATTTTTTAGAACTTTAGGAAGCACACCAGTGACAACATTTGGTGTATTCTTACTCCAAATATTAGGTGCTTCACAAGACATTGGATTTGAAGAATCATAAGTTAAAACTTTTCCACCGCCAGCCCAACAGCATAAAGCACCACCATTTGTTCTATCCGATGACTTTGGATTACTTGCTTCTGGCAATTTCATGTTTGATGGATTTCCTGGTTTCAATCTCCATGAACCACCAGCCTGAGTATCGCAACAATATTTAGACTCTGTTTGATCTGGAACTACAGCACTTTCAGGCCCTGTAGGACAACTACCTGAACAAGTTCCACTTCCTTTTGTTGGAACAGACCCAACAAACCAAGCCGTTCCTGCAATACAGCAATTTTTATCTGGAGGAGGTGGCATCATACATGCTTCTACCTTATTTCCATCCGTATCAAAGCCTGTCAATTCATTTGTTATTGAATAATATTTTGAGCCAATTTGAACTGTCATTGGTTTATCTAATTCTTCACCTAAAGCACAGCAAATACCACTTCCAATCCAAAGACCACCAGCTTCATTTTCACAACAGTATTCGGTTGGTTGATCTTCCATATTACGACATGTCCCTGGAATACATTTGTCAAAATCAATATCCCCATCCGTTGTTTCACCCCAATAAAGTACTAATGTTTGAAGAGGCAAACCATCCACTTGTGCATAAGCGGCCATACAACGAACAGAAGGGACACCATCCACAACATCACATCCACCAACAGCACTAACTTTTGAATCTTTTTTATTTAACTCATCAATATTACTCTGAAATGTATAAGCAGGTGCAACAGATCTATGCAAAGGATCAATTCCTTCACAAAGTTTTTTCACATTTTCATGAACAGCCATATCTTCATTTGAAAAACGCTCACTCTCACTGATTAATGGGAAATCCCAATAACTTGGATCTACAGGAGTACCACCTGAATTTAAAGCCATATAGGCATATTGATAACCAAGCTCTCTTTTTGAAACAATCGAACTACACATATCATAAGAAAGACCCGTAACACGAACAGACCAAGCCTCAGGTGTTTCAGCTCGAACCCAAACAGGTGCATATGATTTTGATGAAAATGATTCATATTCACGCCTTGCATAATAAGTATCCACTGCTTCACTTGCATCAAAAATATCATCATCTAAATATTCTTTATTTGAAACACCAAACTCTATAGCTTCTGCCGCTGTTATTGCATTTCGATAATTTACTTTTGAAACAACTTCTCGAATTGGAACTACATAAGCAGACGTATCTGCATGAGGAGATGGAGCCTGCGTTTCAACACCTACTTTTGTTAACGCACCATAGTGTTCCAAAATTGGCCATGTTCTTCCCCCTGAAACAGTAACACTCACTTCATCATATGTTTCAGCAATACGATAAACTTGAAGAGCGTATTGGTACCCAACAATGCCAACAATTGCCAAAACGCCGACAATTGCCAAAACACCTAGCACTTCAACCATACTTCTGCCAGATTGACTATTCTCGCACCATCTTTTTTGCATCAGCGTCCCCTTTTCTTCTGGATACAACAAACACCAGGCACAAATACCCCTTTCTTTTAGAATATCAAATTTTCAAAAAAACGTCAATATTTTTTTTATTTTTCCTTTTATAGACCACTATAAAAAAAAGCGCCTTAAATCATATTTTTAAAACAACTTAAAGCACTTTTTATTCTTACCACTTATTGATATGAACCTTATTCTCATCATACCTTGGCGGACAACTTTTTGTTTCAATCGGCTTTCCAATTGAAATCAATCCAATTACATCAACATGAGGTGGCACTTGCAAAACTTTATTAAATTCTTCGTGACGCTCTGGATAAACCCCGCAATAACATGTCCCGTACCCCATTTCATGCGCCAACAACATCATATTTTGAGAAGCTAAAGACACATCAATTACACCCATACCTGCATGCTCTTTATTTTTATCTAAACAAACAGCAATCATTACACCCGCTGAGGTTGCAAAAGCAGCATAGTTATGTGTTTTTTCAATTATACTCAACAAAACTTGATCCGTTATAATCAAAAACTCCCAAGGCATTCTACGCATAGCTGAAGGAGCATACATACCAGCCTCGATTATTTTTTTTAAATCTTCAAATGGGACAACAAACCCTTCTTCATATTGACGAATAGATCTGCGTGATTTGATTGCTTCAATAAGTTCCATACTTTCCCCTTTCCTATTTTTTACCTTTTGCTGATTTCAACTGGCCACAAGCAGCCATAATATCTTCCCCTCTAGATCGTCTAATTGGAGAAGCAAACCAATTGCTTTCCAAGACCTTTGCAAATCTATGCATTTGATTCATACTTGATGGTTCAAATGGAGCCCCTTCCCAATAGTGAAATGGAATAAGATTAAACTTAACTTCTAAACCATCAACCAACTTCATCAATTTTTCAGCATGCTCAATTGAATCATTTACATCTTTTAAAAGCACATATTCCATTGTGATAAATTGACGTCTTTCACTGCGGCGTTGATATTCTTTACAAGCATCAATCAAAACTTCTAATGGAAATTTTTTATTCACAGGCATAATTTGATTTCTAAGCTCATTGGTTGGAGCATGCAAACTCACCGCCAATTTAACTCCTAAATCAGCAAGTTCTGGAATATGATTTGCAACACCAGATGTTGAAACCGTGATTCTTCGTTTTGAAATACCAATTCCATCCCCATTCATCAAAATTTTCAACGCTGTTTTTAAATTTTCAAAATTGCAAAGTGGCTCACCCATTCCCATCACAACAATATTTGAAAGCATTCTTGTTTCATCCGTTGGAGTTGGCCATTCACCATAACTATCCCTTGCCGACATAAATTGCCCAACAATTTCACCCGCTGTTAAATTACGCATCATTCGTTGCGTACCTGTGTGACAAAATTTACATCCTTGAGCACAACCTACTTGCGTTGAAAGACAAACAGCACCCCTATCTGCTTCTGGAATATAAACACATTCCACTTGCTTTTCATCTTGAAACTCCATCAACCATTTACGTGTTCCATCTTTTGATGTTTGCTCTGTAACAATTGTCGGATGCTTAGCGCTGTACAACTCATCTAATCTTGCTTGAAACGTTTTAGCAAGCGTTGTCATTTTAAAAAAATCTGTTTCACCTTTATTATACAACCAATGCCAAAGTTGTTTTGCTCTAAAAGGCTTTTCACCCAAAGCAACCAACTCATTTTGTAACTCATCAAACGATAAACCAATTAACTCTTTTTTCATTTAACTTCCTCTTTCTCATCACCATCGGTTAAAACTGCATTTGATACAAGCACCTCTGGACGACATTTTTCATTTAGCAACTCATACGCTTTTGCAAAACCTTTTAACGAATATGTTTCTCTTAACAAAGTACCCTTTTGAGACTTTCCTTTTGTTCTTGCAACATTGCCTTTAATCATTTCTTGAACAAATCTTTTTTCTTCTTTTTCATCTTTGATAAAGGCTGCATCGTCACTGGTAACCATTTCAAGTGGACGATGATTGTCAATCTCAATTGTTGGGCGAGATTTTTTGTGATATGGAACACCAAACATTACCGAAATAACATCATAACTCTTTTCATGTGGACGATGCGTAATACTCAAAAAGTTATTTTCCCTTTCAACAGTTGTGTGTTGCGGTGCTGTCACCATAAAACAAACCGTACCAGCTCCCTCTTTAGCTGTATAAACACGCCACTCACCAAAAAAGCCCTCAGGAGTCATATCGGAACTTGCATTTGCAAATCCAGAGAAAAGCAAAACACTTGTCATTATCGCTAAAAATCGCATCATTTTTCCTTTTCATTTATTTTTAAGAAATACCTATACTTTACCAAACTTTTATTTAAAAGACAAGACATAAAAAAAGCTTGCGTTTTTTCTTTTTTCTCTTTATAATCCCTAGTATTATGACTGATAATACAATTGAAATGACCGAAAATATTAAAGAGGCAAAACTTGCTGATGCATTATCTGAGAGATATCTGGCATATGCATTGTCAACGATTGTTGCTCGTTCTTTACCTGATGTACGTGACGGGTTAAAACCCGTTCATCGTCGTCTTTTGTTTGCTATGCGCCAATTAAAACTTGATCCTGTATCTGGTTTTAAAAAATGCGCTCGTGTTGTTGGGGACGTGATTGGTAAATATCACCCTCATGGCGACTCATCTGTCTATGATGCAATGGTACGTTTGGCACAAGATTTTGCAGTCCGCTATCCACTTGTCGATGGCCAAGGCAACTTTGGCAACATTGATGGCGACAAAGCTGCCGCCATGCGTTACACTGAAGCAAGGTTAACTGCTGTTGCGGTTGCTTTGATGGATGGATTAGATGACAACGCGGTTGATTTTGATAAAACCTACGATGGGGAAGAGGAAGAACCAACTGTTATGCCAGCAGCTTTTCCAAACTTGCTTGCAAATGGTTCTTCAGGTATTGCTGTTGGTATGGCAACAAACATTCCACCCCATAATGTTGGTGAAATTTCAGATGCATTGCTTTATTTAATTAAGCATCCTGATGCAACTGTTGAAAAAGTGATGGATTTTGTTCAAGGTCCTGATTTTCCAACAGGGGGTATTTTAGCTGAACCTCGTGAAAACATCATCAAGGCATACAAAGAAGGCCGCGGTGCTATGAAGGTACGTGCCAAGTGGGAAAAAGAAGAACTTTCTCATGGCCAATATCAAATTATTGTAACTGAAATTCCATACATGGTTCAAAAATCTGATTTAATTATGCGAATTGCAAAATTATTATCAGAAAAGAAACTCCCATTATTGGCAGATATTCGAGATGAATCATCTGATGTTGTACGCATCGTTCTTGAACCAAAATCAAGAACTGTTGCACCAGAACAATTAATGGAACACTTGTTCAAAAACACAGATTTACAAGTTAACTTTAACTTGAATATGAACGTGTTAGACGCAGATCACACACCAAAGGTGATGAATATCAAAGAAGTGCTTCAAGCATTTTTAAAACATCGTGACTGCGTGTTAGTTCGTAGATCCCAATATCGCCTTGACAAGATTACCCATAGAATGGAAATTTTAGAAGGTTTCTTAATTGCTTTCCTTAATCTTGATCGCGTGATTGAAATTATCCGTAATGAAGATGAACCTAAAGCTATTATGATGGCAGAGTTCAACTTAACTGACGTACAAGCTGAAGCCATTTTGAATATGCGTTTGCGTTCTCTTCGCAAGTTAGAAGAAAATCAAATTAGAGATGAACACAACGCCTTGTTGAAAGAAAAAACCGAATTAGAATCCTTAATCCAATCTAAAGAATTAAGAGATGAACGACTTGCTTTGGAAATCAAAGAAATCAAAACAAAATTTGGTCAAAAAACAGTTTTAGGCGCTAGAAGAACAGCTGTTCAAGAAGCACCTCTTGCTGTTGAAATTTCAATTGAAGCAATGATTGAAAAAGAGCCCATCACTGTTGTTTTATCTAAAAAAGGTTGGATCAGAGCTCTCAAAGGACACACCCCTATTGATGATTTGAAGTTCAAAGAAGGGGATTCCCTTAAATGCACACTTCAAACATACACAACTGACAACATTATCTTCTTTACAACCAATGGTCGTTTTTATACATTAAGAGGGAACTTAATCGCTGGTGGACGCGGTTTTGGTGAACCACTTAGACTTCAGGTTGACATTACAGAAGATGCAGATGTGATTACAATGCTTGTACACCAACCCGATACAAAACTTTTGGTTGCCTCTTCTAAAGGAAAAGGATTTGTCGTCAGTTCAAACGATGTTATCGCCCAAACAAGAGCAGGTAAAATTATTTTAAACCTCCCTGATGATGACAAAGCTTGTTTGTGCAAACCTGTTACTGGGTCACATTTAGCTGTTATTGGAACAAACAGAAAAATGATTGTTTTTGCAACAGAAGAAATTCCAATGATGACCAGAGGAAGTGGTGTTATTTTACAACGTTATCAAGAAGCTAAATTAAGTGATGCCAAATTCTTCAACATTGAAGAAGGTCTCTCCTTCCCATCAGGAAACGGCATTCGTGTTGAACGAAACATTTCCTTATGGCTTACAAAAAGAGCCACCGTTGGTAAAATTCCACCCGTTGGCTTCCCTCGTAGCAATAAGTTTGGTGATTAAAAATAGACCGCTTTTATGGCGGTTTATTTTTTTATTGACTTTATTTTTTGAATATGGTAATTTCGCCTTATGAGAAATTTAACACTAAACCTTTTAGCAAACTTATTGTTGGGATATGATAATCATTTCCTAAAAGGTTAGTGTTTTATATAATTTATACTGACAAACACCCTTTTAGGAGGGTGTTTTTTTTATATTTATTTACGGAGTATTTATGACAAACGAAACAAAAAACACCAATTTTCAATCAGAACAAGAATCTAGTAAAAAACCATTTTTCTATGATGTTACATTAAGAGATGGTAACCAAGCATTAAAAAAACCCTGGAATCAAGAGGAAAAAGAAGTGATATTTGATCAATTGATTGAACTTGGTGTTCAAGGGATTGAAATTGGTTTTCCATCCTCTAGCGAAATGGATTTTTCATCTTGCGAAACACTTGCAAAAAAAGCACCTGACAATGTTGTTATCAGCGTACTTGCAAGAGCTGTTGAAAGTGATATTGAAAAAGCAGCTAAAGCAGTTAAATATGCGAAAAAACCTCGCATTCATACTTTTATTGCAATGAATCCATTGGGTCTTAAATACGTTTTGAATAAAGATATAAAAACAGTAACAGATATCGCCATAAAAGCTGTTAAAAAAGCAAAAGAACTTTTACCTAATGGCGAAGTTGAATTTTCAGTTGAACACTTTGGTGATTGTCGGGAAAATTTACCAGAAGTAATTGCTGCTATTGAAAAAATTGTTGACGCTGGTGCAGATGTTATCAATCTTCCAAACACTGTGGAACGTTTCACACCATCTGTTTTTTACAACATGGTTCAACAAGTTCATGACAAAATTGGAAACAAAGCATTAATTTCTGTACATTGTCATAATGATTTAGGAATGGCCACAGCCACAACAGTTGAAAGTTTCTTTCACGGAGCAACACAATTAGAAACAACCTTAAACGGTCTTGGTGAACGTGCAGGAAACACAAACATGTATGAAGTTGCTATCGCTCTTCACAATATGAATACACAAGTTCCATTAAATATGAGCAAATTTTATGATACCGCTCACCTGGTATCACAAATGTCAAATATTCCTATTCCTGAAAAAGGACCTCTCATTGGGGCTGATGTTGTAACACACAGAAGCGGCATCCATCAAGACGGTGCAAATAAAACAAAGGGATTAAAAAAAGGACAATATATTGCATTTGATCCAAAAGCCATTGGCAGAAGAGATGAAGAACACCTTGGTTTTACCAGTCAATCTGGAAAAGGTGCGCTTACAGCTCTTTATCACAATGCAGGGTATCCTATCACCATTCAAGAAAGCATGCAATTAATGCCTTATGCAAAAAAAATGGCGGAGAAAAAAGGAGAATTAAGCATAACAGATTTAGATTTACTTTATCGTACACATCTTTGCGAAATTAAAGGGCCTTATGAATTCACTTCCTTTGACCGAATCAGTGATGGCAGATTTGCCCTTTCATATACAAAAGACAAAGAATCACATGAAGTTATCGGCCGTGGTGATGGACCTGTTCACGCATGCATCAATGCTCTTTTATCTGTTGGTGTTGCAATCTCAATTTTAAAATATGAAGAACAAATGCTTGGTAACCAAGACAAAGAAGCTGCTGAAGCAATTACAACACTTGAAGTTTCCGATAATAACAAAAGCATTATTTCAAGAGCCATTGATAGATCAACCACAAAATCAAAAATAAAAGCTATCTTTAATGGTCTTAACTTACTTGAAAGAACAAATTAATTTATAAAAAACAGCCTGTTGAACAACAGGTTGTTTTTTTATTATCCTCAAAATCTATCAATATTAGGTCTTGTCTTTTAAAAAAAAATCATTTATATTGGTGAAAGTGGAACAACTTAAATTGGAGACAAAAATGGCAAAAACGCAAACAAAAACAAAAAAGGCAACAACGTCTACAACTGCAAAAACAACAAAAAAAACAGCTAAACCTGTTGAGAAAAAAACTGTAAAAACAACAAAATCACAACCTAAAGAGGTTAAAAAAACAACAAAAGTTACACCAGTAAAATCTGTTCAAAAAAAGTCAACTCCAAAAAAGAAACCAGTAACAAAAAAAGAACCTATTAAAACAGTAACTGTTACTTTTGATGAACCTGCAATTGTAACACCAGTCGAATCTGTTTCAGTTGTTTTACCACAAACCGAAACACCAAAAAAACCAGCAACAAGAAACATCTTGCAACTTTATTTTGACAACTGGGTTAATATGTTTTCATTTAGTGGTCGTGCTAGTCGCGCAGAATTTATAGCATTCTGGAGCATTGCCATTCTTTTGTTCCCTATTTTTGTACCATATGCAGTTTTCTCTGCAAATTTATCATACGCTGTTATTATTGCATCAGCTCTTTTGATTGGTGCTTTGTTTACTTTAAGCATTCGAAGAGCTCATGACATTGGTAGAAATGGCTTCTGGGGAGCCTTACTTTTTGTAACAGTCTTTGGCATTTTAAGCACACTTGCTAGCCTTCCACAATTTACTATTATTTATATCTTCAGTATTTTTGGCTACTTTATCCTATCACTTATTTCTGGAACAAAAGGAGTGAACAAATACGGTGAAGAACCTGTTAAACCATCTAAACTGGCTATTGCGATCAACACATTACTTGCTTTTTCATTGGTCTTTACAGGTGTGAAATTAGTTCAACTTTTAGTCATATTCTTTCAAGGCTATTAGTTAAATAAAAAGAAAAAACGCTCTTAAAAAAGAGCGTTTTTTTTATGTCTATAAACAAGTTATGAATTTCATTAAAATTGCTCAATATCTTCTGCCAAAATAGACATGTTCCAATCAAATGAAATTTCACCATCATCATCATTTTTATAAATCACACCAACAAATTCTTTACCAATAAAAACTTCAGCAGGCGCATCGACACCTGAACCTCTTTGAACATTGATTTCAGGATTCCAAAAAAGTTGTTGCAAATATGTTTGAACTTTTTTAATTTCAACTTCAGATAACGTCATTTTGCCTCCTTTTTCCTTTGATTTTTGATTCAATATATTGTATATTAAGTTAAACTATTTTTGTCAATATACACCAAAAAATATGAAAACTCAAGAAAAAAACAAAAAAACACATCAAATATCAATAGCACCCATGTTGGATTGGACCGACAGGCACTTTCGCTATTTTTTAAGACAAATTACAAAAAGAGCCGTTTTTTATACAGAAATGACGGCTATGCCGGCTATTTTACTTGGCAACAAAGATAAATTAATCGGATATAATGAAGTTGAACATCCTCTTATTTTGCAAGTGGGGGGCTCACACCCAGATATGATGGCTGATTGCGCAAAATATGCGTCTGATTATGGATACCAAGGCGTTAATATTAATGCAGGTTGTCCCTCATCACGTGTTCAGGCAGGCAAATTCGGCGCCATCTTAATGAAAACACCAGAGCTTGTGGCAGACTGTGTTGCTTCCATGATTGCAAAAGCAAACATCCCCGTAAGTGTTAAAACAAGAATTTCCCTATCCGACGTTCAAGGGGATGGTTTTAAGGAACTTTTTCATTTTGCAACTTTAATGAAGGATGCAGGCTGTCATCATCTTATTATTCATGCAAGAAAAGCAAAATTAAATTGGTCACCAAAAGAAAATCGTGCTGAAAAAATGCCTTTAAATTATGAATTGGTATACCAACTCAAAAAAAGCTTTCCAGATATGATTATTTCAATAAATGGAAATATTCTAACACTTGAAAAAGCTCAAGAACATTTAAAACATGTTGATGGGGCTATGATTGGTCGTTTAGCTTATGGAAACCCCTATGTTTTAAAAGATGTCGATTCGATTTTTTATCAAGACAATTCCCAACCACTTTCAAGAGCTGAAGTGTTAGAAAATATGATTCCTTATCTTGAAAAAAACAACACGCAACTCAGCATTATATGTCCCCATTTAATGGGCTTATTCCACGGCCAACCAAATGCTAAAATTTACAAACAAATTTTAGCAAACAGAGATTTAGCTGCGCTTAAAGAATTTTTAAAAGATCTTCAACAATCCTAATTTTCTCGAGTTGGAATTTCTTTTTTACTACGTCTTCTTTTGGTTGTTTTTTCTTCTGGATTAATAATCCCTGTGGATAAAATTGTTTTAAGTGCTTCATCAACAGAAATATCCAAATAAATCACCTCTGACTCTGGAACATATAAAAAGAAACCAGATGTTGGGTTAGGCGTTGTTGGTACATAAACACTAATTAAATCATTATTCTTTAGTTTTTTCTTAATCATATCAGGAACAGGCCCTGTCAAAAAAGCGATTGTCCAAACATCCCTTCTTGGATATTCAATTAACAATGCTTTTCTAAACGCTTTATTTTTATCCGATCCAAATATTGTTTCAAAAATTTTACGAATCGCATTATACAAACCAGAAATAACAGGCATTTTTCCGATCAAACGATAACCCAAACGCATCAATGCTTGACCGATAAAATTGGCAGCCAACATACCAACACCTGTGAAAAATACCAACAATAAAATAATCCCAATTCCCGGAATACCATATGGTAAAAAGTTATTAGGATTATATGCTTCTGGAATAAGACCTGTTACTGTTTTATCCACATAAGTAATTAACTCATATGCCAAATAAAGCGTAATTGCAATTGGAGCAGTAACAATAATTCCTGTAAAGAAATATGTTTTTAAAGTTGTTTTTTTCTCAAGTTTCTTTTTCATCATATCCCTCTTAAAAAATCTGATATAAATTAATATACCAATATAAAAAACTTCTTGCAAGCAATTAAAAAATTGTCAACGCAAGACTACCTTATCCCCCAGTTGAATATTTTTTTGCAGAACAACCCCCGCATTTACTTCAATAACACCCAATGCCAAAATTTCAGATGAAATATGTGTTAAATCATGAGGAATTGCGTTTTCTTTTATCTTTATAATTATTCCTTGTTCATCAAAAAAAATCATATCTAATGGTATAAATGTGTTTTTCATCCACATACGAATAATTTTTGGTTTTTCAAACAAAAATGTCATTGCATAATCTGAAGGAATATTTTTTTTAAACATCAACCCTCGTTCTTGCAAAATTGGAGTATTTGCAATATCTGTTTTAAAAATATGAGTACCACTTTGTGTGTTTATAATTAAATCCTGCGCACACACATTGCTCGAAAATAAAAAACAAAATAAAAAGATAAAAAACTTCATTTTGTTAAATAGCAACCTTCTTTAAAGCAGGCATTATCCAATTCTTTAATATAACCAAGAGGATAAATCAATGCCAGCTGATCAACAAATGTTGGTATCATATGTAAATAATTTTTCATATTATGCACCTGAACCCATCCAAAAGTAAGTTTGTTATTAAAAAATCGATGCCGTTGACGGTCATCTCTAAAACTTAACAATTGAGATCTCGTGTTTAGTTGCAAAGCAAAACTGTCTGTTGCTTTTGAAAGCTCATTAAATTTAACTGGTTCGTAAGCAATAGATCCATTCCAAGCGTGTTCTAAAAAGGGAGATTGCTTATTATTTTGACCCCAATTTGTTGCCCAAATTGAAATTGCCATTCCAAGTGATACTGGAATAATATCCACACGCTTAACCAATTCAGAAATTCTTGAAGAATCTGCTTTTAAATCCATAACATCATATTTTTCAGACATTATATCAAAAAAATGTTGTTCTTTTTGTGTTAGGGCTTGATTCGATTTTAATTTTTCATTTAAAACTAAGATCGCTTTTCTTTCATTTAAAATTTTTTCATTTGTTCTAAGCAAATGAGGTGTCATCAATTTCATAAACAAAGTCTTATCATCTTCGGTTTTAACTTGAAAATCTTCAGGAATTTGTTCAACAAAAACATGAGGCATTTCAACTGCTGTTATACCTTTATATAATTCTTCAACATCTGATTGTTTTTGATTGTTTAGATATTCCCCTTTAATTTCCTGAACTGCTTCATCAATAAGAATATCTGCTGAAATGGTTTCTTCCATAACTGTTTCAACTTTTTGATTAAGTTTTTTTTCTGGCAAAAAATAAAGTAAAACACCTGCAACTACAACAAATGAAATGCAACTCATTCCCAATAATTTTTTTTTCATTTTTTCCCCTATCGGCGTAACAATTTTTTAATATCCCTTAACAAAATACCTTTTAATAAAACAATTGAGGTGGCAAACACCAACATTCCCATAAAAATAAGAATACCCAACAAAAACATAGATAATATTCCGTTTTCACTTTCCCAACCAGGGACATAAATATTAAACAAAAATTTTAAACCAATTAAGGTTAAAGCCATTAAAAATGCTGCCCCCAAAATTCTTGGCAATCGATATTTTGAAAGAGTGTCTAAAGAAACCACACCTTGTTTTTTTAACCGAAAAACATATTGACCCGCATTAATCCAAACCGTAACCCCCGTAGCTAAAGCAATGCCCAAATATCCCCAGAACTGCATAAAAATCAAAGCTAAAACCACATTTAAGAAAACACCAAATATCGCTATTTTCACAGGTGTTTTTGTATCCCCTTTTGCAAAAAAGAATGGTGACAATGTTTTTGTAAGCATATAAGCCGGAAGCCCAACAGCAAAAACCAAAAGTGCATAAGCCGTATTAATTGAATCCGTTGACGTAAAGATACCCCTTTCAAACAAAATTCGAACAATAGGTTCAGCCAACAACATCAATCCAATCATTGAAGAAACAGACATTGCAATTGAAACTTCCAAAGAACGGTTCAACTGTTCATTTGCTGATTTTAAATCATTCAACTTGATATGTTTTGATAAAACAGGCAACAAAGCCGTTCCAACTGCAGTTCCAATAATCCCTACAGGCAACTGAAACAAATGATGTGCATAATTTAACCAAGAAATTGCACCCGCTCCAACAAATGAAACCAAAAACGTATCAAAAAATAAATTGATTTGATATACCCCCGAGCCAAGTACTCCTGGAGCCATTTTTTTTAACAACGTTTTAACTTCACAAGATACATGAAACAAAGCTTTAATTGGTGATATCAAACCAATTAACAACCCTGCCTTTTTGATATGATAAAATAAAAAGACAAACTCAATAACCCCTGCAAGCAAAACACCAATAGACAAAGCATATGCAGGTGCGTATGGTGTTACTAAGAAGGGTGAAATCAAAAACAATGATGCAATCATCGTCAAATTTAATATTGTTGGCGTAAAAGCTGCTGCCCAAAATTTTCCAACCGCATTCAACATCCCTGCCAACAAAGAAACAAGTGACACAAAAATCAAAAATGGAAATGTGATTCGACTAAGCGCAGTTGTCAATGGCAACTTACCTTCTATCTCTTCAAACCCAGGTGCCAAAACAAACATCATATCTGGCATAAAAATTTCCATAACGATGGTAAAAATCAACAGCACATAAAACAAAAAACTAAACACATTTCGTGCAAAAACACGTGCTTTTTGTTCTCCCTTTGTCTGAATTTGACCTGAAAGCAGTGGAACAAAAGCAACATTCAACGTCCCTTCTGCAAAAAGACTTCGAAATAAATTTGGAAATCTTAACGCCACAAAAAAAGCATCAGCCATCATACTTGCACCTAAAAAACGTGCAATCAAAACATCTCGAATAAAACCAACAATACGGCTAAGTGCTGTACCAGAGGCAACTGTTGCTATAGACTTTATCAATGACATACGTTTATTATAAAGAAATTAATAATCAAATACAAGAAAATTAACACTTTATTTTTTCAAAAGAATGTGTATAATCGAAAAAAACAAAATTTAGAATTTTAAGTGAAAGGATAAAAATATGACAATTGCATTTGTTTTCCCTGGTCAAGGGTCGCAATCTATCGGAATGGGAAAAGACTTGGATGCTAACTTTAGTGTTGCGCACGAAGTTTTTCAAGAAGTTGATGAAGCTTTACATTTCAACTTATCTCAACTTATGTTTGATGGTGATATTCAAGAATTAACACAAACTCAAAATGCCCAACCTGCAATTATGGCAACAAGCATTGCAGCTTTGCGTTGTCTTGAAAAAGAATCTGGCAAAAAAATAAATGAAATTGCTTCTTTTGTTGCTGGTCACTCTTTAGGTGAATATTCAGCTCTTTGCGCTGCTGGCGCTCTCAGTCTTTCTGACACAGCAAAACTTTTAAAAGCTCGTGGTACATTTATGCAAGAAGCTAGTCAAAAAAATCCAGGTGCAATGGCTGCTGTTCTTGGTTTATCATTAAAAGAAGTAGCAGCTCTTGTTCATACAGCATCAACTGACGATTCTTTATGTTTTATCGCAAATGACAACTGCCAAGGTCAAGTTGTAATCAGTGGGCATAATGATGCTATTGATAGAGCTATTTTAAAAGCAGCCGAAATGGGTGCAAAAAAATCTGTCAAATTACCAGTTTCTGGCGGATTTCACTCTCCATTAATGAAAGAAGCAGGCGAAAAAATGGAAATTGAACTTCAAACAACACCAATTGTAACACCTCTCATTCCAATTATTGCAAACATCACGGCTGAAGCAGAAACAAATGCTCAAAAGATTAAAGAGTTGCTCGTTTCTCAAGTAACTGGTTCTGTTAGATGGACGGAATCTGTTGAATATATGTCTGCAAAAGGTGTTACCGATTATATTGAATGCGGAAATGGAAAAGTTTTAAGCGGTTTAATTAAAAGAATCACACCTGATTCAAGATCCATCAATATTGGAAATAAAGAAACCTTAGAAACAGCCCTTACCTTTTTAGGGTAAGATGTGAAGTTATAAAAAAACTCCCGAAAGGGAGTTTTTTTTATAACTTACCCAAGTGAACGATCATTCCTATTTGTAAAATTCTGAGATTCTGGTTTTGTAATATCTTGAGCAATTTCTCTGAGTGTATTTTTTCTTTCACCTTGAGCAGCTGAACGTTGTGCGTACTCTTCTTTTGAAATAGTTTCCATATAGTAAGGAACAATTCTTCCATCTGATTGCTCATCATTATAAATGCAAGCATATCGTCCATCCGAATAACGTCTATAAGTTACATTTTCTGGTGCGACTGTTCCTCTATTTTCAACACGACCCGTTACTTCATCAAACTGTGTAATTGTATACCCCTTAAAAGCACCCTTTTCATTTTTTGCTGTAAAAACCAAAGCCGGTTGAGAAAGTCTATCATATTCTGCAAAAGAAAGTTCCCAGGTTCTAGAGCCATATTTTACTGCATAACCATACACATCATTATCTGCATCTAAAGAAGATCTCATATAAATACCATTGGGGGCTCCTTTTTTAGGACCTGCATTTTCCTTTTCATCCAGATGATAATATCTTTCATCCTCTTGCAATCGCAAAAGAACTGGTTTACCATCTTTTTTGAGTTGTTTGCCATTTTTGTAAACACCAAACCCTTCAAAAATTTTATTTTTTCCTGTATAAATTGGAACAATTGTTAATGAATCACTTTTTGTCATATATCCCTCCCCTTATATAAAATAACAAAATCCATACAAGTTATATTCTACGACAAAACAAAAAATGTTACAAGCTTTTTTATTCTTTAAGACGTGCAATGTTTCTAATGATACCACTCCATGTGCGAAGAGTTGCTTTTGAACCAACTTTTAACTGGGACAACTCATAATGATACTGGTCAACCGCACTTTCAGAAATGGCTGCTCTTTCATAAACAGTAAATCCAGCATATTCAGGTTTTGAATAATCCCCATCTGTATCAAAAGTCATCCATGCGTACAAACAATCCGCCTTACGAGTTAAATCACATTTTAATAAGACCGCCTCTTGATTTAATTCTGCATCAACTTTTTTTTGATCGGCTTTGTCATCACATGAAGTTAAAGCAAGTCCGATACAACACAATGAAAGCATCAATTTTTTATTCATAGAAATACCCTCCAACTTATATAAGCAAGAGTATACACTAAAAAATAAATTTTGTCAATATTTATTTTTATTTCAGTTTTTTACCTGCACCACTATCACATACAAAAATGGCATTTGTGTGATTTTGAAGAATAGATGCTGGACAATTTTCAGAAACTTCCTTACGAACACTTTTATAAATTGCTTCCGCTTTTTTTTCACCAGTTGCCAAAACAATCACTTTTTTTGCATCAAAAACTGTTTTAAGACCAATTGTCAAAGCTGATGTGGGCACATCCTCTTTCTTTTCAAAAAAACGAGAATTTACTTCTATTGTATTATCCGTTAATTTTTGTTCGTGCGTTAATGATTGAAATGATGTTCCAGGTTCATTAAAAGCCAAATGTCCATTTTCACCAATCCCTGCTAATTGAATATCAACACCACCAAAAGAAGCTATTTTTTCTTCATAAGCCTTACATTCAGCTGTTGTATTTTGTGTCATACCATCCAAAATATGAATCTGCTCTCTTGGAATATCAATCAGCCCAAATAAATTTTCTTCCATAAAATAGTGATAACTTTGATTGTGTTCCGCAGGAAGTCCTTTATATTCATCCATATTAAATGTAACAACATTTTTAAATGAAATTTCTTTATTTTGATAAGCTTGAACCAATAATTTATAAACAGGAATGGGTGTTGAACCAGTTGGCAAACCCAATACTAAAAAAGGTTTTTCATCTGTTGGTCTAAATGTTTTGATCCGTTCAATAATTTCTGAAGCAGCAAAAGAGGCGACTTCATCTATATTTTTTAAAACTAAAACTTTCATACTATCTCCCTAAATTAAATTATTTGTCTTAGTTTATCGTCTTTTTTTTTCAAATTCAATTGATTTTTCATTGACAGAAAAACTTTTTTTTCACTATACTGCAACTAAATTATCAGCCTAGGAGAGGGCAATGTTATTAGAAGATATCAAAAACGAACTAAACTTAAAATCAATACCAAACACTTTTGTAAAATATGAATCAAAAATTAATTTAAGACAAAGTGTTATCACAAAAAAAACTTTAGATGCTGCTTTTAAATTTTATAAATTAGAAGAAGAAACTGAATTTTATCAACACTGCCTTGACTTGATTGAAAAATTCAAAGTAAATCCCATTTTAAAAAAAGCCGCTTTATTGATAAAATATATTTCATTTGAATCAGATGCAGATGATTTTTTAGAAATGGAATATTGGAAAGCTTCTCCTCCAAGAGCTGACATTTCTGCACTTGTTTTGTTAAGTGCTGTTAGTCGACATAAAAAAGCACTTAAAGGTCTTGATAGCAAACAACGTGCTCATCAAATTATTGGTATGAGAGACACCTTTATGCGAGGACTTAAACTATACAAAATAAATGGAATCAGCTATGGTTCTCTAGCTTGGGGAATTCGCTTTGTTCGTCAATTATTAATGAAATTTGGACGTCTTCAATTTGAATATTCTTGTTATCATGATCCTTTTATTATCACAAAAGGTGAAAATGGGGATAAGATTATTCACGAAGTTACTTCAAATGCAAAAATCAAAAAATCAGATATTCTTATTCAACCTGGCGATGTCTGCATTAATATTCATATTGACAGAAATGGCCGCTTAGAACCAAAATCTGTTGATAACTCATTTGCACAAGCAAAACAATTACTAAAAAAATACTTTCCCAATATTATAGGGAAAAGAGTTGTGTACAGATGCCATTCTTGGTTACTCAGTCTCCAAATGGGACAATTTTTAACACCAGACCGGCACATTATGTATTTTCAAAACCTTTTTCTCCTTCTACCACCACATGAAGATGATACAGGGGACGATTTTTATAGATTCTTGTTCAATATGCAAAAATCAAGCCCTGACTTTTCATTAGAAAACTTACCAGAAGACACATCTTTAAGAAGAAACGTTAAAAAACACCTTTTAGATGGAAACCTTGTTCAAGAGGGTCGTGGCCTTATCTTTGAAGAAGATTAATATATAAAGAACGATAATCCCAACAAATCATTCTTTTCCGCACAAAAAAAACTCTGTTCTTTACAGAGTTTTTTTATTGTCTTTAACTTAATCTTCCATATATTTTCTACCTGATTTCCAATAATCATAACCGGTCATAACTGTTAATATAGCAGCACCCCATAATGCCAAGTGCCCCAAAACATAAAGAGTATCAGAATATCCACCACTAAATGTTGGCTCAGCAACCATTAAAATTGGCAATGCTAACATTTGACAAGCAGTCTTCCATTTTGCCAACCGAGTAACAGGACATCCAACTTTGATTTCTGCCAAAAACTCACGCAAACCTGAAACCAAAATTTCACGGCATAAAATAACAACAGCAGGAATAATTCCCCAATCACCTAAACGAGCTGTATAAGCTAACATCAACAACATTGCTCCAACCAACAATTTATCAGCAATTGGATCTAACACACGACCAAAACGAGAAAGTTGATTCCAGTGACGAGCCAAATATCCATCTAAATAGTCACTAATTCCTGCTAATGCAAAAAGCAAAACACCGAACCACGCAGCTGTTGCTGTATTGAAAAAGAATGTTAAAACAATACCAGGAATTGCCCAGATTCGAAAAAGCGTTAGCAAATTTGGTATATTCATTTGTTTTTTCATATCTTTTTTAACTTTTTCAACAATTTCTTTATTCACCAAAGGTTTTTTAACCGATTCGTTTTTTTCTGCACTATCAACCAAAGAGGTAACTTCTTCATTGGTTGATTTTACTTCATTTTCAGCATTTAAATCCTTTTTTTGTTGTATTTTGAGTTTTTTAACCATATCTCACCTCATTTATAAACCATTTTTTTAAGTTATAACCTAATCGTGATAAAATGTATATATTTTTTTTGCAATTTTTTCACTTATTCCTTCAACTTTCATAATTTGTTCAAGTGAAGCACCAGCAATTGCCTTTGGGGATCCAAAATGTGCAAGCAAATCCTTCTTACGTTTTTTTCCAATCCCTTCAATATCAAGCAAAGTTTCATGAAACATATTTTGCGCACGTTTTTTTCTGTGTGAACCAATTGCAAAACGATGTGCTTCATCTCGTAACCTTTGTATCAAATGGATCAAATTACTTTTTAAATCCAAATGAATTGGTGTTTGAGGATCAGTTCCTAAAAAGAGGGTTTCTTTTCCTTTATTTCTTTCTTCGCCTTTAGCAACAGCTAATACCGCTACAGATGTAACATTTAATTCTCGCATCATCTCTAAAACAGAAGAAAGCTGACCTTTTCCTCCATCGATCAACATGGCTGAAGGCAAGTTATTTTCTTTTAATCCTCTTGTTAATCTACGATACATAACCTCTTTCATCATACCAAAATCATCATTGGTTTTTGCCATTGTCCCATCAATATTAAATCTACGGTAATTATTTTTTTCAAACCCTTTAACAGAAGCACACACCATTGCACCAACAGCTGATGTTCCTTGCATATGGCTATTATCATAGATTTCAACTTTTTCAAGTTTTTCAACTTGCAACAAATCTTTTAATTCATTCCAAACGCTTTCTTTTATTTCTTTTTCATTTACCTGTTGCTCAAACGATTTTTGTGCATTTTTTAGTGTTTGTTGCATCAATTTAAATTTTGGTCCTCTAGCAGGTATTTTATCCACATGAACTAAAAAATTAGCTCTTTGAGACAAGGCTTCAGATAATCCTTGAGGCACATCACATGAAAGCAAGATATATTTAGGAGGAAGAATTGTATCATAAAATTGCATTAAAAATGAGGCCAATGTTTCTTGTGGATTTTCTTCATCAATATCTGTTAACAAGTGAAAAACATTTCCTTGCGCCCTACCCCCTCTATAAAAGAAAATTTCAACCCCTGCTTGATGCCCATTAACATAAAGAGCAACCAAATCCGTGTTTTTAAGAACGACTTCAGAACTTGTATTTTGAATTTGATTAAGCGCAAGTATTTTATCCCTCACAACAGCAGCCTTTTCATATTCCATTTGTTCGGAATAAAAATCCATCTCTCTCTTTAATTTTGTTTGAATATCTGATTTTTCACCTTTCATAAATGATTTTGCATCACTTACTTTATCAAGATACTCTTCTTTTGTAACACACCCACAACATGGGCCAACACATCTTTTTATTTGATATAACAAACAAGGTCTTGTTCTGTTTTTAAAATAAGAATCCGAACACGTTCTTAATCCAAAAATTTTTTGCAATTCGGTTAATGATTGTTTTACTGCATAAACAGATGAAAACGGTCCAAAATAAGTTCCTTTTATTTTTCGACTTCCCCGATACTTTATCAATCTTGGATATTCATCATTTGTAATGATAATATATGGATAACTTTTATCATCTTTTAATAAAATATTATAATAGGGATGAAACTCTTTGATTAAATCATTTTCCAACAAAAAAGCTTCTGTTTCGCCAGCTGTTTCAATCACCACCAAATCAACTGTTTCGCTCACCATTTGTTGAATGCGATAAGATAATTTTTCGGGACGAGTATAATTAAGCAAACGATTTTTTAAATTTTTAGCTTTTCCTACGTAAAGAACCTTACCATCTTTACCAATCATACGATAAACACCCGCTTTATGAGAAACGGATTTTATCTTTTCTTTTAGAAATAAAGCACCTTTTTGTTTGTTGTCTGTTTGCATATTTTTAATATGATAAAAAAATATACTAAAATCAACGATTATTTGTTGTAAAAAAAAATAAATCCTTTTATACTGTTTTTTATCATAGGGATTAAATCAGGACTAAAACAAGGGGAAAAATGAGATTTTTTAAGTTTCTTATTTTTGTATCTATATTTTTGTTTCCATTAGTGGGCCAAACCAATGTGTCAACCCTTGTCGCAGATACAAAAAGTGGCCTTATCCTTTCATCAAAAAATGCTCAAATCCAACAATATCCCGCCTCCTTAACAAAGGTTATGACGCTTTATTTAACCTTCAGCGCCATTGACAAAGGCATTTTAAAAATGAATGACAGGCTCCCTGTTTCACTAAAAGCAGCAAGGCAACCAAGATCAAAACTTTATGTCAGAGCAGGACAAACCATCTCTGTTCGAGATGCTATTATGGCTTTAATTATTATTTCAGCAAATGATGTGGCTGTTGTTTTGGCTGAAGCATTAGCCCCAAGCGAAGCAGAATTTGCTGAGATGATGACAAAAACAGCTCATTCCCTAGGTCTTAAAAGCACTACATTTAAAAATGCCTCAGGTCTACACAATCCTGATCAAGTGACGACAGCTCAAGATATGGCAATCCTTGCAATGGCAATGATTCACCACTTTCCACATCATTATAAATTATTTTCAAAACGAACTTTTTCTTACAAAGGAAGAACTTATCGCTCCCACAACCATGTTCAAAAAAAATATAAAGGGGCAGAAGGGTTAAAAACAGGTTATATTTCAGCTGTCGGATACAACATTATTTCAACAGCAAAAAGAAATAATAATCGCCTTGTTTCTGTCGTTATTGGACAAGATACTGTTGCCCTTCGCGACAAACAGGCAATGAACTTGCTCGACAAAGGATTTTCAAAAATCAAAAAACACAAATCTTCAGAAAAAAAAGACATCTTAAATAAAAACGCCATTCTTGAAAAACCAGATATGACTCCTTTACTCATCGTTATGGCAAAACGTCTTGACAGTGTTTTAAAATCAAACAAGCACCTCAATCGCAGCAGTCTTTTAGCTTTGAATCCATTTGGTTCAAAAACTGCACATGCCGCTGAACATAAAGAAACTAAAGAAGCACTTATTGCTCAAACTAATGTTGCTGAACAAAATATTGTTGCGCCTTTAATTGATCAAGGCAGCAACATCAAAGCAGAAGAAGCTTTTGAAAAAGAAAATAATGAAACCCTCTCAACCAAACAAAAAGATATAGAATCCCAAAACAATGAAAACATAAATTCAACACCTGATTTTGTAACAAAAAACGAAACCGAACAGGAAGTCTTGCAACCAGTTGAAGAGGTAAAAACATCTCAAACAGCAGAAATAGTAAAAGAAGAAAAAATTGCTCCAATTGATACACCTAATCAAGTTACAATTAATCAATTAGTACCAAAAAAAGATTTGCTAGATGAAAAACCAACTGGCTGGGGAATTCAAGTTGGGGCATTTAAAACAAAAGAAGTTGCTTCAAAAGAAGCTCAAAGAGCTATGCGCTTATTAAAGATTCGCAACAAACAAATTTTAACACCACAGACCTCAGATTATTATCGAGCAAGAGTGTATGGCTTTTATTCAAAAAAATCCGCCCAAAATGCCTGTAGAAAACTAAAACAAAAGAAAATGGGGTGTCTTATTTTGCCCAAAGAAAAAGAGTAAAAAACACCTTAAAAAAGTTTTGTTGATTTTTACAAAAAGGTGCGTATAATAAAAGCTATGAAAGCAAAGGCGTTTTTTCTTTTTTTTGTTTTGTTTATAACTTGTAGTTTATCATATTCTGCAAATGCTTTTTTATTGGAAGAACAACAAATTTCATCTAAAAACGGATCCTGTCGTATGCGCTATTTAACTGAAAAAAACGTCAAAGGATGGTATTTTGTTGCCAATCAATTAAACTGCCCCAATGATGGTTGGCTTGACGGATATCATGACATTACAATTTATGATGCATTTTCACAACCAACTGAAAAAATTTATGGCTATTTTTCATATGGCTATTGGACAGGTGATGCGTTTGTTGATGCACCATTTTTAACACGATTTTCCGAAGAGCTTGGTGTACAAAAAGCCACCTTTTTACTTGCAAAAGATGATTTGAATGATATGGACTATATTGGTCAAATGGTTGCAACTAAAAATCAAAATGGTGATTACGGCAGTTTTCATGTTTGTGACCCATTTAGGCTATTAATTGTTACAGAGCAAATCCCTGCTTTTGCAAACAAAAAAAGACAACAACTTATTTTTAAAAATATTGAAAAACACGTTCGAACAATTTGTCCTGTTGGCAATAAGGTTATGTTGTTTGTGAGCCCAGTCATTGAACCAAAACAAGAAGATATTGTCTTTTACTCTGAAATAGACCTTAAAAATCACACAAGTAAAAACACATGGCAAGAAGAAGCTTTGAAAAAATCTGGATACTATTCTAAAACAATTGAGGTTGCAAATTTGGAAGATGTTATATCTCCAAAAGAAAAA
Source organism: Alphaproteobacteria bacterium (assembly GCA_045632845.1). GTDB lineage: Bacteria > Pseudomonadota > Alphaproteobacteria > CAAHEQ01 > UBA3637 > RGIG4140. The sequence continues at coordinate 211,494 of JAZQXL010000011.1, forward strand.
GATTTAGATGCATTAAGAGAAGCTTTAACAAAGAAAATTGATTTACTTCCCTTTAAAAACGTTACAGAAAAAAAACACTCTACAAGCTTTTCTGATGTTTCTTTTATTGAAAAAAAAGAGCAACCTTTAATCGATAACACTGATCATTTGGAACCAGTTCTAAAAACAAATCATCTAGTTACATTTGATGAATTGGATGAAGAAATTAAACCCGCTAAAAATGAATTTAAATATCAAGAAAAGGAAAATTCTCTTCTTTCATTTCCACCACCACAAAAAAATTATCAGCACACAGAAAAATCAATAATCAAAACTGAAGAACATCCTATAGCGCACCAATGCGTACTCTCAAAAGTTAAAAAAGCACCTGTTGATGTCAGTTTTATCGGATTTATTGATTCTAACAGCAACAAAGCAAGTTACACATCAAAACCATTACCTTTAATTATTCAAGGAAAAGTTCTAAAAAAAGGCTGGTACAAAATAACAGGTTCACTTGATGCAAATGATCAACCTCAATTTTATAGAGGAATAATTAAGGTGAAAAAAATTCAGTCTTGCAAAGACGAAGAATGCGGAGTGAATAAATGAAGCAAAACGGATACAAAAAAATAAATCAGAAAAAAAAATCAAATAAAACAAAATTATTTTATTTATATTTATTTTCCATTGCTTTTGTTTGTTTAACACTCATAGCATTCCACCATTTACGCACAAAAAAAAGTATTTCTCAATTTTTAAAAACGTATCAAATCAGTTCGCTTGATATGCAATATAAAAGTATCTCTCAACCATTTTTTGGAGATGGCATTATTTTTTATAAAGTTTCTTTTCCAAATATTTCACTTGATCACACTATTGAAAAAATGATTGTAAAATATGAAAGTGATTTTATTCATGTCCGAATGACAAATGTCCATATCAATGTATTAAATACTTTAAGAAAAAATCACAATATTCACATTATAAATGCTTTAAATGATTATCAACCATTAAGCGATTCTTTTCAAAAACCAATGCAAAGTTTAGCTCTTTCAAATATTGATGAAATAAAATTAAACATTTCACTTATTATCAAACAAAAAGGAGATAGTTTAATCACTTATGGTCAAATTATTAATCCACATTTAATTGATATTGATTTTAAGGCAAGAATTAATCCAACTCAAGCACAAAATGAAGGTCTTTTTTATTCCTTTTATGCAACAGCAACCCCCTTATCAGTCACAATAAAAGACAATGGTTTGTTTTTAAAATACGACTCGTATCTTTCAAGTTTAGGCTTCGAGGAAACCTCTCCCAAACGATCTGTTTTGAAGAAAAAAATCTTACGCTTTTTAAATGGTGATCTAAACGATTTAGACTTAAAACCTGCTTATAAGAATGTTCAAGATTAATAGAATGTATTAATCAAAAAAAGCATCGCACAAAAGCAAGTTGTTACACACATCAAGACAAGATAGTCTAAAATTAAATCTTTCACTCTGTTTTTCATATTATAAAAACTTGCTTTATCTAACAAAACCCACAAAAAGAAGTGAAAAATTGATGTTGCTAGTAAACCCATAAAATAAAGTTCATGAGAAAATAACAATGGAGGTAAAGGCATTGATCCCGTATAGGTCATAAACAACGTCCACCCCGCAATAATGCCAGAAAAACTAGCCATGTTAAATGAAAACAAATGTTTAAAAAGATGTGTTAACATTAATTCCTCCTAGAGCTAGCCCGAACACCTCTGCGTCTTCTTTTCGAAGCTCTATCAACTTTTTTATCATCTTCAGGTTTCAATGATACTTTAGCAACAACTGGCATAGCCATTTTACCCATTTCATTATCTTGAATCAAAGCAATTTGTCTGCGTGCTTGGTCAAAATCAGAAATTGACATGCTTGATGAAAGTTGCTCCATTGCTTTTTCTGCATTTATAAATTTTTGCTCTGCAGCAAATGAGATCCATGCATAAGCCTTACCGACATCTCTTGTCACACCATCCCCATTTGCAAAAATAATACCTAACATATACTGAGCTGGCGCATATCCTTTTGAGGCTGCATATTTGTAATATGGCAATGCTTTTGTAACACTTTTAGGAACACCCAAGCCTTTTCTGTGAATTTCACCTAAAGCAAAAAAAGCATCTAAATCACCAGTTCCAGCAGCTGCCGAATAATAAAACAATGCATTTTTATAATCTTTTAAATCTGCATTGTTCAAATAAATATCACCAATATAGCGTGCAACAATTGGTTTTTCTTCCAACGGAACTTTTTTAAAATATTCTAAAGCAACTCTGTGATCTTTTTCAACGTTTGAACCGTTGTAATACATCACACCTAAATTCAAGTTTGCAGAGGCATTGTTTTGAGCCGCAGCCAATTTATAAAGTTCCATTGCTTTAGGTTTGTCTTGTGGAACAGCATGCCCTTCTTCATATAAAAAAGCTAAAAGAGCCTGTGCCATATCATAATTTTGAGAACTTGATTCTTTTAAATATCTAACCGCTTCTCGTGTATCCTGCGAAACACCAAGACCATTCAAATACAAATACCCGACATAATATTGAGAACGAAAATCCCCATTATTTGCCAAGGGTAAAAACTCCGAAAATGCACGCGAAAAATCTTGCTGTGTAAAATAATTTTCAGCATCAGCAAAATCAGCTTTTGCAGGTATCGAACAACACAAAAAAGTACATAATAAAAGTATCTTTTTCATCTTTAGTCTCCTTATATAATTTTATTATAACACAGCGAATAAAAAAAATAAATACTTTTATTGATTTTTTTAGAAATAAAAAAAAGCGAGGAATCCTCGCTTTTTTTCAAAGAATACAAACAATTATTTGTATGTAACAACTTCAGCACGACGGTTTTGTGCACGACCTTCTGATGTTGCGTTTGTTGCAACTGGGTTTGTTTCACCATAACCTTCTGTTGTAATACGTGTTGCACATACGCCTTTTGATTCAAGATATGATGCAACTGATTCTGCACGACGTTCTGATAATTTGAGGTTGTATGCAGCAGGACCTGTGCTATCTGTGTAACCTTTAATTGTAACTTTTTCTGATTTATCTTCTGTCATTCTTTCAACAACAGGAGCTAAAGCGTCAATGTCTTTGCTTGTCAATTCAGCAGAATCAAAAGCAAACAATGCATGAGCTGGAAGAACAACTTTTGATGTTACTTCGCATGAGCCATCTGCACATTCATCACACCAACTAGCACAACCTGAAAGCAAAAGAGCTGATGACATAACAATTGTAGCAATTTGTTTTTTCATATGAAACTCCTTAAAAAAATAAAATACAGATTTAATATGGACTGAGCACAACAAAAAAGCAAGTGAAAAAAGTATATCCCTTTCATTTTTTTTAGATTTCTTAAAAAAATCAAATTTTTTTTCAAAAAAGCATTGACATTTACATTTAAATTATGTATATTGCATATATTCTATCGCGGGGTAGAGCAGTCCGGTAGCTTGCCAGGCTCATAACCTGGAGGTCGTGAGGTTCAAATCCCACCCCCGCAACCAATACAAGAAACCGCCTTTTGGCGGTTTTTTTATTAAAAATATTACTGAACCAATTTAAGATATTTTTTTTAGGGGGAGGACACCGCCTTTTATAATCAACAAACAATACCCAAAAAAAGCAAATCGCCACCCTTTTTCATCATCTAAAATATCATAATTTTTCGGGGTAAAATCAATTTCAGCAATACTAGAAATTTTACACAAACATTCATCACTTTTGTTTTCTGGTGCTTTTTCTAATACAGATGGACTTTCATAGACTCCTTCTATAAGCCCATCTCTTTCCAAAGCAGAAACATTAATTTCAAATAAATCAGATTCCTCCATAAATTTTTTGATACTTGGTGTTTTTTTGTGTATTAAAATGGTTCAATCAAACATCGAATACCACGACTAAGTCCATTAAAACAATTTTCGATCCAAGCAATAATTTCAGCATGCGTCTTAAATCCAGAACGCATTGTGTAATAATTAACATCAACATTTAAATTTTTTGAAAAAGAAAGAGTACCCTACCCCAAAACATCACTACCTTTTGGAACATAATGATATAACCTTACCCCAAAATCTATATGATTATTTACCATTTCCACCATGGCTTTGCGTCATTGCCGTTCTTGCAGCATCCTGACCATTCACAGCAGCTTCTTGCTCTGGCGTTGTGATTTCTTGAGAATTTGACCTAAATAAATCCAATAATCTAGTTGGTATAATCGCAGATGCCGATGAATATAATCCACTACCAATATCACTAAATTCTGTACCAGTTTTTGCTTTTTGTTCCTCATAATTTTTACTAAAACTAAAATCTTTTCCCCAATCCCAACTGAACAATCCAAAAACAAAACTCTCAACAGTTTCAAAAGGTTTGTTCGTTATCAAATCACGCATATTATCAACATTATCGACAACAGAATCACCATAATTGGAAAAGTCTCTTATACCATCTTTCATCGTTCCTTGAACAAAACTTCTTGAATGCGCAAAAACACCACCAATACTCGCCAAAGCCCCAGAAAAAGACCACCCCTCACTTTCTGGTTGTGGCGTTATTGTTCTTCTTTCTGCCTCTCCTTGGGCTTGTTGTGCGGCTGTTTCATTTGTTACATCTGTCATATACCCCTCCATTTTTTTGTTTCATATGTATATTTTACCACAAAATTTGTTTTTTTTCAAAAAAAAATATCTTTTCGCTATTTTTTATGCTTTATTTGGCAATATAAAGTTAATTTTGACACAGGAGAAATAATATTATGAATCCTTTTATTGAAATCCAAGGTCGCAAAATTGGACTTGATTATCCCCCTCTTGTTATTGCTGAAATTGGTATTAATCATAACGGCTCTTTGGATGAGGCAAAAAAACTTGTACGAGCAGCTAAAGAAGCAGGAGCAGAAATTGTTAAACACCAAACACACATCCCCTCTGCTGAAATGAGTTCGCTTGCAAAAAAAGCAATTCCTGGGAACTCACCTTTCTCAATTTGGGATATTATGGAAAGATGTGCTCTAACGGAAGAAGAAGAAATTGAAATGCAACGCTATACTGAAGACTTAGGTATGATTTTTATTTCAACACCTTTTTCTTTTGATGCCATTGAAAGATTAAAAAAAATGAATATCCCCGCATACAAAATCGGCTCAGGAGAAATGAATAATTATGATTTTGTTCGCACAATTGCAAAACTTCATAAGCCTATTATTCTTTCAACAGGGATGAACAATCTTGAAAGTGTAAAAAAAGCTGTATCAGTTATTCAAGAATATCATAATGATTTTGTTATTTTGCACACAACAAATTTATACCCAACCCCTCCTCATTTGATCAGATTAGGAGCATTAGAAGAAATAAAAAAAGAATTTCCAAATGCAATTGTTGGATTGTCAGATCATAGTTTGAACAACTTGGCTTGTCTTTCAGCAACCGCTCTTGGTGCTTCAGTTTTAGAAAGACACTTTACAGATACAAAAGACAGAAAAGGCGAGGACATTATTTGTTCAATGGACATTCAAGAATGTAAAGAACTCATTCAAGCAAGTGCTGAAATTCAAAAAATGCGTGGCGGAACAAAAGAAGCAACAAAAGAAGAAAAAATCACCATTGAATTTGCTTTTAACACGCTTGTTGCTGCAACAAACATTCCAGCAGGAACTGTTTTGACACGTGAAATGGTTAAAACACAGCGACCTTCATTAAAAGGCATTCTTGCTGCTGACCTTGAAAAAGCTTTGGACAAAAAAACAATACATCCTATTGAAATTGGAAATCATATCGAATGGAGTGATTTAGATTAATGACAAATATCTCTTTCATATCTGGAACACGTGCAGATTATGGAAAAATCAAACCTTATATTGATTTTTTGGTAACTCAAAAAGATAAAAACGTTTCTGTTTTTGTTACAGGGATGAACATGTTAAAAAAACATGGTCTTACCTACAAATTTATCAAAAAAGATTTAAACGGTATTTGCAAAATTTTTGTTGATAAAAAATTCAAAGAAAAAAATACAGCATTAGAAGTTTCTCAAATTATCAAATCTTTTGATGCTTATCTTAAAAAAGAAAAAATTAACTTTGTTTTTGTTCATGGTGACAGACCAGAAGTTTTAGCAGCCGCAACTACTGCAATTTTAAACAACATACCTGTTTGTCATATTGAAGCTGGCGACTTAAGTGGCAGTGTTGACGAATCCATCAGACACGCAACAAGCAAATTATCTCAACAATTTTTGGTTGCTGATGAAAAGGCAAAAAATATTTTAATAAAAATGGGTGAAGATCAAAAATGTATTCACATTGTGGGAAATAGCTCTCTTGCTTTTGAGGTTAAAGAACCAACAAAAAAAGAACTAAACCAATTAAACAAATTTAAAAATTATGCTATTTTAATTTATCACCCCGTTACAACTTTATCACATCAGTTTATTGAAAATGAGCTAACAACAATTCTTCAAAAACTTCAAAAAATTAATAAAGAAATTATTGTTATTTCACCAAATAATGATCTTGGATGTGAAACAATTTTAAAAACATATCAAAAATTTAAAAACCATAAAAACTTCCACTTTGTAAAATCATTCTCATTTAGTGCATTTAATTATTTATTACAACATGCTGATTTTTTGATTGGGAACAGTTCATGTGGGATTAAAGAGGCGCCTTATTACAATATTCCTGTTATCGATATTGGATGCAGGCAATCAAACCGATATCAACATTTAAATCTGAACAACTTCTTCCATATCGACGAACTTGAAAATTTAGAAAATATTATTTCTGAGGTTGAAAGTTTAAAAATCTCAACCCAAAAACCAACATATAAAGAAACATTTTTTGAAAAATTAAAAACAATTTTTACAGATGACTTCTTTAACATTAAGACACAAAAAAGGTTTAACGATTAATTCGTTAAACCTTTTTCTTTTATGCCATTCTGTTATTATTTGTTCCGCCGCCTTTTTGCAGAAAAAATTGCGTTGCTGATTTGGCTTTAGCTTTATCATCATATAAATCATTAAAATTAACAGCAACACTTTTCTTATTCAAAGTGGTACGCACATCACCAGAAGCTATTTTTGCATTAACATGTGCTTGTAATTTTGAAATATCATCATTGTTCAACCCAATATTCAATAAATCTACACGACGAACCCCTTCAAAAACTTCTTCATCAAGTTTTCGTCTTTCTTCAGCTTCTTGCAATTCTTTTTTCGACCAACCACCAAGAATTTCTGGCATATTTCTTTCCCACCAAGAAGGTTGATTAAACCCACGGGCTAATGTCCAAACACGTTGTGGTGGTGTTACAGGTTGATCTTGAGATTGAACTGGTGGTAATTGTTGGTTGTTTTGTGCAACAGCTGGTTGTGCCACCTTACCTTTTTTCGGTTTTTGAACAGCAACAGGGGTTTTTCTCGGCTTCATAGGTTGTTCGCTCACAGTTTCTGGTACTGTTGGTATTGTTGCACTTGCTAAACCTTTCCCTGAACGAACAGCCTTTCTTGAAGCATAAGCCATTTGCGTTGATGCTTCAAAATCCTGCCTACAAAATGTATGATACTTATTATTAAATGGATTTACTGGGACAAAACTATTCCCTTGTTTAATTCGATATTCAAAATGAAGATGGATTGCATAACGCCCGCCTGTATTACCAACATCACCCAACCAATCACCTTGATTAACAACTGCTCCAACTTTTAAATGCTTTGGCAACGGATTAGCCAAGTGGGCAAAACGCATCATTTTTGTCCCATCAAGACTAACCAGGTCAACAGTATTTCCGTATCCCCCGCGGCGTTTAACAGAAGCAACCTTAAAACCACTTACAGGACATCCAACAGGCACACCTTTTTTCCCTGCTGTACCTAAATCGATCCCTGCGTGTCTACGTTTTTTTCCTCTTTTTGCACCGAAACGTTGTGGCGCCCATCCATAATTAAAAACCATTTTTAGCCTCCTTTAAAAATAATCCTTTTTTAATATTATAGCATAAAAAAAACATTCTGTCATTTTATTTATTTTTTGACATTTTTTCTTTGAAAATTTATGATACTAAAAACACAATCGAAAGGATAAAAAAATGCGCAAATTATCTCTTATTTTACTTGCTTCAGTTAGTTTAATTTCTTCATACACTTATGCGAATACACCATTTAAACTAACACTCTTGCATACAAATGATTTGCATTCTCATTTTCTTCCTTTCAAAAGTGATGGTAGCTCCTGCACATATGATACTTGTCTTGGCGGTTGGGCTAAAATTAAATCCTTTATTAATACTGAAAAACAGAACAACAAAAATCTTATTCTCTTAGATGCAGGGGATCGTTTTTCAGGAACTGTTTTTTACACTCTTAGAAAAAGTCAAGATATCTCCGTTTTGTTAAATGAAATGCAATATGATGCCATGTGTCTTGGTAATCATGATTTTGATGATGGACTTCCTGAGCTTGAAAAATTTGTTAAGAATATAAAAGCCCCTGTTTTATCTTCAAATGTAATTTTTCCTGAAAAAAGCTTTTTAAAAAACGATATTTTACCAGTCATTGTTTTACATAAAGAAGGACGCCAAATTGGAATCATCTCTGCACTCACACCAACAACAAAAACAACAAGTTCGAATGCAACAGAAATTGAGTTAAAACAACCTATCGAAACCATTCAACCACTTATTCAAAAATTAAAAAATCAAAAAGTTGATATTATTATTTTATTAAATCACATTGGTATTGATAAAGATATTGAGCTTGCACAACAACTTTCAGATGTTGATGTTATTGTTAGCGCACATACCCACACTCTTTTATCAAACAACCCAAATGAAAAAGAAGCAAAAGGCGGCTATCCAGTTCTTATTCCCAACAAAGATGGTAAAAATGTACTTATTGTTTCAGCAGGGATTGGTGGTCACCATGTTGGAAAACTTTCACTTGAATTTGATGAAAAAGGAGATATCGTTTCATATCAAGGTGACACTATCCCAATGGATAACAAAATTAAACCAGATACAAATATGTTAAAAATGTTAGATACCATCCAATCTGAAATTGATGCTATTTTAAGTGAAAAAATATTTTTTAACTCTCAAAAAATACCATTAACACACGATGGATTATTTTGTTCCGAATCTTGTTATGTGGGAGAAGTGTTAACCGATTCTCTTTTAAAAGCAGCTCAAAAAATTGAACCAAAAACTGATTTTGCTTTTTTAAATGCTGGTGGTATCCGAGCCGGTTTTCAACAAGGGGATATTACATTTAAAAATATTGCACAAACATATCCTTTCGACTCAAAAGCCGTTATTGTTAAAATGAAAGGAAAAGAAATTCTTCCTTATTTAAACCATGGATTAAAAGAATATGTTCCTGATGATAGAACAAATCCATTTATTCAAACAGCAGGATTAGGCTACCTATTCTCTGGCACAGAAAAAATTGTAAAAAAAATAGATTTGAATAAAAAATCACTCGAAGATGAAAAAGAATATCTCATTGTTATGCCCTCTTTTTTAGCAAAAGGAGGTGATGGATTTCCTACACTTGAAATTGTAAAAGTATTACCCGAAAAAAGTATTCGCGAAGAGATTATTTCAATCTTAAAAAACAATCCAATCAAAAAATTTGAAAACCGAATAAAAAAAATGTTCAATTAATTGTTCTGATACTTTTTTGTTTGAATGCTACCACAAAAAGTGAATTTAAAATAAGAGCTGAAGAATAACCAATCAACATCGCTGTGTGAGGGGAATATAAGTCTGCTAACCATCCAATGAGCAGTGTCCCTGCAGAATAAAAACCTGTATTCAATAATGTTGTGAAAGAAACAAGCGTTGCACGTTCATCATTTGAAATTTCTTTTTGAATAAACGACCCCGTTGCCGGAGAATAAATTCCAAAACAACCAGATCCTATCGTTTTTAAAATTGGACTAATCCAATTGGCGCATAAAACAGAAAAAACGTTAACAAGATTATCACTCATTGCTCCAAACAAAATTGTTTTTTCAACACCAATTAATTTTCCAACCTTTGAAGATAAATAACTGGTAACAGATGAAACAAGATGTCCAAAAAATCTTAAAACACCCAATAATTCAACTGGCATAATTGTTTTAAAAAAGGCCGCATTAATCGTATAAGAAGCTTCATTCAAACCATAATGTGTTGAATCTGCAATAGCAAAGCAGAACAATCTTTTGTTCTTTTTAAAATATGAAAATGCTTTTAACAAATGTTTAAAAGGATTAACCATTGCTTCTTTTTTAATCATGCCCTCTTTTAACATCAGTGAAATTGCAAAAGCCAAAAACATTGGTATAACAACCATAACCATTACCCCTCGAAGAGATAAAAAGTAATAAAAAACACCACACATTAATGCCCCAACACTTAATGAAAATGAAGAAACAGATTTCATTTTTGATAAGCAATCATGATATTTATCTAACTCATTGTTTGACGCTAAACTTTCATATAAAAATGTATCAGCATTTGGAGCTGAAAAACGATAAAATCCAGAAAAAAGAGCTGCGACAACCAATGTAGAATAAGAACTTGCTGACGCAAATAAAACAACAGCCAACAACCTGCAAAAGGAACAAAGCATGGCAACTTTTTTGCGCCCCACTTTGTCAGACAACAATCCAAGGGGAACACCCAAAATTGTCCCAGTCATATGGGCAATAAAAAATATCTTCATTGCATCAGAATAAGAATCGCTCAATGAAGCAAAAAATAACAACTCAATTGGCAAAGCAAAATTCATGCGAATAAAAAAGCTGTATAAATATAAAAGAGAAACATTCCTTGTCATCAAATTTTCACTGTTTAAACCCAAAATGAAATTCTCATTTACAAAATTTTTAATTTTCACAAATTTGCTAATCATCCAATCTCCCAAAAATTGCTATTTTTGCCCCGGTTAACTTTGCCCATAATCTATCCCCAAAAGAATAATGCCACCACTCTGCAGGATAGTTCACAAAACCAACCTTTTCCAGCGCGTTTTTTAATATATTTCTATTTTTTCTTGCCTCAACAGACACGTCAAATTCAAAATCCGCCGATTCAGAAAAACCACGAATAAGTCCACCCATATCATATTCATTTCCATTTTTATCACACAAAGTAACATCTATCGCTGCACCACTTTGATGTCCACTTCCTTGACGATATGGGTTCGCACAAAAAACATCACAACAAGCTATAAATTCTTCAGAATCAGTTGACAACTCTGGGTGTTCTTCCATCTGTTTTTGAACAACTTCATCCCACAATTTTTTTTGAGCATCAAGAGGTCGATAGGCCTCATAAATTTTTAAAAAATAATTTTCAGGTAATTCTTTTTGTGCCTTCAACAACATCTGATAGATATAAAAACGTACTCGTTTTTCTTTTGTAAACTCATCACAAAAAAAGAGACCATCTTTTTCATCTATTTGAATTAAATGAGGTGGATTTTCAACCTCTAAAATATATTCTGGTTCTGGCAAGTGTGCATCGCTAAACATATCTGATCCTTCCTGATTCTTGTGGATAAAGTTGCTTTTTTTGAGTTGCAACAAAATGAGACCTGTTTGAAGATAAAAAATCTGTTTTAAACATTTTTAAAACCATTCTTGGTTCATCTTGATAAGCTGAAGTCGATTTAAACCCAACTACTTTTGCATTGAAACGTTGCAGCATTTTAATTGAATATAAATTGTTCGGATGAACAGTTATATCTAATTCATCATGTGTTTTAAAATAAACATTTAAAACACAGGCCAATGCTTTACTCATTAAACCTTTTCTACCATCTAAAGGATTAATAAAATACCCAACATCTCCTTGAATCAAATTTCCATTTTTATCTTGTGAAGGATAATCGTCTATTGTGATATTTCCAACCAAATTCCCCTTTCCATCACACAAAGCCATACGATATGTTTTGCGTGGCGATTGATTCTTTTCATCTTCAGCTTTTTGTAAAAAATGATTTATTTTTTCACCTAACAAATACTGATAATCTTTTCTAGATGGATCAACTTGAAAAGCATAAAAAGGTTGAAATCCCTCTTTTTCTTTTGCTTGTCTATTAATTGCATCTGCTATTTGATATAATTTTTTAAAATCTGATGGCAAAAATTCTCTAATTGAAAAATCTAATTCCTGAATTAAAAACATAACATCCCTTTTAACAATAAATACGTATCAACTTTTATTTATCTGACAATGTACGAATAACTTTTTTCATTAATGTGGAAAAAGGATACTTTTTAAAATCTTCTAACTTAACATAAAAACCATCTTCTTGCGCAAAATCATTTTTAATCAAAAATAACGGTGTTAATGTTAAATGAAAATGGGTAAATGTGTGAGAAACAATCTGACTACTCTCTTGCCAATTAGCTTTAAAAAGAGGATTTTTTTCTTTTGTCCAAGGAAATTCATACAACCCGTGTAACAAACCTTTTTCACTTCTTTTTTGAATAAAATATTCACCTTTGTCATTTTTTATTAAATGAACAAATCCATCAAAGCGTTTTTTTTCCAACTTTTTAATCAATGGAATTTTATCCACAAGCCCATTCTTATGAGCAAGACATGCTTCTTTCCACGGACATAAAAGACATTTTGCATTTTGAGGAGTGCAAATTGTAGCTCCCAAATCCATAATGGCTGATGAATAATCTGCTGAATGCGTTTGATGAGTCAAAGGAACCGCTAAATCATAAATTTCTTCTTTTGTAACTGGTTTTTCAATTCCATATAATCTAGCAATAACCCTTATTACATTCCCATCAACAACCGTTTCAGGTGCGTTAAATGCAAAAGCTGCTATACTTGAAGCACTGTAAGGGCCAATTCCAGGAAGTTTCAACAACTCTGCCCTATCTGATGGCAATTGTCCATCATATTTTTCAACCAAAACTTTGGCACATTCATGAATTTTTCTTGCTCTTGTATAATATCCCAACCCTTGCCAACAAAGAAGAACTTCTTCAATATCTGCATTTGCTAAAGCTTGAACAGTTGGGAACCTTTTAATCCATTTTGGAAAATAAGATTCAACAGTTTTTACAGTTGTTTGCTGCAACATAATTTCAGAAATCCAAACCTCATAAGGATTCGGATGTGCCCCGCCAATAACCCGCCAAGGCATTGTTCTTGCATTTTTATAAAACCACTCAACCAGCTTATCAGATAACTCTTTTTCTTTACTCATTCTTTTCTTGATTTTCGCTTTCTTCTTGTTCCTTTGATTCAACCTTTTTCTTTAGAGCAGCTTTAGAATAAATTTGCAATTTTCGACCAGTCTTATCAACATTTAAAAAGACATCTTGTCCTGGTTTGATTTTTTCTTGCATAATCAAAAATGAAAGAGGGTTTTCTACTTGATTTTGAATCAATCGCTTCAATGCACGAACACCAAACTTAGAGGTAAAAACTTCATCCACAAACCAATCTTTTGCAGAATCTGCAACAACAACATTGTAACCCAATGCCTTGGCTCGTTTTAAAAGTTTATTTAAATGAATATCCACAATCATTCTCAAATGTTCTTCATTCAACTGGTGGAAAGATACAATATCGTCTAAACGATTTAAAAACTCAGGTCTAAAATATTCGCTCAACTTTTCAACACGTTGATAACTTGGCAAATTTGCCCCAACGTTAGATGTTAAAATGATAATCGTATTTCTAAAATCAACCGTAATTCCCTTACTATCTGTCAAACGACCTTCGTCCAACAATTGCAACATTAAGTTTAAAATATCTAAATGCGCTTTTTCAATTTCGTCAAACAACACCACTTGAAATGGACGCAAACGAACCGATTCTGTTAACAAACCACCTGCTTCAAAACCTGGTGTTCCTGGAGGTGGTCCAATCATTCTTGCAACAGAAGTTCTTTCCATATATTCACTCATATCCAAACGAAGCAAGGCTGTTTCATCATTAAACATAAAATCAGCTAAAGACTTTGCAAGTTCAGTTTTACCAACCCCTGTTGTACCAATGAACAAAAATGATCCAATTGGTCTATTTGGATCTTGCAATCCAGATCTTGCACGCCTTAGTGCATTAGCTACTACTACAACAGCTCCATCTTGCCCAACAACTCGTTGCTTTAAATAATGTTCTGCATTTGCGAGTCGTTGTTTATCTTCCGCATCAACTTTTTCAACAGGAATACCAGTCCACGCAGCAATCGTTCTATTGCAAAAGTCAACAGTAACTTGATTGTGATCACTTTCAACTTCTCCTTTTGCAATATCAATCATTAACAATGACGCCGCATCATCTAACAAATCAAGTGCTTTCGCAGGAAAAGCCCTTTGTTTAATATATCTGTGCGTCAATTGACAAGCTGCAACAACTGTTTCATCTGGGATAACAACATTATAGTGTGTTTCAAATTTTTCTTTTAAAGAAGAAACAATTTCTATACTTTCTTGAAGAGTTGGTTCTTCTAACAACACACGTTGAACTTGACCCATCACAATATTATCTTTTTCCATATAACTGACAAAAGACTGTGTTTCTGCCTCAATCAAACAACGAATTTGCCCACTGCTTAAACAGAGCTTTAAAAATTTAGCTGGCTCTTTATTTTCAGGAGCAGTATCCATATTAACCAAAAGAGAGATATCTTTAATATATAAAATCTTATCTCCATCCGAATCAACAACATGCTGCATCACACGTTTGACAAGTTCAGCATATTCCATTTCATTGGTTGTATCCAACATAATCTTTGCAATATCAATACCAACAACTTCTTTTGACTGCAAATATTCAGGTGCATCTTGTGACCCAATAAAAGCGATCAACCCTTCCAACAAAGCTGTTTTACCAATCCCATTCACACCGATAACAACTGGATTGTTTTTTGTGCTTCTAAGTAAAATGTGGATAAGTCGTTCAAGCTCTTTTTCACGACCAACCAAATGACCAATTTCACCATCTAAAACTTTTTGTGTATAATTTATTAGGTAGTTTTCTATATTCTTTTGCATATAAAATATCCCCTTTTATTCTTCCACAATATCTTCTTTAGAAACAAAGCCAAATGATGTAGGCACTTTAACTTCTCTTATTGTTTCAGCCCATTTTTCATAATCTTCATTTTGAAGTTGCGTACTTTCTAACAACAAATAAGCATCATAGGCAGATCCTTGCATTTTTGCTGTTAAAAATGAGGTGTTTTCATTTCCCCATAAAACGTCTTCATTATTATCTGGCAACCCATATGTTCCAAAAACAAGATTCCAAAACTCTTTTTTTCTATTTTCTTTTAGCATTCTATTCTTTCGACTGCTGTTTAAAGAAGGATCACCCTTGTTTTTATAAAAAATACGGTAAGAAACATTTTCAGTTGCAAGAGATGTATAATCCACAACCATAGTTTCCCTTGTCAATGCTTTATTAAAAATCATTTGTTTAATATATGTTGTTTCATCTTCAGCTGCTTTATCATCAATGCAAGCTCTAATATCTGCTGGGATATAAAGTTTTCGCGTCATACGACAATCTTTTTCATATTGAACAGACAATGCAGGTGGTAAAACTTTATGTGTTTTAGTGAGTAAATATCCTTGATCTTCCAAAGCATCAACAACTTCATCTGGCATCATGCCCAACCCAACACTTGAAATTAAAAAGCCATCAGCATCATGTCTTAAGCCTAAAGGATTGGTATAACTTGATCCTCCCGCTGCTTTTCTCAATCTTCTTTCATTTATCAAACGTTGCAAATATTCATCGCCTGTTTCTGCTTTTTCAGTCATTGTCAATGGATTTTCACGTTTTAAAATTTCCGATTCTTCAATAACTTTTTCTTCAAATTTTTTTTCTTGAACAGGAGGAACAGCCGACGCATCTAAATTCACCGAAAAATCAGGGAAAGGGGCCAATCTCAAGGATGTAATAGGAGTAGCATCTCTACCTAAGTTTGGTTTATTAGCTTTGAACCCATTTTCTTTTACACTGATAAGTTTTGGCGTTGAAACAGGTGCTTTTTCAACCACTGATTTTTCTTCTTTTTTTTCATCAACAAAACTAGGTATTTCATCAAACAAAGGAATCGCTTCTTGAGCCAACATAGGCGTTGAAACAAAAAATACACTCAAGAAAAAAAATACATTTTTCATTATAGTCCCCTTAAGATTTAGCTTGACCTTTTCCTATTATACATATATTCTCTATACTAACAATAAATTATTTTTAAAATCAAGGAAAAACATGAGTACACTTAATTCTGTAGCTGTTTTTTGCGGGGGAAGTTCCGGAAGAAAAGCCATTTACGTTCAAGAAGCCCATCGTCTGGGTGAAATTTTAGCAAGAAAAGAGATCAAACTTATTTACGGCGCAGGCACAACTGGTTTGATGGGTGCCGTTTCTGATGGTGCTTTTTCTGAAAACGGCTATGTTATTGGCGCTACCATTCGAGAACTCTACGACATTGAAAAACCAGCAGAAATTGCAAAAAAAGCTGACAAGTTTGAAGTTTGGGATCAAATGGCTCAAAGAAAAGTATCTATGGTCGACCAAGCTGATGCTATTGCCATTTTACCAGGTGGCTTTGGCACCATGGATGAATTGTTTGAAGTTTTAACATTACGCCAATTAGGAATTATTAAATCACCAATTATTGTTGTCAATATTGATGGTTTTTACAACACCCTTCAACAGTTTTTATTTGAAATGGTTGGTGAAGGATTTGTCAAACCTCATCAAATCAAATTACTCACATTTGTCAGATCTGTCGACGAAGTATTACCAGAAATTGAACACCAACTTATGATGGCTCAACAAGAAAAAAAATAGGAGGCCCTATTGATTAAAAATACATTGTTTGCTTTAACCTGTGCTTCTTTGCTTTTAACTGGCTGTGCAACCAAACCTGTTACGCCTGAAGAAATCAAAGCCTATGAGGAAGCAAACGATCCTATTGAACCATTCAATAGAGCAATGTTTGCAACAAATATGCTTTTAGATGCAGCTATTTTAAAACCAATTGCCAAGGGATACCGAGCTGTAACACCTAAACCAGTTAGAACTGGTATTGCAAATGTGTTTGACAATATCAAACAACCAGGCTATTTAATCAACTCACTTCTTCAAGGTGAAGGCGAACACGCTTGGGATATTTCACGCAGATTCTTAGCAAACACATTCTTAGGGCTCGGCGGCTTATTTGACGTTGCTTCAGATATGAACATTCCTGTTCATACAAACGACTTTGGACAAACACTTGCCGTGTGGGGTTGGCAAACAAGCGAGCCATATATCGTCTGGCCAATCTTAGGCCCATCAAATCCACGCGATACTGTTGGAACAGTCTTTAGTACATTATTAACAAGCGCAGAACTTTCCACCATTCACGAACCATCTGTTCGTTACGGAATCGTTGCTCTTGACGCTATTCAATCTCGAGAAGAAAATATTGAATTTCTTGATAGTTTGAAAAATTCATCTACTGATTTTTACGCAACAGTTAGAAGCATGTATCGCCAAAACAGGGAGAAAAAAATAAACACCGTCATTCAAAACGATAATGCATCAACAAACGCAACATATGATTTTGATTTTGAAGAAGAATAAAAGGGTATCAAAAAATGAAAAAAATAATCGCTATTATCTTATCTGTTCTATTTTTATCATTACCAACAAAAGCTGATGAAGGCGGAACAAAGTTCATTCAAAACCTAACAGATGACATCATCAATAACGTTTTGAGCGCCAACATTCCAGAAGATGAAAAAATCAAAATTTTTCATGATCGCTTCAAAAAAGATTTAGATATCAAAACTGTTGGAAGACAAGTTTCTGGTGTTTATTGGAAAAAAGCAACACCTCAAGAAAAAAATGAATTTTTAGAAGTTTTTTTAGATTTCACAACAAAATCTTGGGCTGACAAATTCAACTTATATACAGGACAAAAAATTAATTTCACAGGGATTAAACCTGCAAAATCAAACCAATTTTTTGTTATTAGCGAAGTTCAAAACAACCCACCTGCTGAAGTTTTATGGCGTATAAAAAAAGACGGAACCACATATAAAATCACAGATATTGTTATTGAAGGGGTTAGCATGATTGCAAGTTATCGTAATGAATATACAGCATTTTTACATAAAAATGGTGGAAAACTATCCGCATTAACTGAAGAATTAAAAACAAGAAGTGCGGCCTTTAAATTCACAAAAAAAGCACAATAAACTTTTTGATTTTTTAATTTATGAAAACTTCGAATCTTTTTCGGTTCGAAGTTTTTTTATAAAAATAATATTAAACACAAAAAAACCCTTACGAAAGTAAGGGTTAGATGGCGCACCCGGCAGGATTCGAACTTACAACCTTCTGATCCGTAGTCAGATGCTCTATCCAATTGAGCTACGGGTGCATCTTCAATAGGCATATTTATACACTAAAAAAAAATAAATATCAAGCTTTTTTTTAATTTTTTTTATTTTTTTATCAAAAAAAGATTGTTCAAATAAACAATATCTTGATTTTATTCAGTTTTTAAAATCGGCATTGGACACACTTTGTTCAAAATTTCTAATGCATCTTGCAAAGTTTCTTCCCGTGATTTATTTGTTATAATCTTTGGCCAGGTTACAATCCCTGTTTCTAAAGTCAATTGTTTTTCCAAATCTTCTTGTGTTCGAACATCTGATGGAT
Source organism: Alphaproteobacteria bacterium (assembly GCA_045632845.1). Lineage (GTDB taxonomy): Bacteria > Pseudomonadota > Alphaproteobacteria > CAAHEQ01 > UBA3637 > RGIG4140. Next base: position 230,205 of record JAZQXL010000011.1, read on the forward strand.
TTCGTTTACGACTTTCTACTCGGCCCAATCGAACCTCAAACGGCGCATCCATCCAAAGAGAAACAAATGTTACCCCCAAGTCTTGTGCTAATTCTTCAATCATCCGACGTTCATTTTCATCATAAAACAAAGCATCAACAATCACAGCGCAACCACTTGAAAGAGCAATTTTTGCCTCTTGCCTTAAAACATCATAAACAACTTTTTCAACAATTGGTGTATCAAAAGCTTTATCAAAATGCTGATCAATCGGACATCCATTTATTTGCTTTTTGACAATGTCATCTCTTAAAATAACAGCACCAGGAGCTGGATTTAAATACCCACCAATTTCACGTGCGACTCTTGACTTTCCACTTCCTGATAAACCACCACACGCAATTAATACAGGCGGATATGAAGTCATAAAATGACATGCCATTTTAAAATATATTTGCGCTTTTTCAACAGCATCTTTTTTTTCTTGCCCTTGCAACATAACAGATCTTTTGGCACATACAGCTGCACGCTCAGCCGCACGCATTGATTGATACAAATGCAACAAAGGATACCCTTCAACATCATTCATATATGCCAAATAATGATTGAACAAAATATTGGAAAGTTTTCGCATCCCTCTCATTTCAAAATCCATCAACAAATATGACAAATCATATAATGTATCAATACATTCCGCATGCTCATCATATTCTACAGGACTAAAGAAAAGATATTTGCCCCCTTCTTTTGCAATATTGCTCAACAATAAATCGCCATGACATTTTTTCACATGACCGCTTTTAGAACGCATTGCCAAAAGTCTTGAGTTTTCCCCAACATTTTTAAGCATACCTTGCATAAGTGAATCTAATTTTTCACGTTCAAACAAACTTGGACAAAAGCAAGAAAGAACTCTCTCTGTTTCTAAAATAATTTTTTGAACAACAGGGACGCCCCATTTTGTGCGAAAAGGTTTTGCTTTTGAGTGAAGCTCAGCCAACTGCTCAGCCAAATCCATTACCTCAAAACGACCAAAAGAATCGCTTGGCAACACATTTCCTAAAATATCACTTTCAGGAATACGTTTCATTACCAAAAGTGTATCAATTTCTTCCCCTGCCTTTCCCCCAATACAAATGCGACCGTTAGGCAACTTTCGAACTGAACGTACACCCAATATCAAATTAGGTGCATATACTGTACTGCGTTTCATCTCTTGAACACAAGCAAGACGCCTTTTTGCTGGTGTTGAAAAATCGATATCTGGCATAAGCACAGCTCGTTTTAATTTAAACACATAATTCCCTGCCATAAACAAAATAGCAATATGAGACTGACGAACCGTGACTTCTTTCACATTCCATTTTGCAGGATATAATTTTGGATTAAGAAGAGCATCAACAACATCTTTTTGATTATATATAATCATGATTTAACCTTTTTAAACGAGGGTTCAAAATGAATAATAATTTGAGAATCTGGATATTCTTTTTTAATATCATCTTCAATAAATTCTGTAATATCATGCGCCTTTTTAAGCGTTAATTGAGCATTCATCCGAACACAAAATTGAATAAATATACAACTTCCTGAGAGTCTTGTTTTTAAATCAACAACCTCTAAAACATCTTCATAAGCAAATGCCATTTTTTTGATTTTTTCACGCACATCCTCAGGCATTTCCGTATCCATTAACATCGCTATTGCTTCTTTTGCAACGCCAAAAACTGTTACAAACAAATAAATAGAAACACCAATACCAAACAAAGCATCAATCACATATAAATCAAAGTAATAAGAGGCAACCATTGAGGCAACAACTCCAACATTCATAAGAATATCGCCTGTATAATGCGCTCTGTCTGTTTTTAAAGAAAGAGAATTTGTTTTTTTTATCACATACGCTTGAAATTGCACCAAAACAATTGTAATAAGAATTGCAAAAACCGCAACACACGTGCCAAGTCCAATCTCATTAATTGGTTCAATGTGAAAAAAACGATTACCTGCCTCTTTTAACAAAAAAGCTGCAGCTGCAAATATAATAGCTCCTTGAATAAGACTTCCAATCGCCTGAGCTTTTCCATGACCAAACCGATGCTCTTTATCCGCAGGAGCAACAGAATGGCGCACAGCTTCATAATTAACAGCTGACGTCATAAAATCTTGCACAGAATCAAACAAACTAGACAAGATTGCAACCGATCCTGTAATTAAGTAAGCAAAAAACTTAACAATAACCAAAGTAACGGCTGTTGCAATTGAGGCTACAGACGCCACTTTCATCAATCGGTTTAAATTTTTCTTTTCTGTCATAATGCTTAGAATATAACATTTTTTTTATTTTTTCCATAGATTTTTTTAAAATTTGACATTATATAAAATAATAATCAAAACAATTAAGAGGTATCAGAATGAAAAATCCATACGAATTACTTGGTGTATCAAAATCAGCAACAGCAAATGAAATAAAAAAAGCATATCACAAACTTGCTAGAGCATATCATCCAGATGTCAATCCTGATAAATCAGCTGCAGACAAATTCAAAACCATCACTGCAGCATACGAATTACTATCAGATCCAGAAAAAAGAAAAAGATTTGACAATGGTGAAATTGATGCCAATGGTAATCCAACACCTTTTGGGTATGGATCATATGATAAAAGCGGTTTTTCTGGATTTGGAGGAAACACACACCATATAAATCCTGAAGATTTAGCCTCTATGTTCGGTGGAGGACGCGGCGGATTTGATTTTTCAGACTTATTCAGTGGGTTTACAAATTCATTCAAAAATTCACACCATAACCAATCTTACCAAGCAGCAGGACAAGATACAACATACAACTTAAACATAGATTTTGATTTATCTATTACTGGTGGTGAAACAACAGTTTCACTTGCAAATGGCAAAAAACTCAAAATCAAAATCCCTGCTGGCGTAACAGATGATGCAATCCTTCGATTAAAAGGACAAGGAGAAGCTGGAATGGGCAGAAAAAATGGAGATGCTTTAATCAAAATCAAAGTTCAAAAATCCAGTTTATACGAAAGACAAGGCGACAACGTTTTTTTAACTCTACCCATATCATTAAAAGAGGCTGTTTTAGGGGCAAAAATCACAACACCAACACCTTATGGCGATATCATGCTCAAAATTCCTCCCTACCCTAACACCTTGAATGTTATGCGTGTAAAAGGAAAAGGCGTTAAAGATAAAGGCGACCTACTTGTTAAACCAAACATCGTCTTACCTGAAAAAGAAGACAAAGAACTTACAACATTTATCCAAAATTGGAACCCCTCTCAAAAAAACATTCGTTCTTTCTAAAAATTTTTATTACAATCGACAAAATGTATGCCAAAATTCCATTTTCTTATTTTAATTTTGTCAATAATTTCATCCTGTTATAATTTTTAACAGCTTAAAAATTATTTTTCAATAGACTTTTACTTAAAAATATGATAGAATAATTTTCAATATGTTATCCATTTTGTTTTAAGAAAAGCTTTATTTTCATTTTTCTTTAATCAAAATTGATACTTTAGTTTGTAACATATTAAAAAAACATATTTTTTTATGGATTTTTTTATTATCATATGTTACAATTAAACTAGTTGATTTACAAATATTGCCACAAGGCTATAGGAGGCGCTGATGAAAGATAAGAGTTTTAAAACCATTTTACTTGGAACAACCATTTTTTGCATATGTTTTGTTTCAATTTCGGCAGGAGCAACAACCATTGATTTAAATAGCAAAGGAGCATCTTCAGTCTTTGATGCTA
>JAZQXL010000012.1:0-121512 GCA_045632845.1 Alphaproteobacteria bacterium
AAGCGGTGTGATTTCACCTGAAGCAGGTTTAAGATACACCTATATCAAACAACACGGCTACACGGATGATGCTGGCCAAAAAGTTGGCGCTGCTGATGGCCAAATCTTAACAGGTATCTTGGGCGCTCAATACACCATTGGGTACACATTGGCTCCAGGGCTTGCATGGTATCCAGAGCTCAGAGCAGCTGTGACATACGACTTTATCCAACCAGATATGGAAAATTCAGTCACAGTTGTCAACGGGGCAAAATATGACGTTGCCACAGAAAACCTCGATAAGTTTGGTATTGAAATTGGCGCTCGCGTTGGTTTGGATATCAATAGAAAAACCGAAGTTGCTTTAGAATATGAAGGCTTATTCAAAGGCGACTATACAAACCACACAGGACTTGCTTCATTGAAATACAAGTTCTAATAAAACGACCTTCTAATCCCCCTGCAATTTTTGTGGGGGGATTTTTTTATCCCTCTTTTTTTATATACCCTTTATTTTAAGAAGTATTTTTTTACTTTAACCTTGCGCAAAAACCTTTTTTATGCTATTTCTTTGATAAAGAAGGTCATTATGAAATTATTAGATAAAAAAAAGACACATTCACCTTTACCATCCATAGCATCTTTAAATGCCTATGCTAAAAATAATGTTGAAAAATTAATAACTCTTCATCAAAAAATCGAATTATCCAAAAAGAAAGAAAACATTGCTCTTGGATTGTTAGAACAAAAACGACTCGTTGACTTTCTGATAAAAAATACAATAAATGGAAACGCTATTATGGGTTTAACAACCATGCGCGCAATGGTTATAACAGGAATGGCATTTAATCGTTTTTTTGATTATACAGCACCTTATGTTGATAATCGTGGATATGAAAAAATTCAAGAATTTGCACAATTAGAAAATCTCATTCCTTTGATGCAAAAATATAGAACTGTTGAAAAAGCAAACGACATTGTTCCTTTTGTTTTACATTTACCAAACTTGAACAACACTCCATTTAAAAGTTCATTATTTGATTTATTAAATGATAAACAAGGTAAAAAAAGTTTTCAAGAAAGTCTTTTTGACCGTTTATCTCAAGATTATGTCAAAGCACCGGATTATTTAAAAAAAACTATAAAAAACGCCATTAAAATGGCCATGTATAAAGGCTATTCAAATGCAGCTTTAACCTATATTTCTATTCTTCAAAACGAAGGAAATATTTCTTCCACTCAAATTGTAAAAATATTAAAATCTATTCAAATAAACAAATATTCTTCTGACTTAGACAGAAAAACAGCTTTAATGAAATTGAAAAATATATCCCTTTCATCAAGAGCTAAAACAAGACTAAAAAAAGAACAAACAAAATCTCTTTAACCAGCTAACATATATAGATATTTTAATCTTTTTCTTCTCTTGAAAAAAGTAAAACACACCTTACTTTAAAGAGTGTATTTTTTATTTTTAGGAGGAAAAATGTTAAAAAAAATATGTTGCCGAAACATTTGGCTTTTAATTGTAAGTTTGCTACTCATAATGAGTGGCATTTATGTTTTATTTAATCCTATTAGTGCGCTTATTACCTCAGTTTTAATTATTGGAATTTTATTTATCATTCTTGGAAGCAGCTATATCCTCGCCTTTAAAGAAGGCGATTCATATGCAATACTTGCACTTGGTATTTTAGATGTTTTCATTGGCTTATTATTCTTAACAAATGTTGGTGTATCAGTCGCTACACTTCCTATTATTTTAGCTTTTTGGATTTTGTTCAACAGCACAGTTCAACTTGCAATGGGATTGGAAATAAAAGATATACCAAATGCTCCTTGGAAACAGCTTGTTGGTGCAAGTGTTTTTGGAATTGGTTTTTCAATTTTAATTTTTTTGTATCCTGTAATTGCAAATATTACAATCACCTTACTTCTCGGATTATATCTTATCGGATACGGTATTTTTGAATTAAATAGATTCATAACAGCTTCAACAAAAGATAATATGTAAAGGAAAATTTTATGACAAAACTAAATATGCAAAAACGAGTAACAGCTTTAGAATTTGATGAAGATATGAAAAAAACAAGCATTCAAACACTCAATCGCTATCTTATCGATTTTTCAATTTTATCATTAAACACAAAACAAGCTCACTGGAATTTACAAGGTTTAAATTTTATTGCCATCCACGAAATGTTAGATGATTTTTATGAAATTCTACAAAAATACGTTGATATTTTTGCAGAAAGATTGGTTCAACTAAACTGCAGCGCAATCGCTACTCCAGAATACCTTGTTCAAAACACAAATTTTGAAGAATACCCTAGTAACTTATCAAACGCACTTGATCATTTAAGAGAACTCCAAATAAGATATGCATTGGTTGCTAACTCTCTCAGAGAAGATGTTGATCTTTCTGAAGCAGATGCTGCAACCATTGATTATTATACTCAAGCTCTTGAAGAATTAGATAAATCTGTTTGGTTTATTGAAGCGCACTTAAATTAAATTTGATTTTTTAATTTGATTCCCTTAAAGTAAAAATATAATTATTTTAAGGGAATTTTTTTATGCCAAGCATACATTTAATACATGGATTTATTGGTTTTGGAAAAACAACTATTGCTAAACAATTAGAAAAAGAACTTCCTGCGATTCGATTTACACATGATGAGTTGATGATTAAAACATATGGAAGAAATCCAGAAGATTTTAGTCAAGAGCGATTTAATATTATTGATAAAATAATCAAAGAAAAAACCATTGAAGAAATAAAAAAAGGAAATAACGTTATTCTCGACTATGGATTGTGGGAAAAAGAAACACGCAAAAAATATTATGATTGGGCAAAAAAAATAACACCAGATGTTGTTTTCCATGCTGTTCAATGCGATATATCATTAGCAAAAAAAAGAGCTTTAGAAAGAACAAAAAAACATAGTGAAGAATTTTATATTGATGAAGATATCTTTAATGATAGATTAAAGCGATTCGAACCCATGACAAATGAGGAAGGCTTTCCTGTTATTTTTTATAAAACAGATAATGAATGATTATTTTAAATTATAAAAAACCCGAAAATTAAATTATTAACTTTCGGGTTTTTTCTTATTTTTTCTCTTTTGAGTTTTTCTTCTTTGTTAAACTTGCCTCTTTTACATTTGATTCAAGCAAAGAGGAAATATCCACATTTTCTTGAACCTCATCAGAAACTTCACCGATTGAAGGAACGGTTGCTCTTGATTTGACTGCTTCTTTTTTAGTTTGAATACGGATCTCTTTTCCTTCCAAAAGATCTTTAATTTCATCTCCAGAAAGTGTTTCATATTCAATCAAACCCAAAGCCAGTGTATCCAGCTCTTGCTTATACTCTGTCAAAAGTTCGCGTGTTTTTTGATATGCGGCATCAATAATCTTTCTAATTTCAGCATCTACTTGTTGTGCTGTTAAATCAGAAACATTCTTTCTTTTTGAAATGCTGTAACCCAAGAAAACTTCACCCTCTGGTTCATCATAAGCAATTGGTCCCATCACATCACTCATACCCCATTCACTCACCATTTTGCGAGCAATTGTGGTTGCAACTTGAATGTCATTACTTGCCCCTGTTGAAACATTTTCTTTTCCAAAAATCATTTCTTCAGCCAAACGACCAGCAAAAAGAATACTTAAACGAGATTTCAAATAAGTCATACTTTGAGAGTACTTGTCTTTTTCTGGCAATTGCATTGTCACACCCAAAGCTCTTCCTCTTGGAATAATTGTAACTTTGTGCAAAGGATCAGATTCTGGCAAATGAAGTGAAGCAATTGCATGCCCAGCTTCGTGATAAGCCGTCATTTTCTTTTCTTGCTCATCCATAACAAGTGATTTTCTTTCAGATCCCATCATAACCTTGTCTTTAGCATCTTCAAAATCTTGCATCGTTACCATTGTTTTGTTGCGTCTTGCCGCAAGAAGAGCAGCTTCATTAACAAGATTTGCTAAATCAGCACCCGAAAAACCAGGTGTTCCACGTGCAATAAGTGGAAGTGATACATTTGGAGCCAAAGGAACTTTTTTAACATGCACATTTAAAATAGCTTCTCGTCCATTAATATCTGGATTTGAAACAACAATTTGTCTGTCAAAACGACCAGGTCTTAACAAAGCAGGGTCCAAAACATCTGGTCGGTTTGTTGCAGCAATTAAGATAATACCAGAATTTGTTTCAAAACCATCCATTTCAACAAGTAATTGGTTCAATGTTTGCTCACGCTCATCATTACCACCGCCAAGTCCTGCACCACGATGGCGACCAACAGCATCAATTTCATCAACAAAAACAATACATGGCGCTGATTTTTTTGCTTGTTCAAACATATCACGAACACGTGAAGCACCAACACCTACAAACATTTCAACAAAATCAGAACCTGAAATGCTAAAGAATGGAACATTTGCTTCACCAGCAATTGCTCTTGCTAACAGTGTTTTACCTGTTCCTGGAGGGCCAACAAGCAAAGCTCCTTTTGGTATTTTACCACCCAAACGTTGGAATTTGATTGGAGCTTTTAAGAAATCAACAATTTCTTGCAATTCTTGTTTTGCTTCTTCAATCCCAGCAACATCATTGAATGTAACTTTATCTTTTCCTTCCAAAAGTTTGGCTTTAGATTTTCCAAAACTCATGGCTTTTCCATTACTTGCAGACATTTGTTTCATCATCATAATCCAAATACCTGCAAACAACAAAATTGGCGCCCATGAAATCAAGGCCATAAACCAACTTGATTCACTTTCAAGTGGAAGAGCTGTTACTTTAACATTGTTTGCTTTCAAAATTGGGATGAGCCCTGCATCAGTTGGGGCATATGTTTTAAATCCACCATTTTTTTCAAACTCACCCGTTATTGCTTGTCCTTGAATTTCAACAGATTTCACATCCCCTTTTTCAACAGAAGTTACAAACTCACTAAAAGAGAGTTCAACTTGTTTTGCTTTTTTAGGATCTGGAAATGAAAAGCTTGCCAACAACACAATAACAGTGAAAAAGACAAGCCAAAAAACGGCTGTATTTGATTGTTTTTTCATTCTACTTTCCTTTTATCGATCTTTTATAAACTTTATATGAATACTTTTATTTAAGTTTTCTTTATACTCAATATTCGAGGTATTTTCAAGTTCTTTTTCCACCTCAAAGCAAGGAAAACTTTGCTGAACTAAATATGGGATATTCTTTTTCCTCTTCAATGTTGCTGAGGCAAAAATGTATCCATCAATGGGAGAAAAAATTTCAAACCGATCCCATTTTGTAAGTATATTTGCTTTGATTTTTTTTCGTGTTTCCATTTTTGAATATTCTTTTGAAACAAAAATACCCTTTTTATGTGGAATTAAAATACAATTTGCCAATGTTGTTTTTTGAGGAAAATTCATAACAACCCGCTCAAGCAACTCAAGCGAAATCATTTTTTCACTTTGTCCAATCGTCTTAACAACGTCAGCAAGCACCCTGATTTTAACTTCCTCTGGATATGTTAAATAAATATCCTTATTGATTAAAGCATATCCCTCGTTAAAATAGGTCACACTTGATTTGATAGCTTCTTGAACTACCCAATTTAGTGTTTCTTGCACACGAGTAAGCCTTTTTGTTGAAAGAGAAATAAACTCTTTTGACAACCCTTTTTTTTCTAACTCAGGCAAAAAGTTGCGCCATTTAACACGTTCATATTGCGTATCTTGATTCATTGGATCTTCAACCCATTCAATGTTTTTTTTCATCAAAAAAGAAACAATATCTTTTTTCAAAACATCTAAAAATGGGCGCACAATAGTTACCCCATTTTTTTGAGTAAGAGGCTTTATTGCACTTAAACCATCTATACCACTTCCCCGTGCTAAACGAGCTAAAAATGTTTCAACCTGATCTTCCATTTGGTGCGCTACAAACAAGTGTGAAACAGCCTCTTTTTGACAATAATCGGTCAGTAAAGTGTATCGTATACGACGAGCTTCTTCTTCAACGGATTTAGCTCCAATAAACTCTGTATTTTTTAAAACGACATGAAAAATACCTTTTTTTTCACAAAAAGAATGAACATCTCCAGCCTCTTTTGCGCTTTCTTTTCGGATATTGTGATCAACCGTCAATGCAGTTAATTGTATATTTTTCTTTTTACAAAACTCATGAAGCAATAAAGTTAAACACAAACTATCTGCCCCACCAGAAACAGCCACAGCCCATTTTTTACCTGTGGATAACTTTAACATTTCTAAAATTTTTTCAAAACGTGATAAATTTAAAGTCATACTTATTTGCAAGATAATTTTTTAGCTTCTGCTGCGGCTCTGTCCTTAAGCTTTTTATCAGCTTTAGGAAATTCTTTTGCTAAAGATTTAAAAGCTGTGCAAGCTTCTGTTTTTTTGTTCAACTTGTTCATTGTAAGACCAAGTTTTAAAAGATTATCCGCAGCTTTTGAATTTTTCTTATATTTTGTAAATCCATCAGCAAAAATACCAACGGCTTGTTCATACAACCCTCTCGCATAGTATGTTTCACCCAACCAGTAATTTGCATTTCCAACCAAGTCAGATTTTGGATAATCCTTCATAAATGTTGTAAAAGCGCCTTCAGCAGCTTTATAGTCCCCTTTTTTCATAATGTTATAAGCATTATCATAAGCTGACTGAGCTGCTGCTTTATTTGAAGCGCCTTTATCTGAAGTTGAAATTGTTGCTTTTTCATTTTGAAGCATATTAAAACGCACATCAATATCAGCATTCATTTTTGTCAAGCGTTCATCTAATTGTTTTTGTTGAAACTCCAACTGCTCCATCTTTGCTGTTAACTCTTTAACAACAGCATCTTGTGCACTAACACGATTGTATAAATCTTCCAAATTCCCCGTCGATACTGATTGAACATTTTCATCAACGCTTATAGTATTTGATGATTGATAAACTTTTCGTTGCAATGCATTAATATCTTTTTCTAATCTTGTAACTTTATCATTTAATATATCTGTTTTGATATCAGCGTGAGCTGAAATAACTGAAACAGTTGAAAGTAAAAATGCTGTTAAGATAATTTTTTTCATATTATGCCCTCATATAAAAACTCTCCCTATTTTACTAGGAAGAGTTTCTTTTAACAAGTGTTTTTTTACAAAAACAATCTTTTAGTAAGCAACAGTTGTTGCATTACGATTTTTTGCCCAAGCTTCTTCTGTTGAACCTGGAACAACTGGTCTTTCTTTACCATAAGAAATGATTCTGATACGATCTGAAGAAACACCTTTCATAACCAAGAAACGGCGAGCTTCATCAGCACGGCGTTCACCCAATGCTAAGTTGTATTCTTCTGTACCGCGTTCGTCACAACGACCTTCGATAACAACCAAAACACGAGGATTTGCTTTTAACCATTCTGCTTGAGCTGCTAAAACAGATTTTGAATCACCATCTAAATCAGAGCTGTTTAATGCAAAATAAACAACGTTTTGGTTTTCATCTTTAAATTTTTGTGTCATAGCAGTTTCTTGCAAATCAGAAATATTTACGTTATCATTCCAACCGCCTTGACCATTACCATATAAATCAGCACCATCTTTTTGAGATGCACAAGCACTCAAGAAAGAAACTGCACAAACAACTGCGAGCAATCTTTTCAACATCTTTTTCTTCCTTTTTTAAAAATTAATTAAACACTTAAACGGTAGAGAAAACTCATCTATCCTTAAGTGTAATAAAAAACATAATCTTATTGAAAAGTCAAGATATTTTTTAATAAGAACACCTCTTTTTTATCATAAAAGGATTGAATTTTTTTTTAAATATGCATATACTCCAAACAATTTTTTTAAAGGCTAGAAATATGAAAAATATGACAGCGGGAAATCCGTTAAAATTAATCCTTGTTTTTATGATCCCAATTCTTCTTGGGAACATTTTTCATCAACTTTATATCCTCTCAGATTTATATATTCTGGGTCACTATTTAGGCATCCGTGCATTAGCCATTGCAGGAGCTATGACCCCTGTTTTTATTATGGCAATTATGACCTCTATGGGGTTTACAAATGGGTTATGTATTATCACCGCCCAACGTTTTGGTGCAAACGATATTGTAAACGTGAGGAAATCTTTTGCCATTGGAATTCTCCTTTCCTCAATATTTACTGTTTTTGTCTTTTCTTTTTTAATTTTTAAAATGGATTTAATCCTTAAATTAATGAACGTTCCCAAAGATATTTTTGTTGATGCTGGCAGATTTATGACCATTCTTTCTTATGGCGTTATTGCAATTGTATTTTACAACTTTTTAGCTGGCATTTTAAGATCTTTAGGTGATAGCAAAACACCACTTTATTATCTTATTCTTTCCTCAGTGTTAAATATTGTTATCAACATTATTTTTATTGTAAAGTTTCATTTAGATGTAACTGGTGTTGCTTTTGGAACTTGTATTGCCCAATTTACATCTGCTTTTTTATGTTTGGGTTATATGTTAATAAAATACCCAATGCTTAGAATTAAAAAAAATGATTTTTTATTTGATTTTAGTTACATTCTAGAACATTTAAAAATTGCAATACCAATGACAATTCAATTTTCAATCATTGGTCTTGGCGTCATAACCGTTCAAAGTGTATGCAATCAATTTGGCACAGACACAATTGCAGCCTTTTCTGCAGCGACGAGAATTGAACAACTTGCAACTATGCCTCTTTTTTCATTAGGGAACGCAATCACAACATATGTTGCCCAAAACTTTGGGGCAAGACTACTTCGCAGAATCAGACAAGGTATTTTGCAATGTTTTATTTTATCTTCAGGCGCGAGCATAATTTTAGCAATATTGTCATTTGTCTGGGGAAAAAACTTGGCAGCACTCTTTTTAAATAACCCAAGCGAAGAAATTTTATCCCAATCAACAATGTATCTTCAAATAACAACTATATTCTACATATTCCTTGCTCAAATATTTATTTTCAGACAAGCTTTGCAAGGAATGGGACGAGCTGTCATTCCGCTTATTTCAGGCATCATAGAGCTTATTATGAGATGGTTTGCCGCATTCACTCTTGCGTCATATTTGGGATATAAAGGAATTTGTTATGCAGGCCCAATCGCATGGACAAGTGCTGCTATTTTTGTTTTTATCAGCTACATTGTTTTAATCAAACGATTTAATGTGCCGTTATTTGGACCCTTGGATCAAAAATTCCCAATCAAAAAAGATTTGCGAATTAATTACCCTTCAAAAAATAATCGGTATTAATTTTATACTTGCAATTTATTAAAAAATCCTATATAAATAGTTGCATTGGGTGATTAGCTCAGTTGGTAGAGCAGCTGACTCTTAATCAGCGGGCCCAGAGTTCGAGTCTCTGATCACCCACCACCTTTTTTATCTGACACAAAAATATGGAAAATTCAAAATTATCTTTTTTCTTTTTTAACTTTTTCGCCTAAGGGCGAACGAATTTTTTGTATTTAATTTTTTTATTCCCAATCATTGTTTTAATTTTTTTAAAAGGTGTTACTATGTCATTTTCAATTATTCGTCCACTTCCAACTGTTCAAGAAGTTGTTGAACAATATCCGCTTTCAGCAACAGCAAAACAAATCAAACAAAACAGAGATAAAGAAATTAATGCCATTTTCAACGGCACAGATTCCCGCATGGCGTTAATTGTTGGACCATGTTCAGCAGATTATGAAAAATCTGTTCTAGATTATGTGCTCAGACTATCTAAACTGCAAGAAAAGGTTAAAGAAAAATTTGTTTTAATCCCTCGCATTTATACAAACAAACCTCGCACAAACGGTTTGGGATACAAAGGATTAATGCACCAACCAAATCCTCATCAAGAACCTGATATTTCTTCTGGTATTCTTGCTCTTCGCAGACTTCATTTAAAATGTTTTGAAGAATCAGGATTAACCGCTGCTGATGAAATGCTCTATCCTGATGTATTAGGATATTTAGAAGATATTTTAGGATACATTGCTGTTGGTGCACGCAGTGTTGAAAATCAACAACACCGTCTTGTTTCAAGTGGCATTGATGTTCCAGTCGGCATGAAAAATCCAACAAGTGGTGATTTAGGCGTTATGTTCAATGCCATTTATGCAGCCCAAAGTAAACATGCGTTTGCGTATAAAAAACAAGAAGTGCGCACATCTGGGAATGATCTTGCTCATGTTATTTTAAGAGGATATTCCACTAAAAATGGTGAAAACATTTCAAATTACCATTATGAAGATTTAAAAAATGTTGATGCACTTTACAAAAAAAATCAACAACTGAAAAATCCAGCCATTATTGTGGATTTAAATCATGCAAATTCTGGCAAAAATTATAAAGAACAACCAAGAATTGCCTATAATGTAATGGATAGCAGAAAAGAAAATCTTGATTTGAAAAAAATTGTTAAAGGTTTGATGATTGAAAGCTATCTTGAAGAAGGTCGTCAAGAATTGGAAAATGGTATATATGGAAAATCCATAACTGATGCTTGTTTGGGATGGAATGATACTGAAAAACTCATTTTAAATCTTGCGGACCAAGCTTAATAAAAAAACTTTTAACCTCGAAATAAAAAAAGAAATCCGCATTTTTAATTGTGGATTTCTTTTTTTAGTTATTTTTTACTTCTTTTTAAAAAAATCTTTAACTTGATTTCCTTTGAAAGATAAAACATCAAAAGAGTTATTTGTTGTTTCTTCAAAGTCTTGTTTTTGAATATTATAAACAAGATATTTTTCTTTCATATCTGGAACAACTTTATAATTAATTTCCTGTGTTAAAACAACCTCTTTTTGAACAAGAAAAATATAATCCAATTGCTCTAATTGTTCTACATCATTCAAAACATCTAAATTTGTTTCATATTCAAAATATTTTTTTCGATCAAAAGGTAGAAAATATTTGTTCATAATTTTCTTTTCTTCGTCTGTGAATTTTCCAATTTTTAAGATTCCAATATCAGCTTTTTCTTTTATACGAATCCAATCTTCTGGGATCACATTTTTTGTATCTTTTTTAGCGTTTGTTCCCGTCAACCACACACGTGGAACCAAAACAATCTTTTCTGGATTTTGATTCAACCACGCACCCCACCATGAAAATGTTGAGTTTGCAATTATATTATGTTTACACAAACTCATCAAATGCATATCTTGATCAGCACTTTCTTTTTCTCGGTTATTATCAACAAATGTATGAGGGTATTTAATTCGCAGATTCTTTTTAACCCACTCAATATCATCTGAAAAAATATAAAAATGTGGGTTTTCAACTTTTGAGGCAATATAATCCATGGCGTGATTGTAGTAATAATTTGACAATATATCATTATAACAAGCAACCAAATAATCCCCTCTTCTAATATGAACTGAAACAGAATTTATTGATTTGATTTGATCTGCTAGCACCTTGTTTTTGGGAGTTAATTCGTTTTTAAATTTAAATACTTTCAAAATCAAATCTCTATGTTCTTTAAAAATATTTTCATCTTGAAAATATCCATCTAAATATTGAAAAGAAGGATCGTTCTTTGCATCACGAAATTCTAAAACAGCACGTCTTTCAATATATGAATCTTTAGAATCTGGACGGCCTTTTACATGATCATTTTCAGATATAAAAAATGTTCTTGAAAAGTTTTTAAAATTTCCATTTATCTTTAAAGATTTGTTATGCTGTTTAGCGTATGAAAGACCTGCCGCATATTGAAACATATTATTGCCCAAACCACCATAAAAACTGACAACAACTTCAGAAGGCTTGGCCTCATATGGCTGATAATTACTAGGAATGCTAACTTTTATTTTCCCATTTAAGATCAAAAATTCTGACACGCCAAAAGATAACAACAACGAAAGCAAAAAGAAAATTAAATATTTTTTTGTTTTATTCATTTACCTTATTAAACCTTTTCAAAACATATGCTGATGGCAAAAACAACAATAAAAAGATTAACAAATTAAACTGCATTGAATTTCCATCTAAAATAAATTTAGACATAATCAAACATACAGCCGTTAATAAACGACCTGCCATTGAGTTAACTGATGCAGATAAAGCTCTGTTACTGGTTGTGCTGATGTCATGAATTCTCGCAATAGCACTTATCAACCATGTTACTTGCAAAGCAATCATCACACAAACAAAACAAAGAAGCATAATTGCAATGATTGATGAGTTACTGGAAGATGCCCACATCATGGCGATAAAACTTAATATAAATCCAAAATACGTCACCCATCCTAAATTTTTAAGTGATATTCTTTTTAAAATCGAATGCGCGAAATAAGAACCACTGGCTCTTGCAACATGATTCAAGAAAAAAATAACACCAAATAAAGCAACAGGGACCATCGCAAGCTTCATAACTGGCTGCATACTCCACATAAAAATCTGATAGGCTGCAGTCAAAAATGCTGAATAAGAAATCAAATCAACAAACTCTTTCTTTTTTAACGCAACTTTAACCGATTTAAACAAAGAAACGTATTTTTCACTCAACGAATCAACTTGTTTTTCCTTTACCTGAATATCGGGGATAAAGAACAATAAAACAGTTGAAACTGTTGCAAATAAAATAGTGAGTAAAATAACTTTATCTGCACCATATAAATTAAATAACCAAGCACCACTTAAAGAGGAAATACTTGTTCCCAATGATATCCAAAAATATAATCTTCCGTATCTTTTTAACATAGCAGTTGTTTTGTTCTGTGTTTTCAAAAGTTCATAAATATATGAATCCCCTGTCCCTACAAAAGAAACAATCACAAACGCATATAAAAATTCACCTAAAAAAATCACTGCTTTTGTTGGCCAAAAATATAACAATAAAAATCTCAAGATTAAAACAAGACCTGAAAAAATAAGTATCTTCTTTTTAGAAACTCTATCTGCAATATGCCCCATTGGCACATCAAGCAAAAGACAGGTTAAGGAGCTCAACCCTTGAAGCAAAAAGAAATCACCAAGTGTAATTCCAGAATTAGAATAAAATAAATATAATACAGGTAATAAAAAAATATGGCTTTTCAAAAAAACCGACAAATTTAATAAGCCTAAAACAGATGTAATATTTAACATAAAAATCCCTTCTTTTTTTAGTGAGCATATACTTTATTTTTATTTTTTACAAGCTCAAATTTATTTTATTTTGAAAAGCTCTTGTATATTTAAAATATATTTGTTACCCTCAATTTATGAGATTGTTCAAAAAATATTTTTCGTCATTCAGAGATATCAATCCAGATGTTCTAAAAATCATTGCACTTATTACAATGACAATGGATCATATTGGCCATGTTTTATTCCCAGGAAAATATATGATCCTTCGATTTTTTGGTAGATTTTCCTTCCCAATATTTGCCTTTTTACTTGCTTCACATTTGTCAGAAAAAAATCTATATAAAAAATATATTTTAAGGCTTATTCCTTTTGCCGTTTTGTCTCTTATTTTAGTAACTCCATTTGATATGTATATCAAAGAAACTTTTAAACTGAGCATTCTTTGGTCCCTGCTTTTATGTATTGTTGCACTCTACTGTTTAGAAAAAATATCCAACGAAAAAACACCCACCTTTTTAAAGTGGACCTGCTACATTTTAACTTTATCTATTGGACTTTGTCTTTCTTTACTTGTAGATTATGGATATTTTGGTTTTTTATTTATCATAACGTTATATGGATATTTCAAAACAAACAAAAATATTTATTTACTTTTAACTTTGATTTTTTCATTCTTTTTAAATTCAAAAGGCTTTTTCACTTATCCCTTATTAATCTTTATCATGTGCCTAACGAGTGTGCTAGTCACATGCTTTTTACTAACCCAAAAACGCTCCTCAAGTAAAAATCATAAAAGATTTTTAAAACCATGGTGGGTTTTTTATGCTTATTTTCCACTCCACTTTTTTGTGCTGTATATTACTTATATTTTTCTAAACAGTTAAAGACCCAAAAAACTTTTAGCCCCATCTTCAATCTTTTCCCATAGTTTCTTTTTCTTCTTCTTAGCTGTTGTTGTTTGTTTTTTCTTAGCCTTATAACCACCCATGTCACCAATCAATGGACTACCTAAAGATGATTTGGACGAACCACCCTTCATTAAAGTATCATTAGTCTTTTTTGAAAAATCATATGCATATACTGGTGCTGAAGCACAAATAAAACTTACTGCAAAAATTAAAAGAATATATTTTTTCATATCCCCCTCCTATTCTTCCCTTTTTTCATTATAGCATATTTTAAAAGAAGCGACAAGAAAAAACATTCTTTTGACTATTTTATAAAAAAAACATCTTAAAAAAACAACAAAGTATTTTTTTAAGATGTAAGAAAAATTACAACAAAATAGGATAATAAAAAAACCCCTCTCGGGGTTGATTTATCTTTAATTATTAACCTTGTTTAGCTTTTAATTTTGGCTTTTTCTTGTTAATAACATAAACACTGCCTTTACGACGAACAACGATACAATCTTTATCGCGCATCTTAGCTGATTTTAATGAACAACGAACTTTCATAGCTTAACCCTTTCTCTTAACTTATATATGAGTAGTGGCATTATATATAAATAAAATATGTTTGTCAAGAGATTTTTTGTTTGATTTTTAAATATTTTTTCCTTTTCTGTTTTTTAACAAAGCAACTATTAAAATTATTAAAACAAGTGTTAGAGGAATCTTGTTCCCATAAATGGAATACAACGTCCTTTTTCCCGCACGGGGTAAGGGCGAATCTAAAACCCCTTTTTCACCCAAATCCAATGAGGAAATAATTTCACCATAAGGATTTATAACAGCACTCACTCCATTATTTGTTGCTCGAATAAGCGGTAATCCTTCTTCAACAGCACGCATTTGTGCAATACTCAAATGTTGATATGGTCCTGCTGAAATACCATACCACCCATCATTTGTTAAATTTAATATCCATTCTGGTCTTTTTTTCTTATCCACAACTTCTGATGGAAAAATAACCTCATAACAAATCAATGGGGAAACTGGCGGGGCTTTAGGAATATACATTGTTTTAACCCCTTCTCCTTTATTAAAATCAGAAGGAATGGGTACCAATTTATCAATTTTTAACACATCCCGAAAAGGTACATATTCTCCAAAAGGAACCAAATGTGATTTATCATAATACCCTTGAATATTTGACAAGTGATCAAACACAAAAAGAGAATTAGCCAATTGTCTTTTCGATAAATCAACAACCCTTAATGCTCCCGCTAATAATGTGCCCCCTTGACGAACAGCACTCATCAAACGCAAACGTGCTGTTTCATCAATTTCTGGATAATATGGCATTGCGGATTCTGGCCAAACAACATGTGTTATTTTATCATTGTTTTCTTTCGACAAAGAAATAAGAGTTGAAAAATTTTCTTCCGCACGTTCAGGATCCCATTTTAATGACTGTTTAATGTTTGGTTGAACCAATCTTAATTGGACCCCCCAAACCATTTCTTTGGGAGATTCATATATGTGAAATGCCCCACCTAAAAAACTCAAGCACATAACAACCAACAGTGTTAAAAAATATCTTTTTTGAGGAAGCAAAGCTAATGACGTAAAAAATAAAAGAGTCAGCAAAGATAAACCATAAACACCTGCTAATCCTGCAAGTTGCAACATTTCTGGAGAGATAGTCCAAATATTACCAATCAAATTCCAAGGAAAACCTGTAAAAAGCCAACTTCTAACCCATTCAAAAAAAACAAAAAAAGCACAAAAAGAAAGCCATCTTGAAACAGATGTTTTAAAAAAAGAAGCACAAGAAGCAGGAAGAGCAAAAAACAAACCCAAAAATAATCCCAATCCCAAAAGAGCTAAAGGAATGAGAAATTGATACGCTCCACCGTCAACCAAAAGAGCATGACAAATCCAATTAAGTGATCCAACACCTAATCCTGCTCCAAACAAAAAAGATAAACACGTTATTTTCTTCTTCGATGTTTCTATATTTATCAAAAACATCAAAACGCTTAAACCAACAGCTAAAATTGGAACATAAAAATAAGGTGCAAATGCATAACTTGATAAATATCCTAATGCAAAAAGAAGTATATTTTTTTTCAAAAAAGAATGCTTTTTAAAATTTTTTTCAATAAGAGATTTTATCTTTAATTGACACATTAAATTATCCTATTTTTTAATTCCCAAATCTTCTTCTTGCATTTTGAATATATCTTTTTTATTAAGAGCTGTTATCGTACTATTATCTAAATCATAATTAAGCTCTTTCAACACCATTTTAAAAAATTCAATGCGAGATAACGCTTCTGATTTTGCAAGCTCATGACTTGCTGGCAGAGATTTGATTGCCACATCTAATTGATGTTTTATTTTTTCAGGATTGATTTTGTCTTCTCTTCCTCCCCAAGCCAAAACAGGACAAAGATTTCGTCTTATTTCACAAACACCTGAAGATACCAAAAACTTAACAGGTTCTTCTCCTTTGTTATAGACAATCATCCTTCCCGCCCTTAAAGAAAGAAAAATAGGTGCACGATTTGGCAAAATCAAAATATCACCATCCAAAGCGGGTAATAAAACACTATCTGCCTCAACAATATATGATTCAAACAATGGCGTAATCAATTTAACCCGAATCTTACCATTTGCTGGTGAAGGTTCTGGTGCTTGTTGTTTTATCCCCAACACGTGCTCTTGGTTATGCATTTTTAATTTTTCCTTCTGTCGCCTTCATTTCTTTTGCTTTTTGAACAGCTTCTTCAATGACCCCAACCATAAAGAAAGCCTGCTCCGGCAAATCATCATATTTTCCATCTAAAATACCAGCACATCCTTCAATTGTGTCATCCAAATCCACTGTTAATCCTTTACGACCAGTAAAGACCTCACTCACTGTAAATGGTTGTGTCAAAAATCTTTGTAATTTACGAGCTCTTGCAACAATTTTTTTATCTTCTTCAGATAATTCATCCATACCCAAAATAGCAATAATATCTTGCAATGATTTATAAACTTGAAGCACGCGAACAACTTCTGTTGCAACTTCATAATGGCGTTGACCAACAATTTGAGGATCTAACAATCTTGATGTAGAATCCAATGGATCCACGGCAGGATATAACCCTTGTTCTGCAATTTGACGTGACAAAACTGTTGTTGCATCTAAGTGTGTAAATGTTGTTGCAGGCGCTGGGTCAGTCAAGTCATCTGCAGGCACATAAACTGCTTGAATAGAAGTAATTGATCCTTTTCGTGTGGATGTAATTCTTTCTTGCAAAGCACCCATATCTGTTGCAAGAGTTGGTTGATAACCCACAGCAGATGGCATACGACCAAGCAATGAAGAAACCTCTGACCCTGCTTGTGTAAAACGGAAAATATTATCAATGAATAACAACACGTCTTGAGCCATGTTATCTCTAAAATATTCAGCAACAGTCAACCCTGTCAATGCAACACGAGCACGTGCGCCTGGAGATTCATTCATTTGTCCAAAAACAAGAGCTGCTTTAGATTGGTCACCTTTCAAATCAATAACACCAGATTCAACCATTTCATGATATAAATCATTCCCTTCACGAGAACGTTCACCAACCCCAGTGAAAACAGAAAAACCACCATGCATTTTAGCAATATTGTTAATCAATTCCATAATAATAACAGTTTTACCAACACCAGCACCACCAAAAAGACCAATTTTTCCCCCTTTTGGATATGGGCAGAGCAAGTCAATCACCTTAATACCTGTTTCTAAAATTTCTTTATTTGGGGCCTGATCCATAAATGTTGGAGGTGCTTTGTGAATTCCTTCTTTTGTTTCACAAGAAATAGGCCCCCTTTCATCCAAAGGATCTCCTGTTACATTCATAATACGGCCCAAAGTCCCAAGACCAACTGGAACTGAAATTGGTTTCCCCGTGTTACAAACAACAGAACCACGAACAAGACCATCCGTATCAGACATTGACAAACACCTAGCAATATTATTTGGCAACAATTGTTCAACTTCTAAAACCAAATCTTTTTCACCATTTTTGACAACCAAGGCATCATAAATTTTTGGCAAATCTTTTTCACTAAAAGAAACGTCAACAACGGACCCTGTAATACGAATAATTTTTCCTTCTGACACATATTGTTGTTTATTATTTCCTGTCATTATTCTTTCCTCTATTCTTGTTCTTGAGCCATAGCACCAGAAACAACTTCGGCTATGTCTGTTGTAATTTTTGATTGTCTTGTTCTTCTATATATTTTTTGCATATCATGCAACATGTCACTTGCATTTCTTGTTGCATTATCCATTGCCATCAATCTTGCAGCGTTATCAGCAACTTCTGTTTCAAGCAAAACACGATTTAAATAGGCCGTCATATACTGTGGTAAAATTTTCTCTAAAATACCCAAATCGCCTCCTTCATAATCATACATTTCAGGAGCACGTGTTGCTGGTTTATTTAATGTTGATTCTAATGCACCTAGTGGAGAAAATAAATCTCCTTTCCCAAATGCTTTTAAAAATGAAGTTTGTTTCAACGCAATTTTCTTTTGACCCAAAACGTCTCTAGAAATATAATCCAAATCATTTGTGTCAATTAAAAATTGCCATGGATTTTCAGATGAAAACATTTTACCCGGAATCAGTTGTTCAATTGTGGGGCGTTGTGACACAACAGATTTAAACTGATTATAAATAAACAAGCAAACATCAAATTTATCTTGATAAAATGCTTTTGTTAAATCACTTGACAAGCGTTCTGCATCCAAATAATTTTCACCCGTGCTCAAAACCTTTCGTTTCACCGTAATAATGCGCATATTTGGATAAAAACGTTTTAAAATTTCTGCACCTTTTGTTCCAAAACAAAGAAGCCAAATGTCTTTTTTTTCTTTTTGAAGATACTTAATAACTTCTTGCGTTTTTTGAACAACCTGAACATTAGATGAACCACTTAAACCATCATCAGACGTAATAACAACCAAAACATATTTTTCATTTTTTCCATTCCCTTTTAAAAGCATTGGCAAGGGTAATACTGTTGGATCATTTTCCCAAATCAAATCACTTTGACGTTTTGTTGCACTTCGAATAAGACGACGAATCACACGATTCATCTCTGCCATGTAGGGTGTTGTTTTTAAAAATGCAGCTTGCAATTTTCGCAATCTAGAAATTGCAACAACCTTCATCGACGATGTAACTTGATAAGTCGATTTAATTGTTTTTATCCGATCTGCTATCTTTTTTAATGAACTCATTTTTCAGAATTTCCCATTTCATCAGCAAGTTCTTTAACAACCTTTGAAAGTTTTTCTTTCGTTTCATCTGTTAAATCGTTTGTTGAAGCAATACTTTCTAAAATATCTGGATGTTTTGTTTTGATTAATTCTTGTAATTTTGTTTCAAACAAAGAAACTTTATCTAAATCAATTTCATCCAAATATCCGTTCACACCTGCAAAAATTGAAATTACCTCTTCAGGCATTGAATAAGGCTGATACTGTTTTTGTTTCATAATTTCAGTTAAACGAGAACCACGATTTAATAACGCTTGTGTTGCTGGATCAAGATCTGATGAAAATTGTGAAAAGTTCATCACTTCACGATATTGTGCCAAATCCAACTTTAACGAACCTGCAACCTTTTTCATCGCTTTACTTTGAGCAGCAGATCCCACACGACTAACAGATAAACCAACGTTAATAGCAGGTCTAACCCCTTGCAAAAATAAATTAGATTCTAAGAAAATCTGACCATCTGTAATTGAAATAACGTTTGTTGGAATATAAGCAGACACATCTCCTTCTTGTGTTTCAATAACAGGAAGAGCCGTTAAAGAACCACCGCCATTTTCTTGACTAAGTTGTGCCGCTCTTTCAAGTAATCTAGAGTGCAAATAAAAAACATCCCCAGGATATGCTTCACGACCTGTTGGTCGTTTTAACAATAAAGACATTTCACGATAAGCAACGGCATGCTTTGATAAATCATCATAAAAGACAATAGCATTCATCCCATTATCTCTAAAATATTCTCCAATTGTGCAACCAGCATATGGTGCCAAATATTGCATTGCAGCACTATCGGATGCTGTTGCAGAAACAATCACCGTATAATCCAAAGCGCCTTTTTCTTCCAATGTGCGCATAATATCTCGAACAGTTGATTGTTTTTGACCAATTGCCACATAAATACAGAATAATTTTTCTTTATCAGGCAAAATAGCATTCTTTTCTTTTTGACTTAAAATTGTATCTAAGATAATTGCTGTTTTACCAGTTTGTCTATCGCCAATAATCAACTCACGTTGTCCACGCCCAATTGGAACCAATGCATCAATTCCCTTAATTCCTGTTTGGATTGGCCTGTTCACAGAACTTCTTGCAATAATCCCAGGAGCTGGTGCCATAACAGGGTGATGAGGCAAATCTTTTAAAGATGATTTTCCATCAATAGCTTCACCCAATGGATTTAATACTCGACCCAACAACTCCATACCAACAGGAACTGTATTCATTTGTTGAGTTCTTGTTACCAATGCACCTTCTTTAATATTTTGGGCATTATCAAAAATAACAATATCTACCACATCAGGATTTAAATTCAAAGCCATCCCATGTTGACCAGATTCAAAAACAACACGTTCACCAGCAGCAATCGTTTTTAATCCCTCAACTCTTGCAACACCATCAGAAACTGAAAGGACTTTTCCAACTTCTTTAACTTGCGTTTTTTCTTCAAACGCATCCACAGATTGAGAGAAAATAGATGCGATTTTATTCACGTCAATGGCTTGAGAAACCTTTGTTTCAATCTCTTTTTGAAATACTGCCAATTGACCTTTTACCGAAGAATCAATCAAAAGGGAGTCCACATTCAATGTTAAACCACCAAGCAAAGCGGGATTCACTTTAACTTGCAACATAAAGTTGTCATCTTTTAAAATATGAGCTAGTTTTTTTCTTAATGTATCCAATTGTTTTTCGGACAAAGAAACAGCAGACTCAACCTCTATATATCTTGTTGTTTCCGTTGTTTCATTCATTGTTGTTTCTGTCTTTTCAGCCATAGCAAATCAATCCTTTAAATTTATTATAAAAAAATAATGACTTCTTGTAACACAAAAAACCTAAAGTTGCAAGCCATTAGAGCTCTTTTTCAATTAAAAAAACAGCCCACAACAATAAGTGAGCTGTTAAAAACATAAATTTGACTTACACAAAAAAAATCAAGATAAAAATCTTCTTTCACTTATTTAGAAAGTTGATAACCTTCGTAATAATCTTTACCCTTACGTACATTATTTGCTTCTTCTAAACCATATTTATTCACTTTTTTACCCAAGCGAACAGAAGCATCTGAAAAATCACCCCATAAAGATCTAACGCTGTACACATAACCAGATAATTGACGATCTACTTTTTGACAAGCTTCTTTTGGAGTAATCCCCATAAAAAACCAAACAGCTAAAAGGAATGCTCCAATATGGATTGCCAACCACTTTAATATAGGTATAAATTTTTTCATATCTTATTTCCCTTTCTTTTTCATAAAAAAAATGTTATGATAATTATATTACAAATCAGGATAACTTGTAAATGAAAAAAATTAAAATCGGCGATATATATATCGAATTTATCAAACGACAAAACCAAAAAACCATTCGCCTTACGCTTAACAAAAACAATCAAATTGTTTTATCCGCACCTTACTTTTGCTCTGAAAAAAAAGCAATTGATTTTGCCACACAACACCAAGACTGGATAAAAAAACACACCACTGATAAACAAGAAAAAACTTTTAATAATCAGGATACTGTTTCAATTTTAGGCACAAATTATAAAATCATCCATAGCCCAGAGTATCCAAGTTACATAACCCTTAAAGAAAACACTATTTTTATTGGTGGGGAAGAAAAATTTATCCATAGAAAAGTTTCAAATCTTGCACAAAAAGAACTATTAAAATACATTCAAAAAAAAGCTCATGAAATGGGCAAAAAAATTAACAAACAACCCAAAAAAATCTCTTTAAAAAACACCACATCAAGGTGGGGAAGCTGTTCTTCAAAAGGTAATTTAAATTTTTGCTGGAAAATTAGTTTTGCACCACTTTATGTTGTTGATTATCTCATCGCACATGAGGTTTCGCATTTAAAAGAAATGAATCATAGCCATAAATTTTGGCAAACAGTCTCAACCCTCAACGTACAACAAGCTGAGGCCGAAATTTGGCTCAGAAAAAATGGAAAAAACATTATCTCAATTAAATAATTAATTGCCTGCTTCTTTAAAATATGCATTAACAGCACGAACCAAAGCTTGTCCTAATTTTTTACGATAGGAGGCTTTTTGCATTTCTCGCTCTTCTTTCTTGTTAGACATATATCCCATTTCTAACAACACAGACGGAATATTTGGCGATTTTAAAACGGCAAATCCAGCAAAACGATGTGCATTTGGCAACAACTGAACCGTTCTTTGCATTTCTTTTACAACCAAATCAGCATATCTACGCGACTCTTTCATTGTGTCTTGTTTTGCAAGATCAATAAGAACACTACTAACTTCTTGTTGATAATCATCTAAATCCATACCAAGCAGAATATCTGATTTATTTTCTCTTTCAGCCAATGCGGCTGCTTCTTTATCTGATGCCTTTTCAGAAATTGTATAAATCGACAACCCTCTTGCAGAAATATTTTTAGCACTGTCAGCGTGAATTGAAACAAATAAATCAGCCTTTGCTTCGTGTGCTTTTTTAACACGCCCTCTTAAAGAAATAAAAACATCTTTATCACGGCTAAGAACAACTTTATATCCAGCCTCTTCTAAAAGTTTTTTAGTTTCTTTTGCCATTTTAAGTGTTAAATCTTTTTCATAACGACCAGCTTTTGAAATTGCTCCAGGATCTTGTCCGCCATGTCCTGCATCTAGCATAATGATTTTTTTTGATTTTGCAAAAGGGAGTAACCCTGTTGTATTTTCTTTTTTCTTTACAGAAGCCTTTGTGGCTACCACACTTGTTTGTTGTGGCAATTTTTTTTGAACTTCTGGTTTTGAACTCGGTTTTAAATCCACAACCAAACGCCAAATTCCTTTTTTGCCTTCTGGAGGCAAAACAAAATGACTTTCTTCAACCGTTCTAGATAGATCAAAAACAATGCGAGCTGTGTCACCACCTTGTTTACCAAAACGAACTTTTGACACAACTGTATTTTTTTTAAATTCTTTTTTACGCACATGAGATTTAATCACACTTTTTGGCATATCCAAAACAAGTCGATTCGGATTTTCTAAAGTAAAAATTTTAGAATTTAATTTTGCATCCGACTCGACAACAACACGACCCGTTCCATTCGAAAAAGTAGAAAGACGAACATCACTAACCGTTGTAGCCAAAGCACTACAAGCTACAAAAATAAAAGACAAGACCCAAAATACAATTGTTTTTATATTCATTGAACCCTAAAAAAAATATTTTTGCATAAAAAAACTTGATAATTTACTTTTATACCTATATAATGCAAATTGCAATCAAAATGATTGCTCAAGAGTTATTTTTTTTAATCCGATGAGATAGCAATGAATGCTTTTATAACAACAAGTTATTTTCAGAATATTATTTCTCTGATGGGAGTCGGATTATTTGTCGTTATTAAGTCTTTTACAACTATTCAAAAAAGACTTTTCACCAAATTGTTAAAGGAATTTATTTTATGTCAAAAAAGATGCTTATCGATGCAACGCATCTGGAAGAAACCCGCGTTGTTGTATCAGAAAATGGGAGAGTTGAAGAACTAGATGTTGACACCTCAACCAAAAAACAAATTAAAGGAAATATTTATTTAGCAAAAATCGTTCGCGTTGAACCATCATTGCAAGCTGCTTTTGTTGATTATGGTGGTAATCGACATGGCTTTTTAGCTTTTAGTGAAATTCATCCTGATTATTATCAAATCCCTGTTGCGGATAGAGAAGCTTTAAAAGCTATGCTCAAAAAAACTGAAGAAGATGATAATGACACACTTTTGGAAACAGCAGATTCTAAAAGTGATGTTGAGGTTGTTTCAGAAGTTGAATCTGATATTCGCACAAAATTTTGTCCTTCTTTTATCAAGAAATACAAAATTCAAGAAGTTATTAGACAAGGACAAGTCATGCTTGTTCAAGTTGTCAAGGAAGAACGAGGCAACAAAGGTGCTGCTTTAACAACTTATCTTTCATTAGCTGGTCGCTTCAGTGTTTTAATGCCAAACAATGGAAAAGGTGGCGGTATTTCACGCAAAATTACAAATGTAAAAGATAGAAAAGCACTCCGCTCCATCATTGACAAATTCTCCATTCCTGATGGCATGAGCGTCATCATAAGAACTGCTGGTCAAGGCAAAACAAAAACTGAAATCAAACGTGATTACGATTACTTAATTAAAACTTGGTTAAAGATCAGAGAAGAAACTCTCGAATCTCTTGCTCCAAAACTTATTCATGAAGAAGGGGACATCGTCAAACGTTCTTTAAGAGATGTGTTTACACCTGATATTGAAGAAATCTGGATTGAGGGCGAAAGCGTTTTCAAATCTGCTAAAGAATTTATGAAAATGTTAATGCCAAGTCAGGCAAAAAAAATTAAACAATATAAAGGCTCAGAACCTTTATTTGTAACACAACAAATTGAACCTCAATTAGAAAGTATTCACAGCAATATCGTTCAATTAAAATCAGGTGGTTACCTTGTAATTGATCAAACAGAAGCTTTGGTTGCTGTTGATGTCAACTCTGGTCGTGCAACAAAAGAACACGATATTGAAGAAACCGCATTAAGAACAAATCTTGAAACATGTGATGAATTGGCTCGTCAACTTCGTTTACGCGATATGGCTGGGCTTATTGTTATTGACTTTATTGATATGGAAGAGGCTAAAAACAATGCCGCAGTTGAACGAAGATTAAAAGAGGCGCTCAAAAAAGATAGAGCTCGCATTCAAGTTGGCAAAATGTCTGGTTTCGGGTTAGTTGAAATGTCGAGACAACGCTTGCATTCTAGCTTTTTAGAAAGCAGTTACCATTCATGCATGCACTGTGGTGGAAAAGGGGTTGTAAGATCTGTTGAATCTTGTGCAATGCATGCGTTACACGTTTTGGAAGAAGCTGCATACAAAAATGTAAAGAACAAAATTCTCATTTCTTTACCTGTGAATGTGTCAACATATTTATTAAACGTAAAACGTTCTCACTTGGTTGCATTAGAAACAAAATATAATGTAAACATTCAAATCATTCCTGATGAAACATTGTTGCGTCCTTCTGATTTCAAACTTGAACGCATTCGTGAAGATGGTGAACGTCAAAACATCAATTTACATACGCAAAATAAACAAGAGCAAAAAGAAAAGAAAAAACCTGATTTTTCACCTAAAAATCAAGTTGAAAAAGAACTTAAAAAAGCTGAAAAAATCGTTGCAGTTAAAGAAAAAGAACCTGAAGAAGAACCTGCAACTGAACCGGTTGAAGACAACAATTCTTTTGAAAAGAAAAATAAGAACAAACGCCGCAACGAATGGCGCAAAAGAAGACGTGAAAAAAGAATGATGGCTCGTTTAAAACGTCAAGCTGAAAAAGAAGAAAATGTTTCATCAGCTCCTGTTGAAATGCCATCAGGGGAAGAAAAATTCACCGTTGTTGAACAAAAAGATTTTTCAGAAATCAAAGAAACAGAACAAAAAATTGAAAAACTAAAATCAGAGAAAAAGGAAGTAAAAAAACAAACAAATCCTTCCAATTCTTCTGAACAAAATGGTGAAAAAAAGGCTCCACAAAAAAAGAAACCTCAAAAGAAGTCACGTCCTTCAGCAAAAAAGGAAAAAGAAAATAAACCTACAACTGAAGAAACTCCTGTCAAAAAAAAGGAAGATAAACCTATCTTGGTTGAAAAAGAAACACAAGATATGCAAGAACCTAGACAGGCAAAAAAGGGTTGGTGGAATAAACTTGTAAACTAAAAAAAGGCGAGTTCTCTCGCCTTTTTTTATATCTATTTATACATTTCTTATTGCAATTAAAATGATTCTATGATACACACAACATATCATAATGACCCTATCATCTAGCGGTTAGGATACAACCCTCTCAAGGTTGGTACACGGGTTCAAATCCCGTTAGGGTCGCCAAAAACAAAAACGCCAACAGGTGTTTTTTTGTTTTGGGCAATATCGTCAGATATGAACCCTCGGGTTCGAGCAGTTAGTTGGTGAGAATATGAGCATAATTTTTATGCGATATTCGAACCTTACGATGCGAAAGGGTCCCAATTTAATTGGGAATATCAAATCCCGTTAGGGTCGCCAAAAACAAAAACGCCAACGGGCGTGTTTTTTGTTTTGGGCAATATCGTCAGATATGAACCCGTCGGGTTCGAGCAGTTAGTTGGTGAGAATGAGCATAATTTTTAAGTATTTACTTTATATTCTTAATATTATATTCTGTAACAAGAAAATCAATTTTGAGAAAATACAAATGAAAATTTTAATCATAGGCCCCCTTGGTGCAGGCAAATCATCTCTTGCCCACGCTTTGAATAAAAAATTTAATTTTCCACGATTAAATCTTGATGAAATTTGTAGAAATCCAAAAAATGGGGACTATTACTCTCTTGAAAATTCTTTAAAAAAAATTAAACATCTTCATCAAGACTCATAACAATTGGGTCATAGAAGGAAGCCAATCATATTTATACAAAAAAACAAGTCCCGACTTGATTATTGACATGCGCATTCTTCGTCTTGTGGCGATAGGCCGTTTTACATATCGATTTTTTAAAGCAAAAAAATTAATAGGGAAAAACATTGATAAAAATTTACCTGTTCAGGCCTACCATTACAGAAAAATAACATTATCAAAAATTTTAGATTGGGATAGTGCAAACAAGGAAATCAATCAGCAAATTACTGATTATTTAAAAAACACCAAAATTCAAGTTCTAACGTGTAAAAATTTTAGAGATTACCAAAAAATTTTTGATTATATTGAGTTTTCAAAAATAATCTTTTAATATATTTCTTATCTTAAACATACAAAAAAAGAGTTAAAAATGAGAATTGGATTTCAAGGAGATTATCTAAGCAACTCAGAAGAAGCAAGTCAAAAATTTGCTGAAAAATTAAACTCAACCCATGTTGAATTCGTCCCTCTTATATCCTCTCAAAATGTCGTTTCAGAACTTTTGAACAATCAAATTGATTTTGGTGTTATGGCAACTAAAAACATTGTTGCAGGAGAGGTTGTTGAAACCAAAAAAGCTCTCACCCCTGAAATTGAACTTTTTGATACTTTAGATTTACCCATACATCATTGTTTGTTTAAAAAATCCCCTCAAAGTAATATTGAATATGTTTCTTCACATATTCAAGCGCTTCAACAAACACAAGAAACAAGAAAAAAAATATTAAAAAACGTCATTGAAATTGAATGCACAGATACTGCTTTGGCTGCCAAAATGCTTTTTAATGGTGAATATCCAGAAAATTATGCTGTTATATGCAGAGAAAATGCTGGCAATTTTTTTAACCTAACCCTGATGGCAAAAAATATTGAAGACAATCCTTTTAACATGACAAGTTTTGGTCTTTTCAAACTAAAAAACAGTTAAAATTTTCAACCCTTTTCTTTTTATTGAAATAACGCCATATTTGTGATATATTTGAGAAATTGTTCAACAAAAAAAGAAAGAGAATTAAAATGCAAATTGTTAATACGCATACTGGAAAAATTTATGTAAATCCTGAACGCCGTCTCGAATTTTTAACTGTTGGTGATTATGGAAAAGAAAACAACATTAAAGCTGACTTTATGGGACTTCATAAAGAAATTAATGGCGTCCAACACAAGCCTGTCGATTTAACAAAAAAATGGGTTGCCACCATCAGTACACAAAAAGGCTGCCCAATGAAATGTCAATTTTGTGATTGTCCTAAATATGGTTTTTATGGCAATGCTTCACTTGAAGATTTAAGTTATGAAATTGAAACTATTCTTCAAAATGAAACCATTAAATATACTGATAGATTTAACGTTCACTTTGCTCGTATGGGCGAACCAACATTCAACCAAAATGTTTTAACATTTGCAAAAGATTATTTAAGAGAATTAACAAATAAGTACATTCAAGCAAAAACCATTCATCCAGTTGTTTCAACAATGTTACCTAACAACAACAAAAATTTAAAACAATTTATTTTGGATTGGTGCAACATTAAAAACATTGATTACAATGGAGAAGCTGGTCTTCAATTTTCAATCAACTCAACAGATAATGAACAAAGAAATCAACAATTCAATTCAAAAAGCTTGTCTTTAGAAGAAATATCAGAACTAGCAAAAGAATTACCTACTCCTGTTGGAAGAAAATATACTCTAAACTTTGCCGTTACAAAAGATACAATTTTAGATGCTGACAGATTATCCCAATTGTTTGATAAGGATATGTTCATTGTCAAAATAACACCTATTCACGAAACAAATGCAGCAGTTCAAAATGGTTTTGACGTCACAACAAGTTATGATGATTATGACGTTTATCGTCAATTTGAACAACCACTTGTTAAAGCTGGGTGGGATGTTATTGTTTTTGTCCCAAGTCATGAAGAAGACAGCGATAGAATCACATGTGGTAACGCATTAATTGCATCCGCATAACATTTTATTTATAATAACAATCTATATGCTCTAAGAAATTTCTTAGAGCATTTTTTTATGGAGATAAATCTGTTATGGTTCATTTATATGCAACGCCACACGTCCAGATTTTAAAATACCATTTAATATTTCATACCCAATTGTACCTGCATCTTGCCCCATATCATCAGCTGTATATTGTGGCCCCAATACATCAACAAAATCCCCCTCTTCAAGACACTTAACATCCGTTACATCACACATAATATTATCCATTGACAATCTGCCAACCATTCTGATTTCTTGATCCTCAAAAAAGACTCGTCCACGTCCCGCTAATGCTCTTGGCAAACCATCTGCATATCCAATAGATACAATGGCTACTTTCATATTTTTTGCCACTTTATAAGTGGCACCATATCCAATATATTCTCCAGGAAAAACATCTTCAATTTGCAAAACAGGTGCTTTTAAATAAACAACATTTTTCATCCGATTTTGACGATCTGGAGCTGTATTCAATCCATACATTGCAGCACCTAAGCGCACCATATCCTTTTGAAACTTTTCCCCCAAAAACAATCCATCTGAGGCTGAAAGTGTAAGTGGCGTGTTCGAAAAATATTTTGAAATTTCATCAAAAGCTTCTATTTGATGCCAATTCATAAAATGATATGGCTCATCCGCACAAGAAAGATGGGATAAAATATATGAAAATTCTTTTTTATCTTCCTCACTTAAATTTTGAATCTCTTTTAATCTAAAACCTAACCGATTTAAACCAGTTTCAACATTTAAAACAGGACGAATTCCTTCAACTTTATTTTGTTTCCAAAACTCCCACATTTTAGGTGTTGCAATAACAGGTGTTAATCTTTCTTTTTTAACAAGATCAATCGAATCTTGTCCAACGCCTTGTAAAACAAAAATATCTGCTGTTGGAGCAAATTTTCTAACCTTTTCACCCTCATTTGCCAAAGCTACAAAAAAATGATTACACCCTTCTTTTACAAGGGATGGAACAACATTTTCAATTCCAAGTCCATAGGCATTATTTTTAACAACTGCAGCAGGTATCGCTTGAGGCGCTTGATTTTTTAAAAAATTATAATTTTCAACCAATGCTTTCAAATCTACTGTTAATTTTGCTTGTGTAAAAATCATTTTTTCCTCTCTGCTTTGCGTAAATTTTCTCTAAAAACCTTTTTCATATCAACAGCCCTTTTCAAATGTTGCTGTTTTTCACGTTTTGGAAAATGTGTTTTTATGAGCTCTTCTGGTTCAACCAAAAACCATTTATTATCAATTGAGCGAGCCGAATCAACCTCTCTGTTTTTTTGGTATTTTTTCTTTCGAATTTCTTTCTTATGTTCCCCCGCAGAACGGACATTTTCAAATGTTTTATAATCTCCAGCCATTCCCCAAGTTGCATCAATGAATAACCATTTATTCTTGATATAGACAGCATTCCATGCATGTCCATTATCCTTAAAATTATTCATTGTTAAATCATATCCTGCATATCCAGAAATTTGTTCTTCCTTTATACCAGCAATTTTTGCCATTCTTGAAAAAAGATCTGCAATATCAGCACAAACACCTACACGAGTTTTAAAAGCATCACCCGTTCTTAATGTTTTATTTCTATTTCGAACACGCTTCTTTTCACTAATCACATCATACTTAAACATATCATATTCAATATGATAAACAATCCAAGCATATAAAACTCTTGTTTTTAAAACATCATCTTGTTTGTATGGTGCAATTAAATATCGAACCAATGAATCTAAATTATTTTCATATTGTGCAGGAACTGTTTTTGCCCGCATATCAGCTTCAGAAAAATCTGTAGCCAATACAGGAGAAACAAATAAAAGAAAGAACAAAGATATAATTACTTTTAACATATTCAACCTCTTTGTTTTAGTATAAAAGATTAAGTTTTTTTTACAATAAAAAAAATGCCCTCAAAAGGG
This sequence comes from Alphaproteobacteria bacterium, assembly GCA_045632845.1. Taxonomy (GTDB): domain Bacteria; phylum Pseudomonadota; class Alphaproteobacteria; order CAAHEQ01; family UBA3637; genus RGIG4140. The sequence goes on from JAZQXL010000012.1 coordinate 30,633, forward strand.
CATTTTTTAATTTCATCTAACAAAATTATGCTGCTTTTACTTCACAATCACAACTTGCTTTTTCTTCTGTAAACCACATTCTTTCTTCAAATTCAGACTTTTTACCTTTGTTAAAGTGGCTGTATGGACGAAAATAACCCATAACACGTGTCCAACATTCAACTGATTGTCTTTCATTTTCACAGGATTTCAAGATTTCTGCATCTGTCATTTTATCTGTTCCTTTCAATAGCTGATTTTTGTTTTAAACTGTTTTTTTGTTTTCATAATTCATTGATAGCGATGAATCTAAAAGAATGTCAATAGCTTTTTTTGTTTTTTTATATCACATTGAAAAACAACAATTATTTCAATTTTGAACCACGCTTATTTTGTGTTGTTTTTAGACTAAAAAAACGACTAAAATCTATGTATTTTTTAAAACTCTTTGATTTTCAAATGTATGTCTTTTTTTTAGACTCGAATCCGAATCAAACGGATAAAAGAATCGATTCTTATGTTTAAATTTATTTTTTTCTTGCATATATGTCTATGTTTGACTAAAGTAGTTATTAGCAGGAACTTCCTGCATAGCGATTGGAAACAATCAATCTTTTTATAAAAGGAGTTATTCATGTTTAAAAAAGCATTTTTATTATTAGGTGCAATGACATTTGCAACATCTGCAATGGCAGCAGAATTGACAAATCCATTCTATGTTCCAGCAGAAGGCAAAATTACTTCAACAACATCTTATGATTTTTCAACAACCACCCATAAAAGTGGCGATATCCGCCTAAAAGTTTATGAACACAAAGCAACTGAAACACTTGAATATGGTTTGTCAAATGCTTGGTCACTTGGCGCAACTGTTTCAAACACATGGGGAAAAGGAACTTTATCAAACTATGATGAAAGTGTAACAGATAGCGAAGATAGAAACATTAATTTTGAAATTACATCAAAATACAATCTTGTTTCAGATGGTGCTTTAAAAGTACAATCTCTCTTGGCTTACGGCCAAAAAGAAAATCACCCATTTTACGGTCTTGTTGAAACATCAGGCACATACAAATATGCTAAAATTGGCGCAAAAGCTGGTTACAAATTAGGTTATTGGACTCCATATTTAGCTGGTACAGTTGAAGTTCCTGTTTTCCAAAGCCAAGATGACGATAACGAACTTAAATACACAGGTACAGCTGGATTATATGCATATTGCCCAAAAATGAAAGTTTCTTTTGATCATCAATTAGGCGTTGACTATGATGAATATACTGAAACACGTCTTTACACATATGGTCTTGAAGCAGCTTATCACTTCACAAAGAATGTTGCTTTAAGTGCTTATGGTAAATACATCATTGATGGCGAAGAACATAAAGAAGATATTCATGGTAATCAAATTGGTTTAAGATTACGCATTGGATTCTAATTTCTTTAGATCAAAAGGAAATGCCCTCTCAACAGAGGGCATTTTTTTTATCACTTATATTTTTAACTCTTATTGAATAACAGGCAAATCTTTTAAAATATAACCCCTACCCCAAACGGTTTGAATATATTCTTCAGCAGGGGAAAGTTTTTCAATTTTTCGACGTATTTTGCATAAAAAGACATCAATAATTTTCATTTCAGGCTCATCCATCCCACCGTACAAATGATTTAAAAACTGTTCTTTATTAATTGTTGTTCCTTTTCTAAGCGCCAATAATTCGAACAAAGAATATTCTTTGCTTGTCAGATGAAGCGTTTTGCCTTCAATTGTAACAATTTTTGAATTTAAATTAACTTCCATCCCGCCTGTTCGAATAACACTTTCAGCATACCCCTTAGATCTTCGAACTAAAGCATTCACTCTTGCAATCAACTCTCTTGAATCAAATGGTTTTGTCAAATAATCATCTGCTCCACAAACAAGACCTTTAACCTTTTTATCTGGCGTAGAAAGACCTGATAAAATCAACACAGGTGTTGAAACATGAGAGGAGCGTAATCTCTTAATCACTTCATACCCATCCATATCTGGCAAAATCAAATCTAAAAGTATTAAATCATAATCATAGTGCCGAGCATCTTCCAAACCATCTTCGCCCAAATAAGATGCGTCAACAATCATATTCTCTCTTTTTAAAATCAAAGAAATATTTTGACTGACAGCTTTATCATCTTCTATGAGTAAAATACGCATAACACCCCACCTATTAAAGATACAATTTATTAACCTTAGTTAACAATAAGTTAATTTTTTATTTATTGCAAGCATAACTTTGAAAAAAAATATTTTTTATCACCCAAAAACCTATTCAGTTTACTTCAAAAAAAAACAAAAAAAGAAGCAAACTTGCAAGAAAATGGATTTTGTGCTAGAATAGAAGTAGGGTTTTTATAAAAAAGGGAATCGCATGGGTGGATTATTCGAAAAAATTTCAGCGCTTATCACTCAAAAACCCCCTCAACAAAATACTGAGGGCAGTGTTTTGACCATGCAAGAAAGTAAATTTCACCAATCAGTTCGAAACAACAATTTTGGACAAGTTCACAGCGAAGTAACCCGTGGTTTTGATATAAATTCAAAAAACATTTATGGGAAAACAGGGCTTGAAATTGCAGCTGAAACTGGCAACATCCAAATGGTTAAGCATCTTGCCTCCCTTGGTGCTAATGTAACAATGCAATCACCCAATGGGGATGGACCTCTTTTAATAGCTGCTCATCATGGAAATATTGATATGCTATACACACTTGTTAACTTAGGTGCCAACATTAACAAACCAAATTCATATGGTGAAACTATTTTACATAAATTTTCAATTAATCAAGAAAAAGATGCTTATACTCATCAAGAATTATTAAATTTAGGGGCCAACATTGAAGCAAGAGATATTTATGGAAAAACACCACTTCATCACCAAGTAGGGGCTAACAGTGAAGATACGGTTTATCAATTACTTTCATTTAATGCAAATGTAAATGCACGTGATAAAGAAGGAAGAACTCCCCTTTATGATGCCGTTACATATGGAAACAACAATATTTTCGAAACACTTTTAAGTTTTAATCCAAATGTTAATATTCCTGACAAAAATGGCTCAACCCCAGTACACGTTGCAGCACAAACAAACAATTCCCACTTTATAAAACGTCTTGTTGAACAGGGGGGGAACATCAATGCACGTGATGCGTATGGCCAAACACCCTTTCACTATGCTGTTGCAGCTGGCAACGTTGAAGCAGCCTCAATGTTGATAAAAATGGGTGCAAATCCACATATTCGTGATAGCTTAGGTCAAACCCCACTTAGTAAAGCACCAAATCAACAAGTTTTGACAAAAATGAAATTGTTAATCCAAGATCAAAAAACACCAAATCTTTCTACTTCTCTTGCAAACAATGGGATGCCTTATCAAGAAAGAATAGGTACTCTATCTCAAAACAATCGTTTCAATGAACAATAAAGGAGCTAATTGCTCCTTTATTATTAAAACATCTTTACCAATAAAAAACCTCCCACGAGTAAGACGAAGAAAAGAATAGAAAGCCATCCCAAATTCTTTTCAATATACCGTTTCATCGGGTCACCCCATTTCCATAGCAACCAAGCAATCAAGAAAAAGCGAAGACCTCGTGACAAAAAAGAGGCAATAGCAAAAACAAATAAATTTAACCCCGTTACACCGCTTGCAATTGTTACAATTTTGTAAGGAAAAGGTGTTAATCCTGCCCCAAAGACAATCCATGAACCATAATTGTTGTAGTAAGATTTAAATATTTCAAACTTATCCACAGCATTATAAAATTCCAAAATAGGAACCCCAACAACGTCATAAAGAAAATAACCAATTGCATAACCAAAAAAACCACCCAATACACTTGAAAGAGTTGTATAAAGCGCGATTTTAAAAGCTTTAGAACGACAAGTCAAAATCAAAGGAATTAAAAACAAATCAGGTGGAATAGGGAAAAACGAACTTTCAATAAATGAAATTGCACACAAGACAGGCAATGCCCATTTTCCAGAAACCAAAGACATACACCAATCGTATATATCCTTCATCATTTTATTCCATAATTTTATCATTTGTTGACAATCCTATTTTTGTTGATTATAGTGAGAAGAAACGAATATTCTTTTTACTTAAAATACCTTGTTTAGAAAGGAAAATCAATGAAAAAAATTCTCTTTTTAATTTTGTTTTCAATTGGATTAGCTGGTTGTGCAGACAATTATTCAAACACATCCTATACAAATTATGAACTTGGAAAACAAGGGACTGTTTCTATGGGTAAAATTATTCAAATGACACCCGTACAAACACAAGGGAGCAACTCTATTGGAACACTGGCCGGAGCTGGTGCTGGTGCAGCTGCAGGTTCCATGATAGGTGGAAATACTGCTATTAATATCATTGGCGGTATTGGTGGCGCCTTAGTTGGCGGCATGATTGGTTCTACTGCTGAAAGCGCTCTTACAAGCACAAACGCTTATGAATTCATCATCCAAAAAACAAATGGAGCCTATGTTTCTATATTACAAACAAATGAACTTGGTTTGCGTCCAGGCGATAACGTTTGGCTGTCAACAACAAATGGAACAACAAGGATTCGATCAAGAGCAACCTCATATTAATCAATCATAAAAAAACAACCTGCCAGTTGATGGCAGGTTGTTTTTTTTATTTCCACTCTTTATCTTACATGTACTAAATTTGCATGAACAACTGAAATTTGCTTATTTTTTCTTAGTTGAATTGCACGTTGTGGAACCACAACAGTTTTTGCAGAAACATATCGATCAGATTCTTTAACTTTTTTCACATCTTTTGGAACACTCAATTGCTCTGAACTTATTGAAATATTTTTTGTTCCTTGATTATAAGAAAGAGAAACCCGATCACCTCCTGCAACACAAACTGTCTGCGTTAAAGAAGAATCATATGGCGCAACTAAAAAACCTTTTTTATGATTTAAAATGACAGAAAAAGCTTTTCCACCTTTTGCAAGTTGAGATGGATTATAATACACAAGATTAAGTTTGATATTTCCTCCAATTTCAGATATAGAACCCGAATACTCAGAAACAGAAACCTTCATTGAATCCGATTGAGAGCTGCCATTCTTCATGTCAAAATAAAATCTTCGTAACTCTCCTGTTTGTGTTTTTAAATCAAGTGCAAAACCATTTTCACAAATTGCAGGAAGTGGAGATGCTGTCTTTTTCAAAGAAGGAAGAGTAAAAGATTTTGCAGTTGATACAACAGGAGCAACCCTTTCTTTTTGAGTAGGGGTAATTACATCTTTTGACCTGACTACAGGAGGGGCAATCTGCTCATCTGAATTCACACTTACAGAAGGGGTTCTTGGTTGAGAAAAAGAATTCTGACTTCTTAGTGGATTTCCAAGTGGAGAAGGTTTTCCTCCTCTTCTTAATGGATCACCAACCCGTTCAGAAAAACTCCTCCTTTTAGGAGCTTGAACAGGTGTACCCGTTCTATCTACAGGCAAATTTGATCTATTTATTCGGTTAACAGTATCTTGCGTAGGTGGAGTAATTTTTGCATTATCAAATTTTTTACGAACATGCGCTGCCCCACCAGTTAAATGTCTTTTTTGTTCATCAGGAAGTAGATATCCCTTTTCCATCAAAAATTCTCTTGCTGCACTAAAAACAATCATACCCGCAAAACTAACTAGTCCGAAAAAAACCATTCTATCAAACCAGCGCCAACCTTTTTTAGACATTTTGTCCTCCTTTTTCGCTATTTTTTGGATATATTTTTAAAAAAAAGAGTGGGACAATCCCACTCTTTAGATAATCCTTGGATTATATTATACCACTAAACATCCAAATTTGCAACATCTAATGCGTTTTGTTGAATAAATTCTCTTCTTGGTTCAACAACATCACCCATCAAACAAGAGAAAACTTGTTCTGCTTCATCCTGATGTGTGACTTTAACTTGAAGCAATCTACGAGCATTTGGATCAAGTGTTGTTTCCCACAATTGTTCTGGATTCATTTCACCCAAACCTTTATAACGGTTAATTGCAATACCTTTTCTAGCACCTTTAAAGACTGCCTCAGCCAAAGAAACAGGATCATGAATAACTGTTTCTGCATCTTTTGTTTTCAACAAAGATGGAGCTGAATAGAACTCTTTTAATTCATCACTCATTTCAGCTAATTTGCGAGCTTCCCCACAATTTAAAACAGAATGATCAATTACAACACGTTCAGTTACACCTCGCAATGTTCTTTCAAGAATAAGTTCACCTTTATCGTTGAAAAATTCGCTCCAACCACGTTCATATTCTGGTTCAATCGTATCTAAACGAGCAGCTAACCCACCAGATTTCAAAGCGCCTTCTTGGAACAGGCCCAAAACAGCCATTTGCCCAATAATTCTAGATGGAATACGGTTTGACATTGCTAAAATTAAATTTCTTGCAATGCGAGCTTGTTCAACACGTGCAACCAAATCCGCTCCTGCAATTTGAGCACCATCTGCTAAAACAAGAACCGCATCGTTTGTACCAACTTGAATGAGATATTCTTCCATTGCCTTATCATCTTTTAAATAAATTTCAGAATTCCCTCGTTTTGCTCTATACAATGGTGGTTGAGCAATATAGAGATATCCTTTTTCGATAATTTCAGGCATTTGTCTGAAGAAGAATGTTAATAATAATGTTCTAATGTGTGCACCGTCGACATCAGCATCGGTCATGATAATAATTTTATGATAACGAATCTTATCAATATTAAAATCATCACGCCCAATCCCAGTACCAAGAGCTGTTACAATTGTTCCAATTTCAGCTGAAGAAAGCATTTTATCAAAACGAGCTCTTTCAACATTTAAAATTTTACCACGCAATGGCAAAATCGCTTGATGAGCACGGTCACGTCCTTGTTTTGCAGAACCCCCAGCAGAATCCCCCTCAACGATGAAAACTTCAGAATCAACAGGATCTCTGCTTTGGCAATCAGCCAACTTCCCTGGCAACGACGCCATATCCAAAGCTCCTTTTCTGCGGGTTAATTCTCTTGCCTTTCTAGCAGCTTCACGAGCAGCGGCAGCTTCGACAACTTTACTGATAATTTTGCGAGCTTCCGCTGGGTGTTCTTCAAACCATTGTTCTAATTTGTCACCAACAATACCTTCAACAACTGGACGAACTTCAGATGAAACAAGTTTATCTTTTGTTTGTGATGAAAATTTTGGATCTGGTACTTTAACAGACAAAACAACTGTTAACCCTTCACGCATATCTTCCCCTGAAAGTTCAACTTTTTCTTTTTTTGTCAATCCAGTATTATTTGCATAAGCATTGATTGTTCTTGTCAAAGCAGCTCTTAAACCTGCCAAGTGAGTACCACCATCACGTTGCGGAATATTGTTTGTAAAGCACAAACATGTTTCGTGGTAACCATCTGTCCACTCAAAAGCAGCTTCAACAGTAATACCTTCTTTTTCTCCACTTAAGTCAAAAGGACATTCGTGCAATGTATTTTTTGATTTGTTCAAGAATTTTACAAACTCTAAAATACCACCTTCGTAATGCAACACAACAGAGCGAGGTTCACTTGAACGATTATCTGTTAAATGAATACAAACACCCGAATTCAAAAATGCTAATTCACGAATACGATGTTCCAATGTTTCAAAACTAAATGTTGTGCTTGTAAATGTTTCAGCTGAAGGATGGAATGTTACCATTGTTCCGTGTTTTCCTTGAGCATCACCAACAACTTTAAGTGGCGCAACAGATGTACCATTTTCAAAACGAACATAATGTTCTTTATCATTTCTCCAGATACGCAATTCCAACCAATCGGACAAAGCATTCACAACAGAAACACCCACACCATGCAAACCACCGGAAACTTTGTATGAATTGTTATCAAATTTACCACCAGCGTGCAATTGTGTCATAATAACTTCGGCGGCAGAAATCCCTTCTGTCTTATGCATATCAACAGGCATTCCTCGACCATCATCAATAATTGTAACAGAGCCATCAGAGTTTAAAACAACTTCAACCTTTGAACAATATCCCGCCAAAGCTTCGTCAATCGAGTTATCTAACACTTCGTAAACCATGTGATGCAAACCTGTTCCATCATCTGTATCCCCAATATACATCCCTGGACGTTTACGAACAGCATCCAACCCCTTTAAAACTTTAATTGAATCTGCATTGTATTCCTGCGTGGCAGTTTGAATATCTAAATCTGTCATTTTTTTTCCCTTTATGCTACGTTTTGTAAACTTAAATTTGATTCTTGAACATCAAAAAATTGGGCACGCCCACCCAAATAATTAAAACTTTCTGTTTCAATCCCCGTCATCCATACTTGAGCAGGTAAATCAGCTAATACATCAAATAATATATGACGACGTCTTACATCTAAATGAGCAATCGCTTCATCCAGCAACAACAAAGGACATAGGCCTTGTTCTTGCATTTGAGTATTCATTTCAGCTAATATAATCGAAAGCAGCAATGCTTTTTGTTCCCCTGTTGAACAAAGAGAAGCATCCATTCTTTTTTGCGAATGAATAACTTTAAAATCAGCTGTATGTGGACCAGAAATTGCCCCCCCATCTGCGTAAATTTTTCGACCCTTTTTTAACTTATCTAAAAACAACTCTTCAACATGAATAGCACTCTTTTCAAGAAGTTCTTGTTCAAGTACACCAGTTAAAATAATTTCTGCTGTTGGAAAAATATCAGAAACAGGTGTTGAAAGATGCGTTTTCATGCGATTGATCACATCAAGTCTTGAAGCTGCAATTGCAACACCAACAGCAACCAATTGTTCTTCCAAACCAGAAAGCCATCTGTCATCAAAACGTCCTTCTCTGAGCAAACAACTCCATTGTTTAAAAATAGCGTTGTATTCACTTAATCGTTGCGCGTGCATTTCATCAAAAGCTTGCACCAAACGATCTAAAAAACGACGTCTTGATTGTGGATCACCACAAAAAAGTCGATCTTGCGCAGGAGTTAACCATAAACATTTAAAATAACGGCTTAAATCACTTTGTTTTGATGTATTTTTACCATCGATTCGCACCTGCCGACGCTCTGAACCATCAACAGTTCCCGTTCCAATTTGAGTTTCATTTCCAAAAGATTGAACTTTAGCTGAAATACCCCATCTAGTTGGCAGCGTTTTAACATCATTTTCAAGCAAAAAAGAATCTGAATCCCTTTTTGATACATCACTTAACCTTGCTGAACGCAAACCTTTTCCAGGTGTTAAAAAAGAAATTGCCTCTAAAATATTTGTTTTTCCTGCACCATTATGTCCTGTTAATATAACAGGTTCAAAAGATGAGCTTAAATCCATATTCAAAAATGAATATGAACGAAAATTCGTCAATCTCAACTGATGAATACCAGATTTTAAGCTCATCTTTTTCCTAAACACGCATTGGCATTAAAACAAATAATGATTCTGTATCTGCTTCATCTTGAAGAATAACAGGGGAAGTTCCATCATTTAATTTCATGCGAACACTTTCACCTTTAATTTGTCCCAAGATATCAAGTAAATATCTATAGTTAAAACCAATTTCAAGAGAATCATTATCATAAACAGCATCCATTTCATCTTCAGCAGAACCCTCATCGGCTGAAGCGGCAAAAACTTGCAAAAGACCAGATGAAATTGCCAACTTAATCCCTCTTGATTTTTCAGAAACAACTGAAACACGTTCAATAACATTGCTTAAAGTTTTAACATCTGCTTGCAAAACTTTTTCATTGTTTGAAGGAATAACTTTTTCATATTCTGGATATGTACCATCAATTAAACGTGAAGATAAAACAACATCACCCAAAACAAATCTAATTTGATTTGCAGACAATGAAATTTCAACATCTCCATTCAATTCTGTTGCCAATTTTGAAAGTTCATTGATTGTTTTGCGAGGAATAATAACACCAGGCATACCTTGAGCACCCTCTGGCAAAGCAATCCCAGAACAAGCCAAACGGTGACCATCTGTTGCAACTGCTGTCAAACGTGGTTCAGCCCCTGTTTTTTCATGCATATAAATACCATTCAAATTGTAACGAGTTTCCTCCATTGAAACAGCAAAACCTGTTTTTGCAATCAATCCAACCAAATCAGAAGCAGGCATTTTAAATGAAAATGGTGTGTTTTCTTGTGCCATTGTTGGAAACCCATCTGCTGGCAAACTTGCCAAAACAAATTTTGAACGCCCAGAAACAAGACTTACTTGAGAACTTTCTTCCAAATAAGAAAGTTGAACTTGAGAACCATCAGATAACTTTTTAACAATATCATACAACTTGTGAGCTGGAATTGTAACAGAACCCGCAGTTTCAACAGCTGCTGGGATTTTTTCTGTAATTTCAATTTCATTATCAGTTGCACGCAACAAAACTTCGTCAGAACCAGCTTCAACCAAAACATTTGAAAGAACTGGAATTGTTTGACGGCGTTCCACAACGCTTTGGATATGAGAAAGAGCTTTTAACAACATACCTCTTTCTATCGTTAATTTTATCATTTTAAACTTCCTTTTTTTCTTAATTTTGTTAATTCAAAAACCGTTACAAAATATTAGTAAACCAGTTACTGTTACTATAGAATATTTTTTTAAAAAAAGACACAAAAAAAACACTTTTTTAAAACTTTTTTAGTATTTTTTGATAAACATCTTTTTTTTATTAAAAAAAAAGTTTATAAGGGAATAAAGATTGGAGACTAAACTATGAAAAAATACGAATTATCATATCAAGAAATATACAAAGAAAGTCTTTTGACAGACGAAGATTTAACCGATTTACCTAAGGAAAGCCCTATTTTAGGACAAGATCAAGCTTTAGAAGCTATTAATTTTGGAGCTAAAATTAAAGCAAGTGGATACAACGTTTTTTGCACTGGCCCCAAAGGTGTTGGCAGAACCGTTTTAACCTTACATACACTTAAAGAGTATGCCGCCACACAAAAAACACCTGATGACTGGTGTTTTATCCACAACTTTGAAACACCACATCAACCAATTGCAATTAATTTTCCTGCAGGACAAGGAAAAACATTTGTTCGTGACATCAAAAAAATGGCAAATGCATTGCGTATGCATTTAAGCGCATTGTTTACAGACGAATCTTACAAAATTCAAGTTGCACACATTGAACAACAATGTGCAAAAGATAAAGAAAACTATTTTTCGGTTTTACAAAAAGCCGTTGAAGACAAAAACGTCACATTAATGCGCGTTCCAACGGGCGTTACCGTTGCCCCTGTTAAAAAAGGCAAAATATTAACACCAAACGCTTTCAACAAATTACCTAAAGAAGAAAGAAAAGATATTTTAGAGCAATTAAAAATCGCTCAAAAGAAATTGGAAAACACAATCAAAGAAACACCAAATTGGGATGCAGAAATGCAAATGCATTTGGAACAACTGCATGTTGATATGGCTTCAAAAGTTTTAAATTCAATTATCAATCCAATTAAAAAGAATTATTTGAGAAATAACACCATTCAAATTTATCTTGAATCGATTCGTGTTGATATTTTGGATAACATTGCATTATTTGCCGCTCAAGCAACCGAAGCAAATGTTGAAATGATTTTAGAACAAATCAATGAATTATGGGGCCGTTATGCAGTCAATCACTTTGTTTCTCACAAACCAGATTCTGGTGCTCCAGTTATTCACTTAAACCACCCAACTTTATCAAATCTTGTTGGTAGAATTGAAAGACAACAACACTTAGGTTCTTTAACAACAGACTTTTCACTTATTCGTCCTGGTGCACTGCACTTGGCAAATGGGGGATTTCTTGTTATCGAAGCAAGAGAATTACTTTCAAATGAACATACATGGAATGCATTAAAGAGAGCTTTATTTTCAAAACAAATTAAAATCGAATCTGGCACAGATGACAACTCTGTTTTCACAATTGTGTCATTAACACCAGCAATTATTCCATTATCCATTAAAGTTGTTTTAATTGGTGAAGCTGAATTATATTATTTGCTCATGGATAGAGATGATGAATTTGGTGAATTATTTAAAATCCAATCTCGCTTTGCTGAAAAATTAGAACGCACAAAAGAAAATGAAAAAATTTACGCTCAAATTTTAACAAACCTTGCACGTAACGAAAAATTAAAACCTTTTTCACCAAATGCAATGCGTCGAATTTTGGAATACACTTCTAGATTAGCTGGTGATAACACCTATTTAAGCACGTTTATGACCCACGTAAATGACTTAATGCGTGAAGCAAACTTTTTTGCTGTTCAATCTCGTGCAAAAACAGTTGAAGTTTCACACATCAACAAAGCTCTTGAAGCAAAACGTGTTCGCTCTGGATATATGCAAAAAGAGATGATGGAAATGATCAAAAAAGGAACCATCTCCATTTCCACTTCAGGCAAAAATATTGGTCAACTAAATGCTCTTGTTGTGCATGATTATGGCTCCTTCTCATTCGGTCGACCCAACAAAGTAACATGCCAAGTCAGATTAGGTCACGGAGACTTAATCGACGTTGAAAGAGAAGCTGAATTAGGTGGTGCACTTCACTCAAAAGGTGTTCTCATCTTATCATCCTTTTTAGCAAGTAGATTTTCAAAAGGAGAACCTCTTTCATTAGATGCTTCTTTGGTTTTTGAACAATCTTATTCCGAATTAGATGGCGACTCTGCTTCATCAACAGAATTATACTGTTTGCTTTCTGCAGTTGGTGATATTCCTCTTAATCAATCAATTGCCGCAACAGGATCTGTAAACCAACTGGGTCATATCCAAGCAGTTGGCGCTGTTAATGAAAAAATCGAAGGCTACTTTACCGTTTGCAAACAAAAAGGATTAACAGGCGAACAAGGTGTTATCATTCCAAGATCAATTGTTCACAACTTAATGTTAAAACCAGAAGTTGTTGCAGCTGTCAAAGAAAACAAATTCCACATTTATGCTGTAAACACAGTCGATGAAGGAATGGAAATTTTGACCGGCTTATCTGCAGGAACACCCAATAAAGATGGACAATTCCCTGCAAAATCCATCAATGGAATTATTGCAAAAAGGTTAAATGACTTCTTTAAAAAATCACAAGAAGCAGAGCAAACCTCAAAGCAATTAAAGAAAACAAATAAAACAACCAAAAAAGGGCGAAGATAATTCGCCCTCTTTTTTATTCTCTACCCATTAAAGAAGCAACAAATGCTTTTGGTAAAAGGCGTTTTTGCTGTTTAGTCATTGGTGCTAAAATATCAACACCATTTTCATCCACACATTTTGCAATGCATCTTTTTAACGTATCCATAATCTTGATTGATTCTGGTGTTTTTTGTTTTTTTGCCACAGCATATTGACGCAAAATAAGATTCATATCTTCTTTTTTAAATGGTAAAAAATGACTACTTTTTAAAATATTATCCATTAAATTTACAGCTTCTGGAACTTTTCTAATAAACAACAAAATACTTTTAAACGTTCTGCGTTTTATACTGTTCGCAAGTTGATAACTTTCAAAAGTTGGCAACTGAACAGTCATCAATCTATCCCACAACAATGTTGCTATTTCCAAATTTCTCATTTTAAGAGCAATTAGAATGGGGTTTTCTTTTTTAGCATTAAAACTTTGAAACCAAAAAACTTCATTTCTCGTAATTAAATCCACCATTGCTGTATCATTGTTTTGAATAGCCAAATGAATTAAAAAATCACCACTTTTATTTTTAAAAGGCAAAACTTTTTGGCCATTTTTTAACAACTCTTGAAAACTTGTTACATCTTTTTGACGCACCAAATTTTCTTGTCTTAAAAAATCTTTTTTGTACTCTAAATTTCTTTTTTTATACTCAAGGAGTATACGCTCTCCTTCGTTCAAACGAGCAGCTATTTCTTTTTTGTTTGAAAACAACTTCAAAAGTTGTTTAAAATTCTTTTTTCCCAAAGCCTGAAGCTGATTTGCCACATATTCACAAATAAATTGTGTTACAAATTTACCTTCATCCGTTTTTTCAAAATCAGTAGAATAATCATAAAAATATCCACGATAATGGTGATCATCCATTTCAATTGAGAGTAATTTTTCAGCACACAAAACACGTTCATTTTCATTCAAAAGAACTAATGCAGGTTTATCTTCTCTTCTTTTTTTGGTGTTAATAAACGCATGAAAATTTGTATGTTTCCAATTTCTTTCTTGCTGCTTATCAGAATATGAAACAACATGTAAAACAGTTGATTTACTTGCTTGCATTGGAAACCTACTCGCACATGCAACAACTTTAAACGCTTTGCAAATTTTTAATCTATCCTTAAGAGGACATTTCATTTTTTTTAATTGTTGCTCAAGCAATTTTGCCATTTCATACGAAACAAAACCACCATAGCAATAACCAACCAAAATCAACCGATTTAATTTATCACAAATTTCTTTAGTTGATTTTAGTTTTTTATTTTCATCAACTAAAAGAGGTAAAAAAAACTGATTAAAAAATGGTTTAAAATCAGGCGAAGGGGGTAATTCTTCTTTTGGCAAAGAGCTTTTAACATCCAAAAGAACACCTGCTTCTTTCAAACTTTTAATACGATGTGTTGGAACACCATGATCATCATAATAAGCACAAAGAACCTCTGTGTTCTTTGGCATCAAATCACCCATACTGTCACAAAAACGCTTGATACACCCATTTGCTGATTTTGGCTTATCAACTGTTCCGCCCGGCATAATCAAAACAACATTTCCATTTTCAGGAAATTTAAAATCTGAAATGTCTCTCCAATGTGTTTGGGCGACTGACAAATCTCTTGTCCCTAAAGAAACATTTTCGATCATTTGAAACGACCTTTATACCTAAATGTTATCCCATATTTTTTTGATTTGAGAAAGAAAATCTGTGCATGCTTCTTGCGTATCTTCTTTTGATTCTGCAGCAAATTCTTTCAACAATTCTTTTTGTCGTTGAGTCAAATGCTTTGGTGTTTCAACTTTTAATGTTACAAACAAATCCCCAAAAGATCCACTTTTCAAAACAGGCATACCCTTTCCTTTCATCTTAACCTGATGACCACTTTGGGTCCCTGCTTTGATTTCCAACTTTTCTGTTTTTCCAGTCATTAATGGAACATCAACTGTACCACCAAGAGCTGCAACAGTCATTGGAACGGGCACTTCACAGTACAAATTTGATCCTTCTCTTTCAAAAATTTCGTGTTTTTTAACTGTTAAAAAGACATATAAATCCCCAGGTTGCCCACCATGCAAACCAACATGTCCTTCATTTGGCAAACGCATGCGAATTCCCGTGTCAACCCCTTTTGGAATATTAACCTCAAGTGTTCTTTTTTTGCGAATACGACCCGTTCCTTTACATTTTGAACAAGGGTCTTTAACCGTTTTTCCCGTTCCATGACAAGTTGGACAATCTGTATCAACAACAAAAAAACCTTGTCTTTGGCGAACACGACCATACCCTGCACAAGTTTCACATTGCTCTAAACTCTTACCGCCTTTACCAGAACATTCTTCGCAAGCAACATAAGTTTCAATATCAATTGATTTTTTAAGACCATCATAAGCTTCTTGCAATGTGATGTTTAAATCATATCTTAAATCAGAACCTCTGTTTTGGCTTGCTTCCCCTCTTGAAGATTGTGCTCCACGTGTAAAACCACTGAACATTTCTTCAAAAATACTTTCAAAACCTGTACCAGAAAAATCAAAGCCACCAAAACCACCTGTACCACCAGATTGGCCCATTCCACTTGTATATGCTTGATGACCATATCGATCATAGGCTGCTCTTTTTTGATCATCTTTTAAAACTTCATATGCTTCATTTATTTCTTTAAATTTTGTTTCAGCAGCTGCATCCCCAGGATGATAATCTGGATGACATTCTTTTGCTTTAACACGAAAAGCTCTTTTAATTTCATCAAATGAAGCGGTTTTAGAAACACCTAATAAGTCGTAATAATTTTGATTTGTCACACTAATACCCTTGTTTTTTCATAAAAATTGTTTTTTGTAAGCATATCATTTTATGTTAACTTTTGCAAGCAGAACCTATGTCTATTTTAATTAAAAGAGGTATTGAACATTTCAGTTCAATACCCCCTTTTTTTGATACATTGAAGAAAAAATTATTTTTTAACTTCTTCAAAATCAGCATCAACAACTGTATCGTCAGCTTTTGAAGATGTATCTTCTGTTCCTTGAGCAGAACCTGCATCAGCTTGTTGTTGCTTATACATTGCTTCACCCAATTTTAATGAAGCTTGTGTCAAAGCATTTGTTTTGTCTTTAATGCGTTCTGCATCATTACTATCCAAAACATCTTTTAATTCTTGAACAGCTTTTTCAATTGTTTCTTTATCTGAAGCTGGGATTTTATCACCATTTTCTTTCAAAAGTTTTTCTGTTTCATGAATTAAAGCATCTGCATGATTGCGAGCTTCAATTGCTTCTTTGATTTTTTTATCTTCTTCAGCGTGTTGTTCTGCTTCTTTAATCATTTTTTCAATATCATCATCTTTCAAACCACCAGAAGCTTGAATTCGAATGTTTTGCTCTTTACCTGTTGCTTTATCTTTTGCAGAAACATTTACAATACCATTTGCGTCAATGTCAAAAGTCACTTCGATTTGAGGCATGCCGCGTGGTGCTGGTGGAATACCGATCAAATCAAATTGACCAAGCAATTTATTATCGCGAGCCATTTCACGTTCCCCTTGGTGAACGCGAATTGTCACAGCTGTTTGACCATCTTCAGCAGTTGAGAAGACTTGACTTTTCTTTGTTGGAATTGTTGTATTTCTGTCAATCAAACGTGTGAACACACCACCTAATGTTTCAATACCCAATGACAATGGTGTAACGTCAAGTAATAAAACATCTTTTACATCACCTTTTAACACACCACCTTGAATAGCTGCACCCATTGCAACAACTTCATCTGGGTTAACACCTTTGTGTGGTTCTTTGCCAAAGAATTCTTTAACAATTTCTTGAACTTTTGGCATACGTGTCATACCACCAACCAAAATAACTTCATCAATTTGTGAACATGTAAGACCCGCATCTTTCAATGCTTTTTCCATAGGGCCTTTTGTTCTTGCAAGCAAATCTTCAACCAAGCTTTCTAATTTTGCACGTGTCAAAACAACATTCAAGTGTTTTGGACCAGTTGCATCTGCTGTAATAAATGGCAAGTTGATATCTGTTTGTGTTGCTGAAGAAAGTTCAATTTTTGCTTTTTCTGCAGCTTCTTTCAAACGTTGAAGCGCCATTCTATCTTTGCGTAAATCGATACCATTTTCTTTTTGGAATTCATCAGCTAAGAAATCCATGATACGTGCGTCAAAGTCTTCACCGCCCAAGAATGTATCACCATTTGTAGCTTTAACTTCAAAAACACCATCACCAATTACTAAAATAGAAACGACAAAAGTACCACCACCTAAGTCATAAACAGCGATCATACCTGATTTCTTTTGATCCATACCATAAGCAAGAGCTGCTGCTGTTGGCTCATTGATAATTCTTAAAACTTCAAGACCTGCAATTTTACCAGCATCTTTTGTTGCTTGACGTTGTGAATCATCAAAATATGCAGGAACAGTAATAATTGCTTGTGTAATTTTTTCACCCAAATAGCTTTCAGCATCTTCTTTTAATTTTTGCAAAACAAATGCTGAAACTTGACTTGGTGCATATTTTTTATCATTAACATCAACCCAAGCATCTCCATTTTCACCTTCAACGATTTTATATGGAACCAAACCTTTATCTCTTTCAACCATTTTATCATTGAAACGACGGCCAATCAAACGTTTGATTGAGAAAAGAGTACCACCAGGATTTGTAACAGCTTGACGTTTTGCAGCTTGACCAACTAAACGTTCACCTTTAGATGTAAATGCAACCATTGATGGGGTAGTTCTTGCCCCTTCTCTATTTTCCAACACCTTACCATCTTTGCCATCCATAATAGCCATACAGGAGTTGGTTGTACCTAAGTCAATTCCTAATATTTTAGACATTTATGTTCTCCTTTTATAATAATTATTTTTTTGATGAAAGTTATATAGGTCATAACATTGTATTTTTCAACCCTCTTTTTTTATTTTTTTTGTCTTTTTTTCTAAAAAGAAATTAATTTTAATAAACTATTGCAAAACACTTGAATAAAAAAAAGAATGTGATATAGTCTTTTTAAAGAAATATTGTTAATTAAATAAAGGTTCTAAAATGACAACACCTCTGTCAAGAAACTGGTTTTTCCCTTTTATTTGCCTGTGGATAACTTTATACTTTGTTTACCATGGTATTGAAGGCAATCACGGCATTCAAAGAATGAAGCAAGTTCAAGAAGAAATCAAAATGGCAACCAATATTTCTGATAAACTCAAAAAAGAAAAAGAACTTCTCCAAGCAAAAGTGAACGCTTTATCCCCAAAATCTCTTGATTTAGATCAATTAGAAGAATCTGCTTTAAGGATTTTGAATATGGGGGATAAAAACGCCCGTATTATTTTTAAATAGAACGCGATTTCTTTAGCATTGACATTCTTTGAATATCTTTCAGCAATGCTTGTTCTTTTAAAGAAAAACCTATCATTTCTTGATTATTGCTATAAACTTGATTCATAAAATTCAGAACCAACTCTTTATTTTGGCTCACAATATTTTCATACCCAGGGAAAACAACCAAATGACGTGTCTTGTCAATTTCCCATTGTTTTGTTTTTTGATTAAACAAAACATCCCCTAAACAAGAAACACTTTTAGGATCAAATTTATAATGTTTAATAAATAAGGAGTGAGTCATTTCTCCTGAAAAATTTGGATGCGATTGAAATTGGTGCCAAACCCGAACCGAAAAATCTTTCACTTTCGGATGATTGTTATAAAAAACTATAAATCTCATTTTTTTTCTTCTTTAAAAATCAAATATCTCAATAAGACAAGTGCAGGAACCATCAAGCAGCCTGTGAAAACAAAAAAAGTATACCACCCCATTTTTTCTGCCCAAACGCCACTATAAACAGAAATAACACTTACTGCCAACATCATCAAGCTAGTCAAAAGTGCATATTGTGTTGCCGAATATTTTTTGGAACATAAGCCAGATAAAAACGCAACAAAAACAGCGCCACCCATACCCCCAACAACATTATCAAATAAAATTACAATTAAAAACATAAATGTAGAATTTGGAAAAAATGAAAAAACACCAAAAACAAGTGATGTTAAAATTTCAACAAAACCCAATGCCATCAATAATTTTAAAATTTGGTAACGCATTACCAAAACACCGCCTAATGCAACACCTGTCAAGGTTATCCATGGGCCAATCGTTCCCGAAATAAGAGCAATTTCAGCTTTTGAAAAACCAAGATCTCGATAAAAAGGAAGTGCCATTCTCCCCAAAACAGCATTACACAATTTATACAATACAATAAAAATCAAAATCCATGCCCAATTATTTTTTTGCATAAAATCTTGAAAAGGAGAAACAATCATATCATACCAAAAACGGTTGTTTTTTCCTGGTTCAAGCAACTGTTTTTCTTCTCTTACAAAAAGAGTGCTCATCAAACCACCAAACAACAAAATACAAACCAAAATATATGATTCTTGCCATCCCACAATAGCAGACAAAGCCACCACTCCAGCGCCAGCAATTAACATACCCATCCGATATCCGAATTGGTACATACCAGCCCCTTCGCCAAATTCTTCTTTTTTGAGTGTATCAATTCTTAAAGCATCAACAACAATATCTTGACTGGCAGCAAAAAATGCAACCAAAAATGCAAATAAATATGTTTGAAGAGGGATTAAAATTTCACCTTTTTCTGTTGCGGCTAAATATGTCCATGTGTTTTTGTCTGGCGAAAATAAAGATAAACCAAATACACTTAAAATCAGCCCAATTTGAAAAATGAACAACCAAGATTTTTTGGGACCAATTACCTTGGCCAAATATGGTAATTTAATTTTGTCAATTAAAGGAGCCCAAATAAATTTGAAATTATAAGGTAATAAAACAAGTGCAAAAAAACCGATCACACTTAAAGAAATACCAACATCAGCCATCCACAAAGAAAGGGAATAACCAATTAAACTATACGGCAACCCACATGAAAATCCTAAAAAGAAAAAAATAAAAACAGCTGGTTTTAAATACCCTTTTAAAGAATCAATCCAACTAACCATATCTTTCTCCGAATAACAGGCAAGAACAGAATAACTGTTCTTGCCTGTTTTAAGTTATTAATCTTCTTTTCTACGTTCGTATTTGCGTCTTTCATTACTATCCAAGTATTTCTTACGCAAACGAATGTTTTGTGGTGTTACTTCAACAAGTTCATCATCTTCAATATATGAAAGAGCAACTTCCAAACTCATCACGCGTGGTGGATAAAGAAGAACGTTATCATCTTTTCCTGCAGCACGCATATTTGTTAACTTTTTACCTTTAATTGGGTTTACTTCAATATCTCCAGGTTTAGCATTTGCACCAATAATCATCCCCGCATAAACAGTCACCCCTGCTGGGATAAACAAAGGTCCACGTTCTTGGATGTTAAAGAGGGCATATGGAACAGCCTTTCCTTGTTCTGTTGAAATGAGAACACCATTTCTGCGTCCCGTGATTTGACCTTTATATGGAGCATAACTATGGAACAATCTGTTCATAACACCAGTACCACATGTATCTGTCAAAAACTCACTGTAATAACCGATTAAACCTCTAGATGGGGCAATAAATGTTAATCTTGTTTTACCGCCACCACTTGGATACATTTCTGTCATTTCACCTTTACGAAGACTCATTTTTTCAACAACAACACCTGTATAAGCATCGTCAACGTCGATAACAACTTCTTCCATTGGTTCTAATTTTTTGCCATCTTCATCTTCTTTAAACACAACACGTGGACGAGAAACTGAAAGTTCATATCCTTCACGACGCATTGTTTCAATCAACACACCTAATTGCAACTCACCACGACCAGCAACTTCAAAAGCATCAGTTGTATCTGTTCTTGAAACACGCAAAGCAATATTTCCTTCTGCTTCTTTGCACAATCTATCCCAAATCATACGAGAGGTAACTTTATCTCCTTCAGTACCAGCCAAAGGTGATGTGTTAATTGAGAATGTCATTGCAAGTGTTGGCGGATCAATTGGTTCTGCTTGAATTGGTTCTGAAACTGAAGCATCACAAAGTGTATCAGACACAGTTGCATCTGTCATACCTGCAATGCTAACAATATCACCTGCAACACCTTCATCAATTGGTTGACGTTTTAAACCTCTAAATGCCAAAATTTTAGAAGCTCTTGCTGTTTCAACAGGCTTTCCTTCACGTGTAATTGCTTTGATCATTTGGTTTGTTTTGATTTTACCAGATAAAATTCTACCTGTTAAAATTCTACCAACAAAAGGATCAGCTTCTAATGTTGTAACCAACATTTTAAATGGACCAGTTTCATCACAAGCAGGTGCTGGAACATGTTCCACAATTTTATTAAACAATGGCATAATATCTTTGCGTTCATCTGCCAAATCATTGACTGCCCAACCTTCTCTACCTGAAGCAAACAATGTTGGGAAATCTAATTGTTCCTCTGTTGCACCAAGGTTGTCAAAAAGATCAAAAACTTCATTATGAACTTCTTCAGGTCTTGCATCAGCTCTATCAATTTTGTTAATCACAACAATTGGTCTTAAACCCAACTTTAATGCTTTTGATAAAACAAACTTTGTTTGAGGCAAAGGACCTTCAGCTGAATCAACAAGCAAAATGACACCGTCAACCATTGACAAAATACGTTCAACTTCACCACCAAAATCCGCGTGACCTGGTGTGTCAACAATGTTAATACGAATATTATTCCATTCAACAGATGTACATTTTGCAAAAATAGTAATCCCACGTTCTCTTTCAAGATCATTTGAATCCATTGCGCATGTTACAACTTGTTGATTTTCGCGATATGCACCGCTTTGTTTTAAAAACGCGTCAACAAAAGTTGTTTTACCATGGTCAACGTGTGCAATAATTGCAATATTTCTCATTTCTTGTGTCATTTTTTTGCCTCTTTATAAAGATAAAAAACCAATCATTCTTTTTTAATTAAAAGAACAACTGATTATTTCTGTCATAATTATTTCAATTTAATGAAAGGATTATACTCTTTTTTTTAAAAAAAGTCTAGTTAAAAATCACTTACGAATAAATTGTATTTTCCCATCAGGCAAAACAAGAACTATTTGTGATGGCTTGTGCGTAATATTACCCTCAAAAAAAGTTGGAACAAGATAATCCATTTTTTCTTTTATTTCAGGAGAAACATCTTCATAATAAAGAGGTGTTTTTTCTCCTGATACATTTGCGGAAGTTGAAACCAATGGTTTTTTAAAAGCTTTTAATAATTTTAAACAAAATTCATGTTTGGGAATTCGAAAAGCGCCAGATCCATTTTGATTTACAACACCTGTAGGTAAATTTTCAACCACGGGAAAAACAACTGTTTGAGGCTCTTTTGCATTTATTAATAGATTAAATAATTCTGTTGATTTATTAGGCACAAAATCCACCAATCGATCCACCGAATCAATTAATACAATAACACTTTTATCTTCCATTCGCTGTTTGATTTTAAACAACCTTTGAACAGCATCTTTATTCAAAGCATCACACCCAATCCCCCAAACCGTGTCAGTGGGATATAAAATAATTGCACCCTCATTTAACAATTGGACTATTTTTTGAATTTCTTGTTCTTCTTGCATAGATTATTTACTTCGATATTTACCCTTTAAACAAAAGGAATCCAAAATATGCCCAGCCATTTTTGTTTTCAACTCATCCAAAGAAAACCCTGTTTCAACATCCAATTCTGCATCTAATGCAAAAACAGTTAAATCATAAATATGATCTCTATCAGGTGGTGCCATACCACCATAAAGAGGTTCATTCCAACTGTTGTTCCCTTGAACAAATTCAGCATTAATATTTGAAGATTCACCTGCAACAACATGATCTTGTTTTAAGTTTGCAATAAGCCAATGCACCCACACAAAACCACAAACAGGCACAGAATCTTTATCATCTAAAACAACAGCAAAAGAAACTGTTTCTTTTGGATAATCTGAAATTTCAAATGGCAGTGAAAAACTTGGCATATTCGAAATAAAGTCTTTTCCAAATTTGCCATATTTATCTTGAATAATCCCCTTTTCAATACCTATACTTGTTACTTTCATTTTATATCTCCTTAATCGTTTAATTCACGTTGTAGATATTTTAAATGAGAATCTGTTATAACTTTATCAATAACAGATTTAACAAAAAGATCAATTTCTGTATCCTCACGATAATCGGCAGAAGCAATAATATCTGCACGTTCAATTCCCAACATACTTTTGACTTTTTTCTTATTTTGTTTTTGATAAACAGCGATTGTATGGCCACCTTCTCTTTTAACTGTTTTCATAGATGGAATATCCGTATCTCCATCGCCAATATAAATCATATTTTCAAAAGGAATAGGTTTATCTTCATCATCCATATGAGCATTTAAACTTGCATCATCACTCACATCTAAACAGCCTTTGTTAATACGATATAAAAATTGAGTTTTATTTGTATAATTTACAACCAAAGCTGGCCACAAAGCCTGCCCTCTTTTATCATACATAAAACTTGAAGCAAAAACCTCCTTAAAAAAAGGAGCAATTTTTGTGCCCTCAACCATTTCTTTCAACCCTGAAGAAATAATATAATGCTCTAAAACAACACCTTTTCTTTTGGCATATTCATTCATTCTTAAAAACCACTGTTCCACACCTGGGAATAACTTTACCTTTGCAGCATAATCTGTTAAATCTTGTTTGGTGAAAGACAAATTTCTCTGTGCTGCCTCTTCTTTCATTTGATACATGTAGGCTAAAATATTATCAACTTTTTGTGTTTTTGCTAATGAATTGCTTTTTTTCCAAAACATGTCTGGTGTCATATTTAACTTTTCAATAAACCCATACTCTTGCATATTTCCAGGAGCCAATGTGCCATCAAAATCATAACAAATTGCCATTTTAATTGTATACGGACGTTTTTCAATCATAGTTACCTCTTTTCATATAATTATATGACAGTATATGAAAATAAATAAAAAATTGCAAGCAGCAACAAAAAAGCTCCCAAGAAGATCTTGAGAGCTTTTTTGTTTTTTATTAGAAGTTTTGTTTTAACTTCATCATACCACCATGTTCTTGATAGGATTTTCTAAATGATCCCAAGTATTCAACAGAAAGGGTAGTAAGATCTCCAAGTTCTGCATCAATACCCAAATTGACATTTGTGCTAAATCTATCAAGTGCATTTCCTTCTGCGGTATACACAGCACCATTAGAAAGTGTATTAATTGAACCCGTATCATCTGAAATAATATCATATCCAAACATTACACCTGCTGTTGGTCTGATATAAAGCCCGTGAACTGTTTTGTACGGAGCACGAATATCAATTCCTGCCATTGCAGTCATATAGCGATAAGTGTTGTTATCAATATGTGTATCTAATGAATCAACATATGCTTCTTGGTTGATATCCATATATTTCAAACCAAGCTTTGGTGTGATAATTAAGTCACGGCAGCTAAAGTCATATCCTGCCATTGCTTGAACAGCAAAAGTATCCACATTATACATCCCATCAGATGCTGTTGAAAGAATGTTTTTTGACTCCTCATATTGTGAACGAGAATAACTGACAACACCTTCGACAAACCATTTGTTTGGTTGATATCTTGCAAAAGCAAAACCTGTGTTTGTTTGTGCTGTTGTATCACGACCAGATTGAGCAATATCTGCATACCCATATGCATAACCAACACCCACAGTTAATGTATCTGTAATTTGTTTTTGAATACCAGCCACAAAACCTGTTTCGTTTGCTTTGAAATCACCTTTGTCATCATATTTTGCATGCCCATAAAGTGCTTTTACCCAAACTTGTGCATTTTGTGTTTCATCACCACCTGAGGTACCTTCAACTTTTGAAGATAATTTAACTTGGTCACTCACCGCATCTGTGATACCTTTAAAGTGTGATGAGGCAATTGATTGAACAACTGGAGAAACATTTCCACCTAAATTGTCAAGAGCTTTTACAGCCTTTTTAATTAATGCTGCATTTCCAGATTGCAAATGTTCAATCAACTCTGTTTGAGCTTTGTTGAACAATTCATTTGTTCCACGCCCTTCATGCAATGCGATAATGGCAGCTGTTTGATTTTTATCAGAACCATATTGATTTGAAATTTTAGAACTATCTTTTGAAATGAATGAATATCTACCATCTTCTAAATCTAAGAAATTGAAACCTTCATCATTATGTACTGCTGTTGGCAATGATGAAATGGCATCCATTTTAAGAACATTGTATAATCCCATTTCAAAATTTTCACCTAGGTCAAAATCAATTTTAGAATCTTCTTCAGAAATTAAATTTGTACCTATCAATGAACCATAATCAGAACGATCATTCAACTGAACATTTAATGTTGAACCATTTTCTAATGTAATTTCTTGTGCGGTTACATCAATATTTCTGATATCAAGATTTGTATCATTTTGAACAGTTAAATTTGCAACTTCAATTGTTTTGATATCTTCACCAAACTGCATATTATTGCTGACAAGATTATTAGATGTTGCAAAACCGTCTTTTACGTTCAATGTAGCACCATTCATGGTCAATGTACCATTACCTGTTAATGCATTTGTAATTGAAAGATTACCTGTTGCAATCATTTGGTTGTTATTTTCAACAGAAGCAAATGTTGAATTATCAACATTTATTGTTCCTAAGTTTGAAGCATTTTCAATCACAGAATTACCTTGAACGGTTAAAGTTCCCGTTCCTTTATTTTCAACAGTTGTAACCATTGAACCTGTTAACGTAGCATTACCAGTATTATCAAGAGAGGTGATTGTATCTTCTGTTGATGTTAAACTGTTGTTGTTTGTAACAGTACCCAACTTGGAGTTACTTGATGTTAACTTACCATCATTTGTGATTGTATCAACATTTGTAACACCTGATAATGTTGTGTTGCCATCTTGAGCATTATTAAGCGTTTTAATTGTACCACCTGTTGCTGTGAGTGTTCCGTTATTAACAGTTAATAAACCAACTGTTGTATTAGTTAACCCTGTTGTTCCATCTTGGTTTGTCAACGTTGTGATAGAACCACCTTCTACCGTTAACGTACCACTGTTTGTAAGTGTTGCAACAGTTGTATCTGTTAACGTAGCACCACCAGTATTATCAAGTGACGTGATTGTATCTTCTGTTGATGTTAAACTGTTGTTATTTGTAACAGTACCCAACTTAGATTTACCTGATGTTAATACACCATCATTTGTGATTGTATCAACATTTGTAACACCTGATAATTTTGTGTTACCATCTTGAGCATTATTAAGTGTTTTGATTGTACCACCTGTTGCTGTGAGTGTTCCTTTATTAACAGTTAATGAACCAACTGTTGTATTGGTTAACCCTGTTGTTCCATCTTGGTTTGTCAACGTTGTGATAGAACCACCTTCTACCGTTAACGTACCACTGTTTGTAAGTGTTGCAACAGTTGTATTAGTTAACCCAGCACTACCAGTATTATCAAGTGAAGTGATTGTATCTTCTGTTGATGTTAAACTGTTGTTGTTTGTAACAGTACCCAACTTAGATTTACCTGATGTTAATACACCATCATTTGTGATTGTATCAACATTTGTAACACCTGATAATTTTGTGTTACCATCTTGAGCGTTATTAAGTGTTTCAATTGATCCACCTGTTGCTGTAACTGTTCCTTTATTCACTGTTAATGTACCAACAGTTGTATCAGTTAACCCTGCTGTTCCATCTTGGTTTGTTAAAGTTGTGATAGATCCACCCTCGGCAACAAATGTTCCTTCGTTTGTAACACCTTGCAAATTGCTGTTAGAAGATTTCATCGTTCCACTATTTGCAAGTAAAGCATTCGCATCATTGATTTGAACATTGTTTAATACCAAACCATACTCACCACTTGTGGATAAATTATCAATAACAACTGTTGGTGCTGTGTTTGCTAAAGTGTCAATAATAACATTATCAAGAATAGCATTGCCATTTGTCATTGTTAAAATAGATATTGCATTTTTAATTGTTAAATCTTGAACAGTTAATTTTGTACTTGCATCTGAGACTTCAAACATACTGTGATTATTTGCATCAATAATACTTGCACTGGCATCTCCTGCAACAGCACCAAGGATTAATTTTTCACCAATCCCTGTTGCACCCAAATCTGAAGTCATTTGATATGTTGAACCTGTTTCTCCATCAACAGACATATAGAAATTACTATTCCCTGCATATTGGTTAATATGGGTTAAAGAATTACCATCTGTCGTTTTGAATGCTTTTAATTCAACAGTTTGCAAATCATCTGAGATAATTGCATTATATGTATAAGCATTTGTCACAGCATTAAATGATGTTGAACCTTTTAATGCATCTGCAAATGTAGCATTACCTTGCAAAACTTGAACGGTGTAACTTGTTGATGTGCCATCATCTTTGTTTGCATCTTGATTATTAACCCCTGTTGGCACAACTTTGAAATTTGCATTTGCAACAACAAAAGCATTGTCACCAGTTACATTCAACACATCTGATTTTGCAATCACACCATTAAATCCACCATCAATAGCATTTGAAACAAGACCAATATCAACCGCTAATGTTGTATTGCTTCCTGCAACATTTTGCATATTCACAACTGAATAAATATCATCTTGCATATTGATGGTTGAATTATCAAATTGATATGTTTCACCAGCATATTCGTTTGCTGTCAACTGAACAGTTGCATTGTCAAATTTAATCAAATCTTCTACTGTTCCAGAACCCATGTCAGTCAATGTATATGTCCCATTTTTGAATGAAATCGTTGAAGTTCCAACTTCCCCATCTGACAAAACAATTTTGTTTGCATTGTGGACAACTGTTTCATCTGATGTGGTTGATTCAAATGAAATTATACCATTTCCTGTTGCTGTTGCAGTGTATCCAATTGTATCGCCTTTTGTTTCAAGTATACCACCTGAAATTGTGTTTACTCCTTGGAAGAAGTTTTCACTATCTGCAATTGTTTTTCCACCTGTTTGATTAAATTCACCTGTGAATGTTTTTACATTTTCACTTCCAAAAGTTAAATTGCCTGAATTGTTAATAGTGCCGGCACCCTCAATTGTTCCAGCAAAGTGAACTGCCCCAGATAAATTCATTTCACCTTGATGAGAGATATTAGAAAAAGACGTATTGTTTGCATTTAATGTTGCACCAGACAAAACATTTGTATCTCCAGTAACTGAAAGTGTATTAGCAACACCATTTAAAGAAACGCTCCCTCCATTTACATTCAAGTTTGTAAGAGCTGTATTGGTTAATTTAGCTGTTCCATCTTGGTTTGTCAATGTTGTGATAGATCCACCGTTAGCTGTTAATGCACCACTGTTTGTAAGTGTTGCAACAGTTGTATCTGTTAACTCAGCACCACCAGTATTATCAAGTGACGTGATTGTATCTTCTGTTGATGTTAAACTGTTGTTATTTGTAACAGTGCCCAACTTAGATTTACCTGATGTTAATACACCATCATTTGTGATTGTATCAACATTTGTAACATCTGATAATTTTGTGTTACCATCTTGAGCATTATTAAGTGTTTTAATTGTACCACCTGTTGCTGTAACTGTTCCTTTATTAACAGTTAATGAACCAACTGTTGTATCAGTTAACCCTGTTGTTCCATCTTGGTTTGTTAAAGTTGTGATAGATCCACCGTTAGCTGTTAATGCACCACTGTTTGTAAGTGTTGTAACAGTTGTATTAGTTAACTCAGCACCACCAGTATTATCAAGTGAAATAATTGTATCTTCTGTTGATGTTAACACGCCTTTATTTGTTACAACACCAAGTGTTGAGCTATTGCTTGCTAAAGAACCACTATTTTCGACATCTTTAAATGAAACATTGGTTGCGTTTAATTTGCCATCTGTTGCAATGGTTGTTTTTCCACCAACTGTTAAAGGGGTTGTTGTACCAATCAAACCAACTACCCCACCTGTTACATCTAATACTCCAGATATAGTTGTATCTATTAAGGTTGTACTCCCTGCAGTGTTCAACAAAGAAGAAATTGATCCACCATTTGTTGTGAAAGACCCACTGTTTTCAACAGATGTTAATGTAGAATTTACACCATTAAATCTGCCTGAGTTTATCAAGTCTTTTAATGTGCTATTTTGAACATTCATAGCCCCTGAGTTTTCAATCAAATCTTCAGCATCTTGAATGTGAACATTTTTTAAAACAAGCCCATAAGTTGTATCATCCCCTGCAGCGTTTGACATAATTGGATTTGCAACTAAATTGCCATTCTCAAGCCCAACATTTGTTGTGTTATGAATCCAGACATTTTCAAAAGTTGTTGTACCTGCACCTTGCGCTGTTGTTAAAACAGAACTTGTATCTGTGATTGCAACATCTTTTACCGTTAAATTTGTATCGGCATTTGATACATCAAACATCGAATAGCCATTAGCATCAATGGTACTTTTGATAATGTTCGATCCATCTGTATAACCTTGAACAAGCTTGTTTCCTGTGCCTGTTGTACCCAAAGATGAATTCATTTCATATCTTGAATCAAGATTTGTCATATAAAAAGCACTATCCCCTGTATACTGATTAACAGCTCTTAATGAATCGCCATTTGCAGCTTGAATTGCCGTTAACTCAATTGTTTGAGAATCTTTTAATCCCACATTATATTGATAGACATCTGTTGAAACAAGAGCACTGTTTATTGGAGTGTTAAATGTGACACCTTCCAAAACCTTTTTAGAAATGCTTGTTGTTAAACCGCTATCTAACTGAACATTGTTAATAATCTGAACTTTTGTTAAATCCAAATCAAAAGAAGATGTATTACTTGGATTTAAAACTGTGATTGTATCTGAACCCAAAGCTAATGTGCCATCTGTATTTTTTGAAAGTTTAACGTCAAATGCTAAATCTGTGTTAGAAAGGAAAAGATTATCTCCTGTAAATTGAATATTGCTTAACCCATTTCCTCTCAAATCAACTGTTGTATCATTAAAACTGTATGTTTCACCAGCATATTCGTTTGCTGTCAATTGAACTGTTGCATTGTCAAACTTGATTAAATCTTCTGCTGTTCCAGAACCCATATCAGCCAATGTATATGTCCCATTTTTGAATGAAATCGTTGAAGTTCCATTTTGCACATTTGATAAGACAATTTTGTTTGCATCGTGGACAACAGATGTATCTGAAGAAGTTGATTCAAATGAAATTGCACCACGCCCTGTAGCTGTTGCAGTATATCCAATTGTATCGCCTTTTGTTTCAAGTATACCACCTGAAATTATGTTTGATTTTTGGAAGAAGTTGTTGCTATCTGCAATTGTTTTACCATCTGTTTGGCTAAATGTACCAACATATTTTGTATTATCCGCAGCACCTAAAATCAAATTGCCAGAATTTGTGATACTTCCAGTACCAGAGACACCTCCTGTCAACTGAATATCTCCAGACAAATTTGTTTTCCCTTGTCCTGAAAGCAAACCAGTCACAATGGAATCCGTTAATGTAACTGAGCCCAGATCATTTGTTAACCCTGCTATTGAACTATCAGTTGCGGTAAAATTCCCTGCAACAATAACATCAGAAAAAGCTGTCCTGTCAGCTGTTAAATCTGTGCCAGTTGCGACGGTTGTTTTCCCAGAAACAACTGTATCCTCTAAAGCAACATCACCCCCCGTGATTCCCAATGCTCCAGTGATTTGAGTAGAGGTCAAATCAGCTTTACCACCTGTGTTTGCTAAACTTGCAAGAGAACCACCAAGAATGGTCAAATCACCGCTGTTTGTAAGACCTTGCATTGTAGCATTTACTGCATTTAATGTACCAGCATTTTCAACGGCTGAAAGGCTTGCATTGTTTGTTGCTAAAAGTGTACCATTAGCGCCAACAGTTGTTTTACCATTGATGATGGAACCATTTAAATCAACATCGCCACCTGTAATAGCAAGAGAACCATTGACACCAGCAGACATTAAAGTTGCTGTTCCATTCGTATTGCTCAAACTTTCTAATGTACTATCTGTTGCTGTAAAAGTTCCTGCATTTTCAACACCAGCTAAACTTGTACCATTCGTTGCTGAAAGTTTTGCAGCTGCTCCAACAATTGTTTTGCTGATAACAACAGTATCATCCAAATTAACTGTTCCGCCTGTGGCTGTAATTGTGTTATCAACATGTGCAGAACTTAAAGTTGCTGTTCCATTCGTATTGCTCAAACTTTCTAATGTACTATCTGTAACTGTAAAAGTTCCTGCATTTTCAACTGTTGCAAATCTTGTGTTGTTTGTTGCCAAAAGAGTACCATCAGCTCCAACAGTCGTTTTGTCAGCAACAGTTACACCATCTAAATCAACTGTTCCAGCTGTTGCATTTAAAGTTCCATTAACTTTAGTCGATGTTAAAGCAGCTGTTCCACCACTGTTTGTTAAACTTGCAAGTGAACCCCCATTGGCTGTGAAAATTCCTGCATTTTCAACAGCTGCAAATGTTGTATTGTTTATTGCTGAAAGGGAACCATCAGCTCCAACTGTTGTTTTTCCACCAACAGTTGCTCCGTCTAAATCAACCGTTCCGCCTATTACATCTAAAGTACCAGTAATTGCAGCATCTGTTAAAGCAGCTGTTCCACCAGTATTTATTAAACTTGCAAGTGAACCACCATTGACTGTAAAATCTCCTTCATTTTCAACATTTTCAAACGTTGTATTGTTTGTTGCCAAAAGAGTACCATCAGCTCCAACAGTCGTTTTGTCAGCAACAGTTACACCATCTAAATCAACCGTTCCGCCTGTTGCATTTAAAGTTCCATTAACTTTAGTCGATGTTAAATCAGCTGTTCCACCTGTATTTGTTAAATCTGTAAGTGAACCACCATTGGCTGTAAAAGTTCCCGCATTTTCAACATCTGCAAATGTTGTATTGTTTATTGCTGAAAGGGAACCATCAGCTCCAACTGTTGTTTTGTCAGCAACAGTTGCACCATCTAAATCAACCGTTCCGCCTGTTGTATTCAAAGCACCAGTAATTGCAGTATCTGTTAAAGTCCCTGTTCCACTAGTATTTGTTAAATCTGCAAGTGAACCCCCATTGGCTGTGAAAGTTCCTGCATTTTCAACACCTGCTAAACTTGTACCATTCGTTGATAAGAGTGTACCATCAGCTCCAACTGTTGTTTTTCCACCAACAGTTGTTCCGTCTAAATTAACTGTTCCAGCTGTTGCATCTAAAGGTCCATTAATTTGAGTCGATGTTAAAGTTGCTGTTCCACCACTGTTTGTTAAATCTGTAAGTAACCCCCCATTGGCTGTGAAAGTTCCTGCATTTTCAACGTCTGAAAGACTTGTGTTGCCTGTTGCTGAAACTTTACCATTGGCACCAACAGTTGTTTTTCCATCAACAGTTGTACCATGTAAACTAACAGCTCCGCCTGTTACATCTAAAGCACCAGTAATTGTAGCATCTGTTAAACTTGCTGTTCCACCTATATTTGTTAAATCTGTAAGTGAACCACCAGTAACACCAAGCCCCCCCCATTCATTTAAAACATGTTGCATTACAGTATTTGTTGCCGTTAAGTTTCCACTATACGATAAATTCGTATCTCCAGAAATTTCAACATCAGTCAAATTTGTAAGACCCAAACCTTGAACGTTTAAAGCACCAAGAGTCCCTCCTTGAATGGTTAAAGAACCACCATTTATAACATTTTGCATTGCAACATCAACTGCATTTAATGCTGCGCCAAAACCAACTGTTGTTTTATCAGCAACAGTTGCACCATCTAAACTAACAGTTCCCCCTGTTACATCTAAAGCACCAGTAATTGTAGCCTCTGTTAAAGTCCCTGTTCCACTAGTGTTTGTTAAATCTGTAAGTGAACCACCATTGGCTGTGAAAGTTCCTGCATTTTCAACATCTGCAAATGTTGTATTGTTTGTTGCTGAAAGGGAACCTGATGTTCCAACAGTCGTTTTGTCAGCAACAGTTGCACCATCTAAATTAACAGTTCCACCTGTTACATCTAAAGTACCAGTAATTGTAGCCTCTGTTAAAGTCCCTGTTCCACTAGTGTTTGTTAAACTAGCAAGTGAACCACCATTGGCTGTGAAAGTTCCTGCATTTTCAACATCTACAAATGTTGTATTGTTTGTTGCTGAAAGGGAACCATCAGCTCCAACAGTCGTTTTGTCAACAACAGTTGAGCCATCTAAATTAACCGTTCCTCCAGAGACCATAACAGCACCAAAAAAAACTTCATCACCTTCAAGTATTGTGTTTGTTAAATTAGCTATGCCGGCAGAATTGCCCAAAAAGGTAAACGTACTATTCGTCGCATCAAACATTCCATCATTTTCAACACCAGCATCAAGTGCCACATTCTCAAAACTAACTTTTCCTCCATTATTAGAAACAGATACAGGCTTTAGTGGAACAAGGTTTTCTAGCACAAAATCCGAATTAACTATAGCTATATTTTTAAAAGTCGCCGCACCACCTTCATTAACCCTCACAACACTATTCGCATTTTTAATGGTTAAATCTTGAACCGTCAAATGACCACTTGTTGCATCTACATTAACATTCAAAAAGTTTCCGTTAGCATCTAAAACATAATCAGTGCTGTTGATGGCACCTAAGGCATTATCTGCCCCTTGAATAACCTTATTCCCCGCACCAAATGTGCCTAATGTGGATCCATCTAAATCAGCATCAGTAACCGTATAAGTATTATCCACCCCTTGAACTGAAATATCAAAAACACCATCACCCTCTGAACGAGCAAATTCACCCAACGTTGTTGCTGATGCTGCATTCACAGCAAGTGAACTTGCGATAATCACTGCATTTAGATATGCGCATTTTTTTAAGATATCTAAATATCTGGATTTGAGTTCTTTGATGGCGGTGCGGGACAGTTTCATGGTATACCTCTTTTTTCATGCGTTAAAATACTGCATAAACCTATGCAAAAGTGTAGCTACACTTTAGGATTAGCAGATAAAAGTTAATAAATAGTAAAAAAAGACATAAAAACGTAAAATAATTGCCTATTTTTCAAAATTTTAAGCACCAATTAATCGACTGATTTTAACTCATCAAATTTTTGCTTCATTGTCGGGTTATTTCTGGTCAATCGTTTAACTGTCAAATCTTGCGCTTTGTTGTTTGCTAAACGCAAATTATTTTCAGAAGATAACAAGGCATCTTTTGTTTTTTGCAAATGATCAATGGTCTTGTCAATTTCTTCAATTGCTTTTCGAAACTTATCACTTGCCAACTGAAAATTGCGCGCAAATTTATCTTTAAAATCATTCATTTCATCTTCAAATTTTGAAATATCAATGTTTTGATTTTTAAATTCTGCAACTTGCTTTCTATACTGAACAGAATTGAGTGCTGCATTTCTAAGCAAAGAAATCATTGAAATAAAAAACTGTGGACGAATAACATACATTTTTGGATATTTATGCGATACATCCACAATACCCGTATTATAAAGTTCATTATCCGCTTCTAACAATGAAACCAAAACTGCGTATTCACACCCTTTTTCAACCCGATCTTTATCCAACTCTTTGAAAAAATCTTCATTCTTATGTTTGGTTGCGGTTGTTGACATTTCATTTTTCATTTCAAACATAATGGATATAAATTCAATCCCATCTTCTGTTGATTCTTTAAAAATATAATCCCCTTTACTGCCAGATTTTGAATCATTATCCTTTTCAAAATAAGCATTTGGAAAAGCTGTTGAACGCAACTTGTTAAATTCAATTTCACAGTGTTGTTCCAATGTTTCGCCCACCATTTTTGTGGACATTTTTGTTTTCAAATCTTTGTAAAATGAAATCGCTTCATCCTTTGCTTTTAACTGAACTTCAAAGTTTTCTTTAAGAGATTTTTCTCGTAACAACGAATCTTTTTGAGCATCATTTAAAGCACCTTTTAACTTCAAAATTTCTTGCTCTTTTAATGCAATTTCTTCTTTTTGAATGGATAAAGCTTCATTCAATGCCAAGGCTTTATCTTTATCAAAGGTTGAAACTTTTGCTTTTAATTTCTCTACTTCTTGCAAAATATCAAAAACTGCTTTTTCTTTTTCAGAATTCATTTTCATTTGCAACAACTGTAACTCTTGATTTTTTTCTTTCACAAGCTGAGCTGATTTTTCTTTAAGCTCTTTTTCAAACTCAACATTTCGAATTTGAGATGCAATCAAAGCATAATCTGTTTCATCAACTGTAAAAACATTTTGGCATTTTGGACATTTAATTTCTGGCATTTTTCCCTCTCTTAAATTTTTGATTGATTGTAACAAAAAATTATCAAAAGTCAAATAAAAAGCCTTTTGAATACAGCTCAAAGTCTAATTGAACAAAATTGATTGCGCCTTATATTTAAAACAGATTTATAATAATTAAACAAATGCTTGCTCCCAATATTTTCCCTTACTCCAGATTATGTTCCTCCCTTCATAATCTGGAGTTTCAAAAAGCACCTTGACTTTTTCCCTCAAGCTACGATAATAAAATAAATTCAACTCTAACCATTTGTTATCGCACATGAAAAATAAATTTAAATTAATTGGTTCAACCGCCCTTATTTCTATATTATGTATCTATGGATATCAAAAAATCACAACACCCACTATATCCGTTGTTATGCCCGTTTATAACAGAGAAAATTTGTTACCTCGTGCCATTGACTCTATTTTAAACCAAACATATAACGATTTTGAATTAATTATTGTTGACGATGGGTCAACAGATTCATCTGAAAATATTGCACGCATATACGCACAAAAAGACAGCCGTATAAAAGTTATTAAAAATGATAAAAACAAAGGTATTTCTTATTCCAGAAATAAAGGAATGGATGCTGCAAGAGGAAAATACATAGCCATTATGGACTCTGATGATCAAGCACTTCCTTTCAGGCTTGAAAAATCCATCAAAGTGTTAGAAGAAAACCCAAAATATGTTGCTTTAAGCGCAGGAACAATCAGTATGGAAGACAAACTTTCTGCGCAAGATCTTTTACATTGGGACAAATACAATATCGTTGAAAATAATTTTGCAATTTCATTTATTTTTAATAATACATTTGCAAATGCATCTGCTATTTTTAAAAGAGATTTTGCAAAAGAACATAATATTCGATACAATGAATCCTATGTCTCTGCTGAAGATTATGATTTTTGGAAACAATTTATTTTTAAAGGTGGTGAATTGCTAACCATTTATGAACCACTCACATTTGTTAGACGTCACACTTCAAATTCTGAAACTTATTATAATGAAATGTACAAAAATTCAACAACAATTCACAAAGAGCTCCTTTCAAGATTTTTCAATCCACTTGATGAGGATGTAAAGTTGGTTTATAAATTAGATGAACAATGCCGTTTGCTTGAAAAAATTGAATTAATTAATGAACAAAAGAAAATTGTCCCTCAAAAAGATGTAGAAATATATAAAAATTCATTCTGCCCTCCAACAAACAGTGAAAAATATCACATTACAAATGACAAAAATGAAGATTATATTTACAAAAAAGGGAACAAATATATAAAGTTTTCAACCAAAGAGATTGTTCAATTCAAAAAAGAGAATGAAACGCTCACCATTCAAACTTCGGATAAAAAAACTTATACATATAAAAAATATCCACACAAAAATAGCTACTTTTATTTTTTAAACAATGCATACAAAATTTCACACCCAGCTTGGACAGATTATTTAATTCAAAAAGGGGATGAAAATACTTTTTGCAGAACACAAGTTTCTGACTGCGGAAAAGCTCTTGTTCAAACAAAAGAAATGCTCAAAATCAAATGGGATCAAACAGCATATCCTATGGAAACTTTTGTTTATGATCCAAAACAAGATTTATATATTAAACAAGATTAAAAAAAGGAGCTTTCGCTCCTTTTTTTTATTTTCTTCTTTCCAAACGTTTTTGAAGCAATAAAAGTTCAGCTTCAAAATCTTGTGGAAGGCGTTTTTGTTTTCTAAGTGTTTTAAAATAATCACTTTGAGCTTTAACATCTGATAAGGCCATATCAACATCAACACTCATCAATTCATTAAAACTTTCTTCACTCATACTCAAACCTTTCCATCTCAAGTCCTCATATCGTGGAGAATATCCAAAAACACTTTCTGTTGCATTTGCTTGACCATTAACACGTTTAACAATCCATTCTAGCACACGCATATTTTCACCAAAGCCTGGCCACATAAAATGCCCTTCTTTATCTTTTCTAAACCAGTTAACACGGAAAATAAGTGGTTTTTTATCAAGTTTTGCACCCAAAGAAAGCCAATGTGACCAATAATCGCCCATATTGTACCCACAAAATGGTAACATTGCCATTGGATCTCTTCTAATTTCACCTGTTTTTCCTTCAGCAGCCGCTGTTTTTTCAGAGCCCATTGTACTGGCTAAAAATACACCATGTTGCCAATTGTATGATTGATAAACCAATGGCGTATTACTTGCCAATCTACCACCAAAAATGAAAGCATCAATTGGAACACCTGCTGGATTTTCCCATTCTTCATCAATAGATGGGCATTGACTTGCTGGCGCAGTAAAACGTGAGTTTGGATGCGCTGCAGGTCTACCGCAATCTGGAGTCCAATCATTCCCTTGCCAATCGATTAAATGTTTAGGAGCTTTATCTGTTAAACCTTCCCACCAAACATCACCATCATCCGTTAAAGCAACGTTTGTGAAAATGGTGTTTGCTCTACATGATTCAACCGCATTTTTGTTTGTTTTGGTTGAAGTTCCTGGAGCAACGCCAAAGAAACCAGCTTCAGGATTAATTGCTCTTAATTGACCTGTTGAATCTGGTTTAATCCATGCAATATCATCGCCAACTGTTGAGACTTCCCAATCAGACATTGATTTAGGAGGGATAAGCATTGCCATATTTGTTTTTCCACAAGCACTTGGGAATGCTGCAGCAACATATGATGTCAACCCTAATTTTTTATTTTTCAATCCAACAATAAGCATGTGTTCAGCAAGCCAACCATCTTCTCTTGCCATGGTTGAAGCGATACGCAAAGCCAAACATTTTTTACCTAAAAGTGCATTACCACCATATCCACTCCCAAAAGAAATGATTTCTTTTGTTTCAGGGAAATGAGCAATGTATGTCTTTTCAGGATTACATGGCCAAGCCACATCTTTTTCACCTTTTTTAAGCGGTGCACCAACTGAATGAAAACAACGAACAAAGTCTTTGTCTTTCAAAACAGTCCAAACCTTTTTACCCATACGAGTCATAATGCGCATATTTGCAACAACATATGGTGAATCTGTAATTTCAACCCCAATTTGAGCAATATTTGAACCCAAAGGCCCCATTGAAAATGGAATAACATACATTGTTCTTCCACGCATACACCCTTTCATTAATTTTGAAAGTGTTTTTTTCATTTTTTTAGGGGGAGCCCAATTGTTTGTTGGTCCTGCATCAATTTCTTTTTCAGAACAAATAAATGTTCTACTTTCAACACGTGCAACATCTTTTGGGTTTGAACGGGCCAAAAAACTATTTGGTCGTTTTTTAGGGTTTAATGGAATGAACGTACCATTTTCAACCAAAAGAGAACAGATCTTTTTGTTTTCTTTTTCAGTTCCATCACACCAATAAATTTCATCAGGTTCCGTAATCTTTGCAATAGACTGGACCCAATCTATAACTTTTTGATTTTTTGTTGGATATTTTTCCATCTTTTTGTCTCTCCTAAAAAAGTGAATCCTGTTTTCATCATAACAATTAACCTTAAAAAGTCAAACCATTTTTTCAAAAATTAGCATCACATATATACTGATGTTTTTGATTTCCAAGAAAGAAAAAAGTTGAAATTTAGATTATTTCTTGCTAGCATAATAAAAAAACAAAAGGACTTATTATGAAAAAAATTAAAACATTTCTTTGTCTTTTCTTGGGATCTTTTTTAACAGCTTGTGCAGCTGGAGATGCATCAATTCCAGATACTCCAGTAGAACACCTTTATAATCAAGGGCATAATTATTTTGCACAAAAAGATTATGAAGAGGCTGCTCGTTATTTTGACGAAGTTGAAAGACAACACCCTTATTCTGTTTGGGCACCAAGGGCTCAAATTATGACAGCATATTCATTCTACCAAGCCGACAAGTATGATGATGCTATATTAGCACTTGACAGATTCATTCAACTACATCCTGGCAACAGAAATATTGCTTATGCTTATTATCTCAAGGGTCTTTGCTATTTTGAACAAATGTCAGATGTTAGCCGTGAACAAAAAATGACTGAGGATGCTTTAGATACATTTAAAGAATTGCTCTATCGCTTTCCAAACTCAATTTATGTTCCAGATGTAAATGTAAAATTAAAAGAAATCGCTTCACATTTGGCAGGAAAAGAAATGTCTGTTGGTAGATATTATTTAAAAAATAAAGAATATATTCCAGCTCTTAACCGTTTCCAATCTGTTTTAATTGAACATCCCCACGCCAATCAATCTTCCGAAGCACTTTACAGGTTAGCAACTTGCTACACAGCTTTAGGAATGATTCCGCAAGCCCTTCAAATGCAAGGATTGTTAAATTATTACTATCCAAAAAGCCCTTGGACAATTAAAACAAAAGAAATGCTTCAAAAATACACCAAAGAGAAATAAATGCTAAACTCACTGTCAATTCGTAATGTTGTTTTAATTGACAAACTTGATTTAACTTTTGAAAAAGGCCTTGGTGTTTTTACAGGGGAAACAGGTGCTGGGAAGTCAATTTTACTCGACTCTCTGTCTTTGATTTTGGGAGCCAGAGCTGATTCTTGCCTTGTTCGACATGGAGAAAATCAACTTTCTGTCACTGCCGAATTTTCAAATATTCCGTCTTCTGTTTTAGAAATTTTGAACGAACAAGAAATTGAAATGGAAGAAGACACCTTAATCATCAGACGCATTGTTACAAAAGAGGGAAAAAGCAAATCATTTATCAATGATCAAAGTGTGAGTGTTGCTCTTTTAAAATCTATTGGTGAAAATCTGGTTGAAATTCACGGACAATTTTCAACGCATGGACTTTTAAATGCAGCAAACCATCTTTCTTTGTTAGATCAATTTGGCAAACTAAATGAAGATGTGCAAAAAACAAAAAATCTTTGGGATATTTATAAAAATGCACACTTAAAAACAAAGAATGCACAAGAAAAACTTAATGAATTAACACAACAAAAAGAATATATCGAACAAAGTTTAGTTGATTTAGAAAAAATTAATCCACAAAAAGGAGAAGAAGCATCACTTGTTCAAAAAAGAACTGCGTTGATGAATAGTGAAAAAATACTTGAATGCACAAATCACGCTTTTCAATTATTAACAGATGAAAATAAGGGTATTTCACACCAACTTAATCTAACAATTCGCCAAATTGAAAAAGCCTCACAATACGAAGAAAAAACATTTAAAGAGGTTTCAGAATACATTTATCAAGCACAAGATTTACTTTCTGAAGCCATTGGGAAATTAGAACAAATCACAAGTGATTGGGGCGACACATCGGATCTACCATCAATCGATGATAGACTTTTTTCTCTGAGAGCATTAGCAAGAAAACATCAAACAGAAATTGATGAATTACCTACTTTAATTGAAAAATTACGACAAGAGTTAAATGATATTGAAAAAGCAGATTTTCTTTTAGACAACTTAACAAAAGAAGAAGAACAAGCTTTTAACAACTATCTTAATCAAGCTAAAAAACTCTCTCAAAAACGAACAAATGTTGCATTGATTTTAGATAAAAGTGTTAAAAAAGAACTACCCGCACTTAAACTTGAAAAAGCTAATTTTCAAACAAGTATTGTGAAAAAAGAAAACTATTCAGAATCAGGCATTGATGATGTGGAATTTCTTGTTTCAACAAACACAGGAACACCATTTTCTTCACTTGGCAAAGTTGCTTCAGGGGGTGAACTGTCTAGATTTATGTTAGCACTAAAGGTAAATTTAGCAAAAGAATCTTCCCTTCCAACTTTGATTTTTGATGAAATCGACAGCGGTGTCGGTGGTGCAACTGCTGATGCAATTGGATCTAGATTATACCGTCTTTCAAAAGAATGTCAGGTATTATCCGTTACCCATGCACCTCAAGTTGCCTCTTATGGAGAACAACATTTTACCGTTTCAAAAGCCGAAAAAGAAGGAAAAATCATCACTTCAGTTACCAAGCTGAATGATAAGATGAGGTTGACAGAAATTGCACGCATGCTTTCTGGTTCAAAAATCACTCAAACAGCTGAAATTATGGCTCAAGAATTGCTATCAAAACAACAATTATTTTAATATGCACAAAGGGAGAATCATATGCAAAAAAATGTTTCTGATTTAACTTATGAAGAAGCACAAGCGGAACTTTTATTTCTCGCAAATAAAATTAGTGAATTAGACGTTGCTTATCATAGAGATGATGCTCCCCTTGTCAGCGATGCTGAGTATGATCGTTTAAAACATAGGAATATGGATATTGAAGCACGCTTCCCCGATCTTATCAGACCGGACAGTCCTTCTTTTCGTGTGGGGTCAAAAATATCTGATGATTTTAAAAAAATTGTTCACACCGTCCCAATGTTATCACTCGGGGATATTTTTAATGAAGAAGCTGTTTATGCTTTTGTTGAAAAAATCAAAAGATTCTTAGGTCTTGGTGAAGATGATCCTCTTGAAATGGTTGCAGAACCTAAAATTGATGGTCTTTCATTTTCAGCGGTTTATAAAGATGGCTTGTTTTATTCTGGCGCAACCAGAGGTGATGGATCCACGGGTGAAGATATCACAAACAATCTAAAAACAATCAAACAACTCCCTCTTAAACTTCAAGGGGAAAATACACTTTTTGA
Organism: Alphaproteobacteria bacterium; assembly: GCA_045632845.1. Classification (GTDB taxonomy): domain Bacteria; phylum Pseudomonadota; class Alphaproteobacteria; order CAAHEQ01; family UBA3637; genus RGIG4140. The sequence continues at coordinate 72,761 of JAZQXL010000012.1, forward strand.
CACTCAAATTCCAAACATCATCGATATTCGTGGTGAAGTATATATGTCTAAAAAGGATTTTTTTGAATTAAACAAACTTCAAGAAGAAAAAAAACAAAAAGTGTTTGCAAACCCTCGCAATGCTGCTGCTGGATCTTTGCGCCAACTCGATTCAAACATCACAGCTGAAAGAAAACTCAGTCTTTTTGCTTATGCCTGTGGTGAAAATTCCTCAAACCAATTTAAATCCCATTATGAATATTTGCAAACATTAAAAAAATGGGGATTTCCTGTTAATCCAGAAATCAGACTATGCAAAAACACAAAAGAAATGCTTCAATTCTTCAATGAATTAGCCGAAAAAAGAAGTTCATTAGATTATGATATTGATGGTGTTGTATATAAAGTAAATGATTTGGAATTACAACGTAGATTAGGATTTATCGCAAGATCTCCAAGATGGGCTATTGCGCATAAATTTCCAGCAGAGCAAGCCATTACAAAATTATTAAACATCCGAATTCAAGTTGGAAGAACCGGTGCTTTAACTCCAGTTGCAGATTTGGAACCTGTTAATGTGGGAGGTGTCATTGTCAAACATGCAACTTTGCATAATAAAGATGAAATTGAACGAAAAGATATTCGCATTGGCGACACAGTTGTTGTTCAAAGAGCTGGCGATGTTATCCCTCAAATCGTTCAATCAATTCCTGAAAAAAGAAATCCAGATTCAACACCTTATATTTTCCCAACAACCTGCCCAATCTGTGGGTCTGTAGCAAAAAAAGAAGGGGAAGATGCCATTGTTTATTGCACAGGTGAACTTGTATGCCCCGCACAACAAATTGAAGCACTAAAACATTTTGTTTCAAAAGATGCATTAAATATTGAAGGCCTTGGGGATAAAAATATCGAAACATTTTTCAGCATTGGATGGATTAAAAATGCCCTTGATTTATTCTATTTAGAAGAAAATCACGCACTTGAATTGATTTGCAAAGAAGGATGGGGAACAAAATCAGCGGAAAAACTTTTTGATGCAATAAAAAATGCAAGTAAAATTTCTTTAGAAAAATTCATATACGCATTAGGAATTCGAGAAACAGGAACCGCAACTGCACGATTGCTTGCTAAAAACTTTATTTCATGGGAACATTTTTACAACGCTGTTCGACAAGAAAACGCCTTAGATGTTTTAACTCAAATTGAAGGAATTGGACCTGTTATGGCTGATTTTATTGTTGATTTTTTCCAAGAAGAACACAACCAACAATTACTAGAAGGATTAACTCAAAAAATAACTGTTTTGGATTTTGTTGCTCCACAGCAAAAAGAAACCCCTTTTTCAAACAAAACCCTTATTTTCACAGGCACACTTGAAACCATGACAAGATCTGAAGCCAAAGCCAAAGCTCTTAGTTTAGGAGCAAAAGTTGCAAGTTCTGTATCAAGCAAAACAGATTTTGTCATTGCTGGAAGTGCTGCTGGAAGCAAACTTACCACCGCTGAAAAGTTGGGCATAACTATTTTAAGTGAAAAAGAATTTCAGCAAATGCTTGACGCCTAAAAAAAAAGAAGATATGATATAATTATGGGGAACATAGTATATCTCATACGAGGTAAAAAATGGCGGACGAAAACGAAATTGAAGTACAAGAAAAACCAGAGGTTTTAACCAGACCTGCTTACGGCTTAGGTGCTGAAGGTGAGTTGCTCAATCAAATTGCTGCTCCTGACAGAAAAGAAGAACGTGAGAAGGAAAAGAAAAAACGCAAAAAAACGCAACAAAAGCAAGTTTCATCTCTTTCTTTTGTTATTTTGATGCGTACAACATTGTTCATTGACGCAGTTAAAAGAAAATACAAAAAAGTATTTCAAATTTTATCATATATCTGGGGATTTATTATTTCGCTTGTTTATGCTGGCGGAATTACAATGATTTTAACTATCAATTACGCACGCACCCACTTTCCAATTATTGTTGAAACATATTTAAAACACCACAATATTGAAGTCGAATCATTAGAAGTTTCAGATAATACACTTTCAAGAATTAAACTTTCCAATGTACAAGATGCTAAACGCACCTATCGCATCAGAAATATGTATCTTTATTCATCCTTTGGCGATTTTTTACGTAAAAAAGTTCATCGTGTCGAATTTGACTATTTAACGGTTAAAGTTCAAGATGATGAACAGTCTGTTAATTTAAGTCCTTTATTCCCATTACTTCTCAATCTAGACAAACAACGTGATATTGATATTAACTCTGTTGTTATTAAAAATGCCTTACTTGAGATTGAGGGTAAAAACTACAAAATCCCTGTTAACTTTTCATTAGATGCTCAATTTGGGGATAAAAGCACAATGAATGTTCCATTACGAATTCGTACTGACAATACAAATTTAATGGGAAATTTAACACTTGAAAAAACAGGAGCAGACTTTGTTTGGACATTAAGAAATTTAAGAGGAACAACAAATTTATTAGATAAAAAAACAGAGAATTTGTCTGGCTCAATCACTCTAAAAACAAGAGAACTTACGCCCACATATATCAAAATCAATGCAGATTTTTCACTTGGTCAAACATCAAAGAATGTTTCTATCGAACTAAACAGCAAGAAAAAATCTTTTGAAGGAAGTTTAAAATATTCAAAAAAATTAAAACAAGAGAATAAAGAGCAACTTGTTTCAGAATTTATTCTTGATTTTGATGGTATTCAAATTAATTCTTTTTCAAATATAACATCTTTAAACCCTATTGATGTTAATATTACAAAAATTGGCAACCCTTCATTTGAGGTTCAAAACCTTTTTGGAACACTTTATGGAAATTTGTCGTGTAGACAATTATCCTGCTCTTATGACATCACTGATACAACCCCAATTACTGTTGGTCAAGTAACGTATAAAGATGGGGTTAACACATATAAAAACTCTCAACCAGTTACATTTAGTGCTGTTCAGCAAGAAAACACCTTAAAAATTTCAAATAATTTCACTTCAATTAATATTAAAGGAAGAGATCTTGTATTTGATGGATCAAAAGAACCTGCTAACACCAAGTTAAAATTAAATGCTGAAACATTCTTGATTAAAACAGACGATTTAAATCCAGAAAGATCAGCCTCATTCTCAGCTCAGCACTTGAATTTTAAAAACCCACTCCAAGAAATTAGGGACGCTTCTGTTTATATTAATGATATTTATCGCATTGAAAATCAGTATGCCTTAAGCTCTTCTTATATTAGTTTAGCAAACAATGATATCATTAAAAAACCATTTGCTCTCAGTATCCATTCAGAAAATGGAAGAACTCAAGCGAAAGCTCTGTTTGCAGATGAAAAAATTCAAGCCAACTTTAACGGTTCTGTTAACTTAAATTCAGGACATTTTTCTGGTACGATTTTTATTCCACCATTATATCTTGAACAAATAAAAGATCTTCCTCAAATTTCAACTCTTTTCCCTAGCGAAATTCAAAGATTATCAGGACAAGTTTCTTTGTACGGAAATATTGATTGGAAAAGTGATAAGCAAATTTCAGGTCCACTTTACCTTTCTTTGAAAAATATATATTTCACAAAGGGGGCCACCAGAGTTAAAAATCTGAACACAGTGCTCACACTACAATCTTTACAACCATTCATTTCTCAATCAGCCCAGAATATTGCTATTGATGAAATTGAAGCAGGCATTCCATTACAAAACATTCGCTCATCAGTTCGATTTGAAAACCAACAGCTCCGAATCTTCTCATTAACCGGTTCTTTTGCAGGCATTCAATTAGCAGCGGATAATGTTTCTATTCCATACAAATCAAATAGCTCTATGTTATATTTTAGAAACGGCTCAATTAATTTAGATGATATTAATCCCTATTTAAAATTAAATGGTTTATCATTAAAAGGAACTGGAAGTATTTATATCCCCGTTGAAGCAACGCCTCAATCAATGCAAATAAAAAATGCAGAATTAAAATTATTAAACACAACGTTAAAATATACAGGGGATAATTCAGAATTTAAGAATAGCTTGTTTAAACATGGGGATGAATATATTATCAGAAGTGGTACATTAAACATTTCCTCTCAAACAAATAATATCCTTGATGCATACATTAACATTGAAGGGAGAGAAAAGAATGAAACGGAACACAACTTCTATAGAACAGATAAATCATTCAATTTTAATGATTTGCTAAAACCAGAAGAAAGCGATCCGATTCCTACCCAAATTCTTAAGCTACAAAATCAACTATCGCACAAATAAAAGGAGCTTTTTACAAAAAAAATAGAACAACATACTCAAAATAATATAAATTTTTCATCCAAACTAAAAAAACACTTGCAAAATTTATATTTTTTATGTATAAGATAAACCCTATTGTAAGTAAAAAGACATCAATAGTTGATGTTTAACAAATTAGAAAAAGAGAGATTAAAATGGCAGTACCTAAGAAAAAAACATCCAAATCAAAAAAGAACATGCGTCGTTCACATTTGGCTTTGGGCACAAATGCATGCATTGAATGTCCAAAATGTGGCGAATTAACACGTCCACACCATGTTTGTGAATCATGCGGTCATTACAATAAAAAAGACATTATTGTAAACGAAACATCTGAAGCAAAATAAGGAATTTGACTGTTGAGTGAAACATTAGTCATATCAATTGATGCAATGGGGGGCGACAATGCTCCCCAATCAGTGATTGAAGGCATTAGCCGAGTCGCTAAAAAAGAACCATCTGTTTTCTTCTTTTTATTCGGGGATGAAGCTCAAATAAAAAAATTAGCAGATGAATATAAAATCCCAGATACACGTTACAAAATTCATCACACGACTGATGTAATTAGTGGCGATGCTAAACCATCTGTTGCCATTCGTAGTGGCCGTGAAAGCAGTATGTGGAAAGCTATTATGTCCGTACGTAACGGATATTCTAAAGCAGTTATTTCAGCTGGCAATACGGGTGCATTAATGGCAATGAGCAAAATTTGTCTTGGCACTCTTCCAGGGATTGACCGCCCAGCTATTGCTGCTGTTTTACCAACAAGCAAAACTCCTCTTGTTGCACTCGACTTGGGTGCAAATGCAGAGTGTAATTCTCAAAACTTGGTTGAATTTGCAATTATGGGACACGTTTTACATCGTGTTTTATATAAAACAGAACGTCCAAGTGTTGGATTATTAAACATTGGTTCTGAAGAAACAAAGGGCCGTGACGAAATTCGTGAAGCTGCTTCAACACTTAAATCTCTTGAAGAAAAAATAAACTTCATCGGGTTTGTTGAAGGAAATGACATTTGCGCAGGCAAGGCTGACGTTATTGTTTCTGATGGTTTTTCTGGCAACATTGCATTAAAAACAATCGAAGGAACAGCAAAGTTTATTTCATCCATACTTAAAAGAACAATCAAACAATCTTTTGTTTCGAAGTTAGGCTTCCTTTTGGCAACCCCAGCTTTGTTAAAAATGAAAAAAGAAATGGATCCACGCAATTATAATGGAGCCATGTTCTTAGGGTTGAAAGGAATTTCAGTCAAAAGTCATGGGGGGGCTGATGCCTATGCCTTTGCGTGCGCTGTTGAAGCTGCAATTCATATGGCAAAAAATGACTTATGCAACAAAATAAAAGAGGAACTTAGACACACCATAGATGTCGATGTTCCAGATGTTATTGTAGAATAAAAAAGGGTTATAAAATGATTAGATCTATCATCGCTGGTGTTGGCGGATATCTGCCAGAGAAAGTTTTAACAAATCTTGATTTAGAAAAAATGGTAGAAACCAGTGATGCTTGGATACAAGAAAGAACAGGCATTCGTTCTCGTCACATTGCTGCAGATAATCAAACAACATCTACTTTAGCAACAAAAGCAGCTGAAGAAGCATTAAAAAATGCGGGCATTTCAGGCGAAGATTTAGACCTTATTATTCTTGCAACGACAACACCCGATGACACAACACCAGCCACAGCTATGCGTGTTCAAGCAGGTGTTGGAGCTGACAATGCTTTTGCTTTTGACGTACAAGCTGCTTGTTCTGGTTTTATGTATGCCTTAAGTGTTGCAGATAAATTCATCAAAACTGGTAGCGTTAAAAATGCCCTTGTTATCGGCGCTGAAACACTTTCCCGAATCGTCGATTGGACTGACAGAAACACTTGCGTCTTATTTGGTGATGGGGCTGGTGCAGTTATTCTACAAGCAAAAGAAATCAGCGAAGATACAACGGATACTGAAGGCGTTTTAGATGTTGTGTTACATTCAGATGGAAGATTAAGAGATTTACTCACAACAACAGGTGGTGTTTCACGCACACAAACAGCGGGATTTGTTCACATGGAAGGTCGCGAAGTTTTCCGTCATGCAGTGACGAATTTATCAAATGTTGCTCAAGAAGTTATCGACAGAGTTGGCGTAACACTTTCAGATATTGATTATTTGGTTCCACATCAAGCAAACATTCGTATCATTGAAGGAACAGCTAAAAAATTAGATATGGATTTAGATAAAGTTATTATCACACTTCCAGAGCAAGGAAACACATCTGCAGCATCGATTCCTTTAGCATTGTATGAAGGCGTCAAATCACAAAAGCTTAAAAAAGGACATCTTGTCTTATTAGATGCAATGGGCGCAGGGTTCACTTGGGCAGGTGCATTAATTAGATTATAATTTTTTTTATTCATAAGAAAAAATACTTGAAAGTATTTGCGTTTTATGACATTCTAACATTAGAAAATTTAAATTTATAAAGGAAAGAAAAATGACACAAAAAACAATTACACGAGCAGATATTGCTGATGCTATTTATCGCGAACTTGGTTTTTCTCATGCAGAATCATTCAAATTAATCGAACAAATGTTGCAAGATATTATCACAGCATTATCAAATGGTGAAACTGTCAAAATTTCTAAATTTGCATCATTTATTCCTCACAAAAAGAAAGAACGCGTTGGTCGCAACCCAAAAACAGGTGTTAAACACGCTATTTCACCACGCACTGTTGTTTCTTTTAAAGCATCAAACACATTAAAAAATATGTTAAAAAATAGCTAATAGGAGTTTTAATGCTCAAAGCTGAAAATGCCTACCGAACCATTACTGAAGTTGCAGATTTATTGCAAGTTCCAGCATCAGTTTTAAGATTTTGGGAAACTCAGTTTTATCAAATCAAACCGATGAAACGTATGGGAAGAAGGTATTATCAAGCAGAAGATGTTGTTTTATTAGCTCGAATTAGAGATTATCTTTATAAAGAAGGTTTTACAATCAAAGGCGTTCAAAAACGACTAAGAGCAAACAAAACAACAGCGACACAGTCTTTGGAAAAAGACTCCATGCAAAAAGCAACAGACAATCTTCTTCAAGAATTAACAGAAATAAAAGCATCGCTTGAAGATTATATTTCATAAAAAGAAGCGCTATTTTCATAGCGCCTCTTTTTTTGCTTAAATTAGCTTATTTTTTCTTTGTTCCACATCCACATCCTGGCATTTAAATCCCCTCCTTTCCTCTTTAAAATAAAAATTATTTACTTAAATAAAGTAAGGAATGCTTTTATACTTGTCAATAGAGAATATTTTTGGTAGACTTAAGAAAAAATTTGTCCTTAAAAATTAAAATGATGATAAAAAAAATTAGAATATTTTCCCTCTTTTTGCTTTGCACACTTTTGATGGGGTGTGCACACAAGAATCCATTAACAGAATTTCAATTTCAAACACTAACTGTACCGCCATATGTTCTTGCTTCATGGTATAGAATTGAAGCTCCTGGCGAACCTATACGCATCTACATTGAAGGAGATGGTCATTCTTTTGATGCTTACAACAGACCAACAAACAACCCAACTCCACATTCAACATTTTTAAGAGATATTGCAGCAAGCGATCCACACTCAAACGTTGTTTATCTTGCACGTCCTTGCCAATATTTGCAAACAAGTACTTGCTCACAAAATGATTGGACTTGTGCTAGATTTTCCCCACAAATTATCAATAGTATGGAACAATCTGTCCTGTTATTTTTAAAAAAAGCTAGAACAACCCGTGCTGTTTTAATCGGTTATTCAGGTGGCGCACAAGTTGCTGGTTTAATCGCTGTTAGACATCCTCAAAAAATTCAAAAATTAGTCACCATTGCTGGAGTTTTAGACCAAGAAGCGTGGACAAGTTATCATGATGACACCCCTTTAACAGGCTCTCTAAACCTTAAAAACTACAAAGAAGAGTTATCCACAATCCCTCAAATTCATTTTGTAGGTGAAAAAGACAAAGTTGTTCCTGCTTCTTTAACAAAAGAATTTGTTCAAGATGATTCTAAAATTGTTGTTGTGCCCAAAGCAAACCATCAAGATGGATTTAACAAAATTTTTAAAGACATCTACCAAAGCAATTAAGGAGATACCATGATAAAAACGGTTTGGATTCTTGCAGATGACAGAATGGGAAATGTAAACCAACTCCTTGGTATTGCAGAATGTTTAAACACACCTTTTGAAAGAAAAGACATTCGATATACAAAATGGGTAAAATTACCTAATTTTCTTCGTGGAAAATCCTTAATTGGACTAACAAAAGAATCACAGGAAACATTAAAAACAACCACCTATCCTGATTTGGTTTTAAGTGCAGGAAGAAGGTCTTTCCCTGCCGCGCTGTGGATAAAAAAAATGTCCAATAACAAAACAAAAATCGTTCAATTAATGAATCCTGGAAAAAGACATTTTAATACAGCAGATTTAATTGTCTTGCCTGTCCACGATCAATACAACGGATCCATGAAAAATGTTCTTTTAACAATTGGAACTCCTCATCGTGTAACAGCAAAAAAACTCGCTAATGAAAAACAAAAGTGGGATGTGGTTTTTAAAGACTATCCAGAACCTCGTCTTTCATTGATTGTGGGTGGAGCAACAAAGAACAAACCATTTACACTTGAAATGGCAAAAGAACTCCTCAACAATGTATTATCCCTTTCACCCAAAAGTGTTTTGGTTACAACATCGAGAAGAACGCCAGTTGAAGTTACTGCGTTTTTAAAACAAAATCTACCAAGTGAATCCACTTTTTTCTATCAATTCGGGGATAAACAAGAAAATCCTTATTTTGGATTAATTGCTTGTGCAGATATGATTGTGGTAACGGGAGATTCGATGTCTATGTGCTCCGAATGTTGCACAACAAAAGTACCTGTTTTTATCTTTGCTCCAGATAACATGATGAGTGAAAAACACAAACGATTCCACAAAACACTTTTTGACAAAGGATATGCCTTGCCAGCAGGAAGCGCTATCCAACCTGTAAAAGGGGGATTTAATCCTTCTGATGAAATTGTTCAACGTATTAAGACTTTATTTAAATAGGAGATATTCGTGCCTAAAATAACCATTATTATTGCAATCAACAACACTGAAAATGTTGCAAATTTATGTTTAGAAAGTTTAACTTTGCAATCTTTTAGTGATTTTGAGTGCTTATGCGTTAAACAAAATCAAGAAGAATATTCTTTCTTATCCACACTTACAAAAAAAGATTCTCGTTTTAAATTAATTAAAACACAAGCTGTTCCTGCAACAAAATATGACTGTTATAATGAGGCACTTTATCATGTTAAAGGAAAATATGTTCTCTTTTTAAATGATACTGATTTACTACATGTACAAGCATTGGATATTTTTGTTGATGCACTCAGATATACACATTCTCAAATTGCAACATCAAATCCATTTTATTTTTCAACAGCAAAAGTAGCAAAAAAACAAAAACAATCCATTCCATTTGACAAAAGTGTTTTGAAGAAAAAAAGCCAAAACCTTCTTCCAGATTTTTGGCAAGAAAATCCTTTTCAAATTAATGGAAAATTAGAAGGCAAAATGTTTGATGCTGAGACGATTTCATATTTAAAATTTCATACCAATTTAAATGAATTTTCTCCATATTTTTTCACAGAACAATTCTATTCACTTATCAAAGATAATGTCTATATTAAATACCCTCTTTATCTTTGCAGAAAAGAAGCACATATTCCATCTATTTCATCTTTTGAAACACTCAACAATTTAAAAGAAAGAATTATTTTTGAATATGCATATTTTATTGAGTCTGGTCGTGTTAATGGTTATAACGCCATTGTTTTAAAAAGAAAATGTTCTCAAGATTTCTTCAATGCTTTAAAACATGTGATTTTACACACACCAGAAAGCACCATGATTTGCATTAATCAACAATTGATTAATCTGATTTTAGAAATCAAACAATATGATATGCTACAAGGGTTAAGTTTATCTTTGTTCCAAAAGCTAATTATTATAGCGCTTGTCAAAAACAAACTCACCCTTGCAAAAAAAGTTTTAAAATTTTTATTTTAATGAATCTTTTCTGATTTCATCATATCTTTTTTTAATTTCTTGTATATCTTCCCACATCAATGCTTTTGGGGATCCTGGTCTTGCGATTGGATTTCGAAGTAAATATGAGGGATGAAAAATTGGCATCATTTTTGAACCATGTGGACCATCAAACCATTTCCCTCTTATTTTAGAAATAGCTCCTGCCTCAGGCAAAAATGATGTCAAAGCAACCCGTCCACACAACAGTATAATTTTTGGTTTTAAAATGCGAAGTTGTTCATCCAAATAAAAACGACAAGCCTTTTTTTCTTCAGGCAAAGGATCTCTATTTTCTGGTGGGCGACATTTAAGCGTGTTACAAATATAAATATCTTTTTCACGACTTAGTCCCACAGAGTCAAAAATCTTATCTAAAAGTTGCCCTGCACGCCCAACAAATGGCTTCCCTTGCAAATCTTCATTTGCACCTGGAGCCTCACCAATCAAGACAATATTTGAATTTGGAATACCATCAGAAAAAACGATATTTGTTCTTGTTTTTCCCAAAGGACACTTTTGACAATTCAAACATTGTTGATGAACACTTTCTAATTCTTCAAACATAAAATCCTCCGTTAAAAATTTAATTTCACTTTACATAATATTTTATAAAAAAACAATCTTTAAAAGTCTTTCTTGATTTTTTTATAAAAAACATGCTAAACAAAAAGAAAGAAAAGGCTATAGTTTATGAATAAAAAAGATATTCCACAATTAAATGATTTTGTTCAATTCTTGACCCATGAGGTTTTTAAAACACCTATTGAATCTATTTATCAATTTAAAAGAGGGGCTTCATCTTTCAATTATCTTGTAACCCTAAAAGATAAAAAATTACTGGTCAAATTAGCTTGGAAACATCAAAAAGAAGGTGTTGAACGTCTTGTTAAAATTATTAATACACTTGAAAAGCAAAACATTCCTACAGCCAAAATTATCCCTTTTCAAAATAAATTTGTTTTCAACTACAAAAACAGTTATGGTTTTGTATTGGAATATATCGAGGGCAAATCTCTACCTGCTTGTAAAGTAAAAACAGAACATATTTTTGAAATATTAAACACCTATAAATCCTTTCAAAAAATTTCTTTTGATGAAAAAGAGTTGCTCATTCCTGCTTATAATTTTAAAAAAATACAAGAGGAATATTTAAAAAATTGCACGCTTATGCTTGAACAAACACACTCTTTTTCATTATCCCATTTTTTATTAAAAATGTGTCAAAATGAATTGAAAAAAATAGGGAGAACATCCCTAATAATCCATGATACTCAAAAGGATATTATTCATGGAGATTTTCACCACAACAACATTATTTTTAAACAAGATAAGTTAAAGTCATTTTTAGATTTTGAAGATGTTGGATATGGTTATGCAACAGAAGATTTACTTCGTTTTGCATTATGCTTAACAGCAAGACAACATCTTTTTTATCCTTCGCAAAAATCATTGATTAAATATATTGATATCCTAACAAAAGAGTTCCCATATCCTTATGAAAAATGGATAGTAGGGCTAAATTCTTTCACATTACAGAAAATGAAAAAAGTATTTGTCAAACCCAAAAAAAGCTCTTTTGATTTAACAAAAAAGTTGATTCAGATTATTATTTTTATGAAAAAATATCACTCCATCGAATCAATGTTAAAAAAGAAAACATCTTAATCTACTAAGCTTTTTTCTTTACAAACATCATCATTCATCAAACCAGATAATCTTGTAATTGTATGAATAACATTTTCTGTATTGTAAAATACATCTTTATTCTTCACCAAATTTATCTGAGCCTCTGGTCTTTTTTTCATATATTCTGATGACGTCCAAACAAAAAACGGAACACTTGTCATTGGTTCATTCGCAAGTTCTGAGTGACCCAAAATTTTGCGTGTTGTTGTATCAAAGACATCTTCACCATGATCACTAAAATAAAGGCAATATGATACATCGTTTTCTGCTTTTAACACATCAATAATTTCATTTACAACATAATCAGTATAACGAATACTGTCATCGTAAGCATTCAATAAAATATGACCTTGTTGCGTCAAATCTTTGTGAGACAAATTATCTTTAAAAAAGGACCATTCAGCAGGATATCTATTTGTATAAGCTGAATGAGAGCCAATTAAATGGATAAAAATAACTTTTTTAAGAACCGATTTATCTTGAATAATTTTTTCAACATCTGGAATCATATCCCCATCAAAACCTGTTTTTTCAAAACGCTTCATCCCACTAAAATTATATGACTTTTCCCAATCTGCATGAGAAGAAATTGCCGTTACCAATGTATCGGAAAGTGCATATTGATTTGACAACCAATATGTTTTAAACCCTGCTTGTTTAAAGAAATCAACAATAGTTCCTTTTTGAGTTAAAAATTCAGGGTGTTCCCGATCTGCAAAAGTCAAAACTTTTTCTAAAACAGGCATCGTTTGCGCAAATGGTGAAACAACTTTGTTAAAAACAAATAATTCCTCTTTTCTCTTGTTTGAAAAAGGTGTTGTTTCTCGTTCATACCCATATAGTTGTAAATGTGTTCTATTTGCTGATTCCCCAATAATAACAACATATGTTTCTGGTATTTCTTCAGATAAATCTGTTTGAATTTTTTCAAAAGGTTTTGATGTGTTTTTTTCTAAAATTTTTTTCAACTCCCCATATGTTCTTTTGTATTCAAAAAAGTGATAAATCACATTACTATATGGATTTAACACATATCCATCTTTAAACTTAAACCCTGTTTTAAACAAGTTTCGAACAAAAGGAATACTCAAAACCAAACACAAGAAAAATCCGCCAATTTGTGAAGCTAAAGATAAAGATAATGGTTCAATTTTGCTCAAAAAAACAAGTGGCAAACCCATAAATAAAACACCTAAAACAAAAAGAATTGGCGGAATATTTTGAGTTAAAAATTCCTTTGTTTCTTTCATATTAGAAACAAATAAAGTAAAAAATGTATTCAGCCCAATTCTTGTTTTAAACAAGAAAATATGGCCTAATTCTAAAAACATTAATGGCATAAAAACAAAATGAACAACATATAAATATATCTTTAAATACTGTGGAATAACAAAAGCAGGTGCAAGAACCAAAAAACAAACTGGAAATGTACGAACAACGTCTTTTAAAAACAATTGATAGAATTGTTTATTCTTTAAATTTGCCTGTTTCAATGATCTAAAAAAAGTATAGAAAAGTGGTAAAAATCCAATTAAAAAGAGGTAACCTGCGGCTGAAAACAAATTTGACATTCTTTCAATATCCTGTATAATAAAAACACGCACATATTTTACTGAAAGGGCTTAAAAATGTCAATCTTAATTAGACATGTATTGTTAAACAACAAACCTGTTGATATTTTAATTAACAAAAATAAAATTGAAAAAATTGCATCTCACATTCCAACAGCTCTTTCTGATGAAATTATTCAAGCTGAAGGAAAAGCCATTCTTCCTGCTTTTTACAATATGCACACACATTCCCCAATGGTTCTTTTAAGAGGAATTGGGGAAGATAAAGACTTGTTCAGCTGGTTGCAAAACGACATCTGGCCTCGTGAAGAAAAATTAACTGGTGAACAAATTTACATTGCTTCTCGTATGGCTATTTTAGAAATGATAAAAAGTGGAACAGTTCTTTTTAACGATATGTACTTTTTTATGAATGAAACAATTAGAGCCATTGATGAAATGGGCGTTCGTGGTCTTGTTTCTTGCGTTGCAATGGATTTATTTGATCCTAAAAAAACAGCACAAAAGAAAAAAGATATGACTGAGTTTATTCAAACACCTTGCGCATCAAAACAAGTCATCAAAACAATCGCTTGTCATGCTGTTTATACTGTTTCAGAAGAGCTTTTAAAATTCAGCCGTGATTTAGCAAAAAAACACAACACTTATTTACATATCCATTTAGCTGAAACTGAAAAAGAAGTTTCTGATTGTGTTGAAAAAACGGGGTTAACACCAACACAATATTTAGACAAACTTGGATTGTTAACACCCAAAACCATTCTTGCACATTGCGTGTGGTTGAATGATGAAGATCAAAATATCATCAGAGAAAGAGGTTGTTTGATTGCGCACTGCCCTATTTCAAATTTAAAATTAAATTCTGGTCAAATGCCTTTAAACACATACCTAAAAAAAGGATTAAAAGTTTCTCTTGGAACAGATGGTGCTTCTTCAAATAATGCTTTAAGTATGTTCTCTGAAATGAAAGTCGCAGCACTTTCTGCAAAAGGAGAATCTCACGATATAACAGCAGCCCCAGTTCAAAATATTTTAAAAATGGCACAACAAACACCTGCTGAATTTTTAGGTCTTAATGCAGGAAAAATCCAAGAAGGCTCTTTAGCTGATTTTATTTTTGTTGACACACACAACACATTAACACATCCATTACATTTCTTAGAATCTCATTGTGTTTATAGCATGGATTCTTCTTGTGTTACAGATGTATGTGTAAATGGGCGGTTTGTGCTTAAAAACAAAAACCACCCACTAGAAAATGAAATTATTGATTCATTTTTATCTTTAACGAAATCTTTTTTCTAAAACTTTTCAATTGCTGTATTAGATTCTTTCCCTTTTCTTGTTTGATACAAGGAAACAGCAATTCCTAATGCCAAAATTCCAAAAGTAACAATCAAAGAAATGGATGTTGTAACCTTTAAACCAATATATGGTAAAAAGATTTTTGAACCAATAAAAATAAGAACCAATGACAATGCGTGTTTTAAATAAACAAATCTTGTCACTGCTTGTGCCAATAAAAAGTAAAGTGAACGCAAGCCTAAGATAGCAAAAATATTACTTGTATACACAACAAAAACATCCTGCGTGATTAAGAAAATTGCAGGAATACTATCAATAGCAAAAATAACGTCCATGGTTTCAATAATAACCAAAGCCAAAAACAAAGGCGTTGCGACCCATTTTCCAGCTTCTTTAATAAAAAAGTGTTCTTCATGCAATTGGCTTGTCATTGGGATGTACTTTTTAATAAAAGAAAGAATTTTTCCTTCAGAAGCATCTTCTCCCTCATCTTCATCATCATTTTTCATCGCTTCAATGAGCATTTTAACACCTGTATAAACCAAAAATGCTGAGAAAATATATAAAACCCAATGCCACTTACTTACCAACTGAGCACCAACCAAAATCATCACTGCACGCATGATAATGGCACCTAAAACACCCCAAAATAAAACACGGTGTTGATAAATTGCTGGAACTTTTAGAGATGTAAAAACCAATGAAATAACAAAAATATTATCCATTGATAAACTAAATTCTACAAGATACCCAGTGTAAAAAAGCATCCCCACATCAAGACCTTTTTCCCACAAAACAAACAACCCAAAAAGAAGAGAAACAGCCATATATGACAAACAAATTTTAAGTGTTCCCCCCATTGTTGGTGTATCAGATTTTTTGTGAAACACAAACAAATCTAAAAACAAAATAGTAAACACAATTAAAGCAAAAACAACCCACATTCCCCCTGTGGATAAGTGTGATAAAGCATCTAACATTTTTATAATCCCCTATTTTAATTTTGTTTTTGATAATACAGGTCTGCGAACAGGATTTGTTGCCAATCCTAAATGGCAAAATTCTTCCCAAGGAAATGTTTCACCAGGATCAAATTTTCTATCAGGTGCAATATCAGAATGTGCAACAACGTTTTCAGGTTTAATTTTATAACGATTCATAATATCAGCACACAATTTTTTGCCTGACTGGATCTGTTCAACAGAAAAATCTTGAAAAGTTCTTTCTCCCAAAGCAGGGCATTGAAACTCAATTCCGATAGAATGAGAATTAATATCTTCTTTGATATCTCCCCAACAAGAAACACCTGCATGCCAAGCTCTTTTATCTTCAGGAATAACTTGATAAATAGTTCCATCCCTGTCAATCACATAATGAGAACTAACACGCCCCCCTTCTTCTTTATCAATAAAAATAGAAAGTGTTTCATCAATTGAGTTTGTCGCTGTAGCATGAAAAACAATCATGTCAATTTTAGATTTTCTTTCATCAAAATGAGTAGACGGTTTTTGAATAATTTTCATATCATTTCTCCATCATTTTCTTCAACGTTACAGGTCTTAAAAAACTATGACACAACGAAATAGCAAGCGCATCTGCAGCGTCAGCTGGAATATTTTCTGGAACAGATTTTAAAAGTGTTCTTACCATCATATCCACCTGTTTTTTATCCGCATGACCAACACCAACAACCATTTTTTTAATTTGGTTTGGTGTATATTCCGCAACCGGAATTTTAAACAAGGCTGGTGTTAACAAAACAACACCTCTTGCTTGGCCCAATTTCAATGTTGAATTTGGATTTTTATTAACAAATGTTTCTTCAACCGCAGCTTCATCTGGTTCATAAGCTTCAATAACTTTTTTCAAATCTACGTGAAGCTCACTTAATCTTGTGCTTAACTCATTTTTATCGTCAGGATTAATCACTCCTGCCGCAATAAAACGCAAACGGGAGCCATCTTTTTCAATGACTCCCCAACCTGTGTGTCTCAATCCTGGGTCAAGCCCTAAGATTCGAACCATGTTTATTCTCCTAATTGAGCCATTATTTCTTCTGAAATATCAGCATTTGTAATCACACGTTGAACGTCATCATCTTCATTCAAAAGATCAATAAATTTCATCAATTTTTGTGCAGTTTCCAAATCTGTAATTTCTTTTTGAACCATTGGTTTCCAATCACGTCTAGCAACATTTGGTGTACCAAGTTTACCTTCTAACACATCACGAACTGCAGCCAAATCATCTGGTTGACATGTAATTTCATGTGTTTCATCTGTTGAAACAACATCATCTGCACCAGCATCTAATGCTGCTTCAAAAATTGCATCAGGTGTACCAACTGCTACAGGATATTCAATATAACCAATACGTTCAAAGTTAAATGTTACTGAACCTGTTTCACCCAAAGCACCACCATTTTTTGAAAATAATGATCTCAAAACTGGAGCTGTTCGAGCACGGTTATCCGTCAAAGCTTCAACAATAACTGAAACTTTACCTGGACCCATACCTTCATAACGAACTTCTTCATAGTTTGAAGTGTCAGTGCCTTGTGTTCCTTTCAAAACTGCACGTTCAATATTGTCTTTTGGCATATTTTCAGAACGAGCTGTTTGAATAGCTAAACGCAATCTAGGGTTAGAAGCTGGATCGCCACCACCTTGTTTTGCTGCAACTGTGATTTCACGTGCAAGTTTTGAGAAAATTTTTGCGCGCATTTTATCTTGTGCGCCTTTACGATACATAATATTTTTAAACTGTGAATGTCCTGCCATAATATTTTCCTTAATTTGATTTTAAAATATCTATATTTATATCATACTTCGTGCGTATTTTCAAGCGTTTGCCCTATCCGAACGGGAAAAATTTCTCTTGCACGCCCTGTTTTTTCATCAATATCTGCGCAAATGGCACAAAAAGTTGCATTTTTTTCAGCTGGTTCTAAACGACCTTTTCTATCCCCGCCTAAAAATCTTGGAAAAGCAAGTTCCTTTTTCATCCCAATAACAGAATCATAATCCCCACACATTCCAATATCGGAGATATAAGCTGTTCCACTTGACAAAACATGTGCATCAGCTGTTGGAATATGTGTATGCGTTCCAACAACTAAAGATGCGTGACCATCCAAATAATGCCCTAGAGCCACTTTTTCAGCTGTTGCTTCTGCATGAAAATCAACAACCAATACATCATAATCTTGTCCACGTTTAAATTTTTGCAACCAGTTTTGAATAGATTGAAAAGGACTTTCAACTGAACGCATAAAAACACTACCCAATAATTGAACAACTGCAACACGAACACCGGATGCACTTTTAACAATGCAAAAACCTTTTCCTACTGTATTTTCCGGATAGTTCATCGGTCTAATAATATTATCTGCTTCATTTAAAATTGGAAAAATATCAGGTTTATCAAAAGAATGGTTCCCTAGTGTGATTACGTCCGTTCCATGTTCTAAAAAGGCATTATACATTTTAGGATTAATCCCAAACCCATGCGCTGCATTTTCACCATTAACAATGATAAAATCTAAACCTAATTTTTCTTTTAATTTTGGCAAGCTTGATAGCACGAGCTTGCGACCTGCTTTGCCAACAACATCTCCACAAAATAATATTTTCATACTGTTTCTTCTTTAGTCTTTTCTTCCATCAATCCATCAGCCAAAGCCAAAACTTTTGCTGATAAATTATTTAACGATTCTGTAATTTGACGTTGATTTTCCATAAACGCATCAGCATGAATATTTTTTTCAAGCTGACTTTTTTCTTCCGCCAACAACAAGCAAAGCATTGCAAGCAATTGACCTTCTTGCATAAAACCAATTGATTTCAACAATTTTTCAGCACGAGCATCCAAATTTTCACCCAAAGTTGCCATATATCCTTCTTGTCCATCAGCACAAGAAAACTTGTAATATCTGCCACCTATTTTCAATGATACAACAGCCATTATTCGCCTCCTTGATTTTGATGAAATGTGCCAAGCGCATTGTCGATTCTCATATATGTTTTTCGAATAACATTTTTAAGTTCTTCGACCTTGCTCACTGCTTGCTCTTTATCTTTTTTTGACTGATGTAAAGCTGTTTCCAATTTTACAACTGCTTGCTCTAAATTTGCAACTGCGCGTTTGATATCTTCCATGTTTTCACCTATACATTTCGCCTTGCCTTAAATGCCAGCTGTAGCGTACCATCATCCAAATAATCCAACTCTCCTCCAACAGGAACACCTCTGGAAAGTGTTGAAACATTCACATCAAATTCACTCAATTTATCTGAGAGATAATGAACCGTTGTTTGCCCTTCAACCGAAGCAGGAAGAGCCAAAATAATTTCTTTAACATTTTGTATTGAAACACGCTCAATCAACTCTGAAATTTTAAGTTCATCAGGACCTACTCCATCTAAAGCCGAAAGAACACCACCTAACACATGATAGACGCCTTTAAAAGCGCTCGCCCGTTCAAGTGCCCATAAATCAGCAACATCTTGAACAACACATACAAGAGAAGAGTCTCTTTTTGAATCAGAACAAATTGAACAAGGAATGCTTGTATCCATATTTCCACAAACTGGACAAGGTTGAACCCTTTCCAAAACTGTTTGCATTGAAGCAACCAGTGGTGCAAATTTGCTTTCTTTTTGTTTCAACAACGACAAAACTGCCCGCCTTGCAGACCGAGGTCCCAACGCAGGCAATTTTGAAAGCAAACCAATGAGTTGTTCTAATTCAGGGGCGGCCATTTTAATCCTTTAGAATGGCATTTTAAAGCCCGAAGGCAAGCCCAATGAAGATTGAATTCTTTCCATTTCTGAAGCCATTGTTTTTTCAACATTTTCATACGCAGCACGCATAGCTATCAAAACCAAATCTTCCAATGTTTCTGTATCTTGTGGATCAACAACAGCCGGGTTGATTGAAACTGAAACTGGCAAATGTTTCCCAGTAACAACAACCTTAACAGCGCCATTTGCAGCTTCACCTGCAAATTCTTGTTTTTCCATCTTTGTTTGAAGGATTGTCATTTGAGATTGAACCATTTGAGCTTTTTTCATTAAATCGCCAATATTACGCATATCATTCTCCTTAAAAATTATAAAAAAACTTATATTTAATGCTATTATAGAAAAAAAACTTATAAAAGTAAATTATTATCTTTCATTTTTAACAAAAAGATTTAAATAAAAAAGACCCACTTTGGGTCTTTTTTATTTTATTTTCTTTCATAGAGTTGGCTGGATTTTAAAAACCGCCTCCACCACCTCCACCAGCGCCACTACCGGAACCACCTCCAGAACTACCAGAGCATCCCCCTCCGCCACAAGAAGGATCACAATCAGAAAAAGTTGGTACTTTTTCCATACAGCATGAAAAATTGTTAATATAATTTTCATCTACAAATAAACAATAATTTTGTACTGAAAAATCAAAGTATCTTCTCATTTTTTCTGCCCATTTATTTTGAATACCCAAAATAATAGCATAAGGCAATAATCTTTCAAGTTCGGCTTGTTCAATTGTTTTATATTTTAAATCATCTGCTGTTTCTAAAAACATTTTAATACCTTTTAAATGCTCTATACACGACATACCTTTTTCATCTATTTTTACAATGAGCTTGACATAAACAAAAAACAACAAAAAACAACAAAATATTAAAAATATAACACTGAAACCCAGATCAAAAAATTTTAAAAATAAAAAATATAATAGCGAAAAAACACCAAAAATAAACAAAATTAAAAGGCCTGAATATTTACAAGATACGGTAGCAAATGCAAATCCAGGCAGGCCGAACATAAATCCAAACATGGCGAACAAAAAACCATGTATATATACATAAAGAACCTGATCAAAATTTGCAGCTCTAAAAAAATTTAAAACTGTTACCATTAAAATTATTGATCCACAAAACTTACAAACCATGAAGAAAAAATCTTTAATTTTTTCTTCATTTCTTTTTACTAAAGCCTCAGACTGTTCTGTAGCAAACTCACCATAATCCGACACATATTCAGCAAATTTTTTATGCCGTTTCTCTACACAAAGAAAATAAACGTCTTCAGCATTTAAAACAAAAAACTCTTCTTCTGGTGTTTTAGGATATATATTTTCAACCTTTTTTATTTCAATCCATTTTCCATTTGGATCTGTATAAATTTTAATAAATCCTTTTTGCAGCAAATCAGCAAAATGCGCTGATATTAAAGTCATTCGCGTTTCATTCTTTGGCTTTTTATGATACAGCAAACGCACAAGCGCTCCTATTCCCACCTCTTTGGGAACATCAAATCGTGGATATATTGGTTTAGCAACAGCATCCTTTCCATATTTTTTCCATGATAAATAAGCATAAACACATATTGCAATAAATCCAAAAACAATTACACCATAAAAAAGCAGGTTAATTTTTTGTACTGTTGTAAAAATTGGAATCGTCAACACACCCTTTTTAAAACGAACATCTATCGTAATCCCTTCATTTGGGTTTAATTTTCCAGAACTTTCTACCTCTATCATTTCAGGATATATTTTGACAGATGCACTCTCTACTTTTGACCCGCGTTTCCCCGTATAAACAGTTGGATGATAAGCCAACTCTATACCCTTAGGCAGATGTATCTTCGCTGTTGCTTTTAAAATTGGAAAACTCCACTCTGTTCCTATTAAATTCAAACGTAAAACATCCTCAGTTTTTAGAAAATTTTTTCTTATAACATTTTGATACGTATATAAAATTTTATATTCATAAATACCAGGCTGAATTTTTTCATCCATATCCCCCATATAGATACGTTTTTCACGGCTTTTTACATCTCCAAAAGAGTAAGGGATTGCCCGACCATCTCTTAAAACAGATTTAACTTCTAATGGTATTTTTTCTTTAGCATAATAAAAAGGCAAATCACGATATATCCCTCGTTTTATGCTTTTTCCCTCAGCCCTGACTTGGATTTTTTCTTCTATAGTAAGCGACCCATCTTTTTCAACAAAAATGTCAGAATGAAACGACAGAATCTCTTCTTTAGCCAACACATTTGAGCAAAACAACCAACTGAATAAAAAAATAAAACAAAAAATTTTTTTCACTTTAAATAATTCCCAACCTACAAAGAGTTTAAGCCAAATAACATCTGTTAAAAACCACCTCCACCGCCTCCGCCGGCACCACCGCCAGAGCATCCACCACCTGAAAAGCCTCGAGATCTAGATCCTGAACCTCCGTTAGATGATTTTGTTGCTGATGAATGTATCCTTGAAGTAATGGTTGAAAAAACAGCAGCATTTCTAAACACATCATCCTTAGGCGCTTCAAAATCAAAATAAGATTTCATTTTTTCAAGCCATTGAGTTTGCATGCCAAGCAAAATAGCATAAGGTAATAATCTGTCTAATTCTGCTTCTTTAGGTGTTTTATATTTTAAATCATCAACACCATTTAAGAACATTTTTATTCCTTCTAAATGCTCAATTAAAAAAAGACCCTTATCATAAACACGCACGATAATATATTTATAAAATGCAACAAAACAGGCAAATATCAAAACACAAAAAAGTGCCTTAGCATTTACAGGTCCAAATAATATATCTTCAATATCATTTTCCAGCAAACCAAATAACGAACAAAACATGCCCCCAAAAAAAAGAAGACACCAAACACCTACAAAACCGACTGAAAAAATAGATAAAACCAACTTCGAAATCCAATTTCTTTCCCTTTTAAACAACATTAAAACAATCTCTGAAATTGGAAATACACAAAAACTCAACACAGCTGCAGGCACAAAGTTCAAAAAACTTTTAAAACATAGCAAGAAAAAAATCAAACAACACAAAAATGCCAAACAATTAAACTTTAAACGCTGCGCTACATTCCTTTTATACAACGTTTTTATCTCAGATTTAGAATGTTCTTTGTAAGCTTCAATATACTTTAAAAATGAATAAGCACGTGTTCCTTTTTTTAAGGTATAAGTATCCTTTGCTTTTTCAAGAAAAAACTTTTCATCTGAATTTTTGGGTTTTATATATTTATTTTTTTCAAAGAAAATTTTATTCTTAAGTACCTTAACTTTCAACAGCCCTCTTTGTGAAAGATGTGCCAAATGAGGCATCACCATATCAAACAAATTTGGGTCGGCATGATGATATCTCCACAATAAATATAAGGCGCCTAAATTATTAACATTTGGAACATCAAATCTTGGGTAAGCTATTTTTTTATCACTATCTTTGCCATATTTTTTCCAAGAAGAATACGCATAAAATACTAATCCCATAAAAAGCATTATACCCATGAACGTAAATAGCCAACTTAATCTTTTATCTAAGAACAAACCAGTTTCTGGAATTTGAAAAAATCCAGAATTAAAAACCGTTCTTAGCGTCATTGCCTCTTGTTTTTTCAACCCATTTGGCAAATGAATAAAAATTTGATTGCCTTTTTTTTCTACAAATGCATTTTGTTTTTTTGCTCCATATTCGCCAGTAAAAACTTTCACCTCTTCAATTAAATTTAATTCAGAAGGTAAACGAACAACTGCGTCAGCAACCAAAATGTCAAAAGCCCATTCATCCCCTATCAAATTATAATAAAACTCATCTTTTGTTTTTTCATCATTTTGTCTTATAATATTATGGTATTTATATGTTATGTTATATTCATAAACACTCGGCTCAATGGACTTTTTCATATCTCCCAAATAAAGACGTTTTTTGCCATTATTAAACCGAACAGTATAAGGGATATCTTTACCATTTCTTGTTACTGACAAGATTGAAACAGGTGTTTTTTCTCCTACATGTTTTAATGGAAAATCTCTATAAATTCCCCTTTTAATATCTTTACCAAGTGCTCTAACCTTAATTGTTTCTTGCACATCCAAAGAAGAATCTTGATTTAGCGTTGCATCAATTCCATAAAACAAAATTTCTTCTTTTTGCAAATCAGCTTCTGCTGTTGAAAAACAAAATACACAACTAAAAAAAATAACTAAAAAAAATATTCTGTTAATCATTAAGACATGCCTTAATTGATGGAGCGTCTTTTTCATGCACTCCATCTAACTGAAAAAAAGGTTTGGTTGAAACTTTTAAAATTTTTTGAAACAAACAAATTGGAAACAAGCTAATAAATGTATTAAAACTTCTAACTACCCCATTATAATAACGACGAGCATATTGTAAATCATCCTCAATCACAACCAACTCTTGTTGCAACTTCAAAAAAATATCACTAGCTTTCAACTCGGGATACGCCTCTTTCAACATCAGAAGAGAGCACAAACCTTTCTCCAATGTGTTTTCATAACTTTCTTTTTTAGATAAATCTAATATACTCATTGCTTGTGAACGATATTTTGCCACATTTTCAAATACACCTCTTTCTTGTTTACAATAAGAAGAAACCACTTTTACTAAATTTGGCACCAAATCGTATCGCCGTTTTAATTGCACCTCTACACCACTTTGTGCCTCAAATAGCAAATTTTTAAGACGGATAACTTTATTATAAACCCAAACTAAAAAACAGACAATAATTCCACAAAAAACAAGCCATACCATTTTATATCTCCTTATGTTCGTTATAAAAGAAAACCCACTTAAAAACAAGGGAAAATTTATCCATTAAAGTTGCTAATAAGAAATTTATTTCGATATTAAGCTCAAGCACTTCGGTGTCTTGAGCTTTCTTTATTGCTTGATTTTTTGATTTTTTTTTGATATGATACGCAAAAATCAAAAGGACAAAAAAATGACAGACTTATCACATATCAGAAATTTTTCAATCGTTGCACATATTGACCATGGTAAATCAACTCTCGCAGACAGACTCATTCAAAAGTGTGGTGCTGTCACAGATAGAGAAATGAAAGAACAACTTCTTGATAACATGGATATTGAACGCGAACGCGGTATTACAATTAAAGCACAAACTGTTCGTTTGAATTACAAAGCACAAGATGGGAAAGATTATATTCTCAATTTAATCGACACCCCAGGCCACGTTGACTTTGGGTATGAAGTCAGCCGTTCTCTTGCTGCTTGCGAAGGCTCTCTTTTGGTTGTTGATGCCTCTCAAGGTGTTGAAGCGCAAACACTTGCCAACGTTTATAAAGCATTAGATGCAAATCATGAAATTGTACCAATTATCAACAAAATCGACTTACCTGCCGCAGAGCCAGACAGAGTCAAGGCTCAAATTGAAGATGTGATTGGAATTGACGCATCCGAAGCTCCTCTTATTTCGGCCAAAACAGGAATTGGGATCGATGAGGTTTTAGAAACAATCGTCACAAAATTACCTGCACCTAAAGGAGATACAAACGCTCCTTTAAAAGCAATGCTTGTTGATTCGTGGTATGACTCATATTTAGGAATTATCGTTTTGGTTCGTGTTATTGATGGCACGCTCAAAAAGGGAACTTCTATTAAAATGATGGCAACAAATGCCGTTTATAAAGTTGAACGTTTGGGACACTTTATGCCAAAAATGCAAGATACTGCCGAACTAAAAACAGGCGAACTTGGCTTTATTATTTGCGGCATCAAATCTATTGGTGAAACACGTGTTGGTGATACAATTACAGATGAAAAAAATCCAACAACAGAGGCGCTTCCAGGATTTAAACCAAGCTTAAGCGTTGTTTTTTGTTCTCTTTTCCCAGTGGATATGAGTGATTATGAAAACTTAAAAGAATCACTTGGCAAATTGCAATTAAATGATGCTAGTTTCCAATTTACTCCTGACAAATCTCAAGCTTTAGGACAAGGATTTAGATGTGGGTTCTTAGGTCTTTTGCATATGGAAATTATCCAAGAAAGATTAAGTAGAGAATTTAATTTAGACCTCATCACAACAGCACCATCTGTTGCATACAACGTCCATTTGACAAACGGCACTGTTTTAACAATGCACAACCCTGCGGATATGCCAGATCCATCATCCATTCAGTTTATTGAGGAACCCTGGGTTAAAGCTAGCATTTTAACACCAGATGAATACTTGGGTGGTATTTTGCAACTTTGCACGGAAAGACGTGGGGTTCAAAAAGATTTAACCTATGTCGGAAACAGAGCAATGGTTGTTTATCACTTACCATTGAATGAAATTGTTTTTGATTTCTATGATAGATTAAAATCCATTTCAAGAGGATACGCTAGCTTTGATTATGAAGTTTCAGACTATGAACGCAGTGATCTTGTGCGTGTGAACATTATGGTTCATGGCGAACAAGTTGACGCATTGGCATTCTTAGCACACAGATCTCAAGCTGAACGCCGAGGCCGCCAAATTTGTGAACGATTAAAAACGCTCATTCCTCGTCATCAATTTAAAATTCCAATTCAAGCAAGTATTGGGGGTAAAATCATTGCAAGAGAGGATATTTCTGCCTTTAGAAAAGATGTTACCGCAAAATGTTATGGTGGGGATATCACTCGTAAAAGAAAATTGCTTGAAAAACAAAAAGAAGGCAAAAAGAGAATGCGCCAATTTGGGAATGTCGAAATCCCTCAAACTGCATTTATCAATGCCCTTAAAATTGGGGATGAATAATTTTTCACACAAAAAATTCTCTCGTTTAAAAATTATTGTTGAAAACTCTTAAAATAAGCACGCAAACCCTTGACTTTTGCGTGCTTACATACTATTTAATATACAATTGAAACTTAAAACTTGAAAGGATACGCAAACAATGAATTTTAAACCATTACTTGATCGTGTTGTCATCAAACGCACACAAGAAGAAAACAGAACTGCTGGTGGTATCATTATTCCAGATACAGCTAAAGAAAAACCATCACAAGGTATTGTAACTGCTGTCGGTCCTGGTGGTCGTGATGAAAAAGGAAATATGATTCCAATGACTTTAAAAGAAGGCGATAAAGTCTTATTTAGTAAATGGTCTGGAACCGAAATCAAAATTAATGGTGAAGATTTATTAATCATGAAAGAATCCGATGTACTCGGAATTTTA
Organism: Alphaproteobacteria bacterium; assembly: GCA_045632845.1. Classification (GTDB taxonomy): domain Bacteria; phylum Pseudomonadota; class Alphaproteobacteria; order CAAHEQ01; family UBA3637; genus RGIG4140. Next base: position 99,701 of record JAZQXL010000012.1, read on the forward strand.
GCTTAAGGAAAGAGGAAAATTATGTCAGCAAAAGAAATTAAATTCGGAACTGATGCCCGTACAAAAATGTTGCGTGGTGTCGATATTTTAGCAGACACAGTCAAAGTAACATTGGGTCCAAAAGGCCGCAATGTTGTTCTTGGCAAATCTTATGGTGCACCAAAAATCACAAAAGATGGTGTTTCTGTTGCAAAAGAAATCGAATTGTCAGATAAATTTGAAAACATGGGTGCTCAAATGGTTCGCGAAGTTGCATCAAAATCTGCAGACGTTGCAGGTGACGGTACAACAACAGCAACTGTTTTGGCTCAAGCAATCATTCGTGAAGGATGCAAAGCTGTTGCAGCTGGGATGAACCCAATGGATTTAAAACGTGGTATTGACACAGCTGTTGCTGCTGTTGTTGAAGATATCAAATCACGTTCTAAAAAAATCTCAACATCAGCTGAAATTGCTCAAATTGGTACAATTTCTGCAAATGGTGATTCATCTATTGGTAACTACATTGCTCAAGCAATGGAAAAAGTTGGCAATGAAGGGGTCATTACTGTTGAAGATGCAAAAGGCATGGAAACAGAATTAGACGTGGTTGAAGGTATGCAATTTGATAGAGGGTACCTCTCACCATACTTCATCACCAACCCAGAAAAAATGACTGTTGAATTAGATAACCCATACATTTTAATTCACGAAGCAAAACTTTCTAACCTTCAATCATTGATTCCTGTTTTAGAAGCTGTTGTTCAAACAGGTCGCCCTCTTTTGATTATTGCAGAAGATATTGAAGGTGAAGCTCTTGCAACTCTTGTTGTTAACAAGTTGCGTGGTGGTTTAAAAATTGCTGCAGTTAAAGCGCCAGGTTTTGGTGACAGACGCAAAGCAATTTTAGAAGACATTGCTATCTTAACAAATGGTCAAGTTGTTTCAGCTGACCTTGGTATGAAATTAGAAGATGTTAACATTTCACACTTAGGAACTGCAAAATCAGTCACTATCACAAAAGAAGACACAACAATTGTTGATGGCTCTGGTGATAAAGCAGCTATCTTGGCTCGTGTCCACCAAATTAGACAACAAATTGAAGAAACTTCTTCAGATTATGACCGCGAAAAATTGCAAGAACGCCTCGGAAAACTTTCTGGCGGTGTTGCAGTCATCAAAGTTGGTGGTGCTTCTGAATTAGAAGTTAAAGAAAAGAAAGACCGTGTTGATGACGCATTACATGCAACTCGTGCAGCTGTCAAAGAAGGCATTGTCCCTGGTGGTGGCACAGCGTTATTATATGCAACAAAAGCTTTAGATGGATTAACACCTCAAAATGACGACCAACGCGTTGGTATTGACATCATCCGTAAAGCACTTCAAGCTCCTATTCGCCAAATTGCTCAAAACGCAGCTGTTGATGGTTCTGTCATTGTTGGCAAATTACTTGAAAAATATGAAACAACAATTGGATATGATGCCCAAAATGGCCAATACACAGATATGTTCCAATCTGGCATTATCGACCCAACAAAAGTTGTTCGTACAGCTTTAGAAGGCGCTTCTTCAATTGGTGGTTTACTCATCACAACTGAAGCAATGGTTGCTGATAAACCTGAAGAAAAATGCGGTTGTGACCACGCTGCTGGTGGTATGCCAGGCATGGGTGGTATGGGCGGCATGTACTAATCCAATCGAACAAAAAAAATCCCTACCGTTGGGTGGGGATTTTTTTTATCACTAATCAAAAACTTAAAATACTTGATACTGCCAACAAGACAAAATGGCGATAGAAGCTGTTTCTGCACGCAAAATTGTTGTGCCTAAATGAAGTGTTGCCGTGTTTTGGTGCATCTCAATATATTGCACTTCCTTTGGTGTAAAACCGCCTTCTGGACCAATCAAAAAAACAGGCGTTTTAACATCTGTTTTTTGATATGTTGTTTCTCCCCGTTCAGAGAGAAAAAAAACAGTTACTTCCTCAGGTAATTTTTTAAACAACTCAATCAAAACTGTTGGTTCATGAACGATTGGACAATCCAATCTTTCTGACTGCTCAGCCGCTTCTGCAACAATTGATTTTGCTCGTTCTAAATTAAAATTTCTTATAACTGTTCGATCGGTTATAACAGGGAAAATTTCACTCACCCCCAATTCTGTTGCTTTTTGCAAAACAAAATCCATATTTTCTTTTTTGATAATTGCTGGACACAAAATACAAGGTTGAACTGGCAAAAAATCTTTTGTTTTTTCAACAATTTTTAATACAAATTTTTTCTTTGACTCTTGCAAGATTTTAGACTTAAATTCTCCATCTTTTCCATTAAAGAGAGATACGTTATCCCCCACAGCACAACGCATCACATGAATCAAATAGTGTGCTTTTTTTTCATCAAGAGAGATAACCTTTCCCTCTTCTAAACTTTCTTCAACAAATAACCTTATCATTATTTTTTCTTTCTTTGAGGATGTAAAGCATCCACCCAGACCAACGTTACATCGTCCTGTGGTGGTGGTGGAAGCATTTTAAAGAATAACTGCATCAACTGGGAAACAGCTTCTCTGTTGTTTTTATATCTAAACACAGTTTGCAACAAACTGATCAATCCTTCTTCACCCAAACGCAAACCATCAGCAGCTTTTTCTTCCACCAACGCATCACTATACAAAATCAACTTATCCCCAGGACAAAAATCAATTTTATAATCATCGTATTTTGCATTTGGAGAAATTCCCAAAGGAAGCCCCTGAGTCGCCAACAACAATATACCATTCCGTGTTTTTAAAAATGGAGGTGGAGATCCTGCACCAGCATAGGAAATCGTTTGAGCATTTGTATCAAAAATACAAAAAAAGAACGTTGCAAATTGTCCTCTTGGCAACAATTGACAGAGTTGTAAGTTCAACAATCTCAAAAAGTCTGATGGGTTCTTAACTTTATCTTTCAATTGAAACACCAGTGTATGTAATCTAAATGTGTTTAAAGATGCTGACAATCCATGGCCCGAAAAATCACACAAGAAAAGCCCAAACTTCTTTTCTGACAATTCAATAATTTGCCAAAAGTCTCCACCCAAACGATCTGATGGAGAAAAGAAAGAAGCGATGTCAACATTACATTTTTCTTTTATCTGTTCCAACTGGCTACTTTGAGGAAGCAAACTGCGTTGCATCTTTTGGGAAAGTCTTAATTCTTCATTGATTTGGTTTAATTGGTGAGACAAATACTCAACTAATTTTTTATTTTCTAAATGCACACGTACCCGTGTAAAGAACTCCAACGGATTAATTGGTTTAGTAATAAAATCCGAAGCCCCTGCTTTAAATGTTCTATCTCTTGCTTCTCGCGTATCCGTTGATGTTTGAATCAAAATTGGAATTTTACGTTCTTTATCAATTTGTTTTAGTTGTAAAAGAACTTCATATCCATCCATTTTTGGCAAAACAATATCCAAAATAATCAGATCAGGCTTGAACTCTTTAACTTTTTTAAGCCCTTCTTCACCAGTTGATGCAACTTCAATTCGTCCCACACCAATTTGAGCCAATAATCCTGCCAATAAAGCTTGATTGCTTTTATTATCTTCAATAATTAAGACTCTACTTGAAGAAATATCTGTTTGAACAACCATTTCAGGCGTTGATGCAAGATTTTGAATCACATGACTTTTTTTATCTTCTTTTAAGAAGGATAAGGTAATTTCTTTTCCATAATTATCAATGGTACAAGAATCAACAGCATGTGCAATAATTTGAAGTCCCCGCCCACTTTTTGAAGAAGTATCACCTGAATCTCTTTGTAAAATTTGGGCTAAAGAATATCCCATACCTTCATCTTTAATTTTAATTTCCAATTTCAACTTGTTCCAAACAGAATAAATTGAGATAGCCTTTTTAGCATATTTTGGCGTATTTAGTCGACTGCTAATTAAATCAAGATAGGAAACAAAACCAACAACATCTTGACGCATAGAACTTGAAAGCTCCAAATTTCCATGGAACAAACCATTTACCAAAGCCTCATGTACCGCAAGGTGGATAGCTTTTCGTCTTGCGTCAGAAAATTTTCGTCTTAATTGAAGTGCTTGCGTAAAAATATAGGCCACATCATATTTATAAACGAGGGGACCTGTTAACAAAAGTCCCAATGCATTTGGGTATTTGTGTGTTTTTTGATATTCAACAAAATCAACGATACTCTTTTTAGTAGCATTCGCATCAATAATCCCTTCAATAGGTAATTTTAATATTTCCTTAAAACGATCTTCAGAAACATCCTCAATAATCACACACAAAGATGGTATTTGCTTTTTTGTTCCCTCTGACAAAAAAGGCTTATCTTTACTTGGCCACAAAGGAAGATGCAGCATTTTAGAGAATTTTTGCATTTTCTCTAAACTAATTCCTTCACCTGTCAAATAAATCACTTTCTCATTCATGTTTTTTAGTATAATAAAAGTATATAAAAAAACAAGCTTTTTTATTTTTAAATTCAAAAAAGTTAAAAATACTTTGCGCTTTATTTCATTTTTTGTTATACTCAGAAAAGCTTAATAAGTTCGCTCAATAGCGAACCCTCTACTGAAAGGATATGTTATGAAAAAAGTTAATCCAGTTATGATTTCAGGCAAAGAAGTTATCCCTTTGATTGAAGGGGGAAAAGGCATTGCCGTTTCAGATGGTCAATCTTCAGGTGCTTGGGCAAAGGCTGGAGCTGTCGGTACAATTTCTGGTGTTTTTGCTGATGAATATGATGAAAAAGGAAAAGTCATTCCTAAAGTATACACTCAAAAAACAAGACCAGAACGCCATAAAGAATTAATTGAAATGTCAATTCGTGGTGGTATTTCTCAAGCAAAAATTGCCCATGAAATTGCTGGCGGAAACGGGCGTATCCACATGAATGTATTGTGGGAAATGGGTGGCAGCATTCCAATTTTAGAAGGGGTGATGAATGCTTGTGAACAAGTTATGACAACCATTCGTGAAAAAACACCTGAAAAATATCAAGAAAAAATCGTTGCTATGGGTGAAAAAGTTCAAGAAACATTGGGTTCTTTGCGTTTTCAATACCAAAAAAGAATGGGGGAAGCTCTCCCTGTTGTTGATGGAATGCTTGACCAAGTTCACAACCTTGTTCACGGGATTACTTGTGGTGCAGGTATGCCATACAAATTGGCAGAAATCGCTTCAAAATACGGCATGTATTACTACCCAATTGTTTCTTCTGCCAGAGCATTCAGAGCTCTTTGGTTAAGAAGTTACAAAAACTGCGCTGAATTTTTGGGCGGTGTTGTATATGAAGATCCATGGAGAGCTGGTGGACACAACGGGTTATCAAACTCTGAAAATCCAGAACAACCTGAAAGACCATATGAACGTTTGGTTTCTTTACGTAAACAATTAAATGAATATAACTTACACCATGTTCCATTGATTATGGCTGGTGGTGTATGGAATCTTGCAGAATTTGAAGATTTAATCGATAATCCAGAAATTGGACCCATTGCTTTCCAATTAGGAACAAGACCATTGTTAACAAAAGAAAGCCCTGTTGCAAAAGCATGGCAAGGATGTTTGCGTGCACTCAAAAAAGGGGATATCATTTTACAACGCTTCTCCCCAACAGGTTTCTATTCTTCTGCTGTAAACAACAAATTCTTAAAAACATTAATGGACCGCAAAGATACTGAAATGCCTTATATGGAAAAAACAGAAGGTATTTTTGTAAAACCATTTGCAATTAATCAAGCATTAACTGTTTATTTAACAGAACATGATTTCAAACGTGCAAATGAATTTTTAACAGGTTCACGTCCTGTTGTTGCTCGCACTCCTGACAATTCCATTATTTTCTTAACACAAGAAGAAAATGAACAAATCAAACAAGACAGAGCAAATTGCGTTGGTTGCTTATCTGCTTGCGCCTTCTCCGGCTGGTCACAAGCAGATGGACACTTAGATAGATTACCCGATTCTCGTTCATTCTGCATCAACAAAACATTAACAGCTATCGCTCATGGAGAAAGCATTGACAATAACTTAATGTTCTGTGGTCACAGCGGTTACCGTTTTGGCGAAGATCCAATGTACAAGAACGGAAATATCCCAAGTGTACAAGAATTAGTCGATGCTCTTTTACAAGGACAATAAAACAATATACTTTTTCAAAAAGCGCTCTAAATAGAGCGCTTTTTTTATTTTAAGATAAACTCTTTCTTCGTTTCGTCCCAATAATAAGTTTCCACATCAATCACAACAAAATCAGGCATAACCAATGAATTAAACCACTCGTAATTCCAACTCGCAAGTTTGTTGGGCGAAATCACTATCTTGTTTTTATTTTTACTTAAAAAAGCCGCCCACCAAGAAAACGTTGAATTTGCAATAATGTGATGTTTGCAATAACTCATTAATTCTAAATCTTGATAATCTTTTTTATTCCAACCAACAAAAGTATGGGGTGCATCTATTTTTAAATTTTCAACCGCCCATTTCATATCATTTGAAAAGATATAAAAATGCGGATTATCCAAATTTGTTTTCATATAAGAAATTGCTTGATTATAATAATTTTGAGTCAATAAAATATATCCATATGGAACATAATCTCCCCTTCGTACGTGAATAGAAACTGAATTTTCCGTTTGCATTTTCAAAGAAATTTTTTTACTTTTTTCAAGCATAGGATGTTTAAAAACAGTATTTTCTCTAATATAATCCTCATACCCAATAAAATTGCGCCATGATTGAGAATATCCATTTAAATGAATAAAATTTCCTTGAGGGTTAATCTCGTGATGAGAACTTCCATCCCCCACAAACTTGTTCACATATTTTTGAATGTATCTGGGTTTTTCTTCATATTTAAATTCAGTCTTTTCAGTTGTTGCAAAAGGCACGTTCAAAAAATCCTCAATATAACTACGCTTATAAAATAACGGCTTTTTATTGTTTTTTAAAGCATAAACAACCCCACTCCAATAAGCAAACAGTTGATTACCCAAACCTCCTGTTGGACTTTTAATTTCAACAAAACCATTTAAATACTCTTCATTTAAATGCGGAAACTTTTTGGATAAATCATAATCATTCCCAGAATATTTATATGAATTGTCGGCATTATTTTTAATAAAAACTTCAACGCCATATCCATCCCATCCAATAACCATTTTATTTTCATCATCTTCTAAAAGATCCCCGCACTCATTTTTTTTGTCGCATATTCTTTTATTATCAAATGACTTATAAAGAAACTTCTTCCATCCTGGATGAACAACATCCTTTATACCATAGTCTCGTTTTTCACAGCCCTCTTTAAAATACCAATGCAAATTTTCTGTTTTTACATGCGCAAGATTTTTATTCTTTTCTATAATTTCTTTTTGAAGAACACAAATATGGGCATTTTTAAATTTAGTTATTTCTTTTTCAGAAAAAAACAATGCTAAAAATTCATTTTTAATGTCTTTATTATTAAAAACTGATTCTGTTTGTAAAAAATAGTCATCCAGTCTTTTTGAAAAAGCCACAACCTCTTTCCCTTGCAAAGAAAAAGAGCAAAAAGATATAACCACATACAAACCCCAAAATATAAATGGCCTCATTTTTATTCCCCTATTTTTGCATCATTGTATAGACATTCTAAAGTAATGTCAATTTCAATCAACTCAAAAACATTGATTAATAACACTTTTTATTTGCAATTTAATTCTCTTTTAGATAAGATAAAAAAACAAGGTGATGAAAGGAGATATTATGAAAAAACTATTATTTAAAGGCTTTTCACTTGTCGGTATAATGTGTTTATCCTATCAATCAAATGCGATGGATATTTCTCCAATTATTTGCCAAAACAGACAATGTCTTCCAGCTCATCAATCTGTTACAAAGGACCATTTGTTTGAACATATTAATTATTTGTTAGAAAAAAACATCAACGCACCAATTTCAATGTGTGAAGCTGATCCATCTTCAAAAACATGCTTAAAAAAGGGGATTTCTCTTCCTGTTTTCACCAACAATGCTCAGATTAATATGGATGTTTTATCTGCTAGATTAATTGATGTGAAAAAAGTTCCAGACTCTGCAGGACTAGATTTAATTGTAGACTACAAAACAAAAGCTGGGAATATTTTCCCATCTTGCCAAACAGCTTTTTCAAGATTGGGCATTTTAGATCACAACGCCATTCAAGTAATTGCCCCTTCATTTTCTTGTAACTTGACACAATCAACGCCTTCTTCTTTAAGTTTAGCTCAATATGTTGATTATATCAATTTTGACACAGGAACAATCGGTGTGCACTATACATCAGCTAACGCAATTGGTCAAAATAAAACAGGTTATTTAATATTACAATTTTCACAACAAGCCCCTTTTTCATCACACCCAGCCTTTCCAATGCCTGAAGTGGCACAACTTGTTCAAACAAAAATTGAAACACCTGCACACACAAAAGTAGATCCTGTATGGATGAAACCTACGCCTGTTTTGTCTCTTGAAAAACCAACTTTTGTTGATCAAGACTGTATGAATACACCAGAAGGTTGTCAAAACTTGATGTTAGATATGCAAAATACACAACCACAGGTCCAACAACCTGTAAATCAACAAGGAGTTGCATCAACAACTGGTTTAATTGAACAGGATAAAGTTATTTTACCCCCAACACAAGGGATTAGAAAAACCATTACAACACGCAAACAAATTATTGAAGAAGGAAAACCAATTTCTGTTGAAGAAGATGTTGTTCATTACATTCAAGAAACACCTTCATCTCCCTTAAAAATTGTCGATCCTATCAAACAAACAGAAACCGAGCAACTAAAAGAACTTGCCAATCCAGAAATGCCTCAAATGGTTTATCCCATCACATTAGCTAGACAAGAAACATTACCCGAATATATCGCTCCACAAGAAGTTATTTTATCACTTGAAGAGGTTGAAGCCCTCAATCAAGTAGCACCAACAGCAATAGAAAAACAAGAAGTTGCTCCTCAACCAGTTGCCCTTTCAAAACCACAAGCAGAAATGCCTGTTGTGATACAAGACAATTCCGTTACAAAAGAAGAGCAATCTTCACTTTTAGATAAATTTGAAAAATATTTTTATTTTTAATAGGAACATAAATGATAAAAACAACAACACTTGAAAATAAAATTCGAATTATTACAGATTCTTTTGACCATGCAGACACCGTTTCCCTTGGGGTATGGGTAAGCGTTGGGGCTCGATATGAAACAAAAGACATAAATGGTATTTCTCATATGCTTGAACATATGGCATTTAAAGGAACAACATCTAGGTCTTCATACCAAATTTCAAAAGAAATTGAGGATGTTGGTGGATTTATCAACGCCTATACAGGTAAAAATATGACCGCCTATTATGTTCGCGTTTTAAAAGAACACCAAGAAAAAGGATTAGACATCATTGCTGATATTTTGCAAAATTCTGTTATGGATGAAGAAGAGCTTGCAAAAGAAAAAGGCGTCATTATTCAAGAAATCAACATGCAAAATGATACTCCAGATGATCTTGTTTTTGACTATTTCAATGAAGTTGCTTATCCCAATCAACCCCTTGGAAGAGCTATTTTAGGAACTGTTGACACTGTTAAGCAAATTTCAAGCGAACAATTGTTAGACTATATGCACTCACAATACACAACAAGTCGCATCATTATCAGTGCTTCTGGTGCTGTTAACCATGATGAATTTGTCAATGCATGCATTCAAAAATTCACCTCATTTAACGATCACAAAATGCCAAAAGCAAAGAAAGCAACTTACAAAGGTGGTGAGAAACGCGTTGTCAAAACACATGAACAAGTCAATCTTGTTTTAGGGTTTGAAAGTGCTCCATATACAAATGAAGACTATTATACAACAAAAATTCTCGCAAGCATCTTGGGTGGAGGTATGTCCTCTCGCTTATTCCAAGAAATCAGAGAAAAAAGAGGTCTTGTTTATTCTATTTACGCATTTAATGCAGCTGAAACAGACACAGGAATTTTTGGAGTTTATGCAGGAACAGGTGAAAAAGAAGTTAAAGAATTAATACCAGTGTTATGCGATGAACTTGTTAAACTTCCTCATTCAATCACAGAAGAAGAAATTGAACGTTCAAAAGCAAGGTTAAGAGCAAACATTCTTATGAGATTGGAAAACATTTCATCCCATGCAGAAATGAATGCTATTGACACTATTTTATTTGGCAGAATTATTCCTAAAGAAGAAGTTATTGCTCAAATTGATGCTGTCAAAAAAGCTGATTTAGAAAGAGTCACAAAGGAAATTATTTCAAATCAACCAACACTTGCTGCACTCGGACCCATTAAAGAGGTCTTACCTTTTGAAAAAATTGTCGATAGATTGAAGTAGGTATACCTTATTTAACTTGAAAAGATAAAACTATTTTGATACACAACAAAATAGTTCGGGTGATTATTGATAGGAGATAAAATGCCAAATTTTAATCTTGAAAAAGAGTTTAATTCCAATGGTTTTATTTTTGGTTTGGATGAAGCAGGTCGTGGACCTTGGTGTGGACCAGTTGTTGCAGCTTGCGTATGTTGGCCAAATTATGAAATTCCATCCGACCTTGCTGAGCAAATAGATGATTCAAAAAAATTGTCTGCCACAAAAAGAGAGCAACTTTTTGATATGATTATGCAATCAAATGCCATTGTTGGAATAGGGCTTTCTTCTTCAACAGAAATTGATGAAAAAAACATTTTACAAGCAACTTTTTTAGCAATGGAACGGGCCGTCGAGCAAGCTCAAAAAAATTATAATGTAACACCTGCTGCGCTTTTAATTGATGGCAACAGATTACCAAAAAATATTTCCATTCCTGCAAAATCAGTTGTCAAAGGCGATCACCTATCATTATCCATTGCTTCTGCATCCATTATTGCAAAGGTAACCAGAGATAAACTTATGAAAGAGATGGCAAAATCATATCCCCAATATGGCTGGGACAAAAACGCAGGATACGGAACAAAAGAACATATTAATGCTATCGAAAAATATGGAATAACTTCTTTGCATAGAAGATCCTATGCACCAATTAAACGCTATCTAGAACACAAACCTGTTGTAGAAAAAAAATCCTAAAGAAATATTATTTTTCCATACCTTTAGCGATAATAGGTGGCACAATTGTTTTTGCCTTTGCGCTTTTGACTGTATCGACCAAAAGATCTTTAACAAGTTTCATATCCTCTTTTTTCGATTCAGAAGGAAGCTTATCGGACCCTGTTGATTGAGAGATTCGTTTGAGTGCATCTCTTTCTTCATCTGTTAACTCTTTTGTTTCACCCCAAACTTTATTTTGACGTGATTTCAAATCAATTTCGCGATCATTTCGTCCTTTTTCAGCCATTTGATGCGTAAATACAGGACGAGCTTCTTCTAACATCTCTTTATTCAATGCTTCTTCAGGTTTAATATTAAACATCTTATAAAGGTCTTCAACACCTTTTACAACACCTTTAGCAGCCATCCCCACTTCATTGTCAAATTTAACTGCTCCAGATATTTCTTTTAACCCAGCAACAGCTGACCCAACCTTGCCAGATCGTAACAAAGCAACTTGGGCTTTCACAACATCTGATGATGAACGCATCAATGTTTTTAAATTCTTTCGAATACTATTTCTGATTTTATCATACTTACCAACCATTGTTTCAGCATTTTTGTATGTTTTTTCAAAATCCTTATCTTTCATAAACTCTTCTAAGAATGGTTTGTTTTCTGGTTTTTTCAACAAATCAATTGCTTCTTTTTGTTGACGCGGATCTTTTTGTTTTAATTTTTTAGTAATAAATGCTTTTTTCTCTGCTGGAGTCATTAACTTCCAAGGTTGTTGAACTTTATCTCCTGGACGTGGTTTACCTGGTTGTTGTTGCCCTGGTTGAGAAGAAGATCCCTCTCTTTCCAACTTCTTTTTCTTTTCAGCAACTTCAACAAGTTCTTCTTTTTCTTTTCTGGTTAGAGCCCCTCTTCTTGCATTACCACGATACCCAACACCAATTGTCATTTCTTGAGCGCCCTCCTGAGTTAACATTTCAGCAGGAACAACAGCTTTTGCCTTTCTTTCTGTTGGATCTAAAAATGAAATTTCCAATTGCTCTAATTGTTTTTCAATATCCTTTAATTCTAAGTTTTTTTCTTGAATAAACACACCAACAAAATTCAAACCTCGTTTTAACCAACGTCTATATCTTCTTAAATTTTTGATTTTATCATTTTCACCATCATCGTCATCATCTTCTCCTTCAATATTTAAAAGAGAATCTGAAAGACCATCCAATTCTTTTTCAATAGCTTTTAATAAGGCTTTGGATTGTTCAGAATCTAAAGAGAGTTTTCTTGCATCATGTTCAACATCGGTTGATACGCTCAATTCAATTTCTTCATCTACTTTTTCAAGTTCAGAAGTTTTATTTTGAACAAACTTTTCAGCAATGCTTAAGCCTTTTTTCATCCAACTTATGCGATGTTTTAATTTTTGAATTCTGCTATTTACATCAAACTCATCAGTCATAAAAACGTCTCCTGTTTTTTTATTATACCCTCTTTTTAAATAAATAGCAAACGCTAAAAATCACCGCAAAATAAGATTTTGAAAATTCGTTTTTAAAAACTCAATCAATTGATTATCTTGAAAAAACTTTTCAATTTCTGAAGCAGAAGGGGGATTTTTATCCCCTGGGAATGTTCTGTATTTTTGGAGTGCATAAGTTTTGATATTAAAGTTCTTTAACTCTTGTGCAAGTGAATAAACATCTTCCACATCTAAGTATGAAGGATCTAGCGTTGTACGAACTTCAAACTGAATGGAGGAATTAGATAAAATATCAAGCGTTTCAAAAACTTGCTTCTCAACATTTTTTCGACCAGATAATTGCTCATATTTTGATTTTGGAGCTTTCACATCCAATCCAACCCAATCAATATAAGGTAACAATTCTTTCAATTTATCTGGATATACACCTGATGTATGAATTGCAACAGAAAAACCAAGCTCTTTAATCTGCTTTACAGCATCCAAAACGTGTGGCTGCATCAAAGGCTCACCCCCGCTTAAAACAACCCCATCTAAACGCTTTTTTCGCTCATTTAAAAATGTTAAAACTTCTTGCCATCCCATTTTAGCAGGGGTGTCAAAAGCTTGTAAATCAGGATTATGACAAAAAGGACACTTTAACGGGCATCCTTGAAAAAAAACAACCGCTGCCAATTTGTCTGGAAAATCAATTGTCGTAAATGGAACTAAACCTGCTACATTCATTTTTCACCTACAGAAAAAAACAACCACTTTTCGTGGTTGTTTTTTATAATTAACTTGCTTTTTTCAATTCACAAGATGTGCAATTTGATTCTATAAACCAAATTCTTTCCTTGAACTCAGATTTTTTGCCTGTGTTGAAGTGGCTAAAAGGTCTAAAATAACCCATCACACGTGTCCAACATTCAACTGTTTGGCGTTCATTTTGATATTTATTTAAGATTTCTGAATCAGTCATTTTTACCTCCTTACAGTTGACCACTTTCTTCTAATTCTTTACGTTTACGATCGACAAGTTCTTTGTCACACAACGGGCAATATTTGTGTTCACCACTGATATATCCATGCTTTGGACAAATTGAATATACTGGTGTCACAGAAACGTATGGCAATCTATAATTTTCCAATACACGGCGAACCAATGCTTTACATGCACTTGAAGAAGAAATTCTTTCGCTCATGTACAAGTGTAAAACTGTACCACCAGTATATTGTGTTTGAAGATCATCTTGATAATCTAATGCTGTAAATGGATCATCTGTAAATCCAACAGGTAATTGTGAGCTATTTGTATAATATGGAGCTTCTTTTGTACCTGCTTGGATAATTTCAGGGAAACGTTTTTGATCTTCTCTTGCAAAACGATATGTTGTACCTTCTGCAGGTGTTGCTTCCAAGTTATACATATTGCCTGTTTCTGCTTGGTAATCCAACATTTTTTCACGAATATGTGTTAAGAATTTTTGAGCAAATTCACGACCCCATGGTGTTGTGATATTTTCTCTATCACTTGTGAAGTTGCGAATCATTTCATTGATACCATTGACACCAATTGTTGAGAAGTGGCTTCTAAATGTGCCAAGATAACGTTTTGTATATGGATACAAGCCTCTGTCCATATGCATAGCAATCACTTTACGTTTGATTTCAAGTGATGTTTTTGCAAGTTCAAGCAATTCATCTAAACGATTAAATAAGTTTTCTTCACTTCCTTTATGGAGATAACCCAATCTTGCACAGTTGATTGTAACCACACCGATTGAGCCTGTTTGTTCTGCTGAACCAAACAAACCACCACCACGTTTTTTAAGTTCAGTTAAGTCTAAACGAAGACGGCAACACATTGAACGAACATCACTTGGTTTCATATCAGAATTGACGTAGTTTGAGAAATAAGGCAAACCATATTTTGCTGTCATTTCAAACAAATATTCTGTGTTTGGAGAATCCCAAGGAAATTCGTTTGTGATGTTGTATGTTGGGATTGGGAATGTGAATGGACGACCTTTTGCATCCCCTGCAGCCATAACCTCCAAGAATGCTCTGTTAATCATATCCATTTCTTCTTGCAATTCACCATATGTGAATTCTTGAACTTCACCACCAATGATTGGATGTCTTTCTTTCAAGTCATTTGGACATGTCCAGTCAAATGTCAAGTTTGTAAATGGTGTTTGAGTTCCCCAACGTGATGGCACATTCAAATTAAAGATGAATGATTGCATTGCTTGTTTCACTTCATCATAAGTTAATTTTTCGATGCGCACGAATGGTGCTAGATATGTGTCCGCAGATGAAAACGCTTGAGCCCCCGCCCATTCGTTTTGTAATGTCCCCAAAAAGTTGATCATCTGCGAGAAAGCAGAAACGAGATGACGAGGCGGTTTGGACTCTGTTTTGTTTGGAACACCATTAAAGCCTTCTTCAAGCAAAACACGAAGAGACCAACCTGCGCAATAACCTGCCAACATATCTAAATCATGGATATGATAATCACCATTTCTGTGCGCTTCTCCAATCTCTGGTGTATAAACATGGTTTAACCAATAGTTTGCAACCACCTTACCAGAGACATTTAAAATTAATCCGCCCAAAGAATAACCTTGGTTTGCATTTGCATTAACCCGCCAGTCTGATCTGTCTAAATATTCATTGATAGATGAAATTGCATCAACAACGGCTCTTTTATCTCTGCGGATTTTATCTCTTTGTTCACGATAAATAATATATGAACGGGCTGTTTTATAATAGTTGGAAGAAATAAGAACTTGTTCAACAACATCTTGGATTTGTTCAATAGCTGGAATAACGCCAAAAGCAAATTTATGTTTCAATACTTTGATAACTTGTCTTGTCAAAAGCCAAGCTTCATCCATACCAAATTCATTTGTTGCTTCACCAGCTTTACCAATTGCGAGCGCAATTTTAGCTGCGTCAAAAGCGTGCTTTTCACCATCTCTTTTAACAACTTCTTTTAATGGTCCTAAATCTAAGCCTTCACGCTCTTCTTTTTGAACAACTTCCAACATTTTTTCATACTCCCACTTTAATTATTTAAATACTATATGTAGCCTTTTAAAACAACATATAGTGTTTAACAAACTACATTTTGTATTAATAAACCCCACATATCGATTACTTGTCAATACATTTTTATTGTTTTTTTTTATTAAATTTTTAAGTGTTTAATTTTTCATATTTATTTTTTTTATCTAGACTCAAAATAAACTGTTTTTATCATCAAAAAATGGTAAAAAAAATAAAAAAAACAAAAATATCGAATCATATGTAATGTATTAATAACATTTGCATTTTTGACAAAATTTTAGTCAATTTAACAACAACAATTTAAAAATAAAACAAAATTTTTTCTTAGGCAAAATTATCGCCAAAAAAGAGATTTTTCACCATTGTGAACAAGAACTTCTCATAAGCTCTTGCAAACTTCTCGTGTTGAGCCTTTGTGAGCTTTTTGCCACGTTCAGCACCAATATATTTCATTACACCTTCAAAGCGTTTAATGTACTCCTCTGTGGCATTTCCACTTTCAATATGTTCCCAAATACTGTCCACCCAAAAGCGTGAAAACTCGTGAGAATATGTACTTGCATCAGCGTCTTTTGTGATACCAATGGACTTTTTGAATGCGTCAAATGAGCCTTTTACAACCTTTCTTTGACGTGGTTGCATTGATTGATATAAACGATTATTTTCAGAATTATATCTTGCAGGGTTGACTTTTCCTCTTAAAACTGCTAAACTAATGTTAGAAATAGCATCTTTAAGATGTTTGTAAGGGATAGTAATTTGTCCACCGACATCTTCAAAAGGTGCTATTTTTATATCTGTTATTTTATGTCCAGCATAATTGTGTGTTCCTGTTTCTAATGGAATATCAACCTTAAATTGAACTGAATAAGGGTTATCACCAACCATTAGAGCTGAATGATAAACATCCTGACCCAAAACGTTTTTATGCCTTTCATCTGCCTCTATAAAACCTGAATATTTAGCATTTTCTAGTAACTTTTTAATTGATGAAAAAGCTTCATTATATTTTTTATTCCCTCTTTTTGATGAAGCCCTATCTATGGCTCTGTTAGAAACAAGAACTACATCACCCGTTGACTTGATTGTTATATTTCTTTCATTACCCAAAACAGATTTAATAAATTCAAATAATTCTCTCTTTGTCTTAAAATCAGGAATGCTGTTTTCAGGTATTTTAACAACCTCAACTGTTTCATTGTCATCAGCAATTTTAGGTCCATTTTCTCTTTCTGTTAAAGTTGGCTCATCAACATAGGTTGCTTGCAAGAACTTGTTTGTATCAGACACTTTGCCTGTCTTAAAGAATGATGTTATATCTCTCTTAATGGTTTTAAAGTCTGTTCCTTTGTCGTACTCGTTGTAAAAACCATAATCAGAACCCCATTCTTTTGCTTGCTCTACACACTCAATAATGACCTCTCCATTGACTCTGTCTGAAATCTTTTGGATTTGTTCAATTTGTTGTGGTGTTGGCATTCTTGACATTAAGAACGTTTTGCTTTCAGGCATAAAACGGATGTTTCCATTATCAATAAAGTCCGTCATTTCAACATTGAATCCATCTTCTTCAAAAGCTGAAGATATTTCTCTGTGGTCCATTGCTCTATGTCCTGCTTGTCCCCCAAACTTTTTGCCACTAAAGTCAAGCATATCTCCATTTTGCATAATGTAGCCAGCTTCATTGATATTGGTTGTTGTGCCAAAGTATTCTCTAGCCTTAGCATTCATTGATTGGTCTACTGGTTTTTGTGTAACAGTTAATCGATTTCCACCTTTCAACCATTCGATTTGTCTATCAAGTGAAGCAATACGCCTTTTAGTCATTTCAACAACAGTTGGATGTTCATTATGCAAATTTCTATCAAACAAACGCTTTGTGTACTCAAGCTCATAAATAGCACCCTCTACACCTAAACGTTTTCTCATATCATTTGCAACATCCATTTCCTGTTCTGTAATTTGCTCCTGATGATAAATATTATTATCATTCAGGTCAAAAGTACCTCTGTTGTCAACGGATTTGATTTGGTTTGGAGAGAATATAATTTGATTAACGTTCCATCACTCACACTCAAAAACCACCTTTCAGCAGTTTTTACCCGCAACCCCACTGAGGATTGCGAGCTTATAGCTCGTTCTTACGGACCGCCTTCGGCGTCTTTCGCTTCGCTCTCCAAACCCTCTTCTCGGGTTCGTCCCCTACTTTGCTCATAAAAAAAACCACCTTTCGGTGGATTTTTTGGAGCGAGTGAAGGGAATCGAACCCTCGTCTTAAGCTTGGGAAGCTTCCGCTCTACCATTGAGCTACACTCGCTTAAGTAGGTTTATAATAATACAAAATTTATGCAAATGCAAGCCTTGATTTATAAAAAAAATCTATTTTTAAACTATTGCTTATTTTTTCAAAATAAATTACCATATTTTCACACAAGAATTTTTATTTAAAAGAGGAAAAATGAAAAATATAAACTTTAAACGTTTTTTGAAAAAAGCAATTTCATGGGCAGGGCTCTTCTTTTTTGTCATTGCTGCTGTGATGCTTTATTTTCAGCTTTCTAAATATCCATTAGAAGATATCAAAAACGCATTATTTAATATTCCAACAAAAAATCTTATTTATGCATGTATTGCCTCATTCTTGGGTTATATTGCTCTTTCAACTTATGATTTTCTGGCTCTTAAGTATATTAAACGAAAATTAGAAGCTTGGAAATGGATTTTGGTTGGTTTTATTGGTTATGCTGTCAGCAACAATGCAGGCCACGCCATTGTTTCAGGTGGAACAGTTAGATATCGTTTTTATACCAGATGGCGTTTCAAAGGTTCTGAAATTGTAAAAATGGTGACATTTTCTGGATTTACATATTTGATTGCTTGTTTCTTTTTAACAGTTGTTGGGTATATGTTAACACCAGAAAATGCTTTTGGCTCAGCTCAAGCATCACACATCACAACAGCCGTTGTTGCTTTGGGTTCACTCATTGGTCTTGTGGGATATTTTTTATTATGCGCCTTTTATAAAAAACCACTTAAAATTGGCAAAATCGAATTAACAATGCCATCTTTAAAAATGGCAACAGCTCAAACCCTTTTGGGAAGTTTTGATATTGTTTTAGCCTCTTTTGTGCTCTATTTTTGCTTAATTCCATTTATATCAATTCCTTTTGATATTTTTATTGGAGTGTTTCTCGTTGCACAAGTTTTGGGTGTGTTTAGTCAAGTCCCTGGCGGTCTCGGTGTGTTCGAAGGGCTCTTCCTGGCTATCTTGCCATCTGATGCGAATGCCGCCCATTTATTCGGTGCATTAATTGCCTACCGCATCATATACTATGTCCTACCATTAATCGTATCAGGGATTGTTTTAGCCCTTTATGAAGGGAGATTAAAATATAAAAGAAAAAGAATCGTACATTCTTAAATATACAAAAAATAAAAACCAGTCTGAAAAATGACTGGTTTTTATTTTATAACTTCATTTGGATATAGCCCATATAAAACATCTCGTTTGACCCAACCCTTTATTTTTCGTTCTTCAAACTCAAACTCTAGTTCACAAAACTCACTTTTTGCAGGACATTTTTCAACCTTGGCCAAAACATCTTTTGTTGCATACGCTTTAATTTTAGATGAGATATCTGCTTTTTTAAACACATCTGCATCATTTTTCAACAAAACATAACGAACACCTGTGAGCATTCTGCGATGAACCCATCCACTTGTTCCATCAATTTCTCTAATTTGACGCCAAAGTTCGTGTTCATCAATCACTTCTACAGGATAATGTTTTTTCTTATAAACATATTTAATTGGATAACGCCCTCCAGGACCAGTTCTTAAATTAACCTCTCCCATTTTAAAAGAAACAAATCGTGGGATAGCCATCTGCTCTTGAGAAAAAGCAGAGCTTGTATAAAAAAACAACCCCATAGAAATCAAAAGAAAAAATCTATTTCGCATCAGCTGATTTAATCCTTGATCTAATAGATTTTTTCACACGACGTTTGCTTTCAAAAGATTCTTGTACTGGTTTGACTGTTGTTTCTTCAGATTTCCCATCAATCCAAAAGAGTTCTTCTGGTGTCTCTTTTGTTTTTTCGCCGCCTTCAACCTCATTCCAACAAACTTGCTGAACAGGGACAATCAATAACTCTGCAATAAAGTCACCACGTTTGATAATTTGTGCTGTTTTGCTCTCATTTTGAATCAAAACAAACAAAGGCCCCCTATCTGCAGGATTTAACACACGTGGTGCGGACATAACCAACAATCCCTTTTCTCTAACAAGATCTAATTTAGAAACAACCTGTCCACAAAAACCATCAGGAATACCAATTGAAAAACCAACAGGGATAAATACCCTATCCCCAGATTCTAACTTTAAACTCCCAGGAATCGCCGCTTGCAAGCGCAATCCACTATGGTGCAGTGACTCGTAGGAGGGTAAAGGAAGTCCATATCCATCTGCTGTTCTAAGTATATGCAATTTAGGGATCATTTTTCTATCCTTTTAATATTGGTATAAATTAAAACTGTATTTTATATCATATTGACACTAAGGTTTTGGAAAGTCAAGAAAAAATAAAATCTAAATCTTGCCTAAAATAAGACATAAAAAAAGACGGGAACTACTGAAACAATCCCCGTCTTTTTTTATCAAACAATTCTAATCTAACTCCATACTAAATCTGCCTATTTTATAAGTATTTTTTTCAACAGGTTTAAAAATAAGAGAACCTTTTGCTATTCTTTTCTCACAAGTTAATTCATATGAGCATGTGATTGAAGAACCAAATTCTGTTGCATGCTTATCTTTCATATTTTCAATGCGTTCATGAGATGTACATTTTGGTTCTTTTTCAATTTTACAAGAGCCATATGAATCTTTGATTGTTTCAAAAAATTTATTCATTTGCGCAATATTAACATCTTTAACAAACAAAGAATTATTTGGATCAATTTTCCATGCAGCCATTACTTTAGAAAACTCATTCTTTGTTATATTTTTCGCAATCGTTTCTCTTTTTAAAACACCCATATCTTTTGCTTCTAAAAAGGTATAGTAACCAACAACAACCAAGATAATTACTGTTAATGTAGTGATTACAATTTTTCGCATAACACCTCCTTATTGGAAATAATATCTATTTAAAAGATATCATATCACAATGAAATTGCAAGATTTATTTAAAAAAAGGAGCAGAATATCTGCTCCTTTTTCTTTCTTATTAAGAAACAACTGTTTCTTTTTGCGCTTCTAAAATTTCTTTGTCACGCTGTGAGGCAATTTGACGTAAACGTTGCATTTGAGCCCCTGTACCAGCAGGGATTAAACGACCAACGATAACGTTTTCTTTCAAGCCTGCCAATTTATCTCTGCGACCAGCTGTTGCTGCTTCTGTCAAGACACGTGTTGTTTCTTGGAAGGAAGCTGCTGAGATAAATGAACTTGTTTGCAAACTTGCTTTTGTAATACCAAGCAATACAGGAACAGCTGTTGCTGGACGTCCATTTAACTTCATTGCTTTTTCATTTTCAATTTGCAATACTTCTTTATCAACTTGTTCACCTGTCAACAATGTTGTATCACCAGCATCGATAACTTCAAGACGTTGCATCATTTGACGAACAATAACTTCAATGTGTTTATCATTGATTTTAACACCTTGCAAACGATAAACAGCTTGAACTTCTTTGATAAGATAGTGAGCCAAAGCTTCAACACCCATAACACGCAAGATATCATGTGGATCCAATGAACCTTCAACAAGCATATCACCCTTACGGACAATGTCGCCTTCATGAACAGCAATTGAACGTCCTTTTGGAATGAGGTATTCACGTCTTGTTTCACCATCTTCACTAACAATCATAATGCGGCGTTTTGTCTTAAAGTCAACACCATATTCAATGCGGCCATCCATTTCTGCAATAATTGCAGCATCTTTTGGACAACGAGCTTCGAACAACTCAGCAACACGAGGCAAACCACCTGTAATATCGCGTGTTTTTGTACTTTCACGTGGTAATCTTGCCATGACATCACCCATTTGAACTTTTTGACCATTTGACACGCTCACAACAGCATCAACTGGCAAATAGTAACGAGCTTCCATACCATTGCTAAATTTAAAGACTTCGCCATTTTCATCTAATAAGACTAAGTGTGGTTTACGTTCTGTTTTAGATGTTGCTGGACGCATAAC
>JAZQXL010000013.1:0-35095 GCA_045632845.1 Alphaproteobacteria bacterium
TATCAATAATGATGTGATTCGTGAGATGAAGTACCGTCCGCTGGACGATATCGATGCGTTCCTGCGTCAGCAGGCTGCCCGTAATACCGAAACGGCAGAACAGGCAGATGTTCTGTACCGTATATGGGAGATCTGTGATAAATTCCATCTGGATTAAAAGAAATCTTGTTTGTTAAGGCTAGTAATTGATGTGAAAACAATCCATCTTCGCAAGGTTGTATATTTGCAGGGTAGCGAATATTAGAATATTTTGCTAAAAACTTTTTTTTAATCATCATCGCACAGGTGGGTAGGGCTGTTGGATGTGGCATTCGGGATTTATACCATTTGCCGATAACTGTGATATCAGCATCTTCCTTTAGTGCTGTTTGATAAGATGTTTCTAAAAAATTAGATCCTAATGAATCATCAGAATCCATACAATAAATATAGTTTCCTGTAGCCTTTGATAGACCAAAATTACGGGCTACGGAGACGCCTGAATTTTTTTGGTAATAATAATGAATTCTGTTGTCTTTTTGAATGTATTTTTGACAAATTTGTTCGCTGTTATCTGGTGACCCGTCATTTATTAGAAGTAGTTCCCAATCCGTAAGTGTTTGATTTAGTATACTATCAATGCATTCAGATAAAAAATGACCAGTATTATAAATTGGGATTATGATAGAGATTTTTGTCATTATATTTTTCTCATTTTTTTTATAAATTGAATTAGGTGTTTAATTATATTTTTTTTGTAAATTTTTGGATGATTCCATTTTTTTGATAAATTATTTTTCCACTTAATTAAACGATATAATGGATGGGGTTTATATGTGAGGTGGTGGCACCACCTGTTTTGGATGCATAAACATTTAAAACCTTGTTGTATAAAATCATCGAGGATTAAACCATTTTTTTTTGAGGATTGATAATCCTCTTCATACCAAAAAACTTTTGTTATTCCTTTTGTATAAATGAAAGGAAGCTTTCGAGTTTTTAAAAAATATTCACCGTACCATTGAAATTCATAAGGCGATAACTGAATTAAATCAGAAAAAGTCCAGTTTTGTTTTTTTAGTAAGTTTTTTTCCATATCTTGTAAAACATCTTTATTGAATACTTGACCTGGATGAATAAACGAATAACATCGTCCTGTTCTATGGAAATAAGCTTGTGTTATTTTTAATTCTTCTCCAGTTTCTTCTTTTATGCATAAATATGGTATCTTTTCACCTAAAAGAAAATCATGACTATAAAATGGTGCAATAAAATAACAATCTGAATCAAAAATGGCGTAATTTTCACAATAATTTAATTTATAAAACCCCAATTTAACTAATTGTTGGTTTTTCCAATTCTGTCCTGAGTAAGGAATGTTATTTGCTCTTAAAACATCTTCATCCGATATAACATATAAGTCATATTTTTCATTGTGTGTACGACATTCTTTTTCAAAAACTTGTAAATCTGATTCGGGTACTATTATAAACAAAGGAATATTGTCTATATTATGTAAATCAACACTTTTTTTAAAGATTTTTGCTCTTTCCAAATCTCCAAGATATGTTTTTAGAAAAAGTACCAATTTTTTCATTTCATTATCCTTTTAAAATTTTCAATAGTTTCAACTTCTAATGATTTTGCTAAATTAGAAAGCTTTTGTTGTTTTTTAAGATAATCTAAAGAATTCATTTCAATTGCTTGTTTCAAGCCTGTTTCTAAGTCGTCTGAAATGAGTGCATTATCATTACTGAAACCATAAAAATTTGCAAACTTTGAATGGATAATTGGAACTTTTGAAAAAGCATAAATCAGTTGCGCTGAACCTGTTACGCCTGTTGTAATGTAACGCTCATGTTCTTTGCTATTAGGATCCAATAACGGCAAAAAGAAATCGGCTTTTTCCACTTGTTCAAACATGTTTGGAAAATCTAATCTCCCTAAAATTTCAATATAAGGATGAATTTCTTTGGGAAGATTATTTAAGTCACCCAAACCAACAACTAGTACTTTGAATTTTAAATTTTGTTGAGCCAAATCTTTGATTGCTTCAACAAGTGCTTGATGATTTTTACGAAATGATTTTATTGCTCCAACAGTAATAAAGGTTGTGATATCATTTTTAGGAGTTATTTTTAAATCTCCAAATAGAATTGGACTAGCAAAAATTCCTTGTGAAAAATGTCCCAATGTTAATAATCGATTTTTTGAAATTAAATCTTCTTCAAACCTTTTAACATCAAGCAAATCGTGTTCTACAATAAATAATGATGGATGTTTTTTTAATTTTGGACATTTGTTTAGAAATGAAGAATATTTCCCATTTTCCTGTATTCTATAATATGCACTTGTCATTAAAACAATATGACGATATTTATGCAGTTGTTTAAATAATAGCATTAATTTAATGTGGCTGCTGTGAAATATACGAACATTTTTGGTTATATCTAAACGACAGCATGGATTTTCTTCCTTAATTTTTGAATTTACTAAAATATCTACATTGTAACCTAAATCTATAAAATATTTTAAATACCCTGCAATTACTTCGCCATGACAATCATTTGGTTCAATTAAAAGGATACCTTTTTTTCTTACAGATGAAAATGAAAATTTAAGAATATAAATAATGTTTTTTAAATGGAAATCTAATATAGCTCTTCGTATTTTGTGACGTTTATCATGATTTCTGATTGGTATGACGATTATATTTGCAATAAGTCTTTGTATATTAATCATTTTATAAACCTTGTTAAATTTGTAATTATAATTTTTTATTGGCACGTTGTTTTATTGAAAAAAGGGGTAATCCTAAAAAGCGAATTCTTGTTTTGTCCTTCTTTTTTTTAATTGATAATATTGAAAATGTGTCAAACAATTTTAAATTTAAAAATTCTTTATCAAAGGATTCAATTTGTTTTAACATTTTTTGATATTCAAACTCGCAACTATGGTTTTGAGAGAATGATTTAATTTGTTCTATTGTATCTTGGTTGTTTATGTTTTTATAAATCCAACAAAAATGCTCAACAATCCAAGAAGATAATTCTTTATTAAATAAAGAATTTTGTTTTTCACTTTTCATATTTTTTAAAATAGGTATTAGTTTAAACAAGTCAAAAAAATGTTTATTGTTTTGAGTTATAGAGTTCTGTTGCTGAATATAATTGTATAACCGATTTGGGAGCAGACAAACTTTTTTTGAGTGGATCCAGCATTTTAAAACAAATGGTATATCCTCACACCAAAATATATTTTCAGGATAGCGAATATTATTATCAATCAAAAAATGGGTTTTAATTAAATAGTGCCATGAATGAAAGGGTGATTTAAAAATTACAGGCAACACTTCTTCAAAACTAATTAGTTTTTCTGTCCTTGTATTATAATAATAAATTGGAAAAAGTTTTTTGTTGCAAATTTTATTGGCGTTAAAACTTACCATATCAACAGAGTGTTCTAATGCTTTTTGGTAACAAATCTCGCAAGTTTCTTTTTCAATCCAATCATCTGAATCAACAAATTGAATATATTTACCAGTTGCTTTTTCAATTCCTAAATTTCTGCAGGATCCAGGCCCAGAATTTTCTTTGTAAATTACAACAATACGAGTATCCTTTTGGGCATATTCGTTTAAAATATTTAAAGAATTATCTGTTGAACCATCATTGATACAGATAATTTCAATATCTTTCAATGTCTGATTAATTAAACTATCCAAACAAGTGGAAAGATATTTTTCAACATTATAAACCGGAACAATGATTGATATTTTTGGCATTTTTCCTCATCAATATGTTTTTAAATTTCCCATTTTTGTTTTTGGGAATACCTATTGTTCAAAAAATATTTAAGATTTTCTCTGTCTGTTTGAGTTGTTTTTTCTGAATCGTTGTAGCAAACCAAAATTGGGTTATTCTTTTTTAGTTTTTGGAACATACAATTAGAATTCATTATATTTAAATATAATTGTCTTGCCTTTTTTTTATTTTTAAAAAAAAGACCAATCGCTTTTTCATTTTTTATTGCCCAAAAATCATAAATATGCCGTTGAATATCTTTAAAACTTCTAAATTTTGAAAAAGTTGTTTTATCAAATTGTTCTTTGAATTCTTTTTTGCATTCTTTAAGATTATTCTTGGTATAAGCACAAATACAATGTGTTCCTTCATATAGCAAAAATTTTTTATCAATGAGTTTAACAGCCTTGTTAATACAATGAAGGTATATATTATTTTCTAAAATTTCCCTATTCCACTCTTTATGTTTTTTAAGATAGGAAATAGGTGTTCCTTTTTGTGTGAAAAAATAGTCCTTAAATACAGGCTCGTCAAAGAATGCATCATCATTTGCAAATAAGAAATGTTCTGATAAATCTGGAATGTTATCTAAACAAGTTTCAATTGCCATACTGTTAAATGTTGGCAAGGCTTCTTTGGGCATAATTTCATCATGCGTGACAATTTGAATTTTAGGATGCGATGTATCAAGCCATTTTGGAACTTGTCCATTTGTAACAATAAAGATTTTTCGAATCCACGGTGCGAACATTTCAGCTGAGCGAAGTGAATATCTTAATTCTTCATTATCAATAAACCGACAAGGATTGATTGCTGAATCGTTGGTAATGTTTTCTTTTTCTTGCCAGTATTGTTTCGATTTTTGCCATTCAACATCATTGCCATCAACCCATAAATAAACTAAATCAATTGGCCCTTGAAAAATTTGATTTTCTCGTCCAATTAATAATTTATATTTTTTCTTATAATTCCAATCGAGCAATTTTTTGCTCATAGATTCTGGATACTTAAATTCTTGAGGTTTTTGAATCTTGAAACGATAAATCCCCAACTTTTTGCCCCATAGATTAAGATGCCATTCATTTTTTGTAACAACAGCATCTGTCCAAGATGAAAGAAAATGATGGACTGTATAGCTTGTTGCACACTCCTTGGAAAAATAATTTGTTGGGAATATCACATTTTTATCATTCAGATAAATAGGCTCGCTATCTGTAAAAACTTTTTCAAACCCACATTCTTTTAATGGCTTTACAAGTCGAACAGTGTTTGGAGTCATATCAAATGAGCCCTCTTTTTTGATAAATTTAATATTATCATAAACGGATAAAAGTTTTTGTATAATTGGAGAACCTTTTTGTGCACCAATAACAGCTGTTCCGATATGTTTACTTTTTCCGTGTAATTCTGAGCCTATGAAAAATTCTAAATCTAAAAATTCATCCAATGATTTTTTAACTTCAACATCGGTATCAAAATAGATTCCGCCATCATGAAAGAGGGCATAAAGTCTAAAGTAATCTGAAACAAAAGCCCATTTCTTCGATTGATAAGCTTCTTTCACATAAATGTTATCAGTTTTTTCTAAATCCTTTTCAGACCATTCTTTAATTTGATAATCTGGTAAAAGTTTTTTCCAAGTTTCAATACATTCCAAGCTTTTTGAATCTTTTGGATTATTCCCAAACCAACAATAGTGAATAATTTTTGGAATCATCTTTATCCCTTATTTTCGTTGAGTTTTAAAAAGTTGAACAAGGTGCGAATGCTCACGCCAATTTCTTGAGCGATGGCGCTTTTTGTGCGCCCCCTTTTGAGTGCTTGAAAAATATATTTTTTGTTCAATTCGCATTTAGAGGGTGCCAAATTTTTTGCACCCTTATGTCTGCCGATGGTTTCACCATTTTTTTTCTTTTGTGCAAGTTTATTTTTCATTACATAAGAGGTGCAAAATGCTTTGATTTGAATGGCAATTTCAATTCCTTTAAGAATGTCGGCGCTTTTTTCATTGGATAAAAATTCAAATCCATCTTCAATTGAAACAACATTTAAACCCGATAAGGTCAAATTGCTGAGCGTTTGTTTTATCCCTTCTAAATTTGAGTTAAAACACATCAAATTGCTGACAAATAAGGTTTTGTGTTCGTGTAAATTTTGATTACTTAAATCCAAATTTTTGTCTTCAACAAATTGTCCTTTGATTTTGTGTTTTTCAGCATAAGAATTGATAACCTTTTTTTGAAAGGTTGTATCCATTTTTGATGATAAATAAAAAATATTGTTACTCATTTATAACTCAAAATTGTGAAAAAAAACGGTCCTTTTTTTTCCCATTTTTTTGAGCGATATATAAGGCGACTATTTTTTGAAATAATTTAATGATTTTTTTCGTTATTTTTGAAAAAGAAGTTGTAATAAAATTCTATGTATGATATAGGAAAAAAAAGGACCGTTTTTTTTCCTATGTCCAAAATTATCATAACCATTTGATTAAAAAACAAAAAGAGAGGTTTTTAAAACCTCTCTTTTTTCTCTGGAGTTAATGAATTTAATTTTTGTATATTGTCCCAAAAATATTTGGCGTTTGTTGTTGGGATAAAGCTTCTTCCAGTTCTTGAGAAAGCCCTCTTTGAGCTGGTTGACCAAGAGGGAGCAAAAGTGGTTTTTTCTTTTGCATAGTGGAACCCTCTTCAATCAATGGAAGATCCAAAGCTTTTCTCAATGCGTTTTCAACAACATTTGGATTTGTGCGAGCTTCTTCCTCTGGTGTGGTTGTGTAGCTTGCCACATTTTTGATTGCACTGATATATGTTGGGTATTCAATAATCACTGTTTTAACCATTTGACGTGTCACAGCGCCATTTGAGTGATAGATAACTTCCATATTTGCAAAGCGTTCTTCACGGCGTTGCTCTGCTTGTGGCATTCTGTCACTTTGCGTTGTTTGAATGGGTTTGAGTGGTGATTGAATATATTGTGTTGGTTGTGCTTGTGCAATTTGATAATATTGACCTTGTGTTTGTTGAGGGGCAGGGTGGTGGCCTTGGTTGGCAGCTGGGTAAATTGTCCCTCTGCTTTGTTGAGCAAGAGCGTTTCTTTGATATCTTTTCAAATCTTCTTTAAGCAATTCCAACTCTTTGACAAGTTCTTTTTGCAAAGCAAGCGTTTGTTTTGAAAGTTCTTGTTCCCTTGCAATAATGCGGCGTTGGTTTTCAATCACATCTTGTGAAGCCTTCAACTCAGCGGTGAAAGCGTTGCGTTGATCTTCCAATGCTTTTTTGAGCAAGTTGCGTTCTTCTTCCAGCAATTTGATGGCAGCATTTTGGCGCACAATGATTTTGCTAGAATCTGTTTTTGTTTTGTCCAAATCAATACGCAGTTGTGTAATTTCAACTTGTAAAGCTTCATTTTTCTTGCGTTCTGTAGCCAAATCTTCTTGAACTTTGTTTGAAATGACTTGTTCAAATGCTTGATCTAAAGATTCTTTTGCTTCTTCAAGTGCAGATTCTGCTTTTTCAACATTTTTGTGGGCTGAAACGTTCCTGCTCGATTCGCTTTTTTCTGCTGCAGTTTGCGTGGTTGTTGATTGAACCTTAATGTTTCTTGATGCATTTATTGCGGCTTCTTGATCAGCTTCTTTTTGAGCTTCTTGTAATTGTTTGAGTGTTTCATCTTGAGGTTCTTTTTTGCTTTTGCCGAGAATTGAATCAACAAAATTTTCCGTTTTTGTATCTTTTACAGGATAGACAACGCCTTTTTCTGCAAGAGATTCTGATTCTTTTTCAGTTGGTTTACTTTCAGCAGTTTTATCATTTTTAATACCTTTTTTGTTGTTTTTTAATGATTTTTGTGCTGCTTCATCTGTCCAAGGTAAAATGCGAATAATTGAAATTTCGCTTGGCGCTAAAAATCTCATTTGAGGACCCCATTGTCCACACCCACGTGAAACGTAGAGCATGCCATTTTTTTCTTCATAAAGGCCAGCTAAATATTTATTATCAAGTTTTGATAAAATGTGGAATGGAAAAATTTGTCCACCATGAGTGTGAGCGGAAATCACAAAGTCAATTTCCCCTTCAGAAAATGCATCAAACACTTTTGGTCTGTGTGACATAAGAATTTTAAAGTTTGTAACATCAGCAGAATTAAATGCTTTTTGCAAATCAAGAGGTTCATTGATATGTTTTACTGTTTTTGAATCTGGAATCCCTGCTAAATAAATATTGTTGCCAAGGCGAACACCTTCATTGAACAAATATGTGACGCCAATGGAGGCAAAAGCTTCTTGTGCAGCTTCATGATCTTTCATAATTTCATGATTGCCAGCGGTTGCATAAACGCCCATTGGGGCTTTTAAATTTTTGAGTTCTTCTAAATGAAGTTGAATGTATTGATTTTTATCATCAATTGTGTCGCCAGGGAGCAAAATAACATCTGGTTCGGCTTTGTTTGTTGCCTCAACAATTTTTTTGATTTTGCTTTTGCTGATGGTTCTAGATACATGCATATCGGCTAAAACAGCAATAGTGATTGGTTTTTGAATTTTGTCAGAAATTAACACCGTTTCTTTCACATTTGGTGTTTTAAGCCCTGCATATAAACTGTATACACAAATAGCTGTTGCTAAAATAAATAAAAATCTGTTTGACTTTCCCAAAAGGAGGGGTTTGTTCCATTTGAATCGAGGGGATTCAACTTTTTTGATTTTTTCTCTAATGCACAAAAATGCCCAAATAATATCTCTGATGGCAATTAAACAAAAGAAAAGGGCTGCTACAATGAATAGAAAATAAGCGGCCGTATAACAAAAAATATAAAAACTACCCGTGAAATCACCTTTGTTTTTTAAAAATAAAGGGAGAAGAAATGTTGCCAAAAAGAAAAGGGAAATCAAAATCTTTTGTTTTCGTGGACGAGAACTTTGTCCAATGACGCGATAGCTTGTGTAAAATGCACAAAAAAGACAAACACCTAAAATTATAGAACCCATTTTGTTGCTCCTTTGTTGAGAGTTTTTTATGTTTCAACTATACACTAAAAAAATGAAAAAATAAAGTACTTTTTTTGTAAATTAAAAGAAAAAATAGACATATAAATAAGACAAAATAAAAAAGGCGCTCCGCTGATTTGAATGCCTTTTTTTAATAATTTTCTTCTTCAACATCGTCTTTTTTAGGTTCTTTAATGCGACCAATTTGAGCTTTTGGAAAGACGTTTAACACACTTTTTAAAGGTTCTGTTCGTTTTAAATCCTCGATAATAAGGCCTGTTTTTTCGGCTTTATCTTCTTTGAGAGTGTTTGTTTTTGCATCTTGTTGAATGCTAATTTCCCATTGAATACCTGTTCTTAAAGTTAAAAACTTGGCGAGTTCCGCACTAAACCCTCGAGGTGATTCAGGTGTGAAAGCGCAAACAATTTTTCCTTTTTCAATACTGATGGGGCGAATATATGTTTCAATATTAAAAGCTAAAAGCCGCTCTTTTGCCTCTTTTGCAAGATTGGATATGTCTTTGAGTGTTTTGATGTTGTCAAAATTAAAAGGGGTTGCCTCTTGTTGAGCCGCTGGTGTTGAAGGTGTTTTTTCTGGTAAGGTTGTTTGTGGAACAGTTCTTTGTTGAGGGACTGTTGATGTTTGTGATGCTATTGAAACTCTTGGTTGATCAACTGCTACAGTGTTTTTTTTTATGTCTGATAAAACAGTGCCAAGTGTTGGAATTTCACTTAAAAATGCCAAACGAATTAAGACCATTTCAAGTGCAATCAAAGGATTGTCTGCCATTTTAATTTCATTTAACCCTTTAAGAAGGATTTGCCAGGTGCTTGTCAATGTGGCCATAGATAGGTTGTTGGCAAGATCTTTTCCTCTTGTGCGTTCAGCTTCAGGAATGGTATTGTCATTTGCTAATTCAGGAATGATTTTAACACGAGTTAACCAGTGTGTTAATGAAAGTAAATCTTGCGCAGTCATCATTGGATCTGATCCAGAAGCATATTGAATTTGTAAAAAATCAAGTGCTTTTTTCACATCGCCATGCATGAGGGAATCGTACAAATCAAACAAACTTGTTCTGTCTGTAACACCCAACATTTGACGGATATCTTCAGCTTTTAAGTTATAATTAAATTGAGTCATTGCTTGGTCAAGCAATGATAATGAATCTCGGCAAGATCCGTCTCCCGCTCTTGCAATGAGGCGCAAAGCTTCTTCTTCAGCTTGAATATTTTCTTGCTCAGAAATATATTGCAAGTGTTGGGTGAGCAAATTTTCATCCAATCTTTTTAAGTCAAAACGTTGGCATCTTGATAAAATTGTGATGGGAACTTTGCGAATTTCGGTTGTCGCTAAAATAAATTTGATTCTTTCAGGTGGTTCTTCAAGCGTTTTTAACAAAGCGTTAAAAGCAGCTTTTGAAAGCATATGAACTTCATCGATAATGTAGATTTTAAACCTTGCAGAAACAGGGTTGTATTTTGCACTTTCGATGATTTCTCTAATATTATCAACACCTGTGTTGCTAGCTGCGTCAATTTCAATCACGTCAATATGGGAATCGGCAGCAATTTCTTGACAGTGTTTACAAACACCGCAAGGGTTTGGCGTCATTGAACCTGTGCCATCAGGACCGATACAGTTCAAGCCTTTTGCAATAATACGGGCGGAACTTGTTTTACCAACACCACGGATACCTGTGAGCATGTAGGCATGCGCTAATCTATTGTGTTCAATAGCATTTGTGATTGTTTGCACCAAAGCATCTTGCCCAACAAGGTCTTTAAAAACCTGAGGTCTATATTTCCGCGCAAGAACATGTGAGGTGCTTTTCATATCTTAATCCTTCTAATTTGGCTATAACATAGCATATTTATGCCAAAGGGTCAAGTAAATGCGTATCAAACACAAAAATTTATTTATTACTTACTGTTGCTTAAGGTTAAAATGCGTTCAACCATAGCATAAAAACCGTTTCGTCTTGTGGGAGAAAGGTGTGATTCGAGACCTAGTTGTTTGAAAATTTCAATTAAATTTAGAGTTTGAATTTCTTGAGTTGTTTTTCCATTAATCAGTGTGAGTAAAACAGCTTCAAGCCCTCGAACAATGTGCGCATCGCTAGTGGCATTGAAAAAATGCTTGTCACCTTCTTGTTGGTGAATAAACCAAACTTGAGACATACAACCATCAACCTTATTTAAATCAATTTTATCTTCTTCGTTAAATGAAGGGAGTTGATCACCAAGTTCGATTAAATAACGATACTTATCTTCCCAGTTGTCAAGAAAAGAAAAATTTTCAATTAATTCTTCAAGTGTCATTTGTGTACTCATTGGTCTTTTTCAGCATCTTCTGGAGAAAGTTGTTCCATCTCATTTTCAGGCATTGCTGCTGGAATTTCTTGCTCCAATTCAATTTGTTGTTGTTCTTGAACGGAGGGTGTATCTGTATAAACAGGTTCAGGTTTTTCTTTGGTTAAAGTGTGGGCCAAAAATAATAAAACAACAATTAATATAATGCCCAAAATTTTTCTAATCATCTGTATCTCTTTTTAATTTTTAAGTTTGTTAGCTTGTTTATCTAGTATATTCAGATGAAAAAAAAATAAAATCAAGGTTTTTCTTTTCTTTTTATTTATTTTATGATAAAGTACTACGAAATGAAGTGGAATTTAATATATTTAGATAAAGTAACAAGTACAAATGATGTGGCAAAAAATTTGCCTTG
The DNA here is from genome assembly GCA_045632845.1 of Alphaproteobacteria bacterium. Lineage (GTDB taxonomy): Bacteria > Pseudomonadota > Alphaproteobacteria > CAAHEQ01 > UBA3637 > RGIG4140. The sequence goes on from JAZQXL010000013.1 coordinate 11,501, forward strand.
TCAGTCTGTTATTGTCGCAAGAGAGCAAACAAACGGTAGGGGTAGATGTTCCCGTGTTTGGGTTAGTGAAACAGATAATTTATTTTGCTCGGTTGTTCTTAAAAGTTATGGTATAAAAACACCGTTGCTTTCATTTATATTGGGATTAAGTGTGGTTGAAAGTTTAAAAGGTGTTGATGCAAAATTAAAGTGGCCTAATGATGTCTTGATCGATGGGAAAAAGGTTGCAGGTATTTTGCTTGAAAATGAAGACGATAAAATCATTGCAGGAGTAGGGATTAATACAAATAGCGCTCCTAAGGGTGATTTTTTATATCCAGTCGGATGTTTAAATGGAATGTTTTCAAATGAAGTTGTTTTGAATTCTTTTTTAAACAATTTAGAATTTAATTTGGATATTTTTGAAAAGGAAGGATTTTGTAAAATTCGTCAAAAATGGTTGTCATATGCAGTTGGTATTGGTCAAAAAATTTCAGTTCAAATGCCCTATTTAAAATTGGAGGGAGTGTTTGAGGATATGACGACTGAAGGGGCGATTCAATTAAAGTTAAATGACATGTCTTGTAAATATATTACGGCAGGAGATGTATTCTTATTAAATAAAGGAAAATGATAATGAATGAAGAACTAGAAGAGGTTGTAATTCCAAACGATAAACTTGTGTTTGTTCCACTAGGTGGAGCGACAGGTGTTGGGATGAACTGTTTTGCTTATGGATACAAAGGGAAATGGCTTGTTGTTGATTTGGGTGTTGGTTTTCCTGGAGATGGATTGCCTGGAGTTGATGTCTTGTTGCCAGATGTTTCTTTTTTAGAAACACACAAAAAAGACATTGTTGGCCTTGTTATTACCCATGGACATGAAGATCACATTGGTGCTGTCGGCCGTTTGTGGCGGTCTGTTCAATGCCCTATTTATTTAACACCTTTTGCAAATGAATTGTTAGAAAGCAAACTTGTGGAAGCTGGTTTGTTAGGTCGTGTGGATGTGAATGTTTGTGACTTGGATTCTGTGATAGATTTATATCCATTTGAAATTGAATTTGTTTCAATGAGTCATTCAATTCCAGAAGCTAATGCCCTTAAAATTAAAACAGATGAGGGCGTTGTTGTTCATACAGGGGACTGGAAATTATCTCCTGATCCAGTTCTTGATCAAAAGACAAATGAAAAAAGATTAAAAGCAATTGGAAAAGAGGGTGTCTTAGCCCTTGTTTGTGACTCAACAAATGTTTTTAGTTCAGAAACCAATATGACAGAACAAGATGTTGCAGATGAGTTGGTGAAATTGATTTCAAAATTTGATGGAAGACAAGTTGCTGTTGCCTGTTTTGCTTCAAACGTGAGTCGCGTGAAGAGCATTTATCATGCAGCAAAAGCAAATGGGCGGGAAGTTTGTTTGATGGGGCGTAGTTTGTGGCGTATGGATGCTGCTGCAAGAGCTTGTGGGTATTTTGATGACATTCCAGAATTTATGTCTGAATCAGAAGCGTTGGAAAAACCTGTTGGTTCAGTTCTTTATATTTGTACAGGATCACAAGGGGAGCCAAGATCGGCTTTGAGTAATTTGTCAGCCTTAACACCGCAAAAAAATTCTGTTTTCTTTGGTCCAGGGGATGTGGTTGTTTTTTCATCACGTATTATTCCTGGAAATGAAAAAGCCATTGCGTTGTTGCAAAAACGTTTTAAAACAAAAGATGTTAAAATTGTAACAAACAAAGATGCTGATATCCATGTTTCAGGACACTTTTCTGGCAAAGAATTGCAACAAATGTATAAATGGGTCAAACCAAAAATTGCATTACCTGTTCATGGCGAAGCAAGAGAATTGAATGAACATGTTAATTTAGCTCTTAAGTGGGGGGCTAAATATGCTTATGCTTTGGAAGATGGAGATGTGTTGCTTTTGGATGAAAATCCAGAAAAAATTGGTCAAGTTCCTGTTGGTATTTTAGCAGTTGATGGTAAAAAGATTCTTTCTCTGGGCGCTGAAGTTATTCGCAAACGTAGAAAGATGATTGAAGATGGAACAATGGTTGTTACGTTAGTGTTAAATTCTGATAACCTTATATTGGGTCAACCAAAGATTTCTTCTTTTGGGTTGATTGAAGAAGGGTGTGATGATGAAACCAGACTAAAAAATGAACTTATGAGTGAAGTTGAAGCGCTTAAAAAAGACATGGTTCGTGATGATTTGGTTGAAAATGCGATTCGCACAGCTGTTAGACGCTTTTTAAAAGAATTCTATGGTAAAAAACCTTTGATTGAAGTGCATTTGGTTCGCATTTAATAAAAGGGACTTGCTAAAAAAAACAAAAGGTGCTACGTTGAAACCAGATGTATCTTTAAAAAAGGAGAAAGCATGACTGAAAAATATAACGTTATTTGTATTAAATGGGGCGGGTATTATAAAGCAAAAGACGTGAATAATCTTTGCTCAATGATTAAGAGAAATACAAACTTTGACATTGATTTTTATTGTTTTACAGAAGATGCAACTGATTTAAACGATGATGTTATTGTAAAACCATTGCCTGAGTTTCAAAATGTAAAAGCTGGGGAAGAAGAATATGCAACAAGACATGCATATCGTAAAGAAGCTGGTTTATGTGATGATGCGTTGGGTGGATTAACAGGACAACGTGTTTTCTTTTTTGATTTAGATTCTTTGATTGTTGGTAATTTGGATGAATTTTTTAAGTATCCACAAGATGAAAAATTTTATATCATTAATGATTGGCATACAAATGGGGATCATGTTGGTCAGGCAAGTTGTTATTCTTGGGTTGTTGGAACACTGGGTTTTGTTAAAAAATACTTTGAAGATCACCCAAAAGAAGTTGTTGATAAATTTTATACAGCATCGCAAGAATATTTATCTTCAAAAGTGATTGAAAAGTGGGGTCATTTAAACTTTTGGCCAGAAAATTGGTTTAAAAGTTTTCGTTTCCACTGTTTACCATTTCCATTGTTCCGTTATTTTGCATCACCTAAAATGCCTCAAGTTGATGGGTTAAAGATGATTGCTTTTCACGGAAATCCTGGATTGCAAGATGCTATTAATGGGATTTGGTGCTCTAACCCAAATGATAGAAAATATCCACGTGGGTATAAAAAATTATATAAACACGTGTTGCCATCTAAGTGGATTTTAGATTATTGGAAATAAAAATAGTTTTTTGTTCAATTTATTTTTCAAGACGAGAGAGGCCTAGTTGATAGACCATCTCTCGTAATGTTTCATCTTCAATAGGCGCAACCTTAGCTTTTAATTCATCCACTTGTTGCGGTGTTACAAATTTTTTGGGCATTACAGGTGGTGGCATTTTAAAAGAAATTTTCCCTTGAGAGATTTTGATTTTCCCAACAGCTGGATAACCAAAGAAAAAATTGATCCGCTCCATGACTTTGTGTTTTTGGTGTTCAAATAAAATAGCAAAGGCGCCGCCTGCGCTTTTGACATGCAATGTTCCATTTGTGCGATTTTCTTTTTCAAAGGTTAATTTTTCAGGACGGATTCCTTTTGCAAGATGTTCTCCAACAATGTCATCCCAGTAAGAAAGAATATCAGTTCCTGCAAACCCTCGTTGTCCAAGGATGGGTTGGGTGATATGTTTGATTTCCATTGTAAGACGCTCAAGTCCTTCAAAAGTACGGCGTTTTTCAGGTTGTAAATCGGTTTTAGGTTTTTGAAAAGTCATTGTTACATCTTTTTATCATCTTTATAGGTTGACATAAAATCGTTGTGAAGTTGTTCAAAACGATTTTCTTCAATCGCTGTTCTAATTTGCAACATAAGACGTTGATAGAAACGAATGTTATGCCAAGTTAAAAGCATACAGCCTAAAATTTCACCAGCTTTGAAAAGGTGGTGCATATAGCCTCTTGTGTATTGTGTACAGCAAGGGCAATCGCAAGCAGCATCTAGCGGTAAATGAGAATCTCTATGACAAGCATTATGAATGTTTAAGACGCCATGAGATGTAAAAGCTTGACCTGTTCTACCTGATCTTGAAGGCATCACACAGTCAAACATATCGACGCCTCGTTTAACCGCTCCCATAATATCGCTTGGTCTACCAACACCCATCAAATAACGGGGCTTATCTTCAGGAAGGGCGGGGGCTGCATAATCCAATACGCTAAACATAATTTCTTGACCTTCACCGACGGCAAGGCCACCAATAGCATAACCGTCAAACCCAATATCTGTAAGAGCTTTGATAGATTTCATTCTTAAATCTTGATGCATACCTCCTTGCATAATACCAAAAAGCCCATATCCTTCACGATCAATAAAAGCCTCTTTTGATCTTTTTGCCCAGCGCATAGATCTTTCCATTGATTTTTTGACTGTTTCATAAGGAGAAGGGAATTTGACACATTCGTCAAAAGCCATTGTAATGTTTGAATCTAAAAGGTGTTGAATTTCCATGGAGCGTTCAGGTGTCAAAACATGCTTTGCACCATTAATGTGTGATTGAAAAGTAACACCTTCTTCTGTAATTTTACGTAGCGAAGATAAGCTCATCACTTGAAATCCACCAGAATCTGTTAAAATTGGACCGTTCCAGTTCATAAATTTATGTAACCCACCAAAGGCTGCAACACGTTCAGCTGTTGGTCTAAGCATGAGGTGGTAGGTGTTGCCTAAAAGAATTTCAGCTCCTGTGGCTTTGACAGATTCTGGAAGCATTGCTTTGACAGTACCTGCTGTGCCAACCGGCATAAACGCAGGGGTTTGAACATCCCCATGAGCTGTTGAGAGAGTTCCTCTTCTAGCATTTTGTTCGGTATTTTTAATTTGAAATTTTAGCATGGACAAAATCTTCTTTCTATGATAAGCTAATTAAAATTTTGTGTTATATTAACATATTGGAGATAAAATTTCAATGAAAAAAGAAGAAAAGAAGGCTGGTTTTCTATCTCAATTATGTGGTTTTGTGCTTGCAATTTTGCTGGCCATTGTTATTAGAACATTTGCTTACGAACCATATAATATTCCATCAGGATCAATGTTCCCAACACTTTTAATCGGTGATCATTTATTTATTTCAAAATATACTTATGGGTATTCAAGACACTCTTTTATTGGATCGTTACCATTGATTCCTCATGGTCGATTATTTGGAAAATTGCCAAAAATGGGGGATGTTGTTGTTTTTCGTGTGACACCACAGATAATGCCATCTTTGGTAACATCAGTTGATTATATTAAGCGTGTTATTGCTTTGCCAGGGGACACTGTTCAAATGAAACAAGGTCGTTTATATATCAATGGGCTGTTGGTTGAAAGAAAGTATTTGAATCAAGAAGAAATTGAGATTGAAGGAAAAAAAGTTTTATATACAAAATATGAAGAAACACTCCCCAATGGGGTAAAGCACTTGATTTATGAAGTGGATGATATGGTTAAATCAGATGATACACCTCTTATAACAGTTCCAGAAGGACATTTTTTTGCAATGGGTGATAATCGGGATAATTCATATGATAGTCGTTTTTTTGGCGCTGTACCGTTGACACATTTAGAAGGTCGGGCTGAAATTATCTTTTATTCAACAAATGGGAACGGTTGGTTTTTTCAGTTTTGGAGATGGCCAAGTTTTATTCGAATGGATCGATTGTTTAACAAAATTTATTAACGAGGTTTTATGATAACGGTATCTCAACAGATTTTAAAAGAGGTTAAAACTTCTAAAAATTTTAAAAAAGCGGTTACTCTTGCTATTGGGGGTAAGGGGGCTGCTTATGAACGTTTGGAATTTTTGGGTGATAGGGTTTTGGGACTTGTTATTGCAGATTTGTTGTATCAAAAATTTCCTTTTGAAAAAGAAGGGGATTGGGCTGTTCGTTTTACTTCTCTTGTAAAGGAGCATACGCTCTCTGAGGTTTCTAAAAAACTTCTATTAGATCAGGATTTGATTACAAATGAAGATCGTTTGCGTCAAAATGAGTCTATTTTGGCAGATGTTTGTGAGGCTGTTTTGGGGGTTATATATTTAGAAAAAGGTCTTGATGCGGTTAAGTCTTTTATTTTACCGCTTTGGACTCCTTATTTAAATGAAAAGGTTATGTCAACAAAAGACTTTAAAACTCAGTTACAAGAGTGGAGCCAAAAAAATAAAGGGGTTATTCCTGAATATAGGGTAATTTCAAAAACAGGTCCTGATCATGATCCTTGTTTTGAAGTTGAAGTTTGTGTGCCAGATATTGGTGTGCAACGTGCAAAAGGTTCATCAAAAAAAGAGGCGATGACGTTGGCAGCAAAAGAATTGTTGCAAAAATGTCCTGTGTTAACAAAAAAGAAGTGTAAAAGAGATAAAAATGGAAATAAATAATATGAAGTTTTGTTTTGTTGCAATTTTGGGTGCTCCAAATGCAGGAAAGTCAACATTGGTCAATCGCTTGATTGGTTCAAAGGTGAGTATTGTTTCACCAAAAGTGCAGACAACCAGATCCAGAATTAGGGGTATTTTGGTTGAAGATAATACGCAACTTGTTTTGGTGGATACGCCAGGGATATTTGCAGCCTCACAACGCTTTGAACGAGCAATGGTTGCCTCCGCTTGGACTGAATCAGATGAAGCGGATCAACGTTTGCTTTTGATTGATGCACAAAAAGGGCTTGATAAAAATACAAGAGCTATTATTTCCAGATTGCAAAGTGAAAAGAAAAAGGTTGTTCTTGTTTTAAATAAAATTGATTTATTGCCTAAATCAAAGTTATTACCTTTGATTGAAGAATTAAATGGATTAAAGATTTTTACAGATACGTTTTTAATTTCAGCCAAAACGGGAGAACAAGTTGATGAACTGAAGAAGTTTTTAATCCAAAAAGCTCCTAAAGGGGTTTGGATGTTCCCTGAAGATCAGTTGACAGACTTGCCAAATCGTTTGTTTGCAGCTGAAGTAACGCGTGAAAAATTGTTTTTAATGTTACAAAAAGAGTTGCCATATACTTTGTCTGTTGAAACCACCTCTTTTAAAGAAAAAGAAGACTCCATTCGTATTGAGCAGACAATTTATGTTGAGCGGGAAGGATTAAAACCAATTGTGCTTGGAAAAAATGGACAAATGATCAAAAAAATTGGGGCTTCTGCACGTCAAGAATTGACCCATTTGTTTGAAAAAGAAGTTCATTTGTTCTTGTTTGTTAAGGTAAAGGAAAATTGGCGACAAGATCCTTCTCAATATAAGGATTGGGGTTTAGATTTTAATGCCTGATTTTTATGCTGAAAATGCACTTGTTTTATCTAGTCGCCCATTAGGGGATAAAAAATTTATCGTCAGTCTTTTTACAAAAGAAAAGGGGCGTCATTTAGGGGTTGTTAAAAAAAAATCTCCACCGATGACGTGTTCATTTTTAACTGTGAGATGGCAGGCAAGATTGCAAGAACAATTGGGTGTTTATTATATTGAAGATGAAAAATCTGCTAATCTTGCTTTTTTAGAAGATACAAAAAGATTAAATGCTCTATCAAGTGTTTGTTATTTGATTGATTCTTTGTTGCCTGAGCGAGAGGCATATCCTTATTTTTATGACGAAACGGTTGATTTTTTAAATCATTTAGAGGATGTGGATTTTCAAAAAAGATATATTTTTTGGGAAACTTATTTGTTGGAGGCTTTGGGTTTTGCTTTAGATTTAACAAAGTGTGCGGGAGGGGGAAGTTCTGATGATTTGGCCTATGTTTCCCCAAAAAGTGGTAGATCTGTTTCAAGACAAATGGGGTTGCCATATCAAGACAAACTTTTGCCGTTGCCTGCATTTTTTGTAAATGAGATAGAAGCTGATGAAAAAATGCTTTTTCAAGGGTTGAATTTAACGGCTTATTTTCTGCTTCGTTATGCTGGATTGAAAGAGCTTCCTGTTTTGCGTTCGGCAATTGTTTGAATAATATTTTTTTGTGTTAAAAATTTAAAAAATAAAAGAAAGATATCTTGACGCCTAGCTTGAATTGTGATAGGGTAACACTTGAAATTTAAAGTTAAAAAGTGTTGAAGAAAAAAGTTGTTTAATTTACAGAACACTTTTTTAAATTGTTTGAATGATTAAAAGGAGTATTTTATGGCTATTGAAAGAACTTTTTCAATGATTAAACCAGATGCAACTGCTCGTAATTTGACAGGGGCAATTAATGCAAAAATCGAAGAAGCAGGTCTTCGCATTGTTGGTCAAAAACGTGTTTGGATGACAAGAAAACAAGCTGAAACATTCTATGCAGAACATAATGGTCGCCCATTTTTTGAAGAATTGGTTGAATTTATGAGTTCAGCACCAATTGTTGTTCAAGTTTTAGAAGGCGAAGATGCAATTGTTAAATACCGTACAGTTATGGGAAAAACAGATCCAGCTGAAGCTGATGCAGGTACAATCAGAGCTTTGTTTGCTGAAAGCAAAGGACGCAATTCTGTTCATGGTTCAGATAGCCCAGCTTCTGCTCAAAGAGAAATTGCACAATGGTTTAGCGCAAACGAAATCGTTGGTTAATTTTTGTTTTTGATATAAAAAAGCTGGGTGAAGCGTAAGCGTAGCTCGGCTTTTTTTGATAATAAAGGCCTGTTTGATGAGTGAGCAAAAGCATTTTCCTGTTTTATTAAATGAAGTGATTTCACATTTGGAATGTGCACAGTCTGGATGTTATGTGGATGGTACTTTTGGTGCTGCTGGATATACAACAGCTATCTTAAATTCAAATGAAGAAAATTTAGTAATTAGTTTTGATAGGGATCCAAATACTATTCAAACAGCGCAAATGGTGAAAGAAAAGTACCCAAAACGCTTTATTTTTGTTCACGATTGTTTTGGAAATATGGCACACCATATTGAAGGACAAGTAGATGGTATTGTTTTGGATTTGGGTGTTTCTTCAATGCAAATTGATGAACGTGAAAGAGGCTTTTCTTTCAGATTTGATGGTCCGTTAGATATGCGGATGGGGCAAGAAGGTTTGTCAGCAAAAGATGTTGTAAATACTTTTGATGAAAAAAAGATTGCTGATATTTTATTTACGTATGGGGAAGAAAAAGCTTCACGTAGAATTGCAGCAAACATTGTAAAAGCACGTAAGAAAAAGCCAATTGAAACAACAGGTGAGCTTGCTGAAATTATCCATCAAGTTATGCCCAAACCAAAGGATGGTTCAGATAGTGCTATGCGTTCTTTTCAAGCACTTCGCATTTATGTAAATGATGAGTTAGGTGAATTGGAAAGAGCTCTTGAAGCTTCTAAAAAACTTTTAAAAGTTGGAGGAAGAATGGTTGTTGTCACTTTTCATTCGTTAGAAGATCGAATTGTGAAAAACTTTTTTATCAAAAACTCTAATTTAAAACCAAATGTTAATCGACATGAAATGCCTTTGATGTTGAATGAAGAAAAAGCCCTTTTTAAAGTGGTTACGAAAAAAGCTGTTTTACCATCAAAAGAAGAGTTGCAATTAAATTCAAGATCACATTCTGCAAAATTACGTTCGGCAATTAAACAATTTGAAGAGGGGGCTGAATGAGAAAATTTATCATCAATTCTATATTTTTGTTAATTGCTGTTTTGTCTGGTGTTGGTTTATTTGTTTTAAAATATCAAGTGAAAGAAAAAGAAACGGAATTAAGATTAATCCATTTAGATATTTTAAAAACAAAAAGAGAGCTCCACATGTTGGAGGCTGAATGGGCACATTTAAATGATCCAAAACGTTTAAAGGCATTGGTAACAAGTCAAACAAATTGGGAAGTTATTACTTCAAAACAACTTGTTGAATTGGAAGATTTGCCTTTGAAAGAGGAAGTTGTTGCAGCCCAAGAGGGGGAAGATTTAGCATTGAAAAAAGGAGATTTTTAGGTGTTTAAACGAAAAAAGGAGACGTTTTACTATGCAGGACACGAAGTTCCTGCGTTGACACCGATGGATAGATACAAGTGTTTGGATGATGCAACAAGAGGTGTGCTCAGAAAGGCAAGTAAGCGGATTGCTTTTTTAATGGTTGTCTTTTTCCTTTGCTTTTCTGCCATTGTAGGGCGGTTGTTTTATTTAACTGTTCTTTCATATCAATCGAGAACGTTTACACCTTCTGTTTTAAAAACAGATCTTAATATTATTCGTCACAATGTATTGGATCGAAATGGTATGATATTGGCAACCAGTGTTCCAACAAAAGATTTGTCAATCAACCCTAAAATGGTTAAGTCTAAAGATAGAGAAATGGTTGCTGAAAATTTGGCAAAAGTTCTTCCAGGTGTAACAAAAGAAGACGTTTTAAGCAAGATTGATATGGGTGGTTCGTTTAGATATATTAAAAGAAACATAACCCCAATTGAGCAAAAGGATGTCAATTGGCTTGGATATTATTTTTTGATGGAAACAGATGGGGAAAAACGTGTTTATCCACAAGGGTCTTTGTTCTCACATTTGTTAGGAAGTGTTGATATTGATAATAAAGGGACAGCGGGTATTGAAAAAGCATATGAACCTGTTTTGGCTGAAAAGAATTTAACCCTTTCATTGGATATTTCTGTTCAAGATATCGTTCATCGGGCTTTGGCTCAAAATATTCAAAAGTTCAAAGCTTCTGGTGGTACAAGTATTGTGATGGATGTACATACGGGGGAGGTTTTAGCAAGTGTTTCATTGCCAGATTACAACCCAAATTTAGCCGTTGATGCTGATGAAGATGCTAGATTTAACAAAGCAACATTGGGTGCTTATGAATTTGGTTCAGTTTTTAAATTGTTTAATACTGCAATGGCATTAGAAGCTGGTACGATTAAACCTTATGATGTTTTTGATGCAACAAAACCAATGAAAATTGGGAAAAAGACTTTTGAAGATTATCGTGGTCAAAATAGACCATTGATGGTTCCTGAAATTTTGATTCATTCATCAAATATTGGCTCTATTCGCATTGCATTAAAAACTGGATGGCAAAAACAAAAAGAGTTTTTGGGAAGATTTGGTTTTTATAATCCTTTACCAATTAAATTGCCAGAGAGAACAAGGACTCAATACCCAAGATCAAGCAAATGGGCAGAAATAACATCAGCAAACGTCTCATTTGGTTATGGTGTTTCAATTTCTCCATTGCATTTGATTTCAGCGGTGAGTGCTTTGGTTAATGGGGGATATTATCGTGTTCCAACATTTATCAAGGATGGAAATAAAGGAAAAGCTGAATATCAAGTTTTATCTAAGAAAGTGTCAGATCAAATGCGCCATATGATGTGGGGCGTAATTAATTGGAATTTAAAAGAAAATGATCCAATTCGTGCTTATGCAGTTGGAGGAAAAACAGGTTCGGCAAACTTGCTTAAAAATGGCAAATATGTTCAAGGATCATTGCGCACAACGTTTGTTTGTGCATTTCCTATGAATGATCCTAAATATGCTGTTTTAGTTGTTTTGGAAAATCCCCAACGGATTAAGGAAACATTTAATTTTAACACAGCAGGGTGGAATGCTAAACCAACAGGGTTGCAAATTGTGTCAGAAATTGCACCTTATTTAGGTGTTCCAGCTCAGGAAGAGTGGGAACAACCCAGTTATATGACAAAAGCTATTGAAATATCACTTAATGCAAAAAAAAGGTAACAAATGCGATTATCATCATTGTTGAAAAAAGCTAAAATAGCAAGTAAAGTTCAATCTGATTTTGAAGTTAAAGGTATTTCTTCGAATTCAAAGGATATCGAGGATGGATTTATTTTTGTTCCTCTAAAAGGCACTTTATCCGATGGGCTTCAATTTTTAGATGAAGCAATTAAAAATGGCGCAAAAGTAGTGTTAGCTGATCGAAAAATAAGTGCAGATATTCCTGTTCTTGAGGTTGAAGATGCAAGACAAAGTTTGGCTATTCTTTCCAATTTAATTTACCCTAGTGATGAAATAACAAAATTGGCAGTTACTGGCACGAATGGCAAAACATCGATTGCTTATTTTACACAGCAATTACTCAATAAAATGCAACACAAAACAGCAAGCATTGGGACTTTGGGTGTTTATGTTGATGGTAAACTTGAAAAAGGGTCGATGACAACTCCAGATAGCGTAACACTTTCAAAAAAAATAAATGCTTTGGTTTCAAAAAATGTTAAAAGTGTTGTTATGGAAGCATCCAGTCATGGATTGGATCAAAAAAGATTAGATGGTTTTTGTTTTAAAGCTGCTGGTTTTAGCAATTTAACGAGAGATCATTTGGATTATCATGGTTCAATGCAGGCATATTTTAAATCAAAGTTACGTCTTTTTGATAGTTTGTTGGCAACAAATGGATTAGCTGTTTTGAATGCCGATGAGCCTGAATTTGATGATATCAGAAAAATTTGTATGAAAAAACAAATTCCAGTTTTTTCGTACGGATATTGTGGTTTTGATTTAAAAATTGAACAATTGACGCCGCTTTCAGATGGGCAGCTTCTTTTATTACGTCATGGAGCTGTTATTCGAGAAATTAAATTAAATGTTTTTGGAGCTTTTCAGGTTTTGAATATTTTATGTGCTGTTGGTTTAGCTTCTTCTTTGGGTTATGATGTTGAACAATTACTCACTTTTTTGCCTGAACTAGAAGCCCCAAAAGGGCGATTGGATTTAATTGCTCATTATAAGAAAGCAAATGTTTTTGTTGATTATGCGCATACACCAGATGCCATTGAAAATGTTTTAACAAGCCTGAAACCTCACACAAAAGGAAAGTTAATTGCTTTGCTTGGATGTGGTGGAAATCGTGATGCGGGGAAACGGTCAATGATGGGAGATATTGCAAACAAATTGGCAGATACAGTTTATATAACAAATGATAATCCACGTTTTGAAGATCCAACTCTTATTTTAGAAACCATCAAAGACGCTTGCCCCAAGGGGATTGTTATTACTGATAGAAGAGAGGCGATTTGTGCTGCAATTCATTCGTTAGGTGAAGGGGATACATTGGTTCTTTGTGGTAAAGGGCACGAAACAGGTCAAATTGTTAGTGGGGTTGTTTATCCATTTGATGATACAGCAGAAGCTCAAATGGCAATTAATGTTGATCAAAATTTGCCGGTTTGGGATAAAACATCTCTTAAGGCAGCATTGAATGTCGATGTTATTGATGGGCTAAAAATTAGTGGTATATCTATTGATACAAGAACATTAACACCTGGAGATTTGTTTATTGCATTTAAAGGTGAAAAAGTTGATGGACATAATTTTGTTCATGCAGCAATTGAAAAAGGTGCTTCTGCATGTTTGGTATCTCATGAAGTTGATGGTGTTCAAAAAGAAAGACAAATTGTTGTTGAAGATACATTTGAAGCCTTGCATAAATTAGCTTGTTATGCAAGAGAGAGAAGTAAAGCCTTTTTTATTGGAATTACAGGGAGCTCAGGGAAAACAACAACAAAAGAAATGTTGAAGGCTTCATTAGAACCTTACGGTGTTGTGGGTGCTACAAAAGGTAATTTTAACAATGAGTTAGGTGTTCCAATTACACTTGCCAGTTTGCCTGCTGATGCCAAATATGCCATTATTGAAATGGGGATGAATCACCAAGGTGAAATTTCAAAATTAACTAAAATGGTTAAACCTGACGTGAGTATTATCACAATGATTGGGACAGCACATCAAGAGTTTTTTAATACACCAAAAGACATTGCTCTTGCAAAAGCGGAAATATTTGAAGGACAAAAAGAGGGTGCTGTTGCTATTTTAAATAAAAATTCAGTTTATTTTGATTTGTTGGAAGAAAAAGCAAAAGAAAGAAACTTAAAAGTCATTTCTTTTGGTGAAACTGACACGGCAGATATTTATCTTAAAAAATGTGAAATAACGGATGTGTGTGATATTGAAATGAAATATCAACAACAAAATTATTCTTATAAAATTAACTTTTTAGGGAAACATTTTGCTATGAATTCATTGGCTGTTTTGGCTGCAGTGGATGCCGTTCATGTTCATGTTTTTGAAGCTTTGGATCATATTCAAAAAACAGCGCCGATTAAAGGTAGAGGATTGATGAAAAAAATTCAATTAGCTATTGGTAATAGCATCACACTTATTGACGATTGTTATAACGCAAACCCCAGTTCAATGCAAGCATCTTTGTCTGTATTGGGCGCTCAAATGGGGGGGCGCAGAGTTGCAGTTTTAGGGCAGATGATGGAGTTGGGTGAAAATGCTCCTCAAATGCACGCAGATTTATTAAAGTTTGTTATTGAAAATAAAGTAGATAAGGTTTATACAGTTGGTTCTTTAATGAAGTATCTGTATGATATTCTTCCATCATCTTTAAAAGGAAAACATGTTGATGATGTTGAAGAATTGATAGATGTTTTGCCAGCAAGATTAATTGGAAATGATATTGTATTGGTTAAAGGTTCTAACTCTGTTGGACTGAGTAAATTGGTTAATAAATTATATGACGGTGTGATTTAATTGGAGTGAAAAATGTTGTATCTATTATCGTTTTTGTCAAGTGAAGTAAGCTTATTAAATATTTTTAAATATATCACTTTTAGGGCCGGTGGTGCTCTTGCAACGTCATTTTTAATTATGTTGATATTTGGTCATTCATTCATTCAGTGGTTGAAGAAAAAACAAGGCGATGGCCAGCCAATTAGAACAGATGGACCAGAAAGTCATTTTAAAAAAAGAGGCACTCCTTGTATGGGTGGATTGTTGATTATTGTTGCAATTCTTGTTTCAACACTTTTATGGGCACAATTAATTAATCCTTATGTTTGGGTTTTAATTTTTGTGTTGGTTGGTTTTGGAATTGCAGGATTTTTTGATGATTATAAAAAATTAACGAAGAATAGCTCAAAAGGAATTTCTGCAAAACACAAGTTAATGTTGCAATTTTTCATTAGTTTGGTGGCATGTTTGTGTATGATTTGTCTTGAAAAAGGCCCAATGGGAACAACTTTAACAATCCCTTTTTTAAAAGATGCTTCTATTGATTTGATGTATTTTTACATTCCATTTGCATTGATTGTTATGGTCGGTAGTTCAAATGCTGTTAATTTGACAGATGGTTTGGATGGATTGGTTTCTTTGCCAGTGATTATGTGTTGCTTTGTTTTTATGGTTATTGCATATTTGGTTGGCCGTGTAGATTATAGCACATATTTGCATATCCACTATGTGGCAGGTGCCGGTGAAATGGCAGTATTTTGTGGGGCTGTTATTGGTGCTACACTTGGTTTCTTATGGTTTAATGCTCATCCAGCACAAGTATTTATGGGTGATACGGGTTCGTTGGCTCTTGGTGGTGTATTGGGTGCTTTAAGTGTTGCTACAAAACAAGAATTATTGCTTGCTATTGCAGGCGGTGTTTTTGTTGCAGAAGCCATTTCAGATATTATTCAAGTAGGATCATATAAATTGAGAAAAAAACGTGTTTTCTTAATGGCTCCATTGCATCATCATTTTGAAAAAAAAGGATGGTCTGAAACAACAGTTGTTGTTCGATTTTGGATTGTTGCTGTCTTGCTCGCTATTGTCGCATTGTCAACTTTAAAGATTAGATAGGAGTTAAAAATGGGGAGATTGTTTGATCGGATGAGAAGCTTTATCGCAGAACGTTTTCGCGATATTAACAGACAACTTCTTTATGCTGCAGCCGTTTTGATTTTGTATGGAATCTTTTTGATTTTTGCGGCAAGTCCAGGTGTTGCTTACCGCACAAATAGAGAAACATTTTATTTTATCAATCGTCAACTTATTTTTTTAGTGCCAGCTATATTGGTTCTTTTTACAACAGCTTTTTTATCATTCCAACAAATCAGAAGACTGTCATTTCTGGTCCTTGTTGGGTCATTGGTTTGTATGATTTATGTGGTTTTGTTTGGAACTGAAATTCAAGGGGCCAAAAGATGGTTAAACTTTTTTGGTGTTGGGTTGCAACCTTCTGAGTTTGTGAAGCCTGCATTTGCTGTTGTTAGTGCTTGGCTTTTAGCTTCTGGGCGTTTGATTAAACAATTTCCTGGATATCTTTTATCGATGACTTTATATGGTTTTGTTGCTGTTCTTTTGCTTTGTCAGCCAGATATTGGTATGTTATTTACTGTGAGCTGTATGTTTGGTGTTCAGTTCTTTTTGTCGGGTATTCCATTGGCTTTTGTGTTGGTTATGGTTGGTGGCGGAATCTCTTTAGCCATTTTTGCATATTTTACATTTGACCATGTGCACACACGTGTGAACAGATTTTTAAATCCAACAGAAGGTCAAGAAGCATATCAAGTTGAAAAGTCTATGGAAACACTACAAAATGCGGGTTGGTTTGGTAAAGGTCCAGGGGAGGGAATTGTAAAATATGAGTTGCCTGATGCGCATACGGATTTTATTTTAGCAGTTTCAGCTGAAGAGTTTGGTTTTATTTTAACAGCCTTATTGGTTTGTGTTTTTGCATTTATTGTGTTAAAGGGTTTTCGTCTTTTAAGACAAACAAATAATCATTTTTGTCAAATTGCTGTTGCAGGTCTGTTGACACAAATTGCAATTCAAGCTATTGTGAATATGGGATCAACATTAAATATGTTGCCGACCAAAGGGATGACTTTGCCATTTATTTCATATGGTGGCTCTTCTTTGGTTTCTATCGGGTTTGCGTTTGGTATTATTTTGGGATTAACAAGGTGTCACACGCTTTCTCGTGGATTGGAGTAAATGCTGAAAGGGATAAGAAATGGGTAGCAAAAGATTTAGAAATAAAAACAAAAAAGCTCAGACAAGACAAAACCAAGATGCACCATTAGTTGTGGTAACAACAGGGGGTAGTGGTGGACACATTTTTCCTGCTGAAGCAATTTGTTCTGCGCTTATTCAAAAAGGCTATCGTGTTGCTTTTATTACAGATAAAAGAGGTAAAGCATTTACAACTCTGCCAGGAGTTCAAACATACAAGCTGATGTCTGAAGCTGTAGCTAGACGAACAGCATTTCATAAAATGGTAGCTCTTGCAAAATTGTTTTTTGGTTCAGCACAAGCGTTACGTTTGTTGCAAAAATTAAAACCTGCAGCGGTTATTGGTGTTGGCGGATATGCTTCTTTTCCTGCCGTTTTAGCTGCGCATTTGTGGAGTATTCCTGTTGTTTTGCATGAACAAAATGCTGTTTTGGGTCGTGCAAATCGGATACTTGCAAAAGGCTCAAGATTGATTGCTACATCATTTAGTCCAACAAAACGTGTTCCTGCTAATTTAAAGCAATTAAGAGTTGGTATGCCTGCTCGGGATAAGATATTAAAAAAAGAAAATACGCCTTTTCCTCAGAATAATGATACATTTAATCTTCTTGTGTTTGGAGGAAGTCAAGGCGCTTCATTCTTTAGCCGTATATTCCCAGAAGTTTTACTTCAGTTGCCAGAAGAACTTAAGAAAAAATTGGTATTAACTCAACAAGCAAGACCAGAAGATATTGAATATGTTCGTTCAATTTATAAAGGGCAACCATTTGTTAAAGTAACGGTTGAATCTTTCTTTGATAATATGCCTGAATTGTTAGCGAACTCAAATCTTGTGGTTTCAAGGGGTGGTGCTTCAACAATTACAGAATTAGAAGTTATCGGCCGTCCAGCAATGATTGTCCCTCTTCCGACAGCGGCTGATGATCATCAGACAGAAAATGCTGCTCAATTTTGTGACAGTGGGGCGGGGTGGCTTATTCCTGAAAAAGGGTTTAATTCATTGCGTGTAGCTGAACGTTTGGCTGAATTGATGAATAATCCGCAAGAATTGACTGTTGCTGCGGAACAAGCGTATAATAGAGCTATGCCAAAAGCTGCAGAAATGGTTGTTGATGAAGTGTCAAAAATTATTCAAGAAAAATAAAAAAGAGGAATTGTTAAGATGAAATTGTCATGTCCGTTAAAGAAGATTCACTTTATTGGTATTGGTGGTATTGGGATGAGTGCGATTGCTGAAATGTTGGATGATTTGGGTATTTCAGTTCAAGGATCAGATGCAAAAGAAAGTGCCAATACATTACGTGTTCGAAAAAGTGGTATTCCAGTTTTTATTGGGCATAAAAAAGAAAATTTAAAAGGGGCTGATGCAGTTGTGATTTCAAGTGCAATCAAGCAGGATAATCCTGAGTTAGAAGAAGCAAGAAAACAAGGGATTCCAATTGGACATCGCTCTGAAATGTTGGCTGAAATTTTAAATTATAAACGCAGTATTTGTATTTCTGGTACACATGGAAAAACAACAACATCTTCTCTTTTGGCAAGCATCTTATTGCAAGCAAAATGGAATCCTAGTTTTGTGATTGGTGGGATTTTAAATTCTCAGTCTTCAAATGCAAGATTGGGAAAGGGTGATTATGTTGTTGTTGAAGCAGATGAATCAGATGGGTCATTTTTAAAATTACCAACAACAATTAGTGTTGTAACAAATATAGATCCTGAACATATGGATCATTATAAAACATTTGAAAATATGAAAAAGGCATATAGGCTATTTATCAAAAATACAGCATTTTATGGTTTTTCAGTTGTTTGCACAGATCACCCGGTTGTTAAAGAAGTAATTGCCGATATTGAAACAAGACGAATTGTTACATATGGTTTAAATAAAGCTGCAGATGTGCATGCTGATAACATTAGAAGTCTTAAAAATGGTATTGTTTTTGATGCTTTTGTGAGAAATGGTGCTAAGTTTAAAAAGATAAAAGATGTAAAATTAGCAATGTTTGGAAAACATAATGTTTCAAATGCGTTGGCAGCTATGGCTGTTGCTCTTCGCTTGGGGATTAAAGAAAGTGTCATTAAAAAAGCATTGGCTCGATTTGAAGGAATTCAAAGAAGATTAACTTTAAGAGGCGCTTTATCAAAGGTGAATGTGTATGATGACTATGCACACCATCCAATTGAAATTGAAGCTACATTAAAAGCAGTTCATGAATCAATTAGTGGTAAGATTGTTTCAGTTTTCCAACCACACAGATATTCTCGTTTCAGAGATTTGTGGGATGAGTTTTTAACTTGTTTTGATGCTGCTGATGAAGTTTATGTTATGGATGTTTATGGTGCTGGTGAACAATTGATTGCGGGAATAACTGCTCCTTCATTTGTTGAAGCAATGCGTTCAAAAGGAAAAAAAGTTCATTATTTGCCTTCAATCGATGGGGTAAAAGAAATAGCTTCACAATTAGATAAAGAAGATGCCATCGTTTGTTTGGGCGCTGGTTCCATTTCTGCTGAAATTATTCAATTATTAAAAAAAGAAAAAGGACTTAAAAAATGATGAAGAAAGGGTTTTTCAATCGTTTTTTTGGTAAGTCGAAAAATGAGTTTCCTCAAATAGAAAAAGCATTGCCAAAAGTGAGAGGAAAGTTGCTTTTTAACGAACCATTATCAAAGAAAAATTGGTTTGGTGTTGGAGGTCCTGCTCAAGTTTATTTTGAACCAGCCGATGTTGAGGATTTAAAACAGTTTGTGGCACAAGTTAAAGGTATTCCTTTGACGATTTTGGGTGCGGGAAGCAATGTTCTTATTCGTGATGGGGGAATTCCTGGTATTACAATTCGTTTGGGAAAAGCTTTTTCAGCAATTGATGTTGAAGAAGACAAACTCATTTGTAAAGCAGGGGCTTTGGTTATGGAAGTTTCACGTGTTGCTGAAAAAAATCTCATCAGTGGATTTGAGTTTTTATGTGGTATTCCAGGAAGCATCGGTGGTGGTGTTCGTATGAATGCTGGGGCATATGGGTCCTCGTTGCATGAGAGATTGGAAACGCTTACTGTTTTGACAAAAGATGGTCAAGTACAGACGCTTGAAAAAGAAGAATTGGTAGATGCGTTTGCGTATAGGAAATGTTATTTACCAAACGAATGGATATTCTTAGAAGCCGTTTTAAAAGGTAAAAAAGAAGCTGATGGTTTGCTCATCAGACAAAAAATTCAAGCTAATAAACAAAAAAGGGAGGCAGGACAGCCAATTGGGGTGAGAACAGCGGGCTCAACTTTTAAAAATCCAGAAGGAATCCCAGCTTGGAAACTTATTGAAAAAGCTGGAATGAAAAATGCAAAAGTTGGTGGTGCGTGTGTGAGTTCTAAGCATGCTAATTTTTTAATCAATACAGGTAAAGCAACAGCTAAGGATATTGAAGATCTAGGTGAACAAATTAGAAAAACGGTTTTAGAAAAAGAAGGTGTTGCATTGGAGTGGGAAGTTCGTAAGTTGGGAGTGGATAATGACTGATTTTTCAAAAACAGAAGTCCTGTTGACAAAAGAAGATTTAATCTCAAAAGGTTTAGATTTAAAAAGTTTATCACAAAGGGAAGTAGCCCTAAAAAAAAGAGAAAAAATTCTTCTTTTAGTGGGGGGAGATTCTTCTGAAAGAGAAATTTCACTTGAAAGTGGTAAATGTGTTCAAAAGGCATTGGAAGAATTGTCTTACAAAGTTATTCTTTTTGACACAAAAGCAGGTCTAAATGAGTTGTTAGATGTGATTTTAAATCAAAAACCTGATTGTGTATTTAATGCGTTGCATGGTGGTTTTGGTGAAAATGGATGCATACAAGCATTTTTAAATATGCTTCAAATCCCTTATACGCATTCAGGGGTTTTGTCTTCAGCTCTTGCGATGAATAAGGATGAAACAAAACGTATTGCTAGGTCATTAAATGTTGATGTACCACACGGTGCCTTGGTATCAAAATCATTTTTAAATCAAAAAGAAAAAGTTGATTTTGACTGTGTAATCAAACCTAATCAAGAAGGTTCTTCAGTTGGTGTTTATATTTTAAACAAAGATGAGAAAATACCAGATAGTGTTAGAAATGAAACAGACGATAAATCTCTTTTGATAGAAGAATACATCCCCGGAAGGGAATTTTCAGTTGCTGTGGTTGATGAAGGTGCTTTGGGGATTATTGAGCTTGTTCCAACAAATGGTTTTTATGATTATGAACATAAATATTCAAAAGGATTAACTAAACATGTTGTTCCTTTAGATTTATTGGAAGATGTTAAAAATAAAATGATGCAAAATGCATATTTAATGCATAAGGCTTTGGGGTGTAAAGGTGTTTCTAGAAGTGATTTTAGATATGATCCTCAGCAAAATAGAGTTGTTTTTTTAGAATTAAATGCAAACCCAGGGATGACAAATTTATCATTGGTTCCAGAAATGGCTTTACAAAAAGGTATTTCTTATAATAAGTTAGTTAATATGCTTGTTGAAAAGGCGGATTTTGAAAAATGAGAAAAAAAAGAAAGCAAAAGAAAACGAATAAATTTTTAAAGTTGAAAATAACCTTGTTAATTTTGTTTATTTTAATGTTTTTGGTGGGTGGTGTTTTAGTTTCACCATATGGCTCAGTTGTTCAAAAATGGAGTGTTACCTTTTCAAATTTATGTGTTCAAAAAGCTCAGTTTAATTTGGAAAAAGTGGATGTTGAAGGACATGTTAGAACAAAAAGTGAAGATGTTATCAAACGTTTGAATTTAAAACGTGGGATGAAAATTTTTGAAGTTGATTTAGAAAGAGAAAAAGAATCGATTATGACGCTGCCATGGGTTAAAATGGTTCGTATAGAGAGGCATTTGCCAAGTCAGATTTTAATTAGTTTGACCGAAAAAACACCAATTGCTGTTTGGCAAAATAAAAAAAGATATTTACCTATTGATGAAGATGGAAACCCAATTTTAGACGATAAAACAGTTTTAAAAAATTTGTTACTTGTAGTGGGGGAAGATGCTCCTCAACATACACCTGAGTTGATTTCTTTGTTAGAGGCTTATCCTGAAATTGGTGCGGTGGCAAAATCGGCTGTACGTGTTGGAAAACGCAGATGGAACCTTTATTTAAACGATGCTGAAAATGGGTTGGAAATTAGGTTGCCTGAAACAGATATTAAAGCTGCTCTTGAAAGATTAAAAACATTTAAAGAAGAAGGAAACATTTTAAATAGAGATTTAAACGTTATTGATTTAAAATTACCAGATCGTCTTATTGTAAAAAGCAGTGAACCATTAGGGGAAAGAAATAAAAATGGCAAAAAAAACTAAATTAAAATCTGTTTTAACCCTTTTAGATGTAGGGACAAGTAAGGTTTGTTGTATGATGGTTCGTTTTACCTCTGATGGTCGGCCAGAGGTTGTAGGGACTGGATATGCTCCTTCAAAAGGAATTAATGCGGGTGCTATTGTTAATTTAGATCAAGCTTCTGAATCAATTAGGGCAGCGCTTGAAGATTTGGAAAAACAGACAGAAAGACAAGTGACAAGCGTTGTTGTGAATATTTCTTCAACTCAGTTGAAATCATTGCATATTAACAAAGAAATTGAAATCAGCGATGGAAAGCCTATTGCTGCTAGTGATGTAAAGCGTTTGGTTGATGGCGTTGTTGCTTCTTGTTTGGCAGAGGGAGATGAAGTTATTCACGCATTCCCATTGAGTTATACGGTTGATAAAGAACCTGCTGTATCTGACCCAAGGGGGTTATATGGACACAGACTTGGGGTTCATATGCATGTGATTGTTTTGCCAGAAAGTCAATCACGCAATTTGGTTGCGGCGCTTGACAGGCGTCATGTTTCAATTGATATGAAAGTTGCAACACCTTATGCTTCAGCTTTAGCAACAATGACAGAAGAGGAAAAAGAAATTGGTGCAACGGTTGTTGATTTTGGGGCAGGGACAACATCCATAGCCATTTTTTTAGAAGGTGGATTGGTGCATTTAGATCTTGTTCCGCAAGGAGGTAATATTTTTTCAAAAGATATTGCAAGAGGATTAGGTTGTTCTTTTTCTGTTGCAGAAAGATTGAAAACATTGCACGGTGGTGTGTTTGAATCTTCAAGAGATGGTCTTGATCGTTTGATTGTCCCTGTTTTAGGGGAGGAAAATGTTAATATTCAAGTGCCTAGATCAGATTTAATTTCTATTATCGTTCCAAGATTAGATGAAATTTTAGAAAATGTTGGAAAGGTTTTTCAAAAATATCCTCGATTCGTTATTGCAACGAAGCATATTGTGCTCAATGGGGGAGGAAGTATGTTATTGGGACTTAAAGATAAGATAACCAATACATTTGGTGGTGTTGCAAGACAGGGAAAACCAGATAATATTCGTGGTTTACCGAAACAATTTGAGCCATATACATTTTCCACTTGCATTGGACTGTTAAAATATGTAATGATAAAAGAGAAAAGTTTGTTGAATGAAAAATTTTCAACACAAGGAGAGCAAAAAAAGGGTTTATTTGGAAAGGTTTCGCAATGGTTAATTCAGAATTTTTAGATTCAAATGAAAACAGCTTATCAATCGGATTAGTTACACCTCCACCAGAAGTTTTGTTAACGCCCAACATTGGTGTTATTGGTGTTGGTGGTGCTGGTGGAAATGCCGTTAATAATATGGTTGCAAGTGAGTTAAGTGGTGTTTCATTTTTTGTTGCGAACACAGATGCTCAAGCGCTTTCTAGATCTCTTGTTTCTGAAAGAATTCAATTGGGTGTAGCCTTAACACAAGGTTTAGGTGCTGGCGCTAATCCAGAAGTTGGACGAGCTGCTGCTGAAGAAACAGTTGAAAGAATTACAGAATGCTTAAAAGGGTTACACCTTTTGTTCATTACTGCAGGTATGGGTGGAGGAACAGGAACAGGTGCTGCACCAGTAGTTGCT
>JAZQXL010000014.1:0-204163 GCA_045632845.1 Alphaproteobacteria bacterium
GGCTTTTCTGGTTTTGGTTTAGCTGTAGCTTGTTGAGCCGGTTTATCTGGTTTTTCATCTGAAGAAAACCACCCTGTAACAGCATCTGCTTGTCTTGAAAACCAAGACCCAACACTGCCCCAAAAACTCTCTTCTTGTTCTGGTTTTTCTGGTTTTGGTTTAGCTGTAGCTTGTTGAGCCGGTTTATCTGGTTTTTCATCTGAAGAAAACCACCCTGCAACAGCATCTGCTTGTCTTGAAAACCAAGACCCAACACTGCCTAAAAAACTCTCTTCTTGTTCTGGCTTTTCTGGTTTTGGTTTCCCTCTTTCAGCAGGGGTTTGCACATCAGCCATCACTGTATCATCAGCGCTATGCAAACGGCCACCTTGCCCCGTATACGTTGAAACTGGAACAGCTTCCTCCGTTTCAGCAGAAAGATCTGCCCCTTCTTGCAACCAAAGTGGCAAACCATCCTCATCCACCGAAGCGACCTGAACGCCATCTGGCCCATTATAAACGCCTCGTTCATCAAAAACATCTTCAGCTAGAGCATCATTTTCCAAAAAACGATAATCAGATTTAGGAACCAGCCTATCTGTTTTACCATTATAATAATTTTGCACATCTTCATAAGAATAGTTCACGCCATTTTCTTTGCACCAAACTTCCAGTTCATTTTTTTTCAAAAAAGGAGGAGGCCCATTTCTATCCGCTAAATAACGTCTATATCCTTCTATATTTTTTTGGCGATAGCTTTGCGCCCGCATCTCCCATTCATAAGGGCCAATGCCTGCAAAAGTATCATTTGAGCTTACAATAACATCATCATCATCAACAGGCTTGCTGTTATCTTCACCCCAAGAAAACGGATTATACCATACCATGTCTATTTCCCCCTTAAAAATATTTCCCTAACGTATAGTATAGCATAAAAAAAATTTTTTTTCAAAAAAAATGTCTTTTTTTTTAAATTAGTCAAATTCCCTGTCATAAAACTCTTCCCCTCATAAAAAAACACCCCTTAAATAAGGGGCGTTTTTAAACGATAGGTTAGTTTTGTTTGATATTTATATCAAGTGTGTATTCACTACCACTTTTTCTACAAGGATTCCCTGCAATAGAAGCCGTTGCTTGACAAAGCTTTTCATCTGTGAAGAATATCATCATATGCATACTTTCAACACCTGAGTTAATATAATCTGCTTGATTCATACCATAAAAAGTAATAAATCTCACCCCTGCAGGAAGATTACCAAGACCTGCCTCAGAAAAAGATGGCAGAGCATTATTACCGGAACACTCTCCTATATCCTCCCAATCTGAGTTTCCACTTTCAAGCCATTGATGACAAAAATTATAAGCCACCAAGGCATATTTTGAAACCAAATCAACCACCCCATTGGCTCTGTGTCTGCGCATAGAAAGGCTATACCCTGCAATCCCGCCGACGGAAAGAACGCCGATAATTGCCAAGACACCCAGCATTTCAACCATTGACCTACCAGATTGAGATTTCAGTTTTTTAAAATTCATAATAAGCTCCTTTAAAAATGTGAAAAAAAACGGACGTTATTTTTCCCATTTTTTTTGGCGGGTGTCCGATTTTTTGACCTTGTGATAACTCAATAATTTTATTATTGTTTTCATAAAAAAAGATTGAACTTATTTTTATTGTATGCTATGGGAAAAATAACGTCCCTTATTTTTCCTATAGATATTTTTAAAATATCTTATTGATTTTTATAACAAATCTTCAACCTTTAAAATTAGATTTTTAACTCTGAGGCGCTCAGGCTTTTAAACTTCATTTTAACTCTGAGAAGTTTGAGCTCATATTTTTTTTGCTTGACAACAGAAATTTTATTTTGCTATTCTATTTTTTTATTTCTTTAAAAAAGGAACTTAAAATGAAGGATATCGAAACATATAAGAAATTAGAAACAGCAAAACTTTTAGATGCTGTTAAAGAAGGGGACCTTCGCTTGGTAAGAAAGGCTCTTTCAAACGGAGCCAGTTTGAATGGAAATGGGGATGTTACACCTTTGGGATATGCCATTCAAACACAAAATCGCTCAATGGTCCGCTTTTTGCTCAACCAGGGTGCTGATGTGGATAAACCCCATTTAGAAGCCAAACCAATTGTACACGCCATTCAAAGCAAAAACCCAGAAGTTGCCGAAGAATTGCTCTTTAAAGGTGCCAATCCAAATGAAACCATTGGTATTCACGCTCCTTGGGATAAATATCAAATCATTGTTAAAACACCTTTGATTATTGCGGTTGAAGAAGGCGCTTTTGAAGTGGCGCAAAAGCTCATCAAACACGGGGCCGATCCGATGAAGTTTGTCTGGCAAAATGAAAATGCCTTTGTCACAGCGGTTGATTGTAACCGTGGTCCTGAATGGATTAAATTGCTCAAAAAGACCATTCAACGCCCAATCACACGCCAAGGTATCGAAGCTGCTAAACGCACACTTGACGAAGTTAGAATGCGTCAAAGACGTTATGGGGAATAATCAATCATTCCCCATAACTTTTTTAGTTTTTAATTTATTTTCAACTCCTTTGTGTCGAAACTGCAAGCCTTAGTGTTTCAGGTTTTGGTGCCTCTACAGGTTCAGCGACCTGCCTCAATTTATCTTTTAAATCTGTTTCACTTGCCTCTTTTGGTTTGCCTGAAGCCACCTTGTTCATAGAATATTGAGCCTCAAAATCTGACACATGCAATTCTCCACCTGAAACGATAACAAGCTCATTCTTCCTCAGTGAGTGGATTATATTTTGATCCTTTTAAGAGTGGTTTTGTCATCTCATCCCCCTTTTTTTACCCCTCAGACTCAAAACAGCCCTTAAAAAAAGAGCTGTTTTTTCTCATCTAGAAACACTCATTCTGGGGAAGGGTCCCATTTTGAGGACTCGTTGGTTGAGAGTTTGTAATATTTTGCCCCATCTGAGGTGCTTGTGGCGGAGGTGCTGGTTGAGGCATTGGCTGTGCTGGTTGCACTTGAGAAGCCCCACCTTGTTCAGGAACTTTTGCCCCTGCTTGCACCAACAAAGCAGCCCCTTGCTGATTACCAACTTCACTTGCATGTACCAATGCTGTTTTATCATTATCATCTTTAGAATTAGCATTCGCTCCCTTTTGAAGCAACAAAGCAACAATTTCATTATGCCCTGTCCCTGCTGCAATGTGCAATGGTGTTCTGTCCAAATCATCTTCAGCATCCACATCCACTTCACCATGAGTGATCAATGCTGTAGCAAATGCTGTATTTCCCGTTTGAGCTGCCATATGTAATGGGGTTACCCCTTCATTTGACACTTCCTCTGGGTCTGCCCCCAAATCCATCAACAATTTACACATCGCTTCTGGATTTTTTTGACAAAGAGCAGCAAAATGCATCACGCCATAGCCGGTACCTTTTTCCGTCACATCAATGTCTGCCCCCCCTTTGACCAAGTATTCCACTTGAGCCAAATCGCCATCTCTGACAGCAGTGAACAATGCGTTGTGTGCTTCCAAACCACCTTTTTGATCCAAAAGGGCATAAAGTTCTTTTTTCCCTTCATCATCATCCAACTTTTGCACATAATCCAATGCTGTCAAGCCATTTTCATCCACAATGTTTGGATTGGCACCTTTGGCAAGCAACATTTGCATCAAGGCGACACGTTGTTCTAAAGGCACATCATCAGGATCCATTCTGGCAACATAGTGCAATGCTGATCTGCCATCTTCATCTTGCGCATTCACATCTACACCAGATTCAATAATCTTTGCTGCCATTTCGACATTTTCTTCATCCAAAGCCACCATCAAATAGGTCATTTCAGCCCCATTGGCAACAGTATTAAATGTCAAACTTCTTGAGTTTTGAATCAACGCTTGAGCCTCTGCAACTTTGCCCTCTTTAACAAGATCTAGCAACTCATCTTGCAAATCTTTTTGATCATCACTATTCAACGCTTTGGCTCTTGTCATCCCTGCTCTTAACTCTTCATAAGCTTTGATTTGTGCTTCAGTCAAATCTTTACCGTCTACCTCTTTATCATCGATGATTTCTTCCACCAAATCAAGAGGTGTTCTGCCCTCTTCATCCAAAGCATTTAAGTTTGCACCCATTCTGACAGCTTGGTTAAGCGCTGCCAAATCTGAGCGTTTAACAGCTTCAAAAAGGGCTTTGTCCAACTCGGCTTGTTCTTCAGCAGTGATTTGTCTGTTCCCAGCTGTTTGAGTGTATCCACTTACTTTTGAAGAATTGAAACTTCTGCCTTGACCTGCACGCACACCCAAAATGGCATGCCCTCTGTCAGAAATGGAATCTTCCACACGGGTCAATTCTTGATGCACCCCAGCCAATTGATCGGACGTCATACCCGTCAAATCAGATGTGGCCAATGAGCTCAACAACTCACGATGATTCCCAATCACATCCGTTGCGGTAACCTTTTGCCCATTCACTGTCACTCGTTCCCGTGGGTGATAGAGCAAGTTTGCCTGCACCAATTTATAAAGGAGCATTTCTGATTGTTGTTGCAACTGTTCTCCTTCATACCCTTGTTGTTTCAAACAGGCTTGAATGTTTTTAAGCATTCTTTCTTGTGTAGCAGCATCCAAGGAAACACCCGAAACTCTAGCGCTTCCTGTCTGCCAATTGGACAAGCGGCGTTTAGCGTGTTGATAAGCATCCTTTCCAACGGATGAAGAGTTGTCATACGTTCTGATATTACGTGTATCATACCCCATACGACCATCAACAACCTCAAGTCCTTGAGCCTCTTGCTCTAATCTTGCTTGATCATTGTTATTTGTCATAATTTCCTCCTTTTTTACCTATCAACTATTCCTTTACCACCCGTATTTTGAGCAGCGACCAAGTCTGAATCTGAAGCCTCAGATTGCACACTTTTACCAACCCGTGCTAAAGCGCCTGCAGCATCTGGTTGAGAAACTGAAGTTGTTGAAGAATCTGGAAGCCCAGCATCGTCACCAGTTCTAACTTTATTAGGATCGTCTTTAGGTGGTGTTTTCGAATCTTCTGCAGATGGCGTACCTTTATCAGCCTCATTATCAGGTTTTCGTGGCCGCATCGGATCTTGATTAAAGGCCTCTTTATAAGCTGCAACAAATGGTGCTGAAACAGGGTTCCTTTCGTCATCAGCAGCAACACGCGCACTCACGTACAATGCTGCGTCACGTTTTAATTGTTCAACAGCCAATTTTGCTTGATCATTTCCGGCCACTTTCCCTAATTGTTGAATTTCACCAACCAAAGCTTTATATTGATCCACTGTTAAATCTGGGTTTTGCAAAGCTTTTTGAATCCTCATAACTTGAGCTTCTCCAGCTGTCTTAGCACCAGCACGGATCATACCTTTTCTCACCTGCGGCTTTGCCACATCTAATGGTGTTTGTTTGACTTTTTTACCATCAACTTCTACTTCACGAACAGCATTCAAATTTGCCCCTCTAGCTGTGGCACGGTTAATCCCATCAATATCCCCGTTTTGGGCAGCTTGGAACAATTCAGCATCTGCCGCTCTTTGTTCTGAAGGTGTCAAGGCCCCACCCCGTGTAAATCCTGCTGTTTTAGACGTATTAAAGCTTTTGCCTTGGCCAGCACGAACATTCAAAATGGCGTACCCCTCATCAGAAACAGCCCCTTCAACATTATCTGCCACTCTCATTGCTTGGCTTAATTGTTCTGGCGTTGCTTTTGGATCAGCCAATACACGCAATGCATCAC
Source organism: Alphaproteobacteria bacterium (assembly GCA_045632845.1). Lineage (GTDB taxonomy): Bacteria > Pseudomonadota > Alphaproteobacteria > CAAHEQ01 > UBA3637 > RGIG4140. The sequence goes on from JAZQXL010000014.1 coordinate 5,730, forward strand.
GGTGGTTCATGGCTGGTTTGTCCCCTTGAGCTGGAGCACCCAAAACATCACTTGCTCTTTTCTTTTGACCATCAACAGTAACTGTTTCACTTGGATGATACAGTTTGTTTGCTTGTACCATTTTATAAAGGAGCATATTTGCTTGACGTTCAGCTTCTTCTTCGCTATAACCACGTCCTTGCAAGCCTTTTTTAAGGTTTTCCCGCATTGTTTTTGTTGTTTTATCATCCAATCTGACGCCTGAAACACGTGCCCCACCTTTTGCCCAACGATCCACTCTGGCTTTGGCATGGTCGTACGCTTTGCGTCCTTCTGTTGTTTCTTCAGTATAACGGCTCATTTGTGTATGGGTTGTTTCCCCAGCTTTACCGCCTGTAATACCAAGAGAAGCTGTTTCTGTTTGTTCTTCTGATGAAATTTGAGCCATAGCATCATTCATATATGATTGATGATGAACACCTGTTGCTTTTTCAAACGCAGTAGCCTTTGCAGCCTCATCAGAATGACGAGTTGCATGAGCTGCAGCTGAGAAATACAAAGATCTAGCCACCTCTTCACCCAACTCAGTTTTCTTAGAATTCAACTCATTCAAAGCTTGTTCATACTCTTCAGGAGTCAAATCTTTTCTTTCCATCATTTCTTTAAAGCGATCTTGGAATGATTTTTCTGGTTTGCCATCAGTAGGTTGCTCTTTTGGTTTGCCATCAGTAGGTTGCTCTTTTGGTTTGCCATCAGTAGGTTGCTCTTTTGGTTTGCCATCAGTAGGTTGCTCTTCTGGTTTACCATCAGTAGGTTGCTCTTTTGGTTTGCCTTTATTTGTTGGACCCTCCTCGGCTGGAGTTGGAGCTGGCTCGGCTGCTGGCTCAACTGCTGGTGCTGCTGGCTCTGCTGCTCGATCTTCCACTTTTGTTGGATCTCCCACAATTCGATCAAAATCTTCACCAAACATTGTTCTTACATTATCCACAGTATGTGGCGCATCTGTCATAGCTCTAGCAACGGTTCGATCCATTGCTGCTTCCAATTTTTTTTGATCTTCTGGTGAGGCTTTATCCCATTCATTTTTCATGTCTGAAAATGTTTGAATAAAATCATTACCAGCGATTTTTCCATCATTTTTCAGCATATTATTTGTTCTGGCTATAAGAGTATCTACTGAACTTTCTGCCTCTGCCGTTGGTTGAGGCTCTGCCTCTGCCGTTGGTTTTGCTAAATCATTTTTCAATGCATCACAAGCGACACGTTGTTCTGCACCCATGCGTTGATCTTCTGGTTTTGCATTATCTTCAGCAATAACGGCATCAACACTGCTTGTCAAAGCTTCTCGTTGTGGTTCTGGCAAGTCTTTCAACATACTTTGAGCAACTGTTGGATCTGTTCTTAATTGATTTCTGACTTCTGCTAATGCTGCAGCTTGTTCTGCCCTTGATTTTGATTCATCCACTGCCGCGTCCAAAGAAGATCTCAACGCTTTTTGTTCTGGTGTCAATTCTGCCTCTGCCGTTGGTTGAGGCTCTGGCTGTTCCGTTGGTTTTGCTAAATCATTTTTCAATGCATCACAAGCAGCACGTTGGTCTGCACCCATACGTTGATCTTCTGGTTTTGCATTATCTTCAGCGATAACAGAATCAACACTTGCTGACAAAGCTTCTCGTTGTGGTTCTGGCAAATCTTTCAACATACCTTGAGCAACTGCTGGAGCTGTTCTCAATTGGTTTCTCACTTCTGCTAATGCTGCAGCTTGTTCTGCCCTTGATTTTGATTCATCCACTGCCGCATCCAAAGAGGATCTCAACGCTTTTTGTTCAGCCGATAACTCAGGCTGTGGCTCAGGTTGAGGCTGAGGTTGTGGCTCAGGTTGTGGCTGAGGATCTGCTGGTGCAGCCCCATCGTTAGCTATGTCACCAAACACTTGAGCTCTATCACCCAATTGGGCTTTTACTTCTGGACTCAACTCTTTTGTTCTTTTAACACCTTTTTCAGCCAAAACTTTTGCCGTGGCAAGAAGCTGATCTCTTTCTTCTGGTTTTAAATCTTTATCTGAATTCAATTTATTAACAACAACATCAAGTGCTGTATTTCCATTTTTGCTAACTGCGTTCAAATCTGGGCCATTTTCTTGTTCAGCCAACCAACGAACTGTATCAACATGGCCATTGCTTGCAGCCATATGCAAAAGTGTACCACCAGTTTGTTCATCAACGACGCCCAAATTACCTCCTGCTGATTGGCAGCGGCTCAATGTTTCTCTATCCCCATTGAAAGCGGCTGTTTCAAGCATTGTGTTCCCCTCTTTATCAGGCGTTGTCATCAATGCTGGGCATTTTTTCAAAGCTTCAACCTCTTTTCCTTGAGAAGCTTTACACCCTCTTTCTTTCAAATAAAGCGCTGTTTGAATCAATTGATCATTCTCTGCACCTTCAAGCTCGCCATATGTCAAACTTCGATAAACAGAATCCAACGCTGTCTCACCATAATTAGTTTTTGCCTCTTTATCAGCCCCAGCTTCAATCAACGCTTGAACGATATCTGTTCTTCCCTCCCTAGCAGCATAATGCATAGGGGTTTCCCCAGAATTATTTGTTGCATCTTTATCAGCCCCAGCTTTAATCAACGCTTGAACGATATCTGTTCTTCCATGCAAAGCAGCCAAATGCATAGGGGTACGCCCAGAATCATCTTTCACATTCAAATTAATTTGAGTTGGGTGATTCTTATTCATCAGTTCAGCAATTCGCTTGTTGTCATCTTCTGTTCTTTCTTCTGCTTTTTTAACCAACAATCCAGCCAATTCTTTTCCCAACGCATCTGGTGATGCAGTTGATGCAGCATTTGGGTCCGTTTGTATTGGCTCTGGTTGCTCAGCTGGTTTGTCACCAGTTGCTGTCGTTGGTTGCTCAGCTGGTTTGTCACCCGGTCCTGTGCGCTCAGCCCCACTGGCGTTTGAATTAACCGTCGTTCCTTCTGCCTCAGCGGATCTTAATGTTTTTAATGTTTCTTCTAATGCTGCAACATCTTTACCATCTTCACGGTCTTTTTCGATTTTTTCTGCCAACAAATCAGCAGCTGTTTTACCATCCTCATTTTTTGCCTCTTTATCAGCCCCAGCTGCAATCAACGCTTGAACGATATCTGTTCTTCCCTCGCTAGCAGCATAATGCATAGGGGTTTCCCCATCATCATTTGTTGCATTGACATCAGCACCATTATTCAACAGCACTTCAACATTATCTAAGCGACCCATTCCTGCAGCAGCGTGTAAAGGCGTATAACCAGAATTCTCATCTTCAGTTACACGAGGCGCATTCACATCTGCCCCGGCTTTAATCATCGCTTCAACAACTTCAGGAGAACAATTTTCAGCCGTGTTTTGCAACATTGGCGGGTCAAGACGAGCTCCTGCTGCTGCCAAAACTTCAACATCTTCAGCAGTAGGTAGATCATAACCTTCTGATTCACTTAGATGCTTTTTCAATTGCCTTGTTGCCTCATCCGCACAAATTTTTTCAACACGTTCAAGGTCATTCCCGCTATAAAAAGAGTTTTTAGCCCCTCTAGCTTTAAGTTCCCCAGCAATGCGAACGTATCTTTCAACCAACATAGGGTTACCACCTTCTCGTGCGCACTGTTTAATGTCTCGATACAAATCATCTAAAACGGTGTTTCCTTCTCTATAAAGTTCGGTCAAATTGAGATTACCTTCTTCAAGCAACTGGTCAAACCGTTCTGTTGGACCACCATCTCGATAAATTTCAAAGTACAGCTCATCAGTCCTTGACTCTACGGTTTCTTCTTCAGAAACTTCTTCCTCTTCGCCTTTTGCACCAACATCACCACTGGCCCCTACGCCCGCAGTTGATTCTGCCTCATCCGCATCCCGTGCTGCAGCGCCTGTGCCTATCTCTGAAGCACCACGCATCTTATACCCCTTCTCAGTATACGAATTTATAAATGCATCTGGCGTGCTATCCATACCATGATGCGCCTTATGAGCTCTTGTATATTCTCCATTTCCACTTGGATCTAACTCTTTTGTTTTTTTGGCAAGAGCCATATACATTCCAATAGCATCAGAGATATGCGAATCATCAGCATCTCTATACTTTTGAATAGCATCCAAAAGGGCTTCATAATCTTTCACTGATGAAATTTTTGAAATTCTATCATCAAATTCTTCTAAAAAACTTGTAGTCATATCCTAATCCCCCTTAAAAATCCCTTTTTTTAGTCCACATAGAATTATTTTACCACGCATTTATACTTTTGACAAAGCTTTTTTATCATTTTTCCAAAAAAAAGTGATTTTTTTTATCTTTTTTTTGAAAAAAGCATTCTACCTAAAAAAATGCCCCCATTTTTTTTAACACATCATTTTTTAATATTAAACAAAAAAAACAGGAGCTTTAAGCCCCTGTTTTTTCCTAAATCGTAATCGCTTAAGAAACCTTAATCTAACGGCTTATTTAATTTATGCTCTCCTCTGCCTTTCAAAAGGAATAACGCCCCCATCTCTTTCCTCAACTTTGGCTGAAGATAATTTAATCGCAGCTGCGGCATTTGATTTTAATGCTGAATTACTAGGTTTTCGTTTACCCTTTATTCTGCCTCTTTTTCTGACTGGTTTTGCATTAACCGTCGTTCCTTCTGCCTCAGCGGTTTTTAATGTTTTTAATGTTGATTCTAAAGCTCCAACATTTTTACCAACTGCTCGGTCTTTTTTAATTTTTTCTTCAAAAAAATCAGCAGCTGTTTTCCCCTTATTATCTTTTGCCTCTTTATCAACCCCAGCTGCAATCAACGCTTGAACGGTTTCTGTTTTTCCCATCAAAGCAGCCCAATGCATAGGGGTACGCCCATACTTATCTTTTGCCTCTTTATCAGCCCCAGCTGCAATCAACGCTTGAACGGTTTCTGTTTTTCCATTCATAGCAGCCCAATGCATAGGGGTAGTCCCATACTCATTTTTTGCCTCTTTATCAGCCCCAGCTGCAATCAACGCTTGAACAGTTTCTGTTTTTCCCTCCCTAGCAGCCTCATGCAGTGGGGTACGCCCATCATTATTTTTTACCTCTATATCCGCTCCAGCTGCAAGCAAGGCTTGAACTATTTCTGTTTCCCCTTTTTTAGCAGCAACATACAATGGCGTAGACCCTGCCCGATCAGTTGCCTCTATATCCGCCCCAGCTTTAATTAAAGATTGAACGATCCTTATGCGACCATCTCTGGCTGCACAATACAACGGGGTCTCCCCCAAATTATTCTTCACGTCTATATCAACCCCAGCCTTAATCAAAGCTTGAACAATCTCTGCACGATCATGCCTAGCAGCCTTATGCAAAGGGGTCTCCCCTTTCAAATCCGTTGCATTTAAATTAATTTGAGACGGATGCTTCATTTTAAGAAGATCCCCAATTCGCTGAATATCTTCTTTTGTGAGGTTTTCTTTTTTCTTATCTAAAAGATTTGTTAATTCCAACCCTAAGTCAATAGCATTCTTTCTACGAGCTTGTTCTTCATCAATCCTCTTTTTTACCGATTGAAGTAAAACTTTAGCATGTTCATGATGTTCATTTTGCTTTATCTCGTACCCTTGCTTAGCATACGTTCTTATGAATTTATCTGGCGTGGCGTTCGAACCAAAAAATTTTTTAAATTCTCTCGTATATTCCCCTATTCCATCGGGTTCTATCTCTTTGGTTCTTTGAGCAATCGCCATATACATCCCAATCGCATCAGAAAGATGCTTAGGATTCTCTTCTTTATACTTTTTCACATCATATAAAAGTTTTTTATAATCATCAGGCGACAAAATGGACGCCAACTGCTTACCAAATTTTCTTGAGAAATTTTTTGACATTAAGCCCCCCTTTTTTTTAACCTTTTTTTAGCCCATATAAAATTATTTTACCACGCATTTATACTTTTGACAAAGCTTTTTTATCTTTTTTTCAAAAAAAAGGTGTTTTTTTTCTCAATTTTTACAAAATCACCCCTGTTTGAAAACATACCCTCATTTTTTTTAACACATCATTTTTTAATATCAAACAAAAAAACAAGGGGCTTCAACCCCCTGTTTTTTTAAAGACAAACGCTTATTTACACCGAGCGCTCATTTGAATACTGATTTCTACCGAGCACTTTTTGAGCAACGCTCTTGGCTGGCAAAATGATCTTTACTGATGCCTGCGGTTGCTTGCTCACTGGCTCAACTTTCATCACTTCATCAACAACAGCTTTGCCCTTCTCAGATTGTTCAAAAAGAGCTTTGATGGCCGGGTCTTTTAAAACCTCTTTTAAATTGCTAAGAGTTGGCTTTTGCCCCTTTTCAATCAACAAAAGGGTTGTTTCAACAAGCACTTGCTTCTTTTTCTCGTCCAACGTCTTATCTTGCAACATAATCAAAGACATATCCACCATTGAAAATCCAGACATCTCTTTTTGTGCCACATTCTGAGCAGGCAACACCTGTTGCACCATTTTTGCAGCCGAAACAACGCCCTCTTTCAACTCAGCTTTTGAAATGTTTGTCACCTTTCCCAAAAGAAAAGAGCCAACACCGATAACAGCCCCACAAATTAAAGAGTAAGCATTAATAAAGCCTGATTTATTCATCATACGCGTGGCATGATTTTCTACCTTTTTGGTTCTTGCCGCCTCAGTTTTTAATTCATCAAATCGCATCTTCAAATAACGCCCATGAGGTGCCTTTTGTTTTTCCAAATAATTAACCACCCTCAACAGATTTTCTCTGTCTTTATCTTTTAACTTTTTAGATGAATCTTTTGCTTTAAAGTCCCTAATCAACCTTTGATAAACAATGTCTAAAGGCGTTTCAGCATAGTCATTTTTTACTGACAAATCAGCCCCAGCTTTAACCAACATTTTAACAATCTCTACACACGAATGATCAGCTGCTTGATGCATTGCCGTGTATCCATAATATTTACTTTTAGCATTTATATTCGCCCCTAATTCAACCAAAAGCTTGACGGCGTTTGTGCTGTCACAATATACTTTCTTTTGCAACATCGTCCAACCAGCAGTATCCTCTTCATCAACATTCGCCCCTGCTTGAATTGCAGCTTTAGCCTCTTCAATCAAGCCACTTTCAATCGCTGCATCCAAAAAAGCTGCAAGATCCGTTTCTATATTCAATTTTTTTAAAATATTTGTTGCAACCATTCCAACAGGTTTTCCTTTTTGAAAAGAGGCTCCCAAAATGGTCAAAAGTGCTTCTTGATGCTCTGGAGCAATTCCCAAAGAACTTGGCAATTGTTGCAAACCCCGATCCCCTGGCATAATTTTACAAATATCATTATAATCATGAAAATATATATCTTTATAAGTTCCCGATATAATAAAGCTTGGGACAATGGCAACAGAGGCAACTTGTTGCATCTCTTGCGCATCTAACGGATACCCTGTTTCAAGCGCTTTTACATAGCGTTTTTTAATCTCTGGCATAATCGTTTCAAAATATCTAAAAATAGCAGTTCTTTTAAGTTTTGTTTGAAACTCGTCAACACTGTTCTTTTCACTTAAGCAATCCAACATAATGCCTGTTAACTCACAAGCTCTGGCTCTTGATTCTGAAAGAATTCCCAATTGATGATAGCTCAACCCGTCATCTAAACGAATTTCATTTTCCAAATCATAACTCTCTTTTGTAGAATCTTCTGCGTGCTTTAACTCATGCACCAAAGTTGAAAATAAGTCCCCTCTAAATGCCGCTTCACAAATTTTAATATCATTAGCATGTCTTCCATAGCTACCACCTCCCGATTTTTTATCCACCTTTGATATATCAATGGTTAAAGGTTTATCTGGGCGCCAATTGGGGAATTCTTTATATAAAGGAAAAACACTCTCATTCAGATGATAGAGCTTTTTCATTGCCGCTTGCAATTTAACCTCTTTTTCAGATAAACAATCGCCATCTAATGCCAAAAATTCAGTGTAAGAAATCGTTTTTTCATCACCTGTTTTTTGACCATATTTGACCTGAACCACATCTAATGCATTTGACATAAAAGACTCCTTAAAAAATCATTTTTTTTACTTCGCGCTTCGCCATTTTATCACAATTTCTTCATTTTGGCAACATTTTTAAAAAAAACAACAAAAAAACAGAGGGCAAACACCTCCTGTTTTTTCTTAAACCCATCAGCTCTTAACCCACTGCCGGCAGTGTCATTGTGATCTATCCCCTTTTTTTAAAGGAGTAACAACACCTGTTCTAGCATCAACTTCAATTGAAACTGATCTGAGTACTTCAGCTGCATTTGCCTCATTTGGTTTTGATACTGAATTACTTGGTCTTACTTTACCTTTTATTCTACCTCTTTTTCTGACTGGTTTTGCTGTTTTTACTATTTTTAATGTTTCCTCCAATTCTGAAACATCTTCCCCTTCTTCACGAGCTCTTAAAATTCTTTCTTCCAACAAATCTGCCGCTGTTTTTCCTTCATTATTCTTTACTTTTACATCTGCTCCAGCTCGAATCAACACTTGAACAATTTCTATGTCTCCATCCCTAGCAGCCAAATGCAATGACGTGTCATCATCCCCATCTTTTGCATTAACATCCGCCCCCTTTGCAAGGAGTTTTTTTGTGAGGTCTGTCTTGTTATAACTCACAGCAAAATGCAAGGGCGTGAGGCCGTTCCTACCTTTTACATTGACATTTGCCCCCTTTGCAAGGAGTTTTTCTACAATATCTTTGTGTCCACGAGACGAAGCAAAATACAATGGCGTAATGCCCTCATCATTCTTCGCATTTACATCCGCCCTTGCTGCGATCAATTCTTCACAAATTCTAGTATACCCCTTTTCTGCAGCCACACACAATGGGGTATTTCCATCAATATTTGCTATATTTACATCCGCTCTTGATTCAATCAACTCAAAAGCAGCTGACCACTGTCCTTCATCAATCGCTACAAACAATGGCGTTTTACCAGTCACAGCCACTGCATTTTTATCCGCCCCAGCATCAATCAACGCTTGAACAACTTCTGAATGACCGTTCATAGCAGCATAATGCAACGGTGTATAACCAATATCAGACTTTGCGTTTTTATCCACCCCAGCATCAATCAACGCCTGAACAACTTCTTCACGACCCTCCATAGCAGCATAATGCAATGGCGTACACCCCAAATTATTCTTTGCATCAACATCAGCTTTCATATCCATCAAAGCCGACACAGTTGACATATGACCTCTCGATGCTGCAAAATGCAACAAGGTACTGCCATAGCTATTCCTTGCATTTTTATCTGCCCCAGCACCAATCAAAGCCTTGACTGTTTCTGTGTGACCATTTGCAGCCGCCAAATGCAAAGGTGTTTGACCATGCTCTTGTTCTATGGCCCCTATATCAGCCCCAGCCTTAAACAAAGCTACCGCTACTTCTGTGTGACCATTTGCAGCCGCCAGATGCAAAGGTGTTTGATCCTCTATATCTTTTACATTTTTATCTGCTCCCAACTCAATCAATTCTAAAACTGTTCCCAGCTGTCCATTCGCAGCAGCCGAATGCAATGGCGTTCTACCCGTATGTTGTTTAAACCCTGACGTCTTTTCATAAGCACTTTCCCCTTCCACATTTACTCCCGCTTCAACCAAAGATCTAACAAGTTTCGGATAACCTCTAACAGCTGCCCGATACAACAACCGAACAAAACGATCATCCTTTGCATCTAAATAAATTTCAGAAGGATGTTTCATATTTGAAAGTTCTGCAATCCGCTTCTCATCCGCTTCTGTAAGTTCTTTGTCTGCCTTATCACAAAGCGCTACCAATTCAAGCCCCATTCTTCTTGGATCTCCCGTTTGTCTTTTTACTTTTGAATTAGCCATTTTTGACACTGAGGGGGTAGTTTTTGATTTATCACTTGCACTTGGTTTCTTAGTCACAGCTTTGGCCGCTGGAGCGCCACGCATCTTATACCTTTGCTTAGAATACGTATCTATATATGAATCTGGCGTGGAATTTATACCATGGTGTCGCTTGTGCGCTTTTGTATATTCCCCTTTTCCAGTTGGATCTAATTCTTTTGTTTTTTTGGCAAGCGCCATATACATTCCAATAGCATCTGGAATATGAGCGTCATTCTCTTCTCTATACTTTTTAATATCATCCAAAAGTTTTTTATAATCTTCCACTGATGAAATCTTTGAAATTCTAGCATCAAATTGTTCTGAAAAGCTTTTTGACATCTCTTATCCCCTTTAAAATCCTTTTTTAACCCATATAAATTTATTCTAACACACTTTTATGATTTTAGCTGAACTTAATCTAAGCTCTTCCTTCTCTTTTAGAATGAACAGAGACATCCTCCCTTTGAGCAACTGGTTTTGCAACTGATCTGAGCGATGCTGTTGCATTTGCCTCATTTGGTTTTGATGCTGAATTATTCGGTCTTACTTTACCTTTTATTCTACCTCTTTTTCTGACTGGTTTAAATACTTCGTCTGACTTAGAAACATCTTCCCCTTCTTTTTTTACTTTTGCAGTATCCCCTTGTGATAAATCAAGAGATGTCTTTTCCTCTTTTGTTGAAATATTACGTTTGATTTTACCTTTTATTCTACCTCTTTGTCTGACTGGTTTTGCTGTTTTTACTATTTTTAATGTTTCCTCCAATTCTGAAACATCTTTCCCTTCTTTACGAGCTCTTAAAATTCTTTCTTCCAACAAATCTGCTACTGTTTTTCCTTCATTATCCTTTGCATTTACATCAGCTCCAGCTTGAATCAAGGCCTTTATAATGTCTTTATTAAAAAAGCCAACCGCAAAATGCAATGGAGTATCCCCATTTTTATTTTTTTCCTCCATTTTCGCCCCTGCTTGAATCAATGCTTTGACCACTTCTGTGTGACCACCCCAAATAGCCGAATGCAATGGAGTGTTCCCAATTTTATCTTTTTCCTCCATTTTCGCCCCTGCTTGAATCAATGCTTTGACCACTTCTGTGCGACCATCCCAAGCAACCAAATGCAATGGAGTATTCCCATTTTTATCTTTTTCCTCCATTTTCGCCCCTGCTTGAACCAATGCTTTGACCATTTCTGTGTGACCACCCCAAGCAGCCAAATGTAATGGAGTGTTCCCATCTTTATCCTTTACATTTACATCCGCCCCAGCTTCAATCAATACTTGAGAAACTTCTGGTGTGCCATTTTTAATAGCCAAATGCAATGGAGTGTATCCATTTTTATCTTTTTCCTCCATTTTCGCCCCTGCTTGAATCAATGCTTTGACCACTTCTGTGTGACCAGCCAAAGCAGCCAAATGCAATGGCCCCCATCCATCTTTATCCTTTACATTTACATCCGCCCCAGCTTCAATCAACACTTGAGCAACTTCTAATTTGCCATTATAAATAGCATAAAACAATGGAGCATATCCAGAACCAACATTCTCATTTACATCCGCCCCAGCTTTAATCAACACTTGAGCAACTTCTGGTTTGCCATTCAGAATAGCAAAACGCAATGGAGTGTATCCATAACCATCATTCTCATTTACATTTGCACCAGCTTTTATCAACTCTTGAACTACTTTTGTTTTTCCCTCTGTTACAGCCTTAAACAAAAAAGATGAAAAATCAGCCTCAATATTTAATTTTTTCAAAACATCTATTGGGATCTTATCCTGTGCCTCTCCATCTTTAAATGATGAACCTAAAACGCTCAAAAGAGCCTTGTGATATTTAGACGCAATCCCCCATGAAGAAGGTAATGCCGCCTGCCCTTTGTCGTCAGGATTAATTTTGCAAACCTCATTATAACGAGGCCTGTAATATTCTTGATAAGTTGGTGAGGCAACAAAACTTGGCACAATGGCAACAGTTGCAAGTTGTTGCAAATCTTGAATATCAAAGGGTTGCCCTGTTGTAAGTGCTTTTTCATAACGTTTTTTAATCTCAGGCATAATCGTTTGAACAAATTCAAAAACATCATCCTTTGCAAATTCTGTTTGAAACTCAGCAAAACTTTTCTTTTTATTTAAACAATCCGCCATGATAGCCGTTAACTCACAAGCTCTGGCTCTTGATTCTAAAAGAATTTTCAATTGATGATATGCTAACCCATCTTTTCGAGAAGCCATAACCATATCAGCATATTCGTGGGTCCAATCTTCTGCATGCTTTAACTCATGCACCAAAGTTGAAAATAATTCATAATTAAACGCAGATGAATTAAATTCAATAACATTTTCATTTGACACAAAATGAGCTCTACAGTTCTCCGTTGTTAAAGTTAAAGCATTAATGGTCAAAGAGTTAAAAAACCTAGAAGGGAACTCTTTAAACAAAGGAGGCTTATTCTGATTCAACTGATAGAGCTTTTTCATCGCCTCTTGCAATTCTTTTTCTCTGGCAGATAAATAAGCGCTATCTAACGCCAAAAACTCAGGGTAACTGATCGTTTTTTCTTCACCTGTTTTTTGACCATATCTAACTTGAATGATATCTAAAGCATTTGCCATCAAAACAACCCTAAAACCTTTTTTAACCCATATAAATTTATTCTAACACACTTTTATGATTTTAGCTGAACTTAATCTAAGCTCTTCCTTCTCTTTTAGAATGAACAGAGACACCCTCCCTTTCCTCAACTGGTTTTGCTGACGAGAGAAGTGTTGAAACAGCATTTGAGCCTGCTTGTTGCCCCATCACCTCAGCCACAACAGCCTTTCCCATATCATATTGTTCAAACAACGCTTTCACAGATGGATCTTTTAAAACCTCTTTTAAATAAGTTGGGTTCACCTCTCCGCCTTTTTGCATCAACAAAAGGGTTGTTTCAACCAAGGCATTTTTCTTTTGTTCATCCAAGCTCTTATCTTTCAACGCAATCAAAGCCGCATCTGCCACCGAGTTCCCCCGCACTGTTTTTTGATTGACCCCACCAACATTTCCATAAGATGTCAACCAATCAACCGTTTCAACCTGCCCATTCATTGCCGCCATATGCAAAAGAGTTACCCCTGTTTCAGCATCCGCCCCTTTGAGCTGATACCCCATTTCTTGAAACAAGCTTAAAGCTGGCACATTCCCATTGTAAGCCGCCAATTCCAAAGGCGTGTATCCCTTCTTATCTTCTTCGGTCAAAATGCCTTTGTTTTTAGCAACAATGGTCATGATTTTTTCCCGTGCTGCTGCCACTTCTGACGCCGAAGCACTCTCGTTCATCTGACGCATGGCTAACAACAATTCATGGCGATCACTTTTACTGGACCGAGGGGCTTTCCCCATTTGAACGGCATCTGGTGCAGTTCCTTGCCTACTCCCTGTGGCAACACGAATGGAATCCGTTCTTTCCCCCGCCATACGCATCACGCCATCGCTGGTACCAGAAACCACCCGAATGGAATCTGTACGTCCTTTCTTTGGCTTGGATGAGAGTGTTTTTCCATCCAAAACAAGGTGATCTAAATGCCCACTTTCAGGCTTGGTTGGCGCATAAGTTGCTGTATCTTTCTCAACCGTTTTGTTTGTTTTATTTCCCTTTACTGTTGCGGGACGCACAGGTCTACTCCCTGTGGCAACACGAATGGAATCCGTTCTTTCCCCCGCCATACGCATCACGCCATCACTGGTACCAGAAACCACCCGAATGGAATCTGTACTTTTAACACCACGTTTTAATTTAAGTTGTTTTTTATACATCAATTCAGTCACAATTGCCTTCAATTCCTCACGGTCTTCTGGATTTAAATAACTTAGATATAAGGAACGATGCCCTGCTTTTAACTCTGCATCAAGCACGGTTAAAATGGAGCGTTTTTCATCCTTACTCCATGGCTCATTGGCATAAGCGCCCGCTTTTAATAGGTGGATAATGCTTTTATAAGAGCGATTTTTCACCGCCACCATCAATGGTGTATTGCCTTGATTATCCTTTGCATTCACATATGCTCCTGCCTTAATCAAATGTTGCAATGTTTCAGGATATCTGCTTTTTGCTGACAAATGAAGAGGCATTTCCCCCGTTGCCGTCCTGGCATTCACATCCGCCCCTTGCGCAATGAGTTTTTGTGTCCACTTTTCAAGACCGGCCTCAACAGCCAAATGAAGCATTGTTTTTTTATCTTTGTTTTTAGAAACATCATAAATCCTAGCTTTTTCATAAAGCAAAAGCATCACTCCATTCATAGGTCCAGCTTCAACAAAATCGCTTAAAGTGCCAGTTTCTGAGCGAGAGCCTGGTTTTAAATTCGGATCCCCCATGGCGCTGACCATTCCCAACATAGATTTTGAAAATGTACTTGAAAAACTATTTTCAGCATACAAAAAAACATCTTGTCCCAAATTGTTTTTATGATGCACATCAGCCCCTGCCTGCAACAAGGCATGCACCATCTTTGGATCATTTTTGTTTGCCGCCAAAAACAACGGCGTCACCCCTTGCTCATTTTGAACATTCACATCTAAACCAGATGCAATCAGTTGTTGCAGTTTTTTATAATCTTTGGCTCTAATAGCATCTTTAAATTCTTTAAAACTTGAAATTTCACCCTTTTGCGCCAATTTTGACGGATTTTTTGCCATTAATTCCCCCTTAAAAGCTTTTTTCACCCATATATACCATAGGTTAACACTTTTTATTTTCCATTACAAGAGCTTTTTTTACCCAACAAGCTGTCAGTTAAAATGAAGCTTTGAGCGCATCTAGGAGCAATTATCCCTCTTTCGAGCACAATAAGGTACACATCCGTTGGCAATTTACCTCCCAACTATCACTGAAAGTGGTTGTCAGGATAATAATGTTGTTATGTTTAACGCCAAACAAAACTAATTCTCCTCCTCTTATATCAAAAAAAAAGAGAGGTTTTTTCCCTCTCTTTTTTTGTCTTTAGTTTTCCCTTAACACATCAGCTCTTAACTCACATATGATTGTACAAATTGAACAATTGATTGACGCATATCATATCAATTTTGAACGATGGAAACATATGTATCATAGTCATCTGATATACTATAACAACCTTCCCCAACAATAGATGCAACAGCTTGGCAGATTTTTTCGTCAGTGAAACTAACATAAGTTACGGTCATGTCAGCACCCGTCCCTGAACTTGGTTCAATATAAGAATGATTTATTTTTGTTACTCCTGCTGGGAGTTGCCCTAAATCTGTATCTTCATAATTACCTATGAGCGCATTACTCCTACAGCCTGCATCTGTAACGCTATTTACTTCCCCATTCAAAATCTTTTGTTGACACTTTCCATAAGCAAGAGTCGAATATTTACCAATAGCATCCACAATTTGATTTGCCCTATGTCTACGCATTGATAAGCTATACCCTGCAATCCCACCGACAGAAAGCACACCGATGATAGCCAAAACACCCAACATTTCAACCATCGACCTGCCTGATTCAAGTTTTTTAAATTTCATAAGAAAGCTCCTTTAATTTTGTTTAAAAAAGGATTAATCTACTCTAATGAGAGGGGTAATAGCATGAGTATCACACGCTGCTCCAAGAATTGAGGCAACAGCTTGACAGAGTTTTTGATCAGAAAAATACATATACAAGCTAATGTTAACACTATCTGATCCAACGGAGAAATCATTTACCCAAAGATAATCAAGACCAGCAGGAAGACGTCCAATAGAAGGTTGATACTTTTCGTCTGAGTCCGCTAAGTATGAGTTCATTCTACAATCAACCATGCTGTATTCTGACTCTACTTGACACTTTGCATATTCTGTCAAAGCAAATTTAGAGATATAGTCCACAATTTGATTTGCCCTGTGTCTACGCATTGATAAGCTATACCCTGCAATCCCACCGACAGAAAGCACACCGATGATAGCCAAAACACCCAACATTTCAACCATCGACCTGCCTGATTCAAGTTTTTTAAATTTCATAAGAGAGCGCCTTTCATTGTAAAAAAAACGTACGATTAATTTACTTGATATCACAGGGCATTTTTAATTGCAACCAATTTTTCAAAAACACAAGAAAAACCATTTGATTGTCTTTTATTTCTCAGCACGAAAAATAACCGCAGCCTGTTGGATGCGTTAAAAAACAAAAACCACGATATATCCAAAGCTCGCAAGAGCTATTTCAACCTCAATGTTATGGATGCGTTAAAAAACAAAAACCTCGCTCTATCCCAAGCGCGAAGCGCTACTTTAACCTCTTGCCTGTTGGATGCGTTAAAAAATGGCAAAAAGGTATCAGATAGGGATGAGTGAACCGAACGAATGAGTACTGATGTGTACCTGAGCGAGGTTTAATCGCCCTAAATGATGCTTTTTTGCCATTTTTTAACACACCAATTTTAAGTTTATAAATATTTGTTGACGAAAATACAAATCTATGGTAAAATAAGCCGTTTTTTTGCCAAGGAGTTTTCTTTTATGAATGATAACAAAACGTTTTTGAACTATCACCTCACCAATGTATTGGATGATTTGTCAGATATGATCAAAAATTCTGACTTGCCTTTTGAGGCTTATTATCAGCCATTGCGCCAAGTTGTTGACTTGCTCAGTCAAGGGGCTTCTGTCAACACACAAAACAAACGGGGTGAAACACTCCTTCATTTGGCTTGTTATTCTGCAGACCCTCTTTATGGGGTTGAAACACTCTCCTTGCGTCAAAAACTTAAAAATGTAAATGCTTTTTTAAAAGACATGTACGCTTGCACCAAAATTATGGGTGAATTGTTGTTCAAAGGGGCTTGTTTTCTCTTTCATCCAAAGCTTACAAAAGCAGACGTTACCCTTTTAGCATTAAAACTCAAACATGTAGCTACAAAATATCAACGCCGTGGGCCAAAAGAGGTTTTTCTTCCAATTGAAAAGATCATCACAACCTATCACCCTAACCCATTTTTGGTTGATAAGCGCATGAACACCCCTGCCATGGCTTTGGCAACAAAATTAAGAAGACCCCTTTTGATTGAAAAAAACAAAACCAAATTAACCGAAGATCAAATGGAACATAAGTATGCTGAATTGAACATTTTGGACGCTTATGGTCAATCTTTTCAAGCACAACAAACGGCCAGAGCGCTCAAAGGGCTCATGACTCTTTCAGCCTTAACGGATAAAGAAAAAACATCCCTTGAAGTTGCACAAACAGCCCGTGATGTGGTGTATATAACCGAACACGCTGGCTCAAGGTTGAGCAGAACCACAACAGAACGTGCTGAACGCTTGATTACAACCATCATTCAATCAACCAACCGCTTGTCAGGCATCCATGCGGCAAAAAACAATCCCAATACCAAGCAAAATGGAGAATAAGCAATGAGAGGAATTAGTTTAGGTAATAATGGCGAGGGCCGCTCATATGGCCCATATGGCGGGTTTGAGTCTCTTTCTTGGGCGCAAGAGCGCGCTATGGAAAAAGAAAGCCGCAGATATATAAAGTGGCAAGAGTATATGCAAGAAAAGAAGGAAGCTTCTAGATCCAAACACGACAAAGATCGCCATGCAAACCCCTTTTTGTCATGTTACCTTGAGAAAGAAACATCAAAAATCAAACCAAACATTCGTGCTTATCATCGTGGGTTGGATCTTTTGGATCATATAGACTATGGTGATAAATTAAAGTGTGATGAGCTTCTTTCTTACCAACATCCAAATGAAATCTATTTGGACACTCAAGATATCTATGGTAGCTCTATCTTGCATGTGTGTGCCTTACGTAACAACGTAAATTTGCTTAAAAAAATTATTGCCAAAGGGGCTGATATGAATATCAAAGACCAAGAAGGTAAAACCCCTTTGTTTTATGCTCTTAGATGTAAAAATATAGAAACTGTTCAAGCACTGATTGAAGCAGGAGCAGATATCCATATACGTGATAACAATCGCAATACCCCTATAGCATTCGCTGCTAAATGTGGGAATGAACGTGCTGTTAATCTTCTTTTCAAATCAGGTGCAAATCCATATACAGTAAGTTCAGGTTGTGATGCTTGTATCAAAAAGAACAAAAAAGCTTGGGATTTGGGGATCAAACTTTTAAATAGCATTAATGATAGAGGTATCTCTTTAATCGCTGAAGATCTTCTACAAAATCACTTTCATCCATTTGGCATCAACTTAAATGTTCAAAATCAAGATGGGGTCACCGCTTTGATAAAAGCTGTGCGTTTTAATCATACAAAATTAACGCAACAACTCATTCAATGTGGCGCTGATATGAACATTACTGATAAAGGGGGCAACACCGCTTTGCATGAAGCTGCTGCTTTAGGCCATGAAGAACTTGTTCAAACACTCATTAACGCAAAAGCAAACATCAATGTGCAAAATAGCAAGGGGGAAACACCTTTGCACAGAGCGATTAATCAAAAAAACACCTCAGTTGTTAGAGCGCTTTTAACTGCTGGAGCGGATAAAGAGATAAAAAACTTTGAAGGTAAAACAACTTCTGCGTTGCTGTCAAAAAAAGTTGAAGCGCTTTTTAACACAAACAAAGAACCTGTTGTTATAAAAAAAGCCAATTCTAATTTTGCAAACAGACAAGACACCAAACAAAACGAAGGGTAAAAACTGCTATGTCGTTCAACAATTTCGACTTTGATTATGAGTGTAGTACAAATAACTTTTTTAAAAAGTACCTTAATAAAATAGTTCTCAAAGACAGAGCTATTATGTCTAGATCATTTGGTCGTGGACTTCAGCTTTTAAATTCTATTGAATTTAGCCTTTTTAGTCCTAGAGATTTTGCTAACCTTAAGGAGGTTCTCAACACATACAAGCATCCGAACGAAATCTATTTAGACGCGCAAAATAAATTTGGTGACTCTGCCTTACACATATGCGCCCAAAATGAGGCCTTACATTTTCTCAAATGTATTATTGAAAAAGGGGCAAATGTGAATATCAAAAACAGCCAAGGGAATACCCCTTTGTTTGAAGCAATTCGTTATTATGGTGATAAGGAATTTATTCAAGCACTCATTGACGCTGGGGCAAACATTAATGAGCAAAATAACGATGGCGACACCCCTATGATATTTGCAACTAGGATGCAACGTAAGGAGGCAATTGAGCTTCTTTATAAAGCTGGAGCCAATCCTTTTATAAAAAACAAACGAAATCAAGATGTTGAACAAGCCGTTTCAAACATTACAGATCCTCAGTTTAACAATATGATTCAAAAAATCAAACAAGCTTGTAATTTAGGAAACGAAGTTTTAAAGAGTATTGATAAAAATGCTCCCGTTACAACAATTGAAAATCTTTTGTTAAATAACGAACACCCATTTGGCATCAACTTAAATGTTCAAAATCAAGATGGGGCCACCGCTTTAATAAGAGCTGCGCGTTTTAATCATACAAAATTGGCGCAACAACTCATTCAATATGGTGCTGATATGAACATTACTGATAAAGAGGGTAACACCGCTTTGCATGAAGCTGCTGCTTTAGGCCATGAAGAACTTGTTCAAACACTCATTGACGCAAAAGCAAACATCAACGTGCAAAATAGCAAGGGGGAAACACCTTTACACAGGGCGATTAATCAAAAAAGTACCCCAGTTGTTAAAGCGCTTTTAACTGTTGGAGCGGATAAAGAGATAAAAACAAATTCTGGCGCCACAGCCTTAGATTTGGCAAAAGAATCAAACTACTATGACGCCATTCAACTTTTAAGCAATACAAAAGATTACTCCCCTTATCTTCTGGGCTGGAGGTTGTTCAACACGTTAAAACACCTCAAGGATGGCAAAGAAAAAGAGGAAAAAATCAACCAGCTCATTCACTTGACACATCCAAGTGTTATCAATTTTGATGTTCAAAGCCCTCAAGATGGGAATACGCCTTTGCATTTTGCTATCAAAAACAACTATTTAGCGGTTGCAAAAGCTTTGATTAATGCAAAAGCACAAGTGAACACTCAAAACAACAAGGGGGAAACGCCTTTGCACATAGCCGCTCTTAACTTAAAGTGTGATATCATTCAAGACCTTCTTTTAGCTGGAGCGGATAAAGAGATAAAAAACCTTGAAAGCAAAACCGCTTTTGAGTTGATGACAAAAAAAGTTGAAGCGCTTTTTAACACAAACAAAGAACCTGTTGTTATAAAAAAAGCCAATTCCAATTCTTTTAAAGAACAAAACACCAACCAAAACGAGGGGTAACAAAATGAGCAAAAACTCCTATGAATTAGGCGTTAGCCTTTTAAAAGAACTTTCAAAAAAAAGCGTCAACCGCTTAAATGTGATTGATTTTATCAACAACGGTGCTGATTTATCCCTTTTGCACAACTGTGGGCGTGGCAAAAATCAAGGGATTCAAGCCATTATTTATGCCGCTCAAAAAGATTTGACAGATATCGTTATGTTGATGGGAGAAAAAGGCGCCAACTTAAACGCTGTTGACAATCAAGGGAACACGCCTTTACACTTGGCTGTTCAAAATGGGAACAAAGAATTGGTTGATTATTTGTTAAAGCAACATGTTTTAACAACCCTTAAAAATAACGAAAATAATACCCCTTACGACATTGCGATAAGCCTGTTAAATGACACCAGTTATTTATATAATGTTGAAAAACAAAAAAGAAAACAAAACGCCAACACAAGAAAAACAATTGAAAAGCTTGAAAAAAAGCTCATCCACACGAATGCAATTGTCCTTTCATTAAAATCTTCTAAGCAAAAAACAAACCTTAAAACCAACCAAGAAAAAGGTGAAGAAATGACAACAAATATGGATCAAAACAAACAAGATAATGAACAATTAACAAAAGACATGCACCAAGCAGCTTTGGTCAAAAAGTTTGAAACATGCGTGGCAAGACTTCATCACTTTACCAAAAGGGATAAGATTGAAGAATATGCCCTTAAAATTCAACAACTTTTAGATCAAGGGATGGACATTGACCACCCCATCAAAGATATGCAAAATTCAACATTGCTTCATGTGCTTTGTTTGAAAGTTGATGAAATTAAATTTGACAAGAATGGTGTTTCTTGTGATTTGACCATTCCAACCGTTTTGCGCAAATACAAGCCAAACCCTTTTGCTGAAAATAAGGAAGGTTACACCCCCATGATGTTCCTTTCTCACGTGGTTGAAAATGCAAGTTTTTTTGGCAATGACATCAAACGCGCCAAAAAGCTCAATTTGCACTTGTTGGCCTCTTATGAGCGCGCCTATCAAACAAAAACCATTGGACAAACATTAGAACCTTTGGCCATTTTAGCAACTCTTTATAATGAAAAAGACAAAAAAAGCGCTCAAGAAATTGTCAACAAAGCAGGTAATTCCTTGCTCAAACTTGCTTTTACATTACAAGGCAAACACATTAACCAAAAAAATGATTAAAAAAATTTCAACCCCCTAAGGATAAAGGATCAAAAAAATGACTGAACAAACAAATCAAAACGAACAACTCTTTGAAACTCCTTTTGAAAATGCTGTCACACTCATTGCAAAAAATACAGTGCTTCATGCCATTGAAAAAGGCGATTTAGAAACAGTCAAAAGTTATGTTGAAACAGGCTTTCAAGTGAATGCTGACCTTGGCGTTGCAACCCCTCTTTCTATTGCAACAGCACACAACAAACCCCACATTGTGGATTATCTCATTTCAAAAGGTGCCAACAAAGATGCTGCTGATGCTTCAGGCTTAACCCCTGTTGAAATTGCCATTCATTATGGGCATTTAGACTCATTGAACGTATTGCTTGAAAAAAAAGTCAACGTCAATCAACCCAACAAACAAGGCAACCTTCCTTTACACATCGCAGCTGAAAATGCAAAAATCAAAATCATTGATATGATTACGCCATTAACAACAAATTTAAACGCCTTAAATCATGAAGATCGCACACCATTAATGATTGCAGCTGAAAATGGCTATCCAACAACAGCACTTGCCATTATTCATGCTGGGGCTAATGTGAACAAAAAAAACAACCAAGGTCAAACAGCTTTGATGTTAGCTGCCAAAGGGGATAACACCTATACACTCAATTTTGTTATCCGTCAAACACTTGAAATTGATGAAAAAGACAATCACGGTTGGACAGCTTTGCATTATGCAGCTGACAGTGGCAACAAAGCTTCAACCCAAGTGTTACTTTCTCAAGGTGCCAATGCCAACGGGCATACTCATCGAGATGAAGCAACCCCTCTTATTTTAGCCATCAAAAACGGCCATTATGATGTGGTTGAAACGCTTTTAAACAATAATGCTCGGGCAAATGAAGCTTCCAAATACGGTACGCCTCTTGATTATGTTCAAGGCATTCTCATGCGCCCCAACCTTGACCCAGAATTTGAAAGAAACACTCTTCATATTCAAAAATTGTTACAAAAACATGGCGCTAAAACATTAGAAGCTATTGAAAAAGAAATGAAAGCAATTGAGCATCCTTTTGCAACCCCTGTTGCCAAAGCTTTTGACAAACCCATGGCTTTTGTTTGCATCAAAACTCAAAATAACCAAAATAAAAGATAAGGAAACCCATGTCTCAAACATTACACAAAACGTTAGCTCTTTTTTTAATGGATCCTTCTAACTCAAACAGAAAATTTGTTCTTGATTATATTGAAAATGCCATTCAAAAAGACCCTCAAATTATTGATTGCCAAAATTCTAATGGCGAAACACTTTTGCATTCTTTAGCACGTTATCATAACCTTTATAAGAATACAACAATGCCAATTGTCAATGCCTTAATTAAAAACAAGGCCAACCCTTTTGTTGAAAATAAACAGGGCTTTACCCCACGCATGATGATTCAAGACACGAACAATCCTTTATATGCTTTGTTAAGCGCTTATGAAGACAAAATGCGCACCCAAGAAATGGCAAAAGCGTTGGAAGGCTTGGCTGCCTTTGGTATGTTATTAAAAAATTCTGGTGGCAATTTTGTTGAACGTCAAGATATTGCAAAAAATCAAGTTCTTGCTGCTTCCAGGTTTTTAAAAGGCAATCAAAACTCATTATAAAAAAACAAGGCACATATCATGACAAACATTCTTCATCAAGAAATTCAAAAAGCGATTGACAATGCCATCTGCGACCCAGATGACAACAGCGTTTTATATGATTTTTCAAATGTGAAAAAAGTGTTGCAAGAAAATCCTGAACTCATCAACACAACAGATTCAAGGGGCAATACATTACTCAATATTTTTGCCCAACTGGGTCTAAGGGGGTTCACCCTTTCTCGTGAATACACTGTTGAAGGTCTGTCATTAGAAGATATTTTGGCATACACCCCAGATCCATTCATCAAAAATAATTCTGGCAAATTGCCCCTTCAACATGTTGATAAAAACCTTTATGATTATGCTAAATTATCCAATTATCAAACAAGCAAACTGGCACAGTCAAAAGATTTGCTCTCTCACTTTGTATCCCTTTATGCCGCCAATCAATCCGCAGAGGATATAAAAAACCATCAAACCCTTTCAAAAGAAGAGATTTTTCATCTCGAGATTCAAAATGTGCTTAAAAATAAAACATA
The DNA here is from genome assembly GCA_045632845.1 of Alphaproteobacteria bacterium. GTDB lineage: Bacteria > Pseudomonadota > Alphaproteobacteria > CAAHEQ01 > UBA3637 > RGIG4140. Next base: position 29,203 of record JAZQXL010000014.1, read on the forward strand.
TGACAGATGGAATAACCAGACAACCTATGATTTTTCATACATCAAAATGATGTTGGATGATAGCCCTTCGCTTGTTAACACCCAAAATGAAGAGGGAGATACCCTTTTACACATTTTTTTAAGGTTAGAGAAAAAAGAGATTAAAGGCTTAACCTTGGATGATATTTTGAGGCATCACCCCAACACAACCTTATTGAACAAGAATTATTTATTACCAATGAACCTTGTTTTAAAAGAAACATCAGATTATCAAAAATTATCAACTTATCAAAATAATTTAATCAGATTAGCTTTTCAAAAAAAACTACAACAATCACACCAATATTAAGTTCAAAAACAAGAAAGGATCCCCCCATGTTATTAGAAGATAAAGAAAACACTTACAAACTCAAGCTGCAAGAACTTGGCTCTTGCGCCACAAAAGAAGAAATCGCTCAAAAAAACCTCATTTCAGAAATCAAAGACCTTCTTTCACAAGGGGTTTCAGTTGATACAAAAGATTTAACAGGTTACACATTGTTGCATTACCTTGCTTTTTCAAAACCAGTGAAAGAACTGGCTGAAGAAGGCAGAAGCCAAAACAACTTTGACAATGTGCTTGACATTCCATCAACCATTTCTTGGTACAAACCAAACCCATTCATCAAAGATTCATTTGGCTACACAGCTTCCTTTTTAGCTGCTTATGCAGAAGATACAAAAGCACATCAAATGTTGCTTTCTTATGAATCCAGCTATCAAGCAGCAAGAACATCAAGAGCTTTGGAATCTTTATCTGAAATGAAAGTTGAATCCGCTTATGTTGATGGCAGAGGCAACTACATTTCATTGGGTTCTCATCAATCAAAAGAATTTTTTGCCGCAAGAGCTCGCATTTCAAGATTTTCAAAACAATTGCGTGGTGAACACATCAAAGATTAACACTCATTAAAAGGCGAAAAAATGGATAAAACAACTTTTGCTTCAAAATTTTCAGGTATTATTGAAAAATATCTTTGTAGCCAAAGAAACTTCTTTTTTGAAGAGATTTTGGCAGATCTTAAAAAAGATCCAACCCTCGTTGACGCACAAGACAAATACGGCAACACCCTTTTGCATTACATAGCAAAATTTCCAACAAGAATAAAAATCCGTAAAAAATCAACGTACTACGAAACTCAGCATGTTATTACCGACTTTGATTTAAAAGCAATTTTGCCATTCAACCCCAACCCTTTTGTTAAAAATAACAATGGCTTTACCCCTCGAATGGAGGCAGAAGAACACCCAAATTGTCAATTTGCACGTCAATTGGCAGCTTATGAATCCAGCTATCAAGCTGATTGTCTGGCATCAGCGATTGAAGCACAAGCCGCCATTATGAAAAGTCAAGTGATGGAACATCAAACCTATCAACCCAAAACAGCCAAAGGCGTGTTGCTTTCTGAACGCACAACACACAGCCCTTATTATCGCCAACCACAAGAGGTGTTAAAAGCAAGGTCAACAATTGACTTGGTTGTTCAAAAATTAAGAGGCAACTCGAACCAAAACTCTTAATTTATCACATCAAAAAAAAGGAAAAACCATGGCACAAGATTTTAAAATAAAAGAACCATACCAAGACAACCCCGTCTTGTTCGAAACGCTTCAAGCCCTTTTAAAAGGCAGATATTATCGCGCAACAAACCAAACGGAATACGACTTTTCAAAAGTGACAAAAGCGCTACAAGAAAATCCACATCTTGTTGATTCACAAGCTGAAAATGGGGATACGGTTATGCACATTTTGGCCAAAAATCAAGATAAGGTGTTCAAAGACATCTCTTTTAATGAGTTGTTCAAACTGGGGGCAAATCCTTTTGTTACAAACAACGCAGGCTTCACGCCAAGAGGGCTTGTTTCTTTACGCTCTTTCCCAGATGTTCATGGGCAATTATCAGCTTATGAAGCTTCATATCAAGCTATGCAACTTGGCAAAGCACTTGTTGCACTCAAAGATCTTTTTTCTTATCAAACATATCAAAAAACGCCAAGGGGCAACTCCATTGAGCCAGATATCAACTGCTTGCAACCATCCCCTGTTCAAAAAGCAAGAAAAACCCTTGAAAAAGTTGCTCAAAAATTAAGTGGCAACATCAACCAAAACGCTTAATTGTTGGCATCAAGCAAAACAAACCCACTCTAAAAAAAACACCCCTGCTCTCACGGGGTGTTTTTTATTTCCCTTGCTTTTTTGATTATCCTATGGTTTAACTAAAATAGATCAATTCAAACAGGAGCTTCTTATGAAAAAAGCATTAGTCCCCTTATTCATCCTTTCACTCGCCCTCAACGCCAACGCAAGTGAATATACACCAGAGAACACAAAACCTTGCTCTCAAGGGGAAGCCCAAATGATGTGCAACTTATATGGTGCTACCATAACCGGCACATTTAAATCCTATCATAAAAATGGGAAACTGCAAGCTGAAGCCAATTATAAAGAGGGCAAAATAGAAGGTTTGACTAAGTTTTACTATGAAAGTGGATCTCTAGAAGCTGAAGAAAATTATAAAGACGGAAAACTTGAAGGCTTATCAAAAACCTATTATGAAAATGGCACTTTAAAATCTGAAAAAAACTATAAAGAGGACAAACCAGATGGCTCCTTCAAATCCTATCATCCAAATGGAAAATTAGAATCTGAAGAAACTTATAAAGAGGGTAAAAGAGAAGGATTCAAAAAAACCTACCATGAAAATGGCAATCTGTTGGGAGAAATCAATTTTAAAGAAGACAAACCAGAAGGTGTGGTAAAATCCTTCTATGAAAACGGAACCCTCTCGGTAGAAATCAATTATAAAGATGGCAAAAGAGAAGGATTAACCAAGTTTTATCATAAAAATGGAAAATTAGAATATGAAGAAACTTATAAAGAGGACAAAAAAGAAGGCGTAAAAAAAGTCTATCGTGAAAATGGAACTCTAGAAACAGAAATTAATTTTAAAGAAGATAAACAAAATGGTTTGACTAAGGTCTATAATGAAAATGGAAATCTATTATCAGAATCAAATTATAAAGATGGTAAACTAGATGGGGCATCAAAATACTACTCCAAAGATGGGAAGCTATTATTCGAAACAATTTATAAAGATGGCAAAAAAGCCCCTGACTATACGCCAGACAACTCAAAACCTTGCGACAAAGACAATTCCGATTTAGTGTGCGATTTGAATGGAAACCCAATAACTGGCTTACTTAACGCATATTATAAAAATGGAAATCTACTTGGAGAAGGCAATTATATAAATGGCAAAATAGAAGGCAAATTTAAAACCTATCATCCAAACGGGAGTCTACTTGGAGAAGGCAATTATATAAATGGCAAAATAGAAGGTGAATTTAAAACCTTTCATCCAAATGGAAAGCCATTATCAACAGAAAATTTTAAAAAAAATAAAAGAGAAGGCCTAAGAAAAATCTACCATGAAAATGGTTATCTCTTATCTGAAACAAATTTTAAAAATGATAAACCAGATGGTTTATCAAGAACATATTATGAAAATGGTCATCTATTCATGGATATAGTTTTCAAAAAGGGAAAACCAATCTCAGGTTATTACTATGATCCTCAAGGGAATAAAACACAACTATCCAAGGAATTTTTAAATAACGCTGCAAGAAAAATGGAGGCAAATAAATGAAAAAACTTAAATCTCAATCAGGTCGGTCTATGGTGGAAATGTTAGGTGTTTTGGCCATTATCGGTGTTCTGTCTGTGGGCGGTATTGCGGGCTATTCCCTCTCTATGCGTCGCCATCGTGCCAATCAGGTTGTTGATTTAACATCAAAATATGCTTTATATGCTTATAGTATTTGTCAACAAAAAATTCTGAATGGAGAATACAACAATATTACTATATGTGCTGAGAATACTGCCTTCAATTTTAAAGATGCAGGAATTGGAAACACTCCGGCCGGGTTATTGTCTGGAATGGGGATTTCTACGATTTCCACTGATGAAGAAACAGGCGTTGACACTGTAAATGTTTCTATGAATTTTGAAGACAGCAAACTCTGTCAAGCTGTGGCTTCCACTGCAGGTAGTACTTGTACCAAATATGGTAACACTTATTGGGTTGAAATTCCAATCAAACAAAACTAAATTCACTCTTTAAATAAAAAAGAGAGGATAAAACCTCTCTTTTTTTGACACCCCAATCGTCCAAAATGCGCAAGCGCTCAACAACCTCGCTCTATGGTATGTATTGAGAGGTAAGCCTTCCCAAAATTACCCCATCCCTTCTCGGCCTTTATCAACAAAAGTGGTTGTTGGCTGCGTTTGTTGAGAATCCCGCAACACATCATTTATGCGACTTTCTTGGCCAGTGTCTTCCACCACAAGAGCCACATCTTTCAACACAGAGGAAACTTGAATTTCAGCTGTAGGAGCTGGTTCAAGCATTTCTGCATCTGGCAAGACAAAATCACTCGACAGATCACTCTGGGCCAAAGAATTTTCATCCAATGGACTATTGGTGAAAACATACACCCCATCTCCTGCCGTGGTCATTTCAAGACCAGATTGCGCAACCAATTCATTTGGCTCATCCCCATAAACCAAAGCGGGTACGGCTTGCTCCGCTTCACTTCCTTGACTGCCATAATTGGCAAGATCTTCAGCAACAATATCCCCTAAATCAGCCATAGCCTGCTCATCAACAGAGCTTCCGTTAATTGTGTCAGCACTCATTGTTTTTTGAACAGCAACGGCATCTCCATTCCCCGAAGAGCCCAAATCTTGAGGAACACCCAGCCCATCTACCTGAACAACATGATTCATAGAGTTACTGGCATCGTTTGTTGCAGATACAGTCCTGTTCATATTTAACCTCGGTAACTCAACAGCTTTTGATGGCTCCTCACTTTCATTGGGTAGCACATCCAATCCAAAACCATAATTCAAACCATAGTCTTCAGAATTAATTGACGTTTGTGAGGGGTCAACACCCTGCCTCCTTTTGGGTGGATTGACATTTTTGTTTGAAGTTTGCTGATCAGAAGCCCCCTCATTCATAGCGGCATCAAGATTACGAGTATCTGTCTTATACGCATTAAGAACTGAAGTACCGGCCTCATTTGTAACCCGTCGCATAATCTCGAGACCTTCAGCCCCCATTCCATAAACCGCTCTCCCAGCAGGACCATCTGAGGTTGGATAGGTTGTATTAGCGATCACACACGCAGAACCACCCGTGCAGTCTTCTCTTGGTGTGCTACCCAGCACATTTTCCAACTGCTTATCCTGTGGAACTTTTGCTCCCGTTGCAAGGTCATCCGTTTTCTTAGCGGCTTTGGCTGCTGCTCTAACATCGGCTTCCAACTCATGTTGCAAAACAGTTGCTTGAGAAATTTCAGCCCCACTCACTCTGATTGGTCCCACAAAAATATTGCCCGTGGAAAGAGAATATCCATCGGGCAATTTTGAAAATGGGAGAAGTTCTGCAGGAATTGGCAATCCTTTTTTGGTGTAAGCTTCTTCAATTGCTTGAACGGTTGCCACAGGGTTGCTGTTATATACTTTTTTTAAAGCATCTACAGTTTTTGAATCAACCGTTTTGCCCCCAATATTTTGAGCTAATTGCTGAGGCGTGTAGAAAAAGCCAACATATTCTTTAGGAATATCTTTCCCTTTAAATTGTTCCGCAATAATGGCTTGCGCCAAAACAGGATTGGTTGCATAAATGGAACTTAATGCTTTTTTAATTTCACCTTTTGAAGCCCCAACACCAAAAATCTTCTTCCCAATACTTGCAACCGAATTATCAAACCGTTTTGCTGTTGAATAAACTTTATCAACCGACTGTTTAAACTCTGTCAATGACCGTGTATATTGCTCAAACTTGGCTTGCATCATTGCTTCTTGCTCTTGGCGCTTGAGCATTTCAAAATATTCCATCGCATTTTCAGGATTTGGAGCAATTTTTTGATGTATCACCTCTTCAATTTTTTGAGTCAAATTGGGTGAAATGTTATAAACTGCAATCAACTTTGAAAAGCTCTTTTCCAAATCTGGATCAGAACTAAACGCAGAATATTCATGCGCCAAAAATAAAAAACGTTGAAGCTCTTCTGTCTTCAACGTTTTCAAATCAACCGAATCAAAAATGGCAATTTCAGCCAAACAGCGTCTGGCATTTTTTTCTTTTTCCAATACCCTCGGCGATGACATACCCTTATCCCCCTTAAAAAAATCATCTCCTTAAAACACTTGGTTTAAAAAAAACCACTCCTCAAGAACTCCTCTTTCCTTGAATAATTTTACCCTAACATAAAAATTTTTTTCTTGTCAAGAAAAAATTTTTATCCTTTTTCACTTCCCGCATATTTTTTGATAACAATTTGTTTTTTAAATATAAAAACACCTTTACAAATGGATTTTAGTCCACGCATAAAGGTGTTTTTTTTAATTTTATTAAGCTTGACGGTCTTTTTCAAAATGAGGAGCTCTTTGTTCTGAAGGAGCATCGGTCAATTCTGCCCGTGCAGCTTCTCGCAACGCAGCAACAAAACCCAGTTGCGCACCAGATTTGCCCCCTGCATCTTGCAATGTTTTTTTAATTTCCATCAATTCATTGTGTCTTTCAGAACCAGGAACTGACAAACGAATGGTATCTTCCAAACGATCCATTGGCGTTTTTCCCTCTTGATCCTTAATGTTCACATCTGCCCCTTCATTGATCAATTTTTTAACCAAACGAGGTGCCCCAAATTGAACAGCAATGTGCATTGGTGTTTTGCCTTTATTATCTTGAGCATTCAAATCAGCACCCATATAAATCAAACGATCAATGCACAATTCTCTTTCAGGTGCCAAATGGCGATAAGCCACCAAACGATGCATTGGCGTTGACCCGACTATATCTTTTTGGTCAGCTCTGCCCCCTTTGTTCATCAATGTTGTCAATGTCCCCACATTGCCATACGCACAGGCAGCATGCGCCAAAGAATAACCAGTTTCATCCGCATAATTCACATCCACACCTGTTTTTTGCAAAAAAGTTTCCATTGTTTGCCAATCAGCCAACGCAGCCACCTCTAATGGCAAAGGCATATTTTGAGATCCTTTTGCATCCAAAGATAACCCCGCATCCAAAAAGCCATTAAGACCCTCGGCATTCCAACTGGTCATGGCAACTTCATAAGGGGGCATACCATTTTCATTGCGAACATGCATATCAGCACCCATTGTAATGAGCATTTTGATCATTTCAGGGCTGGCATTTGCAGCTGCTTGGTGCAAAAATGAATTGCCATATTCATCTGGCTCTAATGAAATTTGACCACTGGTGATCAACTCACGCATGGTTGCAAAATCATTATCTTGAATCGCATATCCGGCCACAATTTCTGGTGAAGGCCGATCTTCATTCCCTGTATATTCTATTTCATCTGCCAAATTGTCCTCGTTAGACATTGTACCCCCTTGTATTTTTAGTTTATTAAATTTTTTCTAACACAAAAAAAAACGAATGACAAGGGATTTTTTTTAGAGTTCGTCGGCGATAAGTTAAGAGCTGACGATTTATGAGCCCAACTGCCAGTCAGTTCAAATGAAGTTTCCATTTTACCCCATCCATTAGGCCGAGGTTTCCTTAAATGCCCAACCTTCTCAGAGTTTAAAAAGTGTTATAAAGGGCCATTTTTTAGAGAAAATCACTCCCTCAGGTACTTTGCGCTTGCGCGCTTTTATCCGTACACACGATAGTTGGTGAAATCGAGCGAAGAGATGATTGAACCCTACGAGTGGATGTGCTAGCCTGTGAGATTTGATGAAATCACAATCGAACAGTTGCGAACAGAAAGGGCCCCATTTATGGGAATATCCAAAGGGGCCCACTTTAGTGGGAATATACACACTCAGTCGTTCTTTCTTAAAACTGACCTCTTTCTAACACTTTTATAAACGCATCCAACAGGTCGGAGGTTATTTTTAGAGCGCTTGCGCACTTTTGAGAAAACACCTTGCATTTACATTTCAAATGTGTTTAAGTGATTTTATACATTCATAATTAAAGGAGCCTAAAATGAATTTCAAAAAACTTGAATCTGGTCGTTCTATGGTTGAAATGCTCGGTGTTCTCGCCATTATCGGTGTGCTTTCTGTCGGTGGCATTGCTGGGTATTCCCTCTCTATGCGTCGCCACAGAGCCAATCAAATTGCGGACTATACGTCAAAATATGCAATGCTTCTTTATGGCAAATGTCAAGGTCAAATATTGAATAATGAAGTTACAGATATAACAGAATGCGGCGTACGATATCATCCTGATCAATTTGATTTAGGAAATTTACCAGCAGGGATGACGAATATTGCAGGTTATAAGATTTTATCAGATACAACTACAGGCGTTGACACCATCGTTGTGAGTGCAAGTTTTGATGATGACAAGCTCTGTCAAGCAGTGGGAGCCATTGCGGGAACTGGTTGTGATCAAAATGCTGGCAGGGTTGTTTTTTTTAACATCAAACAAAACTAGGAGCCTAAAATGAAATTCAAAAAAACAGAATCTGGCAGGTCAATGGTGGAAATGCTGGGCGTTCTTGCCATTATCGGTGTTCTCTCCGTTGGTGGGATTGCAGGCTACTCCCTCTCTATGCGCCGTCACCGGGCCAATCAAATTGCTGACACTGCTGCCAAATATGCAGTGGTTCTTTATAACAGATGTCAACAGCATCTTATAGCAGGAACAACAAGTAAAGATTCACAAGTCACCTGCTTAGGGGATATATTACCCTCATTTGAAGATGCGGGTATTGGGCCTATGCCTAGCGGTGTTAGCCTATTTGAATCTTACGCTGTTGATCTTGATACAGTAGATGGTGTTGATAAAGTTTTTATGACTCTAGGGTTTGATGATAATAAACTTTGCCAACCGGTTGCATCTGTTACTGGCGGCCAATGCAGCAGTTCCTTAGCAATTATCAGCTTCAAACAAAACTAATTTTATTTACCCTATCAAAAACACCTTTGTGCTCAACAAGGGTGTTTTTTTGACAGCACCTTACTTGAAACGCTTAATTATTCACCCCATCTTAAGAAGATGAAAACAATCCTTATTGTTGAAGACAACCCCATAAACCAGCGTCTTTTTTTTGATGTGTTACAAGCCTATGGTGCGCATCCTATCAAAGCTTTTGACGCCAAAGAAGCATTAAACATTTTGAGCCAAACAACACCTGATTTGATTTTAATGGATATTCAGCTTCCCCATATTTCTGGGATTGATTTGGTCAGGCATATTCGATCCTTACCCCGTTTCAAACACCTACCCATCATTGCCACAACCGCCTTTGCATTTGAGGGGAAAAAAGAGGAACTTCTTCAACAAGGTTTTGATGATGTGCTTTTCAAACCCATTGATATTCACTCCTTAAAAAAACTATGCGATTAAACAAAAAGATCTTTTATCTTTCAAACAGATAAACTGTTTTTTTAATAGCCTCAACTGTGTCATAAAAAAGAGCAAAAGATAATTCATTTTTATCCTGCGGCGCAATATCAACAGTATTAACATCAAAAAATTCAAACAAATTTATTTCAGATTCAATAAGCAACAACAACTGCTTATCAAAAAAGGAAGCATCAATGCGTGGATTTTTATAACCAGATGTTAAAAAACGAAAAACTTCTTTTGTTTTATCTATTTTTTCAACAAAATCAGACGTTACAAATCGTTTTGCTTCATCCTCATTATCTGTTGCAACAAAATTTTTGTTAAGCCAATTTTCATCCAAATCTAAAGAAACTTCTTTTAACCCTCCTTCTAAAACAGGTTTTTGAAAAAAGAAAGAATCATAAACAATCGTTTTGTTTTTCACAGAAAAATACGGGATTGAAAAAAGCAATTTATATTTAATTTTCCCCTCATCAGAAACATCATAACACTCTGAAATATAAAATTTTTCAAATTTCCCCTTTCCTTTAAAACCATCTTCAAACACCCCACAAATGTTTAAATTTGATTTTTTAACAAAACGCTTATTAAATTTTAAATTATCTGGTTCCAAATCAAGCAAATTCAAACAAAAAGCAAATAAGGCATTTTTTTCTTTATTCAGCTCTTTTTTAATGGTGATAAATTGTTTAAAATGCCGCTTGAGAAAAAAGCAACTAATAGCAATAAAAGGAAGACAAATTAAAAAAAAATCACCACAAGCAGTTGTACTTAATAATCCAAAGACAACACCATAACTAATCATTTTTTTTTGATGCTTTTTTAAATCTTGAAGCAATAATTTTTGCTTATCATAGCTTTTAGACAAGTCATATTTTAAATACGAGTCAACTCTTTTTAAAAACGCTTCTTTTGAAATCATCGGTATCCCCCTTTAATAATGATATAAAAAAGTACTCTTTTCTAGCCTTTTTGTCAATAAAAGAAAAAGCCGCTCCTCTTGCTTGACAACTGGGTTTAAAATTTGTATAAAAACTTTCATTCAAAACTCAAAAAAAAGGGATAACAGATGAAAAAGATTTTATGTTTAAGTGTTTGTTTTTTAAGCGTTCAAGCGTTTGCATTGGACCACAACTGCATTCCCCACATTGAACAGTTGGAACGGGAATTTAAAAATTGCACCGTTGAATATGGCGACAATGCCACAACCGCCTTTGCATTTGAGGGGAAAAAAGAGGAACTTCTTCAACAAGGTTTTGATGATGTGCTTTTCAAACCCATTGATATTCACGCCCTTAAAAAACTGTGTGAATAATTTTTTCTTATTTTAACAAAATTTCAGCAACTTTGTTGATGTTTGAAAGATGATCATAAAGATCATGATAATACTGATTACCAAACAAATCTTCATAAATTAAATCAAAATTAAGCCGTTTAGAGGCAGGCACAAATCGTTTGGGCTCATAAACACTTTGCCCCACATGAATAGCCAAAAACAACTGTCCATCAAAAGCTGAAATATCAATTAGATACGGGAACAGTTCTTTTATTTTTTGTATCTTATCAACAAAGTTATACGTCACGAGCATCTCCGTTTCTAGCTTGTTTTTTGAAAAAATCAAGTTTTCATCAAACCAGCTATGCGAAAACAAAGCATCCACCTTTTCAAACCCAGCCACAAAGGGTTTGAAAATACTTGCACAGTTAAAAATCAATGTTTGATTATTTGTATAAGGGTACTCCAGTGCAAACAACAACACTTTTTGCCGTTGATTTTTAAGATATGAAAGCTCAGAAACAAAAAATGATTTATCCCAACAAGCGCCTTGAAACATCATGTTAGATTTCATTTTTTGAAAGCCAAACAATCGTGTTTTTTTGATAAATTCATCCCCTATTTCATCACTTAAAAACTTTAACCCTAAACAAGCTGAGGCATCAAAAAAAATAGATTTTTTAATCACTTGAACGCGTGAAAAAACATTAAATAATCCAAAAAAAGAATAAAACATTAACACATTAAAAAATAACACAAAAATCAAGGAACCTGAAACAACAGATGAAACAATCACAGCTCCCAACATGCCCATCAAAAATAAACAAAGATTAAACTTGTATAATCTTTTCAGCTTAAAAAATTCACCCCTTATTTGAGGGTTATCTAAAACATTTTTTTCAACAAGTTCTAAAAATTCTGCTTTTGAAATCATAGATAGCTCCTTTTTTTTGCCCCATACTTTCAGTATAGCACAAAACTGATTTTGCGTTAACATTTTTTTAATCCATTGACTTTCTTTTTCAAAACGCCTATAAAAAAACAAATCAACAAAAGGATATATCGCTATGAAAAAGATTTTATGTTTAAGTGTTTGTTTTTTAAGCGTTCAAGCGTTTGCATTGGACCACAACTGCATTCCCCACATTGAACAGTTGGAACGGGAATTTAAAAATTGCACCGTTGAATATGGCGACAATGCCACAACTGCTGATATGAATAACGCCTCTTACAATGCCGCTGAATGTGCGGTGAACATTGCTCACAAGTTGTTTGATACTTATTACGCTTCAACCGCTGATGATACAAAAAAACAATTTGATGCCCTTGTGCGTCAAATTTACAGTTATTCACACAACTTGGTGCAAGAAAGCGATTATGCAAAAGAGCATTATGTCGGTTCAATTTATAATTCCATAGCGATTAACAAGGCTGAAGATTTGATTAAAGAGTTAACAAAAAGCTACCTTGTCGGCCTCAAATCTGAATGTGAAGACGCCACTGATTATAAACCACCTAGAAGACGATAAAAAAAAGAGGGCTTAACCCCTCTTTTTTTATCCTTTATTAAACAGCTTAGTTTTGTTTGATGGTAAACTCAACATAATCTCCAAAGCAAGTTGAACCCATAACAGATGCAAATGCTTGGCAGAGTTTATCGTCATCAAATGATACACTCATCCTGAGTGTATCAACACCTGTGGTTGGATCACTATTGACATAAGGGGCATGAATATCGTAAACACCAGCAGGGAAATCTCCCATATCAGCATTTTCAAAAGTAGGTAAGTTTGTTTTATCGCATTTTGTGATATCAGTTAGTTCCCCATTCAGAACTTTTTGATGACACTGATTGTATGAGGCTAAAGCAAACTTTGAGACAACATCAGCTACCTGATTAGCACGGTGACGGCGCATAGAAAGGCTATACCCTGCAATACCACCGACAGATAACACACCGATGATGGCAAGAACGCCAAGCATTTCAACCATTGACCGACCAGATTCTGTTTTTTTGAATTTCATTTTAAACTCCTATTTTTAAATTAGTCTGTTTTTATCGTCTTAGCCCCGTTGGATGGGGTGAGAACATCAGCTCTTAACTTACCTTTATATGGGAAAAATAAGGGACGTTATTTTTCCCATTTTTTAAGGGGGTTATTGTCCATTTGTTGAATGTTAGATAAGGGAATAATTTTATTATAAATTTTCAAAAAAAGGAGTTGCAATAATACTGTACTTATGCTATGGGAAAAATAACGTCCCTTATTTTTCCCATGTCTAAATTTTAAATAACATTCTGATTTATAAGGGTAAATAAAAATATTAAAATCATACAAAAACGCATGAACAACCCTTTAACTTAGCAGAACTTGTGTTTATAAAATTCTCTTCCAACAATTAACCCAAACCACCACGTCCTTTTGGCAAAGGAGATTTATCATTATTGTCAAAAGAAACCTGCTGTCCGCCTGCTTGGTCTTTTAAATAGCCTGCTGAATTGGGTTGACGCGCCCTTTCTTGTGCAACTTGATTGGACACAACATCGACCCCATCTGATAGAGTTTGTACCAAAACGCCATCGCCTTGAGCTTTCTTTTCATCTTCCAAATATTTTAAAATTTCTAAATATTTTTTTCTGGTTTTAGGATGTATTTCTTCAATGGTAAAACTAAGACCTTTTTTAGCTGTTTCCTCAGCTTCTTGAATTAGTTCTGCTTTTTTTGCAGGATCTTTTTCATAATCCAACAACAGTTGAATGATCTTTATATCCCCACTTTGGATAGCTAATGTCAGAGGTGTCTTTCCATAACGATCTGCTTGATTGATTGGAGCTCCTTTTTCAAGCAAAAAACGAACCATTTCTTGATTATTACTTTCAACAGCTTGAAACAACACATTCCGACCTTTGTCATCCGTCAACGTCAAATCAGCACCGTTTTCAACCAAAAGTTTTGCCCCTTCTAAATTTCCAACACGCACAGCATTCCAAATGGGACCTCTAAACATTTTGTCACGAGAATTCACATCAGCCCCATTTTGAAGCAAAAATTTTAACATTTCTATTTTATCCTTGTGTCTTACTGCTGCTTGCAAGGGCGTATCTCTAGATTCATCAACCGCATTAATGCTCGCCCCATTTTGAAGCAAAAACTTTGCACCCTCGATGTTACCCGCCATCACAGCATGAAAAAGTGGTGTTCGCCCCCGTTCATCCACAGCGCTGACAGATGCCCCTTGTTCAACCAAAAATTGCATTGCAGGCAGATAACTTTTACTTCTACAAGCTGTATGTAATGGTGTTTCAGCTCTTGAATTTCTTTGTTCAACATCCACCCCATTGGCAAACAAAAATTTGAGCGCATCAGTGCTCTTGGCTCGCACAGCTGCATGGGCTGATTTTCCATAAAACGCATCTTCAACATCCAAACGAGCCCCGTTTTGAAGCAAAATTTGCATTTCTTGAACATCCCCTTTTGCTGCCGATTGGTTCATATAAGCATCTCTCACACCGATTTTAGCATTGATATCAATTCCTCTTGAAATTAAAAAACGCAACATGTTGGAATCTTTTTTCTTTAACGCAGCAGCAACCAAATCAACCGACTGGTGAACTTTTTTCAAATCCAACCCTTGAGCCTCAAGCAGATTAAGCATTTCAACATTTCCATTTAAAACAGCTTGTCTTATGGCGTCAGATGATCCCCGTTCCCCCGTTTGAAGTTTTGCCCCATGATTAATCAATAATTTCACCATTTCTAAATTATTGCTCATCACAGCCGTTGTCAAAGCCGTTTTGCCCATAAACACATCTTGGTTCACATCCACATTTAATGAAAGCAAAAATTTGACCATTTTTGTATCATTCTTTTCAACTGCCACAGTCAATAATGAATCAAAAGCACCACCCGAGTTATGCAAGTCAGCCCCTTTGTCAAGCAACAGCTGCACCAATGGAATATTTTGCGTGCCAACAGCCATCAACAATGCTTTTTTGCCTCCACTGAGTGTTTGGTTGGGATCCATCCCCTTTTCGAGCAAATATTGCACCATATCCAACCGGCCTGATGCAATGGAAGCATCCAACAACAAAGGTGACAACTTACCCGCTTGATCAACCCCACCCCCTTTTGAAACAACCAAACGCACCATTTCAAGGTTTCCATTTCTAATTGCATTGCTCAATGCTGTAATAACTTGAGTGTTATATTTCAAATCAGCCCCATGGTCCAAGAAAAGTGAAACCATTTCCAAATCACCCTCATTAATGGCGCTTAAAAAAACATTCTGACTCATTGAACTATTATTATTCACATTGGCACCACTTTTAACCAAAAAGCGAACCATTTCAAAATTCTTTTGCTTATACGCCACAGACAACAAAGAATCATTCCCCATGTCCATATCAACAGGAGCGCCCCTATTAACCAAAAGCTTTGCCATTTGAAGGTTTCCTGAACACACTGCAGCGTACAATGGTGATTGCGTCGTGTGAGATGAAATTTTGGGATCAGCCCCCTTGTCAAGCAACAATTTTGCAACTTTCATATTCCCACGGCGAACAGCTATTTCCAAAGGATTTACCCCTCGTAAGTTTTTCTTATTCGGATTGGCCCCAGCAGCCAATAACATCTGAATAATCTCCACATCTTCAGACATAACCGCATTCATCAACGGGGTGTTATCATGCTCATTTTCTTGATTAAAAAAAACAGCGTTGTTTTTATACTTATTGCACAACTTCCGAACATCTGCCCTATCCCCAACAAAAATAGCGTACAACAATTTGTTATAATCTGTATCTCTTGTTTTTGAAGAAACGCGCGCCATTTTGTCCCCCTGTTTTCTATTCAATTTAAAAATAATATACCACCAAACAAAAGGGGTTGTAAAATGTTTTTTATCCTTTTTTTTCTTTTTTTAATTCCAACGCATTAGCAAAAAAACAACCTAAACCCCTCTTGGGCGTGCAAAATTAAAAACTGTTTTTTTTAATCGAATGGCTTTTTGCATGGTTTGATACGCACCCCCAAAAGGTGTAATCACATAACAAATCATAAAATCACAATTTTTTGCCATATACATATTGCGTTTTAAAATGGAAAACTTGGGAAAATAAAGTTTATCTGGGTCAAAGTATGACAAGCTGTCAAAAGCTTCTTCTTCAAAAAAAACGCCTTTTTTCCTTCCCTGTTTGGTTGGATAGGGTAAAATCAAATGCATAGAGATGTGTGAATATTTGTTGCTTAAGTTTCTGACAATTCCTGTACAATCAGCATCAAACCGACCATAAGCGCCAAACCAAAATGTATCAACATTTTCTTTTTCAATCAAATCAATCAATGTGGATTGAATGCTCTCTTGCACCTCTCTTGTTATTACACTATCTCGATGACCAAAAAAAGTGCAAATTTTCCCCATCACACCCCCCTTAAAGTTTATCTTCACCCAAAGATAAACCCACCTCTTTTAGGAGGCGGGTGGATGTTCACAACTACTACATCAAGAAAATAGTCCTACCTATTTAAGGCGGAGCCTTTTATTCAGTAGGCATCCACCCTTTAAATATGCACTAACGTGCTTTTTAAAAAGCAGATGCCCGTTTGACTTTGGTCTATCATAATATAAACCAACGACCTCGATGTAATCGGGTTGTGACACCCTAGTTGGGATTAGGCGTTTCCCAACAAAAAAGAGTATATCAACATTCATTTAACTTTTCAACTGAAAATTTTAAACCCGCCTTGGATGATATCTCTGTTTGCCCAAAGATAAACCCACCTCTTTTAGGAGGCGGGTGGATGTTCGAAACTATAACCAAAGAGTAAATAGTCCTACCTATTCAAGGCGGAGCCTTTTATTCAGTAGGCATCCACCCTTTAAATATGCACTAACGTGCTTTTTAAAAAGCAGATGCCCTTTTGACTTTGGTCTATCATAACATAAACCATCGCCCTCTTTGGTTATCGGGTTTCGACACCCGAGTTGGGATTAGGCGTTTCCCAACAAAAAAGAGTATATCACAACATCAAAAAAAATAGCAAGTATATTTTTTAATTTACCCCTACCCCATAAAAAAAAGCCTTTTAAAAAGGATCAAAAGACTTCAGATAAACAAACCCCAAGTTCGTATATAACCCCCAAACAAACTGGTATTAGAAGCGTTTTAAAGCGATGGATAAGAAGAAACCCCTCTTTCAACAGCCCAGCGGAATAAAAGACTCAAAAGGTTTTAAATAAAGTTTTCCCCAAGTTCGACGTGTACAAAAAACGTACACGAGAACTTGGGGAAGGCTTTAGATGAAGCCTTTTCAGGCTTTTATTTAAATCTTTTCGTGGAAGGTACGGCTAATAACATCCATTTGTTGCTCACGTGTGAGCTTGATGAAGTTAACAGCGTAACCTGAAACACGGATTGTGAGCTGTGGATATTGTTCTGGATGTTCCATAGCATCTTTGAGTGTTTCACGGTTCAAAACGTTAACGTTGATGTGTTGACCTGAATTTCCACAATAACCATCGAGCAAGCTTGTGAGGTTAGAAATTTGAATTTCTTTTGTTTTACCTAATGAGCTTGGGATGATTGTGAATGTGTTTGAAATACCATCTTGTGCGTGTTCAAATGGCAATTTTGCAACGGAACAAAGAGATGCAACAGCACCATTTGTGTCACGGCCATGCAATGGGTTAGCACCTGGAGCAAATGGAACGCCTGCTTGACGACCATCTGGTGTTGCACCAGTCTTTTTACCATACACAACGTTTGAAGTAATTGTCAAAACAGATTGTGTTGGAACTGCATTGCGATAGATTGGTAAACGACGGATTTTATCCATAAATTGTTTAACAACACGGCGAGCGATTGCGTCAACACGTTCATCGTTGTTACCATATTTTGGATAATCGCCTTCAATTTCATAATTTGTAGCAAGACCACGTTCATCACGAATGATTTTGACTTTTGCATATTTAACAGCTGACAATGAGTCAACAACAATTGAAAGACCTGCAATACCGCAACCTAATGTTCTGACAACATCTTTGTCATGCAATGCAAGCATTGATTTTTCATAAGAATATTTGTCATGCATATAGTGGATGATGTTAAGTGCGTTCACATATGTTTCTGCAAGCCAATCCATCATCTTGTCAAATTTACGTTCAAGTTCTTCGCTTTCCAAATAATCGCCTGTGATTGGAGCAAATTCAGGACCAACTTGTGCACCTGATTTTTCATCTTTACCACCGTTGATAGCGTAGAGAAGAGTTTTTGCCAAGTTTGCACGAGCACCGAAGAATTGCATTTGTTTACCAATACGCATTGGAGAAACGCAGCAAGCAATACCATAGTCATCACCAAAGAAACCGCGCATCAAATCATCATTTTCATATTGAATTGATGATGTGTCAATTGACACTTTAGCACAGAAATCTTTAAAGCCTTGTGGCAATGCATTTGCCCAAAGAACTGTGAGGTTTGGTTCTGGAGCTGGGCCCAAGTTGTAAAGTGTGTGTAAAACACGGAAAGAGTTCTTTGTTACCAAAGTTCTACCGTCAATACCCATACCACCGATTGATTCTGTTACCCATACTGGGTCACCTGAGAAGAGTTCATTGTATTCAGGTGTTCTTAAGAAACGAACCATACGGAGTTTGATGACCAAGTCATCCATCATTTCTTGAGCTTGAGCTTCTGTGATGATACCTTTTTTAAGGTCTCTTTCAATGTAAATGTCAAGGAATGTTGAGATACGGCCAATACTCATAGCAGCACCGTTTTGATCTTTAATTGCTGCTAAGTAACCAAAGTATGTCCATTGAATAGCTTCTTTAGCTGTTGTAGCTGGTTTTGAAATGTCAAGACCATATTCAGCAGCCATTTTTTTCATATCCATCAAAGCTTTGATTTGTTCTGCAATTTCTTCTCTTTCACGAATTGTGTCAGCAGTCATTGAAGCTAAATCTGTCAAAGCTTTTTGTTCATTTTTATCTTGGATCAAACGATCGATACCATAAAGAGCGATTCTTCTGTAGTCACCAATGATACGACCACGACCATAAGCATCAGGAAGACCTGTGATAATACCACTTTTACGGCAGGCTCTGATATCTGGTGTGTAAGCGTCAAAAACACCATCGTTGTGTGTTTTTCTATAAGTTGTGAAAACTTCTGTTACTTTTGGATCCAA
The DNA here is from genome assembly GCA_045632845.1 of Alphaproteobacteria bacterium. Classification (GTDB taxonomy): domain Bacteria; phylum Pseudomonadota; class Alphaproteobacteria; order CAAHEQ01; family UBA3637; genus RGIG4140. The sequence continues at coordinate 48,087 of JAZQXL010000014.1, forward strand.
TGGCAAGTTATAAGCTTGGCATGAACCTTCAACCATGCGGTAACCACCATAAGGCATCAAAGCTCTTTTAAGTGGTGCATCTGTTTGAAGACCAACAATCACTTCTTCGTCTTTATTGATATAACCAGCTTTGTGAGATGTGATTGATGAAACAACTGATGTGTCTGCATCTAAAAGACCGTTATTTTCACGTTCTTTTTTCATCAATTCAGCAACTGTTTTCCACATTTTTTGAGTGCGTTCTGTTGCAGCTGCTAAGAAAGAATCATCCCCCTCATAAGGAGTGTAGTTATTGACAATAAAATCACGAACGTTGATTTCATCTTGCCATTTACTTGTTTTAAAGCCATCCCAGGCTTGTACTGATGAATTTTCCATAATTTTATCCTTCTTTATGTTATTTCCGACCAAATAAGAGGAAGCTTTATAATCACAACCCCTCTTACAAAACCCCTTTTGCTTAAAGCTTTTTACAGGTCCGGATTGCTTGCGACGTATATTAGCACGATGGATTTTTTTTTGCAAGAAAAATCTTAAATTCAACATCAAAAAAAAGCTTTTGACTTTCAAAAAACTATGGTATACTAAAAGTTGGGGAAAATATATTTTCATAGGGAAAAATCATGAGCGAAAATTCATCTTCTCATCAACTTTTTGAAGGCCAAACAACACACCCGCTGTCAAAAGAGGAAAAAGCTGAACTTTTAAAAAAATGCCGTCTTGTCAATCCAGATGAAAACTCCAACCAACGATTTTCTGACGCTATTGACCTGCTCAATCAAACACCAACAGGCGCTCAAACACTCAGACACATGCTTGAAGCCGATGACACTTTTCGTTTTGATATGAAGGGTGACCCCTCTTTAACATCTGTTGCAGGTTATAGCATCAAAAGAGATGTGGTCACCTTTCACGCCAACCTAATGAATGAACCTGTTCAGTTAGCCGCAGGTTTGGCGCATGAAGCAACACATGACCTTCAATCAAGCATGGCAAAACACCTTTTTAGAGCATTGAAAGGAAAAACCGCTTCAAAAGTCCTCTATGACGCTGAAGCACAAGCCTTAACCCAACAATTAGCATATGAATTAGATATAAATTCCGCCTCTGATTTTCAAATTGACACCCTCGCACAAGGAAACGAAGAAAATGGTATGTCTCCTGAAGAAGCGCGAGAAGATGCTATCAGTTACATTGCACAATCCGATAACGAGTACAATCAAGTTTATGCTGCCAGTTACAAAATGTGGCGAGCCTATGCGGATAATCCCGAGACAACCCCAAAAGGGTGTTTAAAATTCACTCCCAAAGATGGTGTGGATGTTGAAGCTGCAAAAGAGGCTTATGCTAAGCAAATGGCTTCACAACACACCAGAGCCATCTATAGCAAAGATTTTGTTGCCCATGCTTATCCAGAAACAAGCGATGAAAAAGCCACACACTTCAATGCTGAACAGACAGTAAATACAGCCATTGCCTACCGAGAAAAAGATAACAAATCTCAGGCACAAATAACAGTCCCCTTTGAAATGGTTGAAGATATGAAAAAACGCAATCCACTTATTCGTCAACCAGATTACAACCCCATTCGAAAAGCACATGGACAACCCGAGGTTAAATATGCCTCTAAGGTTAATCAAGAAGATAAAGAAGCAACTCTTTCAAGCGCTGATAAGCAAGAAGTGGTGGCGCCCCAAACGCCTGAACAAACAGCTTCAAGTGAAGGCGCCATTCAAGCACCTCAAACAGCTTTGGCACAAACAGAAGCACCCGTTCAAACACCAACAGCACCATTAACAAACAATGACCCTTCTTTAGAAACACAAGAAGTCAAAACCTCCCACCCTTCAAAAAACAGCATGGCAGCAACCCTTTCAATCCACGGGCAAAACATTTCTCAAGAAAATGAGATAAACCCAATCACTCTTCAACAAATGAATGGGGAAAGAACCGCTTAATTTCATTTTAATTTTAAGCACAAAAAAAACAGCCTTAAAGCTGTTCAATCAAACACATCACAAAAAAATTTCACAAGGTACAAGGAAGGCGCTTTATCAAAAGGGAGGAATAAAAGATAAAGCGCCTAGCTTGTTCGTCTGCACTTAAACAGTACGATGAAAATCTGGTCTTGTCAAGATGTTTTTATCACTTTCAGCTGTTATTTTTTCAGCAAAAGAATTTAATTTGCCCAAAAGGCTAGAAGATTCTGTTTTTTCTGGATTTTTTTGAGAGGCTAAATCTTCATTTTCTTGCGCCACTTGTACTTGTTTTTGATCCAAAGAATAGTCTTTAATCACCTCTTCAAACCCTTCTTTTTTGCGCATCAAATCAACAACAGATCTTCCTTTTGAATTTTTCAAATCAGGATTCGCCCCAAGGTCCAAAAGCATTTGAACCGCCTCTTTATGATTTGTCACAACAGCATACTCCAAGGCGCTTTGTCCTTTTGCGTTCACAACATCAACATTAGCCCCTTCGTGAATAAGTTTTTGCACCACAGCTCTGTGACCATAAAAAGCAGCCCAATGAAGCGCTGTTTGACCATATTTATCTTTCAAATCCAAATCAGCCCCTGCAGCCCCCAAAATTTCAACAGCCTTATCATTTTGTCTGGAAGCTGCAATATGAGCCACTGTAAAACCTTTTTTATCTTGCAAATCCATATCTGCGCCAGCTTGAATCAAAGCCCGCATCACAGCATCTTTTTGCCCCATTGCAGCCAAATGCATGGCAGATTTTCCAAACTTATCTTGCGCATCTAAATCAGCCCCATAAGAGGCAAGCAATTTAACCATTTCTTCATTCCCAGAAATGGCTGCATAATGCAAAGCGGTGTATCCATTTTTATCTGCTGCATTGGGATTAACCCCTTGCTTTAAAAGGTCTTCAACAGCTTTTACATCCCCATTTGCGCAGACATAACGCATGAGTCGTTCATATAAAACTTTTTCACTCATGCGTCTCACCCCCTCTCTATTTTTTTAAATACCCATATATTAATTATACATCAAAAAGGATAATAACTCAATCTTTTATATAACGCATTGATTCTTTATCTTTTTTTTGAATGTTTTTAAGGATAATTTTAACACTTTGATCAACTTTGTATCTGGCTTGTCGAATCGTTAAATTTTCTTGATAGGCTAAAACCTTCCAAGGCAGCCCATCAAACCTGAACCAAACAAGGCGTCTTGACACAGGATCCAACCATCTGAGCCACAAAAATTGCACCCGATCCGCCATGTCAATTTCTTTTGGCGAGGGAACCCAAGTCCCGTGTGCCTCTTTTATCACAAATGAAGACAAACAACTTTTGAACCCGTCTGGGCTTTCTTTTTTATACAGGCGATAAATTTGACACGCCTTTTTAATTTGATGCACCACATCATCATACGTTATTTCACTCATAAAATCCCCCTTACTTTTAAATAAAAAAAAGAGTAAAAATCTCCCTTATAAAAAAAAGACTTTTACTCTTAAAACTTATTTTAAATTTTAAAACCATCTCCTTCAATTTGGCGCATTTGTTCATATACCCAATTTCGAAAAGACTTAAAATCACGGAACACCAACACTTTCAAAGGGGAAAGCTTTTGATGGATCATTTCTTGCGTGGGATGAATGGGGGTTGTTTGATAGGCAAATTGCACAAAAAAATAGTGCCCTTTGGGAAAAATGAGCAAATTTGTCCCCGTAGCAGGAATAGCTTTAAACAAAATCTTATCTTCAAAAATTGTTTTAACCCAGCTGGAAGAAAAAACAAGCAACGACCTTGAATCCTTAATTTGATGTGAAGAGGTAATCTCCTTTTCAACAACAGGAATCTGCGTATAATGATTACTCACATATTTGACTCTAACTTTTTTGCGTTTATTTAAAAAGGGAATTGAAAAATCCCACTTCTTTTTATCATCTTCATCCATTGAAACATCTGAAACAAACAAATCTGACACATCTGATTTTGCATTTTTTGAAACAGTCGGGAACTTTTCAGCCACCTCTTTTTTAAGTTTTTCACTCAACACGGGTTTAAATGGTATTTTTAAAAAAGAAAGTTTTTCTTGTATAGGACTTTGGGGCGTTTTATCTTCTTCTATCAGCTTTGTTTTTGAAATTTTTCTATCCTCTTGCTTATTGAAAAACCCTGTTTTTTCCCCTTCTTTTAAAACTGAAATTTCTCTTAAAAATGAAAGATGGTTCAAATCTTCTTCTTTGGCTACTCGTGTCATTGTGTCTCCTTTCTTTTTTTTCTATTTGTTTGGTTTATTAAAATGAATTTGTCCCTTTATTATATCTTTTGTATTATATGTACGATATTGTTTTAAAAAAGCAATACTTTTCTATTCATTTTTTTTATAATTATTTGATTTTGAAAATTTATTTTAACAATAATTTTATTTTCAAAAAGAAAATGCCTTTTTTTCAGTCAAAAAAATAAAAAAACGCTCATTTTTTTGAAAAAATATGGTCAAAATCTTAATTTTATGGTATACTAAATATAGTAAGGTTCAAAATCAGGGAGACGTACCTCATCAAAAAAGGATACCAAAGGGGGAAAAATGATTAACAAAACAATAAATCAAAAAGACAGCGAACGGATTAAAAACCTGTATCAGCAATTGAACTATTTTAATGGCAAAAAGGCTGATACCCTTTCTGGTTCTGAAAAACTCCAATTGATGGCACTGTACCGCTCCAGTCAAAACATCAAAGGGTTCCCTCCTTTACCAACAGAACTAAAAAAACTTATTTTAGAAACCATTCGCACACAAAAAGTAGGCTCTAGCAACGATATTGCCATGGCTGCCGCTGCCCATGAACAACAAATCAGAACTGCCGAAATACAAGAACAAATATTTGCAAAAGCATTACAAAGCAACCCTTATTTGATGTATGATAATCTTGATTTAACCCTCAGAGCCATTGAAAATGGTTCACTTGCTTGGAACACAACCGTCACATTGGACAATGGTAAAAAAGGCACATTCACAGACTTTTTAGTGCAAAATGCAAACAAGTTGGAACAAGAATATGGCAAATTAGAGACCCAAATTGAAAGTTATAATAAAAAGAACAAACAAGTATTGTTTACATTGGCCAACATGACACCTGAAGAAAGAGCTAAAAAACTCGAAGAGATCAGCAAAATTGATCCAACCATTGCCAAAAGTTTGGAAAAAGATCTAAAAGATGACGCTCTCATGGATGCAATAACAAATAGCCAGTACAAACCCATGAGTGATGAGGAACTTTCCAATCACGCAAAAACAGGTAAAAAATTAGAAACTGATAAAAAAGAATTCAGAAAAAAAGCTCGCGCTCAAAAACGAACTATTGAAAAAATAATCGAGTTTGGTGAAAATATACCATCTGGGGAACTAAAACAACTTAAAGATGCACGAGATTCAATACGTAATTATGACTTTCTCAATAGGCAAAATGGCTCCTCTACCCAAGCAGATAAGAAAAAAGCCAAAAAACCAGGAAACTCTTCCACACCTGTATCTACAGGGGAAACAACACCCTCTTCCGCTGGACTTCAAGCCGCCCTTCAAAAAAATGCCAAAGCAAAAGTGCCACAAGATACCCTCCCATCAGAACAAGAGGCTACGACAAAAGAAGGGGCTCAAACAGGCCTTGCAGCCTATGCTCAGCCCTATCAATCAAATACTTTTATGCCAGCCTCAAAACAAAATAACAGAGCATAAAAAGGAACACGCAGGCTAACTGGTGGTTTTCTAGTTACAAAAAACTTAAAAAAAGCCTTTTTCAAGGCTTTTTTTGTATCTTCTTTTTGAATATCCTTTCACAGCCCCTATCCCCTAAAAAACACCTTATGAAACAAAACAAAAAGATTTCTTGACAGAACTGATTAAAATATGTTATTTTGTGCGTCTTTTCGAACAAAAAGAGAGGATTTTTTCTATGTATCCAAGTCACAAAGATGTTATTGACTGTCTCAAATTCATAGCATCAAAAAAAATAAAAGAAACACCTTTTGAAGACATTACCCCTTATGTCCTCAAAATTAAAATGATGCTTGAAAATGGCGAAGATGTGAACATGCAAACCAAATCGGGTAAAACACTTTTGCATGCTGTTTTATCTTCCAAAATGGTGGCATACAACAACTGGGCAAAAAAAATCTATGAAAGTGACCCAAAAAAATCAGCTGATTTTGAACCACTTGATGTCAAATATCTCACAACCAAGTTTCGCCCAAACCCCTTTGTTCGAGATGATAAGGGTATGACCCCATCGATGAAAGCGCTTGAAAAAGGACTTAAAAATGAATTTCGCTGGTTGCTCAGTTATGAAAACGCCTATCAAGCAGAAAAACACTCTCAAGCCTTGGAAGCACTCGCCATTTTGGCACAACTTGTCCCCAACAGCACTGAAGATAAAGACCCTTATCGCAAAACGGTTATTGTTAAAGCACAACGCAGGTTTTTAAATGCAATGCATGATTTGTCTGACACAGGCAATATGAAAGAAGATTAATAAGATATTTTTGTATGGAGAGATTATTTATGAACACTAATTTTACAAAAGAAGAAGCCAACGCTTTGCTCAAAAAAGGGCTTGAAGAATTTGAAGACAAACCTTACACCAGCTGTTCTGGCGCTGTTGCTGATATTAAAAAAGCACTTAAAATGGGTGCTGATATTAATGTGCAAAATAACAATGGCAACACGCTTTTACACCTTGTTGCTGGGTCAAAAAAGGTCAAAACATACAATGCTTATATTCATATGACGCTTGAAACACACGACAAGTTCAGAGCGGAATATTCCCTTGATTTAGCCAACATTATCAGCCAACACAAGCCAAATCCTTTTGTCAAGAACAAACAAGGGTTCACCCCCTCCTTTGTAGCCGCAATGCACAATCATCAACAAGAAAGTCAAATGCTCCTTGCTTATGAAAGCGCTTGCAATGCTTTGGCTCATAGTGAAGCGTTTAAAGCTATGGGGGATATCATTCAAGGGCAACAATACAAAAAAGTGGAACAAATCGTTCAAATGGGTGATGATTCTGGCATTATTGAACGCTATCATGCAACCGATCATCAACCACAAAAAGTCGTTTCCGCCAAAGCCAGATTAAACGCTATTTCTTTAGCTTTAAAAGGACAAAATTGGCAAAACGATCGAAAATAATACCCTCTCCTATCTTTATTAACACACTCAAAACCGCCGTTCATTGGCGGTTTTTGTTTTTAAAATTTCCCTTGTTTTTACAATCCAAATGTGCTTAAAATAGCAATAAGTTAATTATAAAAATAGGAGCTTATTATGAAATTTAAAAAATCTCAATCTGGTCGGTCTATGGTGGAAATGTTGGGCGTGCTTGCCATTATCGGTGTGCTTTCTGTTGGTGGCATTGCGGGGTATAGTTTATCAATGCGTCGCCACAGGGCTAATGGAGTTATTGATAATTTATCAAAATATGCATTAGTGGCGTATAGCTCCTGTCAACAAAAAATCCTGAATGGAGAGATAAATGAGCTTTCAGAATGCGTAAATAGCCGTGTTCATCTTGCTCCTTATTTTGAAGAAACTGGCATTGGTAACTTACCTGCAGGTATCCTAACAACTATAAGTAGTACTAAAACGGATTCCTCTTCTGGTGTTGACATTGTCATTGTAAGCGCAGTTATTGATGATGACAAACTTTGTCAAGCCGTTGCATCTATTGCCGGGACTAAATGTGAAGGCGGAACTGTTCTTCTCCCAATCAAACAAAACTAAGGGAGTCTAAAATGAAAATCAAAAAACTTGAATCCGGTCGGTCTATGGTGGAAATGTTGGGCGTCTTGGCAATTATCGGCGTGCTGTCGGTCGGTGGCATTGCGGGATACTCCCATTCCATGCGCAAACATAGGGCTAATCAAATTGTGGATGCCATTGCAAAATATGCCTCTCTTGCTTATGGCTTGTGTCAACAAAAAATCACGAATGGAGAAGCAGTAATTTCTGATGGTGGAGCTTACGCTGGTTGTAGTGATAGTGACAATCTCATCGCTGATTATGAACACACTGATTTGGGACAACTTCCTGCAGGGGTAACAAAAATATCTCATAGAATGATTGACGCAAGTTCAACAACAGCTGAAGCTATGGTGCTAACTGAAGTTGTATTTTCAGATCAAAAACTCTGTCAAGCGGTTGCCGCCTTTTCTGCCTACCATGTATCCTCTTGTGACAAAGGCGAAAACGGTTATATAAATTACTTTTTCATCAACATGAACTAACTCATCTGCTTATAAAAAACACCCCTGTCATAAACAGGGGTGTTTTGTTATTCTGGTAAATGCTGATTATCCTTATCCAAAGGTGCAACCCTCTTCGCCTTTTGAATAACGACTGGTTCCGCCTGTCTTTTTTGAGCAAACGCAAGAACCAAATCACTCATTTCTTTTTTAACAGGGTCAAAATGTCCTTCATACTCCTCACTTCTTTGAACACCTACAGCATATTTATACGCTGATAAAGTATATTTATTTTCCAAAAAGGGATCTGCCCCTTTTTCAAGAAAATACTTCACTTGTTCAACATTATCGTGTCTTAAAGCATAAAGCAATGGCGTGTTATCCTCATTGTTATCCAACACATTCACATCTGCCCCATTCACAACCAACTCATTGAGTAAATTGTTATGCTTCAACTCTAATGCTTGAAAAATCAAATCCTTTCCTGATGGCAGAGCAATAGATTCTTTTGCCCCCCAAAACAAAATGTGGCGTGCCATATCGACTTGACGATTATCCATAGCGATTGAAAGAGCTGTTCTTCCCGTGTTACTTTGCTTGTTTATCTCAGCCCCTGCGACATAAAGCTCCCCAGCCGTTTGATAAGAACCACTTTCAGCCGCTACCATCAAAGGAGTCCAGCCTCTCACATCTTGTTTGTTCACATCGGCACCAGACTCAATCAACATTTTTGCCATATTTTGATATCCAAGTTTGCAAGCTTCCATCAAAGCTGTCCACCCTTGTTCATTCGTTCTATCAACAAGAGGTTTTTTATCCAACAGCATTTTCAAAATTTCTTCATTCTTTGTTTTAACAGCTTCAAGCAATGCCCATTGTCCATAGCGATTGGGTTTGTCAACAAAAAGACCTTTGTCAATGGCTCTTTTCACAATATCAGGGTTGCCTGTTTGAATAACCGACACAATCCTTGGATAAACATACTGTTGATGATGCTGAGCCAATGCTCCCAATGAAAACAAATAATCCATAATCAAATCTGATTTTGTTTGAATAGCATCGCCCACAAACTTATCCGCTTCAGTTCCGGTTGTAATCAGTTGTTGAACGATGTATAAGTTTTTGGAAGCAACAGCATCCCTTTTAATATCATCCATAACTGAGTGATAGTGTCTGGAATAATCAAACCCTTTTTCAAACAGATAATCAACCATATTGGAATCTGAGTTTTTAACAGCAAACTTAAGCAATGTGTTATGATATTTATCCGTCACATTGGGGTCAACGCCCAAAGAAATCATTTTTCTTACAAGAGGGAATAATCCCCTTTCCGCTGCCAACAAAATACCCAAATTACCATATCTATCATATGCCATCGGGTGAGCCCCTTTTTCGAGCATTCTTTTAGCTCTTGAAATGTCACAATCATAAATGGCACCAATCAAATATTGGCTCAAGTTGATTTTATCAGACAAATAATCTTCCATTTTCTCATTTTTCAACTTATTTGCCACAACCAAAGGATCATCCCCCTCTTCATTCATGTGCAAAACATTAGCCCCTTGATCAACCAAAGATTTTATTTTTTCAAAATCATTATTTCGAACCGCTTCAATCAAAGATTCCCCCAATCGAAATTGTGTGATATCATCCCACAATTTAGGTTGATTTTTTGATCTTGGATTTTCCAAAACTTCTTTTGTTTTTCTTAATCTTGAAGCATAATATTCTTTAGAATCCACAGAATATTCTTTTTCAATAGCAGCTTGTAAAATCGTTGAAACAGTTTCACCTTTTTGATTTTTAATTGAAAGGTCAGCACCATAATAAACAAGCATATCAAAAGCTTGTAAATGTCCTGTTTTGCAAGCCAAAATGGCTGGCGTATCCCCTCTGCTTGTTTGCGCATCTACATCTGCGCCAGCGTTAATAGCGGCAATCACCCAAGTAGGATTCCCATACTCAACCGCATTATACAAATCTATATCTAATTGCGTTAAAGTTAAATTTTCTCGCATATTTCGTCTCCTTTCTACCCATTGAAGGCTATTGCGATTATATAGTTGTGTCCATCATTTTATACAAGACACATTTTAATTCACTCTACAGCAATTTAAAGCCAATTTCAAGCAAAATAAAACAAAATGAGCAATAAAAAACGCCTTTAAAATAACATTTTAAAAGCGCTCTTTTTTTATTTAAAAATCAAAAAGTTATAAAAACAATCTTATTTTGTTTTATCCACTTTCACCCGCCACAAAGTCCCATCAGAATTGGGATCTCTGATATCTCCAGCGAGCAAAAATCTATCAGACGTATCAAGCAACCGATGTGTTGTACCAGATGCATCTGTATATGTCTTAATCGTCCCCGCCACTTGACCGTTGGAAGAGTGGTTCAAACCGATATAAACATCTTCATCTTTTTTCTTATCTTCCTCATCTTTCTTATCACCATTTGTCGAGCCAGAACCAGTTGAGTTATTTAAAATCCCTGCCAACAAATCAGACAAATCTGAATTTGTGTTTGAAGATGAGCCTGTATTGGTTGAAGAGCTATTTGAAGAAGTTTTATCATCTGTTTTAAAGTAGTTAGAAATTTTATTCTTCAAGAAATAGGCACCATAAGCAACACCCCCAACAATGGCAGCATCTTTTATCCATCCAAACAATTCATTCCCCGCTTTACCCCATTCACCTTCAAGCACATACCCAATGGTTCTGAGCAAACCACCAATACAGTTCCCAATCATTTGGATAAACTTTGTCAATAAAGGAATTGGAATCATATTTCCCAAAGAATTGAATGCGCCATTAACCCAGCTGCCCGCTGAAAGGAAAAAGTTTTTATCATCATCAGATGGGGTTGTTGCCCCACCAACAGGAGATAATCCGCCTTGCTGACCACCATTAAGCCCGCCTTGTTGTCCACCGTTAGGACCACCTTGCAAACCGCCTTGTTGTCCACCGTTAGGACCGCCTTGCAAACCGCCTTGCTGTCCACCATTCACAGGTTGTTCTGGTTCTTTGGGCAACATCACATCCGCCCATTGTTTCAACGCAGGATCAACATATCCACGGTCTGCATCCGCTTTTATAATCCCCATCACAGCTGCGTGAAATTGTGTTTCATTTAACTTAAATGTTGCAACAGATGACGCCACCGCAACTGAAGATGGATCTTCCCCTCGACGCACAAGCGCATTTCCTTGAGTGTTCATCTGATAATAAAGAGGTGAAAATGGCTCCCCAGAATTGGCGCTAACCATCAACTTATATCCCCCATTTACATCTCGTTTCACTTTCAAAAATGAGCGTACTGCCGCCACTTGTTCAGCCGACAAAACAACCATTGAATTGGTGTTTGTGCCAGGAATAGTAAAGTTCACTTTCAAACCAGCTGTATGCGGTGTATGGGGTGTAAAATCTGCTGGTGGCACCTCAGCCCCTCTCATCATTTTTTGAGTAACCGCATCAACCGCCCCTTGATAACCAAAAGAAAGTGCCAGTGCATGCAAACCAGGGTCAATGCGTCCTTGTTTTTTATCCAACTCATAAATGCGAATAACCGCTGCTCTAAATTTTGAATTGGACAATGTAAATTCTGTGTTTGCAAAGTTCAAACGACGTTTGGCCCCATCCCCTCTTCGTTGATAATCTGACCCAACAACTTCATGTGGTTCATAATAAAGAGAAGAAAGCGCATCCCCCGTGTCTTCCACAACTTTTAATTTAAAACCATTAACAGCATCCCATTTGTTTGAAACAAAGGCTCTGATCATCGCAACTTTATCAGCATCGATAAATTCTTTCCCTATTGTTCCATCTGGTCGCTTCCAAACAATTTGAATGGCATCGCCTCGTTCAGTTTCATCAACAACACGCCCATCTTTTAAAACATATTCCACCTTGTGAGAAGGACCTTCTGGACCATCACCTAGAGTATGTCTTTCTTCAACAATTTCATTTCCATCAGTTTCAGGCGTTTTATCTGTTTTAACATCTGCAGATTCTGGTGTTTCTTCCGTTGCGGTTGCTTTTGAAACAAAGCGTCCCTCATCATCCAACTGAACTGAGCCTCCCTCACCCAAATATTCATCACGCAACTCAGCTTGTCTTTTCTTTACAATCTCAGCAGCTTCTTCAGCTTTATCTAAACCATCACCAAAGCTGGTACCATCAACCAAGCCTCGACCCGTACCACGCACATATTTTCCACCTTTTGAATCCCACAGCCAAGAAACACCATCTCCAATTTTATCAGTTACCCAACCAATACCTGATCCAATGCCACCAACAACCGTGCCCAAGACACCTTGCGCATTGTTCCCAGCTTCTCTGCCTGCTTGATAGTAGTCTTTATCTTCACTCATTTTTTCACCCTTTCCTTTTTTTATAGTATAACTTGAATTTTAATTTTCGTCAACAAAATAAAAAGAAAGCCATTTTTCACGGAATATTTATGTTTTAATTAAAAATATTTTTCCTTCTTTTCTCCATCATTTGACAAAAAAGCATTTTTTTGATTAAACAACAAATTTTCCCAGTTGCCACCATAAATAAATTCCAACAAATAAAGATATCAACAAAATAAAATCAAAAAAAAATCCTTCTTTGTCTGACATAATAAAAAAATACCTTTAAAAGAAGGGCAGAGATAAAAACAATAAATAATTAATTAAAAAATTTTTAATCAATTTTTCACAAAATTGTTCAATGAAACAGGGTGAGAAAGCAACTGCCATTTTTCATCATAAGGAAAGTGTGTTTTAATCATTTCTTTTGGTTTTGTGTTGAAATATTTTTTATCAATAGCGCTATTTTTGCGTTTTAATTTTTGCTTTTCACTTTGGGCTAAAGCTTTTTCCATCTGACGCACGGATGAAACAGATTTGTATGCTGCCTTTTCCCCTTTTATCATCCAATAGGTATCAACCAAAATCCATTTAGAATTGATATAAACCGCATTCCACGCACTGTGATATCTTTCAAGGGAAGAATCAATTTTTCCCGTTACCAGTTCAAAAGCGCCTTTAATTGCTTTTTGCTCATGACGTACCACGTTGTATGCTTTGATGTTTTTGCCAGCATAACCTTCAACCACAACCGCATTCAACCCAACTGCCAAGCATAATTGCTGATAAAGATTTGCAAATTCAACACTATCACCCACTTTGGTTTTTAACATGTTATTTTTATAAGGTTTTTCATAAACTTTATTTTTCTTTGCAGCTTTTAATTTTTCTCTTTCAAAAAAACCATCTCTTTCAAAATGCGTAGCCACAAACTCAGCCAATTTTTTAGCTTTTGTTAAATCTGAATCTGTTTTTAAAACCTGTTCTAAAGCAATCTTTTTGATTGTTTCAGTCTCATCAAACAAGTCATTTGCCTTTGATGAGGAAACAAAAAACAACAACCCACAACCCAATAATAACAAACGGATAAAAAAGCGCATACCCCCTCCTTTTATTTTATTTTTAACAAAAAAAATTTATCAAGTCAAGAATTGCTCCCCTAACTTTATTTTTTAATTTCAAGACTGGATAAATCCATCAAATAAATAAAAAAAAGACTTGTTTTTTTGATAAAAAAAGTTGATACTAAATTTAAACGTGAAAAAAAAGGGGATCCGTTTAATGCATAAAAATATCAAATCATTGGTAAAATTAGCCATTGTCGGCGTCGTTTGGGGCTTGGTTTATTTTTTATATGTTGTCCCATCATTAAGCATCTTGTTTCAATTTGATTTTCTTTCATCAGAAGCATGGCATGATAAATGGCTCGCATTTGAAAATTACAACTGGCGCATTCGCAAGTTGCCAGATGTTCTTTTGTTTTTAATGATGGTGCTTTGGATTCCTCTTTTCTTCCTTGGTTGGTTTTTATTCTTCAAAGTCAATTGGTTGGCATTTAGGTTTACACCAAAGCCCAAAACCGTTGTCAAACGCGCTTTAGATTTAAAAAAAGACAAACCATTATACGCTAAACCACGGGCTATGCCTTCTGCCATTCAAGCAACCAAATATGTGGCGCCAAAACTTCCTGGGCAAGAAGAGGAAGCTCAAAAACAAGCCACAAATAAGAGCCATAAAAATGTGCTTCAAATGATCAAACAAATGGCTGTTGTTGCCCGCAAGTTCAAAGTTGAAATTTTCCAACACATTTTACTTGAAGGACACAAAGTACCAATGGCTATTTCAACAGCAGCCAGAGCAATGATGATTGAAATTGTCAATCGAAAAGATGTGAACTGGTCCGTTGATTTCAATGATGATATTCATGCCAGCACCTGGTACTCCGAAGGGGGCATGATGGAAAGATTGGCAGAAGATTTGATCAAAGCTTCTGAAGCTTTGGCCAGAGCAGAACCAGGGTCTGAAGTTATCAAAGCAATCTGTGTTACAGATGGTCGCATTTTAAACGCAAAACCAACCGTTGAATATTTTAAAAACCACGGCATCCACTTGCTTGTGTTTAACAATGGTCAGCCCCAAGGGGATATTTTAGACTATTCCTCATTTTTAAGCGCTTATTTTGACTTAAAAGAAGGAGAATCTGATCCTGCCATTGTAAAACTTGAAAAAGTACCAGTTGGTTCTGCTCAAACAACAGCACCTGAAGCTACTGTACCTAGTGAACCAGCGCACCAAAATAACGAACCAAACTTCACAAGTGATGCAACCCCTCCTCCTATTGACAATGAAGAATTCTTTATCGACGATTTAGAACTTGACGAAACTGATTCTCCTGATACAATAGAGGATGATTTTGATTTTACTGACGAGCTCGACACAGAAACGGGAGATTTTGAAATTCCTCTTGTTGATGAAGATGGCTTTTTAATTGACGGAGCAGATGATGACACACAAGATGGACAAGAACTTGAAGAAAGCGGTGAAGATGTATCGCCAAGCAGTGAATACGCAACTCAAGAATCTGAAGAAACGGACGAAAATAGCTCAAAAGCTGAAAAGAGCACAAGCAAGGGCAGAAAAGCTAAATCGACTTCTAAGAAAACTAAGTCTAAGCGTAAAACTCGCAAAAAGATCTCTTTGCCACGTCAAAAATTAAAAACTGAAGATGGGGATGAAGATGATTTTGTTACAGCAGTCGCAAAAGGCTAACCCTTCTTTTTAACAACAATTGGATTATCTAATGAAAAACAAAGACTTTTTATACAATTTAATTGCCACCTTTTTCTTTTCAGGCAAATCAAAGGTTGCACCTGGCACAATGGGATCGCTTGCCACATTACCTTTGGTTGCACTTGTTTATCCCTTGGGGGGATGCGCACTTTTTATCGCCACACTTGTCAGTTATTTAATTGGCATTCAAGCAACTAAACACATTTTAGCCACCAGCACAAACAAAGACCCAGGCTTTGTGGTTATTGATGAAACAGCAGGACAATTAACAACCTTTTTGTTCATCGTATCCTTTGCCCCTTTAAGCATTTTAAACTTATTATTGGGTTTTGCCTTGTTCCGCTTATTTGACATTGTCAAAATTTGGCCTTGCTCTTATTTTGATAAAAAAGTCGTCGGTGCATTTGGTGTGATGACAGATGATATTTTTGCTGGCATTTATGCTGGAATTGTGCTATTGTTGATTAATCAATTCATTTTTTAAAAAGGAGTATCACATGACAGAAGAAGAAATCTTGAATAATAACAACCACTTCAAACACGCATTGGAATTATATGCTGAAACAAAAGGCTGGCAACTCACCCCTTTTGCAGACAAAATCATCAATCGCTGTTTAAACGCTTGCAATGGTTGCTGCCCTTGTGATGTGTCACGTGGTTTCTGCCCTTGCGGTGAACATGAAAAAGAAGTGGCCGAAAAAGGTCATTGCCACTGCAACTTATTCAAGCCAAAATAAGTTTTTTTAAACAAAAGTTAAACACCCTTAAAAAAGATTATTTTCTTGCTTTTAAGGGTGTTTTTTGTACAATAAAATAATCAAAACAACACTTGTTTTAAAGGGTTAAAAATGAAAACACTGCTATTTGCAAGCAAAAACAAAAGCAAAATTTATGACATCCAACTTTATTTGGGGGACAAGTTTCAACTCAAAACAGCTCTTGATTTTTTAAACTTGAACATCAAAATCAATGAGGGATATTCCTCATTAAAAGAAAATGCCATCTTAAAAGCCAGTACTTATGCAAAAGCAACCAATCTTGTCACCATTGCAGATGACACAGGCTTTTTCATCAATGAACTTGGCGGACAGCCTGGTGTTGCTGCCAAACGGTGGGCGGGTGAATTGCCTGAAAATGCCACCGCTGAAATGTTTTGGGAATATTTAAAACAAAAAACAGCTCATTTAAAAAAAATCACCTGTTATTTTGAACAATGCTTTGCCATCACTCACCCCAATGGCAAACATACATTTGTGTCAAAATTCACACATGGTTTTTTGCATAAAGACAAACTCTTAGAACCTTACAATCAAACAGATTATCCCTTGGCACAAGCTTTTAATGTTGAAGGCAAAAACTACACCTGGGATAAAATAACAGATGAGATGAAAAAGCAATTTGATAAACCACTCGTTCATGATCTTATAAAAGCCGTTTCTTTTGTATCTGAAAAATAAACTTTGCCCCCTTGCAAAAGTTTTTTTCCACCCCTATTTTCTAAAAAAAAAGAAAGGGGTTAAAATGAAAAAATTGTTCACTTTTGCTATTCTTTTATTCTTAAGCGGATGCTCTCCTTTTTATCAACAATTTGATCAACAAGGGTTAACTCAATTGGTTGGAAAAGAAGAATCAGAAGTGACAAAAAAATTAGGTACTCCCACCCAAATTGTTGTTGAAAAAGACAAGAAAAAACTCATCTATCAAACCAATTATAAAACATTTTCAAACCCTGAAAGACAAACCTATTTAGATCCAAGCGCCAACCAACAAGGCACATACTTTAACCACTCTTGCCAAACAATCTTTATTATTCAAGATAAAGTTGTTTCATCCATTCAAAGAAATGGTAATTGTTTATAATTTTTTTCTTTTCCATCTTGCAATTTTGAATAAAAAAAAGTATCTTTTTTTCATTCGATTTTATTCAAATTAAGGAGACACCATGACACACCCTTTTGTCAGTATCATTGTTCCCATTTACAATGTTGAACCTTACTTACGAGGCTGTTTAGACAGTCTTTTAAACCAAACTTTCAAAGATTTTGAAGTGATTATGGTTGATGATGGCGCAACAGATTCAAGCGGTACGATTGCTGATGAATATGCAAAAAAAGATGAGCGTTTTTCAGTCATTCATCAAAAGAACAAAGGTCTTTCAGGCGCAAGAAACACTGGACTTCAAATCGCTAAAGGCGATTACATTAGCTTTTTAGATTCTGATGATTATTTTCATCCTGATTTTTTAAATTTGATGATGCAAGTAGCTCAAAATGAGCAAACAGATGTTGTTTTTTGCAACCTTGCACACACCTCTTCTTTGTATCAAAAAATCCCAGCTGGCCTTAAATTAAATGACTTTACCCTCACCCGTTTTTTCAAACCGTTCAGCGATTTTTTAAAAGAAAAATCACTCATCACACAAGTGTGTGTTAAACTTTACAAAAAATCTGTCTTAGGCGATTTAACATTTAAAGAAGGCATTTATTTTGAAGATGTGCTGTTCACAACCTTGTTCATGGGCAGAGCAAAAAGCGCTGTGCACATCAATGCCCCCCTTTATTATTATTACACCAATCCAAACTCAATTATGCACACTGCCTTTAATGAAAAAAAGGTCATGAGCTATATCACTGTGATTGATGAAATTTATGCTTATACAGAGCAACACCACCCAAAACACTTAAAAACTGTTCAACAAGAAATTTTAAACAAACGTGTTAAAATGACAATGAACCAAGCTTTACGCAAACAAAAAGACAAACAAAAATGTTTGCAATTATTCTCTTTGATGGGACAAGAGTTCAAACGTCTTTATGAGAGCAATATCATCACTTTTGAAGGGCTCAAATTAAAGCATCGCCTTGCGCTTTCTTGCTTGTTAAAAGGCAAGCCAAAAACAGCTATAACTCTTTTAAAAGTCATCCCTTTTTAAAAAACAAAAAAGCATCAACAAAATTTGTTGGTGCTTTTTTTTACAAAATATCAAGTTCACTAAAGGTTGTGTTTATATATTATCCATTACCCGTGTTTCCTCTCGAAAGAGAGGCAATAATAGCCATTTGATCGTTTGTAATACCCAATTCTTCCCGAGTCATAGAAACTTTGGTTCCTGCTTCAGCTAAACGGGCCGTCAAACCAGCTGAATTTACCATTTCTTGTTTAACATCAATTCTTGCTTGCATATTCACAATTTGAGCATCATCAAAACCAGCCTCTTTTAACTCTTTGACCGTTACACCAGAAAACATTTCTCTTTCTGGTTCAAGAATATTTTCTTTGTTTTTAGGATAAAAAATCTCATCTAATATGCGAGCTTCTTTACTTGCCCCACCCAATGATGGTGGTAAAATCCTTGCAACCCAACTAAGCTTTTTAGGCGGCGTTTTATCTTTATATTCCTCCAACAAAGCAGCTTTTAATGAAGCGTCCATATCCGCATCTTCCCTCTGCCCTGGGAGCACATAAGGCCCTTTCACAGGGGTAGCAGGTTTATTAACTTGATAAGGCATATCTGCAAAAGAAGTTTCAAATACCCTTGGTGTTGCTGGTTGCGTTGCAGCTTGTCTTTCAGGGTTTCTTTTTTTCCTTGTTACAACTCGAACCCCATCATTTGATGCACGTGCAGCCGTTTTACCCTTTGTTGCAACAGGTTTTGTTTTCTTTAAAGGAACTTTTTTGCTCACAGATTTTGCTTTAACCTTAGGATCTTTAGTAGGGTCATAAGCAAGTGATTGCCTCACCGCAAAATCTCTTCCTTGTGGAATTTTACCACATTCCACTTCAGCAATGGCACATACAACTTCAGCACGAATACGGGGATTGGTCATATCAATTGGTTCATTAGGAGAAACATTTATTCCCGCTTCTTTCAAACTTGCAGCAACCATCAAAGAATATTTTCCTGGATTATTCCCCTTTTCTGATGCAGGCGCATAAGCTTTAAAAATCTGACGCAAACTTTTACCATTGTAAATCCGATATAACACAGAGTTTAAAGCATAATAACCTTCTTCCCATGTGTTATAAATAGCAAATCCACCAGAATCAGTTCCCGCAGTTCCCTTACATCTTAAACACCCAGGATTTTTATTTCTAATCCCTCTGACAGCCATTGTTCCCTCCTTTACCTAATCATAGCATATAGAAATAGTATACCACGCTTTCAAAAAAAATTAAAATAAAAAAATAATAAAACATTTCATTTTTTCTTTTTTCTGCAAAAAAAAGAACCCTTTTAAACAAAAGGGCTCTTTTTTGTTTAAAAAAGCAAAACGTTAACGACCATCTCTTGAACGGTTTTTGAAATTGTCCATAGATTGCGCCATTCCTTCACGAGCTTTTGCAAGAGCCATATCTTTTGAAGCAAGCGCTTGCATTTTTTCAGCCAAGGCTTTTTTCCTTTTTGCTTGACGATCTACTTGCAAAGCAATTTTTGCTTGATCTGTTTCAGTTAATTTCTTTTTAGACATTGTATCTGAAACAACATAATCATCCAAACCACCTTTAACCATCACTTGAACAATTGATTGGCGTAATTCTTCACTTGGTTTAACAGGTTTACCATCTTTATCTGGTGTTCCTTTTGCTTGTTGAGCAAAAACAGCTTGAACGTCTTTGATCCCTTCTTTTGAAACACCACGATCTTTTAAAACAGTTCCCAATGTTTTGCGTTCAGAAGCACTCAAAGCATCCCCTGCTACAACTTTGTCAACCAACTGATCAATGTCTTTATCAATTTTTGTAACGCGAACAGGACCCATATCTGGAGATTTTTTAATAGGTGATCTTTTCGTTTCAGGATTTTCAGTTGCATGAACATCACGCACACGATGTTCTAACCCCCCTTTAGGACGCGCTTCTCTTGCCCCAGCAATCATTTCTGTCAATTCTTTATTTGTAACGCGAACGCCCATCAACTGATCAGATTTTTGCAACCATTTTGATGAATGGGCATAAAGGACCAAATATTCATCGTATTGCTTTTGTTGTTTGTTGGTGAATTTTGTAAAATCAATATCCCCTTCAGGTGTTTTTGGCAAACCACGAACAAATTCAGCTTTTTTGAGCAAGAATTTATCTGATTTTGACAAATTGGAAAAATCTTTTCCTTGAAGAGCTTCTGCACTAGATGTATCTAAAATCCAATTTTTAGCATCCACAGCTAACGTACGCATTAACGTTGTTCTGTTTAACCCATTGTCTTTTAAATTAGTATCAATAGTATTATCCCGAGCGTCTTTCTTCTTCTTATCATTGACTTTTTTGTTTTCTTTGATTTGTTTTGTAAGATTCTCAACAGCAGAAGCTGCCATATCAACAAACAACGTTGTGAACAAAGCAAAACCCATATCAGCCAAACTACCAGCTTTTGAGAGGTTGTCTAAATGTTTCCAAATAACTTCTTCCCTAAACTTTGCCCAATCAATTGTTTGAGGATCATCAAAATCAGGGACTTTTTGACTTTCATACTGAGGTTTATCTTTATTAACACCTTCATCTTTTTCTGGTGCAGCCTCTTCTTTTGGCTTGTTCAATTCTTTTGTTTCATTGGCATGGCCACCTTCATAAAGATCCTTCATCCGTTCAAAGTCTTCATTGGCTGCTTCTAACGTATTCCAATAATCTTGTTTGGCTGGCCCTTTTTTTTGAGAGCGATTTTCTAACTCAGAAGCATTTTTATCGCTGTACTTTTGCCACTTTTGAACTTCACTATACTCTTTTAAGTCTTTTTCATCTTGAGTTAATGGAACTCTTTCTTCTTCTGGCTTTTTCGCTTCAGCAGTCTCTTTTTGACGAAGGGCTTTAAGTTTTTTATCAAGCTCAGCTTTTTCCATTTGTTCAAAACGGGCAAGTTTTGCTAAATTTTCTTCCTTCGGTTCTAATGGTGTGGCCCCTTCTCTTTTTTCTTCCAAAGCTTGTTTTTTAGCAACAGCTTCTTTGTATTCCTTTACCTTTTGAACACCACGCACAACCTCATCATAAGCAACAGCAGCTTTGATGTCACGTTTTAACGATGGAGCTTTTGAGGCTAATTCTGGAAAACCATTAAGATAAGCCTCAATTGCGGCATCAGATTTTAAATCACCTGATCTAATTTTAGCATCCAACTCAGCCATAAATTTCTTTTTAAGAGCTTCTTGTTCACTCTCACAAGCATCCATAATTGAGCCAAAAGATGCGTTAAATAAATTCAACGCACTTTCATGAGTTTTATTAACTGTTGATTTTTCCATCTTATCCTCCTAAAGGCTATCTATTCAAACATAACCATATTATAACATATTTTTAAAAAAAGTCAATTTAGACCTTTAACCCTTTCAAAAATTTAGCTAATTTTTTATTTTCATCTATTGCAGCTTCTTTTGAAAGACGCACAGTCCCCATTTCATCCTTCACATTAATAGGGGAAAAGAAAGCCGGATTTGTGGTTAACACTGCCCAAGCTTGTTTGGCATCTTGACGGCGCATTTTCAAATAATTAGCAATCAATTTTTCAGCATTCACACGAAAACCTGCTTTTTTGATTTTTTCAGCAAATGTTTTGATAATTTCTTTTTCAACATGCTCATGTTGATAAATTTCACGCATGGTTTCTTTACTTTCTTCAAGCAAAGCTTTTTCTTCCTCAACAACTTCACATTTTTCTTTCAAAATCATATACTCAACAAAATCAAACAATAAATCACGCCAAAATTCTTGATCTTTATAATGTGTTTGAACAACTTTAATCACATCCAAAGCATCTTCATTCATCACATTTTGTGTCCCAAGCAAATAAGAAGCTACATGAGCACAGCTTTTTTCCAAATGAAGCGCTGTTGCCTCATCTAACAAGGTGGGTTCAAAACCAGTTGGATCCAACCCTAAAACACTTGCAACATCTGGGAGCAAGCCCCTTTGTTCATAAAGAGTATTATAAACCTTAAGCAAAACTTTATTTCTATTGATTTTGACTTTTTCCATTTGCATCTCCTTTTTTATGTATCTTTAATTTTACCGCACATTTAAAAAAAAATCTACATTTTTTTAATTTTAGCAGTATTCATATAAAAAAAAGCCATTTTTAAGCCTAAAAATATGACTCTTAAATCTTTTTTTTACTTCCATCCTATTCATTTTTTAAATTTTTATGTTGTTTTTTCAAAATCTATGCTATAATGTATATAGGGCTTTATTTTTTTTATTAGGTCAGGGAGTTGGGTTATGAACAGATTTATTCCGAAATTAAAATTTCTTGCACTCTTTTTAGGCATCCTCGCAATTGCAAATATTGCTCATGCCTTTATGGGTGGTGTTACCAATGCTCTCGGTAGCATCAGTGGCGGTGCACTCACAGGTGCTGGTTTTGGTGGATCCATTATTGGGATTGTGATTTCCCTCTTTGGGTTCGGGGCAACAGGCTTTTGCTGGTTTTGCGACCTATATAAAACACTCTTTGACATTATGAATAACATGGCAACAGCTGTTTCAACCAACTTAAAAAATGACTTTTTAATGCTTCTTGGTGTTGGAATGTTGTTTTTTATTGCATTTAAAGTTGGGTCTACTGTTGTAAAATTGCAAGAGGTAGACTTGATGCAATTTTTGGGGGAATTGTTCAAACATCTGGGGCGCGCCATAATTGCCACAGCCTTTTTGTTTGGAACCGTTCAAATGTATCACTACCTCATCTCCCCTTTCCTTGCCTATTCACTTGGTCTAACGCACGAGATTATGACCCACAGAAATGCTGGTACAATGATAGAACTAACGACACGGCTCTTAGGTGGGGGTAAAGATGGATCGGGCTTTATTCCAGATGTTAATGCAGGCATTTTAAATGAAGGGGGATTAACTGCTTTTTCAACCCAAATTCGTGACCAACTTATCGGTCTTTTAGAATTGATTAGTGCCTCTTTAATCGGTGGTATGATTATTGGTGCTGTTATTATTTTAATCGCATTTGCAGATGCTTATTTAGGCATTATTCCAAACTTTCAAATTATGATTGTTGGATTTACCATCTTAGGGGCTTATTTTGGTGTTTATCTTGCCGTTCCCTTTAAGTTGATTGACGTGATGGTTCGTCTAACTTTTGTGGCTGCCTTAACGCCTCTGTGGATTATTCTATGGGTTTTCCCTGCCACAGCAAGTTACACTAAAAACGCTTGGGAAATGCTCTTAAACTGTTGTGCCTGTATCATCTGCTTGGGTGTGGTTTTGGTTATTGCACTTGAAGTTTTAGAGAGTATGATGCCCAGCAAAGAATCCATCATCCTATTCCTTTTAGGCGGTTTTGATATGCTCGCCACAGGGCAAATGAACTTAATTAACCCTGAGGTTTTGCAAACAATAGCTCTTGGGATGCTTGCAACCTCTTTGGTCAAAAATTCATCCCATATTGCAACACAAATTGTCAAATCTTACGGTACCAGCATTGGGGAAGGTTTGGACAAAGCTGTTGGACAAGGGGTTGGCTCTATGGGTAAATTGGGGGCCGCTTTGGGTGGTGCAGCCCTTGCTGTAACAGGTGGTGGCGTTAGCAACTTGATGAGCATGGGTAAATCTGCTCACAAATCTGTTCAAGACACTTCTTTACCAACTTGGTTGGGTGGCAATTGGCAAGAAGATAAACGCAAAAGAGAACAAGATGATGCTAGCAAAAAAATGGCGGAACTTGAAGCTAAGGGTCCTCTTACCACATCTCAACAAAATGAATACAATGAACAACAAAAAATCCGTAATGAAAAAGCAAAACTTAGGAAAGATCACCTTGCTTCCGAAATTCAAGATCTGAAAGCGAAAAAGAACCCTACAAAAGAAGAACAAGAAAAACTTAAAGCGTATGAAAGAGAATATAAAATTTGTGAATACATTACTGATAATCCTCGGGCTAAAGCATCGGATGTTACACAGTTTGCAAATAACTTAGACAAACAAAATGGTGGACAACCAGCGCCAGCACCAACGCCAGCACCATCACCAACACCACATCCATAAAGAAAAAGGAACTAACACAAGGGAGATGCTGATGAAAAGTCCAAAAACACCATACAAAAAGGCTCTTTATCTTTGCTTTGTACTTGCCCCTTTGTTTTTATTAACAGGGTGTGGTTCTCTTGGCTTAACGGCTGAAAACTTTACCATGGCAAGCGTCTTTGCAACAGGGGGATGTTGGCCTTGCACAATGTTCAAAATTGTGTGGGAATCTATTGGTTCTGCTTTTTCAAATACCTACCCTACTACCGCGCATTTAGCATCCATTTTGCTTGGGGTTGGTCTTTTATTTTGGCTTTCATTCACCATTTGCAAAATGGTTATATCTTTAAAAGAACCAAATATGAAGGATTATATTCCTAAAATTGCTGGCGTTCTTTTTAAAGCACTTGTTGTGGGGGTTATTCTTTCAAATCCAAATTATATGCTCTATATTTTAGATTTGATTATGTCCCCCGTATTGGAAGCTTTCACAAAACTAGCCACCTCTATTATCGGCTCAAAAAGCGATTGGTTCAAACTCCCCTTCTCCGACTCTGATATAGAGAAAAACTACGCCATTTTCACAAAAAACATTGGCTCACAAATGCAAGACATTGTCTATCAACTTTACTTGCACTTTAAGAGTGGTTTCTTCTTAGGCGCCAGAATGATGATGCATTTTGAATTTATGGCCATCATCACAGGTGGGTTAATTATGAGTATGTTCTTTTACTTTATGCTCTTCTTCCCACTCATTATTTTGGAAGGTTTCATCTCTGTTGGCTTTGTGTTGATTATGTTCCCATTCTTTTTGGCTGGCTGGGTTTTCCCACCAACCAAGGGCTACATTACAGAAAGTATTAAAATCTTATTCCAAGGGGTGGCTCAAATTTTGGTAACTTGTATTTACATTTCCATTATCATTGCCATTATTGAAGAATACTCAGACTCTTTCTCCATTACAAAATCATTAACCGATCCATCTTTGTTGATTGGATTGAACAACATGAGCAATAATGGGTTGGCCATGTTGGGCTTGGTTTATGCCATGTTTAAACTCACAAATGATGTTCCAAACATAACCAGTTTCTTCGTGGGTGAAATGAACAGAAGTGTGATTTTAAGGACATTCTCTCGAGCAGCTGGGGTTGCCAAAAACATTGGTAAAATCGCCATCGGTGGCGCTTTAGCTGGTACAGGTGTGATGGGTGCTGTCGGCAAAGGAATGATGGCTTCTGGCGCAAAAGATATGGCAAAAGATTCTGCCAACTGGGTCACAGATGGTGCAGGTAGTGGCGGCATGACCGAAGCAGAAAAACGACATAGCGTGTCATAACAGGTGAAGTGAGGTTCAAATGAAAATATTTAAAATGTTTAAAATAGCGATCTTAATCTTCTTCATCCTCGGTATTTCACGTTTGGATTTTGAGCTTTCTAACTCCTTAAAAGTGATACCATACATTTTTTATACCCTTTCACTTTTGCTTGTATTAGGATTTGTTTTTTGGGCTGTTAAAATCAAAAAAATTAAACTCTTTCTTTTACCACTCTTTGTCTGTTTGATTTTTCAATCACCAGTCTTTGCTGAAAACACACCTCAAATCAGTGAAAGTGATGTTTATTTCAACACCTATGAAGCTGCAAGTGCTGCTGGAGCTGATATTTGTAGCGCTATGAGCAACAATGCTGAATTTGATTTTCGCACATTATATAAAGCAAGTGGCGTGCTTGACTTTTTCAACAGATATGGCGATCAATCCAATACTGGGGGTGTCTTTAGCAGCCCAAATGCAGGGGCTCAATGTGCTAGAGAATATGTTGAAGAAGCAAACGCCATCTTAAAATCACAAAAAGCAACCTGCTCTCCAACTTCAGCTATTTTAAAAAACATTGCAAATAAAAACAAATGCTGGCCTTGTGACGTTACCAGTACCATTATTGCGGCCATTCAAAAAATTTCAATCAGCTCATACAAAAAAATCAATGACGGGGCAAAATTGCTCCTTGGCACCATCTATTTGATGTGGCTAGCCATCACAATTTTGATATCTTTTGCCAAGTTTGGGTTTGAAAAATTTGCTGAATTTTTCACAAAACTGATCAATCAAACCATCATTGTGATTATTATCGCCCTTATTTTGCATGCGCCATTGGTTCAATTTTACAAAGCAACTATTTCGCCATTTATCACCTACTCTGCAGCACTTGGGATGCGTTTTTCAGAAATTGCTCAAGACAAGATGGGGGGCAGTAATAATTTGTATCAAAAAATCATCAAATCTTTGGGAATAGCCGCCTCTAGCAAATGCAACTATTGCAATGATATGAAAAAAGATGTGAACAAAGAAGTCACCACAGGTCAATTCATTGACTCTGCCTCTATCAATGGAATTTTATGCATTACCTGTTCCACCTATCGTCAAGCAGCTCCAATGATTTCTTTGGGTCAAGTGATGATTTGCTTGGGCAGAAACACACCTCAATCTTTGGGACAATTACCAATCTTATCTCGCATTTCACAATTTTCTGGACCGAACATATCCCTCACATTCACGGGGTATACACTTGTGATTACGTTTAGTATCTTTACCTTCTTGGTGGGCTACTTTATTATGGCATCCGTCTTTAAATTAGGTGTTGTCTTTGTTTTAATGCCTCTGTTCTTGGTGGCCTTTGCCTTTAAGATGTCCAGAAGTTATGCCACGAAAGCATGGCAGTTAATTGTCTTTGCAATGGGTACCATTTTGATTGTATCTATTCTTTCAACCATGATGATTATTGGTTTTTCAATTTTGATGCCTGACTCATCCGTTGCCTCATTTATCCAGCTGTTCTTTAGCTCAAATTCTAGCATGATGACAGATGTGATGGCGGGCTCTAATTTGGTTGATAAAATAGCCAATTCTTCTGGTACTGAAGAAGTTATCACGCAGTTGATTGGCAACACTGTGGATGATTACACATTCTTGCACATTTTGACCATGACTGCTTTTGCATACATTTGTATCTCAGTTTTAAGTGGCTGTTCTGAATTGGCTGAACAAATCACCAACTCTTGGACTCTTAATACAAATGATACAGGCAACCTCTCAGAAAGCTTAATTAGCGCTCAACAAAAAGCTTCCAAAGCAACAAAAGCTGCTTTGGGAGGCACAGCTTTCCTTGCAGGCAAAGCCATTAACGTGATGAAATCTGATAAAGAGGGTGGTACCCAATACACTGCGGAAGAAGTCTTTAGAAGCGCCAATTCAAATGCAAGCATATATGATCGCGGCGGCGATAAAGATGCTCAAGCAAAAAATGCAAACGATGAAAGGGGCAAACCAAAAGGATATTTTGATGGTGCTGGCAGCACAGATCTAACACCTGAAGAAAGAGAGGCTCACCGAAAGAGGTGGAAAGATAACATTGATGTTTAAACCAAAGCATCAAAACGGTTTAACATTTAATATAACAACAAAAAACGCTTCATTTTTGGGAGCGTTTTTTATTCTCTTTTTTTAACAAAATTGAACTTTCTTTGAAATATAAAATTCATCCTTTTTTTGTCACCCCATAAAAAAATGAAAAAAATTAAAAAAAATTCATTTTGTCTATTTTCATCTAGTTTTTTTTAGTGTATAGTAAAAAAAACAAAAATCAAAAACAAAAGGAGCCTATAATGGAAGAGATTATTTTCCCCAACCAAATTAGAATGTTTCGCCGAGTTCGCGGAAAAACAATGAAAAGCTTGGCAGATGCCTTAAATTTAAGCCTTTCAGCCATTTCAAAAATTGAAAAAGGTTATCGCAGAGTTGATGAAGTTCAACTTAAAAAAATCTCTCAATTTTTAAACTGTCCAAGCGAATCGCTTTTTGTGAGTGAAAGATCCTCACAACCTGAGGTTATCAAAGCTTGGAAACGCGAACAAGAACGTCGTCAAAAAATCAATTCTGGCTCTGGACTTAAAACATTGGGCGCAGGTCTTCGCTATTTGCGTGGGGAAAAGGGCTTGACTTTGCATGATGTTGCAAAAGGGTCAAAAATGACGCTTTCTGTTTACCACCGTATTGAAATGGGGCAACGGGAAGTGGATGAAAAAACATTCAAAGACATCGCCCATGCACTTGGTTTATCTGAAACAGATTTGCAACTTAAAATTTATGAATTAGATATGTCTGGCGCTTTAGATGAACTCAAACAACATGAGGGGAAAACAGGTATCTACACATCCAAAGGGGGATACAATGATTTACCTGTCAGTCGCTTCATGATTAGAACAGCTGATTCACAAGAATTTTCTGTTCCAATTTATGGCTTTCCTGAAGAAGGGGGCATCATTTTGATGAACAAAAACCAATCTGTCGGTTCTGTTTTGTGTCCATCCACCCTCTCCTATGACAAGGATATGTATGCCATTCGTTTAAAAACACAAATCTTGGGCCCTGCTGTTCCAAAAGATGCTGTTTTGGTCATTTCACCAAGTAACAGACCAAACAAAGGGGATATTGCTGTTTTACCAATTGAAGAAGATCGTGTTCGCATTGGTATTTTACAATCAGCTTCTGGGGACCACCCCTGCTTGAATTTACCATTCAAAGGGGAAAGCATTGATATTTCAACACAAGAACTTGAATCAATGCACCGTGTTGTGATGATTATGATGAGCTAATCAAAAAAAACACAACTTATCAAAAATAGGAGCAAAATGAATGGTTGATACAGAACAAAAAAATCCAGCTAATCAAGAAAATGTTGGAACAGCACAAAAAAGTCATGACGAATTGGTCGCCCCTTTTGAAAACATTAAGGAAGAGGACTTTTTTGAAAAAGACTTAGATGCTGCTGAAGAAGATTATAATGAAGAAGACGTTCCCGAACGGGAATATATTCCTATGCCTTCTATTTTTGAGCCCATTCCTGAAGAAGCCCAAAAAGAAATCCTTTCAAAATTTGCTCTTAAAAAACGAGAAAAAGAAGAAGTTGTTGCTAAAACGGCTCAACGTTTGGTCAATCAGTTCAGAGCCTTGTCTGCATTTAGGGATGATTACGTTGTTACTTACAACAATGAATTGATGCAAACCCCAGATGATGTGATTAACTATTTACCAACCATCATCGGTGGCCCTGCTGTGCGTGAATATTTAGATTATTTATTAGCACAACGCAAACATGGTAAAGAATTTGATAATGATAATATTGATTTTTCTCTCACAGCTAATGAAGGGTACCTCCCTTCTCCAGAAGAAGATTTTGCATTTTCAAATACACAAAATGTAACTTCTGTTTCTGCTGATCCAAGTGTAATTCAAAATCAAACAACTGTTCTTGCAAGTGCTCTCAATCAAATGCAAAAAGCAAATGAAGAACAATCAAAAATGCTTAATGAAACAATTTTGCTTTTAAAAGAAACGCTTGAAAAAACACCAGCACCTGTTGTTGTGGACGGAGTAGCAACTGCATCTGTTAGCGCAAGTGATTCCGCCGCATTGTTAGACAATCAACGTAAAATGATGGAAACCGCTCTTGAAAAAATGGTTCAAATGCAATCAACATTGTTCACCAAAACAGTTGAAGAACTCTCCAAAACAGTTCAAGAGGTTCAATCCCAATTAAAACCTGTTGGAGTTGTACGACAAGCCATGAGTTCTTTAAAAGCATCTACACAAAAAAAGGCTGAAAAAATAGAAAAAACAGAAAAAGCTGACAAGCCTGAAAAAGAACACATCACTGAAAAAGAAGAACTCCCTCTTTTAAAAGAAGTTGTTAAGGAAGAGGAAAAACCAACAAGACAACCAAGCAAAAAAACATATGAATCCGAGCCCATCAATGAAGATGAATATGAAATTTTAACCGAGTTCGACATTCAAGAAGATTAATCTGGTGGTAGGGGACAAATGGCAGATACGTCAAAATTATTAGAAGCGCTTTCTTCATACACAGGAGACCAAACAACCTTGGAAGTTTTCACCCAAGTTGCTAAGAAAGAACTGGGGGATGATTGGGCGAGCCAAATTTATGATACATTACCCAACCTACCCGCCCATTTAAAAGAAAAGCTTGATCATGCTTATAATTACTATGGCGCCAGTTTGTCATGGACAGAAATTCAATCTTATCTTTTAAGTCAAGAACCATTGAATGTAACAGAGGTTTCCGCTCGGGTTGAAACGCTTGCCTATTGGTTGAACTTTTTTGGTGAAGCGGGCACAAACGCAGTTGAGCAGTTGAAACAAAAATTAGCAACTGAAGCTGAACGTCAAGCACAAGAGCAAGCCCCTCTTCCCCCTGTTGAAGAAGAAGCCTCTTTCTCTCCAAGTGAAGGAACTGTTTTAGATGAAACACAACCTGTTTATGAAGAAAACAGTCAACAGCCTGTCCAAGAAGAGCTGGTTTATGATGAAACAGGCTACGAAGAGGCGTATCAAGAAGATCAAGAATACAACTCTGCAGGGTATGAAGAGCCTTACCAAGAAGATCAAGCTTATGATGAAACAGGCTACGAAGAACCTTATCAAGAAGAAGCTTATAATGATGCAGGGTATGAAGAACCTTACACAGAAACACAAGGAGAGGAAACTTATCAAAATGATGAACAAGATCTTTACATGGATGGGTCAACTTATGAAGAATCTGGTTACCAAGATAGCTACATGGACAACAACGTTTATGAAGGAGATGGTTATCAAGATAGCTACGGGGACAACAGCGTTTATGAAGAATCTGGTTACCAAGACGGCCTCAATGAGCAAGAGTACTATGAAGGAGATAGTTACCAAGACGGCTACAGCGAGCAAGAGTACATTGACGAAGATGGTTCATTCTGGCAAGAACCTGTTTACACAAAGCAAGAAAACGAAACAATAGAAGAATTTATGGCAAAAAAAGCCTTCCATCAAGTTGACTTTTTAAATGCCGTTCAATGTTGGGTAAATGCTCGTTGTATTGCACTTGGGAACAAAGAAATTTATTCCTATCGTCATTATGGCTTTTTGGTTGATTTAATGGAAGAAACAAAAAAAGATGTTCAAGAAGTTCTTTCAGCCCCCAAATATTACCCAGCCATTGAAGCTGTTCGCACAGATGGACTTAAAAAATTGCAACGCTATATCACTTCACTTGAAAGTGATTTAAAAACAGCTTATGACAATTTACCAAGTGAATTAACAGATTTGATCAGCGATTCAACAAATGCCAGCGATTTGCGCAAAATGTTGGGTGCAATTGACACCTCTAACAAACCAGAACTGTTGGGCGAAGCACCAGATGGATTTGAAATGCTTGAAGATCCTTTTGAAGGCACATCCATTGCCAAAGAAATGAAGCGAAAATCAACCCCTCAAACCCCAGCGGGAACAACAGCTCAACCCCCTAAAAAAACAGGATTATCATTTAATAAGAAAAACGCATTATAAAAGGACACGAATATGAAAAAAATTTCTTTTGCTTTTTTGATTGCCCAACTTTTAACATCCTCAGCTGCTTTGGCGACAATGAGCAATGTTTATAATGTTTTCCAACCCACAGATGCAATGCCATTCAATCAACTGGCCCCTAAAGCACCAGAGTTGAACATTGAAACACCTTATCGTTGCCAAACAAATGGGTTTCACGCACAACAAATTTCAACAACACTTCCTGTGAATTTAAATGATTTTAAACTCATTAAAATCACAAAAACTGAACCACTTCCAAGATATGAAGTAAATGGTTATACATTCACAGACAAGCCCATTGATGAAGCCATTCAAACTCTTGTGGATGAAGCTGGTATTTTGGTTTATACAGAAGACAGCGCCTACCCTTCTCTTTCTGCACAGAACTTGTATGGGGATTTAGAAAGCGTTGTTAGAGCGTTGCTTGAAAATGTAGATATGTATTTTTCATACAATGAAACAACTCAAAAACTCAACATTTCAAAACGGGCAGAATTCAACATTTCACTGCCGAACAACCGTCTTGTTATTTTGGGTGTTTTAGATGCCCTTCGTGGTGCTGGGATTGAAAACATTGTCCCAGATTGGAACGCAGGCATCTTGCATTTAACATTAACCAAGCAAGAAGAAAAAACTGTTCAAAAACTCATTGAAAGCATCCACGCAAATGGGGAAATGCTCATTGCAGATACAAGTGTTTATCGTTTAAACGGCTTTCAAAATTGGAACTACATTATGTCCCGCTATGGATTGGATAAAGTCCATTCTGCCAACAACGGATTGCAAGGCAAATTGCTCGTCCTTGGTCATCAAAAATCTTATAACTCTTTGTTGAACACTCTCAACCAAACAGGGGGAACAACCTTACTCAGCGATGGATTAGCCGTTGTTCCCAATGGGTGGAGAATGTTCTTTGATGTTGCAAAATGCAATATGGGTAATGCTTATATGGCACCACAATTGATGCTTTCATTGAACCCATCAATGGGCAAAAATGGATCCATCAACACAACTCTTTCTGTAAACAACAGAGCGGGAGAAATCTCTTCCTTCAATGTAAACGCTTCCTTAGATGATGAGTTGGCGATCATTGGCATTCCAGACACTCAAATGGGAGGGGAACTGCTCATTTTAATTAAATTAAAACTTATTCGTTTGGTAGGAGAACAGTAATGACAGACCAAAACAGACCAAGGCCATCAAATCCTCAACAAAATCCACCTGCTCAAGGTGTGAGAAGGCCTGTTCAACGCCCAGCGGGCCAAATACCAGCCCAAGGGACAAGACGCCCAATGAACCCTGCAACTGGGGCAGTACCACAAGGACAGCGTCCAATGACAAGACCTGTGACAAGACCAGGGGCAACACCAATGAACAGACAACCTCAACAAGCTCAACAAATGCGTCCAGCAAACAGAGTGCCACAACGCACACCCCAACAAGTGCAACAAACTTATACCTACCAACAAACACCTGTTCAACAAAGAACAACACCTGTTCAACAGACACAAAACACTCAACCACAAATGGCAAACCCCAAAACATTGGGTATCGTTGCTATTTCAGCACTTCTTATTGGTATTTTATTGGGTGCTATGATGTTCTCAGGCTCTTCAAACACAGCCCCACAAGGGTTGCTTGGTGTTGTCAAAAATGATGATATCCGAGCAAAATTGCCTCGTTGTGGTCGCACAGACAGAGGACAAGCTTGTATTTTATACATTATGAATAGCACACGCTACGACCAAATTGCTGAAAGCTTTTTTGAAGAAGCTTTGCGCCTCACTGAAGTGCCAATTTATTCTATTTCAATGGCAAATCCAAAGTATGCAAAAAGACGCATTCCTGCTGGACATTTTGCCGAAATTCACATTCCAAAAGTTAGATAAACAAAAGACACTCCCTTCCTCCTTGGGAGTGTTCTTTTATTTAGAAAAAATCTACTTCTTAAAATCAATCATTTTTTATCAAACAAAACCCTCAAAGAAATTTTCAATGAGGGTTTTTAATCAATCAATTAACAAGTCAACTTATTCAAAGATATTTGAGATAATATCTTTTTTCTTTTCTTGTTCTTGTGCTTTTTTTCTAAATTCTGCATACAACTGATGACCTTGTTCTAACTCATTATCACCAATTTCAGCTTCAATTGTATTAATTGCGTTTTGAATAGTTAAATTCAGCGTATCTTCAGAATTATCCAAAGCAACTTTTAACCAAGCATAACATTGACTTGGACGGGCAGCATCCACTCCTTTGCCCTCACAATAACATTTTGCCAACTGATATTGTGCATAAGGATCCCCTTCTTCAGCCCCTTTACGATACCAATCCACCGCAGCTGGCACATTTTGGAAGCGAGAACGCAATAAGTCACCATAGTAAGCATAAGCATCCACTTCACCTTTTTTAACCGCATTGTTAATTTGTTTTTCAATTTTTGCAAAATTCTTTGTAATTGACGCTTCAACAATCATCTCTGGTGAAACAGAATATTTGCGACCATCTGTCAATAAAACTTCCCCTTGAGCCAACATATTTTGAATAGATTCAGGATCATTAAATCCTTTAATCACTGGCGTTGGAATAGAAAGTAAGTCATTTTTAGGAACAGATTGTTCAGGCCTGATTGGGCGCCATTCACGTGCATTGCGTTGCATTTGTAAGATGTCTTCTTTTTTCTTAATTTTTTTGAGAACTTCATCCCGTTTAATCATTGCTTCTTTACCAATTTCATCTTCAGCATTATAAGCTGCAATAATGCTATACCAAGCATAAGCATCAGGAAAATTTAAAACTGAAGGATGTGTAGATCTTAATTCAGCCAATTTTTGTTGCGCATAAACATATCCTTGACGGGCAGATCTGCTCATCCATTTAATTGCGTTTTCAAAATCTTGAGGCGTTCCCCACCCAAGCAAATAATGAACCCCTAATTTTAACTGAGCTGCAGCATGTCCTCTTAACGAACTCATCAAATAATAACCAAATGAATTTTGATAGTTTTGTTCCACATTTTTGCCTTGAGCAAACATTTCACCCAATTCAAACAAAGCATCAGCTTGCCCCGCATAGGCAGCCCGTTTCAAATATCTTAAACCTGTTTCAAACTCAGGGGTATCAGCTGAAGTGGCATTTGAAAGCAAAATTTGAGCTAACTCATATGCCGCGTCAATATTATAAGCACTTTCAGCTTTTTTATAATATTCAACAGCCATTGTATCATCTTTTGGCACACCCAAACCTTGAGCATACATTTTTCCCAAATAATAATAAGCAGTTGCATCCCCTTCATCTGCCAAATACGCAAATTCGGCAAAAGCTTGTTCATAACGACTGATTTTAAACGCTGTAAGAGCATCTGACAAATCAGCCAAAGCAGTAGTTGATAATAAACAAAGTCCAAAAAAAGCAGCAAGTGAAGAATGTTTCATTTTTTCCTCCAAAAAAACATATCTAAAACCACTCTAACACATTATTTTTATCTTGTAAACGTTTTATTTTAAATAATTTTGAGGGTTTACAACCTTTGTTTTATACCTCAATTCAAAGTGCAACTGAGGAGTTTTGACATTCCCCGTATTCCCAACAAGAGCAATCTTTTGTCCCTTTTTAACCGTTTGACCTTTTTTTACCAATAACTTTTGATTATGCGCATAAGCACTAATCCAACCATTTTTATGTCTGATAAGCACAAGGTTACCATACCCTTTTAACCCATTAGATGCATATCCCACAACGCCACCTTCTGCCGCCTTAACAGGAGAACCCGCCTTTGCCTTGATGTTAATCCCATCATTTTGCTGTCCTTTTGCATTCAGTCCAAAACGAGAAACAACTGGCCCATTCACTGGCCAAGAAAATCTTTTTTTCGACTGCCAGAATGGCAACTTTGCACTCTGGCGCGCCACCCCTTTAGACTGCTTTTGAGGTGTGTTATTCACTTTCAACGGTTCTTCTTTGGCATTATCCAAAGCAGTGTAAGTATTTCTTTCTTTTGCTGCAACAAGCGTACGTTTTTGAGGTTTTGCACCCTCATCAACAGAAGCAACCTTTAACTCTTGTCCTAAATGGATGGTATACGGATCTTTCAAATCATTCACTTTTGAAAGTTCATGCACACTCATATTATATTTTTTTGAAATGCTATAAAGTGTATCCCCTTTCTCAACCTTGTGCATTTTGGGTTGTGGAATTTTAAGCTTTTGCCCAACTTTTAAATTGTATGGTTGCTTTAGATTATTTTCTTTAATCACTTCACGCATCGAAAGATTGTTTTTTTTCGTCAAAGAATAGAGTGTATCCCCTCTTTTGACATACAAAAACTCCCCGTCAGAGTGATACCCTTGACAGCCCCCAAGCAAGGAAATACCCAAAATCAATAATGAAAAACTTTTTACTATTTTCATCATAGATTAAAGTTTAGCCTTAAGTGATTATAAAATCAAGCGTTATTTTTTTATATACCCCAAACCATACATTATCTTTTTTTTATTATTTCAAATTAATGTCACTAAATCAGCAATTTTTTAAAAGATAACGACTTGTTCAAATTTTAAAACAAGGGCTATCATTTGCAACAACGCCCTTTTGATAATGCATTAACAACAACACCATTTTGCAACAAAAAATTGGTTGAACATAGTGATGTGGCACAAGCATAAGAATTGCAATGATTGTATATTTTTTCATTCACACCCCCCTTAAAGTTTATCTTCGCCAAAGATAAACCCACCTCTTTTAAGAGGCGGGTGGATGTTCACAACTATTCCAACAAGTAGATAGTCCTACCTATTCAAGGCGGAGCCTTTTATTCAGTAGGCATCCACCCTTTAAATATGCACAAATGTGCTTTTTAAAAAGCAGATGCCCGTCTGACTTTGGTCTATCATAAAAATGTGACCATTGCCCTTGTTGGAATCGGGTTGTGACACCCTAGTTGGGATTAGGCGTTTCCCAACAAAAAAGAGTATATCAACATTCATTTAACTTTTCAAGTGAAAATTTTAAACCCGCCTTAGATGATACCTCTGTTTGCCCAAAGATAAACCCACCTCTTTTAGGAGGCGGGTGGATGTTCGAAACTATTCCAACAAGTAGATAGTCCTACCTATTTAAGGCGGAGCCTTTTATTCAGTAGGCATCCACCCTCCAAATATGTTTTAAAACACATTTTTTGTAGTAGATGCCTTTTTGACTTTGGTCTATCATAAAAATGTGACCATTGCCCTTGTTGGAATCGGGTTTCGACACCCGAGTTGGGATTAGGCATTTCCCAACAAAAAAGAGTATATCACATCCTCAAAAAAAATAGCAAGTGAAAAATAACTTTTATCGCTCTTGGCAAAATATCCTTAGAAGCAACCATTAGAAGTAATAAGATAAAGAAAAACCCAAAGACATTTGATAAAAAACGAATTTTAAAGGGATAGATAAAACCCCTTTTACAACCCTTAAAAACACACCACTTGAAACAGGTATTAGAAGTGATAAGATAAAGAAAAACCCAAACTCGCTGTGTACAAAAACGTGCATAAGAGTTTGGGTTTGGCTTTAGATTATTATTTATAATGCCTGTTTTATTGGATACAGACTGTTGAAGCCGGAATAGTAATCATAATTGGGCCTGAAACGCCTGGATTGATTTGACAGGCTGATTGACCCATTTGGCAACCGCATGATGGAGCTGGAGCTGCTGGAACGACCATTGGACGAACAACTGGTGCTGGAGCTGGCATTGGAGCTGGAGCTACAACAGGTTGTGCCATTGGTGCACGTTCTTCATCAACAACAGTATAGGCTTCTGGCTCACCCAAATAATGGCAACCTGACAATGAAGTAACAGCAAGTGCCATAGCAAGAAGTTTTTTCATAAGATGTTTCCTCCTAAAATATTAAGCTTAACGAAAGGAATTATAACACGTTTATTTTTCGATTTCAAGAAAAATTTAACCAATTTAAAGTGTTAGTTTTTGCCCAGTTCTTTTTGATAAAGTTGATACGTTGTTTGAATGATATTTTCAAGTGAACTGTGTTTTGGTTGCCAACCAAGCAATTCATTCGCTTTTGAAGAAACTGCCATCAATGCGGCGGGGTCCCCTGGGCGTCTATCCCCCATTTGATAATTCACTTTTTGACCCGTAACACGCTCTGTTTCATCAATCATTTCTTTCACTGAATGACCCGAACCTGTCCCCAAATTCAAAATTTGACTTTGATTTTCTTTTTTCAAATATTCAAGTGCCAAATAGTGCGCTAAAGCCAAATCTGAAACATGGATATAATCTCGCACACAGGTACCATCTTTTGTTGGGTAATCAGACCCAAAAACCGTCATCTGTTCACGCACACCAAACACTGTTTCCATCACAATTGGAAGTAAGTTTTGAGGATTTTTTTCCATCCCTTTCACATCCCCATCAGCATCATACCCAACAGCGTTGAAATAACGCAATGCCACAAATTTAATCTCTTTTAATCTATCATACCAAGAAAGGACATCTTCAATCACTTTTTTTGAAAAACCATAGAAATTGATTGGATCTAATGGTGTTGTTTCATCCAAAACAGAACGATCTGGCATTCCATAAACTGCCGCAGTGGAGGAAAAAACAAAGTATTTCACTTTATTTTTAACCATTGCATTCAAAACATTAACTGTTCCATTCAAATTGTTCAATGCATACATATCAGGATGTTCCATTGATTCACCAACCGCTTTTTTGGCTGCCAAATGAACAACACCATCCACATCTTTCATTGCGTTTTCAAGCGTTGGAATGTCCAAAATATCCCCTTGAATAAACTCAGCTTGTTCAAACAAATTGATTGTTTGGCCTGTTGAAAGATTATCATAAACACGCACATCAACCCCGTGTGATAAAAGCTCTTTTACCACATGAGATCCAATATAACCTGCCCCACCAACAACCAATATACGCATTTTTATTCTCCTTTTATTTTTTGATAATTCTCAGCCACAAACGCCCAATTCAAACACTCGTGAACCACTTTTGACAAATATTCAGCTCTTAAATTTTGATGATCCAAATAATAGGCATGTTCCCACACATCAATGGCCATCAACGCTTTGGTAAACCCTTCAGTCAATGGGGTTTCAGCATTGGGCAATGCCTCAACTTTTAAAGTACCCAATTTTTCAACCAACCACACATACCCACTGCCAAAAAGCTTTGTCCCTTTATCAATCAACTCTTGTTTTAATGCAGCAAAAGAGCCAAAATCTTTGATGATTTTTTCCATCAAAAAGGGGGGAACTTCTTTTTGTTCAGGCTTATCCGTTAAGGATGAAAAATAAATTTCATGATTGTAAATTTGAGCCGCATTGTTAAACAATGTTTGATAAACCATGTCACTTGAGGCTCTCAACACAATTTCTTCCAACCCTAAATGGGCCATATCAGAATTTTGGATCAACTCGTTTGTTTTATTAATATAACCAATGTAATGTTTGTCATGATGAAACAAAAACGTTTCTTTTGAAATAACAGGTTCTAATGCTGCATAATCAAAATCAAGCTCTTTTGCTTTAATCATATCATTCCCTTTCATTTTGCTAAATTATACACAACTTATTAAATAATAACAAGCAAAATAAAATGAAAGAGGGAAACTTTTTATCTCTCAAAACGGGACTGTTTTTGCAATGATTTTGAAGGCAAAAATTGTTCCTCTTCATTAGGCATAAACTTTTGACTTTCAACCCCAATAAATGAATCCACATGTTGCCTGACTTCAAAGGCTTTTTTAGGAACCATCAAATATGAATTAATCATATCCATTGTCACATTTTTTTGAAACAAGCACAAACTTTGTTTTTGATTTTTTTCATTCAAAATGGTTTTAACTGGCAATTGACGCGCCTTAAAACGATCAAAAACCTCCTCTTTGTATCTTTTTGAAACATCACAATCAAGCACACACCCTGAATATGTTTTTGATTTTAAACAAAGGTGTGCAAAAGGTGTTTTTTGAAGCAATGATTCAGAAGCAATCAACCCTGTTTTTGTTTCAAAAAAAGCAGGTTCATCTTGCATTTTATTTCGTTTATCAGTTTTAAGCTCTTCTAAATACGCTTTTAACAAAGGCATATCCCCCACTGTTGAAGCATCAACAGCCACATATTTTTTTGCATTTTCAATTGGTACACGATAAAAATCGTTCAAAACCAAACGCTTAACATTATCAACCATTTCTTCATCATCAACTGCATAAAGAGACTTGTTTTGCTTATCTTGTTTAAAATTTACATCATAATTTTCATAAAAAGAAATTATCTCTTCTTGCTTTTCTTTGCTCTCTTCTTGCAAGCACAAAAGAACTTTATCCTTTAAAATGACAAGATTGTTGATTGATAATAAAGAAACATCCTCTTTTTCCGTATCAACAAAAGCACATTTTTGGTTCAATTCATCCAAAAATGCATCCCTCAAAACAACCTCTTTTTGATCCATCTCAGGAAAGACCTCTTTCAACAATTCAGGCATTTGGAACCGTTTGAAAAAAATATTTTTAACAATCCCTTTTTGATAATGTGCTGAATTTAAAAATGGATAGCGCTTTGGATAATAATCATAAATATCAAAAAACTCTTGCATCATTTTTTGCGATTGTTTGGGGGTGATATATCCTTTTTTAACAAAATGAAGCAATGCTCTGTTCCTCATTTTCATATCCATTAAAACCATGGCTGAAAATAAATTTTTAGCCCGAAATGCTGTCAAGCGTTCAACCGTCATAGATGAAAATGTAGGGTATTGCTCTTTAATTTGCTGTTTGATTACCTCAATCAAAGGTTTTGTTGGATAATCCTCCCTAGCATACGCATCCATATAAAAAGACTTGCCAAACTGCTCTGCTTCGTCAATATATTGCACCAGTGGATTAAAAAATCGATCAAATTTTTGAAACAAATAAGACCTCTCCAAATGCCCCAATTCATGCAACAATGTTTCAAGTGTAGAAGCGTCAAAAATATCCCGATACAAAGAAATCGCATTAGTTTTTTGTATAGTTGTTCCTATCGCATTTGCTCTTAAAAAATAACCATTATCTGGCACAATATTAACCCCACCTTTTAAATGTCGTTTTAACCATTTCATCTCATCAATAATATGGGGATAATCTTTCACACTTTTTTTTATCAGATCAAAAAATTCACCTTCATCCACATATAAATAAGCATTGGACGGCAATTTGATACGCGGGAAATTGAAATTTTCAACCATCCACTTAGCAATCCCATGGGGGACTTTTAATTGAATTAATTCGCTTATTCGTTCACTGTCTTTTGCAATTTTATTCACCAAATCAGCGTTTGAAAATTGATAATTTGCCCCATCTTCCAAATCCAAGGCAAAATACAAATCATCGTTGTCAAGCAAAATCTCTTTTTGATAAGCTGGCAATTCATGAAACCAATTACTCACCACACGAATTTCTTTATACTTAAAGTTCATGGGCTTTAACAACGCAGCCACAATTTGGGAGGCATTTTGTTCAGTTACCTCTAATTTTTTTGAAATAAATTCCAACAAAGAAAAAGATATCTTTTTTTCTCTTTTCATTGCCATTTTAAAAAAGCCCTAATCTACAAAAATGTCTCTTTTATTATATTGGTCTTTTTTTAATTCTTCTGCAATAAAAGCATCCAATTCAGCCTTCGTTCCCCTCAATGTGGCAATGGTTTGATCGTTCTTTTCCATCATTGTAGAAAGGTTTTTAATAATCTTAAGAACAGCATCAGGACCTTTATACAACAAAACAGAACTTAATTGAACGCAAGAGGCTCCCATTTCAATGGCTTCATAAGCATCTTGAGCGGTGAAAATACCACCCGCAGCCACAATATCCATGTTTCCCCTTGTTTCTAAATAGAAACGCTTTACAAGAGAGAGAACGTCTTTTTTAAGAGGGGCTCCTGTAACAAACGTATCATCAAGCAATAAATTGCGTTTTTTACGTTTAAAAAGCGTGCGCATTTGACGGGACGCATCTGCAGGTCCAGCCACAACAATAGCATCAACCCCTGATTTTTGACAGGTATTAGCAATGAGTTTTACTTCAAGCTCACTTAAATCATAAGGCACTTTAACAACTAATTTTGGAGGTGCCAATGGGGCTGACAAATAAAGAACCCCTTTAATATCTAATAAAATTGGTAACAAGGTTGTTTCATCTGACAACATTTGTGCCAAAGACATACTTGGGTGAGACAAATTCACCAAAACATAATCAACATAAGGTGCCACACGTGAAGCCATTTGGTGATAATCGTTTCCATATCCATAAATAGCTGTAGAAGAACCCTTATATTCTTCCCCTCCAGAACCAAAAGAAATCAAACTCGCCCCAATCACAGCAGGCAAATGACGACGCGCTGCCAAAATTTGAGTTGCTTTACCAATCCCTGGGTTAGGTGTTGTTGCAGCTTGCACAAAAATAGCTTTATAAGAAGTTAAAAATTCACTTTTTTCTTTTGCTGAATCTGCAAGAAGCGTATAAGACCCCAATTCACCAAAAGTTATCCCTAGTGGTGATAAAAGATCAAGAAAACGTCCATATCTATCAAAATCAGCAGATAAACCAATAGGAGTTTTAAGCGTTTTACCCAAAAATTTCGTTTTTAACCGAGAGCTGATGCGTTTAGGTGGGAAAAAGATCTGACTTTTTAAGCCAATTAAAACAATTTTTTTAGCCAAACTTGGACCACCGATATGTTTTGACATATACATCAAAAAATAAAACACCAAACGATGAAACATACTTTCCCCTATTTTTAAATTAAATCTTTTTCCAGTATACAAAAACAAAAATATTTTCGCAAGAAAGTTTTTGCATTAATTTTATTTTTTTTAACTTGATTTTTTTATAAAATAAGAATATAATCTCAGCATATGTATGTTTTTTTTAGATTTTAAGAAAGGAAAATTTCAATGGCTCGCGTGACCGTAGAAGATTGTGTCAACAAAATTCCAAACCGTTTCGATTTAATTTTAACAGCTGCAAGCCGTGCCAAATCATTAGATGCTGGTGCTCCTTTAACAGTCAGCCGTGACAATGACAAAAACACTGTTATTGCTTTAAGAGAAATTGAAGAAGAAACCATCAACATTGAACAACAAAAAGACAATATGATTTCTTCATTACAACATTACGCACGCCCACAAATTCAATCTGTTCAAAAAGAAGATGAACAAGACATTCAAGCTGAACTTTCTTCAGCTCTTTATACAGACACTGAATTTGAAGAATCAGAT
This sequence comes from Alphaproteobacteria bacterium, assembly GCA_045632845.1. GTDB lineage: Bacteria > Pseudomonadota > Alphaproteobacteria > CAAHEQ01 > UBA3637 > RGIG4140. Next base: position 91,095 of record JAZQXL010000014.1, read on the forward strand.
TCATTCCAAGTTTTTGATGATATCAACAACGCTTAAAATTTTTTAAAGGGGTCGCCCTATGCGTCAATACGAACTGGTGGAAAAAGTCAAATCCTATGACCCAGTAGCTGATGAAGAAGCTCTGAACCGCGCCTACGTATTCGCAATGAAAATGCACGCTGCACAAAAACGCGAATCTGGCGACCCTTATTTTTCTCACCCTCTCGAAGTTGCTGAAATTTTAATTGGCTATCGCATGGATTGCGCAACAATTATGGCTGCGTTGTTACATGACACGGTGGAAGATACCGCCGCTTCTTATGAAGATTTAAAAGAGCTTTTTGGTCAAACAGTTGCCGACCTTGTCAGAGGGATGACAAAGCTTAGTAAATTAGAAATTACACCAGAAGCTTCTAAGCAAGCTCAAAACTTTCAAAAACTTGTCCTTGCCATCAGCGAGGACATTCGCGTTTTGCTCATTAAATTAGCCGATCGCTTGCACAACATGCGCTCTCTTCACATCCGAGCAGAAGAAAAGCGCCTTCGTATTGCAAAAGAAACTCTTGAAATTTACGTTCCCCTTGCGGAACGGATGGGGATGCAAGCCCTTAAAGATGAATTAGAAGATTACTGCTTTTTCAACTTGTACCCAGATGCACACAAAACCATTGAATCTCGTTTGCGTTTTTTGAGTGAAACAGGCAAAAATGACGTTCAAAGAGTTGTGGAACAGTTGGAAAAAGATTTAAAAGAACATGATATCCCAGCCACGGTCAAAGGTCGTGAAAAACGCCCCTATTCCATTTGGCACAAAATGCAAAAAAAGAATATTCCTTTTGAGCAAGTTTGCGATATCATTGCATTTAGAATCATTGTTGACAATATTGAAGATTGTTACAAAGCTCTCGGGGTCATTCACACAAAATACCCTATGATCGGCGGCAGATATAAAGATTATATTTCCACACCAAAACAAAATGGTTATCGCTCTTTGCACACGGGTGTTATTGGCCCTCTTAACAGACGGATTGAAGTTCAAATTCGATCAAAAGATATGGACAAAGTGGCCGAGCTTGGTGTTGCCGCCCATTGGGAATATAAACAAGGCACCACCAAAGAAGGAACACAATATCGTTGGCTCAGAGATTTGCTTGATTTGATGAACAGATGCGCTGATCCAAACGACTTTTTGGAACATACAAAAATTGCGCTTTATCAAGATCAAGTATTTTGCTTTTCTCCTAAAGGCGATTTAATCACCCTGCCACAAGGGGCAACAGCCATTGACTTTGCTTATGCCGTTCACTCCCGTGTGGGTGATACTTGTGTGGGCGTTAAAATCAATGGAAAAATCACCCCTCTTCGCACCGAACTTAAAAATGGTGATCAAGTTGAAGTGCTCACAAACAAAAATCAAACCCCTTCACCTGAATGGGAACACATTGCTGTTACCGCCAAGGCAAAAGCAAGTGTCAGACGTTTTGTGCGCGCACAACAATATGAACAAAACATTCAAAATGCCCGCAACATGTTTTTAAATGAGGCAAAATATTTTGGTCTTTCTTTTAACGAAAAAGAATTACAACCCCTTATTTCAAAATACAAATCTTTCTTAAAAGCTGGGCAAGAACAAGTTTCAGACTTATTAGCAGCCATTGGTGCTGGTGTTGTTTCATTCAAAGATGTATTCCATGAACTGCATCCAGAATGCTCCAAATCAACTCTTAAAAAAGCGCTTTCTTTATTTAAGAAAAAAGAACAAAGGGTAGAAGAAACAAACAAAAATATGCCTGTTTTAGGTTTAATTTCAGGCATCTCACTCAACTTTGCAAAATGCTGTCATCCCCTTCCAGGCGATAGCATCGTTGGCATTATCACAACAGGTAAAGGTGTAACCGTTCACACCGTTGATTGTCAAAATTTAAACCAATATCAAGATGAACCTGAACGCTGGATTCCTGTTGAATGGAACAGTTCTATGTTGCAAAACAAAATCTTGCCAGCAAGAATTTGTTTGGAAGTTGAAGATAAACCTTCTGTCATCAGTGAAATCACAGCCATTACCGCCAAACAAAATATTGCTGTGACGAATTTGAAAATTCAAAACCGTAAAAATGGTCTGAGCGAAATTATTCTTGAAATTGAAGTGAAAGACAGCGCCAGCCTTGATGTGTTGTTGCAATCTTTCAGATCTTGCCAATTTGTTTCAAATGTTCACCGCTTGAAGTTTTAAAAAGAGAAAAATCATGATTTTAGGTATTGGGACAGATTTGGTTCAAATTTCACGCATTGAACAAATGCTTAAAACATTCGGAAAAGCTTTTGAAGATAAGGTTTTCACCCTTTCAGAACAACAAAAGGCTGCCACCTTACCACAAAACAAGCGTGCTTCATATTACGCCAAGCGTTTTGCTGCTAAAGAAGCTTTTTCAAAAGCACTGGGTTCAGGCATTGGGATGAGTGCTTTTTTTAAAGATATTGAAGTTAAAAATAACGAAAAAGGCGCGCCCTTTTTATCCATTCACGGCAGAGCAAAAGAAACACTCTGTCAAAAAGCAAATGGCAAGGAAATTCAAACACACATTTCTCTTTCTGATGAAAAATCTTTTGCCAGTGCATTTGTAACGATTGAGGTTTTATAAAAAACAACCAACATATTAATTTATCTTGATTTTATTTTGGAACAACCGTATACTTTTTTTTCGAATAAACGATAATAAAACAAAGGAAAACTTATGCAAAAGACACTCGTCATTTGGGATTGGGATAACACGCTTTGTAATACAAAAGAAGCTGTTTTAAAAGGATTGAAAGATACAGTTCAGCATTTTAATAGCGCACCAGTTCATGAAAATGAAGTCATCAACGTAATGACACGCCACAGGGGTACCTTTTGGACTGATAGGTTTCCTCTTGAAAAAATAGATGAACGTCCTTCTCTTCCTGAAGCGATTGAATACTATGTTTCTTGCTATCAAAAATATTCTGATGAAACCGTCCTTTTTGATGATGCATTAGCTGTTATTACTTTTTTAAAAGAATGCAATGTTCCTCAAGTCATCTTAAGCAACAAAAATCACGAAGCGTTGGTCAAAGAAGTCAAAGCCAAAGGTGTTTTTGATTTCTTTGACATTGTCAAAGGCACGAAAGGACCCCTTGGCAAGCCTGAAAAAGAATTTGCCACAGACATTATTGAAACCATTAACCCAGAAAAAATCATTTTTATCGGTGATGGCCACTCAGATATGTTGATGGCAAAAAATATTGAGGCAACCCCAATTTTGGTCCATCATTTAGATATTGAACTGCCTTATGATTATTTTTGTTCCACTTTGTTTGAAGCAGGTATTGTTTTAAGCTGGTTGCTTAAAGAAAATCAATAGGAGTTTAAAGATGAAACGTGTTGAATGGGGTTCAAACCTTGGGTTTATTTTAGCAACCGCAGGGTCCGCCATTGGGCTTGGCAACGTGTGGCGTTTTCCTTACTTAGCAGGACAAAACGGAGGCGGGTCATTTTTACTTCTTTATTTAATCTCTGTTTTTGGATTGGGTTACTTTTTACTCCTTGCCAAATTAGCCTTTGGCAGATTGGCCCACACAAACCTTATTGATGGCTTTAAAGTTGCTGGGGAAAAAGGCAAAAAAAATATCTCTCAAAACTTTGGCCGTTTTGCAGGCACACTCACCATGTTCAACACCTTTTTGGTGGGAAGCATCTATTTGGTCGTCATTGGGTGGACATTGTTTTATTGCTATGATAGCCTGCTTTATTTGTTGAATTTAAAAGATCAAGCCCCGAACAAAGAATTATTTGAAACATTAACCACCTCTTTTAAAGGACAGCTTTTTTGGGGTAGCGTATGCGCCATTATCTCTTGCCTTGTTTTGATGAATGGCGTTAAAAAAGGGATTGAAAAAATGTCTCTATACCTCATGCCTATTCTTTTTTTCATCCTTATATTTATGATGATCCGCATGATGTTTGTACCAAACGCCATCGAAGGGGTTAAATACTTTTTAACACCTGATTTAAAAACACTTGGCTTTTTAGAAACTGGCTTTTCTTTTAAAACATTTGCTGATTTATTTTTAAAAGCATTGGGTCAAGCTGTTTATTCCTTATCCATGGGTTTAGGGGTTATTTTTGTATATGGATCTTATTTATCTTCCAAACAAAACCTGTTAAAATCCACCAAAAGCATTGTGATATTGGATACTTTGGTTGCCTTTATTTCAGGTCTTATCATTATTCCTGCTGTGTTTGCGTTTAATTTGGAAGCAAATGCTGGTCCCACACTCACCTTTATCACCCTCCCCTTAGTTTTTGGGCAAATTACAGGTGGTACATTTTTTATGTTCTTGTTCTTTGTATTGTTATTCATTGCAGCCCTCACTTCATTGATTTCAATTTACGAACCCCCTGTGAACTTGTTGATTGAAAAAACAAAAATGAATCGTTTAGGTGCTGTTATCCTTGTTGGAACACTCAATATTCTGGGGACTGTTTTGGTGCTTTTATCCTTCACAAAAGTAATGGAGATTCAAGTTGCCAATCAAGACTTATTCAACTTCTTTGATATGCTGACAGGCACCTTCACAATGACTTTTATGGTATTATTTATATCCCTATTTATGGGATGGGGAATTTCAACCATTTTGGTCAAAAACTTAACTTCTCATGAAAAGCAAGTGTCCAAACCATTCAAACGTTATTTGCGTTTCACCTTGCGGTTTACAGTACCTGCTGTTTTGATACTCCTTCTTGTCAATGGGGTTTTATCCTTATTGGATAAATAACAATTCATATCATTAAAACCCCCTGTTTTTATGATTTAAAACAGGGGTTTTTATTATCAACGGTATTTATTTATTCTTTTGTTGGATCATTTACAACACCCACAAACAACCCCTCGTCAAGCATAAACAAAAATGGCCTGTCTGCTTTAAAAATAAAATAAGGTTCTTTTCTTTTTAAAGAATGCTCTCTCCAAGCACTAATCAAAGACATAGCCGTTGCAGCTGCAGCTTCTGTTCCTTGTTCATTAATTGAAATAATGCTTTTATGAATCACGGCCGTCAAAGAAGCACCATTTTCAACCCCTTTAAAAACCCCTTTATTAAACAAGCTTTCTAATCCCATAGATTTTAACAGTGTGGACATTTTATCATTTGTATATGAAAGCTTAAATTTGGGCAAATAAATATGCACAGGCATTTTTTCTATAAACTTCAAATAAAAATCTTGAGTTTCCAATGAAAAAAGAAACTCATTAAAATCAACCCCTTCTTTTGGCAAGATAAAGGTCATATTATGCTTAGATAACACATCTTTCTCATCAGATAGATAAGGCAAGCGAATAGCTTGAACTTTTTCATCTTCATAATAATCAACCTGTTTCTTGTCAAACATCATATCGACACCAACAGGGCCATTTGGCGTTAAAAAAGGCATTTTTTTTGTATTATCTTTGTCAAATTCATTCACCCAATCTGCTTTAAAATAAACAGCATTTACCAAGAATAAATCTAATGGATTTGTTTGATTTTCAGGCAACAGATTTACAATTTTACCCATCGTTTTTTCTTCAATCCATTTATTAATCACACTTGTGTTTTCAGGAAGAGGCATTGCATCTGCTTTTAAATATGTTTTTGTGTCAGCCAAATATGTTGGCAAAAATTGATTCCCCCAAATACTGTTTGCAATTTTAACCTGCCCGTCTGACAACATATTTTCACCCAATTGAATGCGAAAAGCTGCTTGATCTGCAGGCAAAAGAGGTCCTTGCCTTTCAGGTTGAGGAGCTAAAGCAACAACGCGTCTATCATTATATTCCAAAAAAGGATACAAATCACTCCCATTCAATCCATGACCAAACAGCGCCAAAGCTTGGTATAACGAAAGAGGTGAAATCACAAGATTTTGATTTTTATTAAGATTTAATTCCTCTTTTAACCACTTTGTTTGAAAATGCAACACATCCACATTGCTTGCTTGATACAACTTGCCCGTTGCCGTCATTGACATACCCAAAAACAATGCAAAAACCGTGCTTAAAAATATTTTTTTCATCCCTATACCTTTTTTAATACATTTAGATTCTTTAGCAAAATATCATCACCTGTCAATGTTAAAAAAACAAATCAAAAAAACTGTTCAATATGTTGAAGGGATTTAAAATAAGCTCTTAACAACACCTCAGATATCCTGAAGAATAAACACAAACAAAACCAATTTTTCAGGTGGCAATTCTTAGATATCGCTTACAACAGTTGTACAATAAAGTGATTTAAGTGTTTAGATAAAAATAAAATCACACTCACCGTGTACAAAAAAACGTACATGAGTGTGGGTTTAAATCTTACTAGAATGTGTCTGGAATAAAACGTTTTAGGCAAACAAATAAAACCCCCAGAGGAAGTGTAGTTTACCAAAAAACGTACATAAAAGTGTGATTTTGTTTCTTAGACATCGCTTAAAATCGGCTGTGCAATAAATCGATTTAAGTGTTTAGATAAAATTAAAATCACACTCGTAGTGTACCAAAAACGTACATGAGAGTGTGATTTTAATTATTAGATATCGCTTAAATCGATTTATTCAGCGTCTACGACTGAAACATAAACTCTATCTTTGAATGAGTGTTTGAATTGGACAATACCATCTGCTGTTGCAAACAAAGTATGATCTTTACCAATACCAACATTGTCACCTGGACGATAAACTGTACCACGTTGACGAACAATGATGTTGCCAGCGATGACAGATTGACCACCAGACTTTTTCAAACCCAAACGTCTACCTTCTGAGTCACGACCGTTTCTAGTACTACCGCCTGCTTTCTTATGTGCCATTTGTTCTCTCCTTTAACTCTTAAGCTTTAACGTCTGTAATTTTAACGACTGTTAAATCTTGTTTATGACCTTTTTTACGTCTATAACCATGACGGCGAATCTTTTTGAAAATGATAACCTTTTCACCACGTGTTTGTTTTACGATTTCACCGCTAACAGTTGCACCTTCAACAAATGGTGTACCAACTTTATCACCAGCCATCAACACTTCGTTGAATGAAACAGCTGAACCTGCTTCACCAGCTAATTTTTCTACAACAATAACAGAATCTTTAGCAACTTTATATTGTTTTCCGCCTGTTTTAATTACTGCAAACATTTTAATATCCCTTTACTTTCACAAAATAGGATTGATTTTATACACTCTTTTTATAATTTTGTCAAGCACAAAATTAAATGAAGAGGCATTTTCCCAAACCACAGCGAATAAGTTCCCCTATTCACCAACCAAAAACGGGCATTCTACCCGACATTTTGATGCATTATATTCTTTTTATTTTAAAAAAGCAAGCAAAAAATTAAAATTTAAGCATTTATTATAAATCACTTGCATTCAAGATTAAAAAAAGATACCTTTTGACTATGACAACACATTCATTCAAATTAAACAGACTCTTTTTATTCCTTATTTTTATTGGAGGATACGCCTCTTTGGCCCTTGAACTTATTGTTCTTCGCAACCTAAGTTCATTTGTTGGTAACACCAGTGTTACAGCCTCTATCATCATTGGAACGGTTCTTTTATTTATGGCTCTTGGATATTATAAAGGGTCTGTTTATCCACTAAAAAAAAGAGTTTTAAGAAAGACGCTTGCTTCTTCATTCTTATGGTCTGGCGTGTTAGCATTTTTATCTGCTTCATTTTTAATATCAAGCTTTTTATTCGCCTGTTTTTATGATTTAGGGATTTATTCCAACCTTACTCAAACATTTATTTTTTCATTTTTAATGCTCACGATTCCCTCCTTTTTATTTGGACGAATCACCGCACTTATCAGCCGTTATTTTCACCGAACAAACCCACATTATACAGGCAAAATTTTGGCACTTGACACCATCGGTTCTTTTTTAGGATCCTTGTTAACAACACTTGTTCTTATGCCTTTTATAGGGGTTAATCATACTGTTACTTTGCTTGTTTTTGTTTTATTTTTAAGTTATTTACTATTAAAGAAGAAAAAACTTCTTTCAAGCATATTCCCCCTATTCATCTTGTTGTTAAGCCTCACCATAAATTCAAACACCTTTTTAAATGCTGGATTTAATATTGTTGAAAATAATGCCGTTTCAACCATTGCACTCATTCCTCAAGATGAAGGCAAATCCACCCTCATAACCATCAATGGGTCCTTGGCAGCCAAATCAAGTTTGGATAATGAATATTTATTCCCTTATATTAATTATATTGAAGAAAATTTCATTGAAACGATGCCGCAAGATGAAAAAAAAGACATCCTTGTCCTAGGGGCTGGGGCTTTTGTGCTTGGCAAATCCGATACTTTTCACAACTACACCTATGTGGATATTGAAAAAACGCTTCAACCCATTAGCGAAGAGTTGTTGGGTGAAAAACTCTCTTCTAACAAAACTTTTATTGTGCAAGATGCCAACCAATTTTTAAAAGAAACAAAACAAAAATATGATTTCATTGTCATTGATGTTTATGGAGCTGGCACATATATTCCCATGGATTTTGTAACAAAGGAATTTTTCACACGGGTTCAAAGCAAACTGAAAGAAAATGCCTTTATGACCATGAACATTATTGCAAAACCCATGAAAACGGATGATTTTTCACAAAAAATTGAAAATTCACTTTTCTCCGTTTTTGGCTCCAATCTTTCAAAAATCATTCCTGAAAGACACTATAATCCTTGGGTTCAAAAGTTTTATAACGTGTTATACACAGTTTATAACAAACCTCAAAACAATCACATTTACACCGTGGATAAAAACACCCTTTTGTTTGACAATATTCGTTAACCATCCCTTTCTAAAATTGGTTTTTCTTTCAACGTTGAAAGGACGTGTTTTCCCATAACTACCGAAACAATTTTTTTGCCATTTCTCAAACAAGGTGCATATAGACGCTCAATTGATGGTGAACATAAGAACAAATTGCAATGATCAACTGTTTCTAATGTATCAAATAAAACTATTTTTAAAGATGGGTTTTTGAAAAAGGCATTCACATCAATCTTTTTAAGCTTTGGTAAGTGAAGAACTTTCAAATTCATATTTTCTGAAACACAGGATCTATCAACCCTTACAACATTAGGAAGACTCAGCTTTTTAAGCGTATCATTTTTTGACAAAGCCCCATCCTCAACGATTTTAAGCATTGGCAGTTTTACTACACTCAAATTTTCATTGCAAGAAAGAGCAAAAGCAGCCACTTTTGTCACAAAAGGCAAATCCACTTCTTGTAAATTTATATTATAAGACAAACACCCAGGACCCACAAAAACAAGCTTTTCTAAATTCACTTTTTTAAGTTGAGGACATCCAACAATACACCGCCCACCCATCTCAACCAAATTTGGAGCCACAATTTCAGTCAAATTTGGATTTTCCCTTAAAACATTTTCTCCTATTTCAATCAAATTAGGAGCCTCAAATACTTGAACATTTGGCATTTTGCAAAATGAACTCGACATTACTGATTTTAAATTTGGGAAATATAACCGCCCTTTAACACCCACATTTTCAAAACAAGAGGTTTCAACTGTTTTAATTTTTTCTAAATTCACTTCTTCTAAACTTGGCAAATTTTCAAAACAAGAAGTTGCAACAGTTTCACAGTTTTGCATTGAAACTTTTCTTAAATTTCTACAATCCTTAAAATTTCGACTGTAAATACCAGTTACATTTTCCAAATGTACTTCTTCAATAGTATTGTGTCTAACAAAAATAGAATTTTCCAAAACCCCTTCAACAGCCAAATTCAAAAAAATCATCTGCCCATCACAAGCTTTTAAAATACATTTTTCATCCAAATAAATGGCTGTTACATTCCCCTCTTTTTTCGAGGACAACTTTCCCCCTTGTTGAACTTCTTTTTCAACCAATTCAAACACCGCATCACAAGGTGACTGAGATGGAAATGATGCATGAACTTGAAAAACTTTATTTTCTTTAAAGTCAACAATAAAATTATCAACAATTGTTTGATAATCTTTATTGATAAAAAACACACCATTATCACTTATATAATAATCTTTTGAAAAATAAATATTTTGTGATTCTAGATTGTACCGATAAATCATGTTATCAATCAACAAAAAGGGTCCCTCAAGCATAACTTCTTGAGAGGCAAAATCCACCCCAAAATAATCTCTCAAAGCTTGAGAAAGCCCTGCAATAATGTTATCTGGATTAGAATTAAATGTATTATCAGGGGCTTCAACTGAGTGATTATATCTGTTTTTAATAGAGATAAATCCACCTGTTTTAAGAATTTGAATTGAAATAACGCTTGTTCCATAGTCATCTTGACGTTTTGGTTTTTTAAAATCCTTTCGATTTAAATCTTTCGCCCCTTCTTTAATACAATGAATGATATGATATTTTTGATATCTATTAAAATCTCGAAATGTACACAAAGATTCCATATCTGCATAATAGTTGCAAATTGAATTTTGCTTTTCAAGTGTATCTGCATAAAAAGCATCATACCCTGCTTTTTTAAGCAACTTAAAAGGGTCTTGTGGCTTATAATGACTATTTTTTTCAATCTTAATTTGTTTTAAACTTTCCAAATAATTCAAAAGGGGAAGTACATTTCGACCAGCATACTTAACAATTTGAGGCAAATTATCTACTTCAAAAATCCCGCTATCAAAATTTCTGATAGCTCTTGCAAAAGCTTCGCCATTTTGCTTTTTGATGATGTCGTAAACAGACTTATCTTTCATAATTTTTTTCTCGTTTCTTCATCACAAACTGTTTGCTCATATAACTATTTGAACCTATCCAAGAAGGCATCTTTCGCTCATAAATGCCTTTTGCACATTCAAAACGTTCTAATGATGGCAATAAATTAAAATTTGGCACATCTATTAGTTTAGGAGCAATAACTCTTTTTAAACTTTGATTGTTACAAAACCCTCTTTCTGACACAAGGCGTTCCAAATTTGGCAAATAAAGTGTTTCTAAAGCATCATTTTCAGAAAGACAACAATCGCCCACACTTGAAACTGAATCCAAACAAACTTTCGTTAAGCTGCGGCACTTTGTTAAATTAAAACCAACAAGAGCATTCAATTCAGGCAAATACACCTCTTCTAACAAATCATTATGAACAATTGAATTAATCCCAATTAACTGTAAATTTGGAGCGCTCAATTTTTTAAGATTTGGACAATCTCTAAAACAAATCATCCCCACTATTTGAAGCATTGGGAAGGTCAATTCTTCAATCAAATCCAACCGTTCAAACGAACTATTTACGATACTTTTCAACTTAGGCAACTCAACCTTTTGTAAACAAGGCAAATCATTAAAACAATGACCCAATATTTTTTTGCATTTTGGCAATGAAACTACCCTTAAATTAGGACAGTTTTTAAAACTATAAGATCCCAAAACTTCTAAATTTTCAAATCGAACCTCTTCAATTGTTGGATGATGGATAAAAACAGCCTCTTCAAATTCAAATTTTCCTTTTAAATCACAATAAACAAGAGCCCCTTTTCTAGATTTTAAAACACACTGGTCATCTGCATAAATAAGTGTTAAATCACCTTCTTTTTTTCTGGTTAATTTTTTATCCTCCAACTCAGTGTAAATCAGCATTTGCAAATTCAAATCTGGATTATAAAACACGTCAACGCCACCCTCATCTAAAAAAAAGATCCGATTTTCTTTAAAATCAATCAATATATCATCCACAATCATTTGATAATCTAGATTGATAAAGTTCACCTTGTCATCTTTGATATAATAATTTTCACCATAATAGATATTGTTGCGCTCTGTGTGGCAATAATAGATTTTACCATCCACCACTTGATATGCCCCATCAAGCTCCACATCTTGAGATGAAAAATCAACATCAAAATAATTTTTAAGTGCAGCAGAGAGACCTCCAATAATGTTATCAGGGTTGGAATTGAACGTGTTATCTGGTGACAACACCGCATGATTATATCTGTTTTTAATTGAAATAAAACCACCCTCTTTTAAAATTTGAATTGAAATCACAGAAGTCCCATATTCATCTTGCCGATCAGGCTTGATAAAATCTGAGCGTTTTAACTCTTTTGCCCCTTCTTTGATGCAGTGAATGATATAATAATCTTCAAACCTTGTTTCATCCCGAAATGTACACAACTCTTCCATTTTAGCGTAATAATCAATAATAGAATTTTGTTTTTCTAAAGTATCAGCATAAAAAGCATCATACCCTGCCCTTTTAAGCAATGTGAACGGATCTTCAACCAAATGGGGAGAAACCTCTTTAATCTCGATTTGCTTTAAACTTTCTAAATAATCCAAAAGTGGTAAGGCATTTCGACCAGCATACTTAACAATGCGGGGCAAATTTTCAACCTCAAAAATTCCACTATCAAAATCCCTGATAGCTCTTGCAAAAGCTTCACCGTTTTGGCGTTTAATCGTATCATAAACTGATTTATCGCTCATGTTGATCCTCTTTTGCCACAAAAACAAAACGCTTGTGAGGAGCTCTATCCCCTGCAATAAAAACGGGGGTATTTCTTAAATAAACGCCTTTTTCACAATCAAATCGCTCCAAGGCTGGCAACCAATAAAAATCTGGCACAACATATAATTTAGGCGCATACACATATTTAAGCTTATGGTTGTTGCACAAAGATGTTCCTGTTGAAATTTTTTCCAACTTTGGCAAATTGAGCTCTTCAATAACAGGACACGTGTTCAAGCAGTTATAACCGATATATTTAACGTTTGGCAATTCCAACTTTTCAAGATGATGACATCTTAAAAAATTGGCATCTTCAACCAAATGAACCCCTGGAGCTGAAAACTCTTTTAAATCAGTAACATCCATCATCACAGCTTTTTCAAGAACAGTGATCGTTTCTGGCAAATATAACCCGACCAATTTGTTGTCTTTAAAATACATAAAGGGTTTTTCATCCCTATAAACCATACAACCATTCAACAACTCACTCACATAAATATTTGATATGTGGTGCATATTTTGTTTTAGAAAGTCATACAATTGAAAAGGTATAACCCCTTGAGAAATCAATTCATTTTTGCCTGCATCAATGCCAACACCAGCAACAAATGAAATCCCTTGTTTTTTAAGCAAAGGAGCCTCAATATTGGCAGAAATACCTTCAAAACACCTTTTACCAACTTCTTCGCAGCGTGGCAAATGAACATATTTTAACTTATCACAATAAGATAAACTTTTCTCTCCAAGATTTTTAACAGAATAACCATGTACCTCTTCAATATTTTTATGGTGCGATAAAAACGCTTGCAAACTTTCTGTTTTTCTTAAAAACAGTGTTTTTAAAAAACCGTTTTCAGTTGATAACACCTCTCTTTTATCAACAAAAAGAACATGCCGATTTACACGTTTTTCAACTTGCCAAACGGACCCTTTGGTTTCTTCTTTTAACACATCAAACAAATGAGATTGCGCCCCTGATGGATTTTGAATCTCCCTATTCTTAAGATCAAAAACAAAAGAATCCACCATCATTTGACTGTCTTTTTCAAGTGGAAAAACAACCCCATCTTTTAAATAAAAATCACGTCCAATATAGCAGTTATTCATTTCATATTGATACTGATACAAACACCCGTTTTGAAAAACAAAACCATTTGGCACATTCACATTTCCAACTGAAAATGTCACATCAAAATGGTGTTGCAACGCTTGTGTCAAACCTGCAATAATATTGTCTGGGTTTGAATTAAAGGTATTATCACACCCAGGGACGGTATGATTGTATCTGTTCGTTATTTTGATAAAACCACCCGTTTTTAACATTTGAATGGAAATTACCGAAGTACCATAAGAATCATCTCTATTTTCAACACCTAAATAATTCTCTCGTTTTAACGCATCTGCCCCTTCTTTGATACAATGCATAATGTGATAATTTTTATATCTTGAAGAATCAATAAAGGTGCAAAGCTCTTCATCTTCTTTAAAATAAGGACGAATAGAGTTTTGTTTTTCCAAATTATCCGCATAAAAAGCATCATATCCAGCTCTTTTGAGCAAAACAAAAGGATCTAACGTATCAACCTTTTGACTTTTAATTTTTGTTTTCAAACTTTTCAAAAACTTCAAAAGAACCAAAGGATTACGCCCAGCAAATTTCAAAATTTCAGGCAAATTCTCAATTTCAAAAATGCCACTGTCAAAATCTCTGATAGCTTTTGCAAAAGCTTCTCCATTTTGGCGTCTTATAATTTCGAACATTGATTTACTCATAACTGCGTTCTCCTTTACGTTTAAGACAAGTTACTCTTCTTTGCTGTGTAACCTTTTTAATCAAATCATCTCTTAATAAAAATGGATTGTGTGTCAAAGCACTTTCGTGTAATTCTTTTATGTTTACTGGAAGATTAACTTGGGTCAATAATGGATTATAAGTAATTGCTTGACCTTTCAATACGCGCACTTTTTTCAAACAAAGTGAACGCAAAAATTTGTTTCTACTTAATGAAGAAGGACCAACTACCTTGCAATGAGGCAACTCAAGATTTAACACATATCCCAAATAATTTAAGCAGCCACTCTCAATTTTTTGAACGCTTTTTAAATCCAACTGTTCTAAAAGTGGCAAATGCGTGATACTTTCTCGCCCAACCTGATTTAATTTAGGCAATGACAAAACTTTTAAATTTGGGCAAGAATAAAATGACAATGTTATTGCATTTTTGTCACCAATTTCTTTTAAATTGTTCAAATAAACTTCTTCAATCCCATCATGATAGCAAAACAATGATTCCGCACTTTTTTGAGGCTTTATCAAATTAAGATAAACCAACACACCATTTCTCGATTTTAAAATAGGCCGTTCATCCAAACAAACAACATCTAAATCATCCTCTTTTATTCTTTTTAAACGACCACCTTGCGCAATTTCTTCTTTAATCAAAGGAATGTGATTATATCCAGAATGAAAATAAAAAACTTTTCTATCAGGACCACTCTCATCATTTAAAAATTTGATGGTGTTTTGTTTAAAATCAATTAAAAATGTATCAACAATCATCTGATAATCTTTATTAATAAAGAAAACAGTGCCATCTTTAATATAAAAGTCAGAACCAAAAAAAACATTATCTTTTTCCAAATGGTATTTATACAAACGATTTTTTAAAAAAACATAGCCATTTGGAATATCAAGTTCTTTTCCGTTTATTTTCTGGCCCAAAAATTTTTCAATTGAAAGAGTAAGCCCCTTAATAATATTATCAGGGTTCGCATTAAAAGTATTATCAGGGTTTTGAACCGTATGATTATAGCGGTTGCAAATTTTAAGAAATCCACCTGTTTTTGAAATTTGAATGCTCAAAACAGATGTCGCATATACATCTTCTCTTCGCTCTTTTTTATAAAAATCAGAACGTTTTAATGCCTCTGCCCCTTCTTTTACAAAATGCAAAATATGATAATTTTGATATCTATTATAATCTCTAAAAGTGCATAATTTTTCAGCAGGCTCAAAAAAATGTTGAATTGAATTTTGCTTTTCAAGCGTATCGGCATAAATGACTTTATACCCAGCCTTTTGAGCTAATTGAAACAAATCTTCTGCTTTTGAAAAATCTTTTTCATCTATCCTTTCTTGCGGTTTTAAACTAGCTAAAAAAGAAAGAACCTCATAATCAGGGACTATATTTTTCCCCGCATACTTCAATATATCGAATAATCTTTCAATTTCAAAAATTCCACTATCAAAATTTCTGATAGCCTTCGCAAATTTTTCACCATTTTGCCGTTTAATGATTTCAAACATTGATTTAGTCATGAAAATGTTCCTTTGTTTTCTTTGAAAAAGGCATTTCTAAATTTGCTTTTTTGATACACTTGGCTTCACTTAAAATCAGATTTGGATTTTCTTTCAATGCCGTTGCATCAACTGATTCAAGACAATTCACATCCACAAAAATATGCTCTAAACTTGGATTTGTAACAATACAATGACTCCCAATTTTTCGAACATGAGGGATATTAATTGTGCGCAAATTTTTGTTTTTTGAAAGAGAGAATCTAAAAACTTCTCTGCATCTAGGCAAATCCAACGTTTTTAATTCTCCCAAATAATTCAAACAACCATTTAAAACACCCAAAACATTGTTTAAACAAAGTGTTTCTAATTTTGGCAAATGTACAATGGTACTACTTTTTAAAAATGCTAACTTAGGCAAAGAAAGAACCCTTAATTTTGGACAAGAAAAGAAAGATTGGTCTTCAATCTTTTCTCCAATGGTTCGAAGATTATCTAAATAAAGCTCTTCAATCCCATTATGAAATTTAAAAATACTAACCGCACTTTTTTGGGGATTTTTTAAATGAAGGAAAGTTAAAACACCGTTTCTTGCTTTTAAAAACAGATGGCCATTCACATAAACTTCATCCTCACCTTTATTTTTGCGTCTTGTTAATTTACCGCCCCGTATCTCTTCTTTAATCAATGGAATATGATTATACGTTGTGTGGAAAAAAACAATATCACTATCTGGCACATCTAATCCGTGAAGTGTTCTAATTTCATTGCATTTAAAATCAATCATAAATGAATCCACAATTAATTGATAATCTTTATCAATACTGTGGAATTTATGATCTTTGATGTAAAAACCATCCCCATAATAGATGTTGTCTTCTTCCAAATGATAGCGATAAATTTTGTCATCTAATTGAATGTAATTATCCGGCAGCGGTACAGCATTTGCCCCCACCTTTCTGCCCAAAAACTTTTCAATCGCAGCTGTCATACCTGAAATAATATTATCAGGGTTACCATCAAACGTGTTATCAGGGTTTTGAACAGTATGGTTATAACGGTTACAAATTTTAATATACCCACCCTCTTTTGCAACTTGAATGGAAATCACAGATGTTCCATAAGCGTCATCTCTTGCTTCAATACCTTTAAAATCTGCACGGTTCAACCGTTCAGCATCTTCTCTAATCATATGTAAAATATAGTATTTTTTGAACCGTTTTTCATCTCGAAAGGTACACAATTCTTCAGCTGGCTCAAAGAATGGTAAAATAGAGTTTTGCTTTTCAAGTGTGTTGGCATAAATGACCTTATACCCTGCTTGCTGTGCCAACAAAAACAAATCTCCCGCCTCTAAAAAGGACTGACTTTCAGCCTCGTATTTTGGTTTTAAACTTGCTAAATAAGGCAAAATTTCTGTTGCATCACGTCCAGCAAATTTGACAATTTCTGGCAATTTTTCAATTTCAAAAATCCCACTATCAAATCGTCTGATAGCCTGTGCAAAAGCTTCCCCATTTTGGCGTTTGATGATATCATACATTGACTTTGTCATTTAATCACCATAAACCCTTTCTGCACTCAACACCTTCATAAAAGGCCTTGTCTTCTCACATTTAGCCACTTTTTCAACCAGTTGAGGAGCATAAATTCTTTTTAAATTTGGGTGATTATCAAGAGCCCCTTTTTCAATCAAATACAGAGCCTTTGACTCCAACACTTCTAAATTTGGGCAATTTTTGAGCATATAATGTGGAACAACCATCAACTTATCAAAAAAAGCTTTTTTAAGATTTTGATTATCCGACACCAAATTTCTGCCTTCAATATATTGCAACTCAGGCAAACATATCTCTTCAACCGCATCTAATTTGGAAAAACAATATTCCCCCACGCACTTTAACGCTGGCAGATAAACTTTTCTTAAATTTTTATTATCCCTGCAAAAACCATAACCAACACGCATTAAATTTGGTGCATCAATTTCTTCATACCCACTGTTTGAAAAACAAGCAACACTTTTAACCTCTCTTAATTGTGGTAAAGAAAGTTTTTTCAAACAATCATTCTCTTTCAAACACCCATCCCCCATATATTCAAGCTGTGGGGCAAAAACTTCTTGTAGCGTTTCACATTTTGATAAAACAAAACTTTCAGCCCGTTGCAATTTTGGCAAATAAACTTTTTTTAATTTAGGGCAACCATATATATTACAAGATGAAAGGTCTGTAACATAAGGCATATTTAAAACTTCTAAATCTGCCAACCCTCTTATAACACCATCACATTTGATTTTTCCATGCAAAAAAACTGTCAGCTCAACCAATCGACCTTCTTTAAATTTAAAACAAGGTTGTCCCTCATTAAATGCGACAAAAGTCCCTTCTTTAAACTCAAAACTTGGCGAAGTACAAACAAGAGAACGCTCCAACAAACTAAGCAAACTGTCTTGAAAACAACCCCTTGTTAAAAAGCATTTTTTATTTAAATCAAAAGCTGTTGATCTTAAAAAATGGATACCCGATTTTTCCAACAAAGGCGCTTCAACAACGCAATCAGTATCATCTAAAAATGAAGAATGAAAGTTTTTTTCCAACTTTGGCAGATAAACTTTCTTCAAATTTTTGCAATTTGCCAACGCATCTTGCAAACAAGCCGTCACAGACAAAGCTTGCACTTCTTCTATCGTTGGGTGCTTATAAAACGCATTGAGGGGCAACACTTCAACCTTAGAAAGGGTCATTGATTGCAGTTGCCTGTCCTTGGTTGTTAAAATCTGCCCATTTTTGCTTAAAAGTGCAACAATCCCATTTTGATTTTGAACTTGCAACGTTTCATTTTCAATTTCTTGCTGCAACATTTTGGCTAAAGGAGAATTATCGTTTGCAGGATTTAAAACCTCTTTTGTTTTTAAATCAAGAATAAGCGTATCAATTTGTAATTGCGCGTTTTTATCCACCAGATGCAGAACGCCATCTTTCACATAAAAACCATCCCCAAAATAAACGTTATTTTTTTCAATATAATATTTTAAAATTTGATTATTCAACAAAATATAATCATCTGGCAAAAACACTTGTTTTTTAACTGTAAAATCAACTTTAAAATATTTGCTTAATGATAAAGAAAGCCCCTCAATAATCCTGTCTGGGTTAGAATAAAAAGTGTTATCGCAAGCATTCACTGTATGATTATAACGGTTTTTAATCGAAATAAAACCACCTGTTTTTAAAATTTGAATGGAAATAACAGAAGTGCCATACGCATCTTCTCTTTCTTCACACCCCCTAAAATCTGAGCGTTTAATTTCATTCACATTCTTTTTGATTGCATGAATAATATGATATCTTTTAAATCTATCTGGGTCTTTAAATGTGCAAATCTGCTCTTCTTTTTCATAATAAGGTGCAATGGAGTTTTGTTTTTCTAAACTATCAGCGTAAAAAGCATTATACCCTGCTTGCTCTAACAAATAAAAAGGATCTTTAGCCTCCCCCTCTAGTTCAACTTCAATTTCTTTTAAACTTTCTAAATAATCAAGCAAGGGTAACGCATTTCTCCCAGCATAACACACAACAGATGGTAAATTAGGGATATCAAAAATCCCACTATCAAAACGTCTAATAGCCTGAGCAAAGGCTTCTCCATTTTGTTTTTTAATCAAATCAAACACGGACTTACTCATATGAACGCTCCTTTTGTTTCTTTTTGAGAGAAGTTAAGCCTGTTTTTTCAGAACAAATCTTATATTTTGATATGTTACCCTTTTTTAATTTTGGAAGCTCTACTCTTCTTAACCCCTGGTTACCATCTAAAAACTTACCGCGAACTTGCTCTAAAGCAGGCAAACAAACCTCTTCTAATCCTGTAAAACTCAAACAATTAGAGCCTTGAATCGTTTCTAACAAGGGAGCATTAAAAATTTTTAACTCTGGCAAAGCATAAAAAGAATCCCCCTCTAAAGAAATTAAAGATGGCAAGTTCACATTTCTTAAAGAGCTCATTGCACAAAAAGAATCACACCCCACTTCTCTTAAACTCTTTAAACTTAAAACCTCTAATTCATCATTTTGATTAAAATTGTTTGTATAAGCTTCTTCCAACATATCCATTTCAAGGATTTTTAATTTTGGGTTTTTATTGCAAAATCCCTCTTCAACAGAAAGTACTTTATTGAGTTTCAACACCTTTAAATTCGGATTGGAAGAACAGCTTCCCTCTCCAACAACATTAAGCTTGTTTAAAACAAGTTCTTCTAACTTGCTATTATGGCAAAAAGAATGACATCCAACAACCTCTAAAGAAGGGATCTCAAGCCGTTTTAAAGCAGAGTTATGAATGAAAAAATCACTCGCACTTTTTAATTTTGGGGCAATCAATTCTTCAATCGTATTGTTATCCGCAATAAATTCCATACCAACTTCTTTGACATTTTTAAGAACCAATTTCTTCAAATGTTGAAATTGTTCAACATGCACAGCTTCTTTTGACTTTTCAAGATAAATTTCAACAATAGCCCCATCTTTAATCCCTAAAAAAGGCTTATTATTCAGCATCAAATAATAAATATCCTCTTTTTTGGTAATGGTTAACTTTTTCCCTTTCATTTCATCTAAAAAAATCATTTGATTTGTCAAATCATTTAACTCTTTGACGGGCTCAATCAAGGATGAAATCGTCTGTTCTTTTAAATTAAAAACAAAACAATCTGCCACAACTTCATAATCTTTATTAAATGAGTGAGAATTCCCATCCGCCACAAAAAAATTCTCTCCGATATAGCAATTTTCTCTTTCTGTATGGAACTTAAACAAGCACCCTTTTTGAAAAACATATCCCTCTGGCACATTTTGAAAACAATTTAATTTCATTTTAAATTGCCGCTCTAATGCAAAAGTTAATCCTAAAACAATATTATCAGGATTGGATCCAAATGTATTATCTGGATTTTCAACCGAATGATTGTAACGGTTGGTAATTTTAACAAATCCACCTTTTTTTAAAATTTGTATAGAAATTACAGATACACCATATTCATCTTCCCGCTTTGGATTTTTAAAATCAGAACGCTTTAATTTTTCTGCCCCTCTTTTCACGCAATGAATTATGTGATGATCTATATAGCGATTTTTGTCTGAAAAAGTACATAATGCTTCTCCATCAACAAAATAAGGCTCAATTAAATTTTGTTTTTCTAAGCTATCGACATAAAAAGCCTCATATCCTGCTTCTTTTAACAACTCATACGGTGTTTTTGAAGAAATAACTTTTTCCTTTTTTTTCAAATTATGTCGTAACCCAGACAAAAAGGATAAAATTGGCATTGCATTGCGCCCTGCAAATTTGACCACCTTATCTAGGTTTGGAATATCAAAAATCCCACTATCAAAACGTCTGATGCCTTGAGCAAAAGCCTCCCCATTTTGTTTTTTAATCGCCTCATACATTGATTTAGCTTTATTCATATGAGCGCTCCTGTTTCTTTTCAAACATCATTTGCAGATAGTCTTTTGATGTGTTTCTTGAAATGAGCTGTTCTTGAAAGGGGTGTAAATAAAAACTTGCAAACAAAGCTCTTTGATCTAGCTTTGGTGCATATAAACACATCAATGATGGCAAATATTTTAACCCTGCATATTTTGAAATTTCGGTTAACGCATCAGCCTTAATCACTTTTAAGTTATTAGATTTTTTGAAACTATCTGTTTGAAAAACCCTCAACATTGGCACATCAACTTGCAACAACCTGTTGCAATGAGCAAGAAAGCCTTCCCCCGTTTTTTCCAAAGTGGCAAAAGAAGCTGTCTTTAATTTTTTGTTTTTGTTCAAACAATCATTTCCAACCTCTTTTAACCCATCAAACTGCACTGTTTTAACACCTAACTCGTTCAAAGAAAAATCACCTACTTTTTCCAACTGAGGTACAAATAAATTTTCTAATTTTGGTGCATCTGAAATACAGTAATCTGCCAATTCTTGAAGTTTTGGCAATCTAACCTCCGCCAACGAAGGACAAGAGGAAATAACCCCATTACCACAATTTTTTAATGAGGCAAACTCCATCGCCTTCATTGCAAAAAGTTTTTGCAATGAATTAATTCCAACCGATTCAAGTTGTGGAGCAGACAATTGCATAAGACTATTCAACTCTCTTAAACAATAAGGCCCTACTTCTTTTAAAGAGAAAAACACCATCTTTGCAATCATTGGTAGATGAACAAAACAGTTTTTTCCCATTTTTTCCAATGAGGGAAAATCAACCTCTGTCAAAACCTCATTATGCACCATAAAAAGAGATGAAACTTCTTTAACCACTGGCATTTTGACCGATTGTAACCTTGGACAATGATAAAAAGAGGAACCTTCAATCTCAAATACCCCTAAGGCCTCAAAAGATTCAATCGTTGGGTGAAAGTTAAAAACTGAATGAACCTTTCGTTTGCTTGTTGGCAAATAAAGGTGTGTGAGCTGGTTGCTTTTGGCTTTTAAAATCAAATTTCCATTCACATAAATGGATTTTTCATCCCCTGATTTTGAAACACGCACCGTTTTATCTTTAATTTCATCTTCAATCAAAAGGTGTAAATTTGAGCGATTTTCTTTTGTATCACAACCTTTTTTGCCCGAAACGGGGTAATGAATTTTCTTTTCTTTAAAATCAATGATAAAATCATCCACCACAATTTCATAATCTTTGTCTAAGAAATGAACAACCCCATTTTGAATATAAAACCTGTCGCCAAAATAAATGTGATCTCGTTCTGTATGGAATTTATAAATCTTCCCATCAATGAATTGATAACCTGTTGGCAATTCTTTTTCTTGAGAAGAAAAATCAACATTAAACGCTCTTTTAAGCGATAAAGACAACCCTTTAATAATATTGTCAGGGTTGGAATTATAGGTATTATCTGAATTTTCAACGCCATGGTTATAACGGTTTTTAATTGAGATAAAACCACCCTCTTTTAAAATTTGAATGGATAAAACAGACACACCATATTCATCTTCTCGTTTTTCCTTGCCTTTAAAATCAGCCCGATTGAGCTTTTCAGCTCCCTTTTTCACCGCATGGATAATGTGATAACGAACAAACCTTGATTTATCCATAAACGTACACAAAGCTTCATTTTCGGTATAATAAGGTTCAATTGAATTTTGTTTTTCCAAGCTATCTACATAAAAAGCATCATATCCCGCCTCTTCAAGCAATTGAAAAGGCGATTTCCCCGTTTCAACCTCTTTGATTTCAACTTTTTTTAAACTTTCTAAAAAAGGCAACAAAGGCAAAGGATTTCTCCCTGCAAATTTCACAATTTCTGGCAAGTTTGGAATATCAAAAATCCCATTATCATACCGCCTAATGCCTTGCGCAAAAGCTTCTCCATTTTGCCGTTTTATGATATCATAAATTGATTTAAACATAATGCTCCTAAAAAAATTCGTGGCATTATATCATATTTTCATACTTTTATCAATAAAAATTGACAGATTTATTTTCAATAAATCTACATTCCATTTGTTTTTTGAAAACAAGGAAAAGCAAAACACTGTTTTCTTGCAATTAACTGAGGCAAATTCACCTGATTCTCTAAAGAAAAACAATTTTTCAACACCTCTTTAATTGATGAAAATTCATCTTTAAAAACAAGCCCATTTTGATACATTTTTTCAAAACCCATCATCAACAAAGAAAGTGCCTCCAAACTTAAATTTGGCACATATAATTTTTTTAATTGAAGCATACTTTCAAAATCAACATAACGGCTCATATGCTCCAAAGAATCTGCCTTTAACAATTTGATTCTTCTAGATTTTTTAAACGAGGAAAATTTAAGTTCTTTTAAATTTGGAACATCAACCTCTTCCAAAAATAGATTTTCAGATAAAAACTCAATACCAGTCTCTTCAAGTTTGGGTAAAAAAACCTTTTTTAAACAAGGATTTTGAACGATAAAACCATTCGCCACTTTTTTTAAAGAGGGGAACACCAATTCTTGCACATTTAAATCTCGAAAAGAGGGCTTATTTTCTTCAACCCGTTCCAACAAAGGCATATTTATTTTTTGCACAGACTTCAAACCTGCAAAACCACTGGATATAACTTTTAATTTTTCAAAATCAATTTCCTCAATTTCTGGGCAATTATAAAATGAAAAACCATCTATCCGTTCTAATTTTGGAGCATTCACTCTTTTTAATACCAAGTTATTCCCCACAATTTGATTTGCTCTTATCAAACAAGGAAAATCAACTTGTTTTAAAAAGTCACAATTGATAATGCTTGGACCATAAATGTGCTTTAATTTAGGGAAAGATAAGTTATCCACCCCTAAATAACAAAGCGTGAACCCATGCAAAAATTTAAGATTTGGCAAATCCAATTTCTTCAACCGAGGTAATGAAGATAAACTCCCTGACAAAATCTCTGTAACATTGTTTATTTCAAGCGTTTCAATGGGCGTGTAAACAAAAGAATCCATCCCAATTTTTTTTGCTTTAAAGAGTTTGACTTCCTTAATGTACTCATGGCAATTGAAAAAACAATTACCAACCTCTTCGACCTTATATGCATAAAAGCCAGTCACATACCCTTTTGAAAAACGCACAATTTCACGCCCATCTGCTAAAAGACTTTTAAAACCATTCCCCTTTTGAATGCTGAGTTTTTTGTCTTTTATCTCTTCTTGCAACGCTGTTTGGAATGATGAAACCTCATTTAAAGGGGAGCGAACCTCTTTTGTCTTTAAATTCACAATCACCGTATCAAGCAAAAGTTCATAATCTTTGTTAAGGTGAAAAACAACACCATCTTTCAAATAAAAATCTTCCCCAAAAAAGACATTTTCTTTTTCAGTATGAACCTTTAAAATCTGATTACCATTAAACACAAACCCATTACCTAAAGCAACATCTTTTGCATCAAAATCCACATGAAAATGATTTTTAAGAGATTGAGATAACCCTTTGATAATGTTATCAGGATTTGAATTAAATGTATTATCTGGATATGAAACTGAATGATTGTACCGATTGGTAATTTTGATAAATGAACCAAATTTTAAAATTTGAATTGATATCACAGATGTTCCATATTTATCATGCCGTTCTGGCAAAGGAAAATCTTCTCTTTTAATACCATCAACACCTTTTTTGACGGCATGAATAATGTGATATTTTTTAAATCTTTCTGGATCTTTAAATGTACACAAAGCTTCGTTTGGCGCAAAATAATGCTCAATTGAGTTTTGTTTTTCTAAACTATCAACATAAAAAGCATCATATCCTGCTTCTTCTAAGAGTTGAAAAGGATTTTTATCAATAAAAAAAGGACTACTTTCTGGCGCTTTCAAATTTTCTAAATAATCAAGCAAAGGTTCTGCTTCATGCCCTGCAAATTTGACAAGCTCAGGGAGATTGGGAATTTCAAAAATCCCATCATCATATTTGCGTATCGCCCTTGCAAAAGCCTCCCCATTTTGCTTTTTAATAATATTATAAACCAATTGGGACATTTAAACTTTTATTCCTTAATATGATCCCCATAATTTTTGGGCAAAACAGCTCTGTTTTTAATCAACAAACGAGCATTTTTTAAATATTTGATAAAAGTGCTCCGATTGTAAATTTTAGGAGCATAAAGCTCTTGCACATTTGATCGATAAAAAATCCCCCGCTCCAATTCGATCAACTGTGGCAAAATAACTTGTTCCAAATTTTGATTATTTTGAATAGACGATTCCCCAATAGCTGTTACCTTGGGCAAACACAACTCTCTAAGCTGTGGCAAATGACAAAAACACTGTCTTGAAATACTTTCAAGCTTTCTAAAATCAACCAAACTTAATGATTCATTATCATTGAAACAACTGTGATCTATCGAAAAAAGCTCTGGTGCTTCAACCACATTTAATTTTGGACATTTTGAAAAGTTTGAAAACCGAACCTCTTTCAAACAAGGGGCAACAACCTTTTCAAGCACGGCTGATTTATAAATTGCATTGTGATCCATTTTTTCAGCTGAAGGCAAAATCAATTCTTTAACTGTTTTATTTTCATACAAACTATGAGAAGGCAACATCTTTAAAGTTGGCAAACAAATGCCTGTGATCACACCATTTTCTTCTTTCAACAACTCAAACTTGCCAGATTTTAAAATGCGAGAGCCTTGACCATTTTCTTCAATAACCAATAGTTCATCTTTTAAAAACTCTTTTTCAATAGCACGCACCAAACGTGGCTCTAAATTCCCAGGGGTTAAAATCTTTTTTTGATTTAAATCAATGAGTAAGGATCCCAAAAAATGAATGTTTTGAACTTTTAAAAACGGCGCAACAAAACTTGTTAACTTTGGACAATCTTCAAAACAGCCCGTTCCAATTTTGCTTAATTTGGGGACAACCACTTTTTCAAGATTTGGGCAAGCATAAAAACAATCATCTCCCATCACTTCCAAATTAGGAGCTACAAGAATTTTAACCCACCGTCTGTCATGAGAAGCATTTTCCAACACCCGATCATAAATATAAAGCACACCCGAACTATCTCTTTTTTCCTCAAGCATGAGGGGACCTCCAGTTTCAAATTTTTGTTTTAACTGGTTAAAAGATAACACATTTATATTGTTTTATCAATAAAAATTGACAGATACCCTTAAAAAAGCACTCTTATTTTGCCAACGCTCCTGAATGCATTATATGGCGCAAAAAGCCTTTTTCTCTCATATTTTTTAAAATTGCACGCCTGTTGGGGTGATGCTTAAACAACTCCAATCTATTTTGCAACAATGGTGAATTTAAAATCTCTAAAGAATGTGTCGCATCAAATGAGCCAGCACCTGCTTTTTCCAACCGAACAGCTTGCATATTTTTAAGTTTGCTCATTGATGTAAAACACTTATCTCCACAAGATTTTAAGTTATTAAGCATTAAGTTTTCAACCTTTTGAATATCTGAAAAACAATCATCGCCAATGTGTTGAACCTTTTTGAGTGAAAGTTCTTTTAAATTATAATTATTTGTAAAACAGCCCTCTTCAATTTCTGTCACATTATTTGCGACAAATCGCTCCAAATCAGGAAACGTTTGACAAGATTTCTTCTCAATTTTTGTAGCATTTAAAGCTTCAACCTCCCTCAATTTAGGCAAATAAATATTTAGTGATATGGTTTCAGCCTTTTCAAGATAAAGACCGGTGATATTTCCCTCCTCTTCCCTTATCACAGGGCGGCCATCGGCACACAAAAATCTGGCACCTTCTTTTTCTTCAACAGTAATGGTTGCCTCTTTTAATTCAGTTTCCAACATTTTACAAAAGTTTTCTTTTGTTGTTCCACTTGGCAATTTAACCGTTTGATTATCCAAGTCAATCAATATTCCAGCGAAGAAAATTTGATTTTTATTTTTAAAATAGTCTGTTTCAATATTTTCTGAGTAATAAAAACCATCCCTTTCAAAACTTGAATTCATATCAACATATTTTAAAGAAGGCAACTTAATTTTTGAACACTGTCTCAACGAAGAAAAACAAGAAGAATCAATATATTTGACACTGGGTAAAGAAATTTCTTCCACCCCTAAATTATCGAAACAATATCTAGATACATCCGTTAATTTTGGGAAATTAATTTTTTTAAGTTTCTTACAAGAAATCACACTGCCATTACCCATTGTTTCTAAATTTTCCATTGTGATTTCTTGCAACTTATCAAAGTGTTGTATCGTCCACATTGGCATATCTTTTACATAAGACAAATTAAGTTTAGCAACATCGCCCTTTTCAAACGCAACCATTTCTTCACCATTTATCATAATGGATGTTTTTTCCCCTTTTTGAACAACAGTTATCTTAGGTGGCTCAAAATTAAAATCTGCTGAATTTTTAATATTTTGATTTAAAAAACCAGCAAATGTCTCTCTTTCAAATGTAGTTTCAACAAAAATACCTTGTTTAGAATCAAAAATAACATCATTGAAAAAGAAAACACCCGCTTTTTCCAATGCTTCTTTGTTAAAATCAATCTTGAGTTTTTTATACCCTTTCAAAAGGAAAATACCTTTATTTCCAAGATCTTCAACTTTAGGGATTGAAAGATGATCTAAACAATAATTAACAATTTTTGATAACTCATTCCCTGTTGAAGCAATCCTTTTGACATCAGGTAATGAAAGTGATCTCAGCGAAAAACACTCTTCATTTAAAACCTCTAAATTAATCTCTTCAATCTCGGGTAATAAAACGCCAGAAATTTTATTTCTAGTTTTATCGTAGGTAATTAAACGTTCCCCATTGGCACACAAATATTTTTGATTCTCCTCTTCTTCAATAGTGACTTTCTTATCTTTAAAATATTTGTTAAAAAACATTTCTGTTTTTTCATTCATCTCAATGTCTGGATCAAGTTTTCTTAAAATACACCTCTTTAAAAAACCATCTTTTTCGTTATAAACATAAGGGGCAATAATTTGACATTTTTCACGTGAAAACTTTGAAATACAACTATCCTCAGGAGTTGACAGCATATAACAACAATTAGGTAACTCTAATCGTTTCAATATAGAGCAATCACCCCCAAAAGTGCTGTAAGGTATTTTTTCAACCAAAGGGGCAACCAGTGTTTGAAGATGAGATAGTTGACCATAACCAAGCGTGTCTGTGTGGTTTAAATAAAGCCCAATTAAACCATCAGCATGTCCAATCTCAGCAACAATCTTGCCATCAGCATAAATATCATATTGCCCATGATGATACTGCATCCTTAATTTTTTGTTCTCAAACTCTTTTGGATAATTCACCAAAAGAGAATAAAGTGTCATAGAAGGCACTTGTCTAGCTTTAAGCTGATTGTTTGCCCCTGCCTCAAAAACAAAAGGCGCATTCACATCAGCTTCTTTTGCTATAGATAAAGAATTTGCACCTGCATACAAGCAATTAGGTAACTCTACTTTCTTTAAATTTGGAGCATTTTTAAAAACAGAACCATCCATATGAACAACGCTTGGGGCAATCACCTCTTCAAGCAAAGGAGCATCTTCCATAAAATTTCCAGGCAAATGCATTGTTTTATTTAAATAAAGACCAACAAACTCTGTTCCCTTTAATTTTGCAACAATCCTATCCCCTGCATAAATATGTGTAAGCCCCTCTTTTGTTTCCCATCTAAGTTTTTCGTCTTTTGCCTCATTTTTTAAAACATCAACAATCTCTCTTGAGCCATCATATAAATCTGTACACAAAAGGTCACCCTCTTTTGTTAAATATCCACAATTAAGCTCATAACAATCCTTCAGATTGCCAACCTGACCATTTTTTAAATAATGATTCTGTGCAAAATAAACCCCATACACCTCATAATCATAATAAAAAAGCCTTGAATCTTCCCCAAAACTAACATGAGAATGCGGCGGCCATGCCCTAGAGGTATATAAAGCAACAGGTAATTCTCGTTCCATAGCCGACAACATCCCTTCTGAAATATTATCGGGATTTGAATTAAAGGTATTATCAGGGTTTTCACCTGAAACACGATCTAATGTATGATTGTATCTGTTTTTAATTGAAATATTGCCACCATTCCTTGGCACCTGAATAGAAATCACCGAAGTCCCATATTCATCTTCACGACGGGGATTTGCAAAATTTTCACGCTTAATATCATCCACATTGCGCTTAACGGCATTAATCATATATTGGCTCAAGTGCCTATTGTCATCCTTTAACGTACAAATAGCCTCATCAGAGCGATAATAAGGCGCAATCATATTTTTTTCAGCTAAACTTGTAACTGTTAAAACATCTAAATCACTTATATCCTCAAGATTACACCCTCTTACCTTGGCGAGCAACTCTCTTTTTTCTTGTCGATAACTTTCAGCCAACGAAATGGCAATCTCTTTTGGAACAGATACTTGCTTTACCCCATTTTCATCCACTTGAATAGGTGCCAACGCATTAACTTTTTGAATATATTTTTCAGTCAACTTGGGACTATAGCAAGGCACATATCCCGCCATAAACAAGTGCACAAGCGTATCCATATCGCTTTCAAACTTATCTTCCACCCGTGGTTTTAAAGATTGTAAATATTCAATCAAATAAGGTGTAACATCTTTCGCCGCATACTCTACGATATCCAATAAGTTGGGTATATCAAAAATACAGCTATCTTCTCGCCGGATATCTTCAGCATAGCGTTTACCTTTTTTTCTTGCGATAAGTTCAAAAGGACTTAAGTTTCTCCCTTCTTTTGCAACAATGACTTCTTTGTCATCAGCCAATAAAATACGAAGACCTTTTTCTTCTTTCAGCGCTAATTTTTTGCCTTTTATTTTTTCATTCAATGGTTTTACTTTTTCAGCTTCCACTCCCGCCAGATTTAAAATTTCATTTTTTTCCAAATCAACAATAAGACCATCTGACATAAAGTATTTTTTGGGATCAAAATGAATAACTTTTCCCTCTTTTAAAACAGCATCATCCATAAAATAGACACCGTTTTTTTCAACATTAAATCTAAAAATTTGACCTTGTTCGTAATGGTATTTTCCCATAAAACGCTTTAAAGAACCAGATAATTCTTCTTTAATACTTTTTGTATTAAGCGAGCGTGCAGAAATACCATCCCCTTTCTTTTTCAAAAACTCAATCTCGCTTGAAACCATTGTATTCAATAAATAAAAGATAACGTAACTGGGGTCCCCTTGTTTAATAAAAGTATTTAATGGGAACTGGTCTTGTTCTTCTTTTAAAGGAACAAAAAGCTCCGCATTTTTAATTTCTTCAATCGTCACCCCTTTTGCTTTAGCTAATTTTTGACGTCTATTTTCTTTATAGATTGATAAAATTTCTTGCGCCACTTTACTGGATTTTGGGTAATTACCCTCCATCTGTCTAATTTCTTTAGCCCTTTGAATAAACAATTCAATCAATTCATCATCAAAATAGGGTTCAGCTTTTGAATCAAAAGCATATTCTTCAAATACATTTGGATTTTCTTTCAACGTATCTAAAAAAAAGAGCGTTCCCACCACATCTTTGCCTGCATACGCCAAAATCTCACCAATATTTGGCAACTCTAAGATGCTTTTATCATACTTTTTAAGCATTTGAGCAAACGTTGAGCCGTTTTGCTGACTTATCTGTTTATAGGATGACTGACTATCTGCCATTAAAGCCTCCTTTTGATCAAAAGAACCAACCTACTCTTAGTATAGCACAAAATCAAAAAATCGACAATATCACCTTATAACTATTTGAAATCATTAGTTTTTAAATATTCCATCTTTATGCAAAACTGTTCTAAAAAACGAAACTGGCTTTTTATCTCTCTTGGTGTTTGCTTCATCCATATCCCGTAAAATAGTACGACAATTCGGATGTTTTTTAATATGCTCCAACCTGTTCTTAAGTTTAGGAGCATAAAGGTGCTCCAAATAATCTGTGTGACGCAAAAACTTTTCACCAGCACTTTTAAGTTTTGGCACATCAATGCACTTTACCTCTTCTAAATTTCTAAAACAATGTTCTCTCACCTGTTCTAAATGTGGCAAAATAAGAGTTTGAACCTTTTTTAAATGGTTGAAACAATTATCTCCTGCTTTTTTAAGATTTGGAGCACTAACCTCAAACAAGTTTGGACAATCTTTCACATTTTCAGGCCCCATTTCTTTTAAATCTGGCAATGAAAGATGACATAAAAATGAAAAACCTTTAATTGTCTCTGACTCAAGGTGTGTTACACCACTTAAACAAAGCTTTTGAAGAACTGGCTTAGCCTCTTCAGGTTTCTGCCTATGATCTAACGATGTTCCTAATTGAAGAACTTCTTTTCCATCTAAAATCAACATCGTATCTTTTTGAACAGCATTTGGGGTTGTATTCTTAATTTCAATTGAGTTTGCTTTTTTAACCTGATCCATAACAACTTCCAAAAGGCGTGTATTTTTAAGATCAGTTTCGGATAATATTTTTCTAACAACTGCATGATTTTTCCCTAAGTTAAGATGTCCTACAGATCTGTTATCACGGCTATAAACATCAATTTTTTCCAATTTTGGTGCATATATTTTAGCTTTTGAACAGCTATGGTAACCTATCTCTTTTAACTTTGGGAAATACTGTTCATCTTCCTCATCTAATTTTGTTAAAGAACAACGTCCTATTTCTTCAAGGTTCGGGGCTTCAATCTTTTTCACCCTTTCAAAACAAGAATTCCCTACTTTTTTTAACTTTGGCGCTTTAAAATAATCAACTTCTAGATACTCAAGAATGTAATCATTCACCACCTCAAGATTAGGCATTTCCAGTTTTTCAATATGGCCTAGCATCCAACAAGCACCACGACCTTTAAAGGATTCAACCGATTTCAAACACAAAGATGAGATTTTTCCATTCTTTGCTGTGATAAAATCATTGCCATCTAACTGAATATGTATTTCACCTTTTGTTTGAATAACTGATATTTTTTTACCCCTTGTTTCTGCATTTAAAATTTCATGTAACCCAGCATTCAGTGCATAAGTACTTTGAACAAAATTGTCATATGTATTGGTTGAAATGATAATATTCCCTATTTGATAATAACCCTTTTCATTCATTTTTGACATATTAATCTGAACATCTTTAGGGCATTTTTCAAAAGTATATGGACTCACAAATTCACACACTGGGATATTCACTTTTTTTAAATTTGGCACCTGTCCAAACATTCTAGCAGAAAAATTTTTTAAATTTGGGGCATTAAATTCTATCAAATAATCCATTATGTTAAATGAATGGTCCTCAACATATTGAGCTTGAAGCGTTAATGAGATGATATTCCCCTTTTGAATACGCATGACTTCTTTGCCATCAGCAAGCAAAATTTTAACACCATTAATGCTTTTAACTTGCAAGGTTTTATCTTTTATTTCCTTTTTCAATGCGATTAAAGAGCCTCTTTCACTTTTAAGAGGGGTTAAAACATCTTTTTTCTTTAAATCAATAACAAACCCATCAGCCATAAGTTGAGAGTTTTTATCAACCTCAAAAACAACACCATCTTTTACATAAAAACCATCGCCAAAATAGATGTTTTCCCTTTCCGTATGATAATGATATATCGCATTTTGATACACATAATTTTTAGGAAGAAAATCATCCCTTGCCAAAAAATCAACCTTAAAAAATCGTTTTAATGACAAAGATAAACCAGAAATAATATTATCGGGGTTTGAATCAAATGTATTATCACAGTTGGAAACCGTGTGATTATACCTGTTTTTAATAGAGATAAATCCACCTGTTTTAAGAATTTGAATGGAAATAACAGAGGTTCCATATTTATCTTGACGCGCTGGATGCGAAAAATCTTTTCGATTTAATTTATCAGCACCTTCTTTAATGGCATGAATGATGTAATATTTTTTGTGGCGATTTGGGTCAGTTAAAGTACAAATCTCTTCCCCTTTAGCATAAAGATGGGCAATTGAATTTTTCTTTTCTTCCGTATCAGCCACAAACGCATCGTAGCCCGCTTTTTTCAAAAGGGTAATTGGATTTTCATAAGGACCTTGTTCTTCCTCAACCTGTTTTTTCAATGACCTTAAAAAAGGAATAATGGGCTCTGCCTTTCGCCCTGCAAATTTAACAATTTGCAAGATATTTGGAATTTCAAAAATAGAAGCGTCAAAATTACGAATAGCTTTGGCAAAAGCTTCCCCATTTTGTTTTTTGACTAAATCATAAACCGACTTTTCTTTAACCATTCACCCTCCTCTATCTTTTTTTTATTATATCACAAAAATAAATATTTGAAAAGCGCAAAAAATTTATCTTTCAAATTCAAACTGTTGCATATATTTTTTTGTTTCAAAAGGGAGCTTTTTTCGAACCTGAAATGAGGGTTTCTTTTTGGCAAAATCCTCTTTACTCAGCTCTGCATTAGGCGCATACAAACACGTTAAATTAGGTGTTTTTAAAAAATTATCTCGCTTAATTAAACGAAGGTGTGGCATATAAACACTTTTCAATTTTTCACAATGAGATAAAACATTTTCATAAATAAAATCAATCTTAGGGGCAATCACTGTTTCAAGTGCTGGTAATTCACAAAGACTATTCTCCAAAATCACATCGGCCTTATCTAAAACAACAACTTGAAGATTTGGACAATTTTTAAATGTTCTTTCACGAATGACTTCCAACTCATTTAATCTTACTTTTTTAAGTTTGGGATTGTTTGAAAAATAATATCCGCCCCAATACGATATTAAAGAAGGAAGTGTTAAGTCTTCAATTTCATTTAAATAACAAAAGCAATTTTCCTTCGTATAAGATAAATCTGACAAATTCAACACTTTTAATTTTGGCAAATGGCAAAAACAATTTGACTTAACTTTTTCTAAACAAGGAAGATTTAATTCTTCAAACCCATTCCGATTGAAACAATAGTCTTTTGTTTCTCTTAACTCAGGCATTAAAAACCTTTTCAAATTTGGGTTATCATTCACACATTCCCATTCTAAATAACGCACATTGGGACAATCAATTTCTTCCAATGACTCACATTCACAAAAAACACTTGACCCCATTTCAATTGCTTTGGGCAAAAAGACTTTTTTAAGTTTGGGACATTTGTTAAAATTCTCACTCCCAACATATGAAACATTGGGTAAACTCACCTCTTCTAAACCTGGCAAA
Source organism: Alphaproteobacteria bacterium (assembly GCA_045632845.1). Lineage (GTDB taxonomy): Bacteria > Pseudomonadota > Alphaproteobacteria > CAAHEQ01 > UBA3637 > RGIG4140. The sequence goes on from JAZQXL010000014.1 coordinate 125,570, forward strand.
TTATGAATAAGCCCAGCATCAAGCTTCGTTATGTTTTCTAATGCGATTTTCACTAATTTACCATTTTTAAATTTAAAGAACGGCTCCTCATTTATCATTAGCTCGTAAACACCATCAAGATATTGTTTTACAGAAACATTATTATTCAAAATAATTGATTGCAAAAATGTGAGAAATTCTGAACTATAACCCCCTTTTGCTTTAATTTCTTTATTTTTAATGTCAATTGCTAAAGAACCCAAAAAGTAAACTCCTTTTTCTTGCATTTTTGGTGCATATACTTCAGCATTTGTACCTTTAAATGAAAATGAATACATCGTTTCTAAAGAAGGCAAATTTACTTTTTTTAAATTTTCTAAATATTCAAAACACCATTCATTCATAATTTTGACACAAGGAGCATCAACCATTTCCAAATCTTCAAAATGTTTTAACGTATTTGCTTCCATTTCAACCAATTTAGAAAAATAAAGTCTTTTTAAAGCTCCCTCTTTTGCATAAAGTAAAGGTTTTCCATCCAACAATAAAACTTTCATTCCATCTTGATTTTGAACTTGAAAAACACCTTTTTGAATCTCAGCTTCAAAACAAGGTATAAATCCATCTGTTACACCTGCAGGATTCAAAATTTTTCTGTCTTTTAAATCAATAATAAAAGGTCTTATCATCAATTGATAATCTTTGTTTATTTGATGAACAACACCATCCTTTACATAAAAATCATCCCCAAAATAAACATTGTTTGTTTCTAAATTATACTTAATAATCTGATTATTTTGATAAGTATACCCCTTACTCAATGGAACTTTTTGACTTGAAAAATCAACATCAAAATACTTCTTTATCGCAGATGAAAGCCCCCCAATAATATTGTCAGGATTTGAATTAAATGTGTTATCACACCCTGGAACAGTGTGATTATAACGGTTTTTGATAGAGATAAATCCACCTGTTTTAAGCATTTGAATGGAAATAACAGAGGTTCCATATTCATCTTGCCGAGCTTCTTTGCCATAAAAATTTTCCCGTTTAATTTTCTGCACATTCTTTTTCACAGCATTGATGATGTAATAATTTATATATCGGTCATTATCATTAAAAGTGCAAAGTTTCTCCTTGCTTTCAAAATATTTTTGAATGGCATTTTGCTTTTCAAACGTATCGGCATAATAGGCATCATACCCAGCCAATTCAAGCAATTTAAAAGGCGAGAGATGCCCAGCTACTTCTTCAATTTGAATTTCTTTTAAACTTTCCAAAAATGGTAACAAAGGCATGGCATTTCGGCCAGCGAATTTAACTGTTTGAACAAGATTTGGAATTTCAAAAATCCCACTATCAAAATTTCTAATCGCCTTGGCAAAAGCTTCCCCATTTTGGCGTTTAATAATGTCATAAACTGATTTAGTCATCTGTCCTCTCATGTGCTTTTTGTGAAAATTGAAATCTATGATTGCCTGAACAAATCAACTGCGGCCCTAAAGGCGTTTGCGTTAACAAGGGCAAATAATCCTTTTTCCATCGTTCTTGTAATTTTGGAGCATAAAGAGATTTAAATTCTGGATAAGAAAAACAACGATCTCCCAAATACAAAAGCTCTGGCGCATTAAATGTCGTCATCTTTGGTGAATTTTGAAAACAACAAGGGCTTATTTTAACAACTTTTGAAGCATCAAATCTTTCAAGCTCTGGCAACCAGTTGAAGCAAAAAAGACCAATGTCTTCCAAATTTTCAAGCTCAATTGTTTTTAACATGGCATTATTCAAAATGTTTTTTTCAGCTAATTTTAAAAGCGAAGCCATTTCCAACTGTTGTAAACTAGCATTGGTTGTGATACAGTCGCTTCCCATTTCTTGAACATTGTTTAAAATCAATTTTTCCAATTTATCATTATAATTGAAGCATTCATTATCTATATACATCAAGCTTGAAAAATCAACACGCACCAAATTTGGACAATTACACACATTTGAATCTTGCATAATAATTGCATTTGGGATTGAAATTTCTTCAACCTTTGGAAATCCAACCAAGGCAAATTCTGGAATAACTGTGCATTTTTCCAAATGAATTTTTATCAATTTACTGCCCTTTGTTTTTAAAATTAAAACATCATCAGCGTAAACTTCTTTATTCTTCCCATTTATAACAACATCCACTTTTTGAGATTGTCTTAATTCATCATTCAACAACTCTTTAAATCCCAATGATCCACTAGAGGCACCCAAACATTCCTTTTTATTCACATCAATAGTCATCCCCGCAACAGTGTACTGCCCTTGATTATTCATGTTCGGAGTGTTAATATCTTCAACATTAACAAAAAACTCAGGTGTTAATATTTTTAAATTTTGAACTTTTGGAGCTTTGACTTTTTCCAATCGATAATTAGGCGTTGTTGTATACATCAAAATTTCTGAAGCATTTAAAAACGTTGCTTTTTTTAAAAAAGGATTTTTTGACACATCAAAATGCACAACCGTTGCATTTGAAGCACTAACCGTGACTAAAAATTTAAAATCTTTTAACCAAGCTAAATTCAAAAAATTTGCCTCATTAAACAACAAAGAAATAACCTGTTTGTTATGTATAACCGCAAATTCTTTGTCTTCAACAAAAACATACTTTTTATCCCCTTTTAATTGAACATGAATTTTTCTTCCATCTAACTCGCTATTTAAAAGTGAAATTGTATCCACATCCAATGAACCAAAAAAATCTTTTGTTGGAAAATCAACAACAATTTTCTTTTCTTTCATATCCAACAAATAAGGTCCTATAAAAATTTGATAATCTTTATTGATTGGATAACAAACACCATTATAAAGACAAAAATCTTCCCCATAATAAGCATTGTTTTTTTCATAATAATAGCGATAAATTTGCTCATTTTGATAGGTATAACCATTGGGGATAGAAGCCTTTGTGGCAACAAAATCAACGTTGAAATATTTTTTCAACGCAAAAGAAAGCCCTTTGACAATATTATCTGGATTGGATGAAAAAGTATTATCTGGTGATTCAACTGAATGGTTATATCTGTTTTTAATTGAAATATAACCCCCTGTTTTTAAAATTTGAATAGAAATAACCGAAGTGCCGTATTCATCTTCACGCCTTGGTTCTTTAAAATCAGCCCTCTTTAATTTATCAGCCCCTTTTTTAACACAGTGAATAATATGATAATTTTTAAACCTAGAGAAATCATCAAAAGTACACAATTCCTCCCCTTGATCAAAATAACGTTCAATAGAATTTTGCTTATTCAATGTATCGGCAACAAAAGCATCGTACCCCACACTTTTTAACAATAAGAAGGGGTCTTTATATTCAACCGTTTCATCAATTTCAATATTTTTAAAACTTTCTAAAAAACCAAGAATAGGAACAGGGTTTCGTCCAGCATATCTAACAATTTTATCTAAATTGGGTACTTCAAAAAGGCCATTATCAAACCGGCGTATCCCTTGAGCAAAGGCTTCGCCATTTTGACGTTTAATAATGTCATACATACTTGTTTTCATCTAACGACCCCACTCTTTTCTTTTCAAATAATTCAACAACCCAAAAGACAACATATTCATTAACCGTTCATTTTCTTTAATAAATTGCCGTTTTTGAATCATATATCTTGTTGTTGCGAAAATTATCTGATTAGCTCTTAAATAAGGGGCATACAAATGACCAGCATTTTTAAATGCTCCAAAGCTTACAAAAACCAAATTAGGCGCTTCAATATAACAACCTTTGTCATTGTCAGAAAAAGCATACCTTTCAACAGTTGTCAGTTTTGGAACATAAATTTTCTTTAATTTTAAATTAAAAGAAACAGCCCCTTCCTCTGCTTGCTTTAATTTTAAGAGGTTTAAAACCTTTAAATCAAAATTATATGATAATGATTTACTTCCAACCTTTTTACAAGAAGGCAGAAAAACCTCTTTTAACTTCTCATTAGAATAAATACCATATTCCCCTATACGTAAAACTTTGGGAGCATAAATTTTTTCAAGCTCCTTGTTATATCTTAAACTATCATTTGGAATTTCTTTTAATTTTGGAAAATAAAGTTCTTTAGCTTTCACATGAAAAAAACAACCAGCCCCCATGCTTTTTAAATTTTCAAATACAAATTTTTCAAAATCACATCCAAAAGAAAAGCAATAAGTCCCCATTCGAATCAAATTTGGGGCAAAAAAATGATTTAACGCCGTGTATTCAAAACAACAATTTCCTATCATGCTTAAATTTGGTGCTTCAAAATAAGTTAAAGCTTTTTCCCCCTTAAAGGAATCATCTGGCAAAGACACAGCTTTTAACAAACGAGCCTTTGTAACATTCTTATCTTCATCAAAGCTTAAAAAAAGCTCACCATCTAACAAAAGGTCAAAGCCATTTTCATTTTTCTTTCGTTGAATGCTTTTACCCTTCATTTCCTCAATCAAAACATTTGCAAACTTATCATCCTCATAAAAAAATGTGGTCACTGTTTTTGCTTTTAAATCAAACAAATACTGCTTCATAAAAAACTGATAATCCTTTTGAATGGGAAAAATTTCACCCCCATCAACATAAAAATCATCCCCAAAATACATATCCTCTATTTCAAGCTGATAGCGAATGAGATGATTGTTCACAATAATTGTTTTTTTAGGTAATTGAACATTTGGGGTAATGAAATCAACCTTAAAATAATTCCTTAAAGAATCTGCTAAACCCAAAATAATATTATCAGGATTTGAATCAAAAGTGTTATCACAACCAGCAACCGTATGATTATAACGGTTTTTAATAGAAATGAACCCTCCTGATTTTAAAATTTGAATGGAAATAACAGAAGTGCCATACACATCTTGACGATCTGGCTTTTTAAAATCAGATCGTTTTAATACTTCAGCCCCCTCTTTAATGCAATGGATAATGTGATAATTTTTATATCGGTTCGTATCCTTAAATGTGCAAAGCTCTTCTTCTTTTTCAAAAAACTTTTGAATTGAATTTTGTTTTTTTAGCGTATCAGCATAAAATGCATGATACCCAGCCACTTTTAATAAATCAAAAGGATTTTCTTTTGATTTGGTCATATACACACTCTTTGCATACAAAGAGCTTAAAAAAGGTAACAAATCTTCAACATCTCGCCCTGCATATTGAACCCAACACTTCAAATTTGGAACATCAAAAATTCTGGCATCATAATTTCTGATACCTTTAGCAAAAGCTTCGCCATTTTGCTTTTTAATGATGTCATACATTGATTTTTGGGGCATACCTAATCTCTAACATAAAAATTGGAGTGCATTTTAACATATTTTGATAAAAATGTCAATATTTTTCAATAAATAGCAAAAATACATTTTTATCAATTTTTACTTGCAAAAAAAATCATAAAATTATATGTTAATTAAATTAGATATATATGGAGAGATAATGCAACTAACACCTATTCAAAAAGCCATTTTATTCAACTGCTTAAGGCAAGGTTTTTATTTTTTCTTGTGCATCTTATTTGCCCTTTCCTTACGCATCATGGCAAACTATTTCAAAGAAGCTACTTTTAAAGAGTTTGGTATTGTTGAAAACTTGCAAATTGTTATTCTTTTTTCAAGTGCTGTTTCATTTAGCTTTTTAGCCTATCTTTCTCAAAAATTTAGACCCTTATTGATTGCGTTTTCAAGTCTTTTTCTTTTTGCTATTTGCCGAGAATTAGATGCTTTTTTTGACACTCACGTTCCTTTTGTTAGTTGGAAATTTTGTTATCTTTTCCCTCTGTTAGCAGGCTGTTATTTGTTTCAAAAACGAAAAAAACTTAAAAAAATATTACTCCTTTTTTGCACCTCCCCCGCTTTTTACATTATGTGTTCTGCGATGATTGTGTTCATTCCTCTTGCGCAAGCCATCGGCAACAAAAGCTTTATTTCAACTGTTTTACCAGATGCTCATGACGTGATTTTAATGCGTCGATTTTTTGAAGAATCTGGCGAAATTTTAGCTTATTTCTTACTCTTTATATCCTCTATCGAATTTTATATTTCGCTTATTTATAAAAAGAAATAAGTTAATTTTTAAAAACATTTGACAAAACAAAAATCTTTTGGTATACTTATCGTTAATGAGGTAAATTTCAACATTAAAGAGGGGTAAAAATGAGTCCAAAAGATGAAAAAGTTGCTGTTATCAAAAAAACATATCGCAAACTTTGGTCGTTAGCACACAAATTTAGCAATCACAATTCAAAAATCACAACGAAAATGGAACAATTCATTAAGGAAAAGTATCTTGATGAAACATTCACACTTACAAAAGAAGATGGCACTCAAATAACACTTCCCATGTTTGCAACAGGCAAACCAAGAAAAGGCGGTCAAACTGTTTATTTTGACCCTCGCGCAACAGAAATATTCACCGAAAGACACAAAGAAGAATTGGCTTTAAAAGCAAATGAGATGGAAGAAAAAAATGAATTCATCTCTTTAAGATCACTTGTCCGCACGCTTAAAATGCCAGCCAATTCAGATGAATCCCTTTATAAGTTCATTTTAAAAAATGCCATTAAAGACACATTTGAAACTGAAGATGAAAATGGCACCCCTCAAACACTCAACATTTTTGAGCATCCTGTCAACAAAATGAACAAATCATACATTTCCATCAGAAAAGATGGCATTCCAACATTTATTAAAAAACATCAAAAAGCCTTAAATGATTTAGGCGTTCCTTTGAACGAATATACAACCGAAGTTATGTCACGTCCAGATGAAACAATGTTAACACCACGTGAATTGATGGAGGCTTTAAACATCAAATATCTTGGCCTTGCTGCACAAAATAAATTCTATCATTTGATTGAAAAGAACTTCTCCCTTATTAATACAAAAGATTATAAAACTGGCGAGGTTCATCCATTGTTTCAAAGAAGATGGTATCGCAAACAAATTCTTTGTCTTAAAAAAGAAGATTTGCCTGTTTTTGTATTTAAAGCGCAAAAACAACTTAAAAAACTGGGTGTTCCTCAAAGCGTTTTAAACCATTACCTTTTCAAAGAAGAGTTGCAAGAAAAAACATCTGAAATGGTTAGCTTAAACAAATTTTTAAGAGAACACTTGCACACCATCAAATCGGCTGCTATTGCAAAAGAAATTGTCAAAAATCATTTACATGCCACCTATTTAAAACACCTTGATAATGGAGGGATTGAAGAACGACCTATTTTTGTAAAAGTTGCCAACTCCTCTAATGAAACTAGCAATTATGTTTTTGCATCAAAAGAAGCTATGTATGCCTTTGCAAAACTTAACAAAGCCTTGCTTTTAAACAACGGCATCACAAGCTATCAATATGACAACTTAATTAGAGAAGAAAATGCAAAACCACTCCCACAAGGAGAGGTTATATCCGCAGCTGAATTGGTTGAAAAAAGAATTATCGGCACGGATTATATGACAAAATTATATAATTATACCGATAAAACATTCACCTCTTTTTCAAGAAATGGTACTATTACAAAAAAACCTTATGTTTATACCGCAAGGGACAAAAAAAGCGGTCATTTAAAATGCTTTGTTTTAAAAGAAGGTCTTCAAGATTTATTATCAACATACAAAGATGAATTAAATGTACAAGATGGTGTTCTTGATGCTCTTCGCTTACAAAAAGACATTCTCAAAAAAGCTCCAACCATGCTCTCAATTGGGGAATTGCTTCAAGTGATGGGGCGTGGAGAATATATCTGCCAAGATATGAAAGAAATGATTAAAGAGAAATCTGTTCATGACACATTTATTTGTTCAAATGGAACAGAAAAGGATCTTTTCTCCTTTGCCTATACACCCAATGGCCAAATCACTCTTTTCATTGAAGCAGAAGGGATTGTTCCTTTTTTAACAAGAGAAGCTAAAAATCTTGAAAAACTTGGCATCACATCCAAACACATCCACAATACTATCAAAAAAATTCACCAAAATCCAAATTTTGTGGCAGACTTGATTAAAAAACGCCAAAACACCCAATTGGTTAGAAAAAAACGCGAAATGGAAAAAAGGAACTAATATGTTTCAAAGAAGAATGCAACTCAATGACCAATTTTTATCAATGGATGAATTTGCACGCCTATTGCACAAGCAACCCTCCTTTGGCAAAGTGCTACGCGAATTTGTCAAGAAAAATATGCTTAATAAAACTGTTTTGCTTACCCCCTCTTCTGGCAAAGAAAGAGAAATCCCCGTTTTTTATTATGGGGCAAAAAAATCAAACCGTTCTTCTTGGTACATTTATGAAAAAGCGGTTATTCCATTTTTAAAAAGACATATTGATGCTTTTGAAAAACTTGGTATTCCACTTGAAAACTTGATTGCTGCAACCAATCAAATCCCTGTTATTTTAGGAGATGAAAAACAAAAATACAATCTTATCAGTCTTTGGGATGTGGCAACAAAATGCTCCTATAATACGAAAATTTTAAGTAGCATTACACAAGAAATTAAGCGTGTTTATTTGACCGAAACATTCCCCCAAATTGACACTAAAACAGGGCAAGAAATTCAAGCCCCTATGTTTGTTTTTGTTAAACCTAAAATGGGTCAAAGTGGTGTTTTTATGGTCAAAGAAGCACTCCCTGTTTTTTTAGAACGTCACAAAGAAGCACTCAAAAACTTTGCAAAACTTTTAGAACAATCTAATGACCAGCTCTCTTTACGTTCGTTTTCAAGATATTTAGGCACATCAAAATATGAGCCTGAATTGCTTCAATTTATTCAAAAACATTTTGATGAAACCTTTGAAAAAGAAGATGAAACAGGTGTTAAAAAACAATATCCCATCTTTTCACACACAAAACTATCAAATGGTGTTCTTGTTTTAAACATTCATAAAGAAGGAGCACAACACTTTATTTCAAACCATAAAGAAGAACTTGTTGAAATGGGATACAAAGGCGTTCAAGCTCTTTTGCATAATTTTGAAAAAAAAGGTTTTCAAAAAGGGTATTTAAGCATTCGTGAAATTGCAACCCAATTACACAAAAGCGGTACTTTTGCAAAAAGATTAACAGATTTGATTCAACAAAAATATTCTAATGATGTAATTAAAGAAAAACACCCAAAAACAAAACAAATAAAAACAAGAAAAATGTTTTTCTCCCGCTATCAAAAAAATATGATTTATTTTATTAAAGAAACAGATCTTGTTTTATTTTTAAACAGATATAAAAATGTTCTTTTTGAACTCGGCGCGGATGAAAAAATCATCAATCATATTTTAAAAAAAGATATCATTCCCTCAAAATCAAGTGAAATGGTCACGTTTAGGGATTTTATGCGCCTGATCAAACGCAATAATATCAGCTCTCAAAGTATTTTAAATGAAATAAAAACAAACCATTTAAATGATACGTATGAAGAAATTGATGCAACAGGGGAAAAAGCAAAAAAACCGATTTTTGTTTATGCCAAAAACAAAACCAGTTTTTCCTATTATTTTGCAAATAAAAAGGCTATGCGCGCCTTCTTTAAGCAACAAAAAAATATGCTGATGGATTTTGGGATTAAAGAAGAATTAATCAACACCATTTTGGGCAAACAAACTGTGCACCATTATAATCCTGATTATATCTTCATCACAAAGTTGTTATCCCACTTACACATTCATCAACCAAACTTCACAAATTATATCAAAAAACATCATTTGGATGAAACATACTTAGCCCCTGATGAAAATGGCAAAATGGTTGAAAAACCCATGTTTATTTTTATGGCCCCCAAAGTGGCAGGGATTGGCAATTATGCTATTCACAAGGATGCATTAGCCCTCTTTGCAAAACGCTATCAAAAAGAATTTAATATTAAAAATGATATTATTCAATCACTTGAAAATCATGACACCCTTGTTAAGAAGAAAAACACGCACTTAACAATCACTCAACTTGTCAAATTTTTAAACAAAAGCACTCTTTTTGCCAACCCATTTATGCAAAAAATCAAAGCACACTATTTGGATGAAACAGCTCAAATCCAAACAAAAAATGACAAAGAAACAATCCCCGTTTTTGCAAAAGCATACACAAAAACTGGGGCCATTACCATTTATGTGGATACAAGAGCCCTCCCTTCTTTTTTAAAAAAACACAAGAAAGAGTTTGTAAAATTAGGATTTAAAGAAGAAAGCATTGAAAATTTAATCGCAACAGCTGAAAAAGATTCTTTATTTCACCTTCCTCATCTTTTAAAAGAAAAAGAAAGAAGCAAAAAGCGGTTGCAAGCATATTATAACGCACGTCAAAAGGATTGATATGCCTCCATTTGAAGTTGCTATTGAAACACATTATTCTCTTTATCAATTGTTGGTTGAACTCACAAGGTGCAACCGCTATAACTCAAGCAAACTAACCCAGGGGATAAAAGATCAACTTTTAAAAGAAACATATCTAGACAGCCAAGGAAAAAGGCAAAAAATGTTTCTCTATCCAACCCCTGCTGGCGCAACGACAAGGAACTTTTTGTCCATCCAACGCGAAGCCATTCCTCAATTTTTAAAAAAATGGGGTTCTTTTTTTCAAGTTCCTGAACACATCATTCAATCAATTGAAGAAACAAAAGATTTGCCAGATGTATCAGATAATATGATTTCAATTTTTGACTTTTGCAAAAGATGTAAAGCGCCCCACTCTCTTGCCTTTTGGATTGAAGAAAACGCTTTTTCTTTTTTTAAAAACAAGTCAAATGAAACCTCCTTTTTTGTTGAGGCAAAAGATGCTTTTATGTTCAAATCTGTTTTGTTATATAAAGATAGATTAAGCGATTTTGTATTAAAAAATCAAGAGATTTTAAAATTTCAAGGATTACCTCAACAAGTTGTGGAACAAGCAAAAAAAGAGAGGCTTTTAACGTATCTTGAAGAAAACAAAAATCAAAAATACACCAAAGAAGATGAGGTCGAAACACCCTTTATCCGTTTGGATGAACTGTGCAAAACCTTAAAAAAAACAAGCGTCTTTATCCCTTATTTAAGAAAATTTATCGTTCAAAATTGCTTGAACGACACATTTGATTTAAAAATCGAAAATATGCCACCCATTCAAATGCCCATATTTTCATATTATCAAGCGTTTAAAAAAAATAAATCCTCCTGCTACATTTACAAACAAGCCATCCCTTATTTTGTGCAAAAGCATGAAAATGAGCTTATAGGCATTGGCATCAAACAAGCAACCTTAAATGAGATTTTGAGCAAAAACAGCCTTAAAAGCAAATTTACTTCCAAAATCATTTCGTTTCAAGAAGCTTATTTTTTAAGCATTCCAAATGTTACCTACCCTGAATTTAAACGTATTTTAAGTACAACACCACTTCCTCATAGTGAAGCTGAAGATGGTATTTTGTTTGTTGAAACAACAAAAAAAGACCCTTATTTTATCAACACAAATACCTTGGTTGAAGTTTTAAAAACAAAAGCTGATGAACTTGGCTTAAATCCTCTTGCAATCGAACGGGTTGAAATGATACTTCAATCCCCTCAAAAAGCTGTTATTCCTGTTGCTTATTTTTTAAAAAACATTGGTATTTCAGTTCAAAAAGCGGCAGCTTTTAACACCCGGATTTTAAAACCACATAAAAATCAAACCTTAACTTATAAAAATAGAGCTGGTCAAGAGCAAAAAGTTGTTCCATTTGGTCACGCCAAAACAGCATCTGGACAAATTTTTCTCGGTGTTTTTTTGGATGCAACAGAGGCAATTATTCAAAATTTTGTGGTTGAATTAAAAGAGATTTCCTCTTTTAAAACCAAATCAAGACCCATGGCTCAAAAAGAACCTTTCTTCCCAATTAACATCCAAATAAGCAATCAATTTAAAATCATCCAACACCTCTTTTCAAAAGAGAATGAAAAAGAGTCTTAAGTCACTTATATCTCATTAAAATTTAATTGCTTTTTTAATTTTATTTTGGTATAATAAAAGCCCATTTTAAAGAAGCAGTGAGGTGTTTATGAAAAAATTTATCTCCATTCGTGGCGCAAGAGAGCACAATCTTAAAAATATTGATGTGGATATTCCTAAAAACCAACTGGTTGTGATTACGGGCCTTTCTGGTTCAGGCAAATCATCCCTTGCATTTGACACCATCTATGCCGAAGGGCAACGTAGATATGTTGAAAGTTTATCGGCTTATGCCCGTCAATTTTTAGAATTGATGAAAAAGCCAGATGTTGACTTAATTGAGGGACTTTCTCCTGCTATTTCAATTGAACAAAAAACCACCTCAAAAAATCCCAGATCCACCGTTGGCACCATCACTGAAATTTATGATTATATGCGTCTTTTATGGGCTAGAGTGGGCACACCTTATTCCCCTGCCACCGGTCTTCCCATTGAAGCGCAAACCATTCCTCAAATTGTTGATTTGGTTTTAAAAGAAAAAGAAGGCACACGCCTTTTGATTCTTGCTCCAGCTGTACGTGAAAGAAAAGGTGAATATAAAAAAGAAATCGCCGAGTGGCAAAAAAAAGGCTTTGCGCGCCTTCAAATTGATGGCGAAATGTATGACATTGAACAAACCCCTGAGTTAGATAAGAATAAAAAACATTCTATCAGCGTTATTGTTGATCGTCTTGTGATTAAAGAAGGGATTGAAACAAGACTTTCTCAAGCTGTTGAAAAATCACTTGCATTGGCTGATGGCCTTGTTGTGGTTAAAAACCATAATACAGGCGATGAAAAACTCTTTTCTGAAAAGTTTTCTTGCCCTGTCAGTGGTTTCAGCATCAAAGATTTGGAACCGTCCCTTTTTTCTTTCAATAACCCACAAGGGGCTTGCCCTGTTTGCGCAGGACTTGGTTTTAAACTTTATATCGACCCTCAAAAGGTCATTCCAGATCCACTTAAATCCATCAGACAAGGAGCAATTAAGCCTTGGAGCAACCTTAATGGCGACATGTTCCAATGGTATGATGGCATTTTAAAAACCATGCTTCAAACCATTCCAGTTGATATCGATACACCTTGGGCTAACCTTTCACAAGAAGTACAACATGCTATTTTATATGGCACACAGGGGAAAGGAAGATCCTTTGAAGGAGTTATTACAAATATGGAACGCCGCTTTATGGAAACAAGCTCTGATTGGATGCGTGAAGAATTGTCTAAATACCAATCTAATTCAACCTGTGAAGCTTGCCATGGCCAACGCTTGCGCCCCGAAGCACTCGCTGTTAAAATTGCTGGCAAAACAATTAGTGAAGCAACACACACCTCCATTCAACAAGCTAAAGACTGGTTTTTAGCTGTTCCAAACCATTTAAGCAATCAAAAGCAAGAAATTGCCAAACGTATTTTAAAAGAAATCAATGATAGACTTCTCTTTTTAAACAATGTCGGTCTTGGTTATTTATCTTTAGACAGAATGAGCGGAACCCTCTCTGGGGGTGAATCACAACGAATCCGTTTGGCAAGTCAAATTGGTTCTGGGCTCACTGGTGTTCTTTATGTGTTAGATGAACCATCCATCGGCTTGCATCAAAGAGATAATGACAAACTTTTAGAAACACTCATTCATTTAAGAAACCTTGGCAACACGGTCATTGTGGTTGAACATGATGAAGACGCCATCAAAGCAGCAGACTATGTGCTTGACATTGGACCTGAAGCAGGCCGTCACGGAGGACACGTTGTAGCACAAGGAACCCCAAAAGACATTATGGATAACCCTATTTCAACAACAGGACAATTCTTATCTGGTATGCGCAAAATTATTATTCCAACCAAACGCAGAACAGGCAATGGCAAATTCATTGAAATTCAAGGGGCAAGAGCAAACAACCTTAAAAATGTGGATGTTAAAATTCCTCTTGGCACATTCACTTGTGTTACCGGTGTTTCAGGCGGGGGAAAATCATCGCTTGTGATTGAAACACTTTATAAAGGTCTTAACAAATTGATCAATCAATCGACTGATACACCAGGGGAATATGAACGCATCCGCGGGATGGGTTATATCGACAAAATCATTGATATTGACCAAAGCCCAATTGGCAGAACCCCTCGCTCAAACCCAGCCACCTATGTGGGAATGTTCTCCACCATTCGTGATTGGTTTGCAGGTCTTCCTGAAGCAAAGGTTAGAGGATACAAGGCCGGTCGTTTTTCCTTCAACGTTAAAGGTGGTCGCTGTGAATCTTGCGGTGGGGATGGTGTATTAAAAATTGAAATGCACTTTTTGCCAGATGTCTATGTTGAATGTGATGCTTGTAAAGGCAAACGCTATAACAAAGAAACATTAGAAGTTACCTATAAAGACAAATCCATTGCAGATGTTTTGGATATGACTGTTGATGAAGCGGCAGAGTTTTTTGACCACATCCCATCCATTCGAGATAAATGCAAACTCCTTAAAAAAGTGGGACTTGGGTACATCTCACTTGGTCAATCTGCAGTGACCCTGTCTGGTGGGGAAGCGCAACGCATCAAACTTGCAAAAGAACTCTCTAAAAAAAGCACAGGAAAAACTCTTTACATTTTAGATGAACCAACAACAGGGCTTCATTTTGCTGATGTTCAAAAATTATTAGAAGTGTTACATGCCCTTGTTGAACAAGGCAACAGCGTAGTTGTAATCGAACACAACTTAGACGTCATCAAAACAGCAGACTACATCATCGATATGGGACCAGAAGGGGGCGATGGGGGCGGTCAAGTTGTGGCCACCGGTACACCAGAAGATGTTGCCAAAATTGAGGCCAGCTATACTGGTAAATATTTGAAAAAAATCCTCAGTAAGGGATGATAAAAAAAAGAACGCTTCTAAACTTTAAAGCGTTCTTTTTTATTAAAACATAAAGCGAAGCCCAGCGTATGTTTCAACCGTATCAAAGGTGAGTTCTTTTTTACCCTCATCATACTCAACTTTGCCTAAATCAACATATCTCGCTCCCACATCGGCGGTAACATTTCTTGTTAAACGAAAGCCAACGCCACCCCCAACGTTCCATGCAAAATTTGAACCAGAAATTTTTTCTTTCAACACTTCTACATTATGGCGTGCCATCCCCGCCCCAGCCATCAAATAAGGAATTACATTTCTTGTCACTTTCAAATCAACATATCCATTTGCCATGACACGTTGAAACTCAACCGTTAACATTTCATTATCAAAGCGATCTTTGACCAAATCTGTCGAAGATTGATATGCATATTCAACCTCCCCACGAAAAGGACCAGAATAAACACCAACAGCAGCAGAAGGAACAGAACCAGCTTCATGCGTATCAACTTGAGAGGTCTCTCTTACATCACTTAACCCACCACGAACAGCTAAATAAACCCCTGATCTTGCAAAAGAGGATACACTTGCCAACAAACAAAGCATAAATACCAATGAGCGCATCTTAACCTCCAACGCCTATAAAATTACATATATTTTTATTATTATTAAAAAAACGCCCCCTGTCAAGGTGAAATGATTTTTTAACATTGACACTTTCACTAAAAAAATATACTTAAGGATGTTCACTTATTAAAGGAGGTTTTATGCACAAAATTTATTTAACACTCATCTTATCTTCACTCATCACAACATCTGCCTTTGCAGCCTGTCCATCAAACAGACCAGCGAAATGGATGGATGACAAATGTTATACCTGTGAAACCGTTGCAAAAAAAATACAATCCTTTAAGGGCATACGAAAAGAAGGTAAGATCTCAAAAAATCCAACACAAAAACAAATCCGAGAATTTCAAAAAGGTTTACAAGAAATTCAAAAACTAACAGATACAATCAAGAATATTAAAAAAGTTTGCTCAGAACCTGCCAAAAAATAATATAAAAAAGGGAACTTCTCAAAAAACTTTCCTTTTTTCATCTTCTGCCATTTTGTTCTTTTGAAAGGCGTAATACATCCTGTTTTTCAGGTTGTTTCAGTTCATAGAGCAAATGAGATGCAGCTGTTTTTGCTTTATCGCCCAGTATTTTAAAACCAACACATTCCCCTTTTTCAAAAAGAGGGGTTGTAAAAATATGATACTTCTCTCGTAATAACCTTGGAAGTGATTGATAAGCTTTTCCCTCCACCATATAAGCATTCAAACCAGAATGTTCTTGTTTTTTGTTTAAATCTCTAAAATACAAACAATCACCTTCAGATTTAAAATCTGATGCAGCTGTCAAAATAATCTTATTCACGTCTTCTTTACTTATTTTTTTTGGTTCAGCATTGTTGAAATTTTCTTGTTGCACAAGTTTTAAAAATGCATTCCACGTTTCATGATCTTGCAAACTGGTTGGAACATAAGCATAGATATCTCCATTTTTTCGTTTCAAAGGTTTGGCTTTAATCCCCAAAATTTCATAAATTTTAAGTTTTGGTTTACGCGCCAAATCAAAAGCCGTTAAATCCTCTTTAAATTGTAGCACACCATTTTTAACAACAAAAAAAGCAGCCACTTTCCTTGCCAAAGATGTTGTTAAAAAAGTTTTATTTTTTTCTTCAAATGCCACGGGAGATTGTTGTTCTTTATTTTGGGACAAACCCTCTTTTTCTTCATTTAAATAAGAAGAAATATCTATCTTATTTTGATATGGTTTTGAAAAACTTGAATCCAGTAACTTCACTGGAGATTTTCCTTCCATCCCCGCCATATAGTAAGCAAAATCAAACACCTCAATTTGAGAGCATTTTTCTCCCAATGAACTTGTTGTGTTTGCATTTGCTCCCGCACCCATCAACAAAATATGGGCGCCCGAAAATGTCTTTGGTAAATCCATCCTCGCCTTTAAAAGTCTATCCAACAACACCCTTTCTATTTCGCTGCGCTTTTTCTTATCTTGAATGTAATATTCTGGCCCAATACGAATACCTTTAATTTTTTTACCATCACAAAAAATTTCAAAACCATCCAATTTATCATCAAATGTATCTTTTAAACATGGTTTAACAATTTGATAAAACTCGGCAGCAATTTCAGACGTAATTGGTTTTGAAAGGTAGCAATTCAAAGCATCAGAACGATTTAAAGACCTAAGTGTTGGCACTTTAAAAGCGGCTTGATGCTTAATAATAAAAGCTCTTAAATTTTCAAACACTTTTGGAAACTCTTTAGAAGACACATCAATATCACAAACAAAGCGCTCGCAGGCTGGCTTTGCCCCTTTAGCCGTTTGATGAATAAAAGAGCCTGTTAAATCAAAACCTCTTTTTTTTATTTCAGAAAACTGTGTTGAAGTGATAATTTCATCATGAACCTGATTAAACAATTGAATATTTGCTTCATACATTTTCTCATCAACTTGACGGGTCACACATTTTTGTCTGGCATATAAAATTTCAGAAAACCGGCTAGGAGCATCCATTTTCTTTTGAGTATAAGCATCCTCACCTGTTTTTAAAATCTCTTTTATCCGATTAACAAGTTCTTTTGCCTCTTTATGCGTCAAAAAAGGATTGGGCTTAATGCCATATTTTTTTGCTAATTCAACCAAATATCCCATACATCCTCCTAAAAAATATTACACAATCTAAAGAATATTATACCACAAAAGCTCTCTTTTATCAACAAATTAGCATAAAACTTAATAAAATCAAATAATTACAATCTAAATCGATCTGTAAAAAAGAACAGATATTAACTTGCGTATTTTTGTTGATTTTTTTCAACAATTTTGATATAATCTTTCTCTAAACAAAAAAGAAAGGTTTAAAACACAAGATGGGTTATTCAACTGACAGATATTATGGCGCAACAATTGATATCGTTTCAATTTCACGTGCAAAAGAACGTGCCGCTCAAAAATTGGGCATTCCTTTTAAATATGGTAAAGAAATTGAGACATATGGCGCTTCATTTAAAATACCACCAAGACATGTACACGTTGATCTTGAGAACATCTCATCAAGAAAGAAGATGGAATATTATTCTTTAATGAAAAAATATACCAAACAAGAAATTAACAAATTAACAAACCCACTTGCCCAAAACCTCTTGTTAGCACTCCCACTTGTTGTTGCAGGATTCGCAATCATATTTGGATTAACCAAATGTGAAAAGAAAAAGCCTTTTTCTCATCAACCAAACCTTATTCAAAAAGCAGACCTATCTGTTGCACAAAACCATCAACGAACAAGATAAATCTTGTTAACTTGTGTGCTGTTCCATCCATTTTTTAAGTTTTTGTAGCCCTTTATAACAAGAAGGGGCTATTTTGGGTAATAGCAATGCTGAATCAATTGAAAACCAAGCCGCATTTGATATTTCTGCTTGTTCAAGCTTAATATCCCCACCCACAATACGCACCACCGAATCAATAGATATAAAATGAGCATGCCGACTAAACTTAGGGGGGTGAGCAAAAAAATTACCCACCGCCAAAGTATCAATCAATAAAATGTCAAGCCCTGTTTGCTCCTTAATTTCACGTTGGGTCGCATTTTCAATGGTTTCACCCAAATTGATGTGTCCACCACAAATGCTCCACTCATTGTCCCACTTGGGAGATTGGAACAGCAAAACTTCATTTTTATCATTGATGATAGGCAGCCACAATGGCTTCAATTCCCCGTTCATACAAGAGCATTTAAAAGATCTCCTCTCTCATTTGCATATCCTTTTTCTTGAAACAAAACCAAGTTATCCGTCCGTATCAAACAAGGTCTTAAATCACCATTAGAAGAAACACGCAAAGCATAAGGCCCTTCAACACATTTTTCTTTCAAAGGACAAGATTGGCACGTTTTATTTTGAAAAGCTGCTTGCTTATATTCTTCTTTTCGAAAATCATCAAACTCCCAAACAGCCCCATTTTCAAAATAACAAATCCGTTTTTTCTTAAATTTTGAAGGAACTTCTTCTTCCCACACTTGCCCAATGTGATCTTGCAAATATTCTAAAACAATATCAGAAAGTTCTGGCCCATTTTCAAGTATGGTCAAAAATCGAATAGGCATTCCAAGTTTTGCCCCCAGCTCAGATATCGGCACCAACTGACTTGGAACTGTTGAGTTTTCCAATGCCATAAAGTTGATTTTTGCCTGCCCTTTAAAATTGTGTGCCAAATTTTCAAGATTTTTCATCACTGCTGAAAATTGATTGGACACATTAAATAAAGCCCCATGCTGCACAGGATTAAGTGTTGAAAAGTTCACATTCACCGAATCCAAACCAGCCACTTTCAACTGTTGTTGCAACTCATTGGTGAGCAAAAAACCATTGGTCGTCATTCTGGTTTCGTACCCTCTTGATTTGAACACATGCACAACTTCTACCAAATTGCGGGCTAAAGTTGGCTCCCCACCAGTAAAAGAAACAGACCTTAAACAAGGTCTGAAAAAATCGGCAATATATTCATAATCTTTGAGTGTTAATTCTGTTATAAGTGGCACAGCTTTATCACCTCTTAAGCCTTTTTTTTGCCCCTCATTCAGACAAAAAGCACACGCCCCATTACAGTTGTTTGTTAAACTCACGCTGAGATAATGAAACCCCATCTCTTTAATTTGGTTAAAAAGAAAATTTTTCAAAGCAACCCTCCTTTCGCTTTTGATTCACTATAACAAAAAAAAGAGGCAAAAACAAACACTTTATTTTTGCTTCTTTTATTGTTTTTTCTTGATTCAGAATCTGTTTTTTTGATATAATAAAAAAAGTAGCCACCAAACGAATCTGGTGGCTTTTAATTTATCTTTGGTTATCTACATCAAATCTGGCACGTTTTGAATAATTAAAAACATCTCTTTTTAATGATATAATATGCGTTTTTAGAAGATCTGCCGACTCCTTTGTAACACCCCCTTGAATCAATTGATCCACCACCATAAACAAATCCAACAATCGTTTTTCTTCCTTCATTTTTTGATGACGCACAAATCTCGATTTCATTTCTATATCATTAATAGAAAAAGCTGTTCTATTCTTAGAATCAACTGCATTTAAATCAACATCAGCATCCAAACACCGTTGTACACAAGAAGCCAACATTTTTTGATACGCTGGCGGTGTATTTTGTTTTTTAGCTTCAGCATAAAGAGTACACAAAGCATGAAATGGTAAACGCTCATCAACTTCTTCGTTCAAATCCAAACCATTTTCTAAAAATGAATCGACCACCATATGCATATTCAATCCAACAATTTTAGAAGCATCTGTGCGGACAATTTGTTGCTGTACCTCACAAATATTCATAAAAGAACGCGCCATATCATCAGATTTATATGTGCCTGCTGTAATAATTAAATCCAAACAATCTTTATCATACCATTTAGCAGACATTAAATATTGATCTAAAACTGTTTTACCTATTTTTTCAGAACTACCAACTTCTTTTGCTTCATAAAAATCCATCCCTCGACAAGCCATTTCTTTTAACACCTTGTCATAACCATAATCAGCAAAAAAAGTAATAATTGAACCATCTTTTAAGGTATTACCCTTTTCAAAAGTAATAAAATTTCGCTTGATATATGAAAGAACAGCCCCTTCGCCATTCCCACGCAAATCATACATTTCCCTCAATTGTTTTTGGTATAAACCAGTGTCACTCATTCAGATCTCCATTAAAAAACGGGAGGTATTTTAACATATTTTAACTTATCTGTCAATATTTTTTTATATTTTCAAAACTTATTCAAAACATTATAAAAATATCAGTTGCGCAAAGTATTTTTTTGTGTTAAAATGCATCTGTCAACACGAAAGGAGGGCATTATGCATTACATGAGTGTGAAACAGCCTTATTTTAAACAATTAAAAGAAGGCAAAAAAACAATCGAACTCCGTCTTTTTGATGAAAAACGTCAAAAAATCAAAATGGGCGATTACATTTTATTTACCAACAGCGAAGATAAGAAAGATTCTTTCCATGCCAAAGTGATTAATCTGCATTGGGAAAAGAGCTTTGATGCCCTTTGCAATAAAATTCAACCTTATCAAGCAGGGTTTAGAAACAAAAATGACCTCACCCAAGCATTGGAAGAATTTTATACACCAAACGATCAACAAAAATTTGGCGTTGTTGGGATTGAAATTGGACTTATTCAAAAATAGATAAGTTCCAATAAAGTTATATTTAACACTAAGGATAAAAAAATATCCTATTATTGTTTGTTATCTCAAAAACATTTTTAAAACAATTCAATAAAGAAAAATATTGACAAGAAATCAAAAAAAAGATAAGATACTAAAAAAATCAAAAAGTTACAAACACAAAGGAGTCTATTTTATGGAAGAAAAAATTCTAGCAGGCATAGATTTTGGAACATCTAATTCCTTAATAGCAATTGCAAAATCAGAAAAAAGCATTCATCCAATAGAAATGCATGGTGGAGATCCTGTTATTCCAACAGCATTGTTTTTTGACGGACGAGATACTAAATACGGACATCCTGCAATTACCTCTTATTTAAATGGTAGCTCTGGACGCTTTATGCGCGGGATTAAAAGCCTTCTTGGAACAAAAGCAGAAAAAGACGGCACATATGTCTATGGTAAATTTTACACATTTTCTAACCTGGTAAGAAAATTTCTTTGGCACGTCAAAACAGACACTGAAGAAAAAATAGATGCAGAAATTGAAAATGTTGTTATGGGCCGACCTGTTCATTTCAACAACGATCCAATTGAAGATAATGCAGCTGAAAAATGTCTTGAAAAAATTTGCCATGGATTAGGTTTTAAAAATGTCAGTTTTCAATATGAACCAATTGCTGCAGCACTTCATTATGAACAAACAATTCAATCCGAAGAATTAACTCTTGTAGCAGATCTAGGGGGTGGCACATCCGATTTTTCAGTTGTCAGATTATCTCCAGATAGTGCAAAAAAAACAGACAGAACTTCCGATATTCTATCTAATGACAGCGTTCACGTAGCAGGAACAGACTTAGATAAAGCAACAGCATATACGGTTGTTATGCCTCACTTTGGTAAAAATAGTGAGAGAAAAAACGGGCTTCCAATTCCTTACGCTTATTTTGTTGATGCGTGCGAATGGCATCAAATTAAAAAATTATACACAACATCATTCATAACAGATTGTGAAACAATACTAAGAGAGGCAAAAGAGCCAAAATTGTTTAACAGATATCTGTCTATGATAAAAAACAAACAAGCTCATTATATGCTTTTTGAAGTTGAAGCAGCAAAAATTTGTCTTTCTTCAAGAGAAAATGCAGAAATGGATTTATGTGAAATTGAACCTGACTTTTATCTTTCAATTTCAAAAAAGGCATTTTTAGGAGCAACAAACAAGATTAGAGAAGAAATTATTTCAAAAGCAAAAGAAACCATACAAAATTCTGGCGTAAATCCAAACAATATTCAAAATATAATATATACTGGCGGTACAAGCCTTGTTCCAGAGATTGCTCAAAAAATTCAATCGCTCTGTCCAAATGCTAAATCAAAAAAAATAAGCACATATGCTTCCGTAGGGTCAGGATTAGCTCTTGAAGCATTGAGACGATATGGCAGAGAAAGACAATTTTAAACACCAATAAAAATGCCCCTTTATAAGGGGTGTTTTTATTGGTATCAATAAGATATTTTCTTATATATAAAAAAATAATTTGACTATAAAAATTTCAGCTGCTAGATTACAAGTATAGGAGGTATTATTATGATTGAAAAAATATACACGCTTAATGAAAATGGCGATATTTCAAATTTAGAAGATCGACAACTTGTACATAACAATGGAATTTTACACTACGCTATTCAATGCTGGGTTATAAATGAAGAAAGAAAAATCCTCATCCAAAGAAGAGCTGCAACAAAAGAAAAACGCGCCGGCAAATGGGATGTGTCATTTGGTGGCCACTGTGCTGAAACAAACGATCAAAAAAACATTCTAATAGATAATGTTATTAAAGAAGGTGATGAGGAATTAGGCTTACAAATTAAAAAAAATGACATTATTAAATTAGGAGAATTCCGTTATACTTCACAGGAAAATAAAAACAAAGAAATGTTAGGTGTTTTTTTAATACACGTAAACAACAATCAATCATTTATATTTAAAGATGGTGAAGTTTCTGAAGTTATGTGGACAGATTTAGCATCTCTGAAAAACAATATCATATCAAACCCCAAAGAGTATGCCAACCGTTTAGGAGCTGTTTCATTACTTGAACTATACTGGAAATAAAATGGAAGTAATTTCTTTAACAGATGGAAAAGTTTGTATAGAATATTTAAATGGAAAAAAAGTTGTCATTAAAGAATCATCATTTGATGAAGTAAAAAAGATAGAAGAAGCTAGAAAAATTTTAAAAAACCATAAAATTGAAATAAACAATATTGAATACTCATTCCATTTACCAAAAATTTATGCCTTTAAAAACAATAAAATCTATATGGAGTTTTTAAAAGGAGATAATTTGGAACTTACACTGAGAACTCCTCAAAACAGAAAAGCTGGCGTACAAATTTTAAATTCTATATTTCAATATTTATATGACAATAAAATCTATTGGAAAGATTTCGCTCCCAGAAATATATTAATTGATACGGAAAACAAACGTATCAATTTTTTTGATTTTGAAAAAGGGATAGTCACAAATACAAATGATAAAGAATATTTACAAAATTGTATATATGAGGAATATGCTGCATTTTTATATCCCTGCGAACGCCTATTTTCACAAAAATTAAATGATATTTTTAAAATTGACAATGTACGACCTGTTCAAATAACAGATATTCGTTCAAATAGAGTTAAAAGTATAATAAAAGAAAAAAATATACCAACAGACACCCTAACAAACCAGACTGTTGCAAACATTAATAAGATGATTGTATTAGCTGAAACACCTTACACTAAAAATGGAGAACATATCTTCCCAATTATAACATTGGAAAAAATAAAAGATAACTCATATACATCATATGCAAAAGAAATTTGCAGGATATTAACAACAAAATTAAGTTTTAATAACGCACATGAAAGAGGTTAATATGATTATACAACCAGAGTTCGAACTATTAGAACAAGAACAAAATAAACTATACATTTCCTGGGAAAATGGAAAACATAAATTTCCTATTGGTCCAATGAAATTCATTCCAAAATCAGGGCTACTCTTCTATGATATTATCAAAAAAATTTCCAAAAACAAAAAAATATTAGATTTAGGCTGTGGTGAAATGGGTATTATTTCCCTATTTGCAGCAACAAATAACGCATCCCAAATAACCGCCACTGATATTGATGAAAAATGCATTTTTTGGGTGAACCAACTAAAAAAAATGTATAATTTAAATAATCTGACAGCATTTAGATCTGACGTGTTTCAAAATATAAAAGGGAAATTTGATATTATTGTATCAAATCCTCCTATTATGCCTATGAAAGAAAAAAATATACATAATATACATGATTCTGGTGGACCTGATGGACGTTTCTTCTTAAACAAAATAATGGAAAATTCTCTATCATATCTTGAAAATAATGGACAGCTATTTTTGTCAGCATTTTCATTTTTAGGAACAGAAAATCGAACAGGAGATTTCCCTTCAATAAAAGAAAAAGCTCTGGAATTAGGATATTCTTCCTTTAGCATAGTCAAAAGAACAACTAAGATCCTAAAAAAAGACTCTGTAACTTATAAACAGCTCCCTTACATAAAAACAATTTATCCTAAAATAAATATATTTGAAGATAATGGTATGTCTGCTGTAGAAATGCAAATTATATGTATGAAAAAATAAATTCACCCAAATTTAAAACGAAATGTAATTTATTTTACTCACAATTATTAAATTTCAGAACTTAATTTTGAAAAAACATTGATATCAACAAACTTGCCATTTTGTCTATCATAATGACCATGACGCTCCACGCCTTCAAAAGTATACCCCGCTCTTTCAGCCACTTTTTTAGATGATAAATTTGCAACATCATTTCTGATCACAAGGCGTTCATATCCCAATTCAAGAGCAAACTTTTCAATCAAAAAAACAGCCTCTTGCATATACCCCTTTCCTGTCGCCTCTTTTTTAAGCCAATAACCAATTTCTCCTTTTTTATCACGCTTATTACCATATCGCATCAAACAAATGCCTCCTAATAACTCTTTTGTACCTTGCTTAAAAATAGCAAATTCAAACCGTTTCCCTGCGGCCCAATCTTCATCAGCAAAAAGGCTAAAATTATATTCATCCTCAGCTTTAGCTGTCATTTCAGGCAAAGCCCAATCCAACCAAGGTAAAATGTGGTCTCTGTTTTTTTCAACAATTCCAAACAATTGATTTGCAAATTCAAATGATACAGGAAGCTTTTGAATATAAACTTTTGCTCCCTCCAATTTTATTGGTATATCACTCATATTATCCTCCTTAGTAAATACCTGGGAGGATAATATCACGTTTTTTCAATTATTTCAATATGTTTTTAAAAATCAATTTTTAAGAAATGCGCCCTCTTCTTTGATTTTTCAAAGGCAATGCTTCTTCTTGACCATCATTCACAAGTGCTGCACTTGAAGCCAAACGAGTAGCTGTATTTGAAGCATTTCTATCAGATTGAAGTTCCATACTTAAAGCTAGTGTTTGTAATTTCTTTGCCTCATCAGGGGTAATAATTCCTTCTTTAACAAACAATTCTTGAACCTCTTTTGGCAATGCTTTATTAAACTCAGCCCCATTTTCTTTGAGTATTTTAGCAACTTTCAACAAATCTGAAATATCTGAATCACCAGCTTTTAACTTTTCATTCAAACCATCTACAACATTGTACAATGGGGTCATTCCATTTTTATTCCCTAGATTAACATCTGCTCCCTGCTTTATTAAAGCATCAACAACTGCAACATGCCCAGAGCGAGCAGCCATAAGTAATGGGGTCCAACCATTTTCTTCCCCTTGGTTCACATTTGCCCCATGCTTTATCAACATGTCCACAATTGCAACATGTCCCTTCGCGGCAGCAGCAAGCAATGGAGCCACCCCACTATTATTTCCTTGATTGACATTTGCCCCATGCTTTATCAACATGTCCACAATTGCAACATGTCCATTTGAAGCAGACATAAGCAACGGCGTCTGGAAATGTTTATCACCTTGGTTGACATTAGGACCGTGTTTTAATAATACTTCAACCACTGCAGCCTGTCCATACTTTGCAGATACAAACAAAGGTGAATTCCAATTTTTATCCCCCTGGTTCATATTTGCTCCATGTTTTACCAACACATCAACTACATCATCATACCCATTCGCAGCAGCTGCAATCAATGGTGACAATCCTTGATCGTTCCCTAGGTCAACATTCGCTCCGTGTTTTATTAATGCCTCAACAGCAGGTTTTTGCCCATATATAGCAGCTATAAGCAAAGCAGACACCCCGTGTTTGTCCCCTTGATTTACATTTGCCCCTTGTTTGATTAATGCCTCAATGGTTGCAACATCACCTTCTTCAGCTGCACTCATCAAAGGTGTCACACCATTCTTATTCCCTTTATTCACGGTTGGAATTTTGCCTTCTTGGGGCTTGGCTCCTTTTGGCTTTTCAGCTTTTCCATCATTTACAGGGGCTGCTTGAGGAGCGGGACGATCATCCGTCTTTGATGAATCTTTTCTATTTGCTCGATCCTCTACATTTGAAACTGAAGCTTCCCAAGATGCAATAATTCCTTCTTTAACAAACAATTCTTGAACCTCTTTTGGCAATGCTTTATTAAACTCAGCCCCATTTTTTTTGAGGATTTGGGCAACGTGCAACAAACATTCAATATATAGACCATCATCTTCTGATTCTTTATCCAAAATATAAACCAAATAATCCATCGCAGTCTTTCCTTCTGAATCTCTTTGGTTAACATTTGCTCCATGTTTTATTAAAGTATTAATGAGTTGAAAACTTCCATTTCTCACAGCTGCAAACAAAGCCGTCTGCCCATATTTATCCCCTTGATTAACATTGGCACCTTGTTTTATTAAAAAATCAATAATTGATTCTTGTCCATTCCTAGCCGCCCAAAATAATGGTGCACGCCCATTTTTATCCCCTTGATTAACATTTGCTCCTTGTTTTATTAAAGAATCAACAATCGCTTCTTGACCACTCCTCACCGCCCAAATCAAAGGTGTCCCTCCAGACACACTCCCTTGGTTCACATTTGCCCCTTGTCTTATCAAAAAATCAACAATTTCAGAGTGACCAAGGTTAGCAGCTCTCATTAAAGGTGTCACACCATCTTTATCCCCTTGATTAACATTGGCACCTTGTTTTATTAAGGTTTCAACTGCTGCAACATCACCTTTTTGGGCAGCTCTTATTAAAGGCGTCACACCATTCTTATCCCCTTTATTCACACTTGGTGTTTTGGCTCCTTTTGGCTTTTCAGCTTTTCCATTATTTACAGGAGCTGCTTGAGGAGCGGGACGATCATCCGTCTTTGATGAATCTTTTCTATTTGCTCGATCCTCTACTTTTGAAACTGAAGCTTCCCAAGATGCAATAATCCCTTCTTTAACGAGCAAGTTATGAACATCTTTTGAAAGCGGTTTATTAAAATCAGCCCAATCTTTTTTGAGAATTCTGGCAATTTCCAAGAAGTTTGAAACATCTGAATCCCCTGCTTTTAATTTTTCATTCAAAACATAACAAACCATATCTAAAGGATTTTCACCCTCTTTATCTCTTTTATCCGTATCAGCCCCTTCATGAATCAAGGATTTAACAACTTCAACATGACCATACATAGCAGCATAATGCAAAGCGGTTCTACCATCCAGATCTTTAATATCCTCGTCACCATTCCCACTTAACAAAGCAACAACTTCAAGGTTACCTTCTGCAGCTGCATAATGTAATGGTGTTTTACCTGAATTGTCTTTTTCATATAACTCGTGACGATAACCCCAATTACCTGATACAACTTTAATAACGTCAATATGCCCTTCTTGTGCTGCATAATGAAAAGGAGTTTTGCCAGAATTGTCCCTCATATTAGTCCAAGGGCCCATTTCTCTCAACAACTTTTTAACAACAGATGGATACCCATTTTGCGCAGCATAATGGATAGGCAATTTACCATTTTTATCCCTTTTATCTGCCTCCTCACCTGCGTAAATTAAAGCATCGAGAGCCGCCTCATCTCCATTGGCTGCGGCAGCAAACAATTTTTCATTCGATGACCATCTTTGTTGATTCGGCGTTAAAGCAATCCCGCTTTTGGCTAAAAAGGCTTTAACGTGTTCTGGGACTCCTATATTAACTACCCCCCCATTATCTACAACCATTCTAATCATTTCAAGAGAACTAGAAACATCCTCACCGTTGTTTAAGCGTACACCTAAATTAGAAACCAAGAAATCCAAACAAGTATTGCCCTGCATATTTTCTTGATTCACATTTGCTCTTGCTTCAATCAACGCTTTAACAGCTCCCACTTGATTATTCCAAATAGCAACCATCAACGGCGAAGATCCATCCTTCTTAGCCCTTTGGTTAACATTAGCCCCCGCGTTGATTAATGCATTAATAATCTCAACATTCCCTTTAGATGCAGCCATGTGAAAACTAAAATAACCATTCTCATCCACATAATTTATGTCTGCCCCCGTATTAATTAAGGATTTGACAGCTGCAACATCTTGTTTTCCAACGGCTTCCCACAATTGAAAGGAAAAATCTGTTTTTATTCCTAAATCTTTAAAAACATCTGAAACGATTTTAAATGCCCCCGATTCAATTGGTTTGTTATTTGGAAAAGACGCTTTTAGCACTTCCATAAGTTGTCGTTCATACGCCCTAGGAATGTCCCAAGACTCTGGGAGTTTTTGTAAACCTTTATTTCCTGGTTTAATTGGTTGAATTTTATTATAATCTGAGAAATAACCTAATTTATAATCGTTCCCTTCCACAAAATGAGGAAGAATGGCAACGGTTGCTAGCTGTTGTATGGTTTCTAAGTTCTCATCGCGACCCCAAAGAAATCGTGAATTTTCATACAACTTTTCAACTTCTGGCATAATCATATTAACGTATCTATAAACACTATCTTTTTGAATTTCTGCCCGAAACTCCTCAAGACTTAACTTTCTATCTAAACAATCAGACATAACCGCTGCTAATTCAGCTGCTCTGGCTCTCGATTCCAAAAGAACACCCCTTTGATGAAGAAGCAGCCCATCTTCTTTCTCAGCTATAATTAGTAAATCGTAATAGTCTTTGGTACAATCTTCAGCATGCTTTAGCTCATGCACCAAAGTTGAAAATAACTCCCCACTAAATGCAGTAGTCATAAAACTAACAGTATTATCACTTGGTGTAAAAAAAGCTTGTGTCGCATCACCCATTGGGATACTTGCTGCATCAATTGTCAAAGGTTTATTTGGACGCCAATTTGGGAACTTTTTAAACAGTGGGGGAACCCTACCATTCACTTGATAAAGTTTGGCCATTGCTTTTTGCAATTCTTTCTCTTTAGGAGACAACTCACTCGCAGGCAAACTCAAAAACTCTTTGTAAGTAACTGTTTTTACTCGACCATTTTTTTGCCCATATTTAACCTTAATCACATCCAATGTGTTTGGGTACAACCCTCCTAAAAAAGACATTATCCCTCCTTTAAAAATATTCTTATGATTATAAAATTATCCTATCATAAAAATAAATTGTATGTAAAGAGGAAAAAACAATCTCAAGATTTTTCAATTCCCTTTCTCTACTCTATTATACCGATCCTTAAAGCGAACAATGTCTTCTTCATTTAAAATTTTACCCATTTGAATTTCAATAACCTCCAGTGGCGTATTAGTCAAATTTTCAAGCTGATGCTTTGTTTTTTTAGGGATATCAACAACCATTCCCTTGCTTAAATCAATCGTCCTTTCCCCCACTTGAACATGCGCTTTACCCCTCACCACAACCCAATGTTCTGCACGATGGTGATGCAGTTGTAATGATAAAGAAGCTCGTGGCAATACCTGTAATTTTTTAACAACATAGCCCTTCCCAACACCTATAACTTGCCAAGAACCCCAAGGTCGCACTCCTTTTTCATTTAATTGATACAAATTCATAAGGCTACTTTCCTTTTACACGACCTATAAACAAAATGCGATTTGCTTCCATTTGTTTGACTTTTAAAAGTTTAAAATGATTTTTAAAATGCGTGGTGAACCACTCTTTTAAATACCAAGGGGGCAAATCTGGCGCCACAGTTCCATCCCACAAACCAAGGGGCATAAACTCAACAAAAACCAACTCCTTTGCGTATTTTTTAATTTGTTCAAACACAGCATCTATATGAAATTTTTGAGACAACACAAGGTGATGTGTTACTGCCAACGCCAAAACAACATCATGCTTAAAATCTTGATACAAATCCCTTTTTGGCAACATAAAGTTAAAAAGATAAGATGAAACTTTTGACTCCTTTGAAATCAAAATTTTTTGCGAAGCTTCAATGGCACTTTCATCATAATCAACGTTGGTTAAAAAAGTGTATTTCCCTTTCTTTTTTTGTTCCAAATAATAAAGCAAAGCCCCTTGATTCCCTGCCAAATCCAGAACACTTATGCGCTTTTGTCTTGCAAATTTTTGAATATACCTGTGAATAAGAGCATACCGATTAAACCGATCTAAATTTTGATTTTCATAAAAGTCTGTTTGATAATTTGTCCAAAGTGTTTCTTCCATTTGAGGCTCTGTCAGATATTTTTCCAAAAAATCTGGGGCATATAACCTATTTAAATCATAAGGCTGTTTGTGTTTTTTAAAAAAGGCTTCCACCACTTGTTGCACAGCTTCAGAATTTTCAATTTGCTGTGCGGGAATAATGCGCATATAATTGTGGTATGCCAAAATTGAACGCGCCAAAAAACGCTCATTCATACTCATTAAAATCAATGGATAAATGGACAAATAAAGCACTTCATTATAAAAACAAGAAGGTCCCGTCTTTTTTTGAATAGAACCTAAATCCACAAACATAGGACGATTGTTTTTAAAAAGAATGTTATATAAATGCCCATCCCACAGTTGATAACCATATACATTTAAAAACTGCTCTAATTTTAAGAGTAACAAAACAGCCTCTTTCAAATTGAAAAAGCTCCACTCTGTTTGTTCAGAAGCAAGCAGTTTTTCATGCTTTAAAACAAGATTAAACCCCTTTATCTTTTTTGACGAAACCTTTGTTTTAGGAAACCACCCCATTTCAATCAAAGCTTCAAACATTTCGGAATTCAAAAATTCCATCACCTCTTGTTCATAAGCCGGAAATATCGCACGATAAACTTTGTTGTTCTCTATAAACACCCGCCCTTTCCTGTCACATAAACTTTTTGATAAAAGAGAAGAAGTCCCTCCCCTTACTTTAAAAAGAGATTTTATTTTTTCAGGGAACAACATTTAACCAGCCTTTCTAACTACTTTTAAAAAAGGGATATTCAAAATATAATATTTAATTATTTTGCCAGATTGGTGCATTTTTTCTTTAAAAAGCGGACAAAATAAAACTTTTAAAACCTTTTTACTTCCCTTTTTCTTATAACTTACAACCGGAATTTTTCCAAAAAGATATGCTTTCATTGAATGCGCCTTTCTTTTTATTTTTACAAAATATAAAAAACCAAAAAACTTGTACCAAACACTTTCCCCTTCTTTTAAAGATGAGGTCTCTTCTTTTTTAAAAATTGAAGCAGAGATAATTCGCTTATTTTTCAAATAGCGGTTAAAAAAGGCCTCAATCCACTCAGGTCTTTTTAACTTTGAGCCCAAAGAAATGGCTTTTTCAACCTCAAGAGATACAAACTGGTTGTGTGATAATAAGTGAACCTCTTCGTCTGTCAAACCCAAATCGGCAGCAAAAAACTCTTGAAAACTTCTTTCTTGATCTTTTAAAACATCTCCATGATTTTGATCTGAATATCCCCCGCTTCTGTATCCAACCAACGTTTCAGGCACATAAACAAACGTTTTATCGTACGCAATCATTTTATAAATAAAATTGCTATCTGCTGACAC
This sequence comes from Alphaproteobacteria bacterium, assembly GCA_045632845.1. Classification (GTDB taxonomy): domain Bacteria; phylum Pseudomonadota; class Alphaproteobacteria; order CAAHEQ01; family UBA3637; genus RGIG4140. Next base: position 157,517 of record JAZQXL010000014.1, read on the forward strand.
CTTATAATCCGTGTTATAAAGACCCAATTCCTTCATCACACTTGTTTTAATCATAAACGTTTGATGATTTGGAATCTCGCCAAATGGAGGAAAAAACGTTTCCTTCCCAGACCAAATGGATATATAGCTATCATCTTTTGCATTAATACCCATGGTATCTGCGTAACAAGCATCCGCCCCTGTTTGTTCCAACAAGGTAACTTCCAACTCCACCGCTTTGGTTGAAAAATAGTAATCATCTGAATTTAAGCAAACAACATACTTTCCCTTTGCTTTTAAAATCCCACGATTAAGTGCATCATAAATCCCCTTATCTTTTTTTGAATAATAAGTGATTAATCCCTCTTTTTGATAAAGCTCTAAAATATCAACAGTTCCATCAGTTGAAGCCCCATCAATCACCAAATGTTCAATGAAGGGATAGGTTTGATCTTGAACACTTTTGATATTTTGTTTAAACCATTCAAGACGCCCATTTTCAATCAAATTATATGTGGGGGTAATAATTGTTACCAAACTGGTTATTTGTTGTGTCATTCTTAAAACCTCTTATTTTTTAATATAAAACAGTGGAATAAACTTAAAAAGATGGATTTTGACTACATGTGGCAAAACCCTTATTTTTAAAATTTCTAAAAAGGAAAATAAAAAATAAGTTACTGTACAAATTTGTTTTTCCATCTGTAACTGATTGATTTGAACTGGTTCCTCCATCCACTTTAAGATATTAACCTTTTCATTTTCCCAAATTTCATAACCTTGTTTGATGTAATTTTGAGCATTTTTACCAATTTGAACGGCATCAAAATTATCCAATGGCTCAATGTTATCTTGATGATATAAAATCCCCGTTTTGCCTTGTTTGATATATTCATTCATCGTTGGTTTATCATTTGCCACAACACACAACCCCATGGCCATAGCTTCTAAAAAACTCATTCCAATTCCCTCTGTTGGGCGGGGGGCTATATAAATATTAGCTTTTTGCAAAAAAAGAAACATTTCTTCTTTTTTGGCATACCAGCTAGAATATTCAACTTGTTTTTCAACGCTTTCACTTGGCATCACAAATTGCTGAGCAGGATCCAATGCTTTATGCAACAAAAATTTATCAACCTTTATTTTTGAAAAGAGCTTTTCTACCAATCCAAAATGAATGCTCGACACACGTTGCCAAAAATAAATAACTTTTCCTTTTGAAAGAGGCTCCATTTCAATTGGTTTTGGAAAATATTGAATATAATTGGTATCTAAACCAAAGGTTAACAACTTTTCATGCAGTGTTTTTGAAAAATTGATAATTTTTGCTTCTTTATACAAATACCAAAACTTAAAATCAGCATGCTCAACAGCATCATACATTGGAAAAAACACAATTTTTTTTGTATTAATATATTGTTTTAATTTTTCTAAATCTGGCATTATTTGAAACAAAACAAGACAATCAAAACAAACATCTTTAAAAACCAACAACTTATCATATCTTTCCGTCTCAGGGGAAAAATCAAAAACTATTAGGTGATAGTTTTTTTCTAACAACTCCTTTAAAAAAGCTGTTGATTTTGTTTTGTTATGATAACTATGCCCAATATAGAGCAGACTCTTTTTGTTCATTTTTTAAACTTTCAATCATATCTGTTAACGTTTTCTTCAGCTCAAATTTTGGTTGCCACATCAGCTCTTGCTTTAATTTTGAATTATCCCCCACAACAAAGAGAATATCATTTGACCTTAACTTTAAAGGGTCCACCAAAATTTTTGGAAAAACACCCAACTTTTCACTCACAAGATCAATCACATCTCTTAAACGAACACCATATCCTGAGCACACGTTATAAACCTCTCTTTTTTCCCCATATTTTAAAATTTGGTAATAAGCATCAACAACATCCCGCACATCCAAAAAATCACGCACAACGTTCACATTCCCAACAGTCAAAACGTTATCGCTTTTTCCATTTAAAATATCCATAAACCCATTTAAAATGGAAGGAATAACAAAATTTTTGTTCTGCTTGGGACCAATGTGATTAAATGACCTTGTCATAACAATATCCAAATCAAAATGATCCACATATAATTTGGCCAAATACTCTTGTTCCACCCGCGCAACGGCATATGGATTTTTGGGATGGAGATGAAAATATTCTTTAATTGGGATATCATAAATACCATATTCCTCAGACGAACCGATGGATAAAATTCGGCTCTCCAAATCAAACTGCCTAACAGCATCTGCTAAATTTAAAAAAGCACTCGTATTGTTCAAAACAGCTGTGGCAGGTGCTTTCCAACTTTCTGCTACCGAGCTAATCGCAGCCAAATGCACAATATAATCAGGCTGATAATCTGCTATCAAGTGACAAACCCTTTCTTTATCCTTTAAATCAAGTTGCAAAAAATGATCGCTTAGGGTATCTGTACTTAAAATCAAATCAACCCCCAAAATTTGGCTGTGTGGTTCTTTTTCTTTCAAATATGAAGCAAAATATTGCCCCACAAAACCATTCACACCCGTGATAAGATACTTTGCCATAACACTCCTTTACGCTGCGTATATAATAGGCTCATCAAAACCATTTATTTTTAAAATCTTCTCTTTTTGCGCCAATACCAAATCATGATTAACCATTTCTTGGGCCAAATCTTTTAAGGTATAATTTGCTTTCCACCCCAAAGTTAAAAGGGCTTTTTGACTATCTCCCAAAAGTACATCAACTTCAGCTGGACGAAAAAATCTTTCATCCACTTGAACAAGGGTTTTACCCGTTTTTTTATCAATTCCTTTTTCAAAAAGCCCCTCACCTTTCCAAACAATTTCAATCCCCAACACCTCAAAAGTTAATGTAACAAAATCACGAATAGAGGTTGTTACACCCGTTGCTAAAACAAAATCATCTGCCTTGGGCGCTTGCAAAATCTGCCACATACCACGCACATAATCTTTCGCATGTCCCCAATCTCGCTTTGCATTCAAATTGCCAAGGTACAAGCATTCTTGCAATCCCTCTTTAATCCTAGTTGCCCCAAGCGTAATCTTTCTGGTAACAAAATTTTCACCCCGTCTTGGACTTTCATGATTAAACAAAATCCCATTTGAGGCAAAAATACCAAAACTTTCCCGATAATTTAGCGTAATCCAATACGCATATAATTTTGCAACACCATAAGGCGACCTTGGATAAAAGGGCGTTTCCTCTGTTTGAATGGGAGATTGAACCAATCCATATAATTCAGAGGTTGAAGCCTGGTAAAACTTTGTTTTTTTGCTCAATCCATTTGCCCGAATAGCTTCCAACAAGCGAAGTGTTCCAAGTGCATCTGTTTGAGCTGTAAATTCTGGGCAATCCCAAGAAATTTGAACATGACTTTGTGCGCCTAGATTATAAATTTCATCTGGTTCAATTTGACCAACCAACCGCATCAAATTAGCACCATCTGTCAAATCACCATAGTGAATTTTTAAATCTTGAATAATGTGTTCTATTCTACCTGTATTGTGTGAAGAACTGCGCCTGATAATAGCGTGTACTTCATATCCTTTTTCAAGCAAAAACTCTGCCAAATATGAACCGTCTTGTCCAGCAACTCCAGTAATAAGAGCCTTTTTTTTCATTTAATCTCCTTTATGTTTCATAACCTTTTTGACACAGTGTCAATTGTTTTTTCCCAATTAAATTTTTGAGCTCTTTTAAGCCCTTTTTGCCTTAATCTGTGATTTAAATTTTTATCAAAATAGAGTTTTTCAAGAGCTTGAGCTGTTTCATTTTCATCCAACCCAGTGATATAAAAAACAGCATCACCTCCCACTTCTGGCAAAGAGGTATTATCCGCAGAAATCACAGCTGTTCCTGACTGCATCGCCTCTAAAATTGGCAATCCAAACCCTTCATACAAACTTGGATAAATAAAGGCTGTAGCCCCTTGATATAAAAAGGGTAAATCTGCTTCATCAACATATCCCGTTTGAATGATTTTTTCTTTATACTTCCCCAATGATTCAATTTCGTTTGCAAGCGCCTCATACCCTTCTCTTTTGGGGCCAACCAAAGCCAAAGAAACTTCTTTTTCCTTTGTTTTATCTAAAAATTGAACAAAACTTTTCAACAAATGGGGTAAATTTTTGCGTGCTGTTATTTCTGACACGGCCAAAAAATAATGTTTTGTTGTAATATGATATTTTTCTTTAACAAGTTGAATAACTTCTTTTTCTTTTAAGGAGTTAAACTTCTCATCAGCCCCCAAATAAAGTTTGATAATTTTCTTCTTTTTTTGATCTTTCCTAAATCTTAAAAAATCTTTAAGCGTTGCATTTGATACACAAAAATACCCATCTGCTCTGGCATTTTTGATCCAAGAAGTAAACTTTTCAACAAATTTTGGATTACACCCATCTGGATAATAAATGGGGATTAAATCATGAATAAACATATATGTTTTAACACCACTTTGATAAACAATAGGAGAAATGGGGCTAAAAAGAGATAAATAAACATCAAACTTATCCAACTTTTTTTTATACAAAGCCCCATACCATTTTGTTAACCAAAAGCTCCTTATTTTTTGATACCAGTTCACCTGTTTTGTGGTGGATTTTAATTTGGGTAAATAGATGATTTTATCTTTCAAAGTGTCATACAAACCCTTTTCTTTTAAATACCTATCAAAATCACCCCGTTTTGACGTGATAATAGGATAGAGATCTATTCTTTCTTTTTTCAAAAGACCTTGAAGCAAAACATCAGCCACCCGCACAATACCCGTGCCTTTCAACCCATCAGTTGAAAGTTGCTCCACATCAAAAAGGAGTTTTATTTTACGCATTTTCATTTCACTTTTTTTAATCTAAAAAAATATTAAACTTACAAAATTAACCAAAAGATGGGGGGCAAAATAAAGTTTGTAAATAGCAAAAACCCTCTTTTAGAGAAAAAACATATTCCCTTATGATTCAATATGTTATATAAATATTATCGTATTTAAAATTATATTTTTTTAAGCTCAATTAGGCATATTGACAAAAGCTTCTTTTTATATATAATGCAAATATAAATAAAGTTAAATTTGCATAGAGGTTTTTATGCCCCAAATTTCCATTATCATACCTATATATAATACAGAACCATATCTTTCTGACTGTTTAGATTTGCTTTTAAAACAAACTTTTCATGATTTTGAAGCTATCTGTGTTGATGATGGATCTTTGGATAATTCTTTAGAAGTTTTAAATCAATACACCTTAAAAGATGGGCGTATTAAAGTTGTCACACAAAAAAATCAAGGTGTTTCAGTTGCAAGAAATACTGGTCTTTCCCATGCAAAAGGAAATTACATAACCTTTTTAGATAGTGATGATGTTGTGTCCCCTTTCTTTTTAGAAAATCTCTATAACAGCTTACAACAAAATCCAACAGCTGATTTTTCTTGGTGTGATTTTAAAGAAACACCCACACCACTTGATCAAAAATATGAAAAAATGGAAAACACTTTTCTTTTTTGCCAAGCGCCATTTGACCACTTTGTCAATCGAAAAAAACCGCGTATTGGCGCCTCTTCTTGTGCCAAATTATACAAAAAAGAAATTCTACAAAACATTCAATTTCCCAAAGGGTTAACCGTTGGCGAAGATTTGATTTTTTTATACACCTTGCTTTTAAAATCTAATGCAGCTGTTTATGTTTCTGAAGTACTTTATTTTTATCGTATCCGCGAAAATAGCGCCATGCACAAACCCATCACGCAAAAAAGATTGGATGATGAGATTGAAGTCACAAAACGGCTGTTTCTTTTGATGCAAGAAAATAAGCTCAATAAAACAACAAAACAAGTGTTTCAAAAATATCTTGCCAATCGATTTTTTAGATGCGTTTTTAAAATCCCCAAAAAAGAAAAAAATTATTCTTCATTTGTTCAAACCTATTTGCCAAAACTTAAAAAGTTGAAGCAAGAGGGTGTTTTTGAAATAAGATTTTTATCTTTAAAAAATAAGATAAAATACTATACTGCCCTTTTAAAAAGAAAATAAATCTTATCCCCATTCTCAACACATAAAATAAGGCAATTCATAAATAATATTTTAGAGTGGGAAATAGCATAAAAAATCCCTTCGTGGTGTAGAATAACCTACATAAGATGGGAAGTAAATAAAACTAAAAGTACTAGAATAAAGTTAACACCTGTTTCGTAGTGTAGATAAACCTACATGAGAAACAGGTGTTGGCTTTAGAATAGTATTTTTTGTTTTATTTAGAGTTGCATTGTGGGCATGGATCGTTAGGATCTGGACATGGACACACAACTTTTGGAGCTTCTTTTGTTTCTTGATATGTTTCCCACCAGGTTTTTTCTGGAAGAGGTTCTGGCATTGGAACAACTTCAAGAGGTTTTTCTGTGACTGTTTCGGTTGTTGTAACGGTGATTGTTTTTGGTCCTTCAATCATTGGAGGGCATTCTTCTTGACCGCAAGGAGTAGCGGGAATTTGCATTTCATAAACACCGTCAGCTTGTTGATAAACACAAGGTTGACCAGGGAGTGAAACACAAGTTCCTTGAGCTTGAACAGTCGCTGTTTGTGTTGCAGTTGCAGGAACAGTTGTTACAACTGTTGCAGTTTCCATACCAGCTGCATGCAAGATTGCAGGATTTGCTGGTTGAAGTTCCCCATTAGAAACAACAGCTACAGGTTGACCATCACAATTTGTTGTAACAGAAAATGTTCTTGGTTTTTGTTTTTTGTATGTTGCAATTAAACAATCACGATATGTTGAATGGCTATCTGCAAATTGGCAACCAAGTTCTGCACGCAATTCATTTCGATTTTGAATGCGAACTTCTGCTGCTTCTTCAATATCTGGTTGATAGCTTGTACAAGCTGATAACAGCATTAAAACAGGAACCAAAGAACTTAATTTTTTCATACCCCTCTCCTTACAAGAAAAAAATAGTTGACTAGTATTTTTTTTATACTCCCCTTTAAAATAAAAATCAATACCTTATTTTATTTTTTTTTGATTAATGCAACAAAGGTGACCAAGCTGGGGCTGAAGCGCTGTTTGGCGTAATAAGTTGTCTTTCATTATATCCTGTAATATCAATGGTATACAACCTTGAATCCCCCCCCGACCCATCACTTCTTGATGGTGCTTTGCGATAAAACATCAAAACACGACCATTGGGCGCCCAAGAAGGTGATTCCACCAAAAATCCGTTAGTGATTAAGCGCTCACCAGACCCATCTGGCTTAATCACACCGATATGGAATTGACCATGTCTGATTTTTGTAAAAGCAATATAATCCCCTCGTGGTGACCAAACAGGCGTTGCATACGTCCCTTCCCCAAAACTAATGCGATGCGCATTGGATCCATCTGCATTCATAATATACAGTTGTTGGTTGCCACCTCTATCTGAGTTAAAGACAATTTGCTTACCATCTGGCGAATAACTTGGTGACGTGTTAATAGATGGATGATTTGTTAATTGAACTTGTTTTTTTGTATCCAAATCATAGGTATAAATATCTGAATTACCCCTTTTTGCCAAAGAAATGAGCAACTTTTTGCCATCTGGTGAAAAGCGTGGAGCAAAGGTCATTCCTTTAAAATTACCCACCAATGTAGAACTTCTTGTGTTCACATCCATCAAATAAACTTTTGGGTTCCCATCCTTATATGAAAAGTAGGCTACCTCTTTCATATTAGGGGAAAAACGAGGTGTTAAAACAAGGTCTTTTCCATCTGTTAAATATGTTAAATTAGCCCCATCTTGATCCATAATTGCCAAACGTTTGACACGTTTCATTTGATTACCACGTTCATCAATAAAAGCAACCCGTGTATCAAAATACCCCTTTTCACCCGTCACCCGTTCATAAATAGCATCAGCAATCATATGTGCCAACTTGCGCCAAGATTTAGAATCTGCAGTGAATGATTTGGCATATAACTCTGTGCCTGCATAAACGTCATAAATGCGAAAAGCAACCGTCATTTTACCAAAACGTTCTGATACTGTACCATAAATCAAAGCTTGGGCATTAATTGCACGCCAATCGTTAAAATTCGGTCTTGTATCAATGCTTGAAAATTTTTGAATATAAGCATTTGGATTGATATGTCTGAACAAACCAGAACGTTCCAAATCCGCCACAACAACTTCTGTTAATTCATCACCATCATCCCCAATCAAATCTGGCATCGCAAAAGGCAATGGTTCAGATTGTGCCCCTGACACATCAATGCGAATTTCAGCTCTTAATGAAGAAGCACATCCCACAACCAACATCATCACCATCAACAAAAATTTCTTCATTAATACACTCCTCCATCAACAGGGTTCATTCTTAAATAAATTTGTTTCCACGAATTGTACATATTAGGCCGTTTGTTTGCCAAGATTCTAAATGGAGACTCTTCTCCTTTAGCATCACAAACATAAATTGCGCGTTTTGCACTTTCAGCCATTGATCTAAAAATTGGATCTTGTTTCATATTCAAAATTTTCACTTCTCTAACGGACCCATCTTTGTTAATAAAAGCTCTCACTTCAATAATCATCTTGTCCGCATCTTGAACGCCTGCATTCACATTCCAACAAGAACGGATCTTATTAGCAATTAGGTCTTTTTCAGAAATTGTCAAATCACTCATCAAAGAACCTTCTGTTCCACCAGCAATCCCTTTATTAACCGTTTCACCTGCAGCAGGAACTGCGGCTTTTTGAGGTGCAGGGTTCGCCGCTTTTCTAACCTTTTCAACAGAAGCTAACAAACTTTGCAAACCTTGGTCTTGTTTTTTAGGCACAGGTTTTGGTGCCACCTTTGGTTGGGAATTTGGCTGTGGTTTAGGTTGTTCTTTTTTAGGCTCTTTCTTAGGCTCTTTTTTCTTCACCTCTTTTTTGGGTTCCAATTTTTTTTCTTGAACCTTAACAGCCTCTTTTTTAGGAGCAACTTCTTTTGGTTTTTGAGGTTCTACCTTTGGTGCAGGCTCAACCTTTTTAACCAATGGAGTTTTATTTTCTTTTTTAGGTTCAACCTTTTTCTCTTCTTTTTTCACTTCTTGAGGTTGTTGAGGTACTTCTTTTTTAACCTCTTTAACCAAAGGGGGTAAATTTGTTTTTTCATCAATTTTAACTTTTGTTAAATCCACCATCAAAATAGCTGGCGGTGATTTTTCAAATTCATCCGTACTCCAAGCAAAATTAAAACACATTAAAATCAAAATTAAAATATGAAGACCAACAGACAACCCTAAACAAGAAGAGTGCCTTGACATTTCGTGTTCATCTTCATAAAAACTCATCATCTAGTTTTGCCCCATTATTTTTGCATCAGTTTTCAAACCAACTTGTGTATACCCTGCACTTCTGAGCAACGCCATCACTTCAATAACCGTTCCATAAGAGGCGGCTTTATCCCCACTAATAACCATTGCAATGCTTGGATTTTCAGTTACAATAGCACGTACTTTATCCACCAATTTATCCATTCCAATTGGTTCAGTTCCAACATAAATTTGCCCTTTGGAATCAACACTGATGTCCAATGTTTTTTCATCCCCTTCAATTTGCTTTCCATCCCCTTTTGGTAAGTTCAATGGAATACCAGAAGTCAACATTGGTGCGGTTAACATAAAAATTGCAAGCAAACAAGTCATCACGTCAATCAATGGCGTCAAATTAATTTCAGCCCGAATACGTGTGCGTTTTGAGGTTCTTGCCATTATTCACTCTCCACTTGTTCAATTTGACGAGAAAGAATAGCACTGAGCTCATCTGAAAAAGTTTCCATTCTGTGTGCAATTCTGTCAATATCATTTGTGAGTTTGTTATAAGCAATCACCGCTGGAATAGCAGCAATCAACCCAACCGCTGTGGTGAACAAAGCTTCAGCAACACCTGGCGCAACCGCAGCAATATTTGTGCTTTGTGTCAAACCAATGGCGTTAAAACTGTCCATAATACCCCAAACAGTTCCAAACAATCCTAACAATGGTGCGACAGACCCCGTAGAAGCTAAAAAGACCATTTTTGTTTCCAGCTTATCCACTTGTTTATCAATGGAAATTTGCATCATCTTGTCCACACGTTTTTGAATTTTAATCGCAGCACCTGTTTTTTTCTTTTCAGCTAAAGAACGGCGAAATTCCTTAATCGCAGCAACAAAAATAATCGCCAATGGATTGGATGGATTTTTCACATGATTGTTGTAAATTGCTTCCAAAGAACCACCAGACCAAAACTGCTCTTCAAATGCTTTCATCCCCAAACGAATGCGTTTTAACAAAAAGGCTTTGTCAAAAATAATTGCCCAACAACAAATTGAGGCAAATAACAAACCCAAAATCAACAGCTTCATAAACAAATCTGAATCCACAAACATAGAATACATGGATAAAGATGATCGGGCAGCTACTTCATTCATTATTTATTCTCCTCATTTTCTAAAATATATCTTGTAAACTTTTCTTTCAAATCTTGCGTCATACGAATGGGTGTGAGTGTCATCGGATTAATCACTGCCAACTGCAACTCAATTAAAACCATTTCTTTACCCTCAACCACAAACTTGTGTTGCATAACAAGACTTGCATTTTTAATTTCTTTCACCGATGTTTGCACATCAATCACATCATCCAATCTGGCAGGTGCTTTGTACTGAATGTTTGCATTTCTTAAAACAAAAGCAACACCTTGTTCAATGAGTTTTTTGTTTGACAAACCCATTTCAACCAACAACTCTGAACGAGCCCGTTCTGCAAAATCCAAATATTTTGAGTGATAAACAATTGCACCCGCATCCGTATCTTGATAATAAACACGTACCAAATAACTATGTATCATTTTAAATTCTCCAACAAATCTGGTTGAACCATATTTTTAGGAGCCGCCATTCCTAAATGACGATATCCCGCTTGAGATAAAACACGCCCTCTTGGCGTACGCATCACAAGACCTAATTGCATTAAATATGGTTCAATAATTTCTTCAATTGTATCCCTTTCTTCAGACAAAGCAGCGCACAATGTTTCAGCTCCAACGGGGCCGCCACCATATTTCAAAGCGATACAAGTCAAATATCGTCTATCCATCAAATCAAGACCAGAATTATCAACTTCCAATCGTGTCAATGCCATATCAGCAATATCAGCTGTTACAGCTTTATTAAGAGCAAAGTCACGCACACGTCTTAACAAACGACCGGCAATACGAGGTGTCCCACGAGAACGTTTTGCAATTTCCATTGCACCATCTTCTGTCATTTCAAGCTGCATGATTTTTGCACCACGTTTGACAATTTTCATCAATTCTTCTGGTTCGTAAAACTCCAACCGCATAGGGATACCAAATCTGTCCCGCAATGGTGTTGATAAAAGACCACTTCTTGTTGTTGCCCCAACCAATGTAAATGGCGGCAAATCAATCCGAACAGAGTGTGCCGCAGGCCCTTCCCCAATGATAATATCCAATTGAAAATCTTCCATCGCAGAATAAAGGACTTCTTCCACCGTTGGATTTAAACGATGAATTTCATCAATAAAAAGCACATCCCTTGGTTCCAAATTTGTCAAAATAGCAGCCAAATCGCCTGCTTTTGAAATCATTGGGCCAGAAGTTGGGCGAAAACCCACCCCTAATTCTTTTGAAATAATCTGCGCAAGCGTTGTTTTTCCAAGCCCTGGAGGACCAAACAACAACGTATGATCTAATGCATCACCCCTTTCTTTTGCCGCACGAATAAAAACAGCCAAATTTTCACACAAAACCTTTTGACCTGTAAAATCTGCCAAACATTGTGGACGAATGGAATTGTAAATTTCTTCATCCTGCGCTGTTTTTTTAGGGGTAATTAATCTATTTTCAGCCATTTGATTTACCCATTTCTTTGAGTGTTAAACGAATAACATCTGACAAGGAGGCTTCAGGATTTGCTTTTAATGTTTCAGATGCCTTAATCCCCGCCTCAGTCCTTGAATACCCCAAGCTAACCAAAGCTGAAATTGAATCTTGCAAAATTCTAGAATCTGCAGTTACTGATGAAGTGACCCCAACAGGGTTGATTTCCATCATATCTGCCGTTAACAAACCCGCTTTTCCTTTTAGTTCTGTAACAATTCTAGTGGCAAGCTTTGGTCCAATACCTGGCACACGGGTAAACGCTTTATTATCTCCTGTCGCCACCGCCATTGAAATTTCATTCAACCCTAAAGAAGACAAAATCGCCATACCAACCTTAGCACCAACCCCTTGAACACCTGTCAATGTATTAAAAACCTCTTGTTCTGACACAGAGGCAAAACCAAATAAGTGGATATGATCTTCTCTCACCTGTGTTTCAATAAAAAGAGAAACACTTTCCCCTTGAGGAAGCGCAGCAACAGTTTTTGTTGAACAAAAAACGCGGTAGCCAACACCCCCCACGTTCAAAAAAATAAAACCATCAAATATCCCGTCAACAAACCCCGTCAATTTTCCAATCATATCAAACCCTTTTATCCCATTCTTTCAAACAATCAACCCCTCTTTAAAAAGCAAAATTAATTGTCATAAAACCTCTTTTTGTTCTCACAATTTACTCTACTAAAAAAAAAATAAAATTGCAATCTTTTATTTTAACTTTACTTTATTATTTTTTTTGTGTATGTTAATTAATTATTAACCTTTTAAATTCGAGATCGATTCTTTTAAAATACGAGGAGTATCATTGTATGATGGAAGAAACCATGCGCATTCCACCACAAAACTTGGAAGCTGAACAAGCTCTCCTTGGGGCTATTTTATCCAATAATCGCGCAATGGAAAAGGTTTCTGAATTTTTGCGTCCTGAATGTTTTGCAAACCCTGTGCACGGCAAGATTTATGAGGCTTGTAAATTCTACATTGATCAAGGCCGCATTGCTGACCCTATCACACTCAAAGCTTATTTTGAACATGATGATAAGTTAAAAGAAGTGGGTGGTGCGTCTTATCTGATGCAATTAGCCGCAGCTTCTGCAACCATTATTAACGCAGCTGATTATGGCCGTCAAATTTTGGATAGATTTATTCGCCGTCAACTCATTGCACTTGGCAATGATGTTGTCAATGATGCTTTTTCAATCTCGATTGATGAAGAAGCCATTTCACAGGTTGAACATGCGGAAAAACGCCTTTATGAAATTGCAAATGCAGGAGAAATGACAGGTGGTCCTCAAATTTTAAACACCGCTTTACAAGCAACCCTGATGTCTGCACAAAAAGCCATGAACACACCATCTGGTGTTTCTGGCGTTACAACAGGCCTTGTGGAAATGGACAGATTATTGGGCGGGCTGCATGATTCTGACTTGCTCATTTTAGCTGGTCGTCCTGCTATGGGTAAATCAGCGCTTGCCTTAACAATGGCTTACAATGCTGCTGTTAAATTTGAAGAAGAAAACAAAAAACCAGGGGCTGAAAAAAAATCAGTTGCCTTCTTCTCTCTCGAAATGTCTGCAGAACAATTGGCAGGGCGTATTTTATCTGCCAAAGCTGAAGTTTCTGGCCACTTAATGAGAACAGGCAAACTCACCGACCAACAATTTGATGAATTGGCCGCTGGCGTTGCCTTACTCAGCAGAGTTCCCCTTTATTTGGATGAAACGCCAGGCATCACCGTCACAGCAATTAAAAACCGCGCAAGACGTATGAAACGGGATAAAGAAAAAGGACTTGGCCTCATTGTTATTGACTATTTACAACTCATCAACTCAGCTGGCAGAAGCGAAAACCGTGTGCAAGAATTGTCTGAAATGACACGCCAACTTAAAATTATGGCCAAAGAGCTCAACGTTCCTGTGCTCGTGCTTTCACAGCTCTCTCGTTTGGTTGAACAACGCGACAACAAACGCCCACAACTTTCCGACCTTCGTGAATCTGGTTCTATTGAGCAAGATGCTGATATTGTGATGTTTGTGTTCCGTGAAATTTATTATTTGCAAAACGATGTTCCCGTCAAACATTTGAACGAAACACCTGAAAAATTTGCCCTTCGTATGAAGGAATGGGAAGATAAAAAAATCCTTCTTGCCAATCAAGCAGAAGCCATTATTGCCAAACAACGTCACGGCCCTGTCGGCACCGTCAAACTCTATTTCAATGGCGAATTTGGTAAATTTGGCAACTTAGAACAATAAGATATTACCCCCATTTGATAAAAATGAAAAAAATTATCACTCTGTGTGTAGATAGGCTACATCAGATGATTTTTATCGCTTTAGATACAAGACGCAGATACACGCTTTTAACGCAATAGATAAAGATGAGAAAAATTATCGCCGTGTAGCAAACCTACATCAGATGATTTTTATCGCTTTAGATATGCGTTAAAAGTGTGTATAAAAGGGCATCTTTGAAAGTGCCATCCTTCATCTTATAATAATTTTTGCGTACACCTGTTTTTTGAAAACCCATTTTTTCGTATAAAGATATGGCGGGATGATTTTCAACATTTACTTCTAAAAAGATTTGTTGAACGGCGTGTTCTTTGGCGTATAAAATTAGATGATTTAAAAGAGCAACAGCTTTTCCTTTCCCTCTGGAATTGGGGTGCACCAAAATGGTCAAAATTTCCATTTCATCCAATACGTGGGAAACAAGAAGAAGGCTTTCTTCATCAATCCAACCTTTTGTTGTGGGCAGGGAAAGCAAACTCAAAAACTCTTTTTTATCCCAAGGGTGATCAAAAGAAGTGGCATGCAACTGAACCGCCACATCCACATAGGCTTCACTTAGTTGACAAAGTGACATCTGCATCTCTTAAATAAAGGGGTTCTGCTGGCAAATTATCATTTCCCCGCAACTTAGCAATTTTTGCAATTTGATTAGAAAGAGAAAAATCATTGTCCCGCACTGAAAATCCTGCTTTTTTGAATTCTTCAGGCACATCTGAAGCCACCAATTTAGGGGATAAAATCTCAATTTCTTCCATCGACATTACCCGTGGTTCAAAAATCTCTTCCAACTTAGCGTTATAACCTGCAACATAAAAATCACCCCGTTTTGTATCAAGCGCAACAAGAACATCCTCATTGGCACCATAAGCATATGCTTCCAACGAAGACACACCCAAAACAGGCACGCCTAATGCCAACGCAAGCCCTCTAGCCGCAGATAAAGCAATTCTTACCCCCGTGAATGACCCAGGACCAACTCCAACAGACACAGCTGACAAGTCTTTAATATTCTTCCTAGCTTTTTGAAACAAGGTTTGAATTTCTGGAATCAAGCGTTCTGCTTGACCCCGAAGCATCACTTCATCAAATGATGCAATCAATTCTTCCCCCTCAAAAAGGGACAAGGATAATGTTGTTGAGGCCGTGTCTAATGATAATAAAAGCATAGTTTCCTCTTCAAAAGATTATAAAACTAAGCTTATATTATCGTATTTTTTTTAAAATTTCAAGTTTTATCAAACAAGTTAAGAAAAAGAAAAACAGCTTAATTTAGCGTCAAATAAAAAAATATACTTATTACAAAAAAAATATGCTATAATGGAATTAGTATGGGGAAAAATTATTTAGGGACGAAAAAAAATGGATTACGCAACATATATTGGCTCATTATGGGAATCAAAAGACATAGCCTTATTATATCGAGAACTTGCAAACGTTCCAAATCATACCTTTTATGTCTCAGGAGCAAACGGAAATACCATAAAACTCGATTTCAATATGATTAATGACTTACTGAGATATTATAATAACGGCGATATAACAGCAACTTTTAAACATATACAGCAACACTGGGGGAACGAGGTACATTTACAAATGCCTGACGGACGTACTATTGTCAATGACCAAAATGCATTTATTGACATCTACACAACCAATCGAGCTCCAAAAAATTCAGGATTAAAATTCCATTTACCCGTTCACGTAAATGATGTGAACAAAATGGAAGTCATTATGAAAAAAATGTACAACATCAACCCAAATTTTATGTACAAATATGCACCAAACGGATTGGGAGGAAATCAAGTTGGTAAAGTTTTAACAATTTATGCTGACGAAGGATTAGACACTCCTGAAACTTTACACAAATTTACAAAACAATTATTATCTGAGATGCAACAATATGGGATTAGAACTTATTCCCCTGCAGATTTAAAACGTACAAGTTCAAACCCTAATTTATTAAATGATAAAGTCGAATGGCAAGTTAAAGGTGCTGAAGGAAAAATATATTATTCATATGATGGAAATAGTGAAAACGGATACAGAGGAAATTTAAAGTATAATCCAAATGTAAATACAGCTGGGTATGTTCGTGCTAGTGATGGTGATAGACGCCCCTACAAAGCTATAAATGATCCATTTGAATATGAAGTTGATTTAAATTATGACCATCCACGCACAGCTTATAATAACAACAGTATAAATCCCCCTAATCAAAATCCACCACAACGAAGAGTTTTAGAAATTGGTGAAGGGATGGGAGATGCTGCTCAAGAAAATGTACGTGAACTTTATAGAAGAGCTCTTCAAGAAGGCTTGAACCCCGGTAAAAGTGCTTTCTCTGACCAAATACCAAGCTCCTATCGTTTGACATTAAATGACACCCCTGAAGCTTGGGAATTTATCAGAAGAAACTTATCCCCAGATGGACGCAGCATAATAAATAATAGGCAAAATCCACCTCAGCAAAGAGTTTTAGAAATTGGTGAAGGGATGGGAGATGCTGCTCAAGAAAATGTACGTGAACTTTATAGAAGAGCTCTTCAAGAAGGCTTGAACCCCAATAAAAGTGCTTTCTCTGACCAAATACCAAGCTCCTATCGTTTGACATTAAATGACACCCCTGAAGCTTGGGAATTTATCAGAAGAAACTTATCTCCAGATGGACGCAGCATTGTTACAAATCCCCATACCACACCTTCAAATAACAATAAACCCAACACTCAGTCATCTTTTTCAGATCGGGCAAAACAACTACAAGAAGCCTTAAATAAAGGGATAACTGGCGCAAGGCAAACCGCAGCTGCAACCGCAGAAAAAATCAACAGAGGCATTCAATCAGCACGACAAATTCAAACACGTCTCACTCAAGCTGCTGTCGCAAGAATCGGTGCTTTACCTGGTGGAACAAGGGCCCTTCAAGCTGCACGAACAGTCAGCAATGTCGGATCAAAAGCAGCAGGACCATTAGTTTTATTAAGTGCCGCATTAGACCCAAAAGGATCTAGAGAATTTGTTGATGATGTTGTAAACTTGCGTGTTGGCAAAATTGCAAGCGAAACATGGGAAGGCACAACGCAAATGGTTTTGCACCCTGTTGATACCGCCCAAGCCATGTATGACATGGCTAGCGATGCTGTAAGAAACAGATATAAAAATGCTGAAACAGTTGGTGATTATGTTGCCGAAACAGGCAGAGCAGCAGGAAAAGGTTTCCTCAATATTGGTGACACTGTATGGGGCAGCGTATCAAGTATAAAAACAGCACAAGCACGTAGCATTAACTGGCTTTTACAAAAAAGTGGAGTAAATACACAAATTGCAACAGATACCCTTTCATATGAAGCATATAAACGAGATCCAATCGCCTTTTTGGGGAACTTAGTTGTTCCAACAACCGTTAACACAGAAACTGGTTTGCGTTCAGATGACGATTTAATGAGTTTGATCAGTCGAGATAATCCAAAGGCATTAGAAGCTTATATTGCCACAGGGAAAGAAGATGTTAACCGCAATATTCAAGGCTCTTATCATGGAAATAATCACACCCCTTATAACACAGCCTTGCAATTTGCTGTTGCCTCAGGAAACATGAAGGTTGCACGAGTTCTTTATCAGCAAAATGGCGTAAACTACAATGGGAAAAATAGCTCAACTTGGGAAACAACTGTTATGACATTACTCCGTCATAACGCACCAGATCAAGATGAACCTTCTTTTTTAACAGGAAAACCAACTGTATCTGAATTTTCAGATGAAGGGTATGCTGAATATATGACTACACAAGCAATGATTGATGACCTCATCCTAAACAAAAAAATCGATCTCAATGCTGTTAATTTTGCTGGGCAAGATACCTTTTTAGTTGCAGCAGAATCAGGCAATGTGACAACAGCAACCCTTTGTTTAGGAAAAGGTTCAAACATCAACAGAACCGCTTTAAATGGTTGGAATGCTCTGCATTATTGCCACCACAATCAAGAAATGGTTAGCATGTTGTTAGAACAAGGAATTGATGCAAACCAAGCGAACAAAAGAGGAGAAACAGCTTTAATGTTTTCCTTAGAAGGAAAACCTACAAAAAGAAATACAAATTCCGTCAGTATGCTCTTGTTAGCTTCTAATGAAGAAGGACTCAACAGACTAAAAGCTTCACCAAAACATTTAAAATTATTGGATAAGCTCATGGAAGAACATCCAGCATCAAAAGACATTATTTTGGGGATGGAAGGACACCCTTTACAAGCATTTTTCAAAGAAAGATACCCCGATGAAGCAACTGCTTATGAAGCACAATTAGCTCAAGAAAATAACAGCACAGCAACACCTTCCAACACTCAAAACAATGAAAACAGCCAACCTGTTGCATCACGTGAAGATGCTTCTTCTGAAACAAGATCTACTGATCCAAAATCAACCCAACAAACAGAACCCTCAGAACAAACAAGAACAGGTGATGCAACCCAAACTTTGGCTCAAAACGCACAGGCTGTTCCAAATGAAACAAATGATACTTTGGCTCAAACACGTGCTGATCAAGCCACTAGATAATTTTGCAAAAAACGAATAAAAAAACCCGCCGGCAAAGGGCGGGTTTTTAAGTAGATTTAAAATCAAATGTTACTCATTTTTTTTGACTTGGAAAGTGATTTATCTGCTTTTAACAAAAACGGGGTTAACACTTTAAAAATTGGATAAAAAACAAGCGACAGAGGCAAGAATAACCATACTTTCACCCATTCTGCATACGATGAAAAAACAAGAAAAAATACTCCCATACATTTAAACAACCCCAAAAAATACCCCCCAGTACAAACATATGCAGGATCACTCTTTTTGTATTTGTATTCAAAGACTTTGGGAATGTTTAATAAATGAGCACAAACCAAAAGCATAATCCAACCTTTCAAACGATCTATATCTGACGACAGCAGTTGTACAAAATAATGAACTCCCCCATACTGATTGTTGATGGCACAACCTATAAAAAAATAAAATGGCACATACATAAACAACGTTAATATACAAAAAGAAACAATTTGCAAGACTTGAACTAATTTTGAAGAATTTGGATTATACGCCTTTGGTCCAGCAAAATAAGTATATGAACGCACCCAACAATCAATCGTTCCAACAATAAACATACCAGTTGCAAAAACAATATAGCAATCATTAATGGACCAATCAAACAAAAAAGAAACTGATAACAGCACCATAAAAACAACAGAATATACTAAATCGCTCACCTTTTCCATAAAATTATTTTTTACGCTCATATCGTTATTCCTTATAAAAATCAAATAAAAAACTCATCCTCTTCATCTGCTTCAGCCATTGCGATAAGTTCTTCTTCCTCATCCTCTTCATCTGAGAAAAAAGAGGAAGTATTTTCAGCATCTTGATCCTCATTTTTCAAATAAGTGTTTTCTTGAGGTTTTGTTTCAGCCTCTTTTTCTTTAAAATCAACCTCAGTTAATCCAAACATTTCTTTTAACAACTTAAGTGGGTCCATATTCGCCTCCATCTGCCTTCACATTACACCCTTTTTTATTAAAATAACAGAAATTAGTTGTTTAATGATAAAAAAAATTTTATAAAAAAAAATAACAACAACATAAAGGAGGGACAATGCGCTACATAGCTTTACTCATTTTATTAGGCATTTCAATTTCAAGTACGCTCAATGCTCAAGAATGCCCAAAAGAAAAACCCGTTATTTGGCTTGATGGAAATTGCATCACCTGTGAAGAAACCAAAGCAAACCTTGAAAAAATGGGAAATATACACTCAAAAAACCCAAATGATTTTTTCAAATTTATGAATATGCTTGAAAGTGCTCAAAAAAATTGTCCTGAAGCTCAAAACTCTGCTGAAAAATCTGATAAAAAGGAAGAAACAAAGTCCATAAATGGCGAATGTCCACTCGAAAAACCTTTGATTGACAAATGGGGGGACTGCCATTCTTGCGACAACCCTCAACCCATTGAGATACCTTTTGACAAGCTCCATTTATGTGAACAACTTTGTTCATCTGAGGCAAAAAGATACCAATCTGGCCCTTATTGTTTACCAAAAAAATGTCCTGAGGAAACCCCTTTGATGGACAAAAACGGAAACTGTCACAGTTGCCTTTCTTCTCAAAAAAATATTGATGCGGTTGCAGGCTGCGAAAGTTGCGAAAATCGATTTTTCTCAGGTATGTGGATGGAAAATGGATTAGGAGGTATTACTTGCGATTTAAAAGATCAAAGCATTTTTTATGATGCTAAAAAGCAAGCTTCTTTTGATGAATTATTGGCAAAAAACTGTCCAGATAACAAACCCATTTTAGATGAAGATGGTAATTGTATGCCCTGCCTTTATCACCATGATGTTAACGCCATAAAAGGGTGTGAAAAATGTCCAAACCGCTTCATTGGTGGATACAGTGCAACACCTTATACATATTTTTTCAAATGCGAAATGAAAGAGGATGAATAACATGAAAAAATTGCTTATTTTTAGCTTTGTTTGTTTTTTAAGTTTAACATCCTTGGCAAGTGACAACTCTGTCCCCGCCATCTGCGCTCAAGGGAGTGTATTAGGTGACGATGGCAACTGCCACAGTTGTGACAGCCTAAAAAAATTCACCCCTAAAAGATTGGTTGACTGCTCCTCCTCATGCAAAACTAAAGAAGGAAAATATATCCGAAAAATAGCTGATTCAGATGACTGTGAACTCATCAACTGCCCTGATGGGTTCAAAAAAGACACTTGGGGAAACTGCAAACCAACAAATGATGAATGCCCTGAAATCGCACCATTAAAGGATATTCATGGTAACTGCTATCCTTGTTCTGAATTAGAAACCATCAAGCTAAAAAACAAGAGCGATTGTGAATCAAAATGTCAAATGAACGGCGCTGCAACAAGAATATCAACTTTTTGGGGTTGTGAATTAAAAAAATGCCCTGAAAATGCGAGCAGATCTTCCTTTGGTGACTGCACGATTGCTCCAGTTGGGTGCCCTGATACACATCCCTTAAGAGAAAATGCCTCTTGCTTTGATTGTTCATATGAAGGAGCCATTGATATGGCACCTGATGATGTCCATCTTTGTCAAAGCATGTGCAAAGATGATCAAGGCAACCCTACTCGAAAACTATATAAAAACGCAGGATGTGGATTGATAAATTGCCCCGCAGACAAACCAATAAAATCTCATGGTCACTGTCTTTCTTGTGATGAAGTTCTATCAATTAGAGATGCAAAAAATTGTGACCTCTGCCAAGAAAAAAGAACAACCATTCGCTTTAAAAGAAAAGGCAAAACACTTGATTATTGTGCATTATCTTCTTGCCCATCCGAGAAACCATTAAGAGACATTTTAGGAAACTGTTATTCTTGTGATGAAGGAGATGAAATTGGCGTCAAACCTGGTTCTTGCTCCAATATTTGCCCAAATCGTGTTGAAAAAACACCAGAAATGTACCATACTGTTCTCTCTTTTGACAAAGGTGCAAAGCTTTGCCTTTTGCCAGAGACAGAAGAACAATCCGATGAGCTATTTTCAATTAAAATTAAAAATAGCAACACCCAAAACAAAACACTTTTGGAACCAAAATTCAAACAAAGCCACTGCCCTGAAGATAAACCTTTAATGGATTATCAAGGGGGATGCTATGCCTGTGACGACCCAAGCACTGTAATATTAGATTTGTCAGATTTATGTTTTAAATGTTCCAACAGATATTTTACCAAAACCACATATTTCAATGATGAGGGTGTTTCTATTCGCTACAATTGCAAAATATCAGATGAAGACTCTCCAAAAATCAAACGTGTTGGCAATATTGATTACTATTACAACAAAGACAATCAATTAGAAAAAGAAGAACACCATTTAACAAATCACGAATATGCTGATACAATGATTAAAAGCTACAACAAAAAAGGATATTCAGAACGTTTTGAAAAACTTGGAAAAACAATTGAAAGAAAAAATTATCATAACAATGGCAAACTAAAAAGTGTTAAAACCTTTAAAGATGATTTAACTGAAACAAAATATTACTATTACTATGATAGTGGCGCCTTAAAATCTATTATTCCACATCAAGAAAAAAGAATATCTGAAAATTCTTGGATAAAAGTTAAAGAAGGTGTCGGTTTGTGGTATTATGAAACTGGCGAACTAAAATCCATGATTCCATATAAAGACAACAAATTTAATGGGGAATATAAAAGATACACAAAACAAGGAAAAGTCAGAGAAATAGGTGTTTATAAAGACGGAAAGGTCATTTCAAAAAGAAAGATAAAATAAAAAATGAATACAGAATCTTTTCCACAAGAAATTGGGTTTGACACATCAGCCTTACCACCGCATTTTATTGAGCAAACAGTCCATTCATTGGTGGATTTTTGCGCAGATGCTGAAATTTCACGAGAAAGTGATGAACCCACAAAGGCAGGAGCTTTTTCTTCTTTTTTTGCAAAAAGGCAACTGATTAACTCCTTGCATGAAGTTGCCAAAACACCAATGGGGCGAGCCGCCATTCGCGCCTTTTATTACAACGGACAACAACTTAAAAAACAAGACCCTGATTTTAAATATCACCTATCAACCAAAGCAAATTGCCCCAATTTGGGACTTTGCCACTTAGATTCAGGTATTATTGAAATCAATGATCAAAACATTAATGCCCACCTTGCAAAAGCAAAAAATGATTTAAGTTCCCAAGGAATATCTCCATCAAAAACAACTCAAAAACAAGCTAAACTTTTTTTACACGGCGCCACTTTTTTGCATGAAGCTATGCACATCAACCAAGCAAAAGCAGGCGTTTCAGCCTCATACGATCCATGGATTATGGATCATTTAAGCATTTTTTTAGATGCTGTTCCTCAAGCCATTTCAAAGGAGCTTTTTACAGAATCTAACAATCCATTGCTGCATCAAGCGTTCAAAATTTCTCCCTCAGAAATTGCCACCTTTCACCAAGCTGAAGCAAACACCACCGCAACTTCTAAAAACATAAACTTTTCAACTCATTTAACACAAAAAATTCAAGACAAAACCCGTGAATTTTTAAAACCAATTGATCAAACATCTAACGATTATTCAACCCTTAAAACAAGATGGAATTATTTGAAACAAAATTTATATCTCTTTTCATACGAGAGGGAGAAAAACACAAACCACAGAGCCACATTTGCTGACTATTTAAAAACAAGCACAGGAGTTAACTTAAAATTCACCCCCCTACTTCCTCAAAAGCTAAAAAAACAAATTGAACGCTCAGCACAAAAAATTCAAAAACATTATTCAAAAGCAGATGTTCAAGCTTTGCAATCTTTTGTGCAAGGTAAAATTCCCTTTCCTGAACACCTGTTTCAAGATACAAAAAATCCAGCCTATAACGAGGTTCAAAATTTAAAAACACTAATGACCAATTTGGACACCTCTTTTGAAGAACTCTCTAAGCTCTCCCCAAAAATTAACCAAGGGGATATAAAAGCCATTCAAAAAAGTACTCAGATTTTAAGAGATTTAAATACCAAATGTGGCATTTCCCTCCCCCCACAAAATTCAAATAAAAAACCAAATATCAACGCACCCGCTCCTCAAAGAACGTTAAACAAAAACGCTCAAAACATTACAAATGAGAAGTCTCCTAAAAACACCAGCCCGACACAAGTACACGAAAGCATGTAACACAAAAATATCAATCCATTTCAAATCTTCAAATTTTCATTGAAAATTATTGAAAAATATGGTATTATACCCCTCAACAAAGATAGGGAATTTTAATGAGGGTAACAAAATTCCAATGTTTGATTTTTTAAAAAAATTATTTGGCAAATCTGAATCTAAAAAAACACAATACGAAGAAACAAAACACTATTATGAAATGAAATGTCCTTATACATACGAAGCATGGGACAAAACAAATCGTTGTTGGCGTATCATTTTCACACAACCATTGAAAGAAATCACCAAACTATATCAAAAAGAATTGGGCGAAAAGCCACTTTCTTTTTTTGATTGTGGCTGCGCTTCTGGCAAATTGCTGGTTCAGGCAGAAAAAATGGGCATGCGCGTCAACGGCATCGATATCAGAGAATATAAACCGCTTCACAAAAACATAACTGTTGGCTCCATTTTAGATTATCAACAACCGATTAATCATGATCTTGTTTATTGCAACGAAGTACTCACCTGCGTTAAAGAAGAAGAAATCCCCGCTGTTTTAAACAAATTTAAAGACTCAAAGCTCGTTGTTGCCATCCACCTCACAACAGAAGATGATGAAAAAGCCGGTGGGACCGAGTACCGCAAACACAGTGGTCCACGTGTAATTAAAAGTCAAAAATGGTGGGTTGATTGTTTCAATAAAAATGGGTTTAATGCCAAATTTCATGAAAAAAGCGGATTTTTTGTTGCAAAACCCCGTGAACGGGATTGTTAAAAGAAAAAAAATCAAATAAAAATCAACAACTTTTAAAAAAAATGTATTTTTTTTGATTTTCTTTCAAAAAAACACTTGCATTTCTTTTTTTTATCGTGTATAAATACACCTACAGCGCCGATTTAGCTCAGTTGGTAGAGCAGTTGATTTGTAATCATCAGGTCGTCTGTTCGAGTCAGACAATCGGCACCATTTAAAAATCCACCCTTCGGGGTGGTTTTTTTTATATGGTAGTCGATTGGATGGGATGGCTCGACGAGTCAGGCGGCTGCTTGGCAGACGCGACGCCTTAGGCGGTCCTGAGCTATGCGAAGGATGAAAGACAAATGTCTTTCACACACAAGGCACCATTTAAAAATCCACCCTTCGGGGTGGTTTTTTTTATATGGTAGTCGATTGGATGGCTCGACGAGTCAGGCGGCTGCTTGGCAGACGCCAAGCCTTAGGCGAAAAAATTTTTTCCATTCACTTGCATTTTATTTTTAACAATGATAATCTAAAAAAACAAAAAAATATGGTTATAAATAATGTTGTTAAAATTAAAATTTTTTATTATTATTTTACTATCCCTAATTGCAATTATATCCTTTTGTTTTTCAAAAGAAAATATACCGCTGTGGGTTGACAATTATCCTGTTTTTTTACTTTATCAAGATAATCCTTATTTAGAAAAAAATGCTAAAATTTTAGATATAACTGATAATACGATATCCATCCAAGATAACACATCAATAAAGAGATTTATAAAAAAAGACAACCATTACAAACTGGTTCAAAATTCCAGCATTTTTTATTCTGAACCAAAAAAAATTGCCATCCTCTATATTGCCACTGGAAGATACATTGTTTTTTGGGAAAATTTCTATAAATCAATGGAAAAACACTTTCTTCCCAAACACAAAAAAACCTATTTTTTATTTACAGAGCACGATAAATTAAAAGTTCCTTCAAATGTTGTTAAAATTCATCAAGATCAACTTCCTTGGCCATATGTAACGTTCAAACGCTTTCACTTCTTTGATGCTATCAAAGACAAATTAGCACATTATGATTATATCTACTTTTTAAATGGAGATGCTCATCCTGTTCAAGAAATTAATGAAGAAATTTTCCCATCACCAGAACAAGAAGTTATGGTAACATTACATTCTTGGTATTATCTCGAATCTAAAAAGAATTTTTGTTATGATAGAAATCCAAAATCTATAAGTTACATTCCTTATGACAATGGTGAATTCTATGTGACTGGAGCTTTTAACGGCGGAACACAAAAGGGATTTTTAAAAATGGTTTCACGTCTTAAAGAATGGACAAATATTGATATAAAAAACAACATTACACCGTTGTGGCATGATGAAAGTATGTTAAATAAGTACATAACAACATACTATCAAAAAAATAAACCACTCATTCTTTTGCCTGACTATGTAATCACTCTGCCCTATATTTATACAGCATCGACTGAATTTTCCAATCCCAAAATGGTTTTAGTTGATAAAAATGAAAAAGGAGGACGAGAGTATTTACGAGGTATACAAAATTAATTTATTATCTCAAGTTTTATACCTTAATATAATAAAAATCACTCAAATAATTTGTCTTTATCGTACGTATTTTTTAACCTTAACTACGACCATCTATTTTGTTCAATACCCCAATTGAAACAGGAGTATCCTTTTTTGTTGGCAAATCCGCTAAAAAAGCACCCTTTTCACCACTAGAATAAAACCATTTTACAGTTTCATCAAAAATATTTTTTGTTTCAATATACAACCGATTTTCTGGTTCGCAAACTTCTGAAATTCGTGGCAATTTAGCACCTCGAAAAGTAAATATATTAACAGGATCAAAAATGTACCTTTTACCGTCTGATTCAAAAGCAATAAAACTATGTGCTTCAAAATCACCAAAATCACCATTCGTGACCACTTCGCCACCAACATAGCGCGTTGGGATATTTTGTCTTTGAAAATACCCTTGCGCTAAAACAGAAAATTCCGTACAAGCACAAGCTTTATTTGCCACCGTATCAGACAAATTCTTTGGTTTTCCAACCCCATAAAATCCATTATGCTTGCCTACATTAACAATATCTGGATACATTTTATTCATAACATTGTTAAAAGCCATCATGTGACAAAAAAGAGAAAAGTCTAAACTTGACTTACTACTTTCATACCATGATTTAACGTTATCTAAAGCCATTAACCCTTTAGCATTTTTTTCAATCCGACTAAACAATTCCTCAAAAGAATTAAAATCAGCAATCATGTGTATATTATTTCTACCAGCAACAGCTCCCCCCGCAGGAAGAACCTCTTCATTTTCAATTTTATCAGAAATCAAATGTCCGTCACCTAATTCTTTATACATTTTTTACCCATCTATCATTCTATTTAGCGTTCATTTTGTTTTTTGTGATTGTTTTTTTTAGAATCAGCTCCGCCTGTAATATCCTGCCCTAACGTCTTAAGTATTGCATCAAATTGAGTTTGAGCCTCTTGATTTACAGTTCCTGTATTTTGATATAGTTATATCAAAAAAAACAAAACTGCGCAATTTATTTTTAATACACATAAAAAAACAAACTTAGAGCTACAAACAATTTCAAAATCTTTCTTGACAGACAAAATCAAAAGAGCGTAGAACAAAATTATAAGAAAGAGGAAACCCTCTTCAAATCATTCAAATTTTAAGGAGACAAAAATGTCACAAATGACACAAGAAGAATATTTTTTGCTTGCTGCGAGCAAAGGTGATTTTAAAACAGTTGAAGCTATGGTGCGACAAGAAGAAGTTAACATTGACTGCACCGATTTGATTGGCACAACAGCCCTCATCCGATCTACGGAAAAGGGCGATATCCGAATGACAGATTATTTGCTCGAAATGGGCGCCAATCCCAACAAAAAAGCACATGCAACGGGTGAAACACCTTTGATTAATGCAACCCATAACAATCATTTAAAAATCATCAATATGTTGATTGAAAATGGAGCTCAAATTGATGAAGCCGACAACTTTGGCAAAACCCCGCTCCTAACCGCGGTGATGACAAACAACGCACCATTAACTCAGCGTTTCGTTCAAGAAGGAGCCGACATCAACAAACAAAATGCTTGGGGTCAAACAGCCTTACACTTATCCATTTTGAAAAGCAACTCCAAATTAACTGAATTTTTGTTATCCAAAGAAGCTGATACAAACCTTACTGATGAAAAAGGACAAACACCATTGCACCTTGCTGTTCTTTTAAAAGACATCAAAACAACAGCTCTCTTAATTGATAATGGGGCAAAAATTGATACCATAGATAAAAAGGGCAAATCTCCTCTTGACTTAGCTGTTCAAAACAAAGACACAAAGATGTTTGAATTCTTGATCCTTTCTGGCGCGAAAACAGAACAAACTGAAACAAATATTAAACAAGAATTAACTCAAACTCCATTGTATCAGATGAATGAGATTTTAGAAAATAAAGAACAGTTCATAACATCTCAAACGCTTCCATTGATACAACTTCAGCAACTTGAATCACAAATGGAAAGATCTTAAGCTTATCATAAAAAACAAAAAATGGCTCTTTTTAGGGTCATTTTTTTATTATTACAAACAAAACATATTCATTGATACATCTGTTTAAATATGCTATAAATAAGCTCTAACTAAAGCGAAAGGATATCAATATGCGACACGTTAGAACACATGAAAATTACAATTTTAGAATTGAAGACGTTTATGATAATGACAAATTAAAATTCACCATTCGTATTTCTTATTCCTCAGAATATGAAGCTGGCGGTGACAGAATGGAAGAATCTTTAGATTCCGTAACAGCCCATTTTGATTTAAAAGGTGAAAACCCAAAACGCGCTTATTTAAGAATGCAATATGGTGAAGAATACATCAAACGAATGGAACAAAAAGACTCTCCCCTTCAAAAAGCAAAAGAGGCAAGAGAAAATAGAGATCATGATATCTTGTGGGCAGAACGTGTCAAATGCGCCAAGTTGCTTGCCTTACAAGGGCACAAAAAAGCTGCAGGTTTAATCATCAAAGACTATTTACAAAATCAAAAGTAAATTCATGAAAACACATGCAAATTATCTTTCTTGTATTTTTGAAAAATTGCTTGAAATTAAAAATTCACTATGATAAGTGTAAATTAATCGGTCGTTTAATTTACACATAAAGGATAAATCTCATGAAATTCAAAAAATCTCAATCAGGTCGCTCTATGGTAGAAATGCTGGGTGTTTTGGCAATTATTGGTGTACTTTCAGTTGGCGGTATTGCAGGCTACTCCCACTCAATGCGCAGACACAGAGCTAATCAAATTGCCGACTTTGTTGCAAAAAATGCTTTAATTGTATATGGACAATGTCAACAAAAGCTTATGGATGGTACAATATCTGTGATTAGTGATTGTTACGACAGTAGAATTTCATGGACAGCTGAAAATGGTGAGGTTGGAACCCTCCCTGCTGGTCTTAAAGCATTTGCTTTCACCAACATTTTAACAGACTCTATTGAGGCTGATATTGTTAATATGAGTGCAGCTTTTGATGATGATAAACTTTGCCAAGCTGTTGCTTCAATCAGCGGAACAACCTGTACAAAGGGTATAGTAGGATTTAAGATCAAACAAAACTAATATCCTCCCGAAAGCTGGTTTAATCATCAATGATTGCTAGCAAAATCAAAAGTAAAAGTTATACAACATTAATTTTGGCTCAAAAAAAATTAAAAGGACTGTGTTTTTTCAGTCCTTTTTTATTATCCTCTTTCTTTAACCTGAAAGAAACGCCTTGCATCATAGAGTGGATCATTCAAAATCTTTTTATAAAGTGTATTGTGATTTTTAAGCCAAACAGCTTGCATACATTTGGGTGCTTGTTGCGCATCTTTTGAAAAAAAATGACGCGATTGGGCCAAAGCCTTTTTTCTCAAACAAGCATCCAAATGTGCAACACGCCTTGTTTGTGATAAAATTTTCAACTCTTCTTGGGTCATATTTATTTTTACTCTTTTTTTGTTGTAACACTTTTAAAATGCACTGATTTTGGGCGTTATTCTATCAAATTTTTCACAAAAATTCAACAACTTTTATCTAAAATAAAAAACATTTAAGAAAAACCTTCTTTTTTTTTGACATACTTTGCAAATCTCTTTAGAATAAAAAAAACAAAAAAAGGATTTTACCATGTTAAAAAAATACAAATACTTAATAATCGCAACATTTACATCCATTCTTTTAGGTTTCTCAGCCCCTTACTTTTGGAATATATACCACTATCTTCCATTCAAAAAAAAAGAGATTCACATTTTCTTTGAAACTTATGCAACAGCACCTGCTTTTTCACACATAATTGCTTATGCCCAGCTACCAAAAGAAACAAAAAAAATTATTGGATGGAGTAGATTTCCAAATCGTTCTAAAATCTTTGATTTAAAAAAATATAACACTATTGAAATTCCAATGGTAAAAAATCAACAACAAGTTGTTGCCAATTTTATGAACTATGGTACTACCGTGTTTGATGAAATTTCAAAAGATCCCTCTGCAGCCATTGTCATTCATACCAGTTTTGACAAAGTTGCCAACGCCTTAAAACCTATTTTAGACATCATTCCAAAACAACGCATCAAAGCGATTCACTTGTATGAAGATGGCTATGGTGATATTTTAAAATGGAATGACGCCATTTCAAATGAAACATCCTTACTTATGGATAACATCAAGCAAGAAACGGCGGAACTATTGGAATCAAAAAACAAAGATGTCTGGCTCATTCGCCATGTTTTTGGGTTAAGATATCACTACCCTGTCACATACCATTTCTTAAATGCAAGCAAATTTAAAAACATCAAACGATTGGAAAAAATCTTCACCAACTTTGATAATTTAAACATTCAAGAAATCAATTTTGAAAATTTAGCAAAAACATTGACCACTGAACAAAAAAAGATTGTCTTTCAACTGAGCGGTTTTGATTATGAAAAATATAGCAAACTCATGCAAAACAAAAAATCTTTGATGTTTGTTACAGGCTTTCATTTTGGACTTAAAAATTATATGGACGCCGAAATCAAAGTCCTTTCTTTGCTAAAAGAAAATAAATTAGAAAAATTTAAATTAGAAAACCCTGAAGACTATGTCTGGTTTTTCAAACCACACCCTGCTTATAACCAAATTTACAAACAAGAAGTTATCAAAAACAACTTCCCTGATATTATTGAAATTCCACCAGAAGTTCCTTATGAAGCCTTTATTCTCGCAGGGTTAAAACCAACTTTAACCGCAGGATTTAGCTCTTCACTTTTCTTTTCTCTCAAAAAAGAAGATATCCTCTTTTATGCCAAGCGTCCTAAATATCCAACATCTCCATTGGCCATGTTAGACGATCATTATTTAACAGCGTTGTTGTTAGATGGTAACGTTGAAAAAGAACAAGTCATTCTTTATGAAGATTTTTTTGAAAAATAAATAAGGATATCTGTATGAAAAAATTTATTTATTTTCTTTTCATGTTGGGATTTTTTAGCAATCCTCTTTCCGTATATGCAGGGGTCAAATGTCACATGCTTGGTAATATTGAATATTGCCAGGGCAGAGATGACAAAGGAAATAAAATTGATATCAAAAAACACTCTGTTGGAAATATAACCTACACCGAAGGAAAGATCGGGGATAAAAAAATCAGAACAAAAACCAGAAATGTTGGAAATATCTCTTACACAGATGGAAAAATTGGCGACGACAAAATTCATACACAAAAACGAGAATTAAACAAAGCCTCTTATGTCAATGGCTATATTGGAGAAGATAATGTCCGTTTCAAAAAAACAAACATTGGAAATAAAACACACATTAATGGCAAAATTGGGGATGAAAAATTAAACATTGAAGCCCAAGACATTGGTGATAATAGATACTATAATTTTTAACACCTTTTGTTAAAAAAATCTTTTGTTTATGGATATTTTATTTGCTATTTCAAAAAAAAGCGTGATATAAAAAAAATATAATAGTAAGGGGGCAACATGAACAAAAAAATCATCATAACAGTAAGTGCTATTTTATCTCTTGGCGTTGCAGGATACATCTATTACGGGTTCACACCATTGAAAATATATTACCCAAATGGACAACTGCAATCTGAAGCCCCTCGTAAATTTTACAAAAAAGAAGGGATGGCTTTTGAATATTATGAAGATGGCCACCTCAAAATGGAAACACCTTATCAAGGGGGGCTTAAACACGGCATTCAAGTCAACCATTTTAAAGATCGGATCCGTCTTGAAACCCCCTATCAAAATGGTAAAAAAGAAGGCACGGCAAAACTTTCATACTCCCCACAAAAAAGTTACTCTTTTCCTTTTCACAACAATCAACTGGTTGGTAAGATTCAATTAAATGAAAACACAATCGTTCAAGTTGATACAAACAGACAATTCACCATTCAAGATCAAGTCAAAGGGCGCCTTGTTTGTGACGATTTAGAGCTCATTCAAAACATCACTGTTCAAGATGTAAACAAACGTCTTATGGGTATTGCCAAATGTGTTGCCATTGAAAACTTCAACTATCAAAATGTTGGTAACCCACCTCTTTCAATTCAATTTGATGGTGCTTTTCAATACCCAAGTTTTACAAAAACAACCACCATTGAACTAACAGATGAACATCATTTGTTAGAAAAACAAAACCCGCTTGCTGACAAAGAAAGCAAAAATGAACCAGCTTATCTTTCTGAATTAAAAACATATTCACAACATTATCTTGTTCAAAATGGAACCATCACCATTGATGAAAACAACAAGAATATTTATTTCAAAGGGTTTAACAAAAACAAAGATAAACTTTTTGAAATTGATCTTGACTCTTCAGACATTTCCGCAATTGTTGAAAATTTGTATAAATTTGCTCAAACAGAAAAAGAAGAGATTCTTTTAGAGGTATTTAGAAAAATCAATATAAATAAATATCTTTTATTTACCCCTCAGGGCAAAAAAAATGCTGAACTTGTGGGAAAAATCGGTTTTGGTACAGAAACAGGATTTATTGAAAATGGAACGCATTTTGACTTGTTCAGCGCCCAAGAAAAACCTGTTTTAAAACTCACAAAAATTGAAAATGGATTAAACATTAAAATTGCTTATCCAAACGGGGATAAAGACTTTTTCACGGCAGATATCAAAATTGATTGCCCTGAACTTGATGAATTAATCAAAAAATTCAAAGATGCTCAAACATTAAATGAAGAAGAACTTTCTAAAATTAGAAAATCAATCAATCCATTTGCCCTTATTCCAAACACAGTTACCATTCCTCATTTACGGATTAAAAACCATGCTGGACAAGATGTTTTGACCGTCAACGATTTTGTTATTGAACCATTTACACAAAGTGTAACAGGGTCTATTCAACTCTCCAACAATGCAAAACCTTATAGAATATACAACTTCAAAGGAAACTCCGATACAGTTGAAATGGTTGCAAATGGTGAAACATCTGAAATTTCTGTACAACAAATTCCAGAAACCATTTCACAAGACTGGATCAATGAACAACGCTCAAAAATTGCGGAAGCCTGGATCAAAGAAGCAAAAGCAGAAATTGAAAGCGAAAATAAAACATCCCTCACTTTTGCCTATATTGGTGGCATTGAAGGATACAACACAGCAATTAAGCGTTTTGATGCAACCACCATTATTGACATCGTAGATAAATATATTGCCCTAATTGAAAATGGTGTTGCTGCAAGTGCTGAAACAAATAATTTAAACAGCTATCAAATCCCAACACTTGCTGAAACAGGTCTTCAATCAGGCATTGAGCAGATGGGTGTTCAAATTGAAACCACCGATATTTCAAATAAAGGAATTGCTTTAAAAATTTCATTTAGTGAAGAAAAAGTCGCCCTTTGCCAAGCTGTAGCAAAAGAGATGGATGAACCATGCCAAGATTTAAGCATCACTTTCATCTACCCTTCTGAACTGGTTATAAAAGCATACAGCAAACAGAATGTATCTATAAATGAAAATACCACCCCTTCTAATGAAGAAGCACCTCTTGCTTTAGAAAACAGCGCTCAAC
This sequence comes from Alphaproteobacteria bacterium, assembly GCA_045632845.1. Lineage (GTDB taxonomy): Bacteria > Pseudomonadota > Alphaproteobacteria > CAAHEQ01 > UBA3637 > RGIG4140. The sequence continues at coordinate 191,257 of JAZQXL010000014.1, forward strand.
AAGCTGAAGAAGATGGTTTAAAAGAACCTATTTCTACCGAAGCTAAAGATGAAACACTTGCAATAGAAGAAGTTTTACCTGCAGAAACAGTGATGGAAAATAATGTTTCTGAAACTGCAAATATAGAAGCCTTACTTCTTGAAGAAATAGAAATCTCATCGCCTGTTATTGCTGAAATTCCAACCCCAAAAATTTCATCAGCCTACCCCACAACAAATGAAGCTGAAGAAAAAATTTAACCCTTAAAATTTTTCAATAGGCGTATTTTTTGATACGCCTATTGTTTTAATTATTAATTTATACGATTTTGTTGACAAAATAGCGCTTTTATGATATATTAGAATGATCTTTATTTTTAAGAGGATTCTATGCATAATATTCCTATTCGTCATAAAAATTTAAGCATTCAAGAAATGTTCGATTTGATTTGCTATAACTTAGCACAATATAATCACGTTTACAAGGCTGACTATATGCCATTTGACAACATTTCTTCCATGACTGAATATGTTGATTTTTATACCACAGAACTTCAAAAACAAGCAACTGAAGTTTGCGAATATATGTCCAAAATCACCGCAATGATGAATGCAGCTTCCACACAAACTCAAAGAAAATTAATGGAAGCAAGAATGGGGGAACTCAGAACTGTTTTGACATACAATCCATTAAAAGTTTCTCAAAACAAAGGGTATGCCAAACAATTGGTGAAAGAAACACTCCCACTTAGATTGTTTAAAGTGATTTATACCCCACAATATAAATCTGCAAACGCTTGGGATTCTATGGGGCAATTCAACTTATTTGGGTCAAGCAATATTTCTTCAAAAGAAGTAAAAGACAAATTCACCCCTTATTTCACAATGCCAAAATCTTTTGGCCCTATTTTTGATAACAACAGACTTGGCGAAAAAGCATCACAAGAATCTATTGGGTTATTTTTATCAAAACAAAACCCACCCAAAGCTGTTCAACCACAAATTTGGGTGAATGATGAAATTGTCATTCAAGCCAACTTTAAAACAAAACAAAGTTTAGACTCTTACATTGATGATCATCCTCAGTTGATGGAAGAAATCTTTTTCAACATTGCTTATGCTCAAGATATTTATAAAAAAATGGGAGAAAAAAAGTCCCAATCGTTCATTGATGAGCAAATGGATAAAGAACGACTTGAATTTCTCAAACGAGAAAATGAAAAACTCTTGGAACAATACCTTCTTTTAACCATTGAGTTATTTTATAAGCTTGTCTATCAAGTAAAAGAAAAACACTTTCTCAATACAACAAGCCACATTTTTAACAACATTAACAAAGTGCCAACCATTAAACGCGCATTTACCGATGAAGAGATAGAAAAGATGAAAAACTATCTTGATATCAGAAATGCCATTGCCCATCCAACAATGTATAACTTGAGACCCCTCACCTTAGATGATGTAAAAGATTTTGTCCCAACAATGATCAAATATTTGGCAAATTTGTTGCATATGGATGAAAAATCTGTTTCAGCAAAAATCAAGGCTCACAAAAACAAAGAAATTGGCAGTGTTCGATTTTTAATTTTAATGGCTGATTCAGCAAAAACACTTCGCAGAATTTGTATTGAACAATCTGGATTACCACACGACACACCAGATCCTTTTGTCAAACTTGGTTTTATCACCAAAGAACAAAATGATGTTATCACAGAAGGAATTTTATTAAGAAATGATTTGTGCCATTTTAAAATTGATCAAAATATGGCAAGCCACGCAAACTCTCTTAAAGAAGAATTGGCTGATGCAATCACAACCATTGCCAATGAAGTTGAGCTAAAATTCAACGTCACATTGCAAGATTATTTTTTTGATACCCCCAAAAACAAACCGACACCCATTGCAAATCTCAACCGCAACTTTCCTGGCGTTTTCATCCATTTTGATGAAGATCAAAAAATCATTAACTCTGTTTTTGAAAAAGGCACAAAACAATCAGATTCAACCAAAGAAGTGTTGTTGAATTTATACTGCCTTGCTTGTACCGTTAACGCCGTTATGTTTGAAAATGAACCTCTTTACAACAACCCTTATTATGAAAGAGATGATCTGATTCCTTTTGTCAGAGAAGTTAACACACTGTTTAGAACAAAATCAAAAGCTATCCCGAACAACAGATCTTTTATTTTTCAAACCATTGTTGACAAATATAAACGAGATAAATTATTGCCAAAGCCAAAAGAAACAAGACAAAGAGGATAATCAAAAATGTCAATAGATTACAACAAAAACTTAACCACACAAGACATGCTTGATGTCATTTGCTATAATTTGGCTCAATTTTCTTTTTTAAATGACAGATATGCTCCTGCTCTTTCCATTACGGATTATGATGTATTTTTAAATTTAATAACCTCTCATATCCAACAAAATGCACAAGAGCGGGTTGAAAAAATCAAAAAATTAACATCCCTTAAAAACAAATATAAACACAAAGAAAAACTTTATTCTTCAATGATTGCACACGAGCATGATGTGCCTTATGATATTTATAAGGTTGCAAGCAACAAAAGCTATGCCAAACATATTACAAAATCTGTCACAATGCTAGGTGATTTTGAAGTTGTTGTAGCTGATCAAAAAAAACAAGCCAGATTTTTTGATTCCGTAGGAAAAACAAATTTATTAGGCCCTGATAATGATATTTTTAAAACTCATTTAACCCATTATCAAGAAATTCACTCCATTGGCCCTCTTCAAAATACACACACCCCCAAAGCACTTGCTAATCAAAATAGTGTTGAGGGACTGATCTGTATGATTATTCCGCCCAAATCAGTACACCACCAAATCTGGATTAATGATCACTTAATGATTAAAGCCAACTTTTCAACCAACAAGAGTTTAAGCAAATACCTCAATGAAAATCCGCACAAAATCAAAGAATTACTACATATGATTGCTTATGCGGAAGAAATTGACACCAAAGCTGGTGGCAAACCATCTCAACAATTTGTTGATGAAGAAATGAAAAAATACCGCATTGAATTCACCAAGCAAGAAGCTGAAAAACACCTTGAACAATACAGTCTTTTAGCTTCTGAATTATTCGCTCAATTAATCAAAAAATTCAAAAAAACAATCCCTGGTGTTTCCTTAGCCAAAACTTTCAATGATCTAGATAAAATTCCAGGGAAAAAGCGCGAATTTACCCAAAGTGAAATTGACACGATGAAAATCTATCAAAATATTCGTGACAGTTTGGCTCACCCAACAAAATACAATTTAAGACCTTTGGGCAACAGCTCTCAATCAAACCTACAACAAAACTTTTTATCCAATTTTGTTGAGGATATGACTGAGTACTTATCAGTTCTTTTTAACAAAGATAAAAGTGAAATCAAAAATAAAATCAATGCAAATAAGCACGAAGAAATTTTTGACGTACGTCCTTTAATTTCACTGATGGATACAAGAAAAGCCTTTCGCAATATTTGTGTCAAACGTGAAAATATGCCCGATGGCGAGGAAGGCGTTTTCAAAAAACTTGATATCATCACTGAAGACGAAGATGATATTTTAAAAGCAGCTCTTGATTGTAGAAATGAACTCTGCCATGGCAAAATTGACTGGAATCTTGCAAAAAAAGCTGAAGACATAGCCATGCAATCTGCCCCTATTATTGATAAAATCGCCACCGCTATTAACAAAAAATATGGAACCTCTATTCAAGAAAGTTTTAACAAGTCATATAAACCCAAATCGGTGAGTGTTAAAAATTTAAAATCTAAATATCCATTTTTGACCAATTCGTTTGAAACAGATCCAAACAAAAAAATGTTTGAAGATGCTTTCAAACAAAAACAGGCGCAATCAAAAACCCCTTTGGATAAAAAATTGTTGCTTGAATTATACACATTTGCCATGACGCTTCATACAGATTTGATCGTACACAAAAATATTCAAAAAACAAGCTTTGTGCAAGAAGAAGTTAACCCTTTCATAAATGAAATCGGCTATGAAATTCAAACCAAAGAAAAAGGAACACCTTTTAAACATCTGGTTGCAAAAGGAGTCATTAATGCTTGGTTAAATGGGCACAAAATTCCAGAGCGAAATTAAAAAAAACACCCCAAACCAAAATTATCATTCATTAGAAATATTATTGATTTTCACTTTAAAATCAATAAAACATTTAAAATAAAAAAATAGGAAAAATAAGGGACGATTAATATCCCAACCGCTTGTAAGTTAAGAGCTTTCATTTAAAGGGCGAGCTAGCACCACAATCGCCAAACTCAAGTACCCTCCGTTTCACTTTGTACTCCGTAGATTATAGAACTAGTTCATCCCTTTAAACTGACTCTTAACGTGAGCCTCATATCGAGGTTAAATGAACGCTTATGCGCTTTGATCAAATTAAAGTTTATTACAAAAAAATCAAACACTTATTTTAAGAAATTTGTGTACACACACAAAAAAAACGAACGTTTAATTTTTCACTTTTTTGGGATGTTTTGTACGCTATCCAAAATGAAAGTTAACCAACTAATTTTTCTTTTGTTTTTGAAAAATTGATTGCACTTAAAAACGTTTAATGATATCAAGTAAATTAAACGTTCGTTTAATTTACACAAAAGGAGTTAAAAAATGAAATTCAAAAAATCACAATCTGGTCGTTCCATGGTGGAAATGCTTGGTGTTCTTGCCATCATCGGCGTGCTTTCTGTCGGTGGTATTGCAGGTTATTCCCTCTCAATGCGCAGACACAGGGCAAATCAGATTGTAGACTATATTGCAAAATATGCAGTTGAAGTATATGGCCTTTGTCATCAAGCAATTATGGATGATTCTAATTCTTATGTTACTGACGTAACAGATTGTTACCCTAGTTATTATACTGGAATACCTTCCTTCTATGAAGACGAGGATATTTATCCAAACATTGGACCACTTCCAGCACCAATCTACTTGTTTGGTTTAGATAGAATCGAATCAGACAGCACTGGGACAGACACTGTTGTCATTTATGCAAATTTTGAGGATAAAAAACTCTGCCAAACAGTTGGAGCCATCACAGGATCCACTTGTAACAATAATAGAATTGAGGTTAAAATCAAACAAAACTAAAAACACAGATATAAAAAAACGCTGGTAAGCCAGCGTTTTTTTGTTATCCAATCTGATTTTAAGCTTTTGCCAAATCATCCATTTTTACTTGAGCTAATTGTGGATTATCTTGTGCATCAACAGGTGTTCCCAATTGCAATGGTGCAACAGTAGCTGTATCCTTTTCATCAGGGGAATATGTTGTTGAACTTGCCAACACCTTGTTAACCCCAGCATTTGAAGAATCCATTTTGGCAACAGACTTATTCTTATCATTTTTTGTTTGCGATACCTCAGCATCCTTATAAATCACCTGTTTCAAACGCATAAATTGAGCATAAGGTTGTTGAAAGGCTTCTGCAATTTGAGGAATATTTGCTTGTTCAATTTTTTTAACATTTGCTGGACTTAAAACACCCAACTCAACAGCTTTTAACAAGCGTTGACGAGCTGCGATAAATTCTTCAATAACAACATCCCCTTTGGCTCGATATAAATCAAGTTGTTGATTCAATGCTTTAAATTTCTTATTCAATTCGGTAATTTCAGCATCAATTGCTTTTTTTCTGGCAGCAGATGCTTTCTTTTTTTCAGCCTCCAACTTTTCAAATTGTTCAATCATCGCATTACGTTTATCTTGTACTAACTTAATGCTATCATACATTCCTTTTGTGCAAGCTTGTAATCTTTGACCCGCCGATTTTAACAACTCTAAATTATAAGTTGTAAAATCCATTTTTTTACCATTGATGGTATGCAAAGCATTAAAGTCATACCCTTTCTTTTTCATCAATTCGATATCGCTTGGGTAATAAATATAGTTATGACGAATCACACTAAACATATCAAATTTTTTGCCGTTTTTATCTGCTTTTGTATACTTTTGAGCTTCTGCCTGCATTTTTTCAACAATATGAGAACATCCTAGTTTCATCATATTATTGACAAACAAACACTCAAGGGTAAATTCTTCTTGCCTAATTGCTTTTTGTGCTGCGGTGTCTTTTTTGCGAACAGCCTCAACATATTTTTTGGCATTACTATCAAAACGATCATCAAAATCAAGCGCTAATTTCGCAGCAGCACTCGCCCTGTTTGTTGGCAATTTTTGAACTTCAGCAACCAATACATCCAACACTTCTGGATGTCCAAGACCTGTTAATGAAAAGTCTGTTATCATTTTTCTATCTGCTGCATTTATTGTTTGTTTTTTTGATGTTGCAGCTTTTGAAGTACTTGTTTTTTTGGAAGAACTTTTTGTTGTAGATGTTTTTTTAGCCATGCCTAGGTCCCCTTTAAATAAATTCTCTCTTTGTCTTTTCTATCACAGCAAAAAAGACCTGTCAACTCGTTTTTTTCAAATATATCATTGACAAACCCACCTTTTTTGTGATATATTATAAAAAAATATTGACAGACGGAGCTTTTATGGATTATATTAAGCAACCAGGGATGAAAAACCCTCTTTCTGAAGAAGAAATTAAATATTACAAAAGCAAATTGGAAGATCGATACACCATTGGTGAACAAATTGGTGTTTCTAGTGAAAAAACATCAACCTATCTCATACACCATAAATCTGGTGTTCCTTTTGTTTTAAAAACACCAAATGATAAAAAAAACGCATACTGGATTGACAATCAAATCAGTCAAGAAAAAATTCGCAGCCATTATTTATTAGGATATGAAGGAAATGTTGTTTTGCCAGATATGGTTGAACTAGGCAGATATTACACTGTTGAACCTTATTGTGGAGAACCTCTTTTAGCAAAAACATATGATTATGTTCTTTCAAATGAGGTAAAAGAAAAAATTGCTCATGATTTAGGTACATTTTTGAACTTTTTGCACCAACAAAAACCTCAAAATAAAATTGGCACTCTTGAAATTTGCTCCCCAAACAGTTCCTATTCTCTCAATGAAATTTTCACCTATTTTAAACCCCATTTATCTTTGGAAGAAAATAAAGAGTGGGAAAAGAGAATTGAAACATTTATCAATCGCGACACAGCTGATGAAGTTGCCACCCTCACCCATGGAAACATTTGCTCTCAAACCGTTTTATATAATCCACAAACGCAAAATATTGCCATTATCGATTGGGAAACGTTCAGATCAAGAGCAGCCTATCGTGATTTTGTGCCAACAACTTCTTTTGATTTATCCTATCATTTGTTAGAAAAAATGACAACAGCATATAACATGGATAAAAAAGAAACTGACATCAAAATCAATTTGCAAAAATTATTTTTATTTCACATGCTCACATCTTATCAAGAAATTGGCACACGTGCTATTGAAAACGAAAATAAAAGTCAACCACTCAATGAACCTGTACAAAATATTCTTCACCGCCATATCGCACCAATTGAACATGCAAAACAAAAACTTTTTGAAAAAACGCTTTCTTAACACCCCATTTTCAAAAATTGGTGCAAAAAATCAAAAAACAACTTTATCCTTTTGTTTGAGTAAAATGATGATCACAGCCTTTCGCTAAAAGGCTGTGATTTTTAAATTAATTTTATTTTTGAAAAAGATAAAAAACATGAATTGGTTTATCAAGATAACGTGGCTCTACTTCTCTTTTTGCCTGAGCTTCAAAAACCAAATGTAAAATACAAAAAAACAGCAAAATCAGTACAAACAAAAAACTTTTTTTCTTCATATCAATCACCTTATAACTCTTATGCAAAAAAAATTCAAAAAAAACAGTCTTTTTTATTGCACTTTTAATTTTTATAGGACACAATAAAATCTGTACTATTGAAAGGATTTTTTTATGGCATTAAGATTCTTATCTCAAAAAGAATTTGTCTTAACAATGGCAGGTGCTGCTATTGGTTTGGGCAATATTTGGCGTTTCCCTTATCTCGTTGCAAATTATGGAGGTGGGATTTTTATTACCCTTTATTTATTAACACTCGTCGGGCTTGGGTATTTCCTTTTACTTTCTGAATTAGCCCTTGGCAAAACAAGTGGCCCAGATTCGTTTGATGCCCCTGGGAAAATTGCCAAAAGAGAAATGTCCATTTTCCCAAATTTTTGGGACCGAATTATTGGTACTCTATCCCTTTCGGCTGCTTTTTTAATGAATGTTGTTTATACAATTGTTATTGGCTGGATTTTATTTTTCTTTGTTCAAAACTTTTTGTTTTTAAGCAATACTTCAGCCATGCCAATCACCTCACAAACGTTTGATTTATTAACATCCCATTATGAAATGCAGGTATTTTGGAGTTTTATCAGTTTGTTGATTGTTTCTTTTTTCATCTGTAATAAAACACTCCAATGGCTTATCAAATTATCGTCCTTTTTCATCCCAGGGCTTATTTTTATATTAATCTATTTAACAATGTGGTCTTTGACTCAAAAAAACGCTTCTCTGGGTGCTTTACAACTCGTCAGCTTCAACTGGGAAGACGTTGGTATTTCACTTTCAGGAATTAATATTCATCGTATTTTTGAAACCTTGTGCGCCGTTGTTGAACAGGTTATTTATTCCCTTTCCATTGGAATGGGGGTTGCCTATATTTACGGATCTTATGTTTCAAAAAATGTCAACATCATTTCCTCTGCAAAATATGTGATTGCTTTAGACACAATTTGCTCAATATTAGCATCTCTTTTTGTTCTTTCAATCTCATCTGCATACAACATTCCAAAAGATGTTGGTGTTAACTTAACATTTGTATCCCTTCCAATTGCATTTGAACAAATGTTTGCTGGTTCATTTTTGATGTTTTTGTTCTATGGTATTTGCTTTTTAGCCGCATTAACAACTTTTATTTCTCTATATGAACCATTGGTAAGCTATATTTCAAAAAAAATCGACCTTACACGTGGCTTTGCTTTTGCATCAGTTGCAACATTGAACTTTTCTTTTGTTATGATTGTACTTCTTTCTTGCACAGAAAAAAGCCCCGTTCGCATTATGGGAAAATCTCTTTTTGAAATAGCAACATTCTTAACAGATAGTGTTTTATTGGTATCCGTTTTAGCTCTTTGTATTTTCATAGGATGGGCTTCTTTTGGAAGCGTTTATCAATCTTTGAAAAAACAATTTAATACAGAAATGAATCCATTTGAAACAAGATACATGCAAACAGTGTTAAAATTCATTGCACCCGTTTTATTGCTTGTTTTAATCGTTTCATTACTAGGTCAGCATTAAAACTTATATGAACTATCAAAAAAGGCAAGTTGTTTCTTGCCTTTTTTTTAACCCTAATATCACACTTTTTGACGAACCAATTTGTTGGTTTTAATCGAATATGACAAATCAATTTGATTGTCCAGAACAAATAAAGGCTCCCCTTTTGCAATTTTAAGATTAATAAGTTTCACATTTTTTGATATATCAGAAGGTAAATCAAACCGCTTAAAAACACTCATTATTTCTGTATAATCACGTTTTTTAGCATATAAAAAACCTTCTTCCATACCTTTTGCGCCATTTAAAAGCAACAACTTTAAAAGAGGCTCATTTTTCTGTTCAACAGCCACCATCAAAGGCCTTGGTGAAAATGTATTTAAAACACCCAAATGTGAACTATGAATATCGGCTCCTGATTGAATAAGGGCTTTTGCTTTTAAAAAACCTTGCATTTTATTTTTATCTAAAATCGCATAAATCAAAGCGGTATGCCCTTTATAAGAGACATCATTCACACTTGCACCACAGGTAAGCAATGCCTCAACTGTTTTGCTATCCGCATATCTACTTGCAGCCATCAAAGGTGTTAATCCTTTTTGGGTATCCACAACATTCAAATGCGCCCCATTTTTAACCATATAAGAAAGAATATTTGATTGACCATAATAAGACGCCCACCAAAACGCTGTTCTATTAAAATCATCTTTTGAGTTTAAATAAGCACCTGCAGCAATCAAAACATCAATAATTTCCATATTCCCTGTTTTCATTGCTTTCATAAGGGGCGTATATCCCCCTTTTGATGCACAATTTAAATCTGCCCCATATTTGATTAATGATTTTACTGAAGCAATATTGTTACAGTCAACTGCCACATGTAATGGGGTTGAATTAAGCCCATCCATCAAAATCTGATTGGCCCTAGCACCTTTTTTGAGCAAAGGTTCAACGCTCTCACCAGCCATCAATTGATACAGCATACTTGATTTATATAGACGTCCCCCAACGGTCATTATTCCCTCTTCTTTCATTCTGGAAAAGAGCGCATATTAAATAAAAACCGATTCTCTGTCAACCAAAAAACAAGCTTTTTTTTAAATTATTTTATAACCTATTGTAAAGATTCAAAAATAAAATACTATTATTCAATCCCACACAAGAAGAAAGAAAAAAATAAATCATCCCCCTTGTCGGCAGTTTTCTATATACAAAAAAAGCGAGGATTTTCCTCGCTTTTTTTTAGTTTCCTAAAAAATTATTTCTGCTTGTCTTTCCCATAAGATGGCGCATCTTGTTCACCTTCAGGAACTGTTTGACCTAAAGATGGCTGATCCACAGGTTCTGTCCGTTCTTTTACAACATAGCCTGCTGGATGTCTTGTACCTTCTTGAACAGGTTCAGGATTTTTCACCCATTCACCTTTAACAGTAAGGCGACTTTCAACAACAGCTAATTGTTCCATAACTGAAGCGTAATCATTTGGATTTAATTCACCTGAAACCAACTGTTTAAGCAACACATCATGATTAAATCCGAGCAAGTCTTGCAACGTTTTCTTACCCACCCTTGTTTGAGCAGAATGTAGCAATGATAACTGTTCAAGTTTTGAAACCAAAACATAAGCCTGAGCAACAGCTTCTTTTTGAGTATACCCCTGAGAAACCAAGATATTTGTAACATTTTTCAATGCTGTTTCTTGTCGTTCACCAGTCAAACGAATTGAATGAATCGAACTGGCTGTTTTTCTATTTCTAAAACCTGCAATCTTTCCTTTTGCCCTTTCGTAAACTTCAGGTGTATATGAATGAATGACAGTTGGTTTTGAAGGTTCTTCAGATTTCCCTTGGGCATCTTTTAATGTTGCACCAGTATTTACACGTTTACGTGTTTTTGTATCAACAGTTATTTTATCTTTCTTATAACCACTGGTACGAGATGTATCGTAACTCATTTTACCATCAACATACACAGGCTTAATGGCAAAACCATCTGGAGAAACAGCTTCTTCAATAGCTGTTAATGCTGTCAAATATTTAGCACGTTCTTCTGGTGTTTTTTCAGAAAAATCCTCTACTATCAAATGATCCAAAAGTGTGCGATGGTTCATTGTGAACATTTCAGTTAATGTTCTCTTATCACCTTTGAGCTTTTCATCTGGGTGATATAAAAGATTTGCTTGAACCAACTTGTACATCATTACACGAGCTTGTTTTTGAGCTTCTTCATCTGGATAACCTTGTTCTTTAAACAAAGTTACTAAATTATCCATTGCTTTTTTGCTGCGATCATCATTTAAATATTTCTTAATACCAGGAATGTATTTGTTACGATGAAAAGAATCTCTTTTTTTTGCATGCGCATATGCTTCTTCAGAATAAGTATGAACCTCTACGTCACGATAATAATCTATAGCATAAGACGTTTTGCCACCTTTATTAACAAGTTGCTCTTGTACAACTTGCAAACCATCTTTATCCCCTTCATTTGCATTTAACTGAGCTTCAACAACATCTAAAGGTGTTTTACCTTTTTGATCTTGCCCATTACGTGCATTCACATCAATACCTTCTGCTTGCAACAATGTATTGGCAACATCTAATCTATCTTCCTCAATAGCTAAATGCAAAGCCGTATCACCATTTTCATCTCTTTGATTAAGCACTTCTTTGTTTGCATCAATCAAAAGTTGTGCCACTTCTGCATTTGCGGCCAAATGAAGCGGTGTAACACCATCTTTTGGACTTGCTTTAACCTGAGCCCCACCAGAAATTAAATCTGTGATAAGAGCTGTATGACCTTTTCCAGAGGCAACGTGCAATGGCGTATATCCCAATGTATTTTCTATATTAACATCAACACCTTGTGCTTGCAAAAGTTTCAACATCTCTTGAGATGGTTTTGAAGCACTCATCATCAAATGAAGTGGCGTGTTTCCTCTAGAATCTTGAGCATTTAAAGCAGCTTTTCTTGCGGGCTCATCTTCATACATTGCGAGCACTTGATTGGCAACATCCATTTGTCCACGCATTGCAACCATGTGAAGCAACGTCAAATCATCATGAGTTGTTCCATCACGCTTTGATGCTGAAAATTTAACATCTTTTAACTCAGGATGAGCTTTCAATTGTTCTTGAACAACATCCCACTTTCCATGAATAACTGCATCCACAAATTCTTGCTTAAGAACTTGTGGATCAACTTTTTCTTTCTCGATCTTTTTACCTTCTTCAATCCCAAATGCTGCTACTACACCTTCTAATTTCTTCGCTTCTTCTGTCAATTCTTCTGACTTTGCTTCAGCTCCTTTGCCTTTTAGTGATTTTGCAATACGACCTAATTCTTCTATATACGTTGCATCTCTCTTGCTGGCGTCAAGTTTTGCTTGTTCGTTCAAATTATAGATAACTAAATCTAATGGGCTCATTCCATCTTTATTTGTCTTATTTACATCTGCATTAGATTCTACCAAAATTTCCACAAAATCATCATAACCATACATTATTGCTTCATGTAATGGGGTGTTACCTTCTTCATCTGTAGCATTTACATCTGCACCTTTAGCAATTAACGCTCTGAATTCATCGGCTGTGATATCTTCTCTTCCAATTGCTTCAATTAATGTTTCTGTAACCTCTGGTTGTGGTGGTTCATTCGTTCCTTCAAG
>JAZQXL010000015.1:0-230709 GCA_045632845.1 Alphaproteobacteria bacterium
TAGCATCAAAGACTGAAGATGCTCCTTTGCTATTTAAATCAATGGTTGTTGCTCCTGCCGAAATTGAAACAAAACATATGCAAAAAATGGTTGTTCCAAGTAAAATGGTTTTAAAACTCTTATCTTTCATCAGCGCCTCCTTGTTGGCTTTGGTAAATTTTGTACCATCATAAGTATAGTATAACATATTTTTTATTATTTAAACAAAAAAAATAAAATTGTTTGAAAAATAAGTTCTTTTGTATTATATTTTTTTAGAAAGAAGGAGATGACTTTATGAAAATACAAAAAACAATATCGTTTTTATCTGATTTTTTTAGATTTGATTTTTTTTGGAATGAGTTTAAAAAATATTCTCATTTTTCTGGTAGAACAGGGCGAAAAGAGTTTTGGCTTTTTATTTTAACAACAATGATGATCTATATCGGTGTTGCAAAAATGGCACATATGATTGAAAAACCTTGGATTTTGTTTTGGTTTGAAATTATAATGTTTTCACCTATTCTTGCCGCAATTGTTCGAAGACTTCATGACGTGGGCAAAAGTGGCTATTTAATTCCAGGTTGCTTGATATTCAGTGTTGTTTTTTTCTTTTCGATTGGTCTTTCTCTTCAAAATTATATTTCAAAAGAACAGCTGAGTTTGTTGGCAACAATTTCTTTGTTTATAGTATTATATCCATTTGTTTTGCTTTTTAAAAGATCCTCTCCTAATTTGAATAAATATGACACAATGCCTTCGCATCCTTATCGCCATGGGTTTATGGCTGTTTTATTTATTTTATTTTTAAATGGAGTTGTTTATTTGTTGCAGTTACATATAAATAATCCGCAAATTTTATCTGAAACTTCTCAGGAGTTGAGTGCAGAAGAGTTATCCCAAGTTGATGAAATTGTGAATAAATATAAAAAAGCTCACGATTAAAAAAAAGACCAGAGTAAACTCTGGTTTTTTTAATCTTGTTTTTCTAAGAAACAAGCATCACCATATGAAAAGAAACGATATCCATTTTGAATGGCAGTTTGATAGGTTTTTTTCATTGTGTCAATGCCTGCAAAGGCGCAAACCAGCATAAACAATGTTGAGCCAGAAAGGTGAAAGTTTGTGAACATAGCATCAACGGCTTTGAATTTGTACCCGGGAGTGATGAAAATGGATGTATCGCTTTCAAATGGGTGGATGATACCATTATCATCTGTTGCGGATTCAAGAAGACGTAAGGATGTTGTGCCAACAGTAATAATTCTTCTGCCTTCTTTTTTAGCTTGGTTGAGTTTATCAGCTGTGTCTTTGGATAGAACACCAAACTCGGCATGCATTTTGTGATCATCTGTATCTTCAACTTTAACGGGTAGAAATGTTCCACCACCAACATGAAGTGTTACAAAAACTTTTTCAATCCCTTTTTCTTCCAATCGTTTGAACAAATCATTTGTGAAATGAAGGCCAGCAGTTGGAGCGGCGACAGCACCTTCATGCTTTGCATAGATGGTTTGATAGTTTGCTTTGTCTGATTCCTTGCCACCATGTTCTCTTTTGATATAAGGGGGAAGGGGCATGATTCCTGTTTGGTGCAGAGCACTCATTAAATCAGCACCACTTTTATTGAAATGAAGGATGACTGGACCTTCAATTTTTTTCTCAACCACTTGAGCTGAAAAGTCATCGTTAAATAAAATGGTATCACCAATTTTAAGGCGTCTAGAGTTCTTAATCAATGCTTCCCAGTCGGAAAGATTGATTTGTTTGAAAAGCGTAATTTCAAAATGGGCAGCTCCTCTTGTGCCATAAAGCCTTGCAGGAATAACCTTTGTGTCATTAAAAACAAGAATATCTCCTTTTTTTAAAATTTGATCCAAATCAAAAACATGGGTGTGGTGAATTTTGCCATTTGGATCTAAATGTAAAAGCTTTGAACTGTCTCTTGGATTGGCTGGTTCATTCGCAATAAGTTCAAGGGGCATATCAAATGTGAAAATATCTGTTTTCATAGGTCTATCCTGTTATTTTTTTTGTTTGAAATTATACATTTTTTTGCTTTTTTGTCAAGCGTGTTTTTTATTGACAGAGTTTATTTTTTGTGGTATTTTGTGTTTAAATTTTTAACCATAGGAGCTTTATATGAAAAAACTTTTTTTACTCCCTTTGATTGGTTTGACTTCTTTGTTATCAGCCTGTACAGGTCAATATGTTCACACAACAGAGCCTCGCTCAGTTGTTTATATGGGGCAACCTGCTGCGGATGTGTATGAAAATTTTGGAAATCCAACAAAAATCAAAAGATTAAAATCAAATGCTCAAGTTTTAATCTATCAAAAACAAGAGATTGAAAAAGATTGGGCATATCGTTATTTTCATAGTTGTGAAATGCAGTTCTACATGGTTGATGATCGGGTGACAGATTGGTTTTCAACGGGTGATATGTGTGCGATAAAATCAAACAGAGATAGTGATATTGATTGGGATGAACAAGATAATGGCTTGTTGTCTTATTTTAACAATAGCCCATTGTTTGCTGAAGTTCCATCTTATTCAACGGGGCGTTATTCAGAACATATTCCCGCAGATGCATTTGGCAGATCTGCTCCAACTTTTACGGCGCCAGAAGTTGTTTTGCAAGAGGAAGATTATGGTATTTTCGATGCGCCACAAAAACAGCATTTCTCAACAGGGATGTATTCTATTCCAGTTGATGCTTTTTAGCTTATGTAATGCAAAAAAAAGCCTCTTTCTTGAAAAAAGATAGAGGTCTTTTTTTTATGCGGTTGTTGAATTTGACAACTCTTTTGTTTGATATAAAAAATAACACTTGTCAAAGATAAAAAAAGAGTTTAAACTGCATTAAAACTTGCCTAGAAGGGATGAATATGAAAAAAGGGAACCTTTGTTTTTTGACATTTTTTGCTGCAACTTTGTTAGGGGATGTTTCTGCTTTTGCAACACCAACGTCTGATGATTTAAAACGCATTGAACGTCAGTTGCAAGAGGAAAGGGCTGCGCATTTGGAATCTCAACGCCAATCGGATAAATTGGCAAACGAAATTCGAGCCGTTCAAAAGCAAATGGTGCGTTCAGCTCAAGCTGTGCAAGAAAAAGAAGACACCTTGTCACAGTTAGAAACAAGATTGGAAGAGCTTCGAAAAGAAGAAGAAACTCTTTCACAAAAATTGATGCAATCTAAAGCGCAAACAGTTCATCTTGTCACTGCGTTGCAGTCATTGGCATTAAAGCCTAAAGAACAAATTTTTTTGGAAAAACAAGCGCCAACTCAAATTTTAAGAAGTAGGATGATGCTTAATAGTGCTGTTCCAATTGCTCAACGAATGACACAAGATGTTCTTTTAGACGTTGAAAAGCTAGAAGAAACAAAAGTTGAAATTCAAACTCAAATTCGAAAAGTTAAAGAAACAATGGAGAATTTGACAAGTAAAACAGAACAATTAAATGGCTTAATTGCAAAAAAAACAAAATTGCAAGCTGAATATGATGCTTCACATGAACTTTCTCGCAAAAAAATTGTTGCGTTAGCTGGGCAAGCCAACGATTTGAAAGAGCTGTTGCAACGCCTTGAAAAAGAAAGACAGCGCCAACTTGAGGATGAAAGAAAGAAAAAACAAGAGCAAGAAGAAGTCGCTCAAAAAATGGCTAGATTTACATCATTTTTGCCAATTGGGTCTTCTTTTGAAAAAGCAAAAGGGGCGCTACCATATCCTGTTATTGGGCAAATTATTGAAAATTATGGCGATGTTACAATGAAGGGGATGCATGCCAAGGGGTTGACAATTTCAACCCGTTCGGGTGCAATTTTAAGAGCTCCTTTTAAGGGAACAGTGCTGTTTTCTGGCCCATTTAAAAGTTATGGAAAAATGTTGATTATTGATTGTTCAGATGGGTATTTATTGTTGCTTGCAGGCCTTGATGATATCAATGCATTTACAGGGCAAGAAGTGATTGCAGGGGAACCTGTTGGACGAATGGGATCTGAACGGACAAAATTATACATCGAAATTCGAAAAGATGGGCAAGCAATTGATCCAGGTCCATGGTTTCGAAAATAAAAATAAAGGAGTTAAAAATGAAACAAACTATATTTGGGGGAATATTAGGTGTTCTTTTGATTTCAGGGGGATGCGCTTTTGCGGACACGCAAATCAAATCACAAGATTCTGTATTGAAGGATGATCCTTATGCTTTAATGGAACTTTTTGGTGTTGTTTATCAAGAAATTAAAAAAGAATACATTGATGAACCAACTGACAAGAAGTTGATTGAAAGTGCAATTAACGGGATGTTGACGAGCTTGGATCCGCATTCATCATATATGACGCAAGAAGATTTTGATGATTTGGAGGCTCAATCAAAAGGTGAATTTGGTGGCCTTGGTATGGAGGTAACCTCAGATAAAGGTTTTGTCCGTGTTGTTTCGCCAATTGATGATACGCCAGCGTTTAAAGCAGGTCTTCAAGCAGGGGACTATATTACTCATATTGATGGTGAAGCGGTTGTTGGTTTGTCTTTGCAAGATGCGGTCAAAAAAATGCGTGGAACACCTGGCACAACTGTTAAATTGCGTATTTCTCGTTCTCAAAAAGATCCATTTGATATCAAGTTAACCAGAGCAATGATTGTTCCTGAACCAGTTAAGTTTGAAGAAAAGGATAATGTTGGTTACGTTAGAATTTCATCTTTCAATGAAAAAACAGTTGAAAAATTGCATGAAGCTATTTTTAAATTAACAAAAAACATTGGGAAAGAAAATTTGACAGGTTTTGTAATTGATGTGCGCAATAATCCTGGGGGATTGTTAGATTCTGCTATCGGAGTTGTTGATACATTTTTAGCAAAAGGAGAAATTGTTTCAACCAGATCAAGAAACCCAGGCGAAACAATTCGTGTATCTGCAAAAACACCTGATATGACGGAAGGAAAACCTTTGGTCGTTTTAATTAACGAAGGATCTGCTTCTGCTTCTGAAATTGTAGCTGGCGCCTTACAAGACCATAAACGGGCAGTAATTGTTGGGTTGAAATCATTTGGAAAAGGTTCTGTTCAAACAGTTAAGCCAATCCCTGGATTTGGGGGATTAAAAATGACCATTGCAAAATACTATACGCCATCAGGCAGATCAATTCAAGCCAAAGGAATTGATCCTGATATTGTTGTTCCAAGAGCTAAGTTGGAAGAAGAACCTGTTATTGAAGGTTTTGGTGAAAGAGATTTGCATGGAGCATTGGCTGCTGAAGAAAAGGTAACAGAAAAATCTCAAAAACAAGATAAGAAAAAAGAAATAACACCAAATGATAAAGAAAAGAAAGATGAAAAGAAAGATTATCAATTAGATCGTGCAATTGATATTTTAAAAGCAATCGCTCTTTATCAAGAACAATAAGGTTTAATTTATAAAAAAAAGACCCGAGGATTTAGCTTGGGTCTTTTTTGGGTGCAGAGAAAATATCTGGTTTGTCAGTAAAATCTGTTTTTTTTTAGGTGTTTTGATTGTCTTTTTTGTTTGCTGCCAGCATATTTTCATTACCGTCATCAATCATTGAATTTTCAATGACAGTTGAAACAACACTAGATACTGCTGAGTTCTTTATTAACAAAGCAGCTGTTGCTTGCAAGAGTAATTTTAATATATTTGAATTTGATTTTTTTTCATCTGGTTGTTTGTTTTTAGCAAGGTTTTGTTCAGCTTTTGCTTGATTTTTCTTTAAGCTATCAATCAAGTTGGTATCTTCTGTTTGTGTTGCATTTTGCTCTGCTAAGAGTTTTGCCTCAGGTTGTTGAGCGTCTTTGAGTGTATTATTTGTCGTTGTAATTTGGCTTGGAGCTGTGGTTGATAATCCTTTGTTATAAGCAAAAGCAACAGAGCAGTTTCTGGCAAACTCTGCGCCACCCAAGACTTTGCCATTTTCCATTTTTGAAATGGCAAGAGTTAATTCTTGCAAAATATAGGGATTACTTAAATCTAATACGGTTGAATCTGTAACAGAGATTCCTTTTTTGTTTAATTCCTTTATAACAAAATCAGCATATTTTCGTGGGTTATTCCCATCAGAATAGGGGGCGTATTGGCAAAAAATGTCATAGCAAGTTCTGTTGTTGTATTTGCGGTATAAAAGACTGTTTAATGCTTCGTACCCATCTTCAAGAGTTGTGTACTGTCTTAACCCATTTTTTCCCATAATACATCCGGGATTATTACGTTTTTCACCTGCTGTTGCCATTTTTTTCCCTTTCATTGCTTTTCTTTTATTATACACCAAAAATAAAAGAAATAAAATGTTTTTTATTTTATTGAACTTTTGTTTGGTTTTAAGTAGATTATAGTTAAACACAGGAGGACAGAAATGGAAAAAAAATATCGTGAAAATGTGGGATTAATGATTGTGAATGAGCAAGGGCTTGTTTGGATTGGTGAAAGAGCAAATAGTGAAAAGTTTGGTTACAAACATCAAATGCCTCAAGGGGGTATTGATAAAGGAGAAACGGTTTTGGAAGCGGCTTTCAGGGAGTTGTGGGAAGAAACAGGACTTTTGCCAGAAAAGGTTGAGTTTTTGGCTGAAAGTAAAGCATGGTATCAATATGATTTTTTTGAACCATTAGAATATAAAGATGGTTTGTTTCACGGTCAAAAACAAAAGTGGGTATTGTTTAGGTTTAAAGGTGTTGATTCAGATTTTAATCTAACAGTGCATCCAGAAGAAATTGAATTTTCAAGTTTTTTTTGGTCACCAGTGAACGATATTGTACAAATGGTTGTCCCATTTAAGAGAGATGTTTATTTATCAGTGATTAAAGAGTTTTTACCATTAATTTAGGCATGCTTTTTAATTTGTCTGGCAATGACTAAGGATGCAAGTAAAGCGATGAGGCACAAGTAAAACAAGCTAAGGTTTAATTGAAACTGAATGGCCGTGGCGTAACATATTAAAACACAACTCCAAACAATCGAAAGGATACGTCCCCATGCATTTTTTTGTAAGTGATCATTAAATAGAGGGCCGATATTTTTGAGGATTAAATATAAAAAAAGAAAAGCCAAAACCGAAATCAATGTAAGAATAAAACTTAAAAACAGTCCTTGAAGATAAAAAGCCTTAGAAAGTAGGGTGTTGAGTTGCTCTGATGAAAAATTAGAAACAATCCCTTTGTCATGGAGCTTGAACAAAACTTCTGCCATCAGACCTAAAATGTAATTATTTTCATCAAGTGTTTGGATGTTGAGTTTTTCTTTAATCTCGCCTTTGTTAATTTGTGGTTCAGCAACAAGTTCAAGAAGAGCTTGCATTTGGGGTTGTTTTAAACTTTCTTGAAAAGGTTTTATCACTTGAAGTGAAAGTAAAAGTGCCACTAAAAAGGAAAGGGGTATTATAAGTTTTAAACCGATTCCTCTTTGATTTATAAAATAAGAAAGTTTGCTGAACATATTCCATCCTATATATAAAGGATAATGGTGGAGTTAAGGGGGGTCGAACCCCTGGCCTCTGCATTGCGAACGCAGCGCTCTACCAACTGAGCTATAACCCCACAAATGCGACTTATTCATCATATAAGTCTTGTTGTTTATTGTCAAGGTAAAAATAAAAAGGATTGCTATTTTTTTAAGAGTGTGATATCCACTCAAATAAGGAGTTTATGCTTTATATGATAAAAAAAATTTTGATAGTTTTCGGTGTAATTGTTTTTACAATTTGCTTGGTTGGACCTTATTTGGCTGGGCAATATATGCTTAAATCAATGCCAGAAAAATTGAAAAATATTGGATATTATGGGCTTTATTTAAATGAAGAAAGTTTAAAATCACCTTTTTGTTTGTTAACGATCTGTTTTGAAACTGAAAAAGCAATGTTAACCGTGTTAAATCAAACAGTTCATTTAGGACGTGTTGAGGCAAAAATTCCTATTTATGATTTCAAAAGTATTTATTTAAAAACCACGCCAGAAAAAGAGTCAAATTATTTAACCTTGAGTGGAAAATATAAAAATCAAAAGGTTGATGTTATAAGTGCTGAATTTTCATTTAATGGGCTAGAAGCAACTTTAAATGGGGAAATAGATTTTGCGACAAAAAACATTTTTCTAAAAGGAAATGCAATAAATTTAAAGAGTTTTGTTGCACAATTTGTACCTAAGCAATTAAAAGGCTTTTTATTTTTATTGTTTCAAGATTCGTCAATGCCTGTTGAACTTGATGCGAAGGATCAATTTTTGAGAATAAATAAAATACCATTTTTACCACTGCAATTTTTTTAAGATTGTGTGGATATAATTTTTTCAGATAGTTTTTTCTTGCCCGTTGAATCATAAATGATTTCTTTTATATCGCTTTTTAACAGTCCTTTGATATGTGATTGATGTGTTTTTTCAATGAGTCCATTTGTGCGGTAAAATGTTTTTAAAATACTGCCATCAGCTAAATCTTCTTGAACAGAGGTGATGTTTTTTCCCTCTTGATCATAGGTTGTTGTTTTTGTCATACCCTCAATGTCCATCTCAACGAGTTTTAAAGGGGTAATGCCATCTTCTTGATAATAAAAAGTTTTTTCTACACCTTCAATTTTTTGTATTTTTATTTTTTCAATTGTTTTCCCATCCGTTCGAAAATGTGTTGTTTTAATTAAATGAGGATTAGTTTCTTGAATAAAAACAAGAGTTTTACCATCTCCTTGATAGGCTGTTTTTTTATTTTTTGTTGAAATTTCAACACGCTGTGGTTGTAACCCGTTTGATTTATATTTTGTAAAAATGGTTTTATCTTGATATTCTTCTAAAACATCAAGAATAAGTCCTTGAGAGCCATCAATGTAACGTGTTGTTTTTAAAGAAGAATCCGATTTTGTTTTTACAACCAAAATACCATTAATAGTTTGTGTAACGGTTTCATTCATTTTTATTTCATCCCTTTGTTTATTCCTTTATTTTTATTAACGCAAAGAATCATTTTTGAGTCAAGAAAAAAGTATGCTAAATACATTTTAAAAAGGTTTTGAAATATATAGATAGCGGCCCAAAAAAAGGAGCGTTAAAACGCTCCTTAAAATCAATATTTTTATTTTTAGTTTTTGTTAATTAAGAAAATTTCAACACGACGGTTTTGTTCTCTTCCTTGAGCAGTTGCATTTGATGCGATTGGATTTTGAGGACCTAATCCATCAGTGATGATTCGATCGGCTGAAACACCTTGTAATCTCAAATAATTTGAAACAGCATTGGCTCTGCGTAATGATAGTGTGTTGTTATAAGCTGTTGATCCTGTGTTATCTGTGTATCCAACAATTTGAACCATTGTTTTATTGTATTCTTTAATAACTTTTGCAATAGAATTTAATGTTGGGGCAAAAGAGGGTTGAATGCTAGCTTCATTTGTGCCAAATGTGATGTTGCCTGGCATGATAAGTTGTACTTGCCCATTTTGAGAAATAACTTGAACACCAGTGCCAACAAGTTCTTGACGTAATTTTTTAGCTTGTGCATCCATATAAGCACCTGTACCAACGCCAACCAATGCGCCGGCTCCTGCACCGATAAGGGCTCCTTTTTTACCGCCAATTAATGCGCCAATTCCAGCACCTGCGGCTGTGCCAATTCCTGTGCCCCAAGCTGTTTTTGAAACTTGACTTTCTCCTGTATAAGGATTTGTTGCACAAGCACTTAAAAGGCTGACGAGTGCAACGGAGAGAATTAATTTTTTCATTTTCATACTTTCCTTTCTTATGCTATTTGTAATTCTTCTTTTAATTTTTTGCGATAATCATCTAACGCAATCATTTCTGCATGTTTTCTTTTTTTAGATAAAATATGCCAAAATGTCCAGCCGTTACAAGAGGCAATGCCTTGCAATTTGGCTGCAACCTGATGAATTGATCCTTGATATCCATCTATTTTTAAGGATCCATCAGCCCTAATAATGGCAGAATATTTTCTTTTTGCGTCATAGACTTTTTGACCTGGTTTAATCAGTCCATGCTCAATGACAGAACCAAATGGAATTCTAGGTTCTGCTTTTTTGGCGGGTAATGGTTCATAGAGTGTATCATCAATGATATCAGGAATTTCATCCAGTCTTTTTTTTGCGTGCTTGATGTATTTGGCTTCTTTTTCAATGCCGATGTATTTTCTTCCTAATTTTTTTGCAACAGCACCAGTTGTGCCTGTTCCAAAAAAAGGATCTAAAATAACATCTCCTGGATTGGTTGATGCTAAAATAACACGATAAAGCAAACTTTCGGGTTTTTGAGTTGTGTGGACCTTTTTACCATCTTTATTTTTCAACCGTTCAGGACCATTACAAATGGGGAGAAGCCAATCAGACCGCATTTGGATATCATCGTTAAATGCTTTCATGCTTTCATAATTAAAAGTGTATTTTGACTTGTCTGATTTCGAACACCAAATCAAAGTTTCATGTGCATTTGCAAATCTGGTTCCTTTAAAGTTGGGCATAGGATTTGTTTTAACCCAAACAATATCATTTAAAACCCAAAACTTTAAATTTTGTAGATGATAGCCGACTCTAAAAATATTGTGATAAGACCCAATAACCCAGATGGTCCCATTTTCTTTAAGTACACGACGTGCTTGAGTTAACCACTTGAGTGTGAATTCGTCATAAGAGGCAAAATCATCAAATTTGTCCCAAGCATCAGTTACAGCATCAACATGTGTTGCATCTGGCCTTAAAAGGTCTCCACCCAGTTGCATAAAATAAGGTGGGTCGGCAAAAATGACGTCAACAGAATTATCAGGTAATTTTTTCATTACCTCTAAGCTGTCTCCGTGATAGATTGTGTTTAGTTTCATTCTTAATAACCCTCCATAGATAGTATACACACTTTATCAAATAAAAGTAAGTAAATTATTAACAAAAAGGCAAAAAAATTAATATTTTTTTTGTTTTTTATAAAAATGCTTTTTAGACTTGCAAAAAAAATAAAATTGTTCTAGAATGCCTCCGTTTAAACTTAAATGATCATTTTTGTTTTATTTTAAGGAAAGAATATGCAAACATTTATTTTAACTATTCATATTATTCTTGCAATTTGCATCACAATTTTTGTTTTGCTTCAACGTTCAGAAGGGGGCGCTTTAGGTGCTCTTGGTGGCGGATCTGGTGGGTCAGGTTTGTTCACAGGTCGTCAAGCAGGTAACTTTTTATCTCGTATGACAGCTTACTTTTTTGCAGGTTTTATTATTACAAGTTTAACACTTGTGATTATGGCAAAAAATATGGGTGAAGTTGAAAAGGTAAGTATTGTTCCAACTTCTACACAAACAGAGCAAGAAGCAACAAAATAAAAGAGGCAACATATGCAAAAACAAGTTGATGTCGCAGGTGTTCAATTTTCAAATGATTTACCATTTGTGTTGATTGCGGGTCCTTGTCAAATGGAAAGTGCTACACATGGTTTAGAAATGGCTGAAGCACTTGTTTCTTTGACAAATAAATTGAATATTCCATTTATTTTTAAAGCATCTTTTGATAAGGCTAATCGAACAAGTATTAATGGTGTTCGTGGAATGGGTCTTGAAAAAGCAATGGTTGCTTTTCAAGATATTAAGTCAAAATTTAATTGTCCTGTTATTACAGATATTCATGAACCATTTCAATGCGCTGAAGCAGCTCAGGTTGTGGATGTTTTGCAAATTCCAGCATTTTTGTGTCGTCAAACAGATTTGTTGATTGCTGCTGGAAAAACAGGGGCAGCTATTAATATTAAAAAGGGGCAATTTTTGGCTCCTTGGGATATGAAAAACGTTGTTGCAAAATTGGAAAGCACAGGGAACAATCGTTTATTATTGACTGAAAGAGGTGTTTCTTTTGGGTATAACACGCTTGTTGTTGATATGAGATCCTTGCCAATTATGAAACAAACGGGGTATCCTGTTATTTTTGATGCGACACACTCTGTTCAACAGCCGGGTGGACAAGGTTCATCAAGTGGTGGACAAAGAGAATTTGCACCAATTTTGGCAAATGCCGCTGTTTCAACAGGAATTGCTGGTGTCTTTATTGAAACACATGAAACACCAGATACGGCACCAAGTGATGGGCCCAATATGATTCCGCTTCATCAAATGGAAGATGTTTTAATGAAATTGAAAGCATTTGATGCAGTTGCAAAAAACAAATAAAAAGTTTTATTAATTTTAACTCAAGATAAGGAGAAAAATATGAGTGAAATTATTGATATTCAAGCAAGAGAAATTTTAGATTCACGTGGTACACCAACTGTTGAAGTTGATGTCGTTTTGGAAGATGGCTCTTTTGGTAGAGCTGCTGTTCCAAGTGGCGCTTCAACAGGTGTTCATGAAGCTGTTGAATTGCGTGATGGTGATAAAACACGTTTTGGTGGTAAAGGTGTTTTAAAAGCTGTTAACGCTGTTAACACAGAACTTTATGATGCAATCGTTGGCATGCCTGCTGATGAACAAATCGAAATCGATCGTGAAATGATTGCTTTAGATGGCACAGAAAATAAAGGTCGTTTGGGTGCAAACGCTATTTTGGGTGTTTCACTTGCTATTGCAAAAGCAGCAGCTGAAAGTGCTGGTTTGCCACTTTATCGTTACATTGGTGGTACATTGGCTCACGTTTTGCCAGTTCCAATGATGAACATTTTAAATGGTGGTAAACACGCTGATAACCCAATTGATATTCAAGAATTTATGATTATGCCTGTTGGTGCTTCTTCATGTTCAGAAGCTATCCGTATGGGTGCTGAAATCTTCCAAGCTTTGAAAACAAACCTCAAAAAAGCTGGTATGAACACAAACGTTGGTGATGAAGGTGGTTTTGCTCCAAACATTGGTTCTGCAAAAGAAGCTTTGACATTCATTGTAAATGCAATCGAAACAGCTGGTTATAAACCAGGTGATGATGTTGTTTTGGCATTGGATGCAGCTTCTTCAGAATTCTATGGTGAAGATGGCAAATATCACTTAGAAGGTGAAGGTAAAGTTTTAACTTCAGCTGAACTTGTTAAATACTATGAAGAACTCGTTAATGAATTCCCTGTTATGTCAATCGAAGATGGTATGGCAGAAGATGATTGGGAAGGTTGGGATATGCTCACAAAAACATTGGGCAACCGTATCCAACTCGTTGGCGACGACTTGTTTGTTACAAACACAAAACGTTTGAAAATGGGTATCGAACGCAAAGTTGCAAACTCAATCTTAATCAAAGTTAACCAAATTGGTTCATTGACAGAAACTTTGGAATCTGTTGATATGGCTCATAGAGCTGGTTACACAGCTGTTTTATCACACCGTTCAGGTGAAACAGAAGATGCAACAATTGCTGATATCGCAGTTGCAACAGGTTGTGGACAAATCAAAACAGGTTCATTGTCACGTTCAGACCGTTTGGCAAAATACAATCAATTAATCCGTATTGAACAAGAATTGGGTGATACAGCTGTTTATGCTGGTCGTTCAATTTTTGCAACAAAACAAAAATAATTGATCTGAATAAAAATGCCCCGATGCTTTTAAAGTGTCGGGGTATTTTTTTTATTTGTAAAAATGATTTAATCAGCTCTTAAAAATAAGGTTCCTCATCTGAAGCAGGTTTTGTTTTAAGAGCCGAGGAGGCAATCTCATAACTAAAGCCAGCTCTTGCCAAAGCGGCCAAATCTTTTTGATAAAATTCATCAGCATTTTTGCTTCTAAATTGGCCTTTTCTATGTTTTTTGAGCCACTGTTCTGCTCTTGTTAAATCAGAACTTTCATTTTCTAAATCAAATTCAGAAAGTAAATTTTTTGCAATTTCACCAGTAATGCCAGCTTGTTTTAATTTGTTAAGAATGAATGATTTTGATTTGCCTGCAGAACATAATTTTTTGATTTGGATTTGTGCAAATCGTTCATCGTTGATATACCCTAAATTTTGCATTCTATTGATAACATTTTGGATAAGCTCTTGCGCATTGTTTGGAACAATGGCGCCTTTTGCTTTTTCTTTTTGAATACGCCGTTCAAGCATTTGCTTGACTTTTAAAGTCGATGCATCAAATCGTTCAAGATAAAAAAGCGTTATGTTATATAAACGTTGTTCAGAAATTGGTTTTGTCATTTTAGCCTCTCTTTTATTAAAAAGAACTTTAAAATACTTTTTTAACATTGACAAGAAAAAACGTTTTTATCATAATAGAAAAAAATTTATTAAAGGAGTTTATAATGGATATAGTAATGCCGTTTGTGCTTGAGAATTTAAGATTCAAAGGTGTTTATATTGGAGCAGATAAAACAATTCAAGAAATTTTGGATTGTCATTCATACCCTGTTGTGGTTCAAAAAGTGTTATCTGAGGCTGTTGTTTTGGCAATTGCTTTGGCACAGAGTATTAAATACACAGGTGTTTTTTCACTTCAAGTCCGCTCAAGTGGGCCAATTTCTTCCCTTTATGTAAATGTAACAAATGACAAACAGGTGCGTGCTTATGCCAATTTTGAAGAAGAAAAGTTGCCTTCAGCAGAGGATATGAGTAACGAAACTTTGTTTGGGAATGGTGAACTGTTGTTTTCAGTCACGCAAATTGGGCAACAGCCATATCAAGGAATTGTTTTGTTGACGGGGAAAACTTTATTAGATACTGTTCTTGATTATTTTAAATTGTCAGAACAAATTAAAACAGATATCATCATTCGTCAAAAAGGAACGCAAACCAGATGTTTGATGGTTCAACAAATGCCACTTAGAGCAGGGGATGAAAAAGACGAAGTTGCAGATATTTATGAAACAGTAACAGTTTTGATGCATAGTGTCAAAGATACGGAGTTATTCTATGAAAATTTAGCGCCTGAAAAATTGCTCTATCGTTTATTCCATGCTAATGATTTAACAGTGTATGAGCCTGCAACACCTGTTTTTTCTTGTCCTTGTCGTAAAGAGCAAATGAAACGCTTTTTGTCAAGATTGGATCCAAAAGAAAGAGAAGATTTGTATCAAGATGGACAAATTGTTTCAGAGTGTCAATTTTGTCAACGTCAATATGTTTTTAAACATGAGGATTTTGAATAATGAAAAAAACAACACTTTGTTTGTTGTCACTTTTATTGATGGGGTGTACTGCTCCTGTTTTAAAGGAATTTAGCGTAAATACCTTTCAAGAGGCAACGCCGGTGGCTGTTGGTGTAAAAGAAATTCTCATAACAAACAAAGTGGAACAGTTTGACCATTTGCCCCATATTGAAAATGAAATGCCAATTTCTCCTGTGCTTGCTTTGGAAACTTGGGCAAACAATCGTTTTTATGCAACAAACTCAAAAAAAATAGATACAATGCATATTGAGATTGAAAAAGCTTATATGACGAAAACGGATGAAAAAGCGGATAATTGGTATACTTTAGACAATGAGATGTATAAATTAACATACTATGTTCAAATTGATTATATTTCAAATGGTGATGTGATTTATACGCAAGATGTTGGTGGGTTTGAAAGTTCATCATTACCGAAAAGGAGCTCTCTTGCAGATAAAGAAGCTATTTTTGAAAAAATGATGAATCAAATGGTGCAAAAAGTGAATGATAAGATTTTAATTCAAATGCCAGCAGCTGTTCGGGTGAAGGGGTAGTAATTAATTTAAATGGGTATGAGATTCTTTTTTGATGAAGAAGAGCAACAAGGTGTTTTATATATTGTTGCATTTATGTTGGGAATCTTAGCGTATTTTTCAATTGAAAATGAACCTAACTTTATATTAACAATTTGTTTGTTTTGTATTTCTATTTTTCTTTTTGTTTTAGCTTATTTAAAACAGCGTTTTATTTTTGCAACATTGTTTTTGTTGATGGGGTTGTTCGGTTTTTTTATCAGTACATTTCATACTCATTTTACAAATACAATCTTGTTGCCTGAAAACTTAAAAAATGTAACAGTTCAAGGCGAAGTTGATTTATTAAAGACCAGAATCACCAGTGCAGAAATAATTTTGAAAAAACCTGTTATTCAAGGTGTTTCTCCAGAAAAGATGCCTAAAAAAATCAAAATGTGGGTTCCGCTTCGTGGGATAAAAAGTTATTCTATTAATGATACTGTAATTACGTGTGAAAATACATCTGAATTAGAAGAAATTGCAAACAAACGTGGTCAACAAAAAGATGCTAAAAAACTATCGACTGATACATGTGTTCATAAAAGACCAGATATAAATCAAATAAAAAAAGGGGATATTGTTTCAGGTTTTGCTTATGCAATTTCAAAACCCTTGTGTCCGCAAGTTTTGAATGGGTACAATCAAAGAAGGACTTTGTTTTTTGAAGGGATAGGGGGAGTTGGTTCTTTTTCGGAGGTTTATGTTCAAGAAAGTCAGATTGAAAAACAAGGTTTTTTAGAACGGATCAAAAAAACAATTCAAGAAAAAATATCGTTTTTAAATGAGGACACAAAAGGTGTTGTAAATGCTTTGATATTGGGCGATCAAAGTTTGGTTTCAAAACCAATTGAGTTTTTATATCGTTCATTGGGTTTAACGCATATTTTATCCGTTTCTGGGTTTCATATCGGGCTGATTACTTTTTTGGTTTATAAGCTGTTCCGTTTTTTGTTGACATTTATTCTTTTAAAAACAACTGTTTCTCCTATTTTTATTCGGCAAATAAGCGCATTGATAGGATTGGTAGTTTCATTTTTATATGTTCTTCTTTCAGGAGCAGAACCTCCAGCGCTTCGATCTTTTTTAATGGTTTTATTTTTATTTGCGTGTTTTTTCTTTTATAGAAGCACAATGTCAATTAGGGTTATTTTCATAACGGCATTTTTATTGTTGTGTTATAAACCTGTTTTGCTGTTGAGTGTGAGTTTTCAACTTTCTTTTATTGCTGTTTTATCTTTATGCGTATTGGTCAAAGAATTTTCAGACAAGTTAAAACCGTTTGTTTTAACGCACAAGATATTGGCCTTTTTTATGGGGTTGTTGGTGTTGAATGTTATTGTTACGATAGCCACCATTCCTTTTGTTGGATATCATTTTCATAAAATAGCAATTTATGGCATTCTTGGTAATTTGTTTTTGAGTTTCTTCTTTTCAATTTTTGTTATGCCACTTTTGGTTTTGGCTGTTTTTTTAATGCCGTTTGGACTTGAAAAAGGGTGTTTGGTTTTAATTGATTGGATTTTAAGTCAAATTCATTTGGTGGGGGAAAAGATAACCTCTTTGCCATATCATATGATCCCAGTTCCCGTTTTTGAAAGTTGGGGTTTGGTTTGTTTTGCTTTTGGATTTATGATTTTATGTGCATTGAAAAAGAAATTGAGAATAATTGGCCTTGTGCTTATTTTGGTTGCACCAATTTCTTTTTTTACCCTTCAAAAGCCTGATGTTATTATTGCAAAAGAAGGTCGACTAATCGCTGTTAGGCAATCAGACCATTCTTTAAAATTAAATGAAAGTTATCGACATCGGTTTGTTTCTGATATGCTTCTTTTAGAAGAGGGGGTATCGCCAGAAAATTATATGGATAATCAAAAATATCAACCTTCTTTTGTTGAAATAAAGAATCACAAAATAGCATTTGATGCAAAAAATTGTAAAAATGCGGATGTTACCTTTGAAACAAGAAAAGGGGATTATTCCAAGTGTTTGAACGTTTATTCAAAAGATGATTTGATAAAACTTGGAACTGTATATCTTTATGTAAATGAGAATGAAATTGATTTAAAAAGTTTGGATATGCTTGATAAAAAAAGACCTTGGGGTCTTGAAAAATAATGTTTTAAATATTTTAAGGTTGTATTTTTAATATAAATTATATAAAATGCATAAAAAAAGGAAGTAAAATGAAAAAACAGAGTTTAATTTTAATGTCTTTTTTGCTTTTGTGCGGGTGTAATGTGGCTCAAAATGAGTTTTTTATGTCACCTAATCAAACGCCAGTTATGCAAAAAAATGAATTGGTTGGTAGGTCCGCTGGTGAAGTGGTTGAAGAAATGGGTGAACCAAGAACGGTTTTAAAAGAAGCACCCCATCAAGTATGGACTTATCGAAAAGATCAGTGTGTTACATTGGTGTTTTTTGACGAAAGTGAAAAAGTTTGCTTTGCTGAAGAACGTGGAGCCTGTCCTTCCACGATTGCTTTGACTGAAATGAAGGAGAATGTAAATGGCACAGAAGATAACGCCTAAGATTTTATCTGGTTTTATGGAATTGTTACCAGCTGAACAGCTTGTTTTTGATGAAATGAAAAGTTTAATTGAAAAAACATACAAATCTTTTGGGTTTGTATCATTAGACACGCCTGTACTAGAGTTGTCAGATGTTTTGCTTGCAAAAGCTGGGGGTGATACAGAAAAACAAATTTATCGCTTTAACAAAGGGGATAATGATCTTTGTATGCGTTTTGATTTGACTGTTCCTTTGGCAAGATATGTTGCGCAACATCAAAATGATTTAACATTCCCTTTTAAAAGGTATCAAGTTTCAAAAGTATATCGTGGTGAACGTCCTCAAAAGGGTCGTTTTAGAGAATTTTATCAGGCAGATGTTGATATTGTCGGTAGTGAAAAGTTATCTGTTTTGTATGATGCAGAAGTTCCAGCAGTCATGTATCAAGTTTTTAAAAAGCTCGGATTAACTAAATTTTGTATCAAAATCAATAATAGAAAATTGATGAATGGCTTCTATGAACACTTGAAT
This sequence comes from Alphaproteobacteria bacterium, assembly GCA_045632845.1. Classification (GTDB taxonomy): domain Bacteria; phylum Pseudomonadota; class Alphaproteobacteria; order CAAHEQ01; family UBA3637; genus RGIG4140. The sequence goes on from JAZQXL010000015.1 coordinate 18,642, forward strand.
TTGACAGAACAATCCGCTGAAATATCAAGAATAATTGATAAGATGGATAAGATCGGTATTGAAAATGTTAAAGCTTGTTTAAAGGATTTGAATTTATCAGACGAGTTGATTGACAAAATAGTCTTGTTTACATCCATAAATGGAAAATCAGATTTTGTGCTTGAAAAAATTACTTCTTTTGGTATTCAAAATGAGTTGTTTGAAACAGGTTTAAATGAATTAAAAACGGTTACTTCAGCGATGCAAAACCTTGGTGTAGCAGAAGATAATTTTGAAGTGGATTTAAAAATCACAAGAGGGTTGGATTATTACACGGGAACAGTTTATGAAACATTTGTTGAAGGGCGTTATGGTTGGGGCTCAATTTGCTCTGGTGGAAGATATGAAAACTTGGCGGGATACTATACAGACAGAAAACTCCCAGGAGTTGGTATGAGTATTGGATTGACAAGATTTTTTGATTTGTTAAGAGATCAAAAATTAATTCAAACGCCAAAGTCAACCTCTGCAGATGTTCTTGTTTTGCCAATGGATGAAAATGCAACAGCTTGTGCTTTAAAATTGGCTCATTCTTTGAGAATGGTTGATATTAATGTTCAAACCTATGCTGCTGATGGTAAGTTTAAGAACAAAATGGTATATGCTAATAAAATAGGGGTTCCTTTTGTTGTGGTTATTGGGGAAGATGAGGTTGCAACACAAATGGTTGCGCTTAAAAATATGCAAACAGGGGAACAAGAAAAATGTGCGATGGATGCATTGCCTCAAGTTTTAAAAGAACATCTTTTATCAATTAAAAAAGAAAAGAAAGGTCTTATTTTAGAAGATTAACAAAAAAGCCTCTTTTTTATAAAGAGGCTTTTTAAATGAAACTTCTTGCAATTTAATAAAAAACAAGATATAATGACCCGTCATTTTGCATAAAATTATCGGTTAGGTTTTTGATATGACTGCAACGCCAAAGTTTATTCATTTAAGGGTTCATACAGCGTATTCTATTTTAGAAGGCGCTATCAAAATGAAAGATCTTGCAAAGTGGGCTGCTAATAATGGTGCACCAGCTATTGCAATGACTGATACAAATAATATTTTTGGCGCAATGGATTTGGCTGATGTTTGTGTTAAAGCAGGGGTTCAACCGATTCTTGGGTGTCAATTACTTGTTAAGGCGCCTATAAGAGAAAAAAATGCTTTTGCAGATGAAAAAGAGGCTTTTGATAAAGTTGTTGTTCTTGTTCAAAATGAGGCAGGGTATCTTTCATTATTACAATATTTTAAGCTTTTTTATACCGCAGAAGAAAAGGTTGGAACACCCCATATTACATTTGATGAGTTGCTAGCTCATTCTGAAGGGTTATTGCTTTTAACAGGGGGGGCTGAAGGGATTTTAGCACGTCCCATTTTGGATGGACACCCTGAATTTGCAAAAGAATTGGCTCAAAAGTTAAAAGAAGCATTTGGTAATCGGCTTTATATTGAAATTCAAAGACATGGAACTGAAAAAGAAGTTCAAACAGAAGAGGGACTTTTGAATCTTGCATATGATTTAGATATTCCTCTTGTTGCAACAAATGAAGCTTATTTTGTTACCCCAGATATGTACGAAGCACATGATGCATTGCTTTGCATTGCGGACAAAACTTTTGTTGATGAAATTGAACGCAGACGTGTTACGCCAGAGCATTATTTAAAATCAGAAGAAGAAATGCTTGAGTTGTTTAAAGATTTGCCAGAAGCAACTTTAAACACGGTTGAAGTTGCAAAGCGTTGTTACTTTTTAGCTGGGAAGAAAAAGCCCGCATTCCCAAACTATGATTGTGGTGGTAAGACAGAAGATGAAAAGCTAGCTGAAATGGCTGAAGCTGGTTTTGAAATGCGTATGCAAGGACGATCTGAGGAAGAAAGAAAACGCTATCATGACAGGTTGCTCTATGAGCTTTCGATTATTAAAACAATGGGATTCCCAGGCTACTTTTTGATTGTGGCAGATTTTATTCAATGGTCAAAGGCAAATGGCGTTCCTGTTGGGCCAGGGCGTGGTTCTGGGGCTGGTTCAGTTGTTGCTTGGTGTTTAACAATTACAAACATTGATCCGTTGAGATTTAATCTTCTTTTTGAACGGTTTTTAAACCCTGAACGTGTTTCAATGCCAGATTTTGACGTTGACTTTTGTCAAGAAAACAGAGCTAAAACAATTGAATATGTTCAACACAAATATGGGTTTGATCATGTGGCTCAAATTTTAGCTTTAGGTCAGTTGCAAGCAAAGGCTGTTATCAGAGATGTTGGACGTGTGTTGCAGTTACCATATCCTGTTGTTGATAGACTTTCAAAATTGGTTCCGCCAACTTTGGGTATTACACTTCAAGAGGCTTTGGATCAGGAGCCAGAGTTTCAAAAAGAAGCTGCTGGGGATGAAACAATTGCTCGGTTGATTGAGATTGCACTGAAATTGGAAGGGATGTATCGCAATATTTCAATGCATGCGGCGGGGGTTGTGATTGGGAACAAACCTCTTGATCAGATTGTTCCTTTGTACAAAGATCCCTCTTCTGATATGCCAATCACCCAATACGATAAGCACTTTGTTGAAGATGCCAGTTTAATTAAATTTGACTTTTTAGGTTTAAAAACATTAACCACGATTGAAAAAACATTAGATCTTATTCGTCAAAAAGAGGAAGTTACATTTGATATCAATAATTTGCCGTTGGAAGATGAAAAAACATATGAACTTTTAAAGACGGGGAACACAACAGGGGTTTTCCAACTTGAAAGTACAGGTATGCGCAAAATTCTTTTTGATATGCAACCTGATAAAATTGAAGACATTGTTGCTCTTGTTTCTTTGTATCGTCCAGGTCCAATGGACAGTATTCCAAGTTATATTGCGCGCAAAAAGGGTGAAGAAACCCCAGATTATATGCATCCATTGATTGAGGATATCCTAAAAGAAACGTATGGGATTATGATTTATCAAGAACAAGTTATGCAAATTTCCCAAGTTATGGCAGGGTACACTTTGGGGGGTGCTGACTTGTTACGCCGCGCGATGGGTAAAAAGATTAAATCTGAAATGGACAGACAACGCTCTATTTTTATTGATGGGGCAGTAAACAACAATGTAAAAAGAGAAACAGCAGAACTTGTATTTGATAAGATGGCGAAATTTGCGGAGTATGGGTTTAACAAATCTCACGCAGCTGCTTATGCTTACATTGCTTATCAAACCGCCTTTTTAAAAGCGCATTATCCAGTTGAATTTATGGCTGCAACGATGACGCTTGATAAAACAAACACAGACAAGTTGGCATTCTTTAAAAATGATTTAACCCAAATGCATATTGAGGTGTTGCCACCAGATATTAATAAATCTGTTGTTAACTTTAGTGTTGAAAATGGAGCGGTTAGATATGCACTTTCAGCTGTTCGAAATGTTGGGGAAGCAGGTATGCAACTGGTTGTTGCTGAGCGTGAAAAAAATGGACCATTTAAGTCTGTTCAAGATTTCTTTTCAAGAGTTGATGCTTCGGCTTTGAACAAACGATATATTGAAAATTTAATCAAATCTGGTGCCTTTGACTGTTTGGATAAGAATAGAGCAAAACTATTTGAAAATATAGAAAATTTCTTAGCATTTGCCTCGAATGCAACACAAAGTAGAAAGAGTGCTCAAATCAATCTTTTTGGTGCAACTGACACGGCTGCAAATGGCTTAAAAATGCGGGATTATCCAGATTGGCCGCATTTGGAAAAGCTCGAAAAAGAAGCAGAGGCAATTGGTTTTTATCTTTCAGCACACCCATTAGATACATTTGATAGTGTGTTTGAGCGTTTGCGGGTTATTCCAAGTACTGAAGTAAAGCAACAAGTTACAGTTGCAGGGTCAGTTCGTGTTCAATTAGCGGGAATTGTTTCTTCAGTGCGGGAACGGATTAGTCAAAAAGGGAATAAGTTTGCCTTTGTTACGGCAACAGATAAATATGGCTCATATGATGCCATTTGTTTTTCAGATTTACTCTTAAGTTCAAGGGAAAAACTCAAATCGGGTCAACCTTTGTTGTTAACAATGAGTGCTGATAAAAAACCAGATGATGAACAAATTCGGATGAACTTGTTGGCAGTTGATTATCTTTCAGAGGTAATGGCTAGAACAGCATCTTGTTTGATTCTGGATTTAGAAGGGGGATTAGAAACTGTTCAAGAGCTTAAAAAGATTCTTTCTCAAGATGAACCTGGCAGGTGCAAAATTTTCTTGCGCATGCAGGTTAAAGATTATGAGTTAGAAGTTGAGCTTGCTGAAAAGTATGCATTGTCACAAAAAACGTTGGAGGCGTTACAACACCTAAGTGGTATAGGTGAAATCAAACAGGTATAAAAGGATAAAAAATGACAGCCCCTCAAGAAGAAATGAATAAAAAAGTAACACTTTATTTAATTGTTGAAGAAACAAAAGAAACAGAAAAGAAAATAAAAGAAAATGCATTGAATTTGATTAATAATAAAATGGTCAAAGAGGATGTACGTTCTTTGCCATTGTTCCCCTCTTATCGTGGATCACTTGTTGATGCTGCTGAAAAAGTTTCTTGGGAACATAAAAAATGGTTACGCCTTGTTTTAAAAACCTCTTTAAAAGATGTATCATATCCTGCTTATCAATTTGAAAAAGGCTCAGATGTTCCTTTTTATTTATTGGATGCTTATGAAGAAGCTTTTGAAAAAGCTGCAAAAAATTCTACAAATCCACCAAAATACATTGAGAACGGAAAAGAATTGGGGTCAATTTTAAAGGTGAAATATCTTGAAGGGGAAACAAAGAGGTTTTCATTTTTATACAAAGATAAAAATTCTGACAGTAAGTTTTTATCTCCTGTTTTTTCATTAAATGAATCTGGCGAAAAATTAGCTGCTGTTGTTGATTGGTTTTTAAATGAAAATAACGCTTTTAAGACGCATTATAACAAAATTTTGCACCGCGTGTTGGAAAGAAAACCTTCTGAAATTGTGGATGCGACAAACCCAAATGATGTAACGGTTGTCAATCCCGCAATGGTTTCAGTTGTTTGCACGGATCAAAAGGTGTGGCCTAAGTTGACACAGGTTACAAAAATCAACAATGAATCATTGCCAAAACGCTCAGATTATAAGTATTTTTTAAAACAAGATATTGCTAACCCTGTGGCATTTAATGAACTTGAAACAGCTCAAGCCCGTTCACAAGTTGGGTGGAAATACACCATTCAAGGGGGAACAAAAAATGTTCCTGTTTTGAAAAAGAAAAAAGAAAAAGTTAAGGTTAATATATATAAATCAAAAACTTCTTTTTGGCGTTGGTTGTTAAAGCGAACTAAAAAAGAAAGAACAAAATAAAAATACTTGACCTTTTTGATGGAAAAGGGCATCATAAGTGCAGAAAATAATGTAACAGAGGGGTTGTTTTTATGTATTCAGGGATTCCTTTTCCACAAATAGATCCTGTCATTTTTCAGATTGGATTTTTTTCATTAAGGTGGTATTCCTTAGCCTATATTTTAGGTATTGTTGGTGCTTGGTTTTTGGCGCGTAAAATGTCAACAAGTAAGGGGAGTGTTTTTACTGTTCTTAAAATAGATGATTTTCTTGTTTGGGCAACAATTGGGATTATTTTAGGTGGCAGATTAGGGTATGTGTTCTTTTATAATGCTGCCTATTATGCTGAGTTCCCGCTTAAAATTTTAGCTTTGTGGCAAGGTGGGATGTCTTTCCACGGGGGCTTATTGGGTGTGATTATTGCAACAGTGTTGTTTGCAAAACAGCGCAACATCCCTGTTTTTGAAATGTCAGATATTTTGGTTTGTGTGGCTCCTCTTGGACTGTTTTTAGGGCGTCTTGCCAATTTTTCAAATGGGGAACTCTTTGGTAGGGTGACTTATTCTGTTCCATGGGCAATGATTTTCCCAGATGGTGGTCCTGAACCTCGGCATCCAAGTCAATTGTATGAAGCTGGGTTAGAAGGTATCGCTTTATTTTTGATTTTAAATGCCATTTATTGGTTATCACCTCGTTTTCAAAAAAGAACAGGATTTTTAACAGGGTTGTTCTTTCTTCTTTACGCTGTTTTTAGATTTTCTTTGGAATATACACGGGAACCAGATGGTCATTTAGGGTTTATTTATTATAACCTTTCGATGGGACAGATTTTAAGTATTCCTATGTTCTTGTTTGGTTTATATTTGATACACAAAAGTTCATATAAAAATAAATTGCGTAAAATTTCAATTGATTAATGGGATAAATATGTATTTAAAAGAACTGATTTATCAAAAATTAATTGATCCAATCATTCATTCAAAGCATTCTGCAGTCTATAAGGCAAGGGGTGTTGCTGTTGGGCTTGGTTGGGCAATGACGCCCTTAGTTGGAATTCAAATGGCGTTGGTAGCTTTGACTTGGGGGATTTTAAAAAAGTTTAATTGGCATTTTTCATTAACACTAGCGCTTGCTTGGACATGGGTTACAAATGTTGTAACATTGCCACCTGTTTATTATCTGTTTTATGTGACAGGGCAAGTGATGCGGTTGAAATTTGATGATGTTACAGGTTATCAGTCTGTTAAAACATTGATAGAGGATGTTTTTATTGCGGATATTCCGTTTTTAGAACAGGTAAAAGCTTTTTTAGGTTTGTTTTTTATTGATTGGGGTGTGTCCATGTTTGTTGGATGTGTTCCATGGATTTTTATGAGTGTTTTTTTAGGATATCGTTTAACCCTTCGATTTGAAGAAAAAAGGAAACACCGCTTTTTGAAAGGTAAAAAATGAAACAGGCAAATAATTTATCAAAATTAGAATGGGTTCGTCATGGGTTTTATAATGCACAGGATTCAAAAACAGTTCAAAATCCGATATTGATGAATCAAGTTCATTCTGTTGATGCTTTATTTGTTCAAAACATGCCAGATAAACAGCCTCAAGTTGATGCTTTAATAACTGACACCAAAGGTCTTGTTTTGACGGTTAAAACGGCAGATTGTGCACCTGTTTTGATTGCAGATACAAAAGCTCATATTATTGCAGCCATTCATGCGGGGTGGAAGGGTGCTTTTCAAGGAATTATTGAAACAACAATTCTCAAAATGATTGAAAAAGGGGCAACTTTTGAAACATTGGTTGCAGCTGTTGGTCCACATATTCAAAAACAAAGTTTTCAAGCAGATGAAAAAATGAAAGCTCTTTTTCCTATCACAGAGCATCACTTTTTTGAACCAACTAAAACAGGTTATTTATTCGATTTTGATGCGTATGTGCTTTATCGCTTAAAGCGGGCAGGGGTTCAAAACATTGACACGCTTTTGGATGATACATATCCTAATATGGAATATTATAGCTTTAGACGAGATCCTCAAAATCCAGAACGACAGTATTCAGTTATTGAAATAATTTAAAAGTTACTTTTTTTAGGGATAGATAAAGAAAGGATATCTTGACTTCTGATATATTCAGGACTTTCCTTTTGTAAGGTTGTCAAAGCTTTTTTTGCCATTTTTTGTGCACTTTTGATATCTTTATGTGTTAAATAAAGTTCAGCCATGGCATAAGGGATTAAATGCGTTTGATTTGTCCGTTCATAGGCGGTTGCAAGTAATTGCCAAGCAAATGGAATTTGAGAATCGTATGATAACACTTGTTTGAGTTCACTTATCGCTCTTGAAGCATTTGTTTGGGAGTTTGTTTCAAGAAGTGCTTGTGCTAGAGAAAGCTTCATAAGAGGTGCTTTTGATATAAACTCAAGTGCTTTATCATAATAAGTGATGGCAGGTTCAATTTGCCCCGTTTCAAACAAAAACTGAGCCTTTAGTTCATAAAAATAAGGATAATTAGGTTTTGCTTTTATCAATTGATCAATTATTTTTAAACTTTGGCTTAAATTTCTGTTCCGATAATGCGCAATAGAAAGTGCATAAAGAGCAGGGAGAGTGTTTTGATTTTTAAAAACATCAAAGGTGTGGTAAGGGGGATATAAAAATCCAATGAGTTTTGCTTTAATTAAATCAAATCGGATATCTTCATGAAGGGGTTGGGGATTTTTTAGAAATCTTGATAAAGCACTTACTCGGTTTTGACTGAGGGGATGGGTTCTTAAATAGTTCCATTCATCTTGAGGGGTTAACCTGTCTTGCATTTTAATGAGTTTCATCGTGTTTTGAAAACCCTGCATCGAATAGCCCGTTTTTTGCATAATGTCAGCAGCAATTCGATCAGCTGAACTTTCCTCTGTTTGACGATAAGAGGTGTATAAGCCCGCTGCTGAAGTGTTGCCACCCATCATAACTGCAACACCTGCATCTGGCCTGCCAGCCACAGCAACAAGACCGCCTAAAATGGTGGAAATCAAAGCAGTTGCGTTGGCTTGTTCCAAGGCACCCATCCCTCTTGTGATGTGCCCGCCAGCAATGTGCCCTGTTTCATGCGATAAAACAAACATCAAATCATCAACGTGATTAGATTGCGTGAGTAACCCTGAGTGAACAAATATGGTGTGGCCACCTGCAACAAAGGCATTAAATGAATCGTCGTTGATAATTAAAACACGGGCATTGTTTGGGTTTAAATTCGCAGCTTTAAAAATTTTTTGCGCATAACTTGTAAGGACACTTTCAATCTCAGTATCGCGAATAAGGGAAATTCCTTTTGAAAAACAAATGTGAGGATTGGTACAAAAAAACAGAATAAGTAAAAATAAGATTTTTTTCATAAAACTCCTTGAAATGTTTCTTTTATTTTAGGATAAAAAACAAAGTTGGTCAATATAATTTTGTTCAAATTAGCTTGACAAAAGGTATTTATTTGTGTCAAATAAGAAAAGTTTTAACAAGAGAGAAAAAAGATGAAATCAGAGAATAAAGAAATCTTGGCAGGTGTTGTTTTGGTTTTGTTGTTGGGTGTTTGCTTATTATTTGCCCACGCCAAAGCAGTGCATGATAAAAAAGAGTCTGCATTTGTCCTTTATGCGCCATTTAACCAGTCCGATGGGCTAATGAATGGGGCGGATGTGCGTATTGCAGGGCTCAAAGTTGGTAAAGTTGTTGATCAAGTGTTGAATAACAATTACCAAGTTCAGGTTAAGATGGAGTTTTTTAAACCAATGGAAATCGCTGTTGATTCTTCTGTTATTATTGAAACAGATGGTTTGCTTGGTGCAAAATATTTGGAAATTCTCCCTGGAGCTGAAGAAGAAATTTGTTCTTCAGGGGCAGAATTAGAATATACGCAAGATGCGCTTGTTTTGACACAGTTGATGGAAAAAGTGAACGCATATATGCGTGAAAAGAAGAAAAATGAAACAGCTGCAAAAAATGTTCAAACAGAAGGGGAAAAAGAAGCATCTGTAACCTCTGAAACTTTGCAGTTAGAAGATCAAACAGAAAGTGAGGAATAAAAAAATGAAAAAAAATCCTGTTGAAACGATTTTGGGTTTTTGTGTGTTGATTTTTGCAGGGGTATTCTTGTTCTTTGCTGCCTCACGTGTGGATAGAAAGGCAATTAGTGGATATGAAGTCACAGCAAACTTCTTAAAAATTGGTGGGTTAGAAGTTGGTTCAGATGTTCGCATTGCAGGGATTAAAGTTGGATCTGTACTAGCTACAAATTTAAAAACAGATGATTATACCGCTGATGTGGTTTTAAGCATTGATAATTCTGTTAAATTGCCAATTGATACAGTTGCTGCTATTTCTGATGTTGGTATGATGGGTGGAAAATATGTTGCATTAACTCCAGGGAAAAGCAAAATTTTATTGACACATAAATCTAAAATTCAAAATACAAAAAATTATAAATCATTAGAAGATAGTGTTTCTGAATTTATCTTTCTTTCCACAAATTAAGGAGATTTAATGAAAAAGTTTTTGTTTTTAAGCGTTGCTTTATTTTCATTCTCTGCTTTTTCAGCTGATATTTCAACGAAAAGAATGATGATTAGGGGGGTTGATAAAATCACAGGTCATGTTTCAACAGTTGAGGCAACGGTTGGACAATCTCTTGAGTTTGGCTCGTTAACGATTTTTCCTGAAAAGTGTTTAACAAAACCACAAGAAGAAATGCCTGAAAATGCTGCTTTTTTTAGGGTTTTTGAAAAAGATATTGAAAATAAACAATCCCTTGTTTTTAATGGTTGGATGTTTTCATCAAACCCCGCATTATCAGCAATGGAACACCCAAGATATGATATTTGGTTGTTGCACTGTATTAATGAAGATGTTTCCTCTTTTGTTGTTTCGCCAGATAAAATATCGGCAGATCATGATTTGAATTTGGTGGCCGAAGATGATAACCCTGCCTTGAGTGAAGAAGTAAAAGAGCATTAACTCTCTAAAATTATGAAAAAAAGAAATAAAAATTAAAAAAAGTATTGATTTTTATTTTTTTATCGTGTATAAAATAGACCTCAATGAATCTATGGAGTTAAAAATGAAAAAAGATATTCATCCAGATTACCATGAAATTACTGTTGTTATGACGGACGGTACAGAGTTTAAAACACGCTCAACAATGGGCAAAGAAGGCGCTGTCGTTCGTTTAGACATTGATCCGTTATCACATCCAGCGTGGACTGGTGTCTATCGTTTGATCGATTCAGGCGGTCAATTGGCTAAATTTAACAAGAAATTTGCTGGTTTTAAAGCATAATCTTTTCTTTATTATAGAAAAGAAACAAAAAAAGGAGACGTTGCATTTGCGATGTCTTTTTTTTATATATCAAACACTTATTCTTTAAAATGCTTTTGAATGCATTTTTATGATATAATAAATAGTATAATGTAAAAGGAGTAAGTGTAATGGCCTTTTTAAAAGATGTTTATGATGGATGTGTAGACGCTACAAAAAGATATTTGTCAAGTGGTATTGATTTGTGTCGGTATTTGTACAACACAGTAGTTACAAATAGACCAACAAAAAAAGAGGTTGTTGATACTCTTAAGCATTTTGTTGATGTTGTGAAAACTGCTCCCTCAAATTACAAAAGGCACAAAGCTGAAAAAAGACATCTTAAAAAGTTGGATGAAAAATTAAAAAAAGATTACTCAAAGCAATCAAAAGATGCTTCATGGATTGGACGATTAACAGGTGCAGCAGATATTGCTACGCCAATGATGATGTCTGTTGTTCCATACTTGTCTATATTGGGGGCAGGGACTTTGATTTATATAACACAATTTTTAACGCGCACGTATGGAAATATTACTTCAAAACAAATATCAGATATTCAAAGTGAAGTTTCTTTAGCAGAAAAAAGTAAATTAACAAGAAAATATATACAATCTCAAAGTTCTGATGCAAATAAATTTAAAGAACAATCACCAAAGGTTGCTGAGGCAGTTTCATCTTATATGGGCAAAGATATTCTTGTTCAGAGGCATAAGACAGCATTGATTTTTAATGCTGCTTTTTTAACTCTGCTTAACCCTATTTCAGGACTTTTAGTTGGTGGTATTAGCTTATATAATTGGATGACGAGTTTATACAATTTAAGACATAAGAAAAAATCCCAAAACGATACAATTGCTGCTCAAAATCAGTATGGTATAATGTGTGATAAAATGATTGATGCTGCACCGGTTTTAAGAGAAACAAATAATACAGACTATGCAGAAAAAAGAATTGAAACTTCTCAAGAGGCAGCTCTTCAAAAAGCAAAAGATTTTTCTCAAAATAATTATAATTTAAGTATGAAAAATGTTCCTTTTAATGCATTGGTGGCTGCAACTATGTGGACGGCTTCTTTAATTGCAGGTGCATCAGCTGGATCAGGTTTTGCAGCTGCTGCGATTTTTGCTGCAGCTATGATGTCTTCAGAACGGGTTTTATCTTCTGCATATACACTCTTACAAACGCAAGCAGAAAAAATTGAAACTTATCGCCGATATAAAGAAAATATGAAGGGTCTTGAATATAAAAAACAAAATGTTCGGACGGGTGAAAAGACACTTGAATCATCAAATGGGCACTTACAGACGATTGATATGTGTTATATACATGCATCGGGAAAAGGTGTTGAAGATATTTCTCTTAATTTTGAAAAAGGAGATATTCATGTAATTGCAGGTGAAAGTGGTTCTGGAAAATCAACCATTATGGATTTAATGATGCATAAAATGGATCCTAAAGATGGTGAAATTTTATTAGATGGTATTCCACTTCATGAGTTATCCGAAGAAACTATTTTAAAACAAATTGCTATTATTTCTCAAGAGCCTGTTTTTTTGAAAGAATCAATTCGTGAGGAAATGCACTTGTTTAATAAGGATGCAACAGATGAAGAGATGCAGTCAGTTCTTGAGAAGGTTGGATTAAAAGGTTTATCACTCGATCGAAAAGTTTTTGAAGAAGGTGCAAGAACACTTTCAGGTGGCCAATTGCAGCGACTTGCAATTGCACGGGCATTATTAAAAGAAAGTCCTATTTTACTAATGGATGAACCAACATCTAGTTTAGATGCAACATCTAAGCAAGCTGTTTGGGATACAATTGAAAGTTTAAAAGATGAAAAAACCATTATTATTGTTTCACATGATGCTTTTGAAATTTCAAATGCAGATGATTTGACAATTTTAGAAGAAGGGCGTATCACAGGAAAGGGAGCACCTATTGATTTGATGGAGCGTTCACATCCATTTATTGAACAGGTGCAAGAAAGAATTCAAAACTCACGTTTAGATGATGAAAGTAATCCTCAAAAAATTGATTTTACAACAGAAACAAGAACGAATATGAGTGAAAATGGATCCTTTCATTTGCCCCTTGCATTTGAAACTCAAACCCAATCAACAAGCTATTCGAATACAGAAAGCATGTTGATGAGTTTTATGGCTCTAGATGTGGTATATCGAGATTATTGTGAAAATAACGTTGCAAAAGAAAAGAAGAATATAGATGAAAAAAATCACCACTTGTCTGTACGTAACCAGGGTAAAGACGATCGATAATAAGATTATAAAAAATCCCTCACAATAGAGTGAGGGATTTTTTATTCTTAAAAGATTTTTAGTCAAAATTATTCTTGTGTTTTATAAAGAGAAATAATTTGACCAATAGCCTTTTGATTAACTTTTACATTAAGCTTTTGCATGTAATCGTTAAATACGGCATTATTGAGCATTTCAGCTGTTGTTTGTTCTTCTTTTACTTGAGTTGCATAAAGGGCAACATCTTCGGCATTGATAGATGGTCGATGAGTTCCTTCAACAACCAAAATAACAGCACCTTGATTGTTTGGTGCAATAGTGATGTTTGCATTTTTAAAGCCAGAATCTAAGCTGAAAATTGTTTCAATATGTGCTTTTAAAAGAGGGTTTTCTGTTGAACGAGAAAGCTCTTTTTCAACAACAAGGTTTGCATTGGATTCTTGTGCTAATTGTTCCAAAGAAGTTCCTTTTTGAGCTTTTTGATGAAGGTTATTCACAAATTCTTCGAATTTTTCTTTTTGCTTTTCAGATTTAAACAAGGCAACAACTTCTTCTTTAACCATTTCAAAAGGTTTAACACCAACAGGATCGATTGCTGTTAACTCAGCGATAAGATAGCCGTTATTGTGTTGAACAAGAGCTGTTGTTTCACCTTCTTTTAAAATGAAGATTTCTTTTAACAAATCAGGCGTTACAAGTGTGTTTTTAATACCTTGTTGATTAAGAGCACCCATATCAAGAGGTTCAACATCAACTACTTTAAGATTCAAAGTGTTAGCTGTTTCAGTTAAAGAAGTACCTGCACCCAATGAATCTTCAACTTGACGTGAAATTTCGGTTAATTTATCATAGGCAGCATTTGCAATTAAAGATTTTTTAATCTCTTCTTTAACTGTATTTGCATCGGCAATTTCAGGGGATTTAATGTCTTTGATATAGAAGATGTGATAACCTGTTTCAGAGGCAATTGGTTTTGTAATATCACCTTTTTGAGCTGCAAAAACAGGATCTTGTAAAGCTTCCATTAATTGATTTTTAGGTGTAAAACCAAAATTTGTTTCTTCTTTTGTTTGACCAAATGCAAGCGCTTTTTCTTCAAAATTTTGAACGGTTAATTCTGCATGAGCTTTGTTGGCCTCTTCTTCATTTTTAAAGAAAATTTGCAACAATTCTCTTTCTTCTGGTTTGTTATATTTGTCTTTTTGCTCTTCAAAAAGTGAATTGATTTCTTCTTCATCAACTTTGATGAATTGATCCATCATTTCAGGCATCAAAGATAACAATTTAACAGTTCTATATTCTGGTTTAGAGAAATTTTCGCTATATCCTTCATAATAGCTTGTTAAATCTTCTTGTGTTGGTGTTTCAGTGATTTTAATGTCAATTGGTTTAACAAAAAGAGCTTTAACATCTCTTTTTTCATTTGAAAAAACATGAGCAAGTTTTGTTAATTCTTTTGGGGAATAAGTTAATGCTTGAAGTGTATCTTTCAAATGGTTATAAGCCAATTCATCTTTTAATTGATAGGCAAGAGCTGTTTCACTCATGCCTTTTTGAGTTAAGAACGCATAGAAAAGATTTTTATCAAAATTGCCTGCAGCATCTTTAAACAAAGGGTTTGTTTCAACATATTTTTGAACAGCTTCGTTGGAGGCAGCAAGGCCTAAATCTTCTTTAATTTGGTATTTAACATGACGCACAATTTCATCTTGAATAACCTTTTGGAGAAGACCAAAGTTAATAGCTTCAGCAGGTGAAATATAGCGTCCACCTAATTGACGAGAAAGGTTTTTTCTTTCCTCATCAAATGAACGGTTTAATTCAGCTGTTGAAACGGAAATTTTTCCAATAGAAATAGCTTCATTGCTGTAACTGTTGAGGTTTGTTAAGCCACCTAAACCCCAAAAAGCCATCATACTTAAAGCTAAAATACCCAAAATAATTTTGGCAACCCAAGAATTGGCTAATTTGTTAAAAAATGTAATCATCGTTTTATTCCTATATGATGTTAAACAAAACCCTTTTATCCTAAAAAGGATAACCGACTTCTAGTTCTTGATTTATAACTCAGTTTTTTTACTTTTGCAAGCGCTTTATCTTATTTAAAAAGCTATTTTTGATGCATCTTATCTTGAATAAGACTAATCGCTTCTTCTAAAGAGGGAATAGCATCTTTTTTCTTAACAGAAGCCATGATTTTCTTCCACTTAACATAAGGACCATATCTACCAATTTGATAAGTTATTTTATCATCTTGCCAAGAACCAAGTTCTTTTGATTTTTGCTTTTCTTTGCCTTGTGAAAGAAGCGCCATAGCCCGATCAAAATCAATGGTTAAAATATCATCTTCAGGCGTTAAAGATTGATAAGTTGTACCCCGTTTGACATAAGGACCAAATTTACCAAGCCCAGCTTCAATTGGTTCTTTTGAGTCAGGATCATTGCCTAAGAAACGAGGCAATGAGAGCAATTGTAATGCTTTTTCAATGGTCATTTCTTCAGGATTTTGAGATTTGGGTAAGCCTGTTCTTTTGGCATCTTTACCATCTCCTAATTGAACATACCAACCGTAGGGGCCTTTTTTCAAAACAACGTCTAAACCAGCAGCATTTTTGCCAAGAAATTGAGTTTGTTTATCCTCGGGAACAGCCTCGATAACTTTGCCGTTTTCATCTACTTCAGGTGGCGTAATGGATGCAAATTGTTGTGTGTGTTTGCATGTTGGGTAATTGGAGCAACCAATGAATGCACCAAATTTTCCAATGTGCAAAGAGAGTTTGCCTGTTTCACAATCAGGACATTTTCTAGATTCTTCTGAAGGGAAAAGCTGTGTTTCAAGTGCTTTTGAAACAGTTTCTAAAATATCAGTCATTTTTTGAGGAACAGCTTTGACCGTTGAATCAAATTGGTTCCAAAAATCATGCAAAACAGCTTTCCATTGTAACAAACCTTGAGTAATGTCATCCAGCTTATTTTCCATTTGTGCGGTGTAATCATATTGCACATATTTGGTGAAATAATTTTCTAAAAAGGCGGTAACAATTTTGCCTCTATCTTCTGGAATGAATTTTTTTGCAACCAATTTAACATAAGCCCGTTCTTGCAAAACAGAAAGAATTGTTGCGTATGTTGATGGACGGCCAATGCCAAGCTCTTCAAGCTTTTTAACAAGGCTAGCTTCTGAAAAGCGAGCAGGGGGTTCTGTAAAATGCTGTTCTGTTAAAATGCTGTCTGTTTTAAGTGGATCACCCTCATTCATTGGTGGCAACATTTTGTCATCATCATCTTGATTTTTTTCATCAACATCTTCTTTATAAACTTTGATGAAACCAGCAAACGCAATTGTTTGGCCTGTTGCTCTTAATTGAACAGATGCATCTTCAGCCAAAATGTCAATGCCAACTTTGTCAAGAACAGCGCTTTGCATTTGTGAGGCAACTGTTCGTTTCCAAATCAATTCATAAAGTTTTCGTTGATCAGCAGATAAATAGGCTGCGATAGATTCAGGGGTACGCATCACATTTGTTGGACGAATGGCTTCGTGCGCTTCTTGTGCATTTTTTGAATTGTTTTTATAAATGCGTGGTTTTTCTGGTAAAAAGTCTAGTCCATATTCTTTTTCAATTAAAGAGCGGATGGCTGTGGTTGCCTCGGTTGATAAAGCAACACTGTCCGTTCTCATATACGTAATCAAACCGACTGTTTCACCCCCAATATCAACACCTTCATACAAGTTTTGAGCAAGTTGCATTGTTTTTTTTGCAGAAAATCCGAGCTTTCTAGAAGCTTCTTGTTGAATGGTAGATGTTGTAAAAGCAGGTGCAGGGTTACGTTTTGTTTGTTTACGTTCAATGTTTGCAACTTTAAATGCTGCATTTTTGACAAGTTCTTCAGCCTCTTTGGCTGTTGTTTCATTATTAAGGTCAAATTTTGTGAGTTTTTCACCTTTAAGATGAGTTAGTTTTGCGCTAAACTTTTCTTCATTAGGGGTTATTAAATTTGCCCCAACAGTCCAATATTCTTGTGGGACAAAAGAGGTAATTTCATCTTCTCTTTCACAGACAAGACGCAAGGCAACAGATTGAACACGGCCAGCTGATTTTGCCCCAGGAAGTGAACGCCACAGTAATGGTGAAATTGAAAATCCAACCAAATAATCTAAGGTTCTTCTTGCCAAATACGCATCAACAAGTTGCATATCAATATCTCGTGGATTTTGAATAGCTTCTAAAATAGCTGATTTTGTAATTTCATGAAACACAACGCGGTGAATAGGCATTGTTTCAGGCAATTTTTTTCTGCGTTTTAATTCTTGCACAACGTGCCAGGCAATGGCTTCTCCTTCGCGATCAGGGTCGGAAGCAAGATACAATGCATCAGCTTTTGCAAGGGCTTTAATCATTTCACGAACAGTTTTTTCTCCACGAGATTGAACTTCCCAATCCATCGCAAAATCTTCATGTGGACGGACAGAACCTGTTTTTGCAGGAACATCTCGAATGTGGCCAAAACTTGCCATAACAAGATAGTCTTTGCCTAAATATTTGTTAATTGTTTTTGCTTTTGCAGGAGATTCAACGATAACAAGTTTCATTACTTTGTCCATTCATTATTGTATACAAGAGAAACGCGTTGACCAACAAATCTTTCAATAATGCCAGACAACTCCATTTCTAATAAAATTGCGTTAACAAGTTCAGTTTTTAGGCCTGTTTCCCTGATCAATTCATCAATTGAGGTAACTTCAGGTGAGAGGTGAGATAGAATTTTTTCTCTTGCCGTGGTGATAAAATCCGTATCATTGTTTTGAAAAATTGAAAAGTCAAAACAAGGCTCTGTTTGGGAATCAGAAAAATGAAAAAGTGTGTTGTTGTTAAGTTCAAAGAGAATATCTTGAACGGATGTGACAAGATGGGCGCCATCTTTAATCAGTTGATTAGGACCTGCGGCTCTTGAGTCTAAAGGTGATCCTGGAACAGCAAAGACTTCACGCCCTTGATTGAGGGCTTCTTTTGCAGTGATGAGAGAGCCAGACATTTTGCTTGCTTCAATAACAATTGTGCCAAGGCTTAACCCAGATATAATTCTATTCCTTCTTGGAAAAGAGGAAGGAACGGGTTTTGTTTCAAATGGTAATTCACTGACAATTACCCCTTTTTCTTTGATTTCAGCGTAAATATCTGCATTTTCACGAGGATAAATGACGTCAATTCCTGTGCCAAGAACAGCAATGGTTCCCCCTTTTGATTGATCGGATTTAAGAGCACCTTCGTGAGCTGCTCTGTCAATACCTTTTGCCATGCCTGAAACAACAGTTACATCTTCATTTGTTAATTCAAAAGCCATTTTTCTGGTTAGGTTCATCCCGTTTAATGAGGCGCTTCTGCTGCCAACGATTGCCACACATCTTTTTTCAAATAAGGATTTATTCCCCATTGTAAATAAAACAGGGGGAGCATCCTCAATTGTGTTTAAATTAGTTGGATAACCAGGGGAATTTAAAACTAAAATGTCAGCACCTAATTTTTCTGCTGTTTCAAATTGAGAATAGACAAGTGAATCAGGCGCAATTTTAATAGTCTTTCTTTTGTTGTTTTTTAAAAAATCTGGCAAATTTTCAACTGCCGCTACTGGATTTTTAAAATAAGCAATGAGCCCTTTGTAAGTCATAGGGCCAATGTTCTCACTTAATGCGAGTTTCAAAGCTGCAAATTTTTCTTTTTCTGTCATTGTTTTTTTGAAGATCCTTTAATTTTGATTTTACTTTCTTCCCCTTTTAAAATACGTTTGATGTTGTCTTTGTGCCGATAGAAAGAAAGAATTGTAAGAAGTATATAAATAAGTGAAACGATTGGTGTTTCAAATAATATGGCATAAATTGGCGCCAATGCAAGAGCAGTCAGGGCTGAAAGAGAAGAATATTTAAATGTAAAAGCCATAAACAACCAGGTTAAAGCTGTTAAAACACCAACCAATGGTGTCATCGCTAACATCAAACCTAATGTTGAAGCAACGCCTTTTCCCCCTTTAAATTTTAAAAAGATAGGATAGTTATGTCCTAAAATTGCTGCTACGCCAGATAAAATGCCAATAATTTCAGAATTTGTTAAATATTTAAATAAAAGAGCAACGAATGCGGCTTTACCAGCATCTAAAATTAATGTGAGAATGGCAAGATCTTTGCGCCCTGTACGCAGAACGTTTGTTGCACCAATATTGCCTGAACCAATTTTTCGAATATCGCCCAATCCTGCAGCTTTTGTTAAAACAAGACCAAAAGGGATTGAACCAACAAGATACCCAGTTAAAAAAGAAAAAATGCCAGTAATCATCAGTGCCTCCTAAAAATTAGTATTTTTTATTTTTATACAATTTTCACAAAAAACGCAAGTGAAAAATAAATTAGTCAGCAACAGCAATGTCCAAAATTTGCATTTGAACCTTTGTGTTGCCACGCCAAGAGTCTTTTTTTAATGTGCCTGCAACGTGTAGATATAATTTTTCCTTACAGAGTAATTTAAATCCCAAATCCGTATCAACGGATCGAAAGGCAATTGCGTTGATGTATTTGCCAGATTTTGAGGTGAGGGTGCATGCAATGTGTCCGTTTTTAAGGATGTTTGTTCTGGTTACAAGCATTTCTTTTAAAACAAAGATTGGTTCAGGATTTGCCTCACCAAAAGGAGCGAGGAGGGATAGGCTATCCATCAAATCAACAGTTGCACTTTTAGCGTCAATGACTGCATCAATCTCAAGCATACTCCCGTCGTTTGAAATCATATCTTCTTTAATGACCTCTTTAAGATAATCTTTGAAAGCTGCTAAATTTTCTTTTTTTAAAGAAAAACCTGCAGCCATCGGATGGCCGCCTCCACGGGATAAAATGCCAAGTTGTATGGCGTTCATCACAAGGGTACCCAAATCAACACCTTGAACAGATCTTGAAGAGCCTTTAATTTCATCATCTTCAATGCTGAGCGCAAAAACAGGTAAATTGTATTTATCTTTGAGTCTGCCAGCAACAATTCCAACAACACCTTGGTGCCATTTTTCCCCTTCAACAACAAGAAAAGGTGTATCAATTGGTTTTGATTCAACTTGTTCAATGGCTTCTAATAGAACGCTTGTTTCAATTTCTCTTCTGGTTAAGTTAAGAGCTTCAAGTTCTTCAGCCAAAATTGTTGCGTTGATCAAGTCGGATGAAGAAAGTAACTTCATGCCGATATCAGATTTTCCAACTCGGCCACAGGCGTTAATTCTTGGTCCAAAAACGTATCCTAGGTGATAAGCACTTGCTGGTTCTGATAGTTTGACAAGTGTTGCAAGAGCCTTGATACCAAGATTGTTTTGGGTTTGCATTTGTTTAAGACCAACTTTAACGAATAATCTGTTAACACCTTTTAATTTAACAACGTCACATACAGTTCCAAAGGCAACAAGATCAAGGTATTGGATGAGATTTGGTTCAGATTTGTCTTTATAAAAACTGAGCTCTCTTAAAACAGCATTGAGGGCAACGGTGAATAAAAAGACAACGCCAACAGCAGCCATAAAATGACAGGGGTGGTCTGGATTTTCATCCAATCGTTTAGGGTTGACAATAGCATATGCATTTGGATAGCGTTTTTCATCCGCATCATGATGGTCAAGCACAATAACGTCTAATCCTAAATCAGTTCCTTCTTGAATGGGGTCAAAAGCTGTCATGCCGCAGTCAAGAGTTGCGACAACAGAACACCCTTTTTCATGATATTCGTGCATTTTTTTTGCACTGGGGCCGTAGCCATCTTCTCGATCTGGAATGTAGGCAAAAACAGGAACGTTTAAACTTTCTAGAAACATTTTTAAAAGTGCGGTTGATGTTGCGCCATCAACATCGTAATCACCCATTAATCCAATGGGTTCACCATCCATAATGGCTTTTGCCATCCGTCTGGCGGCTTTTTCCATGTCTTTTAGAGAAAAAGGATTTGGTAAATTATTTTTTAAAGTAGGGTATAAAAAAGATTCTACTTCATCAATTGATTGAACTCTACTTGATAATACCCTTGAAACAATATCTGGTAAATCAAATCGCTGGCTAATTGCAAGCGCCAATCTATCATCTGTATTCTTATAAGTCCACTTTAATCCATTAACCGATCTTGATACGCCCAAAACACTCATACTTAAACCTTCACTTCGTCTTTTTTATCACTCTAACTTCTTTTTTATCAAAAATCAAGAAAAATAAAAATAAATGTACTTGCAAAGAGATTTTTTTTTTCTTATAATGCGAAAGGAAACTTATCGTAGAGGGGATCAACATGACACAAAATATTTTATTTGTCGCAAGTGAAATGACGCCATTTGTTAAAACTGGTGGGTTGGGAGATGTTGTTGGTGCTTTACCAAGAACGTTAGCAGAAGCGCATCATGTGAATGTAAAGGTTGTTATTCCACTTTATTCGGGAATTGATTATCATAAGTTTGGATTGTATCCTTATATGCAAGGCAACTGTGTGGCAATGGGGAATTGTCAAGAATTCTTCAGTGTTCACCGTTCTGATTTTATAAAAGGAGTTGAAACTTATTTTATTGAATTTAACAAATATTTTGGTCGTCCTGTTTGGCGTCAACATGGTATTTATGATGATTGTTCTACACATCAAGAATATCAAGATAATGCTTACAGATATGCCTTTTTGTGTCGTGCAGCATTGCAAGTTGCAAAAGATATGAATTTTAGACCTGATGTTGTTCATGTGCATGACTGGCAAACGTCTTTAATTCCATATTACTTAAAACATGATAATGATCCTTTTTTCCAAAAAACAAAAAGTTTGTTAACATTACATAATTTACCATATCAAGGCCGCTTTGGGTCAGATGTTGTGCCTTATGCAAAAATTGAATGGCGAGATTTTCACGCAGGTGCGTTTGAAGATTATGGTAGAATCAACTTGTTAAAAGGTGGGATCCGCTATGCTGACAAGTTGAACACAGTTTCTCCAAACTATGCGCGTGAAATTTTAACACCAGAATATGGGGCAGGGCTTGATTTTCTTTTAAGAGAACGTCAAGGCGATTTGGTTGGTATTTTAAATGGGATTGACACTCAAATGTGGAATCCTTCAAAAGATTTGATTATTCCAAAACAATATTCTTTTGAGGATTTTAAACATGGTAAGTTTTTAAATAAAAGAGAATTGCGAAAAGAATTTGGATTGGCTCAAGATGATTATAAACCAATCTTTTCAATGGCTGTGCGTTTGACAGAACAAAAAGGTGTTAATATGCTTTCAGAATGTATTGAACCCGTGCTTCAAACAATGCATTGTCAGTTTGCAATTATGGGTAATGGTGATCCAAGAGTTCAAGATTATTTTGCTTCCTTGCCACATAAATATCCTGGGCAAGTTGCGGTTAAAATTGGGTTTGATCAAGAAACGGAACACTTAATGGATGCAGGTTCAGACTTTTCACTTGTGCCATCAATTTATGAACCTTGCGGGTTAAAACAAATGGTGTCACAAACTTATGGGGCTTTACCAGTTGGGCGTTCAACAGGTGGTCTTGAAGATACAATTTTGAACTATAATGAATCTTATGGTCTTGGAACAGGGTTTAAGTTTAATGATATTTCATCACGTGCATTGTATAACACAATCGGCTGGGCAAATGCTACTTATTACGACAGACCTGAACACATTGATTCAATGCGTAAAATGGCGATGAAACAAAACTATTCATGGGCTAGATCCTCTGGGGATTACAAAAATTTATATCAAACGATGTCGGGAGTTTATTAATGCAAAAAATATCAGTTGCAATTGTTGGTTGGGGTAATGTCGGTCGTGGTTGTAAACGAGCGATATCGGAGTGTTCAGACTTGTTTTTGGCAGGGGTTGTCCGTCGTGCTTCCTCATTAAAATATGATGATCCAGATTTGGAAAATACAAATGTTGTTTCAGATATTAAAGAATTAGGACATGTGGATGTTGCTCTTCTTTGTATCCCATCCCGTGAAGTGCCAGAACGTGTTAAACAATACCATGAAATGGGTATTAACACGATTGACAGTTTTGATGAACACAGCCGTATTGTTTCTCTTCGTAGAGAATTGGATATTTCCGCAAAATCTAAAAAAGTTGTTTCAATCACGGCTGCGGGTTGGGATCCAGGTACCGATTCAGCCCTTCGTGCGTTGATGAAAATTGTTTCAATCACAGGGTTTACATCCACAACATTTGGTGGGGAAAATGGTGGTAGAAGTATGGGGCACACCGTTCAAGTGAAACAAGTTCCAGGGGTAAAAGATGCTGTTGCATTAACGCTTGCAAATGGTAGAGGAAAACACAAACGCAAGGTTTATGTTGAACTTCAAAAAGATGCTGATTTTGCAGCTGTTGAAAAAGCGATTGTAACAGATGCTTATTTTAAAAATGATCCAACTGAAGTAATTGAAGTTAAAAGTATTAACAAATACAATACATTAAATCATTCAGTTTGTGTTGAAAGAACTGGTATGCAAGTCAATCAAAAATATGAAGCTGAAGGGGTGAACCCAGAATTTACAGCTAATATTATGGTTTCTTGTGCCAGAGCTTGTGTGAAAGCTTATTTGGATGAAGAGTATGGTGCCTATACATTCATTGAACGTCCATTGGTTGATTATTTACCAGGGGTTACATTGGATGAAAAATTAGAAGGTTATTAATCTGAAATTCTTGAAAATAAAAACAGCTCTTTTTAAGGGCTGTTTTTTATTTGATTATATAAGTAAACAGTTTGATAACTTTGATAAAAATCAAGCAAGAGAACTTGGGTTAACAGACGTGATACGCGCACTATCAGCTGTTTTCCTGTATATGGATGAAAATAAAATGACATCTTCAAACAGGTGAAAATGTTCATCTTCTTTAAGATTTGATGATTAGTAATTAAAAAAATATGGGTTTAGTATAAAATATAATTCGTTTTTAATAAAAATACTTGACTTTTAATCATTTTTTTTATAAAATACACCCATTCCCTGAGAATGCGGGTGTTAACAATAGGTTAAAACCACGCTTTGGCAATCCGGTCAAAGACTATCGGGGACAACAAGGGGTGTTTGTTTTCTTCTTTTACAGATGCTCCGGCTATTTAAGAAAGGTATACTATGTCAAAAAGATTAAGTTCTAAATTTAAAATTGACCGCCGTTTAGGCGTTAACTTGTGGGGTAAAGCAAAATCTCCAGTTGAAAAAAGAAATTATGGTCCAGGTCAACACGGTGCTAACCGTAAAAAATTGACAGACTACGGTGTTCAATTACACGCTAAACAAAAATTAAAAGGTGTGTATGGTAACGTATCTGAAAAACAATTACGTAAATACTACGCTGAAGCTGTTCGCCGCAAAGGTGATAGCTCTGAAAACCTTGTTGGTATTTTAGAAACACGCTTGGATTCAGTTGTTTACCGTATGAAATTTGTTCCATCAGTTTTCGCTGCTCGTCAGTTTGTTAACCATGGTCACGTTCTCGTAAATGGTAAAAAAGTAAACATTCCATCATACCTTGTTCGTCCAGGTGATGAAATTGCAATTCGCTCTAAAGCAAAAGAAATGGCTCTTGTCATTGATGCATTAGCAGCAACAGATCGTGAAGTTCCAGAATACATGGAAGTTGATGCAAAAGCAGGTACAGGTAAATTCATCCGTGTTCCTCAATTAGCTGACATTCCATATGCAACTCAAATGGAACCAAACTTGGTCATCGAGTTCTACTCACGCTAATTTTAACGGATTTAATCCGTTATCTAAAGCAAAATGCCTTCTTTTATGTACGTTTTTGTACACTGCAAGAAGGCATTTTTTCTTATCTAACTGGGTTAAATCTCGTTAAAAATGAGAGGGGGTTTTATCTCAACTCAAAAACCTCACTCTTATGTACGTCTTTGTGCACTACGAGTGGGGTTTTCTTTTGATATATTTTTGCTTCAATGAGTTTTTTATATCTTTATTTATTGTGTTTAGAAAAGACAGGTGATTTGCAGGTTGAGGCTTTTTAATTGTTACTTAACTTTTAATTTTTTTTTAATAGAAGAGGGGAGAGTTCATCATTTATAAAATAAAAGAACCGTTCAAAAAGAACGGTTCTTTTATTTATACGCCCTTATTTTTCTGTCTCAGGTCTAACAGGGGGTATTTCTGATGGTTTTTGATACAAACAATATGTATGCACAATGGCCTTAATGGGTGTTGGAATGTCTGTATCAAGAGCTACATCATTTCTAACATAGGTTAATGAAACGTTCCATGCGCCACCTGAACGTTCAGCGATACTTTGGGTGTAATCCTCATCACTTTGATCGCTGTATGTGATTGTCACCCGAGGAAGAAGTGGGGCTTGTGTCTCAGGTGTTGGCGTTGTGTTTTGTCTGAGGGAGCCATCTGCATTTGCTCTAACATTTGAAACAACGGTGTTGATGACATCATTTTCTGTGTATTGGTGCCAGCTTACTGGTGTGACCATAATGGCTGGTTTGTGATTTTTTGGACAGCCAGGTACTTCAATTGCTTGTGGAATATCGGATGATTTGCCTGCAGCTTCAATTGTTTTAATATCTTTTAAACTATATGTTGGTAATAAGTCACTTAATCTGGCGCCACCTCGAGATTCAAGACGAATATCATTCATAACCGAGGTATAGCGTGGATCAACGGAATAATTGACACTTTTGCTTTTAATGCCTGGATTTTCATTAAGTTTAATGTCAGATTCAGCATTAGGAGCTAATACATTTGAGTCAATGCGTCCATTTTGAATGGTGAGTTTTTCATATTCACCAGAATTTTCCACTCTATTATTGAGAGGGATTGGGGTTTTCCCTACAATATCAATTTTGCCTGTTGCATCAATATTGATAATTTCTTTACCATTAATATCAAAGACTTTAATGTTGCGGGCTTTATTCCTTTCTTCATTTGTTGAGGCTGTGATTTCATTGCCGCTTGATAATGTGATTGAAGAAGGGGAATTCGGTGATTCTCTTAAATGCAATTTCTGTTTTACAAAAACATCACCACTTGGAATTGCTTCTCGTGTAGAGCTACCCACCCAAAAGAGGGGTGCGCATCCATTTGTTCCTGCTTCATAGATGACGTCATTGGTTGCTGTTGTTCCTGTTGCAGTGTTGTGTTTAAGTTCAAAACAGCTGCCAGGGCCCTCTTTTGGTCCGCCGACAGAGAAGAAATCCCAAGCATGAAATCTGCCTAAACCAAGGTTATCAGGGAGCAAGATGTTGCTGGGGTCGAAATCTTCAAAGTTCACAGTTGGAACGTAAGTATCCATACCTGTTGTAGCAACAAAGGTGTGTTCATTTGGTAAGTCTTCAAGTTCATAAGCTTCTAATTCCCAAGCGCCACCTGTTCCATGGATCATAGGTTCACCTTCTTGATTGTTTATAAAAATACCGCCATCTGCTCCAATAAGATTGGCAATTCTAGCAACACGACGAATGTTCATTTGTGGCAACCCAAGTGCATCTAAATCAGGGACAATGTATCCGCTGAGTCGGTTGTTACCAATTGAGTTTTTATCTAGCAAAATGGTTAATTTATACCCTTGTGTGAGGTCTTCAAATCCTGTAGGCAAAAATTGTTCAAGTGCACCATGAGCAACAGTTGTACTTAAGGTTTCACTTTGGTTGCATTCGTTAACAAGATCTGCATGATGTGACAAAATATAAGAAGATAAAGCTTCTTTCACGATACGAACTTCAGTTGCAATATTGATGTTTTCAACTTCTTCATTGCGATCGGAAATTTGTTTAAAAAGCAAGGGACCCATAACACCTAAAAGTGCAATAACTGCAATAATTTCGATAATGATGGCGCCTCGTTCTTGTTTGTGTGTTTGTTTTTTCATGTTTGCCTCCTTGCTTTAGAAATTAAAGCGTTTTCTGTCTGTTTTTGCATTGTGCTGAATTTCTCTTTCTGATAGAGCTCTGTTGTATATTTTAACATTGTAAATATCAGCAGAGAGTTGTGTTGTTGAAAAGAAAGCATCAGCACCAATGGTTAAGCTTGTTGTATTTAATGATGTGAACCACAAATTGTTGGGGTATTTTTGGCTTTCAATCAATGAGCCATTGACATATAATTGATGGGATGATGGGGTTACAACATATGTAATAGTGCTTGTTTGTCCCATAGGGATATGGGTTGTAATTCGACCTAAACGGAACCATTCATCTTTCATTAAGGTTAATTTAAGCGATCCATTGTTGTATGTTGCTTGTACTCTTGGATAAATGTTGCTTTGAGTTGAACCAATCACAGGCATTTCTGTGATAAGAGTTTCTCCTTCAGGTTTAACAAAATTAATCACAAAAGAAAGGGTAAATGACCCTCCCAAAGCGCTTTTATCATTAAGGCTATCCCAAGTGTTAAGGGTTAGGCGATGATTCCCTCTTAAGCCCAGCGGGGTTCCGTCTAATGGGTGCCACTTGTCTGAGGTATCGCCCTCAATTCCTACATCTAAAGTTGAAACAATGTTTGTCCAACCTGTCTTGAGTTCTCTATGGTTGATGACTGAACCGCTTGATATTTCATTAATTAGAGCATCAAAGTGATACATCAATCCATTTGTGATATAGGGAGTGTTAATAGGGGTAAGGCAAAAAAGAATACCATTTTCAGAATTGTATTCTTCAATATAGGGTTTGTAAAAAGAAAAGATATTATCAGGTATTCTACGTCCTTGGGCATCAAGAGACATTATATGTGGTTTTCCATCAGAGGTCATACTCCCTGTTTCAATAAAACCGCAATCAAAAGTGTTCTTCGTGCGTTTTGTTAAAGCTCTTTCCCATAAGAGGCGTTTGTCTTTAAAAATAACACGCGCTTCATCCTCTTCAGGATAAAGGAACCCATAAGTCAAAACATATTTAAAAGAGTTCTCATTGGTTGTTTGGCAGGAGATAATATCGCCATAAGTAGAAGTTGTTCCCCAAATCGCATTTCCTTCAGAATCAGTCTCTTCTTTATCATCAATCTTGTTCAGGCAAACAAGAGCGGATGTATATCCATCATTTCCAACGGGAAAGAGATTATAAGAGGGAGCCATGTGGCCTTCTGTGGGTGCAATTGTTGGAAGGAAGGATTCATTAAAATCTTCTTTAAAAACGTGGATAAGACGTTCTGTTGAAAGACTTGTTGGACTATCTGGTGTTGATGATCTTGATGCAGCAACATCATCACCAACAGAGGTTGAGATATAAGGAAGGACAAGAGAAATCGTATTGGCATAATTAATGGCGGATTGGTGTTGGGTGGCAAATGAGGCAACATAAGCCTCTGCAATAGGCACATTTTCAACCATAGGCTTATCATTCCTTGGATATATAATTGCTAGCAGAATGCTAACGATAAAACTAAGCATAGTTGCCCAAAATACCATTTGTATCCCCCTAAAAAAATAAACCCTATATCTTATTATAACAGGATTTTTAAGACTCGTAAATATTTTTTTAGGAAAAAAAAGAAATAATTCATATTTTTTTTGAAAAAAAGGTAAAAAGTTTAGCTTGTTTTTTGTGAAAGTATGACTAATTTTAAAGAAGGAGTAGATTTATGAAAAAACAAAAAGAAACAAAAAAAAGATATATTTTATTAGCTTTTCAGCCATTTTTACAGATTTCAAGGTTGAAATTTAAGTTGTTGCCGATGAGAAAAGAAGAACCTGAATTGTCTGAAACAGAATGGAGTCTTGACTGTTCAGGACAAGGTGAATGTCAGCCAAATGTGTCCCCCTCTGATGGAGAGGAAAAAATAGATTTTTTGACAGACCATTTGTCTCAAAAACAAAAAAAATGAGCTGTTCTTTTTTTTGAACAGCTCATAAATTTTAAGTTATTAATCAAGAGTAGGGAGCTTATTTAATTTTTTTAACTCTTGAATAAAAGGAATATCTGCAGGGCAGAATTCAAATTGATCCAGTTCGTCTAATTTGATCCACTTTGCGTCATTGTGTTCGTTTAATGCAGGGAGTGTATCATTTGTACAGGTAGCCCAAAATGCATTTAATCTAAAATCACCTTTGTTTTCATATGTGTGAACAGAATTCATAAAAAAGTCTTTGACTGAAATTTCTTTTTCAAGTTCTTCTTTAAATTCTCTTGAAACACATTCTTGAAGTGTTTCACCTTTTTCAAGTTTACCACCAGGGAATTCCCACATTAGTTCTGGAAATTTTCCTTTTTTACGTTGAGCAATTAAAATTTTGTCATTATGAACAACAATAGCCATAGATATTTCGATCATTTAATTTCTCCTTTCTAGAATTGAGTTTTGTTTGTTTTGAGCGATAATGTTGTATCTTAAATTGATTGTTTGATTTTATTTTTGTGAAAAACGATGTGAATTTTTTAAAAATTTGATAAAATCTATTCAATATCAATTTGTTATAATGATTTTTGTTAAAAAATTGATAAGCAATTTTTGTGTCATTTGAGATGGAGGTTAGCATTTTTTTTAACCAGATTGTTTTTTGATGGGAGTTCTTTTTTGTAAATGGCTTTTGAAGTGAAAGTAGGGGATTAAAAAGTGTAACTTTCGCTTTTTTTGAATTTTTTATTTTATATAGACCGATTTTTGATTTGTGTTTAAAAAAGAAGCTATTTTTGCTTTTTAAGTAATGCTTTAAATTCATAAAATTATAGGTTGTTCTAATTTTATTTTTCATAATCAAATAATTTCTTTTACAAGCTAATTTAATTAGGCTTAAAAAACGTTGAAGCTCTTTTGAGGATGTTTTTTTTGCAATTAGATCGGGAATATGAATGCTCTTTTTCTGATTTTTAAATATGATGAGATTAAAAGTTTTAATTTTGTTTTGAACTGTTTGGTTTTTTGTTAAAGCTTTACTTTTAATATGCTTTTTAATATTTTGAATTTTAAATAAATCAATAGCAAGTTTAAAAGGTTTTAATGCCGAAAAAGAAGGGGTATTTTGTTTTTTGTTTTTTTTAGTTATAAAAAAGAGTTTTTTTGTTTTTAATGCGTGCGGAAATCTTCTTAAAATTAATTTTTTTAAATTTAAAACAATATTGTTTTTTTTATAGTTCAATAGCTTTTTTATGTTATAAAAAATAGATTTATCTATTGCTTTAACTTTATTTAAATACATATTAAAAAATAAAGAAAAAATACGTGCGAATAAAATATTTTTTTTAAAGTTTTGAAAAGCTGAAAAAAAAGACACTCTCAAAAAGTGTTCTTTAAAAAAAAGAGGCATAAATGAGCTTTGTTTTAAATTTTTGCCACCAGTGTTTAAGATAGAAAGGATGTTTTTTTCTATTCGTTTTAACATTAAAAAAACTGAAACAGATTGTTTCATAAATTACTCCTAAATATAAAAAAGAGTATACAAAAAAATACAAAAAAAATCAAGTGCCAAAGAATTGTTTCTAGCAATTTCTTGGAACAAAAAAAATCCCCCACCCAGAGGGTAGGGGATCAAAAGAATTAAGTTAAAACTTATTTCTTTTCGTTACGAACAGTTGCTTGAGCTGCTGCCAAACGTGCGATTGGCACACGGTATGGTGAGCAAGACACATATGTCAAGCCAACTCTGTGACAGAAATCAATTGTTTCTGGATCACCACCATGTTCACCACAGATACCAAGTTTGATGTTTGGACGAGTTGCTTTACCTTTTTGAACAGCAATGTCAACCAAAGCGCCAACACCTTCTTGATCAAGTGATGCAAATGGATCACGTGCATAGATACCTTTTTGTACGTATTCTGGTAAGAATGAACCAGCATCGTCACGGCTCATACCCAAAGTTGTTTGAGTTAAGTCGTTTGTACCAAAGCTGAAGAATTCTGCAGATTCTGCAATTTTGTCAGCTGTGATAGCTGCACGTGGCAATTCAATCATTGTACCAACATGGTATTCAAATTTAACGCCTTTTTCAGCCATAACAGCATCAGCAACTGCAACAACAACTGCTTTAGCAAGGTCTAATTCTTTCTTTGTACCGACAAGTGGAATCATGATTTCAGGAACGATTGTGCGACCTGTTTTGTTCATGACTTCAACTGCAGCTTCAAAGACAGCGCGTGCTTGCATTTCGTTGATTTCAGGGTATGTAACACCTAAACGGCAACCACGGTGACCAAGCATTGGGTTAGCTTCGTGTAATTTTGCTGTACGTGCTGCGATTTCTTCAACGCTGACACCTAATTCACGAGCAATTTCAGCTTGTTCTTCTTTTTTGTTTGGTAAGAACTCATGCAATGGTGGGTCTAAGAAACGGATTGTTACTGGAAGACCTTCCATAATTGTGAAGAGATCTGTAAAGTCTTGACGTTGATATGGCAAGAGTTTTGCAAGAGCAGCTCTTCTTGCTTCAACAGTATCAGACAAGATCATTTGGCGCATGTGGTTAATACGTGCTGGGTCAAAGAACATGTGTTCTGTACGGCAAAGACCAATACCTTCAGCACCAAAATCACGAGCTGTTTTAGCATCTAATGGTGTTTCAGCATTTGTACGAACGCCAAGTGTACGGATTTCATCAACCCACGTCATGAATTCACCGAAGTTACCTGTCATTTCTGGGAGAACAAGTTTCAATGCACCTGCCATAACTTCACCAGTTGTACCGTCGATTGAAAGCATGTCGCCTTCTTTAATAACTGTATCACCAACTGTGAGTGTTTTTGCATCATAATCAATGCGCAATGCTGATACACCAGAAACACAAGGTTTACCCATACCACGAGCAACCACAGCAGCGTGACTTGTCATACCACCACGAGCTGTTAAAATACCTTGAGAAACGTGCATACCTGCGATATCTTCAGGTGATGTTTCGATACGAACTAAGATAACTTTTTTGCCTTCTTCAGCTGCTTTTTCTGCGTCTTCTGCTGAGAAAACTGCTTCACCAACAGCAGCACCTGGAGATGCTGGTAAACCGCTTGTTAAAACAGTGCGTTTTTCTGATTTATCGAACATTGGGTGCAAAAGTTGATCTAATTGACCAGCTTCAACACGCATAACAGCTGTTTTCTTGTCGATTAAACCTTCGTTGACCATTTCAACAGCGATACGAAGAGCTGCTGTACCTGTTCTTTTACCATTACGTGTTTGGAGCATCCAAAGTTTACCGTCTTGGATTGTAAATTCCATATCTTGCATATCTTTGTAGTGTGCTTCTAATTTTGCACGAATGTCTGACAATTCTTTGAAAAGAACTGGGAATTCTTCTTCCATACATGGCATATCTGTGCCTGAACGTTCTTTAACAAGTTTTGTCATTGGTTGTGGTGTACGAATACCTGCAACAACGTCTTCACCTTGTGCATTTTTGAGGTATTCACCATAGAAATAATTTTCACCAGTTGCAGGGTCACGTGAGAAGCAAACACCTGTAGCAGATGTGTCACCATAGTTACCGAAAACCATTGTTTGAACGTTAACAGCTGTACCCCAGTCACCTGGAATGTTGTTCAGTTTGCGGTAGTAGATAGCACGATCAACCATCCATGAAGAGAACACAGCGCCAATACCACCCCAAAGTTGTTCAAATGGATCTTGTGGGAGTGGGTGACCGTCATTAACACAGATTTCTTTGTATTCTTTAATGACTTCTTTTAATTGTTCAACTGTCATTTGATTGTCGAATTGGTAACCATTTTCTTCACGAACGCGGTCCAAAACAGCTTCAAATTTTGAGCTGTGAACACCCATAACAACGTCAGCATACATTTGAATGAAACGACGGTAGCTGTCATAAGCAAATTTTGCATTGCCTGAACGTTCAGCCAAACCAACAACTGTTTCATCATTTAAACCAAGGTTTAAAACTGTATCCATCATACCAGGCATTGAAACGCGAGCGCCTGAACGAACGGAGAATAAAAGTGGGTTTTTAGGATCACCAAATTTGCTGCCCATTTTTGATTCAATGCCAGCAAGTGCTGCTAAAACTTGATCTTTTAATTCTGTTGGATAGGAATGATTATTTGCATAATAATATGTACAAACTTCTGTTGTGATTGTAAAACCTGGAGGAACAGGAACACCAACACGGCTCATTTCAGCCAAGTTAGCACCTTTACCACCCAACAAGTTTTTCATTGAAGCATCGCCTTCTGCAACGCCATCACCAAAAGTATAAACCCATTTTGTCATTAGTTTTTCCTTTGCTTGTTAGTTAATTAAAAACCATACCTCAAAATATTTAAGTTATGGAACCCTTATGATTTTTATTCGCCAAATGTTTATCACTTTTTTTTAGGGAATGCAAGATATTTTTTTATATTTAAAAAAGTATATATTTGTGAATGGGTTATTAAAAGAGTTTTAAGAAAATAAAAAAAACGCATCTTTTTGCTTTTCTTTTTTGAAAAAACAATGTTATATAAAAGTAATTTATAACAAAAATAGGGGACTAAAATGAATTTTATGACATCAGATGAAATGAATGCTTTGTGTTCTGGGCGTTTTCAAGGGGATCCATTTTCAGTATTGGGGATGCATCTTTGCTCAAAAAACATTTTGACACCATTTTTATATGTGCGTACATTT
The DNA here is from genome assembly GCA_045632845.1 of Alphaproteobacteria bacterium. Lineage (GTDB taxonomy): Bacteria > Pseudomonadota > Alphaproteobacteria > CAAHEQ01 > UBA3637 > RGIG4140. The sequence continues at coordinate 52,152 of JAZQXL010000015.1, forward strand.
CAGCCTCAAGCTCAAAAAGTTGAGCTTGTTCGGGTTGCAACAAAAGAAGCTGTTGAGATGAAAAAAATTCATCAAGATGGTTTGTTTGAAATGGCATTTCCTGATGAAACAGAATTTTTTGCCTATTATCTTAAAATCACACTCTATAGTGGTGAAACTTATGAAACGGAAGATGCTTATCGTTTTTGGCCGGTGTTAGGGGATATGGATCTCTATCTTTTTAATGAGGGTAATCATAAAGATATATATGAAAAATTAGGCTCACAATTAATAACGCATCAAGGTGTTTCAGGTGTGAGTTTTGCTGTTTGGGCGCCAAATGCAAAACGTGTGAGTGTGGTTGGTAATTTCAATGATTGGGATGGGCGCCGTCACATGATGCGTCCAAGAGGTTCTTCAGGTGTATGGGAAATTTTTATTCCACATTTGCCTGAATGGACAATTTATAAATATGAAATCATTGGGCCTAATGGGGATTTGTTGCCATTAAAAATTGACCCATATGGAAAAGCTTTTGAAATGCGACCAAAAACAGGAACGCTTGTTTTTAATTCTAAGAAATACAAGTGGCAAGACAGTGAATGGTGCACTTCAAAAAGATATAAGGCAAATGCTTTGGATGCTCCAATTTCAATTTATGAAGTTCATTTGGGTTCTTGGAGACGCAATTCATTGGAAGGCAATCGGTGGTTGACTTATCGTGAAATGGCTGAAGAATTGCCCGCTTATGTGAAAGAAATGGGCTTTACACATGTTGAATTTTTGCCTTTATCAGAGTATCCGTTTGATGGCTCTTGGGGGTATCAAGTAACGGGGATGTATGCGCCAACAAGCAGGTATGGTTCTCCAGATGATTTTAAATATATGATTGACAAATTGCACCAAGCGGGGATTGGGGTGATTATGGATTGGGTGCCAGCACACTTTCCAAAAGATGCTTTTGGTTTATGTGAGTTTGATGGAACAGCTCTTTATGAACATGCAGATCCGCGTCAAGGAGAACATAAAGATTGGGGAACAAAGATTTATAATTATTCAAGAAATGAAGTTTCTAACTTCTTGCATGCGAATGCTTTGTTCTGGCTGAGAGAATATCACATTGATGCGTTAAGAGTTGATGCTGTTGCAAGTATGTTGTATCTTGATTATTCAAGAAAAGAGGGGGAATGGATTCCTAACCGTTATGGTGGGAGGGAAAATATTGATGCGATTAATTTCCTGCGCAAATTAAATGAATTGGTGTATGGTGAAAACGCAGGTTATACAACATTTGCAGAAGAATCAACAGCTTGGCCAATGGTTTCAAAACCAACTTATATTGGAGGTCTTGGTTTTGGTTATAAGTGGAATATGGGTTGGATGCATGACACGTTAAGATATATTGGTTATGATGCAATTTATAGACAATATCATCATAATGAATTAACATTTTCAATGCTTTATGCATTTAATGAAAATTTTACATTGCCAATTTCACATGATGAAGTTGTCCATGGTAAAGGGCCTATGTATGATAAAGTTCCAGGCGATCATTGGCAAAAGATGGCTAACTTGAGGCTTTATTATGCGTATATGTTTATGCACCCTGGGAAAAAGCTTTTATTTATGGGGAATGAATTGGGTGTTCAACGGGAATGGAATTATGCAGATAGCTTGGATTGGGGCTTAACAATGAATGAAAGCCATAAAGCACTGCAACGCTTTATTAAAGAGTTGAATAAGTTCTATTTAAACCATAAAGAACTGTCAGATTATGATTTTGATGGTGCGGGATTTGAATGGATTGACGGTTCAGATGCAAACAACTCTTGTTTTTCTTTCATGCGTAAAGATAAAGAGGGTAACAGTTTAATTGTTGCATGCAACTTTACACCTGTCCCAAGAGAAAATTATAAAATCGGTGTAAATGAAGCAGGTGTATATGAAGAAGTTTTAAATTCTGATGCGCGTGAGTTTTTTGGATCAGGAATTGAAAATAAAGGAGAAATTGAAACAGGTGAGGGGTGGAACTTTAAGCCTTATGCGATTAAAGTACACTTGCCACCATTGGCTACAGTTGTCTATCAATTAAAAAAGAAAAAATAAATTGAAAGGATAAGCTATGAGCCGTGTCATATTAAAAGGAGAACCTTACCCATTAGGGGCTTCATATGATGGTAAAGGGGTTAATTTTGCTTTGTTTTCTTCAACAGCAACAAAAGTTGAATTGTGCCTTTTTGATCCATTGGGACGAAATGAAGAACGCATTGTTTTACCAGAATATACAGATGAGGTTTTTCATGGTTATATTGAGGGGTTAAAACCTGGTCAATTATATGGATATCGTGTTCATGGTCCTTATGAACCAGAGCAGGGGCTTCGATTTAATCCAAATAAATTGTTGATTGATCCTTATGCAAAGCTTTTAACAGGGCCTGTTTCTGCCCACAACGCAATGCTTGGGTATCAAGCTTTTTCAAGAAAGGCAGATTTGTCTTTTTCTGAAACAAATTCTGCGCCCTATGTCCCCAAAGCCATTATTATTGATGATAATGCTTTTGATTGGAATGGAGTTCAAAAACCAAAAGTTCCTTGGACTGAAGAGGTTATTTATGAGGCTCATGTTAAGAGTTTTACGGCTTTAGCTCCAGAGATGGATGCAAAACTTAGAGGTACTTTTAAAGGTATGTCAACCAAAAAAGCGGTCGAATACATCAAGTCATTGGGTGTTCGAGCTGTTGAATTGTTGCCTGTTGCTTCATTTATGAACAGTGGATTTTTAAAAGATTTAGGTTTAAGCAATTATTGGGGATATGATCCCATTGCATTTATGGCGCCCCAATCAACCTATTTATCTCAAAAAACAAATTTGGATGAACTAAAACATATGGTTCGTGTGTTCCATGAAGCTGGTGTTGAGGTGATTTTAGACGTGGTTTACAATCACACAGGTGAGGGTAATCAAATGGGCCAAACGCTTTGTTATCGTGGGATTGATAATGGCGTATATTATCGTTTGAATAAAGAAAATAAGCGGTATTATGAAGATACAACAGGGTGTGGGGCTTCTTTTAATTTGGGACACCCGCGTGTGTTGCAATTGGTGATGGATTCTTTAAGATATTGGGCAAATCAAATGCAGGTTGATGGGTTTAGATTTGATCTTGCAACCACGCTTGCTCGAGATGAAAACAACCAATATGGAATAAAAAGCGCTTTTTTATCCACCGTTCAACAAGACCCAACACTGCAACGCTTAAAGTTAATTGCTGAACCATGGGATTTGGGTTATGGCGGTTATCAAGTTGGATTTTTTAGACCTGGTTGGGCTGAATGGAATGATAAATTTAGAGATACAATGCGTCGCTTTTGGCGGGGAGATGAAGGGCAGGCGGGAGATTTTGCTTCCCGCTTGATGGGTTCGTCAGATGTGTATCAACACCGTGGCAGACGCCCTTGGGAATCTGTGAACTTTATTACGGCTCATGATGGCTTTACGCTTAATGATTTGGTTTCATACAATCAAAAGCATAATGAGGCTAATGGGGAAAATAATAAAGATGGAACAGATCATAACCTATCTTTTAATGGTGGGGTGGAAGGTGAAACAACAGATGAAGCCATTTTGAAAAACAGAATGGCAAGAGCCAAATCTTTGATGGCAACGCTTCTTTTGTCTTTTGGCACTCCAATGATTCGCTCAGGGGATGAAATTCTTGCAACACAAAAGGGGAATAATAATACTTATTCTCAAGACAATGAATATTCATGGATTGATTGGCGACACATCAAACCGCAAGGCAAAGAAATGCTCCAAATGGTCAGAGAATTGATGGCATTTCGAAGTTCAAGACCCATTATGGAACATAGTGACTTTTTCACCGAAGAGGTTTGTTCTTGGTATAAGCCAGATGGAAAACCAATGGCAAAAGAAGATTGGCATTTTTATGTGAAAGCACTTTCTTGTTTGATTAAAAATTCAAAAAATTCCAATCGTTTATTCTTTATTTTTAATGCACATAATGAAGCAATAAAATGGGTGTTGCCAACAAGGGATTTTGAATGGCGGCTTGTGTTTTCAACAGAAAAAACATTAAAGAAACAAAAAATGAGGACTGTAAAAGTTCCGCCATTTAGCGTTGTTGTTTTTGAAAGGGAAAGGGGTTAAAAATGGGATGTAATCCAGATAAATTAAATGAACTTGCTGAAAAAGTTGGTATTTTACCCTCATTTATTGATAGAACAACAAACATTACATATCATGCAGATGATTACTCAAAACAAGCAATTTTAAAAAGTTTAGGCTTTTTGGCTGAAACGGATGATGATATTGAAGCTTCATTTTTAAAACTTAAAAAAGAAGAATATGAATCATTAATTGATCAAACAATTTTGATCCGTGAAAGTGAGCAATCAAATTTAGAAATAGATCTTCATTTGTTAAAAGATGAGGCTGACACCTCCTTAATTTGGCAAATTAAAACTGAGGCAGGGGAGGTGTTCGAAGATGAAGTTCCCATAGAACTGCTCGAGGTTATAAAAGAGGAAATTGTTGAAGACAAAGTTTACCAAGTAAGACAGCTGTGTTTGGCTCTTGAAATGGAAATTGGCTATCATGAAATTAGTGTTTCATTGATTGGAAAAAATAAAAAAGCCACTGCATCGTTAATTATTGTTCCAGATAAATGTTATATGCCCACGGCGCTTGAGGCAGAAAAAAAGGTGTTTGGTTATCCAATACAGCTTTATTCTTTAAAATCAAAAACAAATTGGGGTATTGGGGATTATTCTGATTTAAAAAAAATGGTAGATGTTTCAATCAAAACAGGCGCTGCTTTTATTGGGGTTAATCCATTGACCGCATTGTTTCAAGATAACCCAGATGATGCAAGTCCTTATTTTCCTTGTTCTAGAATGTTTTTAAATCCAATTTATGTGGACATGGAGATTGTCCCTGAAGCAAAAGATAATGAGGCATTTGAAGAGCTTAAGGCTTGTCCTATTTTTAAAGATCATCTTTTAAAAGCAAGGGAATCTGATACGGTTGATTACCGAAAAGTTGCCGCAATTAAAAAACAGGCATTTAAAATTTTGTTTAAAAAATTTAGAGAAACGCATTTTGATGATGAAGGGAATGCTATAACAAAAAGAGGGCATGATTTTGAAGCCTTTTTGAAAGAAAAAGGGGAGGCGCTTGAAAATTTTGCTCTTTTTCAAACGCTTAGAAATGAAGCTTCAAAAATAAAAAAATCAATGATGTGGAGAGAATGGGAAAAATCACATCAAAAACCCAACACAAAAGAGTTGAAACAGTTTTTAAAAGATAATGAGATGAAAATTCTGCGCATCTGCTATCAGCAGTTTGTGGCTTATGAGCAATTTCAAAGTGTGTTGAAAAAAATTGAAAAGTTGCCGTTGGGACTTTATACCGATATGCCTGTTGGGGTTAGTGATAACAGCGCTGAGGTTTGGTCTAATCAAGAGGTGTTTATGACAGGGGTAACAACAGGGGCTCCCCCTGATACGTTTAATCTCAATGGTCAAGATTGGTCTTTGGCACCATTTAATCCTAGAATGCTCAAAAAAACGGGGTTTAAAGCTTTTATTGACGTGATGAGAGGCGCTATGAAAGGGGCGGGGGCTGTTCGCATTGATCATGCGTTTGGTTTAATGCGTCTTTATTTGCGTGTTCAAAATGCCACAGGAGCTTATTTGAAATTTCCGTTTAAAGAATTAACAGGTATTATGGCGCTTGAAAGTCATTTAAACAAAACAGTTGTTATTGCTGAAGATTTGGGAACAGCTCCCGATGGTTTTTCAGATGAAATGATTCAGTTGAATGCGTTTTCATTTAAAATTATGCATTATCAACAAGATTGGCAAGGATTGTTGCCTCCAGAGGTGTATCCAGCTTGTTCGTTGATTGCAACAGGAACGCATGATTTGCCATCCTATGTGGGATTTTTTAAAGAATTAGATTTGGATTTGGGGCTTGAAAAAAAGACAATTTCTTTGGAACAATATCAAGACCATAAAGAAAATCGAAAAAAAGAAAAACAGCTTTTTATTGAAGCATTTGTGCGTCAAGGCTTTGATACACCTATGTCCAAGGAAGCGTTTTTAAACACCAAAACGGTTCCAAATTGGTTTATTCCTTATATTTATAAATACTTAGCCAAAACAAAAAGCAAAATTTTGTTGGTTCGTCCAGAAGATGTTTTTGAAATGGAAGAACAATTCAATTTGCCAGGGACGTATATGGAATATCCCAATTGGCGTTACAAATTGCCAGTGAGTGTTGAAGATATGTTAAAAGATCCGCGGTTGTTAGAAATTGCGCATCTTATGAAAAACGAAAGAGTTGAAAGGTAATATGCAAAAGTTTGAAATTAAGTATCGTTTAAGAAGTGCCGAATGTGATAGATTTAATCAAATGCGCTTGCGTTCCTTGTTTAATCTGTTTCAAGATATGGCGGATTTGCATGCTGAAAAATTTGGTTTTGGGTATAGTTTTTGTCTTCAAAATCAAATGACATGGGTTGGAACAGGGTATCATTTGGTGATCAACAGATTGCCCAAAAGGGATGAAGAGTTTGTTATTGAAACATGGCATGCTAGGTCACAACTTATGACCGCACGGCGTGATTTTGAACTCAAAGATTTAGAGGGGAATGTTCTGGTTGCAGCTTATAGTAATTGGGCTTTGATTGATTTAAATAAAAAACGCCCTGTGATTGTGCAAAAATATTTATCCGATGAAACATTGGTTTTAAAAAAATCCATTGATGCAGAATTTAAAAAAGTTGTTTTGCCACAAGATATGGGAGATGCCGTTTCACTACAGGTTCGCAAAGATGATATTGATATCAACCAACATGTGAATAATGCGGTTTATCCAGCGTGGATTTTAGATGGATTGGAAAATGATTTTTTAAATACGCATTGCTTAAAAGAATTGAAAATCCAGTTTAAAACGGGGGCGCTTTTAGAAAATGAGGTTGCAATTTTTTCAAAAATAGAGGATACTTCAACTTATCATTTAATTGCAAGCCCAACAAAAGAGAAGGAATTTGCTGTTGTTGAGGCTGGTTGGCAACAAGTTGAGGAGTAAGTTTTTTTGACAAATACATTGGTTTTATTACCATATTTAAAAAATGAAAATGATATTAGAACCCCAAAAGCAAGACTTGAAGAGGTTACTTCATTAACAAAAGCAATTGACTTGAATGTTATTGAAAGTCAATTAGTCCCTTTAAGTGAAATTAGAGCAAATGCCTTTATTGGGAAGGGAACAATTGAAAAATATGTTTCCCTCATTAAAGAAAATGAGGTTGAAGTTGTGATTATGGCTTGCCCATTATCACCCTTGCAACAGCGTAATTTGGAAAAGGCATGGAACACAAAGGTTATTGATAAAACAGCTTTGATTTTGGAGATTTTTGGAAAAAGAGCCAGAACAAAAGAAGGGGTTTTGCAAGTTGAGTTGGCACATTTGACCTATGCCAGATCTAGACTGGTTAGATCTTGGACGCACCTTGAGCGTCAAAGAGGGGGCTCTGGATTTTTGGGTGGCCCTGGGGAAACGCAAATTGAGTTGGATAGACGTTTGATCGATGAAGATATCATCAAAATCAAAAAAGAATTGGCAGATGTGAAAAAAACACGGCATTTGCATCGTTCTGCAAGAAAGAAAATTCCTTTCCCAGTTGTGGCGTTGGTTGGTTACACAAATGCTGGAAAATCAACTCTTTTTAACAAGTTGACGCATGCAGATGTGATGGCTAAAGATATGTTGTTTGCCACATTGGATCCAACGATGCGGCGCATTAAGTTGCCATCAGGGCAAGAAGTTATTTTGTCAGACACAGTGGGTTTTATCTCTGATTTGCCAACGGAATTGGTCATGGCTTTTCGCGCCACGCTTGAAGAAGTTTTGGATGCAGATGTGATTGTGCATGTGAGAGATTATCATCATGAGGATTCAACAGCTCAGCGCATTGATGTTGAAAATGTTTTGTCAGATTTGGGACTTAAAGAAATGGTTGATGAGGGGCTGATTGAAGCATTAAACAAAATAGATCTTTTTGCTGAAGATGATTTGAATATGATTTTAGAGCAAAAGAAAAGACGGCCAAAAGAATGTCCTCTTTCAGCGCACACAGGGCAGGGGTTTGATAAACTTTTAAGCTGTATTGAAGAAGCGTTGAATAAAGATGCAAAAGAGGTTCATCTTCAAATTCCTGTAACAGATGGAAAAGCATTGGCTCAAATTTATCAAAAAGCGCAAGTGTTAAATAGAAAAGACACACAAAAAGTGATTAAGCTTGATGTGAAAATTAAGGAAAGTGAGCTTTTTTATTTTACGCCCTATGTAAAGAAAATTTAATAAAGGATATAAAATGGTAAAGCTCTTTGAAAAAAAAGTTGAAGATTTTACTTGCATTGTTTGTGGTCATTTAATTAAGGGGAATGGATATACAAACCATTGTCCGAAGTGTTTATCTTCTTTGCATGTTGATATTAACCCTGGGGATAGAGCATCTACTTGTCACGGTGTGATGTTTGCTGTTGGATATGAAATTAAAAATGGGGCAGAATTTATTTTACATCGTTGCCAAAAGTGTGGTTTTGAACGTAAAAATAAGGTTGCACCAAATGATTCAAGAAAGGCCCTTATTGCCCTTTCAGCAGGTCAATTTAATCCACTTGATTTGAAAAAATAATTATTTTGAATGATTTGTTTTTATCAATTTGATTAGAAAAGAGCTTGATTTATTTTTATAACTTCTTTATTCTTAAAAAAAAGATTAAATCAAATAGGGGAAAAATATGGGGTTGTTTAGAGTTCTTTTTAACCGGGCAAAAGAGGATTCACCAGATGTTTTGGGTCGTTATCCTGAATATATGCAGGTGAAGGCATTGCCAGAACGCAGATATTTAAAAACATCAAGATTGCTTGCTTTGTTTATTTTTTTGAATATGGCAGTCATGATTGCCATAGCTGGATTTTTCACCTACAATGCGGATCGGATTGATATTTCAATTGCTAATCGAAAAGCGGTGAATCTATATTCTATTGACTCTTCAAGGCAGGTTTTAATTCCCGCAGAATATTCAACAAAGAATATTAAAGCGCTTGAATTATTTGCAGAATCTTTGTTGAGAAGTTACATACATAACCGGCACACTGTTGTATGGGAAAACAAAACCATGACCCAGCGATGGGATGTGGGTGGGCCTGTTGCGGGATATTCGCATTATAAAAAAGTTTATATGCCATTTCGCATGAGTGCTGATAATTTGTTTGAAGAATCAAGAAAAAAAGGTTTTGTCAGAGATGTTCATATTTATGAATTAAAGTTGATTAAAGAAAATTTGTGGGAAGTGGTTATTGATACTTTTGATATGCCCATTCCTGATGCTTATAATCCTGTTTGTAATTGTTCGGATAATTCAAAAAAATGTCTTGCCTGTAAAGTGGAACATTCTTCTCGCCAATTAAGATATCGAATTTTTGTTCGGACATCATTTAATGGTATGAAGTCGGTTTTAAACCCTTTGGGTTTTTTGGTTGAAACATACAATATGCTTTATGTTCCAATAGATGATAAAGAAAAATTTTGGCGTGTGCCAAATGATTTAAAACCAGATTTTTAGTTGATTTAGATAAAGAAAATCCCTCTTAGAAAAAGAGGGATTTTAAATAAAATTAAATGCGATTATAAATATCTTCTAATCGGATAATGTCATTTTCATCTAATATTTTACCTGTTTGTATTTCAATAAAAACAAGCGGTGTTGAGGTGGGGTTTTCAATTCGATGAATAGTGCCAACAGGGATAAAAATATGTTCATTTGCACAATATTTTTTTGTTGTTTTATCAAGGGTGACAAGTCCTTCACCTTCAGTAATCACCCAGTGTTCTGAACGATAATTGTGTTTTTGAAGTGAGAGTTTTCCTTGAGGTAAAACAGTGATTTTTTTGACAACGTAATTTTCAGTTACATCGATTGTTTCCCATTCACCCCAAGGGCGTGTATCTTTTTCCCCAATTTTGTAATTTGTAGCCATAAATTTCTCCTTTTTTTGGTATCTTAGGCTTTATTTTTTGCTTCGTCAAGGCAATAATTTTAAAGTTTATGAAAAAACACTTGCACAATTTTTTTTTAGGAGTATTATGAGCAAGTATTTAATAATTTTTTAAGGAGAAGAAAATGCCTTCAGTTGTAAATGATTCATGTATCTTGTGCAGAACATGTGTTGATGTTTGCCCAGTTGGAGCTTTCCATGATGCAGGGACACAAATGGTTGTCAATCCTGATGATTGTATCGATTGTGGTGTTTGTATTGCAGAATGTCCACAAGGCGCTATCAGTTCTTCAGATGAAGCTGATGAAAAATGGATTAAATTTAATGCAGAAAAATCTGCAGAATGTCCAAAGGCTTAATGGAAAATGAAAATGAAAACGACGCTTTTTTTTGAGGGCGTCGTTTTTTTTGTTTACATTTGATTTAAAATGGGTTAGGGTGTCCAAAAGAAGATATAATATGATGAAAAAATTTAAAGTTTCAGTTGTGATACCAGCTTATAATGAAGCTGAAAATATTTCTCCGCTGTTAGAGCGGCTTTTGCCCGTTCTTCAGTCTTATAATGATTATGAAATTATTTTTGTAGATGATGGCAGCAGTGACGATACACTCAATGTGTTGGAATTGTGGCACAAAAAGAATGAAAAAGTGCATTATGTGTCTTTTTCAAGAAACTTTGGTCATCAATATGCTTTAAGAGCAGGGATTGATTATGCAACAGGGGATTGTGTGATTTCAATGGATGCAGATTTGCAGCATCCACCTGAATTGTTAACGGAATTGATTGAAAATTGGCAACAAGGCTTTGATGTTGTTTATACCATTCGAGAAGATACTGCTGATGCTAGTTGGTTAAAAAAGATGACATCTGCTTTGTTTTATAAAGTTTTTTCATTTTTTTCAGGCTTAAAGCTCCCCCAAGGAACGGCTGATTTTCGCCTTTTAGATAGAAAGGCGGCAAATGTTCTTGTTGCTATGCAAGAAGGGAACCTCTTTTTAAGAGGGATGGTCTTTTGGATGGGGTTTAAGCAAAAGGCGGTTCCATACAAAGCTGAAAAACGGTTTAAAGGAACCAGTTCTTATACGTTAAGTAAAATGGTTGCCCTTGCCATTTTGGGAGCAACTTCATTTAGCATTAAGCCATTAAGAGTTGCAATCTATTTAGGTTTATTGATTGCTCTTTTTGGTGGGTTATTTACAGCCTATGTATTGTATCAAAAACTATTTGGTGGTTCAGTTATCACTGGATGGGCATCCTTAATGAGTGTTGTGCTTGTTTTGGGTGGGGTACAACTTTTTATGATGGGCATTATTGGTGAATATATTGGGATGATTTTTATGGAAACAAAACGGCGTCCTAAATATATTGTTCAAAGAACAACAGTATCGAAACAGTAGAGGGGTTAATGCAAAAAATAATAAAAAAGCTTTTTGCAAAAGATAATATTATCTGGCGCAACTGGGACATGTCTGTAACAATAGCTTTAACTGTTGCAGCATATTTGTTAATGTTTGGGTTGTTATCATTGAATATTTACAACACGGATTTTGTTGTGAAAGGTGGTGACTTTACTGTTTCCTATCTGGGCAGTGTGTTTTATCGTTTGGATGAGTGGCGTTGGCCAATTTTTACGCATACCAATTTAGCTTATCCCTATGGTATTTCTGTTCATGGGACGGACGGTTCTCCTTTGTTGGCACTGATTTTTAAAGTGTTCCACAAAGTGTTTGGAATGTCTGCTGAAGTGCAATTTGTTGGTGTTTGGATGTTCTTTTGCTATATTTTACAAGCAATTGCATCTGTGCTTATTTTCCGCCATGCGTTCAAAAATAAATTTTTTGTTGTGCTTGGTGCTTTGTTCTTTGTAACAGCTCCAATTATGATGATGCGTGTTTTTGTTCACATTAACTTGATGTGTCACTTCATTGTCTTGTTCACACTCTTGTTATATTTGAACAACAGATTAACCAAAAAAGAATGGATTTGGATGGGTGTTTTGTTCTCATTTGCCATTTTGACATGTCCATACTTTTTGCCAATGATCTTTGGCTTTTTTGCTATTTTGATTTATCAAAAATATTGGATTGAAAAACAAATCAATTTGTTAACAGTTATAAAAGGCCTTGCCTTTTTAGCGGGTGTGTTTTTGTTTTGGTTCTATTTACTTGGAATGATTTCAACTGAGCAAAATTTGGCCAGTGGTGGTTGGAGAAGTTTGAGCTTAAACTTAACAGCTCTTTTCAACCCAATTTGGAGCCAATCACGCATCTTTTCAACTTTAACGCCATCAGCTGATTTTGATGCTGACAACTATTTTGGTTTTGGCTTGTTGATTTTGTTGTGTGTTTGTTTCCCATCTGTTAAACGTTTGTTTGCCGGGGAAAATTTAAAACGTCATTATCCACTTGCCATTTTGTTATTGGGATTGACATTATTTGCTTTATCCTCACAAGTTAAGTTTGGGAAAACAGTTATTCTTGATTATAAACCAGGTGAAGTTATTGATTGGCTTGGAAATGTGTTCCGTTATTCTGGCCGTTTTTTCTGGCCAATTTGGTATTTGCTTGCATTCTTTATTATCAAAACATTTGTGCAAAAATATCCAAAAGGGGCTTTGGTTTTCTTGCCATTGTTATTGGGTGTTCAAATTTGGGATTTGTATCCAACATATAAATCAAAACATGACTTTATTTATATTTCACCTAAAGAACCTCTACCAATGGTTTCAAAAGAATGGGAAAGATTGGATAAGCAATATCCAAATGTGTTTATCTTTGCACACAATGAAAATTATCGTCATATGTGGCGTTGGGCGATTAAACATCGTAAAAATGTGAACTATGGGTTCTTAAATCGTCCTTCAAAGAAAACACATCAACTGATTGATAAAACAAAAGAAGAAATTTTGGCGGGTTACGTTAGTGATAAGAGTTATTTTTATCTGATTGATCCTCCATTTATGAAAACAATTGAATCAGCTGCTAAAAGCAATCCTGATGTTGCGCTTTTGAAAGACAGAATTAAAAATCTGGATGGTTATTTGATTTTGGAATATGATGAGGCGTTGATGAAGGAAAGAGAAGCATTCAAAGAAGTTAAAATTTTTGTCAAACATCGCTATTGGGAAGATACGCTTACTCAAGTTTCTAAATACCGTGTATTCCGTGATGTAGAAGGGAAGTTCACTGACTATGCTTCTATTGTTAAATTTGATGATACTGAGTTGATTTTGAAATGGGATAAATACGGTATCGAAGAATTTGAAAAGAAACCGGAAGAAAAACAATATCATCAACGGGATAGAAAAACAAAAGACGATGATGAAAATGTCGATAATAAAAAGAAAGATAAAGAGAAATAATCTTTCTTGAATAAGAAAAAGAAAATCCATCAGTCAAAAGCTGGTGGATTTTTTTTATAGTATCGGACGTAACACTACCTGCGTGAGCAGGGGGATATTTATGGAAAATAAAAATTTGATTTCATTTTTTCTGGTTAGAGAAGGGCAGATGAAAAAAGTTTTTGTTTTTTGTGGGGATTATAATTTCAATAAGGTTTGTTGGGATGTTGTTTTTTTTGAATGCCCCCATATTTTTATTGACGATTTTTACTGGATCGTGTTATAATAATTTTGGTATCCATTTTATGGATACTAGGGCGTAGAAACCCTATGTATTAGCAGTCGTTTAAGCATAGCGACTAAAATAAGTATGCCGACCTTCGTCTAAAGGACGGATGTCGGTGAATAAGGTTTTGGCCAAATAAGCCGAGCCGTTTGCTAGTACACGGTTTTCTAACATCCGCCCGCCTTTTAAAGGTGGGTTTTGTTTAAACAAAACAAAGGAGAGTGTACAATGAAAAACGTATTTTTATTTTTAATAGCTATTTTTGTTTCAACTCTATTTATTTCAGCAACGGCTGATGCAGGTCCTGTTCACGTGAGAGGGCATTATAAACAAAATGGAACCTATGTTGCCCCTCATACAAGAACGGCTCCTGATGGGGTTAAATGGAACAATAAATCAGCTTGGTAATTAAGATAAAAAAACAACGCTTCTTAAAAAAGAAGCGTTGTCTGAGCTTTTTATAGTGCATTTAAAGCATCTTGAACAATTTGTTCAGGAGTTAGATGATATTTTTTATAAAGTTCATCCAATGGGACTCGATCGGTGAATTCTTTAAACGCACCAAAGCAGAGTGTCTTGATGTTTGATGAAGCGTAAAATCTGGCGATTTTTTCACCAAACCCTCCGTCTAATTCGCCATCTTCAAGAGTGATGACAAGATCGTGATCTTCTTTTAATTTTTCAAGCAAATCAGTGTCTAACCCTGTTAAGTAACGAGGATTAATCAGGGTAGGTTGAATGCCTTTTTCTTTCAACAAGGATGCAACTTCTTTTCCAAGGGAATAAAAGCTTCCTGCTGCAATAATGGCAATTTTATCCCCTTTTTCTTGAACTTTAAAAGTATTTAATTGCGCATAATCAAAGGGTTCAAATTCTAAATCATGGATAACTGTTTTGGGCATTCTAATAACAACGGGGTGTTTTTGTTGTTCTAATCCCCAGTTTAGCATATCCAAATATTCTTCCATTGTTTGTGGGGCTAAATACACAAGATTTGGAATGTTGCTGATCAGTGGAATATCAAATGTGCAAAGATGGGTCATATCTGCACCAGAAATGCCCCCCCAAGCAACCAAAATAACCGCAGGATTGTTGTTTAAAGCCAAATCTTGAGATAGTTGATCATATGTTCTTTGAACAAAGGAGCTCATAACCATAAAAACAGGTTTGCAGCCACCTTTTGCAAGTGCTGAGGTAAAAGCAACGCCATGTTCTTCAGCAATGCCCACATCAACATAATTTTTGCCAAGGGCTGCACGTTTTTCAGCGGTGAGGCCAAAAACCCCTGGAGTACCAGCATTTACAATTATAACAGAGGGGTCTTCTTTTATTTTTTGGCTTAAGAAGTTGTAAACTCTATCATACAAATTTTCCCCTTCAGATGGAAATTTGGGGCTGCCATCTTCAACATGAAAGGGAGCGCACCAATGCCATTTTTCTTTATTTTCTTCAGCAAAAGAGTATCCTTTTCCTTTAAGGGTTCTAATGTGTAAAAGAGTAGGGGTATTTGTGTCTTTTACTTTTTCAAAAACATCCAAAAGGGTGTTTATGTCGTTGCCATTTTCAACATAATGATAAGTAAAACCAAGCGCACTGAACAAATTGACAGGATCTTGACCATTGCTTTGGCGCAAAGTTCTTAAGTTATGGTAAAGACCACCATGATTTTCAGCAATTGACATTTCGTTATCATTTAAAATGACAATGATGTTTGAATTTAAAGCGGCTGCATTGCTCAATCCTTCTAAAGCTTCACCGCCAGAAAGAGAACCATCGCCTAAAATGGCAATGACGTTGTGTGTTTCATTTTTCAAATCTCTTGCTTTGGCAAGGCCTGTGGCAAGTGAAACAGCAGTTGATGTGTGGCCGATTTTAAAGTGGTCATGTTCGCTTTCATCTTGATTGGTGTAGCCTGAAATGGTTTTCATCCCTTCTTCAGTTAAAAACCCTTCTTTTCTACCTGTTAAAATTTTGTGTGGGTAACATTGATGAGAGACATCCCAAACAATTTTGTCTGTTGGTGAATTGAAAATTTTATGAAGCGCAATGGCCATTTCTACAACACCAAGATTGGGTCCTACATGTCCGCCAATGAGACTGTTTCTTTTTAAAATAGCTTCTCTGATTTCTCCTGCAAGAAGAGCAAGTTCGTCATTTGATAGCTTTTTAACATCATCAGGACCTGAGATTTGTTCGATATATGTCATATATGTCTCCTCGTTTGTTTAATATGTGAATTGATAAAGGGAGCGATGCTCAAATTTTTGATTGGAGTATTTTTGTTGAATGATAAATAAGTGCTCCAAACAGAAGGGAAATAAGAATAACGGCAATATAAATGCTATCTCCATAAGTACTTAAATGAGGGTATTTTTGAAGAACATGCGCCATGATAGAAAGCGTAATGGCTGAAAAAATGTATCCGCCTAATAAATAGTTGCTTCCAAAACTAAAGCATTTTTGATTGAGAACTTTAAAAAGTGGACTGTTTTCAAAGGAAAGAGAAAAAAGCAAAAGTCCAAACAAAGAAAGGGTATTAATGTAAATTTCTTTGGGTGACAGTTGTGAGAACATTAAAATCGTTAAAATTAAAATGTTCGCTTCAAGCAATCCTAAAACTTGGAACAAATGGGGGCTTTTTCTGATAAAAGACGGGGTGAATCTTGCTGGATAAACTGCTAAAACACCAATGGAAGAGGCAAAAATTCCCCGTAACAGCCCAAATGAGATGGGTAAATTTTCATAAGGTTTGGGCGTGATAACATTCCCTTCAATCCAATAAGATGAAATAATAACCCCTGTTGTAATTAAAATAGGGAGGAGGACAAAAGGGGCAAACTTTTTAAGCTTTAAAATAAAGAAAAAGAAGATGTTGCACCAAAAAAGCGTGTATAAAAACCACGTGTAATTGAGTTGATTGTGAACAAGTTCTGCGCCAAAAATTGATAAGCCAAAAAGATCTGAAGCGCCTTTAATTAAGTCAACTTTCATCCAACCTAATTTTCCAATAATCCAAAAAGAAAACCAAAATAAAATAAGAATGGGAACAAAATCAACAAGCCGCTTTCTGATGTAAAAACCTGTTTCAATGGGTCTTATGCAAAAAGCTCTGGCCAATAAAAAACCACTCATTACAAAAAAACAATCAACAAGAAAAGGAATGTAATCATATATTTTGTGCGCAAGTGTGGCAAGCAAGGCGTTTGATGTGAATAAATAAAGGGAGTGATAAATGACAATCAGTAAAAATAAAATCCATTTAAAAAAAGATAAATAATGCTTTTTTGTTGGTTGTAAAAGTTTAATCGTGTTGTCCATAAGCCCCTCATGTTGTTTTTTTAAGCGTAAAATAATTCAAAAAAAAAGTCAAATAGAAAATAAAATAGGATGCAATACTCGTTTTTGTTAAAATAATTGACAAATATTTAATTGTGTGCTATTTTCTTTGAAAAATAAATGTATTAACGTATTAAATGAATGGGTGAATCAAATGGATGAATATTTTTTTGAAGATGATTTAAATGGAAACATTTATAACAAAAAAACAGGTGATTGTATTTTAAAAAGAGATGAATATGAAAAATACACGGGCATAAATGGGTATTTGCTTGTTCAAACAAAGGGCGCAAGACGATTGAACAGACTTTATGCTCCAAATGCTGAACTTGTTTATCGTACAGGGGATGATAATATTGAGGTTGTTGTTACAAAAACAGCTTATGGCATCAGACAACTCAAAGAGGGGGAGGGGTTTATGCCTATGATGGAATCATTGAAAGAAAATTTGGATGAATTTAAATTTTATCCGCTCCCATATCAAGAAATTGGCAAGTGTTTTTTAATTCATGATGATGGGGCAAATCTTTTTTATTTGTGTAAAAAAAAGAATGACAATATTATTGCAACAGCGTCAGACATTCAGATTTTTGAATTTGATGAAGAAAAGTATGTCGCACTTAAAGATGAAAAAACAAACCTTTGGACACTTTATGATGAAAAAGGTCATGTAGAGCCAGAAATTAAAAATGTTTCAACAATCAACAATGTTGGTGGCTCATTTGTTTGTGATGATAATAAGCCTGTTTTGACTAAAAAAGAAAAATCAGAAATATTCTGGGGCAAATTAGAACAGCCTAGCGTTCAGGCTATTACTATTTTAATCGGTGTGGCTTTGTGCTTGGGTGGTTATTATGGGTGCACTGAAAAACCAAAAAACAATCCTGTTTTAATTAATAAAGCGCCAGCTAAAATTGAAACAAAAAAACAAGAACGTGTGCGCGAATAATAAGGATTTGTAGCATTAAATGAGCATTTCAAAACAAAGACTGCAATTGAAAAAATTGATTGTTCGCAACAATGTGCTGGCCTTTGCAGATTTGATGCTTGTTAAAGAATATCGGGACTTGTTAACATATAATCGGGCAGACTTTTGTTATTTTCATGAAGTTTGCTCATTGGAAATGCTTTGTTTGTTAATTAAATATCACTGTGATATTCGGCTTAAAGATGCAAATGGCAAAACGGTCAAATATGCTTTAAAAAAGAGGTTAAAAGCACTTTTAAAAGACAAAAGCATTTTAAAAAAGAGCCAACCGCAATCTAAAAAAATCATTGCGTTGCAAAAAAAGATAGAAGGACAAAAAGAAGCGTTGCAAGTGATTAACCAGTTGAATAAAAATATTTATTTAAATGCTGGGAAGGAAGAGTATATCCCTGGTTTTGGGGGATTAGACCATTTGATTTTTTCAAAATTTATGAGGTGTTGTTCTTTTGATGAACAAGATAAAAAAAGAAAAGGCTTTTCTAAGGCATTGGCCAATTATTTAACAAAAACATGCGAGGCCACTTTTGAAGAACAAGATAAGCTGGAAGCACTTTTAAAAAGAGGGGGATATTCAAAAAAGAAAATCCATTTGGCACAACACTTGTTAAATGGCCATGCGGCAAAAGAGAGCTATCAAAAAGATGAAAGAGGGTTTCCTCTTGTTGTATATAGGGGAACAACCAACGAAAATGATTTGTTTGAGCCACTTTCGCATTTTGGAACTTTAAAAGCTGCTAAGGAAAGATTGGATACCTTGGAAGAACTGCAAGAAATGCCTAATAGCCGTTTTTATCACAATATTTGTCAAGGCGGGTGGACGCCTCAGTTTCAGATTAAAACGGTTTATTTAAAAATGCAAAAGCCTTTTCGAGTGCCTGAGTTTGGGGATCATAATCTAAAAGCATATCGTAAAATGGTTATCCATGTGCTTTTGCAACAAAAATATGGGCGCTTTTTTATCAATAAATTATATGCTGCGGCAGAAAAAAAGAATGAAAAATCAAATTTGGTTGTTCAAATGCCAAAGGAATATGATTTTATTTTCTCTCAACCTTATGAATTGACGCCTAATCAGATTAAAAAGGAGCTTTTGTTGGGTGGGCTTTATCCTGTTTTAAGTGAAAAAAAAGATGTTTCAGCAAATAGAAAAAATCTTGAAAATCTGATTTTTCAACGTGTCATCAGATACTTTGAAAGACAAGGCTATGATGGTTTTGTTTATAAAAATGGGTGGGAAGATATTGGAAATGATAGCTTTATTATCTTTAGAAAAGAGCAGGTAGTTGATATATCTAAAGCAGATAAGAAAAAGCTTGTTTCAAAAGTTCAAAATCCACAAGAAGAGATGCTAAAAAAATTAGAAGATAGGCATTTTAAAACCTGTGTTCAAAAATATGTTGATTTGTCAAAACAGTTTGATTTTGTGAACTTTTTGCAAGAATATGGGGTGGGGGGTAGTCTTGTCCCTCAAAAGGTGCAAAAAGCCTTTGACAAGGTGTGTGACTTTTTAAGTAGCAAGTTGCTCCAAAGAAAGTTTTTTTCAAGATAATTATTAAAAATTATTCTCTAATGCGTTGGCATTTGGGACAAGGTTTGATTTGTGTTGGTTGATTGCTTGTTGAATTTTCACTTATTTTAATGGCTTTTTCCAATTGTTCTGAGAATGCGTCGCAATAGATATATTTTGTTTTGGCAACGACCATGGGGGTGGGAACGTGCATTTTAAGCGCAACATTATACATGGGCATAATTTGAGTTTCAGTATAATTTATTTTGGTGCGAGATTGGTTGAGCCGTGTTTTGGCATGACGCATTAAAAAGTAATGCATAGCACCATAACTTTCTTTGCTTGGAATAACGGCTTGTTGTGTGAGTTGGTGTGCGTTCATAAGATAGTTTTTATCTCTTTGAGATTGAAGGCTTTTTAAATTTTGAAGCAGCGTTTTGTCATATTTGATTTGAGCGGCCTTTTTTTCTTGCAAAGACAGGGTGTCAATCATTGATTGAATTTCTTTTTCACTTGGGCCACAAGCGGTAAAAACAAGTGAGGAAAGAATTAAAAGTGATAAAAGTTGTTTGTTCATTTATTTATGCCTTTAAATAAATCGTATGATATCACAAAAAAAATGCAAAGTCAAAACTGTTGACAAAAAACATTGACAATTTTTTAATATTATGATATAATAGAAAAAATTTAAAAATAGATGGATATTTTTTATGCCTGATAAAATCAAACTTTTAAATTGTGTTCAATCAGATAATGTATTAAAATTTTTATATTTAATGCAGGTACAGTCATATCGTGCTTTGATTAATATGACTTTAAAGGGGACAACTTTATTGCATGAGGTAACTTCGGCAGAAATGCTCACTCTTTTGTTGCTGTATAGTGTGAATGTTCGAATACCGAATCAAGAAAGGAAAACGGCCATACATGCGTATAAAAAAAGATTAAAAGCATTGCAAAAAGAAAGAAAAGCCCTCTTGCAAAAAAAAGATGCTCAAAAAAGGATTGAAAAACTTGGGAAAAAAATCAAAAAACAGCTTGAGGCAATAAAGCTCCTTTCATTGAATAATCGAAATCTTTTTTTAAAAGACGGCGTTGTTCATAACCCTTATCCCTCTGGAGAATGTCCTTATTTAAAAAATTTGAGACAAGAGGGTACCTTTTTTGAACAAGATAAAAGAAAAGGATATTTTTTTGAAAACTTGGCCAATTATTTAACCCATTATTGTGTTGAAAAAATAAAACAAGTTAATAAAACAAACACGCTTTTAAAAATGGGTGGATTTAAAAAAGAAAAAGCACATCTTTCTTATCGTCTTGTCCAAAATAATCCTCAGGCAAGAATGCTCTATCAACAAGATGGAAATGGGGGACCGTTACTTCTTTTTAGAGGGACGACAAATTCAAATGACCCTTTTGAGCCTCTTTCACATTTTGGGACGTTGAAAGCAGCTAGAGATAGGTTGGATAAGTTGGATGAGTTGAGAAATATTCCAAAATCAAACTTTTGTCGAAATATGAAACTGGGAAAATGGCAACTTGTTTTTCAAATAAAACCTGTGTATTTAAAAATGAAAAATCCGCTTCGTATTCCTGACATTTCAAAACATGATCTGAATAACTATAAAAATGTTTTGATTCATTTTTTGTTTCAAGAAAAATATGGTCGTTTTTTTATCACGCGTATGTATATGTTTGGTTTAGAACATTTTTCTAATCAATTAAAAAAGGCAATTTTGCCCAAAGAGTATGATTTTGTTTTTATGCAACCTTATTCATTGACGACGCAACAGGTGAAAAAGGAGCTTTTTTTAGGAGGGCTTTATCCTGTTTTGAGTGAAAAAATGGACCCGTCAGCACAAAGTAAGAATTTGAAAAATTTAATGTTTCAACGTTTTATTCGCTTTTTTGAGAGAAGGGGGTATGATGGTTTTGTCTATAAAAATGGCTGGGAAGATATTGGAAATGATAGCTTTATTACGTTTCGAAAAGAGCAAGTTGTTTTGCCATCTCAGATTGATAAAAAGAAGCTTATTTTACCCCTCCAAATCCCTCATGAAAAAGAGCTTTTGAAGTTGGAAAATAGGTATTTATCTTCTTGTAAGGAATATAGTTTAAATGACAACAAGATTATAGATTGTGGATATAAGCCTTTATTTTTCAAAGGAATATCCAGCCAGCATTCATATGAGTTTATAGCCGGTTGTGTACATAAGCCTTTGTTTGCAAAAGAATTTGGGGTTCAGATTTTTCCACAAAAAATCAAGGAATCTGTTGCTCATATAAAAGCGTTGATAAATGCGAAATATATGCAAAAGTTTTATTCAAAGTAATTAAAAAAACATTAAAAAATTATTCTCTGATTTGTTGGCACGTTGGACAAGGTTTGATTTGCTTGGATTGATGGCATGTTGAATTTTCGCTTGCCGTATAAGTGAAGGAATTAAGTAAGTTGACAAAAAAAATTGACAATTTTTTAATATTATGATATAATAGAAAAAATTTAAAAATAGAAGGTTTTTTTATGTCTGATAAAATCAAACTTTTAAGATTGGTTCAAAAAAATGACATCAAAGGTATGTCTGCCTTTGTAGAGGGCAGAGTCAACCGTTTGGAAAAGGAGTTTGACTTTAATTTTAAAATAGATGGTACAACGTTGTTGCATGAGGCTGTTTCGGCTGAAATGATTTGTTTTTTATTGTATCATAAAGTGAATATTATGCTGAAGAACAGTCACAACAAAAGCCCTGAATATGTGTTGAAAAAAAAGATAAAAGCGTTGGCAAAGGAAAGGGCTGTTCAAAAAAAACAAGGCAAGTTAAAATCAGTTTTAAAATTGAACGGGCAACTTTTAGAACTTAAAAATGCATTAAAAATGCTCAAGAGCATTCGCTCATTTATTGCAAAAGGGAATGATTTTTCTTTACAAGACTTAAACACTGCCGTGTGGCTCAATCAAGCGTTTAAAACAAATTCATTTAAAAAGGATTTAACAGCGCTCGAGTTTAAAAAAATTGCAAATGCTACGGCAAATAACGCTTTAAAAACAAAAAAATATGATGAAAAAACGGTTAAATATCTTGAAAATGCTGGGTTTGATAAAGAAAAGGTCAAAAAAGCGGCCACCTTTATTCAAACGGAGAAATTGGATCATTATTTGATGGATGAAAAAGCTCCGTTGGTTCCAAAAATGCTCTATCGTGGGACAATCAACCCCAAAGATCAGGCAAAACCGCTGGATCATTTTGGTTCTTTTAGAGCTGCTCGTGAGCGTTTAGATTCTTTGGAGCGGGCAATTACAGAAAAACGGCTTGAAAATTTTGAAAGATTAGGTGTTGATTTGAGCCAAATTTCTTATCAAATTAAGCCGATTTTGTTAAAAGTTAAAAATCCTTTTCGCATTCCTGAAATGGGAAATCATGAACTAAAAGATTATAAGCGTTTGATGCTTCATGTTCTTTTGATGAATGAAGGTGGAAGAGGGGCTGTTTCTAAGTTGTATGAAGGGAGTAACTTTTCTGAGAGTTTTGCTTTAAAATTATCGGGTGAGGCGCTTCCAAAAGAGTTTTCTTATATATTTGATGAACCATTTAAAATGCCAATGGATGAAGTTAAAAAAGAGCTTTTGTTGGGTGGGTTGTATGATTTTGAAGAGGTGAATCCCAATTTGGTGAACAATATAAACCGTGAGCATTTGGCATATCAACGGATGATTAGATACTTTGAAAGACAAGGCTATGATGGCTTTGTTTATAAAAATGGGTGGGAAGATACGGGGATTGACAGCTACATTTGTTTTCGGCCAAATTCAGTTGTTGAACCATTAAAAGCTTCAAAAGAAGAGCTGATTTTGCCTGTTGAAATAGATGAAAAATCAATTAAAGCATTGAATGAAGAATCAAAAATATCTTCTTTGACACCAATGGTTTTGAAAAAAGAGGATGCTAGAAAGTTATATGATATAATGATGCGGTCTTATTATGGCAAACAAATGCATCCAGTTGTTAGGTGCATCAAAAAAACAACACGCATTGTCCATGAATTTTTCAAAAAATCACAGGGTCGAACCAATTAAATCAATCGGAGGGAATATGAAAACAATGTATGATATCATCAAACGTCAAAATGGAGAAGCATTTGCAAAAGCGATTTTGCATTATGATGCTAGTTTATTTGAGATGGATGATTTGCCTCGCATTGTGAAATTTGCTGGACGCAATGCTTTACCGATTTTGGCTACCCTTAAAAGAATTAAGAATGGCGAACTTGGGTTAAAGACTAAAAAAGAGGGGAAAACCCCCTATGAATTGTTGGCAGAAGCTGGGTATGATGCTTATTATGCAGATACTTTGGAAAAGCAAAATGCTATTCAAAAATATTTTGCCCCTGGTGAGGAGTTGTGCACTTTTAGAGATAGCAATCGGTTTAAAAATTATTATATCATCCATGCTGTCAAAAAGAATGTGGATGAAATTAAACGAGCAGATTTTGTGGGGCGTGAAGAAAGACAAGATGAATACGGTACTTCAGTGATTTCTATTCAAGTTTATAAGGGAGGTGGATTTATCTCAATTAAAAATCGATACAATCACAAAGTTGAAAATCCAGATAATACGTTTGATTCCAATCCTGATAAGATTATTGAAGGGCTTTCTGATGCAATTAAAAAAGAATTTGGGACAGATTTTATCAGTTTGCCTGGTAACTATCTTTTTGCCAATGGGATGATTTTGAACTATTATAGTGAATATGGTGGGGTTTATTCAGGGGAAGGTTTTTATTTTAGAGATGGAAAACTTCATGAAGTGAATAAGGATAAAGAGTTTTTGGTGAACGATTATTTTTTGTTTGATATGCAGAAAAAAGAATTTTCATCTTTACTCTCTCCTACTGCCTTTTATGATCAGTTGTATGACCTATATAGTAGGGATGAGGATGCAGATGAATTTGTGTATATGTTCAATCAAGAAATTAAAGGGAAAAAATTGATTGTTTCTCAAGACAAAAAAGAAAAACGTATCACCTTGTTTGCAGATGGGGAAATGCTGTTTTCAACATATGAATCAGTGATTGATATGCTTTGTCTTAAAAAGGCTGAATGTCGTGAAACCTTTCCAAAGAAATTCCTTGATATGAATTTAAAATATTATGATGGGGTTAAAAAATGGAGATCAGTAAGAGGATGCGTGTCCCATAATATCCCTTATACAAAACTTCCAAAACCACCTGTGACGAAACCGATTTTGTCGCAAAAGACCACTCTACCACTCAGGCAAGCTGGTCGTCAAAATGAGGGTGATTAAAATAGAGTGATTGATTAGGAGATTAAGATGCTTTCAAAATTATTAGATTTATGTGAAGAAATAAAAAATACGCCTAAATATGTGCTCGCCCACTGGCACAGTCTTGCTTTAATGCAGGTTTATTCACCCATTTTTTTAAAAGTAACGGGTAAGAAAATCCTGAAAAATCAATTAGATGAAATTGAACTTTCTTTGTTGCCGTCTGAGATACAAGCGTTGGCGAAAGAAAGTGTCAAAATGGATGATAATAAGTTGCAATCTCAGATTAACAAATTTTGGGTGAAAAAGGCTGTTTATGTGCTTTCTCAATATCAAAATTGTGCCATTCCTTTATCAGATAGTCATCAAGGCCTTTTAAATGGGAAGGGTGAAAATTTATTGTCAAAAAAAGGGGAAAAAATACTCGGTATTTTAAATCAGGCTCTTCAAAAAGGAGAGGTGACAGGCAAGGTGGCGAAGCTGGCTTTAAAAGCAGCTCATAAATTTTATATTGACTTGGATTTATATAAAGAATGGGATATCTCTGCTAAAAGTCTTTTATTTCCTTTAATTGATGCTGAAACACAAAAATTGATGGGGCATAATTATCCGACAATTCAGCTGACAAAAGGATGTTTAAATCAGTGTTCCCATTGTTTAATGCGAGCTGTGCCACCTTTAACACATATGCCATATCCTATGTTTTTAAGTTTACATAACAGGTTATGGAAAACATATAAAAAATTTAAATCAGTCAGTGGTGATGAAATTGGCGTTAATGAAGATTTGCGTTTTGGTAAATTCTTTTTTGATTCAGACAGTTTAAGCTATCATGACGATATTATGGGGGTAGATACGGGGGATATCGTTTTACGTTCATTTTATAATAAGGTACCGATCAGCGTTATGACCAGAGGGGTCAATACACTTGTTAGTAAAAGAGCTTTGTATAAGATGATAAATAAAGTCGCTTTACCGATTTCATTTGTTGATACCCCATTGGAAAATAAAGAAAAAAGTTTAAAACAGCTTAATGATACATTGGATTTGTTAGAAAAATATGGTGTTAAAAAAGAGCTCGTCAGAATCTTTCATTTACACCCAAATACAGGCCCTGAAATGGATAAAAAGATTTTTAGGGATTATATTGTTGAAGATGTGAATATCTATAGAGCGGGCAGGGCTAAGAACCTTTCAGCCATAGACGAGCCAATTGTGGGTGATCAGACATTTATACCTCAAATCGTGATAGAACCGACTGGGGATATCCAGATGGTATATTTTAAAGACTTAGAGGCAGTCTACAAAAATATGGGTTCTTTGTTGCAAAAAAGATATCTCAGTCGTGGTAGCTTTTTTGATTGGTATAAAAAATTAAAACAAGAACGCCAAAAGGAATGTTAAACTAATCCTTGATTCGTTCTTGAAATTGGATGTGTTTTTGAACGGGCAAGTTAGCACTTTTGATTGTTTGAGGCAAACCCAAAGCTGCTTCATTATTGTTAATTTCAGCTTTGGGGAATGGTTTTTCTGCTTTAGCAGATTGGTAACCAAGAGCGACCATTCCAGCAAAAGAAAGCAATCCAGCCACTCCAATGGTACAATTCGTTACTAAAGTCCAAACCTCCATCTCTTTTATTTGTTTTTCCATTTTGGCTTCATTTTGTATGTCAATACCCATAAGTTTGAAATTCTCAATATCCATCTCTCTTATTTTGTTTTCTTCTTGCATGGGGACTCCTTTTGAAAATTTGCTGGCATTTTAGCTTAAATGACTGGATTTGTCAATGAAATTTAGTTTTTATAAAAAAATGACAATTTTTTGATGTCTGTGAGTTCCCTTTTTTAGTAAAAGAGGCGAGAATATTTTTTTAATAATACTTTACATTTAAAGCTAAAAATGATATATTACCTCTATGACAAATGAAAAGACACTTTTTTTTAATATCCGTAGCAATCGCCGAATTTAGTCGGCGGTGTGAGTTTGTGTGTCTTTATTTTTAAATCTAAATACTTGAACTTTCACTTGCCTCTGACAGAAATCTTTTCTGAGCAGTAAATTTTTTTTAATTTAGTTAACATTTAAATGAAAGTTCAAATTATGAAATATAAACATATGGTTGCCGATAAAACGGCTGAAATCACTATTCAAGAAACTCAAGAAAACCCAGTACTTTATGAGTTGAATCCTCATAAATACAGTTTTGAGGATAATATTGAATATAAAGCATTGAGACAAAAAGTCTGTTATATGCTTGAGTTGGCGAGAAAAAAACTGCCTAAAGGGTATCAGTTTCACATTTTTGAGACATATAGAAGCTATGACAAACAGGTGGAATTTTTTGAAGCAGAAATGAAAAAACTTGCTTTATTAGAGCCTCATCTTTCACAAGAGGAATTGAAAGAAAAAGCAAATATCGGTATTGCAGATCCATATCTTATCGGTAGTGGGCACCAAACAGGTGGTGCTGTTGATTTGACTATTTTAGATGCAAAGGGAAAGCCAGTTCAAATGGGGACAGCTTATCGTGAAACTGAAAATCCTTTGTGTGCAACAGCTAGTCGAGATGTGGGTGCAACGGTCTTAAAAAACAGATATTTTCTTTGGCAAATTATGCATTCGGTTGGGTTTGTAAATTATCCGTTAGAGTGGTGGCATTATAGCTATGGGGAACAAGAATGGGCTGTTCTATGTCAAAAGAAAGCAACCCTTTATAAAGCCCTTAAAAATCCAAAAATAAACCATTGGAAGGAACGGGAAAGAGATTAAAAAATACTTAATTTGGCAAGAAGTGATGAAACTCTTTTATTTTAAGAAAGGATTTTTATCACTCTTGCTGGATTTCCATAGGCAAGGGTGCATTCTGGAATGTCTTTTGTAACCTGGCTGCCAGCCCCGATAACAGCGTTATCCCCAATTGTAATACCAGATAAAATCGTGACATTGGCACCTATCCAAACATTGTTGCCAATTGTGATGGGGGAGGCGCTTTGCCAACCTTCTTTTCTTAAGGTGCTGTCAAGCGGGTGTTCAGCCGTATAAATCCCAACATAAGGTCCAATAATGACATTGTCCCCAATTTTTACCTCTGCGCCATCTCCAATTGAAACATGGTGGTTGAAATAGCAATTTGACCCAATGGATATGTTTTTGCCATAATCGCAGTTAAAGGGTGTTTCAAACCAAGAATTTTCGCCTAAAGAAGCAAAAAGTTTTGGAAAAAGAGTTTTATGTATTTGGGGGCGTTCATTTGGAAGGGAAGTGTTAATTTGATAAATGATGTTTTGTGCTTTTTGCTTTAAAAACAAAAGATTATCAGAATTTGCTTTAAAAAGAGGGGCGTTTTGTTTTGTCATTTAATTACCTTTTATTTTTTTGATACCAGAGGGCAAAATCATCTTTTGCAGTTCCCCAAAAAGAAGCTTCCAACTCTTTGTTGATAGCTCTTAATTCGCTTAAGGTTTTTGTTTGGCCATTAGGGATAAAAAACTTGTCATGCCAGCGGCCGAGTTCACCCCTTGGTTCAAAAGAGAGTGTCCCTTTGCCTCCACCAGAAAAAACAATTGCTTTTTCATTAGGGGCGCAATAGGCAAAGCAGTGTTCAATTCTTGCTTGTCTGTTTTTAATATCTTTGAGCATATTTAGAAATAGATCAATGCCAATTTGTTTATCAAAATAGGCGTTGTATGGTCCGGGGAGTCCGCCTAAGGCATCAATGTAAAGTCCGGTGTCTGATTTAAGAACAGGATAGCCCAGTTTGTTTGCAGCATACTCAGCACTAAAAGCTGCAACCTCAGCGCAGGTTTTTGCTTGAATTTCAATAAGTTCAAAATCTGGATTGACAATTTCAAGTTCAAAACCATATTTTTCTTTGAAAAAATAATTTGCCTCTTGTACTTTGTGAGGATTGGTTGTTAGATAAATAAGTTTTTGCATATTAGGCCTTTGAATTTGCTATTAAATATAAAACGCTTCCTTATTATAAACTTTAGGAAGCGTTTTTTCAATCAAAATAGATTAGTTTAAGCATTAATTATCTGCCAGCTTGAAATTTGGCAATAAGTGTTTGCAAAGGAATGTCATTTGTTTTTTCTTTTGCGTTTCTGCCAGAAGGAAATCGTTCCTGAAATTCAGGATGCGCATCTGTTAGTTTTTGATAAATTTCCAATTCGGCAGCATTTTGAATGCCAGATTTAAAGTGTTCTGGATATTTTAAATAAAGTTCAGTGATAGATGAGTGTGTGGTCATGGGAACCTCCTTTATCTATTTTTCATGAATATAATCATTATACACTAAAAATGATAAAAAATCAACAAAAATATAGACGATAAAAATAACATATTGAATTTTAATCTGTTATTTATTTTTTTTGCAAGGGTTTTGTTGTGTAAAAATAAGGGTGATAATCTCTTGACAGCTATCTTTTTTATCTGATAGAATAAAAAAGAGGTGGGAAAAGTTATGAAAAAGAAACTTAAGATTTTTTTGATTTTTATTTGTTTGGGGTTGGCACTTTTGTCATATCAAAAAACAAAAATGATACCGATACCTAAAAAAATCCATTATGTATGGTTGGGGGCAAAAGAAGAACCCAAAGTTGTTAAAATGGCAGTTGAACGTTGGAAAAAAATGATGCCTGATTATGAAATTAAACGATGGGATGAAACCAATTGCAACTTAAATGCCAATGATTTTATAAAAAAAGCTTATAAAGAAAAACGGTGGGATTATGCTTCTGATTGGTGTCGTTTGGAAGCATTGTATGAGGAAGGGGGAATTTATTTAGATACGGATATGGTTCTAAATCGTCACTTAGGCGATTTGATGGTTAAGAATTTGGTTGTAACGTTGGAGAGTAAGGGCCTTTTATCTGGAGGTATTTTTGCAGCTTCACCAAAACATCCATATATCAAACGTGTTAAAGACTATTATCAAAATTATGATCGTAAGGATTATGTTTCAATCCCTTGGATACTGCAAGATGAATTTGCTATATACAAAAATTTGAATGATGATTATATTGTATATCCCACAAATGTATTGATGCTTGATTTTGGTGGGGGAGAGAATTATGCAGAGCATTTGTATGCTTCAGGCACTTTATTTTTTAGAAACTGCAGGCCTTATTATTGGTATTTTCAGAATGGTTTTTTAAATGAAGAAGCATATTGTATTAAAAATTGTGAAAACACATCACTAGCAGAATATGTGATTTTTCTTGAAAATAATCGTTTTTATTTAGTTCGTCAGCAAAATAAAGGGTGCTTTTATGCGGATAATCCAAAAATAGAAGGTGTATATTCGTTAAAAGAGGGGGTTCAAAAGATGCTTATGTTGCAATATGATAGTGGTAAAAAAGAACAATATTTATGCCAGAAAAATAAGTGTCAGGTTGAATAAGTATCATGTGAAAAAAATATCCGATTAAAAAAACGGATATTTTTTTTATTAAAAGGAATAAAATTATTTTAGTTGGAACAAATCAATCTGTGTTTTGAAATAGTTAATTGTTTTATCCAATCCTTCGCTAAGTTGGATTGTAGGTTCCCATCCAAGTTTTGTTTTTGCTAAGGTGATATCAGGGCGGCGTTGGGTTGGGTCATCAGCGGGGAGGTCTTTATGGATCACTTGAGAAGAGCCGCCAATTTTTTCAACAACCAGATTGGCCAATTCTTTGATGGTAAATTCCCTTGGGTTTCCAATGTTGACTGGGCCTGTAAATCCTTTTTCAGAATTCATCATGCGGATGATAACCTCAATTAAATCATCAACATAGCAAAAGGATCTGGTTTGAGAGCCATCTCCATAAATGGTGATATTTTGGCCTGAAAGGGCTTGACAGATGAAGTTTGAAATAACTCTGCCATCATTTGGATCCATATTTGGGCCATACGTATTGAAAATGCGAACAACTTTGATATCAACACCTTCGTGTCTAAAATAATCGAAAAATAAGCTTTCTGCACACCGTTTGCCTTCATCATAACAGGATCGAATGCCGATGGGATTGACATTTCCACGATAAGTTTCAACTTGTGGGTGAACCAATGGATCTCCGTAAACTTCAGAGGTGGATGTTTGCAAAATGGTGGCCTTGTGTTGTTTTGCAAGGTCAAGCATATTAATGGCGCCTAATACACACGTTTTTGTTGTTTTGATTGAATAACTGCCTTGATAAGCAGGAGGGGAGGCTGGGCAGGCAAGGTTGTAAATTTGATCTAACTTCTCATTAATTGTTAAAGGATTGATGATATCATGTTCAATAAATGTAAAATGGGGATGGTTCAATAAATCACTCACATTTTGCAGTCTGCCCGTATAATTATTGTCCAGACAAATGACTTTGTCCCCATTTTTAATTAATCGGTGGCATAAATTGGAACCTAAAAAGCCCGTTCCACCAGTGACTAATATTGTTTTCATCTGATAACTCCTTTATTTAAAAATATTAAAAAGTATATTGATGAAAAGCAAGACTTGTCAAGTTAGATTTTTTTTGAAGTATGGGTAAATGTTATGCCCTCCGTCCTGTGTTTTGAGTATTGATAGGGGTTGCTTCATCTGCCCGGGGATTTGTTAAATCATTTTGAGCATTGTTTTTTAAAGTGTTTCCTAAATTGGAAAGCGTGTTTGGTTTTGTATCTGGTTCATTTTCTTTTAAAGGTGATCCATTTGCTTTTCTTAGTTTGTTAAAATTTTCTTGTTTAAGAAATGGATTTCGATCAATGATTTCTTGAATTAAGGTTTCATCAGTTTCTTGTTTTTTTCCTAAAGATGAAAAAAGCTGAGATAATCTATACTTTAACCCTTCTTCAGCAGCCGTTTTGATGAATTGTTGTGGTTTTATATTTGTTGCTTCTTTTCCTGAGGTAAGTGGTATCGACATATAGTCAGAAATAAATTTTGCCTGTGTTTCTTGTGACGCCATTTGTGCTGCGAATTGTTTTTGGGCTTCTTTTAATTCTTCAGAGGATAACCCTTGGATTGGTTTAAATTGAAGAAAATTTTTAGGAGCATCTGCTGGTATTTTCCCTGTTTTAGCATAGTCAAGCCATTTTTTGTAGTTTTGCGTATAGTGTAATCCATAATTTTTATCTTTTTTATCAAATTCATAGGTGATTTGAGAACTGATAGCTTGTGTTTCAGCATCCATTAGGTATTTGTCTGTAAAAAATGAATCGACATTTTGTAAATCGTGAAAAGTTTCATGTACAAATGTGCTAATGCTTTCAATGCGATCTTCTCTTTTGGTGCTGTTCACAAGAACTTTATCAAGCGTGATTTTATCACGAAAGAGAATGGAGTTATATCCACCCATAAAACCTGATTTAGGATTTCCTTTTTCATCTCTTTTGGCTATGTTTTTTCTGAAATCATAGTGAAAGCTTTCG
Source organism: Alphaproteobacteria bacterium (assembly GCA_045632845.1). GTDB lineage: Bacteria > Pseudomonadota > Alphaproteobacteria > CAAHEQ01 > UBA3637 > RGIG4140. The sequence goes on from JAZQXL010000015.1 coordinate 84,354, forward strand.
TTGGCTTGTAGGGCTTGTCGAATAATGCTTCTTGCTGTTGGGCTTTTGTTGGCATCGTTTAAAATTCTGTTGAAAATTTTAATTTGCTCTTCCTTGTCAACACCTTTTACAAAGACAGTTGAGCGAGAACGAAACTCGTTGAGTTCTTCTGGTGAAAGAGGGTGGTTTGTTTGTCCTTCAAATAGGTTTGTGGTCATATTCTTCTCCTGTTTTTATAAAGATGTCCCTTTTTTATTATGACATAGTTTTTTTAATTTGGCTATAATGATAGTATATCTTGTTGAAAAATATATAAAAAATTTGTGTTTTTTTGCGTGATGTTTGAATGTACTTAAGTTATTTTATGGGGGTAAAAGCGGAAAGTAAATCGGTTGACACCTGATTTATCCCTCACTTTGTTCAAGACCGCCTGCGGCGTCCACGCAGCTAGCGCTTTGTGAGCGAACCGGCACTTACCCCATGCCGACATCAATCCCATCTTCCCATACCATAAAAAAAACACCCTGCAAGAGGGTGCTTTTTTATGGTGCGGAAAGCCGGAATCGAACCGGCACGGGAGCAAAGTCCCAACAGATTTTAAGTCTGTTGCGTCTACCAGTTCCGCCATATCCGCATTTGAAATATTTTAGCCTTGGTAGCTTCGATAAGCTGTAGAATATCCTAAAAAAAAATAACAGTCAAGTACTTTTTTAAAAAAAAATAAAAAAAGTTTGTTTTTTTTGAAATAATGCTTGCGAAAGGCTTTTTAATTATGCTACTTTTCCTTTATATAAATAGGAAGGAGACTGGTATGGATGAATTTGATAAGATTAGAGAACTTTCAGAAGATTTGAGCAATCGTAAAGAGCCTGTTTTCACTGGGTTTAATCAGCCCAAAGAGCCTTCATTTCATGAGATTGCAGCTATGCGAGAGGCTTTGTTTGAAAAACCACGACAAACCGAGCAGGTATCTGTTCATAATCAACAAGAGCCTCAAAGGGAGACGGAAAATGTTGAGGGAAGGGAAGTTCAAAATAGGGCTCAATCATTCAATTTTGCTGGCGCTCCTGAAGAGGAAATTTCTTTTGAACCCTTAACACAAGATACACCAGAAAATGACTTGCCCAATATGCGGTTTCATATCGTTTTTATATCGTTGTTGCTTATTGCATTGGTATTGTCTTTGGTTGGTTTTTTTATGTTTAGACTGGAAAATGCTGATTCAGATGAAATTGCAACCATTACAGCTTCTCAAGAGGTTGTAAAAGAAGCTCCAGAACAAGCTGGTGGGATGAATATTCCAGATCAAGATAAGCTGGTGTATAATAGAATTCGTACAGATAGTGTAACAACAAAGGTGGAAAGCTTGTTCCCAGAACCAGAAAAGCCTGTTTTGCCACAAATTTTGGCGATTGAACAAAATGCGCCAGAAGAAGATTTTGTAAGTATGAATGAAGTTGAGGCGGTTGATCCTTTGCAAAACGCCGCTGTTCCTGCAGTTGGTATTGAGGGGAGTATCAATGTTGCAAAGGTTGAAGAAGTTGTTTCTCTTCCTCAAATTGAAAAACCAAAATTACCACTTCAACCAAAACAAGAAGAAGTTATTGATCAAAAGCCTAAAAAAGAGGTGATCACATTGGCGCCAGTGACTTTGCCAGAAAGTGCCACAAAAGTTGAAAAAGTTCCTTTTCAAGAAGGGGTGTGGCGTGTTCAGTTGTTCGCTTCAAACAATAAAGATGCTGTTGAAAAAGCGTGGAAGAGAATTGAGGTAACACATAACAAATTGCTTTCCAATATGTCATACATCATCAAAAAGGTTGATATTAAAGGGAAGGGCGCATTTTATCGTTTGCAAGTTGGACAGTTCCCAACACGTGAAATGGCGGATGGTTTGTGTGCAAAACTTAAAGCTAAAAAACAAGATTGTATTCCAACAAAATAAAGGGGGTTCTTGTGACAGCAAGTGAAATGATTTATACAGTTACAACCTGGGCAATCCCTCTGTTGCTATCTATTATTGTTCATGAAGTAGCGCATGGATATGTGGCTTTGTGGTTGGGTGATCAAACGGCAAAAGATGCTAAACGGTTGACATTGAATCCTTGGGCGCATGTGGATATTGTGGGCACCATTATTTTGCCAGCAATGTTATTCCTTTCCAAAGCACCATTTTTGATTGGGTGGGCAAAACCTGTTCCTGTTACCTATGGAAATTTGAACAATCCAAACAAAGATATGGGTTTGGTGGCGCTTGCAGGGCCTGTGTCAAATGTTTTGTTAGCGATTGTTTTTGTTTTGATTGGAAAGGGAGCGCTTAATGTTTTTGAATATGGTTCCCCTTCAGCTAATTGGGTGATGGAAAATGTGCATAACGGGGTTGTTTTTTCCTTGGTTTTGGCTGCATTTAATTTAATACCTATTTTGCCTTTAGATGGTGGGCGGATTTTGTTATCTTTATTGCCGATTAAATATGCGATTAAATATCAACGATTTGAGCCTTATGGGATGTTTATTCTCTTGGGGATTATTTTTGTTCCTTCTTTAGTGGGTATCAATTTGGTTGGCTGGTTTTTGGGGACTTTGTTCCCTTATTTATATAAATTTGTGATGATAATTACAAGTTAATAAGGGTAGGGATGATAAAAACAACAGGAGATTTTCATCCCCTGTTGTTTTTTGTGTGGTCATTAAAGCTCAATAAAAACAGGTCCTGTAGCGCAAAGATCTGCAAAAATAGGACGTCTTAATTGAAGAGTATCAATAATTTGTGATGGTTTTAAGTTCACGTTTATGGACTCTAATTGGAAAACCCCATCTTTAACTGTTTTGACAACGGCACTTGGCAACTCAGCTTTGCCAATGCAGCTGGAAAGATAAACAAAGCATTCATCATTATCTTTGAGGTACTCTTTTGCCAATTTACGAGCATATAAATTGAGGGTTAAATCAGCTTTGCTTGGGTCTTTTGTCCAAGGACTGCCGCCACCAATAGCGCAAGAAGTTGAATAAAAATCACAAGCAAGTTTGCGCCCTGTGATGCCACAGTCTGCAATTGAGGAGTGATAGGTGTAGGCTCCTGTCCCGTTGATAATGAGATTTTTAGGTGTTTGCCCCAATGTTTCGATGATAAAGTCGGTCAAATCTTCTTTTTCAATCATAGGGATGGCTGCAATCGCTGTTAAAATTGTCCCATCTGTGTCAAGTGTAATTTGTGTTTTAATATCAAGACCTAAATTGTCAGATGCTTTTGCTTTTTGATAAAGGGCATTGTTTAATTTGCGAGCCAAAACAAGGTCTTGAGGTAAAAGTTCATCCCCTTTGGCGGCATAGCCAACAAAAACACCTTGATCGCCCCAACCATCTTGTGAAACGCCTTGTAAAATTTCACTTGATTGAATGCCGATTAAATCGATTACTTTGATTTTGTTGATGTCGATTGCCTTTTCTTTCCAAATTGAGGCATAGCGTTCGTCATAGCCAATGGTACGAAGAGCGTCTTTGACAATGGCTGAAATGTCGTCAATTTTAATATATCCACTGACTTCACCGCCTAAGATGACAGTGTTGTCTTTAATCATAACTTCGACAGCATATTTTAAAGAATTGTCTTGTTCAATGAGATGGTCTAATAAATAAGAACTGATAAAATCAGCAATTTTGTCTGGGTGACCAATAGATACGTATTCTGCAGTTTTAAGCATAAAAAAATCCTTTTCATTTATTGTTAAAAACAATAGATTAAAAAGGAGCTAACCAAATGTTTTAATTGATAGATGATATCATCCATTCGTTTCTCCTTTTAGTCCATTTTACCTTTAAACCTTCAAATCAGGACAAGTAGAGATAAATCTGACTTGAAGTGTTTTTATTATAATCAAGTTAATTTAAAAAAGCAATGTTTTTTTATAAAAATGGTAGATTTAAGATGTAGCAGATTGAAAATAAAAATGATTTTTTGTTTTTTTAAGGCTGATGGGGTGCTTTGAAAAGGAAGGTAAAATTAAAATAACTTTTTTGTTGAAAAGTCTTTTCAAAACATAAAAAGTGTGTTACATAACATATTATAAACAAAATAAGGAGGCTATATGAGTTGGGATTTTAGTACAAATCAGCCACAACAAGGGTTTGGTTGGCGAACAAGAAATGGTGGCGAATGGCATTTTGGTCGGGATTATGGAACAAGAGGAAAGCAAAATGTTCCATTAGGTGTGCCAAAGTATTGTGATGGTTGGGTATGCCATGTATTGCCGAATAACAAAAAAGATGGTCTTGGAAACCAAATCATCTTGGTAAGCCCTGATGGTAAAGAGATGGTGCGTTTTGGACATGTTTCAAGTGGGTCATTTAACCATTTAAAAACAGGGCAAATTTTGCGTACAGGTGATTGGATTGGCAACATTGGCGGTGTTGGTGTTGGGGAGCATTCTTTTAAACCGCATATTCATGTTGAGCATGGGTATAATCCCCATTTTGGTCTTGCCCGTGTGAATCAAGGAAGGGATATTGTCAGTACCTGGTATTGTGGGGATAATAAAGTTGAGGATTATCGTGATCCAAATTTAACAGCTCTTCCATACAGTGAGTTAGAAGGGTTGACGAATATGGCTGCCCAATCTCGGGATGCCATTTTAGCAGGAAGGGGAAGAGCGCCTGAAATGTCCGATAGAACACCTGCGCAGTTGGTTTCAGGTCAGGGAGCGAAAGCTAATCCCTTGGTTGCTTGGTTAAAAACAAGTTGGTTGGGGCGTCTTTTCTTCCCAAATGAAAGTGCGCCTTTGCCAAATACAGCTCCAGCAAATGTGGAAAATCCAAATCACGAAGCGGGCAAACCAAGGATTTTTCGAAAGCCTGATATGAATTTGCAAGCGACACAATCTCAATATGAAGAGATGAAAAAAGCTGGTTTTACAGATGAAGCAATCCAAAAATTTGATGATTATATCAAGTCTCAAAAAAGCAAAGGGTTATTAAGTACATTGGCAAACAATTCGCAACGTGTTGAAGTTAATTTTGACAAGTTGTATGATGGGGACAAAAAAATGGCCGATATTGCAAGGAACTACTTTTCCAAAAATGATTATCAATGTAGAAGATAGGTTTTTAACAGCATTATTTTTTTTGTAAACTTTTGATGATGGCTTTTTTCCAGTTGCCTAAATAAAAATAAAGCAAGGCAAAGGCGATTTGAAAATAAATGGTCGCAGGGGAAGAAAAGCCAACATCAATAATGTTTGTTGCCATCAAAAGCAATGGAATACGCACGCACAGGTTGGCAAAAGAATTGTTAATCATTGTAAATGTTGTTGCACCGCATCCGTTTAAAAATGAATTAAATGAAAAAACAATGGTAATGAGCAAAACGCTGGAGCTATATGAATAAAGATAGTGAGCGCCTGCTTGTATGATATCCATATTATTTGAGGTGAGGGACATAACCTCTTTTGGAAAAAAAGCCACAAGAATATAGTTGGGAATGGCAAAAACAAGCGAGAGGAGAAGCCCTGTGTATAAAACATGTTTGGCTCGTGTTATATAGCCAGCTCCCACATTTTGGGCAACCATGGCTGAAATGGCAGAGCCAATTGCAAGTGAGGGAAGGAATGTGAGGCCATCGATTTTTTCAGCAATACCAGAGGCTGCCGACACAATCAAACCGAGTTTGTTCAAACTGACCATGGCAACCAAAAAAGAAATCATCAAGAACGTGTCTTGTAAAGAAAGGGGAAGGCCAACTTTAAAGAGTAAATAAGCTTTTTCTTTTTTGAATTTTTTGTGTGAAAAAGAAAGGTCAAAAGAAAAACCCTTTTTTTTAAGATAGACAAGTGCAATTAAAAAACTAAACCCTTGAGAAAGAATGGTTGCAAGTGCTGCGCCCAAAGCGCCTAGGTGTAAATATTTGATAAATATAATATCAAGTATTACATTAATTATGCTGGATATTAAAATGAAATATAAAGGGTTTTTTGAATCGCCAAGTCCTCTTAAAATGGCGCAAATGCCATTGTATCCAAAAGTGAATAAAACACCGAGCGTGCAGGCTAAAATATACTCTTTTGTTTGATTAAAAGCTTCACTTGGGACTTGTAAAAGATTTGTTATTTGATCGATAAAACAAATAACAGGCGTCATGAGAAAAAGCGCTGTCCAAAAAAAGAGAACAAACATGGTTGAAATGGTTTCTTGCACAGATTTTAAATCTCTTGCGCCAAAAAATTGCCCAATCAAAATGGTGCCACCCATGGTTAAGCCAGAAGCCAGAAAAAGAAGGGTCCACAAGATTTGAGCCCCATTTGTCACGCCTGCCAAATCCGCAGGGGAGCCATAATGAGAAATAATGAGCATATCTGCAATGCCATATCCTGCTTGCAACAAACTTGAAAATAAAAATGGTAAAGCAAACAGAACAAGTGTTTTGAAAATATTGTCCTGTGTTAAAAGTTTTGAATCTTGATATGTCATTTAAACCTCTTCAATGGGTGGATATATAAATGTTTTTTGTTCAAAAATCAAGATAAAAAACTTGATTTTAAAGTTGAATTTTTATATGATCGGGACATGATAAAATTAGAAGATGTTTCTGTTCAAATTGGGTTTCAAGAGCTTTTAAATGGGGCTCATCTTTTTGTGCCTGATGGGGCAAAGGTTGGGATTGTTGGTTCAAATGGCTGTGGAAAGTCAACCTTATTTAAGGTGCTGACGGGTAAAATGGAAGCTGTTGGGGATGTTGAAATTTCATCTTTTGACAGGCTTGCTTATGTGGAGCAAGAGATTGAAAATCCCCATTTAAAGGTGAAGGAATATGTTTTTCAAAAAGATAAATATTTGTTAAAAGCTCAAGCGTTTTATGAAAATGCTCCTGCTTCAGAAAAAGCTGAGGCTTATGAGGAAGTAAAACGCCTTGGCGGAGAAACGGTTGATGCCAGAATTTCAAGTGTTTTAAAAGGGCTTGGTTTTAAAGAAGAAGATTTTGAAAAACCTGTGTCTGATTTTTCAGGGGGTTGGCAAATGCGCTTGAATCTGGCGGGGGCATTGTTTCAGCCATCAACCATTTTGCTCCTTGATGAGCCAACCAATCATTTGGATTTAGAAAGTGTCATTTGGTTGCAAAATCATTTGAAAAAATACAAAGGAACCTTGCTGTTAATCAGTCACGATAAGCACATTTTAAATGAAGTGTGTGATAAGATTGTTGTTTTTCAAAACAAAAAATTGATTTCCTATTCAGGCAATTATGACACTTATTTAAACACTGAAGCAACTAAAAATAAAGTTTTGGCCCGTCAAATTCAAAAAGATGCTGAAAAAAGAGAGCACTTAATGGCTTTTGTCAATCGCTTTAGATACAAAGCAAGCAAGGCAAAACAAGCTCAAAGTCGGTTGAAAATGCTTGAAAAAATGCAAGAATTGCCCGCTTTGATGGTTGATAAAGAAGAGCGTTTTTCATTTCTAGAGCCTGAAGAGGCTGTTCCCCCTTTAATCAGCACCGAAGGGGTTCAACTTGGCTATGATGAAAAGGTTGTTTTAAGAAACGTTTCTTTTTCATTGGCTGAAAATGAGCGCATTGCTTTGTTGGGTCAAAATGGAAACGGTAAGTCAACATTGGCAAAGTTTATGGTGGGTGTTTTAAAAGCACAAAAGGGAACAGTTCATTATTGGGATAAGCTAAAAATTGGTTATTTTTCGCAACATCAAGAAGAAGAGCTCCCTTTAAATGAAACGCCTGTTTCATATTTTGAAAGTTTGATGAAAGGTGAAAATCAAACCACTGTTCGCACGCATTTGGCCTCTTTTGGTATAACGGGGGAAAAAGCTTTGACCCAGATTCAAAGACTTTCTGGGGGAGAAAAAAGCCGTTTACTTTTTGCCAAAATGGCATTGAAAAAGCCAAATTTACTCATTCTTGATGAGCCCACAAATCATTTGGATATTAAAGGCAGAAGCGCACTTGCCATGGCGTTGAATGATTATAAAGGAAGTATTGTTTTAATCACCCATGATTTTCAATTAATCCAAGAGGTGGCGGAAACGCTCTGGCTCGTAAAAGAGGGAAAATGCACGCCATTTGAGGGGGATTTGGAAGAGTATAAGCAACTTTTATTAACCCCAGTGGTTGATAAAAAGCAAGAAAAAGCATTGTTCAAAGAAAAGCAAGAAAAAGAAGCTCAAAAACAAGCTCAAAAGCAATCTTTTGCTGAAAAAAGGAAGTTAAGAGCAGATTTGTTGGCTATAGAAAGGCAAATGAAAGCTTTGGCCGAGGAAAAAGAAAAAATTGAAAAACTGTTTGAAACACCGCTTTCTTCTGATGAGATTGTGCGTCTTTCAAAAAAGAACATGGAGATTCAAAAAGATATTGACGTTTTGGAAGAAAAATGGTTTTCTTTATCTGAAATGTTGGAAGAATAGGGGTATCAAAAAAATATAGGGGGCAATAATGTGTTTGTTTAAATGGTTAAAAAAAGATCCAGTTCCATTTGATGAGGGCTTTTTAGATGTAGGGGACGGGCACCAAATCCACTATATGCAGTTTGGGAATAAAAAGGGAATTCCTGTTTTGTGTTTTCATGGGGGGCCTGGTGGTAGTGCTCGAAGTGGTCGAGCTAGAAGTTTTGATTTGAATAAGTTTCGGGTTATTTTATTTTCACAACGGGGTTGTGGCAAATCAAAGTTTAAAAATTTGTTGGAAGAAAATACCACGCTGAACTCTGTTAAAGATGCTTATCTTTTGCTTCGACACCTAAAAATTAATTCAAGAGTTGTTTTGTCAGGGGGTTCGTATGGGTCAACCCTTGCCTTATTGTTTGCGCTTGAGTATCCGCAAAAAGTAAGAGCTATGGTTTTGAATTCTATTTTCTTAGCAAGACAAGCTGATATTGATTTTCCTTATGCCGAGATGTTCAAATTTTACCCTGATGTAAAGGCTGAATTTCAAAAATTGGCAGGTACACGCAATATTCAATCTTTTTTCACTGAAAAGATTTTTTCAGACAAATATCAAGATATCAAAATGGCTTTGCAATATTATGGCGCCTATGAATATCAGTTAGGAGATATGATGCCCAAATTTACAGCGCCTGCCATAACAGATAGCAAGATTAATAATCTTAAAATCTTTTTAACATATATGAATAACAATATGTTTTTAAAAGAAAATTATATTTTAAAGAACATTGACAAGATTAAAGATATTCCTTGTTTGATTGTTCATAATAGGTTTGACTTTTGTTGCCCTCTTGAGAATGCTTGGGCACTTCATAAAAAGATGCGCCGTTCCACACTTGTGATTAATGAAGATTACAATCATAGCAGTGAGAAGCTCAAGGCTCGTATTAAAAAAGAATGTAAGAAGTTTTTTGAAAAGTATCTTTAAGGCTGTTTTCTTTTAAAAAGTGGGGAGAAGATGTTTCTTCCCACAATGCTTTGAAATATGAGCAAAAAACCAACTCCTAAAGGGATGAGAAAATAACTTTTGCTTACAAAAAGGCCCAAAAGTACCCCCATAAAAATAAGGAATCCTTCCAAAAAACAAAGGATTCTTTTTAAATGAGGGGTTTTGTTTTCTTGCATCAAAATGCCATCGGTTTTTGATTTTAAAATGCCCCCTTGAATGTTGATGATGTTTTGAAACCCTGATTTTAAAAACCTTTTTGCAACAAGTTTAGAGGCATCTCCTTTTTGGCTTAAAAGATAGAGGTGTTGATGCGCTTTTATGGGAGTTGTTTTTAAAAAAGAGGGGATATCTAGATTTGCAGCAGGAATATGCAAGTGCGGTTGTTTGAGTTGTATATTGTTATAATCTTGATTGCTTCTGATATCTAAAATAAGAGGGGACCCTTCAATATTTTTAAGAGCTGTTTCTTTGATTTGTTGTTGCATAAAAAAGCCTCCACCTAGGGGATATATGGGAATAGGGGCGGCTTTGGTCAAGATGTGAAATTTTGTTTTAATGATTATAAATTAGTTGGTTGGTGTGTTGATCCAACAGCGTTTTTCAACTTCACCATCAACAAGCGTGTCTGTATCAGGATAACCGCCCATTTCATTCATCAAACGCATTATCACCTTGTAGGAGGGGATATTTTTTTCCCTACATGTAATGAGTGCTTCAGTGATGCCAAAGTTCTCTTTTGCATAAGCAAGGAGCATTTTGGCAATTTGATTCATTAACCCTTTACCCCGATAGCTGGGCACCATTTCATAAGCGATATGACCGCCTTGAACGTTTCTTAAATAATCATTTAAGTGATGCCGAATGTCAGCAATAGCAACGATATTTTCTCCATCCATAATCCAAAGAAAAGATGAAGGGACAAAACCTTTAGGAATGGGGCCTTCTCGAAAGCATTTTGCCACGGTAAAATAAGCTTCAAAATCATTGTTTTCATAAGCCTCAACAATTTTATCTCGATGCATAATGTCAAAAACACTTGTATTTTCTTTAAATTCTTTTGCAATTTTTAAAAGTTCTTTTTCATATGTTGTGCTTGGTAAAATAATTTTTAAATTTGTCATTTGTTTCTCCTTTTTCTCCAACTGAAAATATATCAAAAAAAAGAAAGGTTAGCAATAAAAATATGCCCTTATTTATTGACATATTTAATAATTTATGATAAATTTATGCGGTTATTTTTATGAAAGGTGAAACAAATGACTTTACAAAAGACAAGAGAACAAAACTATCCAGAGTGGTATCAAAATGTAATTACAGTTGCGGATATGGCTGAAAATTCTTCTTCTCCTGGGTGTATGGTCATTAAACCGTGGGGTTATGGGATTTGGGAACGTATGCAACGTGTTTTGGATGATATGATCAAAGAAACAGGTCATGAAAACTGCTATTTCCCAATGTTTATCCCTCTTTCATATTTTCAAAAAGAAGCTGAACACGTTGATGGTTTTGCCAAAGAAATGGCTGTTGTGACACATTCTCGTCTTAAATCAGTTGATGGCAAATTAACACCAGATTCTCCATTAGAAGAACCATTGATTATCCGCCCAACCAGTGAAACAATCATTGCAGATTCATTTTCAAAATGGGTTAAGTCTTATCGTGATTTACCATTGATGATCAACCAATGGGCAAACGTTGTGCGTTGGGAAATGCGTCCACGTCTTTTTTTAAGAACACGAGAATTTTTGTGGCAAGAAGGGCACACAGCTCATTCAACATATGAAGAGGCTGAAAAAGAAGCTCAAACCATGCTTGATGTTTATGCCTCCTTTGCACGTGAAGCTTTGGCTATGCCTGTTTTGACGGGTAAAAAACCAGAATTTGATAAGTTCCCAGGGGCAGTGGATACCTATTGTATTGAAGCTATGATGCAAGATGGCAAAGCTTTGCAAGCTGGTACAAGTCACTTCTTGGGCCAAAACTTTGCAAAATCAGCAAATATTAAGTTCCAATCTTCACAAGGTACGCAAGAATATGCCTATACAACATCTTGGGGTGTTTCAACCAGATTGATTGGTGGGCTTATTATGACACATGGAGATGATGAAGGGATGGTTGTTCCACCTGTTGTTGCGCCACATCAAATTGTGATTGTGCCATTGCTTAAAGATAAATCAAAAATTGATGAAGTGATGGATTATGCTAAAAAATTAAAACAAGCTTTGTCAGGGGCCTCATTTAAAGGGGAACGTGTTCGTGTTAAATTGGATGACAGACAAAAAGAATCTGTTGATAAAATGTGGGAATGGACAAGAAAGGGAACGCCTCTTGTCATTGAAGTTGGTCCACGTGATGTTCAAAATAATGCCCTTATGGTCCGTGACAGAACCAAAATCAATCTGAAAGAGTGGAAAGAGATTGTCTCATTTGACACATTTGTTGCTTCAGTTACTGAACGCTTGGCAAACATTCAAAATCACTTGTTGGAACAAGCTCAAAATCGCTTAAACAATAACATTAAGAATGATATTCAAACACCTGAAGAATTTGAGAAATATTTTGCAAATCAAAATGTTTTTGTTGAAGGGGATAAAAACAGTGTTACGTTTGTTCGAGGCAAATGGTCAGGCGATAATGATATTGAAGAAAAGCTCAAATCAATGAAAATTAACATTCGTTGTATTCCTTTTGATCAATCAGGGACAGAAGGTGTTTGTTTGATCACAGGCAAACCTGCAACATTGGATGTTATTTACGCAAGATCTTATTAAAAACAGTTGATTTCCCAATCGCAATTAGAACTTTTGGGTTCGGTGCGGTTGGGAATATTTTTAAATTTTTTTATGCCATCTGTTTTGTTTCAGGTGGCATTTTTTCTAAAACAAAGCAGATTTTTATTTGAACACGAAAGAGCTTGCGAATTTTTAAAAGTTGTTATATTGTGGTTGTGTAACAAAAAAATGTCTCAAGGGAACAAAATGAAAAAAGTTTATTTAAAGATCTGCCGTGTTTTAATTGTGCTGCTTTTAGTTGTGGTAGGGGTTGTCGGTGTTGGTGTTTTTTATAAGTATCAGCAAAGTGAAGAAATGCACATTTTTATGATTTGTAATGAAGAATATGCCCCCTTTACAGCAGCCTCAATCTATTCAATTGAAAAAAACAAAGATTTTTTGAGCAAAATAAAATATCACGTTGCTATTGTGGATGATATAAAAAGAACAAAAGAATATTTTAATGCTTTTGATCAAAATAAGATTGAATTTATTGATGTTCCTAAATTTTTTAAGGATAAATATGACAAGCAACTTGTGAATGCTTATAATACAAGATTGCTTGTTGCTGAAATTTTCCCTTCAATGGATAAAATTTTGTATTTAGATAGCGATATCTTGGTGTTTAAAGATTTGAGCAAATTGTATCATACTGATTTGAAGGATAATTATGCAGGTGTTGTTGGTGATGTGAAAGAGGCTGTTGCGCTTCGAACACCTGTGCTTGGAACCAAGGCTTATTTTAATGCTGGTGTTATATTGTTTAATTTGAAACAAATGCGTCAAGAGGGTGTTACTCAAAAATTAATACAAACGTATCAATCGCTTGATGCAGAAAAAAAACTTATTTGGCCAGATCAAGATGTGTTGAATGTTGTGTTTGAAAATAAGGTTTTATTTTTACCGCAAACATATAATTCGCAATGGAGTATGGTAGAAGAAAATAAAGAATTTCATATTTTGCATTATACAGGCTATAAACCTTGGCTTGAAACAAAATTACCATATGTTTTTAAATATTGGGAAACGCTTTATTCTGTTTCAAAAGAAAATTATCAAAAAACAGTTGATAAGTCTGTTTTTTCTCTTTGGTATAAACAGAATATTACTCGTTTAAAAAAGGTGTTTGATTAGTATATAATTATATATCAAAAATACTTGACAAATGTTAGATTTTTCGCTATAATCCTCTCGTCATAATTTATGGAGGGTGTTAAGTATATGGCAAAGTCAATGTTTGATATTATCAAAAAGCAAAATGGTGAAAAATTTGCAAAAGAGATTAGGGATACAGATTCCAGAATTTTTGAAATTGAAAATTTACCAGAAATTTTAAAATATGCAGGGCGCAACCCTGAAAATTTGGTCCCCTTTTTAAGGGGTCTTTTAAAAGTTGAAGAAGATGTTCAAACCATAGAGGTGTTAGATCCTTTTACCCTGTTGAAACAAGCGGGGTATAATGCTTTTTATGCCAATACGCTTAAAAAACAAAATTCAATTCAAAAGTATTTTAAAAAAAGTGAAGAGTTGTGTACTTTTCGTGATCCCGACAGATATAAAAATTATTATATCATCCATGCGGTGAAAGAAAATGTGGATCAAATTCATCGAGAGAATTTTTCTTATCCTGAAAGGCAAGATACCTATGGGACATCGGTGATTTCTATTCAAATTGTCAAAGAGGGTGGTTTTATCTCAATTAAAAACAGATACAATCATTCTGTTTTGATGGCTGATGCCACATTTGAGTCAAATCCTGACAATATTATCAACGGATTATCAGCCTCTCTTAAAAAATATTTTAATGTTGATTTTAAAACAAGCCCAGTTGCCAAGTTGCCAGATGGATTCACTTATCAAAATGGGTGTTTGTATAAATATAATGATGAACTGAATAACTATTATTTTGGGGATGGTTTTTATTTAAAAGACGGGGTTGTAACAGAACTAAAAAAAGATTATCAATTTTTTGTTGGGCACTATTTGTTTGATTTAAAAGAAAAAACTGTTACAAATTTTGTGGAAAGTTCAAAACAAAAAGATCCATTTGTTCCCATTTTAAATGAAGAATTAAAAGGCAAAAGAATTCAAAAACAAATGGTTAATGGGGCCATTCATTTGTATTTGGATGATGAGATTTTTTTAAAAACCAATGAAAAACATGAAGCCAAAGAAATCACCTTTTTTAGGGCTGAAGAGTTGCCCTCAGGTGCTTTTCGAAACATATTAACAAATGCCATTTCTTTAACAGCGCCGAATTTAAGAAAAATTGGTTCTTATTGTTGCTCAGGCCCTTTTTGGAAAAAAGTGGATACGCCGAAGCTTGAAGAAATTGGGGATAATAATTTTTCATGTATGGATATGAAGGTTATTTCATTCCCGCATCTTAAAAAAATGGGACAAAGATGTTTGTCTTTTTCACATACAGTTGAAAGGATGTATTTGCCAGAGTTAAAAGAGGTGGGGGCCAATTCAATTTCGTATAATTTACGTCTTGAAAAGGTTAATTTAAAGTCTGCTGAGCGCATTTCAAAAGGTGCGCTTGTTAGTAATAGATCGCTCAAAAGAATTTGGGTGCCACAAGTAAAAGTTATTGAATCTGAAGCGTTGTGTGATAATGATGGTTTGGAAAGATTGGATTTGATGCGCCTTGAAAAAGTTGGTCATAAGGCAGTTAGCTTTAACTCAAAGCTTAAAAAAGTTTGGGCGCCAAGGTTAGAAAAAGGGGGCATGTTTTGTTTGAGCGAAAATGCATTTGGCTGTTATGTGTCAGCCAAAAATTTAAAAGAACTTCAGATTGGTTCGCTCAAAAATGGTGCCCGTCTTTATGCACCTTTGCTTAAAAACACGGATTTTATTGTGAATAAATTGCATAAAAGAATGGTTCAATCACATTTGTGCGTGAGAAAGTCAGACTCATATTTTGATATACTCAGCTTTATGGGGTTGAAATCGTATAAAAAAGAAAAGCAAAGAAGTATTGGTTAAAATTGAATGGCAAAATCCGTATATGAGCAGGTCAAAAAACAAAATGGCGAGGCTTTTGCAAGAGAGCTGAGAGATTTTGATAATGGGATTTTTGAAATTCCCTCTCTTGTTGAAATGCTCAAATTTGCAGGATATGAAGCAGGGCCAATCAAAGAATATCTTTCAGCTTTAAAATGGCAGTATTTTGACAGAAAACCATCACAAAAGACAGAAAATCCCTTTAATCTTTTGAAAAAAGCATGTTATACGGCATTTTATGTTGATAGTTTAAAAAAACAGCTCAGTATTCAAAAATATTTTAATAAGGATACGGCTCTTTGCACGTTTAAAGATAAAGAGCGCTTTTTAAAATATCACATTATTTATTGCATCAAAGAGGGGGCTCATAAATTAAAGCCTGCTCAAAACCCCATGCGGGAAGATGAATATGGGGTGTCAGTTATCTCCATTCAAATTTTAAAAGAGGGTGGATTTTTAAAAATAACCAACAGATACAATCATTTGGTTGAAAATCCTGATAACACCTTTAATTCCAATCCAGATCGGATTATCCCTGGTTTAACCGAAGCGTTAGAAGGCTATTTTAAAGATATTACAATTGCAAGGGATGGGAACTTGCCAGAGGGATATATCTTTTTTAAAAATAAATTGCTTAAGGTAAATGGCGAGTTTGCGAATAATTTTGTGGGTGAGAATTTTTATATCGATGGCGCAGGCAATTTTTTTGAAATTGATAAGGATAAAGAGATTATCATTGATAATTATGTGTTTAATTTAAAAGAAAGAACGTTTTCAAAAATCATTGAAAGGATTTGTTCTGGTCAAATACCTGAACTCTTGACAAAAGAGTTTGAAGGCAAAGCGTTGCAGTTAAAATCAAGCAAAAGAGGGCATAAAGCTTTGTTTGTTGATGGTGTTAAAATTTTGGAAACACTGGAGGGGAATTTAACCTTTTTGAATTTGCCCAATGCTTTGGAATTTAAAGAACATTTTATCCATTTTGATCGGTTTTTGAAATATCTTTTTGCCCCAAAGGTTCAAAAAATTGGGCGAGGGTGTCTTGTTAAAAATGAGGCAATTAAATATCTTCATTTGCCTTGTTTGCAAGAAGTTGGTTCTGATTTTTTAATGTTGAATCAAGGGTTAGAAACTTTATCTCTTCCATTGCTTAAAAAAATGGGAGATAATTGTTTGTTAAAATCTAATTTAAAATCTATTATACTTCCGTCAATTGAATATATGGGGGAAGGTTGTTTTTCAGATTCTCTTTTTCTTCAACGTGTTGTTGTTCCAAATCTTCGTTATTTAGGGGCTGGGTTTGTGTGGCGCAACCAACATTTAAAAGATTTTTATGCGCCAAAGTTAAACAAATATCCAGACCTGTGGACGGGGCATAATTATCATTTTTACTATCATCCAAAACGAAAAAAATTGATTAACAATCGAAAAAATATTCATAAAATCTTAAAAACACCCTTGTTGAAGCTAATTAAAATGTATTTTAAAGAACGGGGGAGCAGATGACAAAATCTGTTTATGAACAAATCAAAAAACAAAATGGTGAGGCTTTTGCAAGAACTATTCGTGATTTTGATGCGGGTATTTTTGAATTGCCCAATATTGTCAAACGGTTAAAATATGCAGGACGGGATGCTGAGCCCATTAAAGAGCTGCTTTCTTCATTTAGAAGGGGATATGTTGAAATGGACACAGTTTCAAAAACGCCGTTTGAGTTGTTGAAACAAGCTGGGTACAAGGCTTTTTATGCGGATAATCTTAAAAAACAACGCTCAATTGCGCACCTGTTTGCCCCTGGGGAAGGGTTGTGTACCTTTAGAGATGAGGATAGATTTAAATTATACCATATTATTCACTGCGTTAAAGAAGGGGCTGAAAATTTGAAACGTTCAAATTTTAAGGCCCCAAAAAGAGAAGATGAATATGGCAGATCTGTTATTTCCATTCAAATTTCAAAAGAGGGCGGGTTCATCAAAATCACCAATCGATATAACCATACGGTTGAAAATCCAGATAACACGTTTAATTCAAATCCGGACAATATTATCAATGGGTTAACACTATCGCTTAAAAAGTATTTTAATGTTGAATTTGCCTCACACCAAAAAATACCTGAAAATTTTATAATGATGAACAATTCACTTGTTAGGTACAATTTTGAAAAGAATAATAAATATTTTGGGGATGGTTTTTATATTAAGGATGGCTTTATTCATGAAATTGACAAGGATAAAGAACTTTTAATTGATTGTTTTGTGTTGAATTTAAAGAAAAAGGAAGTTCGCCCTCTGGTTGATTTTGATGTCGATTCATTTCTGTTTGGTTTGGATGAGCCCTCGTATTTAAAAAGAGAAAATCCATTTGTGACGGTTCTTGAAAAAGAGCTGGAAGGCAAAAAACTGCAAGTTAAAACGCTTAAAAAAGGCTCAAAGGCAGTGTATGCCAATAACATTAAAATTTTGGAAACCAAAGACAGTGCGTTAACATATCTGCATTTGCCAACAACACAATATCTTCCGGCTGATTTTTTGAGTTATAACACAACACTAGGCACTTTTTTTGCCCCAATGGTAAAAGAAATTGGTCCTCGTGCGTTGAATAATAACAGGTATTTAAAATCTCTTTATTTGCCAAGGGTGCAAAAAATTGGTTCTTGTTTTTTAGAATACAATTATAACTTAACCTATTTGAATGCGCCGTTGGTTGAAGAAATTGACAATCGGGTGATGCGTGAGGTAAAGCTTAAACACTTGATTGCCCCTTGTTTAAAATCAATTGGGATGGACAGTTTCATTAGAGATAGGGATTTAGAGCTTTTTTCAGCCCCCTGGTTGCAAAGAGTGAGCAATGGTGTTTTGGCAAGCAACAAGCGTTTGACCAGATTATATGCGCCCAATCTTTTAACGGAAAATCCTTTTTCTTGTATGATTTATATAAGTAATTATCAAGATTTAGATGATGGTTTTTTAGCTTTTCATCCAGAAAGAAAAAAATTGATGAAGCATAAATCAAATTTGAAACGGATGCTTAAAAAAGAGCGCATTTGGGAAAGGTTTTTGCTTTGGGTGAAGGAATAAAATTAATTAAAGTTATCCTTTAAATATCTGTTTGAATTTATTGAAATATAATTATAAAAAAACTTTTCTTTTTAATCTTTTTATCAGGTTTGAAGTTTTAACATAAAGGTAAAAAAAACACCCAATCCAAAAGGGTTTTAGGTGCTTTTTTTTTAATATTTTTATTATGGTTTGATAATTTTTGGCACAAAAGGGGTTAAATCTTTCTTTTGAAAAGAGGTGTTCTTTTGCCATGTTTGGTTGCGCCCTAAAAAGGCAATTTTCCCCCGCACAATCAAGTTGTCACCTTCACGCCAAAGTTCACAACCATAAACTTTTCCTTTTTTAGGGTCAAGGATGGTGCCATTTTTATATTTGTTGCCTTGTTTTTCTAAATCCCAAATAATATCTAAGCCCATAATTTTGGGGGAAGAAGGGAGCTTTGCCGTTGCTTCTTTGTTGCCAAAAATGTCAACCACACGGCCAAAGAGTTTGCCTTTATATTCATAAATTTCAACAACACTTTTGGGTGTTTTTGTTTCATCATCAATGGTTGTCCAAAATCCTTTAACATCTTGAGCCATGCCTTCTAAGGATAAGAAAAGGGCAAGCAAAAAGGCGCAAAGTTTTTTCATTTTTTTATCTCCTTTTATTCTGTTTAAATCCAAAAGGTATCATATCTTAATTTTTAAAATTTAGCGTGACATTTTTTTGAAATTTAAAAATAAAATATTCCATAAAACGTTTGACAAAAGGTGTGCCCATTTGCTATGATAAGCCACTTTTTATTAGGAATCGTTCTATGTCAAACAAATCGGTTTATGAACTTATCAAACATCAAAATGGCGAAAACTTTGCTCAAGTTGTTCGCAAGTTTGATAGCTCTTTGTTTGAAATTGAAAATTTGCCTTTTATTTTAAAATATGCGGGTCGTTATCCTGAGCCATTGCTTGATTTTTTGTCAATGCTCAAAAATGTGACAATCAAAGAGGTTGAAAATCCCAAAAATCCGTTTGAGTTGCTTGCTCAAGCGGGGTACAAAGCGTATCTTGCTGATACACATCAAAAGCAAAATGAAATTTTGAAATATTTTGCTAAAGGGGAGGCTTTGTGCACTTTTGAGGATAACACAAGGTATCAACAGTATTTTTTGATTTACTGTATCAAAGAAGGGGCAGAAAATTTAAAACGTTCAGATTTTAAAACCCCTAAAAGAGAAGATGAATATGCAACATCTGTTATTTCCATTCAAATTTTAAAACGGGGTGGTTTTATTAAAATCACAAACAGATATAATCACACGGTTGATTATCCTGACAACACGTTTAATTCTAACCCAGACAATATCATTGAGGGGTTGTCTGCGGCACTTAAAAACCATTTTAAAGTTGATTTTTCAGCTTCGCAAGTGCCATTGCCCGAGGGGTACATTTATTTAAACGGTCAAATTGTTGAATATGATTATGAGCGGGATAATGTTTATTTTTCAAATTCTTATTTTATTGAAAATGGTAAAATTCTTTCTATTAACAAAGATTATCAACTGATTATTGATCGCTTTGTTTTGGATTTGAAAGAAAAAAAGGTTTTAAACCCGCTGGCTGAGCATGATTCTTTTCCCTCGGTTATGAATGCTGAGTTTGAAACAAAAAAAAGGTTGCTTGTTGAAAGAAAAGACAAACACAGCTGGCTTTTGTGGGGGGATAATGTTGTTTTGATGGAAGTGAGGGATAATTTGATTAAAAAGCTCACTCTGCCAGAAACAAAAATTATCCCCCCTTGTTTTATGTCTTATGACACAAAATTAGAGAGCATTTATGCACCAAATGTATCAGTGATGGGAAGAAACTCGCTGAAAAAGGCTCCCAAATTATCAAATTTTTCGATGGAAAGCTTGGAATTGATGGGCGAAAGGTGTGTTTCTTCTTCTGAATTGAAAACGCTTTTTATGCCAAATATCAAAAAAATGGGCGACCAGTGCTTTACGTTATATTATATGCGAAACCCAGGGCAAATGAAAAAACTTTTTTTTGAATTTCTTGAAGAGATTGGCTGGGGTTGTTTTTCAGGATATAAAATTGAAGAGTTGTATTTGCCTGCTTGCCAAAAAATAGGGGGGTCGTTTGGTTCGTCCTATTCTGGTTTTAAAAAAGCTTATGTGCCAAAGTTGGAAGCATTCCCTAAAAATTCACTTTTAAATGAAAAAATTGAAGTGTTATATGCTCCCAAAATTGTGCCACAATCAAGGAACTCAATTTTCAAAAAATTGCAGGTTCAAGAGGGGACTCAAAACATTAGAGAATAATAAATATTTTAAAAAGGAAGGAAAACAATGCTTGAGCAAAATAAATCAACACTGATTAAAATTTCAGATTTAGACAGACAAGATTCCAAGGGAAATACGCTTCTTCATTGGGCGGCTGAGGCTGGTGATGTAGATTTGGTGCAAGCTTTGATAGATCATAAGGTGCGTGTTGGTCTTTCCAATTTTGCGGGGGAAACGCCTTTTTCAAAAGCGGCATCAGCTGGGCATTTGGATGTGATCAAAGTGTTTGAAAAGGCTGGGTATGAGTGGCGCTCTGACAGAAGTTATCAAGGACAAACGCCCCTTTATCAAGCAGCTGAAAATGGGCATTTGCCTGTTGTGATGCATTTGGCCAATCAAGGGGCCTATTTGGATGTGCCTTCTCAAACGGATATGCCTTTGCATGTGGCGATAAAAAATAATCACTTGGATGTGGCATCTTTTTTGATCTGTGAGGGGGCCATGCCAGATTATCAAGATAAAAAAGGGCAAACACCAGCTGCTTTGTTGGTGGATAAAATTTTAAACGATAAAGAGCCTCATCCTAGAAAAACAATGGCGCTTTTTAGATGCTTAAGCCTTTTGATGGAGAAGGGGGTTAACGTTCGCATTGGGGCGCAAGAGATGATGGATTTGAAGGATTATTATGAAGGGGCAGTTGAAAAATTAGATACAACCTTTGTTCCTTTGGGGCATAAAAAACCACGTCTTATTCAAAAGGGGCATAGAACTCAACAGTTCCAAGTTGGGCTTCAAAATGTGCAAGAGTGGTTTATGAACCGTGAGGGGTAATCAGCAAAAGTTTTTTTAAGAATTTTCACCCACAAGGTTGGTTTAAAACACCATCTTGCCGCCAATCATGCAAGCGTGTTCAAATTAGAAAACATCGATTTACCCTAAGCTCATAAGCGCTGCTTTAACCTCGCTTTATGGTATGTGCTCAAATGGGGAAGATGAGCAAGCATATAGGAGGTAAATCACACGCCGATGAGCCCATTTTCTTGGGTACTTGAGAGGTATGGATTTTCCCTAGATGCTGAACAAGGCGCCTTTGAACTCACAGACACTTGTGCACATTATATCCCCTTATACCTCAAAAAAAGGCAAATGTGAACAATCAAAAAATGACAAAATGTGACAAAGTTGCCACAATCCCTTTAAAATTGATTTTATTATTTTTCAATATGTTACAAATTTCACACTCGCTATTATTCAGCAAAAACTGTTACAAAAAGTGACAAACTGGACCATTTTTAAAAAAAAGAAGAAAAAAAAGAAAAAAAATTTTTCCCCCTTATACCCCCTTTGTTTAAAAAAAATAAAAAAAATAATAAAAAAAATTCTAGGCATAGGTATATGCGCGCGTAGGAGTCCTTGTGGATAACTTTTTAAAAGGCTTGTATTTTAAGGGTTTTGTCTGTGGATAACTTTTAAATTATTGGGCCTTTTTAACTCTTCAGCCTTGTTTAGGCTTTGAATTTGTTGGGCAAAAGGTTGGTTTGAGCCTTGTTGAAGTTGGGATTGTTCCTGTTTGGGGGTGTTTTTTTTTAACATAAAGGAGGCTTTAAGCTTGGTTTTGTTTGGCAAAGAATGGGCTTGGTCCTTCTCTTTTGTTTGATTTTTCCCTTAAGACGCACTAAAAAATGAATGAAAGCTAAAGGGCTGGGCAGTGTGTTAAGGATTAATAAAATGAACGAAAAACTAAAGAGATGCGCTGTGTATTACTGGTTAACAAAATCTTAAAAAGATAGGGATGTTTGCTATAAAAAAAGCGGCTTAAAACACAGAATAAAAAGGAAAATAAAAGACCTTTTTTGAGCAATAAAATAAAAATATTTTTTTGAAATAAAATCTTGACAGGAGCGCTTATTTTTCCCATATAAAAGTATGCCAAAAAGGGGGTAATTATACCTTTATGCAATACTTTAATTTCGTTTAATAATCTCTTGATTCATAAATTTTATTATATCGTAACAAGCGTTTGAATTTTGGGGGTGGTAAAAAAGTTTGATTTTTGCTGTTCTGAGGGGGTAAAAAAGGCATCGTTTTTCAAAAAAATACCCCCTTATCAAAAACATTGATTTCATAAAGTGCTCCTTTTTAATGCTGTGTCATAAAATGTGCTTTTTTTGCCACAGGGAGCTTATAAAAAAATGCTTTTTAAAGGGGGTGAATTTAAAACATGTGTCTAAGCCAACCAACCCAAAGGACAAAACTCATAAACAAAAGAATCATCCCGAAAATTTTGTATTGTAAGGGGTCAATGTCTGCCATAATCTGCGCCATATATTTGATGTGGTTGGCACAAAAAAGATAAATAACACCTTTAAATATCATCAAAAGCAATATGGCAAGAAGGATGTGTTTCATAGAGATTTTCTCCTTTGTTAAATTTGAAGAGTGGCTCGTTTGATTGCTAAAAAAACAAGTTAAACCGCCACAACACCTTTGAGTGTTGGATGACATTGATAATCCGTGAGTTCAAAGTCTTCATATTTAAAATCATCAATGTCTTTAACTGCTGGGTTAATTTTCATTTTTGGCAACTCATAAGGGGTGCGCAAAAGTTGTTCCTTCACTTGGTCAAAGTGGTTGTGATAAATGTGAGCATCCCCCAATGTGTGAACAAATTCGCCAGGCTCAAACCCAGTCACTTGTGCCATCATCATTGTTAAAAGAGAGTAGGAGGCAATGTTAAATGGAACACCTAAAAACAAGTCACAACTGCGTTGATAGAGTTGACAAGAAAGTTTGCCATTTGCGGTATAAAATTGAAAGAAAGCATGACAAGGAGGCAGTGCCATTTTGTCAATTTGCGCAGGGTTCCAAGCGCTCACAATCATGCGTCTGTCATTGGGGTTTGTTTTAAGGCGGTTGACAACATCTTTGATTTGATCAATTCCTTCCCCATTAAAATTGCGCCATTGAGCGCCATAAACAGGGCCAAGGTTGCCATTTTCATCTGCCCATTCGTTCCAAATACGAACATTATTATCTTGCAAATATTTGATATTTGTGTTGCCAGAAAGCAACCAAATGAGTTCATGAATGATGGATTTTAAATGCACTTTTTTTGTTGTCACAAGGGGGAACCCTTTGGATAAATCAAATCGCATTTGAGCGCCAAAGACAGAGCGTGTATCAATGCCTGTACGGTTTGGTTTGTCAACGCCTGTTTCCATCACCTGTTTTAATAAGTCAAGATATTGTTTCATATTTCGTGTCCTTTATTATATATTAGTAATCTTGTTAAACGTTATAAATTTGATTTTTCAAATGTTCAAGAACTTTTTCATCAACCACTTGTCCTTTTTTTGCCCAAATGGTGGTGTTGATGTTGTCTAACACAAAATCATCAGTGATTTTTTGATAATTTTGCAGCATCAATTCAATGCTTTTTGAAATGGTAACGGGATTTCCATCAAAAGAGGGGTCAATTTCACCCATATAAGCACTGTCAACAATCAAATCAGGCATTTGTTTTTCCATCATCAGTTGATAAATGGATGCCCCACCAGAAATGTAGAGTTCCTCTTGAATGTCTTGAACTTTTTCAAGCGGAATAACTTTGTGGTTCATTGGGTCAGAAACTTGATAATCCTTTTCAAACGTTAAGATATAAATTTTGCGATTAGGCAGTGTTCTGTTTGGAAAACTTTCATACGTTGTTTGACCCACCAAAAGGGCTTTATTTTCAGTAATTCTTTTAAATCTTTTAAAGTCGCTGGACACATGCCAAGGAATATTTGAACCTATTCCAATAATTGATGTTTCAAGATGACGACACCAGATAGCTATTTTAACCATTTGTTAACTCCTTTGTTTGTTTTTGATACTTTAGCTTGTTTATTTTTTGATGTAAAGCGTTTTTTAATAAAATTAAATAGTATAATAATATGAGTAGGTTATTTAAGTTGTGATGACATAAGGAATTTTTTTTGATTCGTTTGATAAAAAAAATTTAAAAAAGCGCTTGCATTTTATTTTATCTTTCAATAATACTTAAGATATAAAAGTATACTTTATGATAAATATGCATATAGGAGGCTATTTATGGGGGATAATCGTTCTAACGTTCGTTTAGGATTGAGTGGGGTTATTAAATTTGCATTTGCAAGTTTGCTTTTGTGTTCTGTTTCATTGCCATATCAGGCAATTGCTAATAATATGGGTGTTAACGACGGGACTGACCTTCGTACAGCTCTTTTGGATGGGTCTTGGTCTCTTTCATTGGGGTCAAATGTGGAAGGGTCTGGTTTTAGTATCCCTAGCCCTGGGCAAGAATTTATCAGAAAAAGTAAGCATGATGATACTTGGCTTAATACCCAAAACGTTGATTTGGATTTTATGGGTGCAGTCACATTTCAAAATGCTTACTATGGGCAAGAAAAACTGTTAGAAAAGGCTGATCCTTTTGCCGATTATACGCGTTTTCATGGTTATTTAGGGGGGGAAGTTTGGTCAGTATCTGAAGACGGTGATGCGATAGCTTCGTTTGAGGGGGGCGCTATACATAATGAAGCGCACACCTCTTTCACTGGGAAAAGTATTGCATTTGTTAGCAATACGATTGATGCAACAACCTTTTTCAAGGAAAATCCCTCTGATATTTTTGCCAAAGGGGGTGCTTTTTATAACGCAGATACATTAACAGTTGCTCCAGACACGGATGCTGCTTTTAATTCTAACATGGTCATTGCTGGAGCTGCAGCAGTTTCTAAAGAAGGGATGCCTTCTTTTGCAAATGCTTATGCTCAAGGGGGTGCTCTTTTTAATAAAGGGGATGCTTATTTTGAAGGGGATGCCTCTTTTTCAAACAATATTGTTACACAAAGATGGGTGAACACGTGGGGATTTCCACCTAAGGATGGAGAAACAAGAGATGCTTGGTCATTGAGCGATGGTGGTGCGATTTATAATGAAAAAGATATTGTTTTTTCAAAATCTGCCACATTTGTTGGTAACAAGGCTGAAAATGGTTCATCAAGCCGAGGGGGTGGCATTTATAATGCGGGGAATGATGGCTATAATGTAGATGATGGTTATAATTTTGGTACAACTGAAGTTGTTACGCCAACAATTCGTTTTAAAGGAGATGCTACATTTATCCAAAATATCGCCACATCAAAAGATTTTTATGCATATGGTGGTGGTATTGCTAATATGAAAGGGCATATTATTTTTGATGGATTAACAGCCTTTAGTGCCAATGAATCTGTTCTTGAAGATGATGGTCCTGGGTTGGTTGCAGCTGGTGCTGGGTTATACAGCTTGGGAAGAGGTTCTTCTGCTACCTTTAATGGAACAACTTATTTTTTAAACAATAAGATTAGAAGTAATGATTTGCAGTCTTCTGGTAACGGGGCGGGTGTTTATCTTTCTGATGGGATCATTGATTTTAATGGGACAGCCTTGTTCAGCGGTAACAGCATTGTGGCTCACGCTCAAAAAGAAGTCGGCGGCTTTGTTGTTGAAAAAGGCCTTTCTTATGGTGAAGGTGGTGGTATGCAAGTGCTGGGGACTACTGCCGTTGCGACATTTAAAAAAGATGTTGTATTTGAAGAAAACTCAGTTGTCGCTTCAACTTATGCTGTTGGGGGTGCTATTGCCAACTATGGTACAACAAATTTTGAGGGTGCCTCAAACATTGTGTTTGAAAACAACTCTGTTAAAAATATGGTTGCAGAGACTGATTACACAGATGAAGAATTAGCTCGATATAATATTCAGTTTATTCAAGGCCGTGGGGGTGCATTGTACAATGCAGAAGGGAACACCACTTTTGGCGCTGGTACAACTGTTACTTTTAAAGGGAACAAAGCGTTAAGTGAAAAGGCAAAAGGCTATGGTGGCGCTGTTTATAATGAAGTGTTTGCCAATGATACGGGTCGTGTGAACTTTTTTGGTAAAACAACCTTTGTTGAAAACGAAGCAACCACTGGGGGTGGAGCCATTTTCAACAAAGGTGTTATGACATTAGGGGGTGAAACCTATTTTGAAGGGAACAAAGCGCCATTAGGGGGTGCCATTTACAATGACACGGGTGCTCAAATGACCATTTCAGGTTCAAAAGTTGCCTTTAAAAACAACGAAGCTGATTTGGGTAGCAACATCTACAACCTTGGAACGGTTACAATTCAAGGGGTGATAGACACAATGGCTATTAATTATGAGCCATATACAGAAATTCCTTATCCAACTGATGCACACACTTTGTTGGATCAATCTGGGGATATTTATAATGCAGGTGTTTTGAACATCAATAACAGTATGCTACAATTAACAGGCATTAACACAAAACAAACAACGGATAAAACAATTGGGACCATTTCTTTGAATGAGTCAATTGTTGATTTGGGGTTGAACACCATTTATACCGATGTGTTTAATGTCAATCAAAATTCAAAAGTGATTACGCACGTTGGGGAAAATTCCAATGGTAAAGTTGTTGCAGGCAGCAACATCAACATTTCAGGGCAAGGCACGCAGTTGCAAGTTATTGTTGATGTGGATGAACTTCAAAAAGGGGAAACAAAAGAATATCAAATCTTTAAAGTTGAGGCGGATGCCAACACTCCATCCACAACAGAAGGGGAATCACAAACACCAGCCAGCACAATAACAGGGGGATTTGCTGGCATTGCTGAAAACCACTTGTACACCATCACGGAAAAAGAGGGGGAAAAAGGTGTTTATGTTGTTGAAAGAGGGACCAACTCTGCCACAAACCAAGGAGGTGGTACAGGCTCTGTGCCAAAACCAGTCAACCCTTATTGCCCATCTGGTGATTGTGAAAATTACAACAAAGCTGCTTCAGATGCTTGGCTTGATGGTGGGGTGATTGAAGGCAATGAGGATGCTCAATTTATGCGCACTCAGTTGCATGGATTAGCTCAAGTTCAAGGCTTTAATTCTCAAGAATATCAAGATGCTATCAATGCTATTACACCTGATACTTCAAGTTTGATTACCGCACATGCCAATGAAGTGACACGCCAAATTTCAAATGCAATTAGCAAGCGTTTTTATTCTTCAGTTGAACGCTCACATTATGTTTATAATGGTAAAATTCATTACAGCGCCCCTCGTCAAACATCCAACGTTTGGGTTGAAGGGATTTATGGACAATCAGAATATTCTGGCAAAAACAAATGGGATATGGATACCATGGGTGTTGCTGCAGGTGTTGAAGCCAAGCTCACAAAGACTTTAAAAGTTGGGGCAATGGTTGCTTATACAACATCAGATGGTGGTCCAACTTCTCGTGATACAGAAATTGAAACAACCGCAGGGGCTTTGTATGCTGAATACAGCCCAAGCCGTTTCTATGCCAATGCTTTTGCGTTGTATGGTACATCAAAAGTCAAGGAAGAACGCTCTGTCTTTTCAAAAAAAGTTGAATCAGAATTTGATGTGAACATTGTGGCTGCCCAAGCCATTGCAGGGTACAAATTGGGTCCTGTTGTGTTTGGCAATTGGGTCAGTGGGGTGATTTCACCAGAAGCTGGGTTTAGATACGTCTATGCAAAGCAAAGAGAATACACAGATTCACTGGGTCAAACAGTTGAAGGAACAGACAGTCACACGTTAACAGGTATCTTGGGGGCAAAATACACCGTTGGGTATAGATTGTCACCAGATATGTGGATGTATCCAGAACTCAGAGCTGCTTTGACATATGACTTTATCACACCAACAATGGACACAAACGTTGTTTTGTTAAATGGGGCAAATTACACATACGAAACAGAAGAAATGGATCGTTTTGGTGTTGAAATCGGTGTTAAAATGGGTCTTGAAATTGACAAACGCACCGAAATTGGCTTGGAATATGAAGGTCTTTTCAAAGGCGATTACACCAATCACACAGGTGTTGCAAATGTGAAATATCATTTCTAAGCATTTCAATTTATCAAAAAATCAAAAGAGCTGGCAAAAAATTGCGGGCTCTTTTTTTTTATTTTAAGAGCGCTTTGGGTTAAAAAATACTTGTTTTTTTAATCAATTTCGTGTACAAGGTAAAAAAAAGAATAAATTATCAAGAAAGGCGCTGATTATTATGTTTAAATTAGAACGGATTAAAAGTATTTTAAAACACTTTTCCTGTGATATGGCAATTGACCTTGGGACTGCGAATACATTGGTATATGTGCATGGCAAAGGTCTTGTTTTGAATGAACCATCTGTGGTTGCCATTGCTGAACATCGAGGTAAAAAACAAGTGATTGCTGTTGGAAATGAAGCCAAACAAATGCTTGGCCGTACCCCTGGGCAAATTCAAGCAATCCGTCCGTTAAGAGATGGGGTGATTGCTGATTTTGACGTTGCTGATGAAATGATTAAGCGTTTTATTCAAAAAGCATTGGGTCACAAATCTTTGGCACGTCCGATGATTGTGATTTGTGTGCCATCTGGTTCAACCGCTGTTGAACGCAGAGCCATTCAAGATGCAGCTGACAATTCAAGAGCCAGAAAAGTCTTTTTAATTGAAGAACCAATGGCCGCCGCTATTGGGGCAGGGTTGCCAGTGAATGAACCATTTGGTTCAATGGTTGTTGATATTGGGGGTGGGACAACAGAAGTTGCCGTTATTTCATTGGGTGGGATTGTTTATGCAAGATCTATCCGTGTTGGTGGGGATAAAATGGATGAATCCATCATTTCCTATATCCGCAGAAATCACAGCTTGTTAATTGGTGAAGCTTCAGCTGAACGCATCAAAAAAGCAATTGCAGCTGCTTCCATTCCAACAGAGGGTGAGGGCATGACAATCCCAGTTAAAGGGCGTGATTTGAGAAATGGTGTGCCAAAAGAAATTGTTGTGACAGAACGTCAAATTGCCGAAGCTTTGGCAGAACCTGTTGCTCAAATTGTTGAAGCTGTTAAAGTTGCTTTGGAACATATTGATCCAGAATTGGCAGCTGATATTGTGGACAGAGGGATCATGCTCACAGGGGGTGGTGCCTTGCTTAGACGCTTAGATTCAGTTTTAAGAGCTGCCACAGGGTTGCCAGTTTCAGTGGCTGAAAATGCGCTTCAATGTGTTGCCTTGGGTTCTGGTATCGCTGTTGAAAAGATTGGCAAATTTGAAAATATTTTAACAAGTATGTATTAACTTTTTTAAGCTCCTCTTGGGTGTTTTTGTGAGCTTTATTTCTTAGGAAGAGAAACCTAATGGCAAGCAACAAGTTTTTTCGACTGCAACGGATTAAACAGCAGCTTAAGCGCTTTGTTGCTTTGCCAATGGCGTTTGTTTCTTTGATTATGTTTTTGTATTTTAGTTTCACATCTCACCCCATGGTTGAGGAGGGAAAACGCGCCATATATGATTCATTTATCCCTGTGATGAGCGTTGTTTCTTCTCCGATTGAAACGGTGGTTGAACGGGTTTCATTTATCAAAAATTATGTGAACGTATATGCTGAAAATGAGCGCTTGCGTGCTGAAAACAAGCTCTTAAAAGGCTGGCAAAACACCGCCTATAAATTGGCTTTGGAGCAAAAAGAATTGCTGGGTCACTTGAATTATCAACCCCTTTTTGAAGCAAAAACAAAATTGGTTCGTATGCTTGGGGAATTTAACAGCCCATTTTCTCATTCCATTGTGTTAGAAGGTGGCACGCAAAATGGGATTCATAAAGGGGATGTGTTAATCAAGCACAATGCCTTGTTTGGCCATGTGATTGAGGTGAATCTTAAAACCGCACGTGCTCTTAAGTTGACGGATTATTTTTCAAGATTACCCGTGTTTGTGGGGGAAGGGAAAGTCCCCGCCATTTTGATGGGGAACAATTCTGATATGCCTGAACTTATAGCTCTTCCTGAAGAACACGTTATTCAAGAGGGGGATATGGTGATTACGGCAGGCATTGCGGGCGTATATCCAGAAGGGTTGATGATTGGTAAGGTTCAAAAAGAAGATACAACTTACAAAGTTAAGCTTTTGGAAAATAAGTCAAATGACAGTTTTGTTCAAGTTGTTCATTTTGATTTAGGTGGGTTGATTGAAACACCCGCAAGCTTGCAAAAAGAGGGCAACTAATGCAAAAGGTTTTGGCTCAAAAATACGTTGCTTTGCTAGCGCCATTTATTGTGTTGATGTTTTTTTCATTTTTTGAAAGTGCCTTGCTGTTTCAATTTGGTCTTAACTATCCCATTGTTTCCCTTTTGATTTGTTTTGTTTTTTATTTTAGCATTTTTAATCCAGTCAAATTAAATTTAATTTTTGTTTTTTTGTTGGGGTTAGCTTCTGATTTTTTTATGTCTTATCCCTTAGGGTTTCAATCATTTGCCTTGTTGATTGGGGCCTTTTTGGCAGGGTTTAATCGCAGAATTTTGTTTCAAGTTCCCTTTCACAAACAATGGGCTATTTTTGGGGGAACACTTTTTTGTGTGTATGTGCTTAACCTATTGCTCTTGCGTGTGTTTTTGGACTTGACAATTTCATTTTCAAATTTTTTGACTGAGTTTGTTTTTATTTTGTTGATGTATCCATTTTTGGCAAAATTGGCAGCTTTTATCAATCAAAAAACGGGGGTTTTGTAAATGAGTGCTCCGTGGAAGTATGAAAAAGATCGTGTTTTTTCAAAGCGTATTTTGGTGTTGCTTGGTTTTTTTCTTTTGCTGATTGCGATTTTAATTTCAAGAGTGTTTTATTTGCAAATTTTGCAGGGGGAAAGATACAAATTTTTGGCAGATAAAAACCGTACCTCCATTCGTTTGACAATGCCAAGCAGGGGGAATATTTTTGACAGAAATGGTGTTCGTTTGGCTGAAAATAAAAAGACGTTTCAAGCCATTTTGATTAAGGATGAGGCAAAAGATGCTAATCAGGCTGTTGAAAATTTTGCTAAAATCATTCCGTTGGAAGAAGATGAGCTTGCCCGTATTTATAAAGATATGAAAAAAAAGCGTGCGTTTATGCCCATTTTGATTAAAGATGGCCTCTCATTTTATGATATTTCAAAATTACACTTAAACGCCCCAGATTTGATGGGCATTCAAATTGAAGAAGAATTGACAAGGTTTTATCCTTTCAAAGAGCAAAATGCTCATTTAATTGGTTATGTTTCTTTGTTAAACGAACGTGATTTGGAAAATAACCCTGATAGCCCCTTGGCAGATTTGCCAGGCTATAGAATTGGCAGAACGGGGATTGAGCATTCATTTGAATCTGTTTTAAAAGGCTCCCCAGGGATGCGCAAGCGTGAGGTGAATGCTTATGGCCATTTGGTGCGTATTTTGGAGGAAGAAGACGCTAAAAAAGGCGAAAATATTCACTTAACCATTGATTCTAGGCTTCAAAAAATTGCCCTTGACGCTTTGAATGGTGAAGCTGCCAGTGCGGTGGTGATGAATGTGAACACAGGGGAGATTTTGGCTTTGGTTTCATCCCCTTCGTTTGACAGCAACATTTTCACCATGCCTGTTTCAACAAAAGTGTGGAATGGGTTGATTAATAATGAAAGACGCCCCTTGCAAAACAAGGCTTTGACGGGGACGTATTCTCCCGGGTCAATTTTCAAATTGGTTGTGGGGTTGGCCGCTTTGGAAGAAAAGGCCATTTATCAAGACAAAAAAATCTATTGCAATGGCAAGCACACTGTGGGTAATCATGATTTCCACTGTTGGAAACGAGGGGGACACGGTTTTGTGAATTTGGAAGAAGCATTGATGCATTCTTGTGATGTTTATTTTTATCAAATTGCTGAGCAAATTGGATCTGAAAAAATTCTCGCCATGGCCAAACGATTTGGTTTGGGTTCAGCTTTAGACATTGGCATTGTTGGGGAAAAAGATGGCTTTGTTCCCTCAAGTGAGTGGAAAAAAGCCAGATTTAAAGATGAGTGGCGAACGGGGGATACAATCAATTTAAGCATTGGTCAGGGCTTTATCACAACAACCCCTTTGCAGCTTGTTTATTTGATCAGTCAAATTGCCAATGGGGGATATAAAGTCAAACCCCATATCATTCAAGGACAAGCCCTTGAAAATCCAGCCTCTTTGGGGCTTAATAATTGGCATTTGCGGTTGATTAAATCTGGCATGAATATGGTTGTGAACAATGAAAAAGGCACAGCATATAAAGCAAGGTTTGTCCAAAAAGGGGAACGCATGGCGGGCAAAACAGCCAGTACGCAGGTGCGCCGTATCAGTAAAAAAGAACGTGAAAAAGGCGTTATTTCACAAGATAAATTGCCTTGGAAATATCGGGATCACGCCATTTTCGGTGCCTATGCCCCATTAGATAAGCCAAGATTAGCCGTTGTTGTGATGGTTGAACATGGGGGCGGGGGTGCTTCAGCTGCAGCCCCAGTTGCAAGCCATATTTTAAAAGAAGCTTTAAGACTTTTTCCCGAGCAAAATACCACATCCATAAAGAAGGATTAGAAAGGATTTGAGATGCCCTTTTTTAAAGATAGAAACTGTTATCTTAAAAATTATAATTTATCCTTAACTGATAAGATAAAAGCTTTTAATTACAAGCTGTTATCTCTTGTTTGTTTGGTTGTTTTTATTGGGATAGGCACGCTTTATTCTGCCGCAAATGGCAGTTGGGACCCTTGGGCAGATAGGCAGTTTATGCGTTTTTTGTTGAGCTTGTCTGTTTTGATTTGTGTTTCAATGGTTAATTTGCGTTTGTGGATGAAGTATGCCTATCTATTTTATGGGATTAGTTTTTTGCTCTTAATTGGTGTGACGCTGTTTGGTCATGTGGGCATGGGTGCGCAACGTTGGCTCAATTTAGGCTTTATGCGTCTGCAACCATCTGAATTGATGAAAATTACCCTTGTTTTGGCTCTGGCACGCTATTTTCACGGGGTGACATTAAATGAGATTAGGTCCATCAGATCAATTGTTCCGCCTTCATTGATGATGATTTTGCCCGTGGCGTTGATTTTGGAACAACCTGATTTGGGAACGGCGCTGATGCTTGTGTTTGCAACAGGAGCCATTTTCTTTTTGGTTGGGGTAGAGTGGTGGAAATTTGCCCTTGTCGGCACAGGTGTTTTAACAGCCATCCCCATTTTGTGGACCTGTTTGCATGAATATCAAAAAAAACGGGTGATGACGTTTTTAAACCCTGAAAATGACCCCTTGGGCAGTGGATATCACATTATGCAGTCCAAAATTGCCTTAGGCTCTGGTGGCGTTCTTGGGAAGGGGTTTATGGAAAGTACGCAAAGCAGATTGAACTTTTTGCCTGAAAAACAAACAGACTTTATTTTTACTTTAATTGCTGAAGAATTTGGATTTTTAGGGTCCACGGTGTTGATTTTGCTTTTTTTGAGCATTATTATTTATTGCTTTTATATTGGGGTGATTTCAAATAATTATTTTGGGAAAGTTCTTGCCACAGGCTTGGGGGTTAATTTTGCCCTCTATGTGTTTATAAATATTGGCATGGTTTCAGGGTTGCTTCCTGTTGTGGGCGTTCCATTGCCTTTGGTTTCCTATGGTGGAACAGCGATGATGACCTTGTTTTTTGGCTTTGGGTTGGTTGAGGCTGTTTATATCAATAAAGAAATGGTTATTGGTCGAAATGGTTCAATTGATGATGAATAAAAAAAGGAGCAGGGTATGTCCAATTTAGATGCAATGTTAGATCAGGCTTTTTTAGCGTATAATCAAAAAGATTATGATATGGCAGAAGATTTGGCTCGCCAAGTTTTGACCCTTGCCCCAGCTCAGGGGGATGGGCTTTATCTGTTGGGGCTGGTTGCCTCTCAAATGGGTGCTTATGAACCAGCTGAAAAGCTTCTTTATCAAGCGGTCCAGTTGTATCCTGAAAATAAGCAATATAAGCTTTCATTGGGATTTATTCTTGAAAAACAAGGCAGGTTGGATGAAGCGCTTTCTTTTTATGACCCTTATAAAGAAGATGCTTTTGTCTTATCTGAAATTGGGTTTATTTATTTGCAAAAAGGCCAACCAGACTTTGCAAAGAGTGCGTTTGATAAAAGCTTGTCTTTAAATGCGGATGTTTTGACTGCTTATATTGGAAAATCTTTGATTTTAAGACGGCAAAACCTTTTTAAAGACTCTTTAAGTTTGTTAGAAGAAGCTTTAACTCATGGACAAAGTGCTGAGCTTTATTATCAGTTGGCACAAGCTTATCGCCATGTGGGAAAATTGAAACCTGCTTTAAGTGCCATTGAAAATGCTTTAAAAATTCAAGAGGTTGCCTCATTTTATAATGAAAAAGGATTGATTGAAGAAGCGCAAGGCTTGATTGAAAATGCCAAATATTCCTATGAAATGTCAATTCAAAAAAATGCCTACAGTGCGGATGGATATGCCAATCTTGCAAACCTTTATTTTAAAGAAAAAGACCTTAAAAAAGCAGAAGATTTATATAAAAGAGCGCTGGGGATTGATAAAGATTTTTTAAATGCGCATCATAATTTGGCTCTTGTTCTTTATGAGCAAAATAGGTTAACAGAGGCTTTGGAACATTTAAGAAGTGTGATTATACTCAATCCAAATCATACCTCTTCACTTTATAATTTGGCCATTATTTTAGAAGAAACAGGAGATTATTCCGAATCTGCGGGGCTGTATTTTAATCTTTTGGCGCAAAAAAAAGAAATTCAAGACCTTGAATTTCGCATTCAAAACGTTTTAACCCTTTTGGCAAAAGGTGAAAAAAAAGATAAAAAACAAGCCCTTTCTTTTGTAAAGGGGTGGGTTAAAAGCTTCCCAGAAAGTGTGGTAGCGGCCTACACAAATGCGTCCTTAAATGCTCAAAAGGTGACAGAGGAACTTTCAAAAGCGTATGCAGAAGCACTTTATGATGCTTTTGCCCCTTCTTATGAACAAGAAATGCAAAAATTGCAAGCAACACCGCTTGAAAAAATCAGCGAGATTGTTGCCCTTAAGGATACGGATCATGTATTAGATCTTGGCTGTGGGACGGGTTCATTATCTTCTTATTTAACAACTTTTAACACGCTAACAGGCGTTGATATTTCAAAAAAAATGCTGTTAAAAGCGCAAGAAAAAGGAACTTATACCCGCCTTGTTCATCAAGATATTACAGGGTTTTTAAAAGAAGATGACAATCAATATGACTTTGTTGTGGCAAGTGATGTAACTGGTTATTTTTCAAATATTGAAGCGTTTTTATCCCTTGTTTTCGCGCGTCTTTCAAAGAATGGCTCGTTCACCTTTACAATTGAGCTTGGCGCTACCCAAGAAGAGGTCGCTTTGTTGGAAAATGCCCGCTTTGTTTATAAAGAAGAATATGTTTCAACCCTGCTTTTAAACCTTGGGTATACTATTTTAATTAAAAATGAAATCCCTCTTCGAAAAGAAGGGACGGGGATGGCAATGGGTGTTTTGTATTTGGTTCAAAAAGCTTAAGGCTTTGGCTCAAAAGATTGCGGGTTAACCAAATAAAAAGGGGCTTAAAAAAGCCCTTTTTTCTAATTATGGATAAGCAAAGCATGACTTAAGATGATACCCTTTGCCAGAGCTCAAAATAAGGGGTGTTATATTGTTTTAAGCCATTCATCAAAGGCTTTTTTTGCCCGCTCTGTGTAAGCTCTTTTTCTGTCATGACCTTTGAGTTTCTTTTTCCCGTCGGGAACATCCACTTCTGGGAACAAACCAAAGTTAATGTTCATTGGTTGAAAAGTTGATTGTTCCGCTTCTTTTGTGATGTGGCAAAGCATGGCACCAAGAGCTGTTTCTTGAGGCGGTAAAGGCATATTTTCATTTGCGGTTAAAAGACCTGCTAACAAGCCCATGGCCGCACTTTCAATATACCCTTCACAACCAGAAAGTTGCCCAGCTAATTTGATGTTTTCTTTTCCTTTAAGGGAAAGTCTTTCATCCAAAACTTCGGGACCACAAACAAATGTGTTGCGGTGAATGCCCCCAAATCTTGCAAAAACAGCATCTTTTAAGGCTGGGATTAGACGAAACACCTCATTTTGCGCTTTATATGTCAATTTTGTTTGAAATCCGACCAAGTTAAAAAGAGTTCCTTGTTTATTTTCTTTTCTTAATTGCACCACGGCAAAAGGGCGGCGACCATTTTCATGTGGATTTGAAAGGCCAACAGGCTTCATCGGACCAAAAAGAAGGGTTTGTCTGCCCCGTTCAGCCATTACTTCAACAGGGAGGCAGCCTTCAAAATAAGGGGTATTTTTTTCAAACTCTTTAAAAGCGACCTTTTCTCCATTTAAGAGGGCGTCGATAAATAAGTTATATTCTTCTTTTGACAACGCACAGTTCAAATAATCTGTTCCATCCCCTTTGTCATAACGAGATTGATACCAAGCTTTTGTCATATCAACGCTGTCACGATAAACAATGGGGGCAATGGCATCAAAAAAGTGCAAAGACTCTTTTTGTGTGAAGTTTTGCAACCCTGTAGCCATTTTAGCGCTTGTCAAAGGGCCTGTTGCCAAAATAACCGGCATATCATTAGGCAATTCTTCAAAGCTCATTTCTTTTTCTTCCATCTCAAAGAGGGGGTGTGCTTTTAATTTTTCAGTAATAAATAAGGCAAATTCATCCCGATTAACAGCAAGGGCCGCCCCAGCAGGCACCCTTGTTGCATCTGCTGCTTGCATGATCAAAGAATTGGCTTTGCGCATTTCATCATGCATCAGGCCAACAGCGTTTATTTCATGATCATCACTTCTTAATGAGTTGGAACAAACAAGCTCCCCAAAAAGCTTTGTTTTATGAGCAGGCGTTGTGTTTGTTGGGCGCATTTCAACCATTTTAACAGCAATGCCTCTTTTTAAAAGTTGCCAAGCAGCTTCGCTTCCTGCCAACCCACCGCCAACGATTAAAACTTTTTTCATTCTTTTTTGTTTCCTTTTTCAGTTTCTTCTGCTATAGTGCAGTTGATAAATTAATTTTGATAATATAAATACCATAAAAATGATGAAAAAGAAACTTTTTTATTATCTCACGGCTTGTTTTTTTCTGTTAAATGGGGGTGAAACGCCCGTTTTGGCAGATGTTGTTCATAAAATTGATGAAGCTGAAATCAAAGCATTGGAAGAACATAATAAAAAACAAATGGAAAATCGTCAGTTTTTAAAAGACTATCAAAAAAAGCACTCTGACCTTGTGGATCCAAAGGATGATGGCTATTGGAACATGGCTTTTCACGCAAGATTGGCTGATTATGGGGATGTTGACAGTCAGTATATTATTGCAAAGGCTTATGAAAAAGGGGACTATACGGCGGTTAACCCTCAAAAAGCGGTGGCGTTTTATAAAAAAGCAGCTGAAAAAGGACACATTGAATCTGCTATGCGCTTGGCTGAGATTTATGAAGAAAATAAATGGATTCAAAAAGATGAAGAAAAGGCTATGTATTATTACTTAAAAGCTGCAAACAACTCCTATGCCCCAGCGCAAATGAAGGTTGCTTTTTTGTATGAGGCTAATCAAGAATATCAAAAGGCTTATGATTGGTTTTTAAAAGCGATGAAGCAACTGTTCCCCAATGAAGAAAATTTGCAAGAACGCTCGCCAGATTTGAAACGTTTGGCTGATAAAGTTAAATATCAAAATTCTATTAAAATAACAGATGAGAGCTATGAGGGTGTTTAGATGAAAGAGAAGCTTCTTTTTTCTGCACCGATGGCAGGGATTACAGACAAGCCATTTCGCTTGATTTTAAGAAAGTTCACTCAACGGCCGTTGTATACGGAGATGATTGGGATTGCAACGCTTTATCACAATCATCATGTCACGCGCAAAATGTTGCACATTTCAGATGAAACAGACATTATCGTGCAATTGGTTGGGATTGAAGAAAAATATATGACCCATGCAGCCAAAGAGGCTTTGTTTTATGGCGCAAAGGGAATTGACATCAACATGGGGTGCCCTGTCAAAAAGCTCATCACAAATGGCTCTGGTGCCTCTTTGATGAAGGATGAAAAAACAGCTTGCCGTTTGGTTGAAGCGGTTAAAAAAGTGGCAGGGGATGTGCCTGTTTCTGTCAAAACCCGCATTGGGTGGGATGCTTCAAACATCAACGTCCTTTCTTTTGCAAAAGCGCTTGAATCAGCAGGCGCTGATAGAATCACCATTCATGGCAGGACCAAAGAGGCGGGTTACAGTGGCCCAGTTGATAAAGAGGCCATCAAACAAGTGAAAGAAGCTCTTTCAATCCCTGTAATTGCTAATGGGGATGTTATTGATAAAGCTTCAGCTGATGAAATGCTAAAAGACACAAATGCGGATGGTCTTATGATTGGCAGGGGGATGCTTGGTAAACCTTGGGTTCTATCTGAAATTGAGGGGGCGCTAATTCCCACATTTAATTTGGTGGATTTGATTTTTGAACATTTAGATTTAATGCTCCATTATTATGGAACCCATGGGTTATTGGTTGCAAGAAAGCACTTGGCATGGTATGCCTCTGGTTTTGAGGGGCGTGCAGACTTTTTAAATCAAGTGTATCAAGAAAAAGAAATTGACAAAGTTCAAAAAATGATAAAAGATTTTTTCTCTCATCAAAAATCAAAGGAGACGACATGAGAATTATTATTGCAGGGGCAGGGCAAGTCGGTGTTGGATTGGCAAAATATCTAAGAGCTGAAAAGCATGATGTTGTTTTGATCGATCATGATGTGAACAGGCTTGGCAATTTAAGTGAACAATTAGACATTCAAACTATTGAGGGATCCTCAGCGCTTCCCTCTGTTCTTGAAAAAGCAGGGGCAGGGCAAGCAGATATTTTGTTGGCGGTGACAGGCAGTGATGAAACAAACATTGTTGCATGTGGGGTTGCACACTGGGTGTTTAACATTCCGCAACGCATTGTTCGGTTGACCTCTCATGAATATTTAAGTCAAAAATATAAAGAGTATTTAAAAGCACAGAATTTGGATGTTGTTTTATCTCCTGAGGTTGAAACGGCCCGCCATTTATTGGATAGTTTAACGATTTCTTCAGCGGTTGACTTGTTTAAACTGGCCGGGGATCAAGCAAGAGTGATTGGTCTTAGGTGCAAAAGGTCATCTCCTATGTTTTCAAAAACAGTGGCTGAGGTGACAAGTCTGCTTGCGGGGCTTAGAGCAAAGGTGATTGCCATTCGCAGAAGACACCGTCTTGTTTCACTTGAAAAAGCGTTGATCAGGCATTCAGATGATGTCTATTTTGTTGTGGCAAAGGATGATTTTCAACAACTCTTGGATATTTTAGCTTATCAAAAAATTGACCCAAATGGCATTATTGTTTTTGGCGGGGGAAAAGTTGGCTATCAACTAGCCCGTCAAATGGAGCAGTTGCCTAAATACAAAAACTTAACTGTTGTTGAAAAAGATGAAGCACGGGCTGTATTTTTGGCTGAAAAGCTCGAAAAAACGGTTGTTATTCATGGAGATGGTTTAGATGATACATTGATGGATGATTTGAATTTAAAAAATTATCAAATAGCCATTGCAACAACCCAAAGTGATGAAAGCAACATTTTGTTATCTTTGCTTTCCAAACGCAACCAAATTGATAAAACAACCGCCCTTATTCACAACCAGCTTTATTCAGATTTGACGTTTGAAATGGGCTTGGATGCGGCCATTGATCCAAATGCGGTTTTAATTTCAGCCATATTGCAACATATTCGTAAGGGGAAGGTAAAAAATGACTATTTCATTAGTTCTGCTGTTGGGGAAATTATTGAAGCAGAAGCGTTGGAAACGGCAAAAATCACAAGCAAAGAAGTTGGACGTCTTAAAATCCCAGAAGGGGTTGTTTTAGCTGGCGTAATCAGAGAGGGGATTTTTACCTTGCCAGACAAACACTTTAAAATCAAAGCAGGGGATAGCGTTCTTCTTTTTGTTGAAAAAGGGCACGTTAAAGATGCTGAAAGTTTGTTAACCGTTGGGTTTTCGTTTTTTTAATGGATTAAAAAGGGTCAAGGAATATGATCGAAAAAATGGCCAAGCAATTATCAAACATTCAAGATGGGTATCAAGCGTTTGTGCTTAAAAAATTGCTTCGGCAAAACAAAAAGCATTGCCACGTTGTTGCAACAGATGTGCATTTGGCTTTTTTAAAAGAGGTGCTTTCTCTTGTTGCGCCAGATGTTAAAGTTTTGACTTTGCCAGAATGGGACACGGTACCTTATGATCGTGTTTCCCCCAAATCTGACATTGAAGGCGAGCGGATTGATACGCTTTGCTATTTGGCAAACAATTTAGCTGAGGATGAAGTTTGTCTTTTGCTCACAACACCTGCAGGTCTTATTCAAAAGGTTCCTGAAAAATCCTTTTTTAAAGAGCGGTTGCTTGTAATTGAAGAGGGGAAAGAAATTGATTTTGAGCAATTAAAACTCTTTTTGCAAAAAAATAGTTACAAGCTGGTTAACACCGTGATTAACACGGGGGAATATGCCATTAGGGGTGGGTTGATTGATATTTTTCCAGCGGGTGCGCTTCACCCTGTGCGGATTGATTTTTTCGGCAACGAAGTGGATGAGATTAAGTTTTTTGATGAAATGACGCAACGGACATTAAAAAAAGCCGATGTTGTTACATTAAAACCAATGGCTGAATTTTCATTAACCAAAGAAAGTATTGCTCTTTTTCGCACAAAATACAGAACGTTGTTTGAAAATGTGCAATCAGATTTTTTGTATGAAAGTGTGTCAGAAGGGGTTTTTGTTGCAGGGTTAGAACATTATTTACCCTTGTTTCATGAAAAAATGGCCACTCTTTTTGATTATTTAGTGGGTTTTGATTTTTCATTTGATTTTCAAACACAAAAAGCCCTTCAAAGCAAGTTGGATCAAATTGATGAATATTATGAGGCACGGCTTGAAGCTTTAAAAACCAATCTTTCTTTTCAAGAACGGGTGTATAATCCTATTCCAAAAGAGGAGATGTTTTTAACAAATGAGGCCCTTGAAGCTGGCCTTTTAAAAGGGGATTTTTATCTTTTTTCCCCGTTTGCAATTCCAAATGCTGAGGATTTAAAATCTAAAAAGGGCAAATCATTTGTTGATGTTCGTTTAAAAGATCCCGCTCATGTGTTAGATGAAGTTGTAAGTTTTGTTAAAGAAGCACCTAAACATGTGATTTTCACAGCCTCAAGTTTTGGGTCAGCTCAAAGATTAAGTGGCTTGCTCAGAGATAAAGGTATTTCTCTTTTTGAAGCAGAGAGTTTCAAAGAGGCCCTTAAAAAAGCACCCGCTGTTTTGGTTGCACCTTTTGAAAATGGCTTTGAAGCAAAAGATTTTTTGTTGATTACTGAAACAGACATTTTTGGGGAAAGAATTATTCGCAAACCAAAGAAACAAAAACAAGCCAATTTTATCACAGATATCAGTGCGTTAAATTATGGCGATTTGGTTGTTCATCAAAAGCATGGTGTTGGCAGGTTTGAGGGGTTAAAAGCTTTGAATGTGAACAATGTGGTTCATGATTGTTTGGAGCTGGTCTATGATGGAGGAGATAAGCTTTTTATCCCAGTTGAAAACTTAGAAACCCTTTCAAAATATGGCTCTGAAGGGGTCGCTTTGGATCATTTGGGGTCTCAAAGTTTTATAACCCGTAAGAATAAGGTTAAAAAAGACCTGCTTGCCATGGCTGAAAAGTTGATTGCAACCGCCTCGTTAAGAGAGCTTGACAGTCAAGAAAAGATTTTGCCACCCCATGGGGCGTATCAAGAATTTTGTGCCAGATTTCCCTATGTTGAAACAGAAGATCAAATCCGCACCATTCAAGAAATTGAAGCAGATTTGTCAAGTGGCAAACCCATGGACCGCCTTGTGTGTGGGGATGTTGGGTTTGGCAAAACAGAAGTGGCTTTAAGAGCGGCCTTTTTGTGTGCTATGTCGGGCAAACAAGTGGCTTTGGTTGTGCCAACAACATTACTTGCGTTGCAACATTATAACACGTTTAAAGAGCGGTTTCATGGTTTTCCAATTAGGGTGGGCTCCCTTTCTCGTTTGGTAACAGGGCAAAAAGCCAAACAAGTTCAAAAAGAGCTTGAAACAGGGGTGTTGGACATTGTGATTGGGACACATGCGCTCCTTTCAAAACAGCAAAAGTTTAAAAATTTAGGTCTTGTGATTGTGGATGAAGAGCAACACTTTGGGGTGACGCATAAGGAACGGTTGAAGGAGCTTAAAAAAGGCGTTCATGTCTTAACCTTGACCGCAACCCCCATTCCAAGAACATTGCAACTATCCCTATCAGGTGTCAGATCCTTATCCGTTATTGCAACACCTCCCGTGGATAGGTTAGCGGTTAAAACATTTGTCACACCATTTGATGGGGTGATTATTAAAGAAGCTA
Organism: Alphaproteobacteria bacterium; assembly: GCA_045632845.1. Taxonomy (GTDB): domain Bacteria; phylum Pseudomonadota; class Alphaproteobacteria; order CAAHEQ01; family UBA3637; genus RGIG4140. The sequence continues at coordinate 127,132 of JAZQXL010000015.1, forward strand.
TTTTAAGGGAATATTTTAGAGGCGGCCAAGTTTTTTATGTTTGTCCCAGAATTTCTGATATGCCTGAAATTTATCAAACATTAACAAAATTGGTCCCAGAGATCAAAGTTGTTAAAGCGCATGGACAGATGCCCGCAAAAGAGTTGGAGCAAATCATGTCTGACTTTGCCGAGCATAAATATGATGTTTTGCTTGCTACCAGCATTGTGGAATCTGGTCTTGATATCAAGGCGGTGAATACCATTATTATTCATAAAGCGGATATGTTCGGTCTTGCAGCTTTGTATCAAATGCGTGGACGTGTTGGCAGGGGCAAGCTTAGAGCCTATGCCTACCTTGTGACACCCCCTTTTAAAAAGCTCTCATCAATGGCAGAAAAAAGATTAACCGTGATGCAAAACTTGGATAGTTTGGGAGCTGGTTTTACTTTGGCAAGTCATGATTTAGACATCAGAGGGGCTGGCAATTTGTTGGGGGATGAACAATCAGGACATATCAAAGAAGTTGGCATTGCCCTTTATCAAAAAATGCTGTATGAAGCGATTAAAGGCTTAAAGGAAAATAAAAAAGAGGTTATGGAAGATGATTTCTCTCCTCAAATTTCAATGGGTTTTCCAGTTATTATTCCGCAAAATTATGTCTCAGAGTTAGATTTGAGAATGGAACTTTACCACAGAGCCTCTTTGATTGAAGATTTGGCTGAAATAGACTCTTTTTCAGCAGAGATGATTGACAGATTTGGCGTTTATCCCTCAGAAGTTGAGAATTTGTTTGCAACGCTTAAGCTTAAAGTGTTGGCCAAAAAGGCCCATATTGAGCGCTTGGACGTGGGGCCAAAAGGGGCGGTTGTTTCCTTTTATCAAAATATTTTTCCAAACCCAGCGGGCCTTATTCAATATATTCAGCAGCAAATGGGGACCATTCAAATTAAGCCAGATCAAAAGCTTGTGGTCATGCGCCCTTGGGGGGATGCAAAGGCCAGATTAGAAGGCGTTCACAAAATGCTGGTTAAATTGGCTGAAATTGCTGAACAGGGAACATAAATTTATTCCAGTGGGAGCTTGGCAACACTGCTTGGCAGGCTGTTCATATCGAGCTCTTCAACCCCGGTCTCTTTTTGTGAGGCATCACTTACATTTCTAAGCCTTCTTGCCATGGCTCTTGTTCTGGTATCAGCTTCATCAAGTGTTTTGCTTGTCAGCTCAATGTTGCGTTTGACTTTTTCAATCCAGGTGATATATTTTTCAAACTCGGTTTTAACCTCACTCAGTGTTTGCCAAACTTCTCCAGAACGTTTTTGTATCATCAAAGATCTAAATCCCATTTGAAGAGAATTTAAAAAAGCGCCCAATGTTGAAGGCCCTGCAATTGAAACACGATGTTTGGTTTGAATTTCTCCTGCAAGACCAGGCTTTTTCATCACTTCGGCATAAAGCCCTTCCGTTGGTAAAAACATAATGGCAAAATCAGTTGTTTTTGGCGGGCAAACATATTTGCTTGCAATACGCTTTGCTTCCAATCTGATTTGTCTTTCAAGTTCTGAAGAGGCGCTGTCAATCAAAGCTGTATCTGCTTTTTCAGAAGCGTCAATGAGCCGTTCATAAGCTTCAATGGGGAATTTTGAATCAATTGGAATGAGCACATCCCCCTCTGGCAGTTTAATGGCATATTCAACCACTTCTTGTGAAGAAGGGTCAATATGGGCATTTTTTATAAATTGATCAGGATTGAGCATTTGCTCTAACAAAGCGCCCAGTTGAACTTCGCCCCAAGTGCCTCTTGTTTTAACGTTTGATAACACACGCTTAAGCCCACCCACATCAGAAGCTAAAAGTTGCATTTCCCCCAACCCTTGGTGGACTTTTTCAAGACGTTCTGACACTTGAGAAAAAGATTCACCCAAGCGTTTTTCAAGCGTGACATGCAGTTTTTCATCAACTGTTGTGCGCATTTCATCAAGCTTTTGTTTGTTATCAAAATTCATTTTATCAAGTCTATCCTCGACAGTTTTGCGAATCGAGTCATTAAAGTTCAAAAGAGATTGAGCCAGTTCTTCTCTTAAAGCTCTTGCATCATCTCTTGTCATGCGTTCTAACCGTTCTAATTCTGAAGAAAGAGAAACGCTTTGAGCCGTTTTTTGTTGGCCAAATACCTTGAAAATAAGACTGACAATAACAATAATTAAAACAACGCTGACAGCGCCTGCGATAAGAAGAAAAAGCTCTGGTGACATAAAAAAATCCTTTACATAATTAAGTTAAATTAGATATAGTGTAACAAAACACATTAAAATTACAATCCTTTTTTTATGGGAGGGGAGATGAAAAAAATAAACCGTTGTTTAAATTGGATTATTGAAAAATTAAAATGGCCCGTTGCTGTTTTGATGGTGTTGATTGCTGTGCCAGCTTTGTATGCAGATATATACGCTCTTGAAAAATTGACGAATATGGATGTTATTTTACAGTTTTTCTTGCCCTTTATAGCAACAGCTGTTTTGTTTTTGTTCATTCCAGCCTTGGCAGGGTCCTTTTTTGCAATTATGGAGCATGAATTAACGCATATGCTTTTTGCAGTTTTAACATTTCATAAACCCCGTGGGTTGGATGTCAATCAAGATGTGGGGGGCTCGTTCTCTTTTGAAGGGAAGGGGAACTGGATGATTGCTTTAGCCCCTTACTTTTTCCCAACGTTTTGGTTTGTTCTTGTGCTTTTAATGCCTATTTATGTTTCATTTACGGGGAAATTACCTGATTTTTATGTGCCAATGCTTGGCATTTTCTTAGGGTATAACTTTATTGTGAGTTGTCTGTCCATTCATCCAAAGCAAACAGACTTTAAAGTGGCGGGATACATTTTCACCATTTGCTTTTTGCCTGGAATTTTATTTTTAAAATATGGGATTGTTTTTTGTTATTCCATTAAGGGATTGGCTGGCGTTGAAGCCTATTTTAGTCTTTTGGCGCAAAAGGCCTATCAAATTGTGGGTCCATTTCTCTCATAAAAGTTTTTTTTAACAAAAATATGAGTTCAAAAAAGAATATTCCTTGCATTTTGAGTTAAAATTTTGTATTTTTAACAGGTTTATTGATATTTGATTTAAGGAGAATAATATGCATCAATATAGAACACATACATGCGGTGCTTTAAGAGCAGAGCATGAAGCTCAAACGGTTAGATTGTCAGGCTGGGTCCATCGCAAACGCGATCATGGTAATTTATTGTTTGTTGATTTACGTGATAATTATGGGATTACACAATGTGTTCTTGATACATCAAGCGATTGCTTTTCTGTTTTAGAAAAAGTTCGCCCAGAATCTGTTGTTAAAATTGATGGTAAAGTTGTTTTGCGTGCCAAAGAAACAGTGAATGCAAAAATGCCAACAGGGGAAATTGAAGTTCAAGTTTCATCCGTTGACGTTTTGTCTGAAGCTGAAGTTTTGCCAATGCAAGTGGTGGCTGAAACATCAGATTTGTCAGAAGAACAACGCTTGACATATCGTTTCTTAGATTTAAGACGTGAAAAACCACATGCCAATATTTTGCTTCGCAATGCTTTTGTGCGCTCCGTTCGTGAAAGAATGTGGAAAGCTGGGTTCAGTGAATTTCAAACACCAATTTTGACAGCTTCTTCTCCAGAAGGGGCTCGTGACTTTTTGGTCCCATCTCGTTTGCATCATGGCAAATTTTATGCTTTGCCACAAGCACCACAACAATTTAAACAATTATTGATGGTTTCAGGTTTTGACAGATATTTCCAAGTTGCTCCTTGCTTTAGAGATGAAGATGCACGGGCTGACCGTTCTCCAGGTGAATTTTATCAATTAGATATTGAAATGTCTTTTGTGACACAAGATGAAATTTTTGCAACAGTTGAACCAATCATTCATGGGTTGTTTGATGAATTTGCCCCAAATGCAAAAATCACACCCGCTCCATTTGTTCACATTCCATATTTAGAATCTATGCTCACTTATGGGACAGATAAACCAGACCTTCGCAACCCATTGTTGATTAAAGATGTGTCTGAAGTTTTTGCAGGTTCTAGCTTTGGTTTGTTTGCCTCTAAGGTTGCAGAAGGGGGCTTTGTCCGTGCCATTTGCACACCAAACACAGCTTCTCGTCCACGCAGCTGGTTTGACAAAATGAACGCTTATGCTGTTGAATCTGGTTTTGGTGGTTTGGGTTATATCTCTTTTGCTGAAGAAGGGAACAAAGGCCCAATCGCAAAGAATTTGGATGAAGAACGTATTCAAAAATTAATTGAAATTACAGGTGCTAAAACAGGGGATAGTGTTTTCTTTGTTTGTGGCAAAGGGGACAAAGTTGTTAAATTCACGGGCTTGGTTCGCACCTTGCTGGGTAATGAACTTGATTTGATTGAAAAAGATGCATTCAAATTCTGTTGGATTGTTGACTTCCCAATGTATGAGTTGAATGAAGAAACTGGCGCACCAGAATTTTCACACAACCCATTCTCAATGCCTCAAGGGGAAATGGATGCTTTGATGAACAAAAATCCACTTGAAATTATGGCTTATCAATTTGATATGGTCTGTAATGGATATGAAATTTTGTCAGGTGCTATCCGTAACCACAGACCAGATGTGATGTACAAAGCATTTGAAATTGCAGGTTATGGTCCAGAAGTTGTGGAACAAAAATTTGCAGGTCTTCTCAATGCATTCAAATTTGGCGCTCCTCCGCACGGTGGTTGTGCTTTTGGTATTGACAGACTTGTTATGTTGTTGACAGATGAAGATTACATTCGTGAAGTGATTGCATTCCCACTCACACAACAAGGGCTTGATTTGTTGATGAAAGCACCTGCTGAAGTGACTGAAAAACAATTAAGAGAATTACACATTAAAATTAGATAATTCTTAACGATTTAAAGAAAAGGAAAGGGCGTTTCTCTTTCCTTTTTTTTTAAGGGTGATGTGTCCTGCTATTTGTTGGACCAAGGGGCTGCAGACAATAAATTTCAGTGCAGGTTTATAAGGTGTAAGGCATGGCAAATTTGTTTGAACAAAATGATGCTTGAGCTTTATAAGTGAGTGGATGTTTATCTTGAATTGCGTGTTTTTAAAAAAAGTTGACAATTATTCTTGATTGTGATATACTTTTTACACTTATAAAAGGAGTATGTTTTATGAAAAGTGAATTAATAGCATTATGTGCTTTATCAGGCTTGGTTTTGTCTGGGTGTAAGGATGATGTTGTTTCAAGTAATGCCTCTGTTATTTCGGGGGAAAGGTCTATTGGAACGGTCATTGATACACTGGTTGTTGAAAATAAATATCAAACAAAGGTTTTTTATTTGATTGATACCGATTCAAACAAGCAAGATGCTGAATATGTTGGTTATGTTGATTCTCATATTGGGGCCTCTCAAATGGTGGGGCAAGCTTATAATGCCAAAAAAATTGGGATGCAAAAAACACTGGGTGAATGGCAAAATTGTTTGCGTGGGTTTGAACGCATTTATAAATAATATTTCATTAATAACAGTTGATAACAAAAGCTTTTGTTTTTTTGTGGCTTTGTTGTTTTGTGTTTGACTTTAAGCGTCTATTTCACCGATGAATGAATAACAAATGTGTGATTGCCAGAGTGCTTATGAATTTAAATCTTATCTTTCTTCAATGAATAAATGCTAAAAGAGGGTTATATATAAAATCTTTGCAGTTATAACGCACTCTTTGGTGATGGAGTAAGAGATTGCAACCATTTTTTTGTTATACCGCGCCATTTTTTTTAAGATTGCAACCGTTTTTTTGTTTAAGGATTATCTTTGTTAGAAATTGAACAATATAAGTCTATCACAGAAAAGTTTTGATTTTTAAAAGACAATAAAAAAAACACCATCTTAAAATGGGATGGTGTTTTTATATATCTTTTGTTTTCATTTATCCTTCTTCTAAGAAGCTGCGGAGCTTGCGTGAACGGCTTGGATGTTTGAGTTTGCGCAAAGCTTTTGCTTCAATTTGGCGAATACGTTCACGGGTAACAGCAAATTGAAGACCAACTTCTTCCAATGTGTGGTCAGAGTTCATCCCAATCCCAAAGCGCATGCGAAGGACGCGTTCTTCACGAGGGGAGAGTGTTGACAACACAGCAGTGCAAGATTGGCGCAAGTTTGTTTGAATGGCCGCTTCCAATGGTTGGATTGTGTTTTTGTCTTCAATAAAGTCACCAAGATGTGAATCTTCTTCATCCCCAACAGGTGTTTCAAGCGAAATCGGTTCTTTTGCAATTTTAAGAACTTTTTTAATCTTTTCAACAGACAAATTGATGCGTGGAGCCAATTCTTCAGGTGTTGGCTCATGCCCTGTTTCAAGCATCATTTGACGGCCGGTTTTGAGCATTTTGTTAATTGTTTCAATCATATGAACAGGGATACGGATTGTTCTTGCTTGATCAGCAATAGCCCGTGTGATTGATTGACGGATCCACCAGGTTGCATACGTTGAGAATTTGTAACCCCGTTGATATTCAAACTTATCAACAGCTTTCATCAATCCGATGTTTCCTTCTTGAATCAAATCAAGGAATTGAAGCCCTCTGTTTGTGTATTTTTTAGAAATTGAAATCACCAAACGCAAGTTTGCTTCAATCATTTCTTGTTTAGCTTTGTTTGTTTCTTGACGGCCTTTCTTTACGGTTGATACAATTCGGCGGTATTCAGAAACCGGAATGTGAACTTCGTCGATAATGCTTTGAATAGCAAGGCGAATATCAACAATTTCAGGTTTGTATCTTTCGATAAATAATTGCCAATTTTTAGATTGTTTCTTTTCAGCTTTTTGGATCCATTTTGGATCAACTTCACTGTTTTGATAAAATTCTAAGAATTCTTCCCGTTCAATTTTTGAAGAAGTGGCTAAACGAAGCAAGCGACCTTCTAACATTAATAACCGTTGATTGAAATCATTGAGTTCATCAATCAATTCTTCAATACGCAATGGGTTTAAACGGATGCTTTTTAATTTTGTTGCGATTTCCTGACGAAGCTCAATGTATCTTTTTTCAACAGTGCGAGGCAATGGTTTGTTGGCAATAAATGCAGCCATTTTTTCTTGTTTGACTTTTTCAAACTCAACATTGAGCTCTTCAATCGCAGTTAATGTTTCAACTGTTTGAGGAAGTAAAGATTCTTCCATTTGACCAATGCTCATTGCGCCATCAGCATAATCGTCTTCATCTTCGTCTTCATCTAATGAAGAAGCGTGCTTTTCTTCTGGTTCATCAATGATTGGTTCGTCATCTGATAAATCTTCTTTATCATCATCGTCAAAATCATCGCGAATATCTGTGTCCTCATCTTCATATTCGTCTTCATCTTCTGCATCCAAATTTTGAACAGCAGGAGCAGGGGTTTGTTTGGCAGAAGCTTTTGCCTTTGCTTTTTCATTTTGCAAAAGGGCTTCCGTTTTTTCAATTTTTGATAGTTCGAGGTGCAAGTCTTCTTCTTTTTGAGAGCCATCTTTTGTTGATTCGATGGAGGATTCCAAATCAATGATTTCACGCAAGAACATTGTGCCATCATTTAACTTTTGATGCCATGAAGAAAGAGCCTGCATTGTAAGGGAGCTTTCACTTAAACCCGTCATCATCACATCAATACCAGCTGCGATTCGTTTTGCAATGGCAATTTCCCCTTCACGAGAGAGCAATTCAACAGCGCCCATTTCTCTTAAATAAAGGCGAACAGGGTCATTGACACGGTTGCCTGTGTCGATTTCAACAGGCGCATCCTCATCGCCTTGAGTTGTGGTTAAAGATTTTTGTTCGGTTAAACTTTCGGTTAAGTCTGTTAAATCTTCAGTTCCATCGATAATGTTGATGCCCATATCTGTAAATGAGGAAATAATCAATTCCATTGACTCTTCATTATGAGCGTCAGCAGGGATACATTTTTTCAATTCATTGAGTGAAACAAAGCCACGTTCTTTCCCTTTTTCAATCAATTTTTTCATTGAAGCTTTGGACTCTTGAGTTGTGGCTGAACGGCTTTTGGATAATTGTTGATTATCGGAAAGAGAAGTCATAAGGCAACACCATATAAAAAATATTGAAAATAATTTGGGGCTAATATACGATTTTTTTATGCCGCTGTCAACTATTTTTATCTTTAAAAATGTATTTTTATTTTTTTTATTTTTTTCTTTGAAAAACAAAGAGATTTATTCAGGATTTGAAAGGGATAATAGTTCGTTTTTAATTGCTTGAATTTCAGCCCAAAGCGATTCGTTTCCCGTTTCATTAAATTCCATCACTTTTTTTTGACATTCTTCTTCTAAGGAGCGGATTTGATAAATGTGCAGCCAGTGGCGAATGTCATGAATGACTTCTTCAACTGTTTTAGATGCTTTTTGAAGCATTTCCATTTCAGGTAATTTAATCCCATCAACTTCTTCAAAAACAGCATTTTTAAGGTCGGTTGAAGAAATTTCTGGGTTGTCAAAAAGCTTTTCTAAAACTTTTTCCTTTATTGTTTGAAGGCTGTTTTCATGCAAATTGATGGAGGCAATTTCTTCAATAAAATTTTGTGCAATTTTGGGATAGCAAAGCAAATAGGCAAGCAACATGCGCCCTTCAATGGTGTTTTTTTGAGGTTTTAAAATGCTTTGGGCATCATTGAAGGAAAGGGGGGATTTTTTCTTTTCTCGTCCTAATTGCCAAAGTTGCTTTTTCATTTCTTTTAAATAATAAACACGAATGCGTTCATCTTGAATTTTTTCAATCAATTCAGTGGCTTCTTTTTCAAGTTTTGCCATACGTTCTGGTGTGTCAACTGATCTGTTTTCAAGCAGCATATTCCAAAGAGCGTAGAAAAGACTTTTTGGGTTGTCGACCATGCTTTTAAACGCTTCAGGTGATTTTTTTCTAATCATATCATCTGGATCAAATGGATCTGGCAAAAAGACAAATTGAAGGGATTTTCCTGCCTTTAAAAGGGGTAGGGCCCGAAGCAGGGCACGTGAAGATGCTTTTCTTCCTGCTTTATCACCATCAAAACAAATGATGGGTTCATCACATTCTTTCCACAAAAGTTGGAGTTGGTTTTCTGTAAAAGCTGTTCCAAGGGGTGCCACAGCATTTGTAAACCCTGCGCTGTGTAAGGCAATCACATCCATATATCCTTCAACAATAATGGCGCTGTTTGATTTTCGAATGGTGTCAATTGCATTTGGGATGGCGTAAAGTTGCTCGCCTTTATGAAAAAGAGCTGTATCGGGGGAGTTTAAATATTTAGGTTCACCTTTACGCATTAATCTGCCCCCAAAGCCGATAACACGTTTGCGTTTATCTAAAATTGGGAACATGACACGGTCATAAAAATAATCATGATACCCCTCACGGCCTTGGTTTTTGGCAATAAGACCCAATTCTTGTGCGAGTGTAAAAGAAATGTTTGCTTCTTTTAAAAGAGGGGTGAGCTCAGATCCGCTCGGGGCATAGCCAAGGCGAAATTGTTTGGCAATTTCCCCTGTAATCCCTCTGTTTTTTAAATATTCCCGCGCTTGTTCACCTGCGGGTGAAAAAAGGTTTTTTTGAAAGAAAAGGCAAGCCTTTTCCATAATATCTAACAGGGTGTTAAACCTTGTTTCTTGCGCTTGATTTTTGGGGTTTTGGTCGGGTATTTTAAGTCCCGCTAGATTGGCAAGGTGCTCAACCGCCTCCATAAAAGGCATTTTTTCACAATCAGTTAAAAAGTTGATGACATTGCCATGGGCTCCACAGCCAAAACAGTGATAAAACCCTTTTTCATCATTGATGGTGAAGGAAGGTGTTTTTTCATGGTGGAAGGGGCATAAGCCTAAAAACTCACGTCCTTTTTTGGTGAGTTTGATTTTGCGACCAATAATAGATGAAACGCTGACACGCTCTTTTATTTCATCTAAAAAAGCTGGAGGAAAGCTCATGCCCTAATGCCTTTTTGTTTTTTTAAGCGCCAAGTTTGGATTTGATTAAAGCAGAAGCAGCTGCAAAATCCATTTTGCCAGCATATTTTGCTTTTAAAGCGCCCATAACTTTGCCCATATCTTTAATACCAGCAGCGCCTGTTTCTTGAATGAGGGCATCAATGGCAGCGCTAACTTCTTCAGCAGACATTTGTTTTGGTAAGAATAAACTGATGACGTCAATTTCTGCTTGTTCTTTTTGAGCCAAATCATCACGGCCACCTTTTTGATACATGCTGATGCTTTCATTGCGTTGTTTGACCATGCTCATGAGCAAGTTTAAAATAGCTGTATCATCAATGCCATCTAAGTTGCCTTTGGGGCGAGCTTCAATATCTTTATCTTTAATCGCAGCATTGATCAAACGAATTGTTGCAACTTTTGTTTCATCTTTTGCTTTTAAAGCTTCAACCAATGCTTTTTTTAAATCATCTCTAATCATTTTATTCTCCTTTAGTTTAATTGTTAAGATATTCTAATACGAAAAAAAGATTTTATCAATAAAAAATGATTGATTATTTTTTTATTTTGCCGCATATTTTTCATAAAATGACTTATATGAGGGGAGATTTAAATGTTTTTATCAAGCATAATTGGTTTTTTGATGGGGTGTTTTGTTCCTGCTATTGCTAGCAGGTTTGGCAAGATTTTGCCAGCTGACCCAGGCCTTGTTTTGGTGCAAATGTGGCATAAGCCTTGCCTAACAAAAAGCAAGGATGAACAAAAAAACAAACGTCTAAAAGCGCTTTGGGAAAAGTTCTTTAAAGTTTCATTTTGTTGGGGTCTTTCAACAGGTGTTCTTTTTACACTTTGTGCCAATATGTTTGTTGGGGTCTCTTTTTATTTGGCTTGTGCATTTATATATATGGTATCTCTCTTGATGAGTGTTGATAGAATGTATTATCTTTTGCCAGATTTTTTCACCATTCCTTTGCTGGTTCTTGGCTTTACATATGTTTATTTGGGAGGAACGCAAGTTTCAATGTTGGAAAGTTTGATTGGAGCTTGGTATGGGTATTTTGTTTCAATTATATCTGTTGTGATGTTAAGCACGCTCAAAAAGGCAGAATTTGGCGCAGGAGATGCAAAAATGCTGACCGCTCTAGGGGCTTGGTTTGGTATTATTGGATTAAGCATAACACTTGTGATTTCTTTTGTTTTCTTTTTGGTTGAAGCTCTTGTTTATAAAAGAAATGTGGGGCCATTTGGTCCTGCACTTGGCAGTGCTGCAATTATTGTTTTTCTCTTGTTGAACTTGAAATAATAGTAGACATTTTTGAAAAAAACAGGTATAAAGAACTATATATGTTTTATAAAGGAATAAGATGATGACAGAAAATGAAGAGATCGAAACTTTAGAAGTTGAAGAAATGCCAGTGCTTCAAACGGTTTTAGCTTTGGATTTGCCATTGGGTGATATATTGAAAAATACGCGGCAAGAAAAAGGCTTAGAACTTTCTGAAATTGCGCAATCTCTTTGTATTCGTGAGAGTTTTTTAATTGCGCTTGAAGAAGGGGATTATTCTTCTTTCCCAGCATTGGTTTATGGGGCAGGTTTTTTAAGAAGTTATGCCTCCTATTTGGGGTTGGATGCAAACTCAATGACTAAAAAGTTTCATAATGAAACCTCTCATTTAAAAGAAAATCAATCTGAGCCATTAACTGTTTCAGACAAAAATGTTGTTCCAACCAAACGGTTTTTAACCCTTCTTTTGGGGGCTGTTGTTTTGATCTCATTGGGGTGTTATTTCTGCTCAAATAAAGAGGCTTCTTTGATCACACAACCTGTTGCGGATGAAAAGGTTTCAACCTCTGATAAGGCGGAAGGGACAACACCTCCTGTGGTTGAAGTTTTGGAAAAAGAGGCTAATCAAAATCAAGCCGTTTTGTCAGCACCAGTGATGACAGATACCCTTGTTCAACAAATAAAACCCGTTGAAGTTGATGCAAAAGCTCTTTCACAAGAATTAAAAGCTCTTGTGCCAACAGGGGAAGGAAATAAAGAAGTAAAAGAAGCACCAATTCCAACTGTATATGGGGAAAAAGAGGGGACACGTCTTTCGATCAAAGCAACCAGCAAAGTTTGGGTTGAAGTGAAGGCAGGAGATAAAATTTTGCTCAGCAAAGTTTTGCAAGAAGGGGATTCTTATAATCCACCATTAGAAGCTCAAGATTATGAGTTGAGAACAGGTAATGCAGGGGCTTTATCTGTTTATGTTGATGGGGAATTTAAAAAAGTTTTGGGCCGTAAAGGTCATGTTTTGAAAAATGTTAAATTAACTGTTGATGCTTATGAAAATTAGCAAAAACGAAAAAACACTCTTTATGGGGTAATCTCGCAGAGTGTTTTTTTATATGGAGAAAAATATGAATTTTGAACAAAAGTTAGATCCAATTATTTCACGATATGAAGAAGTAACAGCACTTTTATCACAAGAGCTTTCAAGTGATGAGTTTGTTAAACTTTCAAAAGAATTAAGTTCGTTGGAAGAAATTAATAAAGCAGGCATTCAGTACAAAAAAATGAAACAAGATCTGGCTGATGCTGAATTGATGCTTCAAGATGATTCTTTGGATGCTGAAATGAAAGAAATGGCAAATGAAGAGTTTTATTCTTTAAAAGAAGGGATTGCAGAGCTTGAAAAACAAATTCAAATTTTGCTTTTACCAAAAGATGAGGCGGATGACAGAAACGTTATTTTGGAAGTCAGAGCTGGAACAGGAGGGGAAGAAGCAGCACTCTTTGGGGCTGAATTGTTCCGTATGTATGAGCGATACGCTTCAATGAAAGGCTGGCGTTTTGAAGTACTTTCATTGAATGAAACAGGTCTTGGCGGGTATAAAGAGGCTGTTGCTCAAATTTCTGGTAACTCGGTATTTGCACGTCTTAAATTTGAATCTGGTGCGCATCGGGTCCAACGTGTGCCTGAAACAGAATCAGGTGGCCGTGTTCACACCTCTGCTGCCACAGTTGCTGTTTTGCCAGAGGCCCAAGAAGTTGATGTTGAAATTAATGAAGCTGATTTGGAAATCACAACTTGCCGTGCTTCTGGAGCGGGTGGTCAGCACGTTAACAAAACAGACAGTGCCATCAGAATTGTGCACAAACCAACAGGCATTGCGGTTGAATGTCAAGAAGAACGTTCACAGTTTAAGAATAAAGACAAGGCGATGATGCGTTTGAGAACGGCTCTTTATGATATGCAACGTCAAGCATTGGATAAAGAACGCTCCCAAAACAGAAAAACACAAGTCGGATCAGGGGATCGGTCTGAACGTATCAGAACATATAACTACCCTCAAGGGCGTGTGACAGATCACAGAATCAACAAAACATCTTATCAGTTGACAGAGGTTATTTCTGGGGCAGGGTTGGATGAGTTTGTTGAAGCGCTTGTTTTAGAAGATCAAATGGCAAGGTTGGCTGAAATTGAATAATTCAAAATCACAAAATCAACTTGTTGGTGAAATTGAAAAAAAACTGGTGGGTATTAGTCAATGCCCGCATTTAGATGCTTTATTTTTTGTGCAAGCATGTGTTCGTCAACAAAAAGAAATAACACCTTCTTTGGTGGCGGATTTTGTTGTGCGGGTTAAAAAAAATGAACCTGTTTCAAAAATTGTTGGAGAGCGGGGGTTTTGGGCATTAGATTTTAAAGTGAGCGCTGATGTGTTAGATCCTCGCCCTGATTCTGAAACAATTATTGAAGGGGTCTTATCTTACTTTAAAGAAAAATCAGCTCCACTTGATATTTTAGATGTTGGAACAGGCTCAGGGTGTTTGTTGATTTCTCTTTTATATGAATACAAAAATGCCAAAGGCGTTGGTGTTGATGTTTCTGAAAAAGCGTTAGCCATTGCACAAGAAAATGGGGCCAACTTTAATGCAATATTTTTAAAAAAAGACTTGTTTTCAAAAGAGTTTGTAAAAGATTTGCCTTTGTTTGACGTGATTGTTTCAAACCCGCCTTATATTCCAACAGCTGAGGTTGATTTGTTGGATGAAAATGTGCGTCTTTATGATCCTTTGCTTGCCTTGGATGGGGGAAAAGATGGGTTGGATGCGTATAGAAGTTTGGCAAAATCATTAAAGCATCTTTTAAAACCGAACGGCAAAATATTTTTTGAAATTGGAAAAGGACAAGAAAAAGACATTGTTTCTTATATGCAACAAGAAGGGTACATCTTCGTTCAAGAACTTAAGGATTTGGCGGGTATTATCCGTGTGCTTGTTTTTTCTTGTGCTGAAAAATAATTTTTTACTTGAAAAATAAACTTTTTTTTTGTAAAATAAACGAAATTCACATTAAGTGGATGAGATTTTTAACATAGTGAAAAGGAAAATGCATGAAAACACAAGCAAACAATATTAGACCAGGTTGGATTATTGAACACAATGGAAAACAATGGACAGTGATGAAAACACAGGTAACAAAGCCAGGAAAAGGCGGTGCTTTCATGCAAGTTGAAATGCGTGACTTGGCTAGTGGAAACAAAACAAATGAACGTTTCAGAACAGAAGACACGATTGAAAAATTAACATCCGAAAATATTGATTGCCAATATCTTTATCGTGAAGGCGATACACTTTATTTTATGAATAAAGAAACATATGACCAAATTGAAATCCCAGCTGATTTGATGGGTGAAGGTGTCGCATTCTTACAAGATAATATGGAAGTTGTTGCCAACACAATTGAAGGCAAAGTTGTTGGTATTGAATTGCCTTTACACGTTGTTTGCACCATTGTTGAAACAGAACCTTATTTGAAAGGTCAAACTGTTACAACATCATACAAACCAGCAATTTTAGACAATGGTTTGAGAACAAGCATTCCTCCTTTTGTGACAACTGGGGAAAAGATTGTTGTTGCAACAGCTGATTGTTCCTATGTTGAAAGGGCTAAATAATGGCAACAATTACTGAAAAAAGACGCATTACACCAAGAAAGCAAGCTGAACGCAGAGAACGTCCCAAAACAAGGGAAGAAATTATGCTTGATTCTTTGTCACCATTGATGACAATTATGGTGCGTGCGGTTAGAAAAGCAGGCCGCAGAATGCTTCGTGACTTTGGTGAAGTTTCGAGTTTGCAAGTTTCACGCAAGGGCCCTGGTGATTTTGTTTCCAACGCTGATATGATGGCTGAAAAAACATTGATTGAGCAATTAAGTACGGATAAACCTGATTTTGGTTTTATCACTGAAGAAAGTGAACGTATTGAGCCAAAAAATGGGTGTACATATTCATGGATCATTGACCCAATTGATGGTACAACAAACTTTTTGCATGCGCTCCCTTGTTTTTCAATTTCCGTAGCTGTTATGGAAGGGGACGAAGTTTTGGCCGGTGTTTCTTTTAACCCTGTCACAAATGAAATGTATTATGCAGAAAAAGGTCGTGGTAGCTTTTTGATGACACCAACAGGCAATGTTCGTTTGCGTGTATCTGGGCGAAATGATTTGAGCTGTTCTTTAATTGGTAGCAATGGTTACAACTCAACAAGAAATCGCCAAGTTATTGACAAAGTTATTACAAAGGTTGCTTCTGTTCGTTATAATGGTAGCACAACAATGGCTTTGGCAAGTGTTGCAGCAGGTCAATATGATGCATACATTGCAACCCGTTTTAAATTGTGGGATATTGCGGTTGGTTATTTGTTGATCAAAGAAGCTGGTGGTTATATTTCAAACTTCAAGGGTGAACGTGATTTGATGGATATTGTTAATGCACAAGAAATGATCACTTGCAATATGCCATTGAAAGAAACATTCTTAGAATTGATTAACTCATAATCAAATAAAATAAGATTATAAACCCCTCAGAAAGGCAATTTTCTTGACTTTCGAGGGGTTTTGTTTTGTCTGAAGGGTTTGTTTTATTGAACTTCATTTGTGACGTGGCCATCAAAAAAATTTTGAATGTTTTGAAAGGTTGTTTCATTAATGCGATTGACTGCATCGATGGAGTTGAAAGCAATATGTGGTGTTGCGATGACATTTTTAAATTGCAGAAGTTTTAAATTTAAAGCGGAATCTAACAAAAAATCTTTATCTTTGAAAAGGTCGTTTATTTCAATATCATCATGAATGAGAAAATCTTCATTTTCCAAAACATCAAGCCCAGCCCCACCCACAGTTTTGTTTTTAAGGGCGGCATAAAGAGCTTGTGTATCAATTAAGTCCCCTCTGGCAGTGTTAATGATAATAACGCCTTTTTTCATTTTTTTGAAAGCTTGTTCATCTAATAGGTGATAATTTTCTTTTGTTGAAGGAATGTGCAAAGAAATGATATCGCTTTTTTTTAATAATTCATCAATGGATTCAACGTATAAATCTTTAAGTTCATCTTTGGGATAGAGATCATAGGCGATAACTTTCATTTGAAAGCCTTTTGCAATTTGAATCATATGTTGCCCAATAGAGCCCGTTCCAATAATGCCAATGGTTTTTCCCATTAAGTCAAATCCCATATATTTTTCAATATTCACATTATTGTGGGCCATACCATTTCTGCCTTGAATGATACGTCTTGTTAAATTTAAAAGAAGACCAAAGGCAAATTCAGCTACAGTTGATTCGCCATATTTTGGCACATTTAACACTTTGATGTTTCGTTCGCTACAATAGCTTAAATCAATGTGATTGAATCCTGTTGATCTGGTTGCAATGACTTTGAGGTTTTTAAAAAAATCGAGTTTTTCATTATTGATTGGTTCTGAATGAACAAACACAGAAATAGCCTCAGTGTCTTTGTAAGGTTCTAATTCTTTCAATGAAATATGGTTGAGAGATTCTTTAAAGACGATTGGTTGAAAATGAGAGGCGGGATGTGTTTTAATATAATTTGATAAAATTAAATCCCCATTAAAAAATAACACTGGTTTCATATTGGCTCCTTTTTTTTGTGATAGGAGTAATATGGGTGTTATTTTTAATGAGGCAATATATCTTTAATGCTTATGCAATAAATTTAGGATATTTGAAATTGCGTTTTTAAGTTCTTTTCTGTGAACAACTTGGTCGATCATCCCATGTTCTAGCAAGTAACTTGCTTGTTGGAAGTTGGCAGGTAATTTTTCACGCACAATTTGTTCAATAACACGTTTTCCAGCAAAGCCAATGGCTGCGCCAGGTTCAGCAAAGGCAACGTCCCCCAGCATTGCAAAGGAGGCTGTTACCCCACCCATTGTTGGGTCGGATAAAACGGTAATGTATGGGAGACGTTTTGCCTTTAACTTTTTAACTGCAATTGTTGTTCTGGCCATTTGCATTAAGGAGAGCATCCCTTCTTGCATTCTAGCACCACCAGAGGCGGGAACAAGAATAAGGGCAGCTTCTTGCAAAAGGGCAAGTTGAGAGGCTGTTATAATGGCTTCACCTACGGCTGTTCCCATGGATCCACCCATAAAGGAAAAGTCAAACACCCCAACAACACTTGCGTGGCCACCAATGTGCCCATGAGCAACAACAATGGCATCTTCATGTTTTGTTTTTTTTCTGGCTTTTTTCAGTCTGTCCGTATATTTTTCAAGATCAACAAACTTGAGAGGATCTTCTTTTACTTTTGGTAATTGAATCAGGGTATACTCCCCTCTATCAAAGAGCATTTCAAGTCGTTTTAAGACAGGTAAACGAAAATGATGGTCGCAATAGGGGCACACAAAGTCTGCTTTTTCAATTTCAGCGTGAAAAAGCATGGCGCCACAATCTGGACACCTATCCCAATAATTGTTGGGAATATCTTTTTGCGTAGCTGCTTTTTTAACAGTTGGACGGGTAAGTCTGCTAAGCCAGTTCATTTAAATCCTATTTCTTTTTGTTGAGAGCTTCATTGATTGATTTGCCAGCTTTGAAGAAAGGAACTTTCTTTGAAGCGACATCAACTTTTTCACCTGTTTTTGGGTTGCGACCAATGCGAGGT
Organism: Alphaproteobacteria bacterium; assembly: GCA_045632845.1. Lineage (GTDB taxonomy): Bacteria > Pseudomonadota > Alphaproteobacteria > CAAHEQ01 > UBA3637 > RGIG4140. Next base: position 145,023 of record JAZQXL010000015.1, read on the forward strand.
TTGCGTTCTCTGACAGAAAGCACACCAAAACCACGTAATTCAACACGGTTGCCTTTAACAAGAGCTTTTGTGATTTCTCTAAAAACAGTTGAAACGATGTTTTCAGCATCTGTTTTTGTTAAATTTGTTTGTTCTGCTAATTTTGTAACGAGTTCAGATTTAATCATTTTTTTGTCCTTTCATTAAAAAAAACTAAGTGGATTTTAAAAGAAAATATCTTTCCTGTCAAGAAAAAAGTCTTAATTTTTTTATGACAAATTTGTTTCAAAGTCTATATGATATATAAAGTTAGGGGTTTTATTTGAGTTTTCTTTGATGTTTGGGTAATAAACTCCATTTTTCTTCAAATGGTTTATGTGTTTTATAAAACGTATTTGGGTTTGGGAAAAACCACTGTTCATTAATCCGTTTAGAGCCTTTGATCCGGTTTGATTTTGCTTTTCTCTCTCTAATTTCTTTTGCGCGTTTATAAGAGCGATCATTTTTGATGCCTGTAAAGGCGTTTTTGCTTTGAGCAGCCCAAGTGGCATCTAGAAGATACCATTTGTCTTTAATCATAACCGCATTCCAAGCATGCCCTTGTCCTTCAGAGATACCGGTGATGATTTTTGATTTTAAACCAGCTTTTGAGGCCATGTGCTGATAAAGATCGGCAAAATGCCTGCAAACACCGCTTCTGATTTTAAAAGTATCATAAGGGGTTTGGCGGGCACAAAGCCCATCTTTACAAACAATTTCTTTTTGATCTCTGGACCATTCGTATTTTGTTTTATATTCATAATCATCATATTGAATGTGATAAACAATCCAAGCAAAAATAACACGAGCCTTTAATTCTTCATTTTTTTCAAAAGGTTTAATAAGGTAACTTGTGAGTTCATCTAAATTGTCATTAAAGTTGGTTGGCACACGATAGGCACGCGCATCCGCTCTGCCATAGGCTCCTTTTGCCCATAGGGGGGATGAAAAAAAACAAGAAACAACAAAACAAATCAAAATTAAATAACGCATAATTTATTATATCACATTTTAAAAAGAGGTGTAAACTTTTTATTGTGGGAAGCGTAAAAATATGATACAATCTTGTCAGGAGGAATGGATGGCAAAAAAAATTCATAAAGTTGAATATTATCAACTGAAACTACCTTTTTTGTTTGATATGGTTTGCAAAGACAAGCGGGTATATAATGTTAAAATGACCTTTTTATACAGCTATCCTGCACGGGCAGAAGGGGCATTGAGGCCCTCTGTTTTTGCGCAAAAGCCTGAAGTTTTAAGAATGCATTATTTCGCTACCAGAGCATTGACAGCTTTTTTAAAAGAATATCGACATATTGATTTTCCAATTGAGTGGCAAGAATACTTTCCTCAAAAGCAAAAAAAAATATTAAATAGACCATATCCATACGCGAGTGATGAACAAATTAAAAGATACATCTCTGACACACAAAGTGATATGTTAAGAGGGTATATCATAAGAGAAGGGGGCATTGTCAAAGAGCGTTTGGATTATTTGTTAAAAGATTTAAAGATCAATATGTGGAAGTTTTTTATTGAAAGTTGCACACCGCAAAAACGTGTAAGCCATGTTCCTAAAAATAAAGTGTTGAGATTATATACGGATTTGAGAACACATTTAAGAGATTAATTTAAAACTTGATTTTTCTCAAAAAGTTTTGTAACTTCTGATTATATTTTTTTTAAAGGGGTTTATGAATGTTTTCAAAAACTGAAAGAATGCTTTCTTTTCGCTACTTAAAATCAAGAAAAAGAACAGGTTTTGTTTCTGTTATTGCGGGTTTTTCTTTTTTAGGAATTATGCTTGGTGTGGCAACACTCATTATTGTAATGAGTGTGATGAATGGGTTTAAAGAAGAGCTTTTAAGCCGTGTTCTAGGTATTAATGGGCAGTTGGGGGTTTATCCCTCTTACGGGCCATATTTAGCTGATGGGGAAGAAAAGGTAAAAACAATGCAATCTCTTCAAGATATTTTGCATGTGGTCCCTGTGGTTGATGGGCAGGTTATGCTCTCTTCTGATATGGCATCAGCTGGCGTTATGGTTAGAGGTATGCGCCTTGAAGATTTTAAAAAACGACCCTTATTAGGTGGTAAATACAACGGCCTTGATATCAATGAGTTTTTGGATAGTCAAGTTATTTTGGGTCACCGCTTGGCAAGGCGTCTTGGCGTTCGGGCAGGGGATCAAGTTTCTTTGGTTTCTCCTAAGGGGAATGTCACAGCCTTTGGTACTATTCCAAAAATGAAGGCTTACACCGTTCTTGGCACATTTGATAGTGGTATGAGTGAATATGATGGCAATTTTCTTTTTATGCCACTGGATGAGGCAAAAAAATTCTTTATGACAGGGGGTAAAGTTTCTCATTTAGAGGTTTTTACCGCTGACGGGGCTGATTATCAAAAAATTGCAGAACAAGCGTTTTCAAAAATTGGTCGAGATGCGCAAATTCATGATTGGCGCTATACAAATCAAGCCTTTTTTAATGCGATTGAAGTTGAAAGAAATGTTATGTTTTTGATTTTGACATTGATTATTATCGTTGCTGCATTTAATATGATTTCTGGTCTTATTATGCTTGTGCAAGATAAAACAAAAGATATTGCCGTTTTGCGCACAATGGGTATGAGCAGGGGCGCAATTCAACGGATCTTTTTAATGTCTGGTTTAACAGTCGGTGTTGTTGGCACATTAGCAGGTTTTGCTTTGGGTTTGTTGTTCTGTGAAAATATTGATGCAATTAAAACGTTTTTAGAAGGGTTATCTGGCAGAGAACTTTTTTCTGCTGAGATTTATTTTCTTTCTCACTTGCCTGCAAAAGTTGAAATGAAAGAAGTTTTTATGGTTGTTGTTATGAGTTTAGCGTTATCTTTACTTGCAACACTTTATCCTTCTTATAAAGCAAGCAAAACAGATCCTGTGGAGGCATTGAGATATGAGTAATCCTTTTTTAGAATTAAAACACGTCAGCCGTTTTTATGGGGATAAAGAAACCCGTTTAGAAGTTTTAAAAGATGTTAATTTTACCCTTCAAAAAGGGGAAATAACAGCGCTTGTTGGGCCTTCTGGTTCAGGTAAGTCAACCCTTTTGCATATTGCTGGGTTGTTAGATACGCCCTCAGGCGGGCAAATTTTTGTAAATGGGGTTGATGTTTCTCACTCATCGGATAAAGAAAGAACCTTGTTGAGAAGAAAGACCATTGGTTTTGTTTATCAATCTCATTTGTTGTTGCCTGATTTTAACGCGCTTGAAAATGTGATGTTACCACAGCTGATTGATGGAAAAAGCACAAAACTCGCCCGAAAAAGGGCTGAAGAGTTGTTGGATTTGGTTGGTTTAAAACACCGAATGAAACACCGCTCTGGTCAACTTTCTGGTGGGGAGCAACAACGTGTTGCGATTGCAAGAGCTTTGGCTAACGAGCCCTCCATTTTGTTGGCAGATGAACCAACAGGAAATTTGGACCCTTTTACAGCTGAAGGGGTTTTTCAAACGCTTTTAAGTTTAGTAAAAGAGACAAAATTATCAGCATTAATTGCCACACATAACCCAGATTTAGCGCTTCAAATGGACAAGCAAATCAGAGTTGAAGCAGGTGTCATTAAAGAGGGGTTATATTCATAGTTTATAGGGGATAACTTTTCTGGACAAAATTGTTTTGTCTAAAAAACAGAGGCTTATTTTATGTTAAAGTTAAACTTTAAGAGTTTTTGTTTACTAATTGGAATATTTAGCTTTTCTTGTTCGTTTTATTCGTGCGAGGGGTAGAGTTTCCTGCGGTTTGCCTATTTAAGGGTGAAAGATGAAATCAAAACAATTGAAGCCTGTTTAAATTCAATTGATGGTGTTTTTGATCGCATTGTTATTATTCATTCAAATGAAAAGGACGATGGTTCTATTGCATTTATGAACGAGAGGTGTCAACAAAGATCTTCTTGTCAAATTTTGGTAGCTAAAGAGGGGTTATAACCCTCGGGCACATGACTGCGTAAAGCAATGAACCACTTTGAAACAAGGCGGTGAGCCGAAGTTGAAAAGATGGTGGAATTGAGATTCCTCCCTTTACCTCTATAGCTATTTACTTGATACGCAAAATAAAAAAAAAGACCTTGTATTTTTACAAAGCCTTTTCTAATTGGTAGCTAAAGAGGGGTTAGACCCCTCAGGCACATGACTGCGTAAAGAAAAACAGTTTGGGGAACTGTTTTTCTGCGTAAAGCAATGAACCACTTTGAAACAAGGCGGTGAGCCGAAGTTGAAAAGATGGTGGAATTGAGATTTCCCTCTTTACCTCTATAGCTATTTACTTGATACGCAAAATAAAAAAAAAGACCTTGTATTTTTACAAAGCCTTTTCTAATTGGTAGCGGAAGAGGGGATCGAACCCCCGACACATGGATTATGATTCCACCGCTCTACCATCTGAGCTATTCCGCCATCGTCGATATGATACTTATAGCGCCAAAAAATATAAATGTCAATAAAAAATATCAAAAAAAATGAAAAAATATTGCTTTTTGTTAAAATTTATTATAATATACTCAAAAATAAACAATATTAACACAACCAACCGGGGGTTTATTATGGCAGAAGTATTTTTTAATGGTGCAGCAGGTAGATTAGAAGGTCGTTTTCACAAGTCTGAAAATCCACGTGCACCACTTGTTTTGGTTTTACATCCGCACCCAGCACAAGGTGGCACAATGAACAATCGTGTTACATATGCAATGTTCCAAGCTTTTGTGAATATGGGGTTTTCTGTTCTTCGTTTTAATTATCGTGGCGTGGGGAACTCTCAAGGGGTGATTGATGGAACAGGTGTTGGTGAATTGGCTGATGCAATCATTGCTTTAGACTGGTTGCAAAACATTGATTCAGAATCAAATGTTTGTTGGATTGCAGGGTATTCCTTTGGCTCTTGGATTGCGGCACAATTATTGATGCGTCGTCCTGAAATCAAAGGTTTTGTTTTTGTATCACCACCAACAAATGCTTATCAATTTGACTTTTTAACACCTTGTCCATCTTCTGGTTTGATTATTCAAGGGGCAAAAGATAGTTTGATTTCTGAACCTTCAGTTGCTATGTTGGCTGAACAACTTTCAAACCATCGTTATTTGCATGTTGAATATCGTGTTGTGCCAGAAGGGGATCACGTTTATTCCAAAACTTTAAAAGATGTTCATGATATCATCACGGATGCTGTTCCTGACATTATGGCTCGTCGTCCAAAACGTGCACTTAAGAAGGCAAAAAAAGCAATCGTTCCAAATGATGATTATTAATTTTTGATTTGATTTTAAACCCCCGATGGTTCACTCCGTCGGGGGTTTGTTTAACAGTATTTTTTAATGGGCATCTTTCCAATTGTCAGCAATATCTACTTCCACAACAAGAGGAACGGAAAGTGTCACAGCCTTTTCCATTGTTTCTTTCAAAAGAGCTGCCACTTGTTGTGTGTCACTTTCTTTCACCTCAAGCACCAATTCGTCATGCACTTGAAGGAGAAGGGCAGCATCAAAAGAAGTTTCTTTTAATCTTGCAACAACTTTTTGCATAGCGATTTTAATAATATCCGCAGCACCGCCTTGAATGGGAGCATTGATGGCTGCACGTGTGGCAAGACCTCTCATTTTTGGGTCCATAATTCCACGAATGAAGCATTTTCTTCCCATAGGGGTCAAAACATACCCATTTGTTGAGGCAAATTGAGTTGTTTCATCCATATAGGTTTTAATTTCAGGATATTCTTTAAAGTATGCATTGATGTAATTATTAGCTTCATGTCTTGAAATACCTAATTGACTGGCCAAACCAAAAGCGCTCATACCATAAATAATTCCAAAATTAATAGCTTTTGCACTGCGTCTTAAATCTTTTGAAACTTCTTCAAGTGGGACGTTGAAGATTTGTGAGGCCGTTCTTGCGTGAATGTCTTCATTATTCATAAATGAAGCTTTCAAATTTTTGATATCTGCCACATCCGCCATCAAACGCAATTCAATTTGTGAATAGTCAGCAGCAACAATTTTATATCCCTTTTTTGCAACAAACGTTTTGCGAATTTCTTTTCCAGCTTCTGTTTTAATAGGGATGTTTTGCAAATTTGGATCGGTTGATGAAAGCCGCCCCGTGCTGGTCACAGTTTGCATATAAGAGGTGTGAACACGATTTTCTTTGTCAGTCAAAGTGAGCAATGAATCAACATAAGTGCTTTTTAATTTGGAAAAAGAGCGATATTCCAATGCTGTTTTGGCAATTTCGTGTCCTTCAGCAGCCAATGTTTCAAGAACTTTAACATCTGTGCTATATCCGCCTTTAGAGTTCTTTTTTCCGCCAGGAAGAGCCATTTTTTCAAACAGAATTTGGCCCAACTGCATCGGAGAGTTAATGTTAAATTCTTCGCCTGCAAGGTCATAGATTTTTTGTGTTAAAACGGCAAGTTCTTGGGTGAAATAGTGCTTCAAATTGTTGAGTTGTAAGGTGTCAACTTGAATGCCTTTTTCTTCCATTTGAAACAAAATTTTAACCAATGGCAAATCAACATTATAATAAATGTTTTGAAGTTTTGGGTCGGTTAATTTTTCTTTAAAATGCTTGTATAATTCAAAGGTAACATCAGCATCTTCTGCAGCATAGGCAAGCGCTTTTTCCAAAGGAACTTGATCAAAGGTGATTTTTTCTTTCCCCGTACCGCACACATCTTCATATTTAATTGTTGTGTGGTTCAAATAAAGAGCGGATAATTCATCCATCCCATGCCCGTGGTTGGCTCCATTTAAAACGTAGCTCAACACCATGGAATCTTCATATGATTCAATATCAAAATCTAAAGGCATTTCTTTCGCCAAGATGTGAAGATCATATTTAAGATTATGCCCAATTTTTTTGATGTTTTTATCTTTTAACAATGGCAAAAGCGCTTTTAAAACAGTTTTTGGAGAAATTTGTTTTTCTCTTTTCTTTGTTTCATTTGCATCAAATGAAAACAAATCAACAGGGGTATCCTCATCTTCGCCTCCATGTCTAACAGGGATATAACAAGCTTCTTCATCAGTTGCCAAGGAAATACCAACCAATTTTGCCTCTAAAATATCCAAAGAGGTTGTTTCTGTATCAATTGCAAATTGAGAAGTTGTTTTTAATTTTTCAATCCACCTTACAAGATCTTTTTCTTCTTGAATAAGTTCATATTTCTTTTTGACAAAAGCTGATTTTTCCTCTGGTTGAGGGGTGTTTAATTCCTCTGCCTCTGATGGAGATGTCTGCTCGTTTTGAGGCACTTGATTTTCATGATTACTGATGAGCTTGCTTCTATCATTTGACCAAGATGCAATTTTAGCCAGCAAACTTTTAAAACGGTTTTGCACCAAGAATTGTTTGATTTTTTCCAAATCAGGTATTTTCGCAGCATAAATGGATAAATCTTCTTCAACAGGAGCCGTTGAGCAAAGTGTAACGAGTTTTTGAGAAATGAGAATTTGTTCTTTATCTCTTTCCAAGATGGCACGTCTTTTTTCATTTTTCACTTGAGAAAGATTGTTTAATAAATTTTCAAGAGAACCAAATTCATTGATCAAACTGGCAGCTGTTTTGGGACCAATGCCTGTTGCACCAGGGATATTATCCGTGCTATCACCCATCAAAGATTGAACATCTGTAACTTTGTTTGGCAAAACGCCAAATTTGTTCAGGACATCTTCATTTGTGATGAGCTTTTTTTTCATCGGATCATAAAGCAAAACATGATCGTTCATTAATTGCATCAAGTCTTTATCAGCAGATACAACAGTTGTGTGCCATCCTTTTTCAGTTGCAATTCTTGCATAAGAAGCAATCAAATCATCCGCCTCAAACCCTTCCATCTCAATCCAAGGAATGTTTAAAACATCACTTGCTTCACGAATAAGCGGAAATTGTGGAACCAATTCAGGGGGCGTTTCTTTTCTGTTTTCTTTATATGCAGCAAAAATATCATTGCGATAATTTTTACGCTTGGCGTCAAAGACCACCAAAATATGAGAACACCTGTTTTCGCTGACAAGGTTCATTAACATGTTCATAAACCCATAAACAGCGTTGACAGGCGTTCCATCTTCTCTTGTCATAATGGGAAGGGCGTAAAACGCTCTGAAAATATAGCCCGATCCGTCAACAAGACAGATGCTTTTTGTTTTATTATTTTCACAGCCAATTGCATTCATATGCGACACATTATCTTGTTGCATTTTTTCCTCTCCCATTGATTTGTCCCCAAAAGATAATGAAAAATCTATTTCGGGTTATGCTATTTCTTTTTTTCGTGAGCTAGATTTTTTTGAAGAAGCTTTTTCATCAGCTGCAGCGAGCAATGCGTCAGCTTGTTGTTCCCACAAAGATTGTTGTTCTTGTAAAGAAAGCTTTTTCTTTGGCGTTGATTTTGCCTTTTTGACTTCTTCATCTGCTTCTAAAATAGCATCAGCTTGTTTTTCCAACAACTCTTGCTCTTCTTTTTCTTTTTTAGCTTTTGCATTTTGAAGTGTGAGTTCTTTCAAAGAGGTATATGCCAACTTGCAATGTTCGGCGCAATAAGGTTTCCCCGTTACTGTGTCTGCACCACAAAAATGAAAATCTTCATCCTTTGGATCGCCAATTGGCCAACGACAGGAGGTGAGTTTTAAATCCATCAAAGTTACATTTTTGGGTTTGATTTCTTTTTTTGTTGCCCGTGGTTTGGCAGGAGCTTGCTTTTGAGAACGTTTAATGGGGGAAGGGCGAGCAGCCAATTCCAAACGGTGAACTTTGCCGACCACAGCATTTTTTGAAATGCCAAGTTCTTTCCCAATTTCGATTGTGCTTTTACCTTTAAGCCATAATTTTTTAAGTTGTTTAATTTTTTCTGCAGTCCAAGCCATTTTTAAAACTCCTTTTAATTTCTTAAGAGTATAACGTTTCTTTTTGATTTAGTCAATATAAAACATAATGCCATGTTTGACAAAATTTGTTTTTAAAATAGGTTTTATTTGCTCTTTGTATTTTTTAACAAAATAAACATCCCCAGGTTTTGAAGAGTTCATTCTTGCATACATATCCATGACATGGATATCTTCTTGACCAAAATCGTTTCTTGTTGGTTGTTTGATGGATTTTCCCTCTTTATGTTGGTTAATATAGGATGCAACCAAGAGATTTAATGAAAGAGCGTTGTAAGCTTTTACAATTTGATCTGCTTTCAAAGCAAATTCTTCAGCATTTTTGAAACCATATTTTTGAACAAAAGCCTCAAAACTTTCTTTTTCACCAATTTTTTCCAATGAGAAAAGATACATCAAAAAAGGATCACCAATGGTTCTAAAAGGTTGTTTATTTGTTTGTTGTGAAACCAAAACCAATAGTTTGTCTTTTTCAAAATTTGCAGGAATATAAGCATCCAAATCAGCAATCGCTGCTGAGAAATTTACCAAATCATCTACTGTTAATGCAGTTTTAAAGTAATCAGAGGAGTTTTTCCCAGCAAGTTTGAAAATTTCTTTAATGGTTGGATAGACGTAATCAAGACCTTTTTCTTCCAACGCAGGGGCTTTTTCCTGTTGAATCATGTTCGGATCGCAAACTTCTTCTTTCGGCAGTTCTTGCCAAAACTCTGGATCCAAATAGTTGTAATAGTAGGGGGATAAATTATGCAAATGTTTTTTTGCAAATTCTTGTAATCTGGGGGCAATAATGGTTGGTTGTTTGTTTTTCCAAACAAGAATTTCTGGGTGAGATTTGATTTTATGAGAAATAAAAGGGGCAATATGTATCATTGGAAAGAGGTATTGCCTTTTTTCTTTTGGAGTGGATAGGTAAAATTCAAGCATTTTGTCATCATTAAAAGCATCATTGAGCTGTTCTTGAATGATTGCTGTGGGGCTTTTTTCAAGTGTACCAGAGAGTGCTCCTGAAAGTTCAATGGTTTTTTGAGCAATTTCTTTGATTGGTTGAATGGGTGAGTATTCACTTGCTAAATCTTGTAATGTCGCAAATGAAGAAGTTGAAACCGTTGCGAGTATTAAAAAAAGAAATAAGTTTTTTTTCATGATTAGTCCTTTTTTTGAATAGATGGTAACTGAATGTTTGGATTTTGACTGACAATAATAGATTGCAAGTTATAATCAATATTGAGCAAATAGGCAGTTTGGTAATAACGAAGATAAAAAGCCAAGATTGTGCATTCTTTTAAACCAAAACAAATGTGGGGGCTTAATAATTTTTCTTTAAAAAGTTTTAGGTCATTTTTAAGTTCAGGTATAAATACCTTTTGATAAAATATCCGAATAAGGATAATTGAAAAAACTATCGGAATGATGAAAACTAAATTAGATCCACCACTTTTTTGGATAAATGGAAGAATGGTGACTGTTAAAATAATCGAAATTACAAAAATATGTTTAAATAAGGCAAAGAAAACCGTACTTGTTTTAAGAATGCGTTTTGTTATCGATTGTGTTATTTTTGTTTTCATCAGATATGATAAAAGCACCAAGATCAAAGCAGACTTTTTTGTTATTTTTTTGATTTTTATTAAATTTAAAATAAGATCTTTTTTGATTTTTTTCTTCTGTAGTAACAAAAGCGTTGTAAATGAAAGTCCGTTGACGCGTTTGAGTACGTTTTCATGTCGTTTTTCAAATTTTTTAAGATAGAGTGATGAAATAGCTAAATAAAGCAATACAGCTACACAGGCGAACAATGCAAAAATGGGCTTTTTGTATTTTTGAAAGAATAAATCACTGAAGTTTTGAGGGAGGTTTTTCCCATCAAATGTTTCAAAAATACGAACATCGCCATAGGCTGGAAGGACTCTATTTAAGGTATAAATGGTGTTTCCTTTAATATCTGTTACAATATCGAAACCTTTTGTAAGGCTTAAATTGTTATTCCCAAACAAAAGATTTTTTTGATAAGAAATAGGAATATGAGGGTAAAGAACAATAGCTTTAAACCTGTTGACGGGATATGGCCAATGTTTGCCTGTGGTGCTCAAAAAAAGTTGGGTAACGCCATCAACTTGTTGAACAGCATTATGCACAATATAACTGAGATGAATCATATGTAACCCTGCAGGATATTCTTTTGTGCTTGTCACAACAAATTCATCTTTATTTTGTTGAATGTCATAGTTGATTTTCTTCCCATTTTTTTCAAAAGAACTCAATTCAATGTTGAGCGGTTCTAATCCCTCTTTTAGTTTTGTGGGGATTGTTCTGGATATTTTTGTCTTCTCAAGAGAAATAAACTGAATAAACTCTTGAACAGATACAGTGTTGTTATCAATAATTTGGATTTGAACATTAAAATCGGTTGTGTGTTGAACATTGTGAGCAACTTCTTTTTTGCCAAAAGGAGTTTTAATGTTATATATCTGATTGATAACGGGAATTGACTCTTTAAGCTCCTCAATGCTGGAGAGTTTTAGTTTGGGACGATTAATGTCTTGTTCCTCTTTGAAGGGAGAGGTCCCCTCGATTTTGATAATAGGTGTATCTGTATATGTTTTTGAAACTTCTTGTTGGTAATATTCTGGTTTTTGCTGATTAAACAATGTTTCAATGTTCGCAGCTGTTGCTAAATTTGCTGTCAAACAAAGGCTTGTGAGGGCAAAAAATACAGATAAACGCATTATATCTCCTTATTTTTCAGTTGCTGTGCAAACTTCTTTTAATGGACATGTGCCGCATTTGGGCCGTTTTGCTGTGCAGATGTATCTTCCATGAAATACCAAAGCTAAAGCCACATCAGGTTGATAGGCTGGGGGTATAATTTTTTGCAATTTTTCTTGAACAGCTGTTGGGTCTTTCCCTTTACAAATATTTAATCTGTGACAAAGACGAAAAACATGGGTGTCAACCCCAATAAAGGGTGCATGGTAGGCAACATTTAAAAAAACACTAGCTGTTTTTTGTCCCACACCGCTCAAGGTTTTAAGTGTTTCAAAATCACTTGGCACTTGGCCGTTGTGTTGATTAACCAATTGATGCGATAAATTGATAATTGATTTTGCCTTATTGTTAAAATAGTTAATTGAACGAATGTATTGTTTTAATTTTTCTTCCCCCAAAGCAAGCATTTCTTCAGGACTTGATGCAACTTGAAAAAGTTTTTCCGTCACTTTATTAACGCCTTTATCAGTGCTTTGAGCGGATAAGACAATGGCAACAAGAAGGGTGAAATGATTTATGTAATTCAGCTCACAACGGGGGTTGGGATATACTTCAAAAAGCTTATCTAAAAAAAGTTTTAATTCGTTTTTTTTCATTAATGCCATATTAGTATGTCCTTGTTAAAATAAAATCAGCCAATTCTTTTAAGAGAACAGCATTTTTAAGAACGGGGGTATTTAAAGAATGGATCGCTTTTTGATGTATGGTTAAAGCAAGTTCTTTTGTTTTTTCAATGCCATAAATATTTAATAGTGTTGATTTGCCAGCATTTTTATCTTTTTTAAGTGTTTTTCCAACTTCTTGCTCAGAGCCTGTTTCATCTAATAAATCATCTGTGATTTGAAATAACAATCCAATGGCGTTGGCATAATTTGTTAAAGCATCCAGAGTTTCTTTATCTTTTTGAGCAGCAATAGCAGGGGCGATACAAGCAAATTTTAAGAGGGCGCCCGTTTTCATAGATTGCATTTGGTAAATTTCATTTTCTAAAAGAGGCGTTTTTTCGCCATTTAGATCCATCATTTGCCCGCCAATCATTCCCTTAATGCCAGCATTTGCGGCAAGAAGAGTAATCAACTGACACCGAACAAGAGCGTTTGGATGTGTTTTTTCATCAGCTAAAACTTCAAATGCGTGTGTCAAAAGGGCATCACCTGCCAAAATAGCGGTCGCTTCAGAAAATTGAATGTGACAAGTTGGTTTGCCTCTGCGCAATGTGTCATTATCCATTGCGGGCAAATCATCGTGGATCAAAGAGTAGGTGTGAACCATCTCAATGGCAAGGGCAATTTGCAGCGCAGATTGTTTGTTGAGGCTCAAAATATCAGCAATGGTTAAAACCAAAAAAGGTCTTAATGCTTTTCCACCCCCAACAAAAGAATAATCCATTGCTTTTACAACATCCAATGAAGAATGAGCCTTACTTTGAAAGTGGCTTTTAAAATGTGTATCTATTTCATTTCTAACAGTTTTTAAACTATTTGTTAATGTTGTCATCAAAATCTTCCGTTGCAATAGGAGTATTGTTATCACCAATTACCAATAAGTCAATTTTTGATTTTGCGTTTTTTAATTTTTCTTCACAAATATTTTTAAGAGCAACACCTTTTTCATAAGCTGAAACAGCATCTTCTAATTTAACTTTGCCTGTTTCTAGTTGGCGAACAACTTGTTCCAACTCTTGCATGGCTTCTTCAAAAGAAAGATTTTCTAAATTATCAGTCATATTTTTCGCCTTTTTTAATGTTTGTGGCAGCAGCAATGCCCGTGGCATTCTTCTTTGGCTTCTTCATGGGAACAGCACCCTTCTTTTGAACAGGCGCCTTCTTTTTTTGAAGCGCATTTAGATTGTTTGGTGTGTGCTTTTTCTTTTGATTTGATTTCAAGTGTTGTAATTTCATCAATAATATCCCAAACCATTTCTCTTGTTTCAAAAAGAGATTGAAGGGCAGCCACATTTTGTTCTGTTTCTTCAGCTTGTTTAATAAGTTCTAAGATATCTTCTTGAAGCTTGAAAGATTTATCAGCAACAATTTTCATTTCTTCCCACAAAATTTTAGGATTATTTGCCGTTTCTCTCAGCTTATTCAAACTTTCCAATTTCTTTGTAATTTCACTAATCATAATAGATCTCCTTTTCAAGAATAACAGTTTATAGGAACTTATTTTTAAATACAAGTGTTTTTATTAAAAATCAAAAAAATATTGACTTGATTTGGAAGCTATATTACTATCAAAATAGTTTTTTTGAACATTTAGGTGGGGATATTCGTTAACCTTCATGTGAGGAGTTAAATTATGCGCAAAATATTGTTATTAGGAATAGGTGTTTTTTGTTTTTCAATATCTGCTAAGGCGTTGGATCCGTTCAATGTTTTCGAGCAAAAGGCACCTGAAAATTGCATTGATAAAGATATTATAGATGGTCCTGTTGGTTTGCCAGAGTTGTTGGAAATTGGTTTGTGTAACAATCCTACTTTGAACCGGGGATATATGGAAGTTAAAGCAAGAGAAGCTTCTTTTGGCGCCTCCAAAGCTGAATATTTGCCCTCTTTAACCTTAAAAGGGGATTTGACTGAAACATATAATAAGGTTGAAGATTACAGCACTCAATCAGACAATCCTTATCGTGTAAATGCGGCTCTTTCTTGGATGTTATATGATTTTGGGGGCAGATCTGCTCGTGTGAAGAGGGCTGAAAATTATATGCTTTCTTCAGGTTTTGAATACAATGCCATGATCAAAGATACATTCTTGGATATTAACAAAGCTTACTTTGATTTGTTGAGTGCAAAAGAGGTTTTAAAAAGTGCAAAAACAAGTGAGGCTAGTTTTAAAAAGTCATATGAAGAATCTTCAAAACGTTATGAATTAGGCCTTGTTTCATTGAGTGATAAATTATTGGCAAAAACAAGTTATGAAGAGTCAAGGTTAGATGTTGTTCAAGCTGAAAATCAGGTCAAATCAAGCCAAGGGAAATTAGCAGTCTTATTAAATGTATCACCAACAACAAATTTTGATTTATTAAAACCTAAAAATGATCGTGACTTAACAAAACTTGCGATGCAGGATATGAGTATTGATCAAATGATTGAAAAGGCTTTGGAACTTAGACCTGAAATTAAAAAAGCTCAAAAAGATATTGAAGCTGCAACGCAAAATGTAAAAGCCATCAAATCCAATCATTTGCCAACAATTTCTTTATCGGCTTCTTCTGGTTACGGAGATGATTTTAAAGAAAATAATCGTTATGATTATTCATCTTCAATTGGGGTGAATGTTTCTGTGCCACTTTTTTCTGGCTTTTCAGTCAGTTACAATGTTAAAGAGGCTGAAAGTCAAAAACAAAGCGCCATCTTAAAAAAGGCAGAAATGGTCGAAACTGTCAAAAATGAGGTGTGGACATCTTATCATAATTATAAAACGGCAGTTTCCTCTTATGAAATTAGCAAAAAAGCGCTTGAAAGTGCTGTTGAAAATGAGCGGGTTGCATTTGCCTCTTATCAAGTTGGAAAAGGAGATATCTTGAATTTGCTCACAGCTGGTTCACAATTATCAAATGCACGAAAAGAAGTGATTGTTGCATATTATGCGGTGTTAACCAGTAAAGCAAGTTTATATAGAGCAATTGGGAGGTTTTAATGAAAAAAAAGTGGATTGTTATCGGTGGTTTGCTTTTAATCGGAGGCGGTATTTTTGCTTTTTCTGGGGAAAAAGACAAAGCACTTTTAGCGCAAGATTTTGAATTGATGAAGGTTGAAAAAGGCCGTATTATTGAAGAAGTGACCGCTTCTGGTAAAATTCAGCCTGTTAACACGGTAAGCGTTGGCACACAAGTATCCGGCATTGTTGAAAAAGTGTTGATTGACTATAATGATGAGGTAAAAGAAGGGCAACTTTTGGCTCAACTAGATACGGCTGTTTTAACTGAAAATAAAAATGATGCCAAAGCAAGGTTGGATTTGGCTCATGCGAAGAAAAAAGTCGCCGATCTTAATTTTAAAAGATATGAAAAACTTTATAAAGACAAGTTGATTGCAAAAGCATCATTAGAAGAAGCTGAAGTTAATTTAGCAATTGCAGAAGCTGATGTTTTAACGGCAACGGCTGATTTTAATAAAGCTGAACGAAATTTTGGCTATGCTAAAATTACATCGCCAGTCTCTGGAACAGTGATTTCAAAAGAAGTGGAGCAGGGGCAAACGGTGGCAGCCTCTCTTCAAACACCAACATTGTTCACAATTGCAGAAGATTTGTCAAAAATGCAAATTGAAGCAAGCATCGCAGAAGCAGACATTGGAGCAATAAAATCGGGAATGACAGCCTCTTTTTCAGTGGATGCGTATCCCAATGATTCATTTTCAGGTGTGGTTAAACAAATTAGATTGTCCCCAACTGAAGAGTCAAATGTTGTGATGTACACTGTGGTGATTGAAGTTGATAATTCTTCAAGAAAGTTATTGCCAGGGATGACTGCTTTTGTTCAAATTGTTATTCATGATAAAGAAGGGGTTTTACGTATTCCAACAGCTGCATTGCAATATAAACCCAATGCTTTTGTGCGTAAGTATGTTCCAAAAGTTACAATTAATTTAGAGCCAAATCAAGGGGTTGTTTATCAATTGGTGGATGGAAATGTTGTTCCCCGTATTTTTACGCGTGGGGTTATGAATGCTTCACACGTTGAGGTTGTTGATGGCTTAAAAGAAGGGGATCAATTTATCACTGAATATGTTCAGAAAGGCAGACAAAAATAATGGCAAAGCAACAAAAAGAAACGGTTATTGAAGTTAAAGACTTGTGTAAAACCTACTTTATGGCAGGGGGCATGAGCCAGTTGGTTCTCAAAAATGTTTCTTTTAAAATTGAAAAGGGCGAGTTTGTTGCCATTATGGGGCATTCTGGGTCTGGAAAGTCAACATTGATGAATATTTTGGGGTGCTTAGATCGTCCAACCAAAGGGGCGTATTATCTAACGGGGAAACTTGTTTCACAAAAGACGGACAATGAGTTAGCCTTTATTCGAGGGCATGAAATTGGTTTTGTGTTTCAAAACTTTAATTTGTTGATGAAAAGAACAATTGCTGATAATGTTTCATTACCCCTTATTTATCAAGGGGTTCCAGAAAAAGAGCGTCGCAAAAGAGCTGTTGCAATGCTTGAAGTTGTTGGTTTAAAAGGATATGAAGATCGCCTCCCAACGCAAATTTCAGGAGGGATGCAACAACGTGTTGCCATTGCACGGGCGTTGGTCAATGAACCTGCCATTATTTTTGCAGATGAACCAACGGGGAATTTGGATACAAAAACATCTGATGAAATTATGGCTCTTTTTACAAAACTTAATCAATCAGGGATTACAATTGTGTTGGTAACGCATGAAGATGATGTGGCAGATTACGCCAAGCGGATGATTAAAATACATGATGGAAAAAAAGAGTATGATGGCTTAAGAGCCTCATATTTGAAGGAGGAATAATGATTTATCAAATATTAAAAGAGTCTTGGATTTCCATCAGTGCCTACAAATTACGCACATTTTTGACGATGTTGGGTATTTTGATTGGGGTTGCCGCAGTTGTGATGATGGTGGCGGCTGGTCAAACAGTTCAAAATGAAATTACCAAAACATTTGATTCAATGGGGACAAACTTAATCATCATTGGCCCAGGGGAAACAGTCAGTGGTGGTGTCAGAGGGGGGCGTGGTCGCCCGAGTGTGAGTTTTGATGATGTTGAATCATTAAAGGATTTAAAGGATGTTAAAACGGCTTCCTATCTCATCAATTTTGCTGTTCAAGCGGTTTATGGCTCCAACAACTATGGTGTGAGTGTGGCGGGAACGACACCAGAGTATCTTGAAATTGGGAACTGGGAAATTGACAAAGGGGTTATGTTCACTGACAAAGATTTAAAAACGGGTCGCCCTTATGTTGTTATTGGGCAAACAATTGTTGAAGAGTTATTTGGTTTGCAAGATCCGATTGGAAAAGTTATTCGTTTAAAAAGTCAACCATTTACAGTGATTGGGACATTAAAAGAAAAGGGCGATGGTTTGATGGGAGATGATCAAGATAATATTGTGATGATGCCTTCCACAACATTTCGCCAACGGATCCATTCAGGTTTTAGACCGCAATACACAAATGTGGCATTTGTCAAAACCGTTAGTGAAGATAAAATGGAAGCTGTGGCAAATAGAATTGAATATCAATTACGGGCACGCCACCATTTAAAAGATGGGGTTGCAAATGACTTTTCCGTCAGATTGATGACGGATATGGTTGAAAAGGTCAGAAATGTTGGGTTTATTCTTTCCGTTTTGTTGGCTTCAATTGCCTCTATTTCACTGTTGGTTGGTAGTATTGGTATTATGAATATGATGCTTGTTTCTGTTACTGAAAGAACAAGAGAGATTGGAACCAGAAAAGCATTAGGCGCCTCAAACAAGTGGATTATGCTTCAATTTTTAACTGAATCCATTATGATTTCATTTATGGGTAGCTTTGTTGGGATGATTGTTGGCGTAATGGGGTCGCAAATTGCTGGTAGTATTTTTGAAAAGCAAGTTCCAATTTCATTATGGTCGGTTGTTATTTCTGTGACTGTTGCCGTTGTTGTGGGTGTTGTGTCAGGGTTGATGCCTGCCATCAAAGCGATGAAACTAGATCCAATTGATGCCTTAAGGTTTCAATAAAATTATTTTAGGCTTTGTTAAAGGCGAACATTCTTCTAGCAGCATGGGAAAACGGATATTTCCCCGATAAAATGGAACGGCCAGACGTTGACGAATTAAAAGGGGCTATCAAAGATGAGCTTTTTGGGGAAAAGAAATATGCCTTTCAACAAGGGAAAGAAAGCGTTTTAAAAGATATTGAAGAGCTTGAAGCCGCATTGGATATGTTGGATATTGATTATTCCAATATGAGTGCCAGCGAGCTTGAGGCCGTTAAAGGCAAAAAC
Source organism: Alphaproteobacteria bacterium (assembly GCA_045632845.1). GTDB lineage: Bacteria > Pseudomonadota > Alphaproteobacteria > CAAHEQ01 > UBA3637 > RGIG4140. The sequence goes on from JAZQXL010000015.1 coordinate 163,685, forward strand.
CTTAAAAGAAAAACAAATACTGTTGAAGAATATATTTATTTTGAATCACCTGTTGTTTTTAAAAATAGTGATGGAAACAGTAAATATTATACAGTTGAATTAGCAACAGAAAAAATAAAAGACCAAGCTAATGATTTGCTTGACCTATATAATGTAAGATTGAAGGCATCCCCTGTAAAGAATGTCAAAAGCACTCTTAATGCTACAGAAGGGATGCCTTCTAATACTATTATATCACAACCAGATGGCGGGGTCAAGAGTTATCAAAACGCCAATGATCCAAGAGGGGTCTATCACAAAGACATCATCTATTTGTTTGAAAAAGCCAATGCATCAACATTTATGCATGAAACGGCGCACTGGTTTAAAGAAGAGCTGAAAAAATTTGGTTCTGAAAAAAGCGCTATGATGCTTAAAAGGTGGATGAATGGGAAACGGCGTTTATATATTCATAAAGTTGAATTAAAAAATAAACTTGCTGATGTGTTCACTACCAGTTATAACACTAGCACACCAGCAAGCTCTAAATCTATTATATCAAAACTTATTGCAGAAGTCAACACGAGCAGGAAGTATATGAGGATGCTCCTGTCATAGGGGAAATTGACACATCTGTTTTCAAAGATGAAAAGTTTGAGTTTGACAAAGGTTTTGATAAGAAAAAAGACTTTAAAGCTTTTGCTCACGACTTAGCAAATCAGTTGGTTGAAGCTGGGAGCTTTGTAACAAGCTGAGTTGGAAAGAACCATAGAGTATATTAAAAACAACAAAAAAACCCCGCGCGATCGCTACGGGGATTTTTTTAACTCATGCGGTAAATATACCTATTTAAGGTTTAGTACCCTTCAACGCTGAAACGTTTTCTCTTCATTTTACGAGAACGACGAATGCATTCTGTTGCTTTACGAGCTTTTTTTTCAGATGGTTTTTCGTAGTAACGACGTAATTTCATTTCACGAAAACTACCTTCGCGTTGCATTTTCTTTTTCAACACGCGCAAAGCTTGTTCAACGTTATTGTCATGGACAACGATTGTAACTATGGTACTCACCTCACTTTCATTTGTGCAATATGATAACGGTTTTTTTACAAAAATGCAAGTGTTTTTTTTAATTTGTTGAAATAATTTTTAAGAGCAGGGGGAGTTTGTTAAACTTATTGATTTTATTATTCTTTTTCAAAAAGACAAAATACTTCACAGTGGTTGGTATAAATAAATTGATCCACGCCAATGGCTTTTGTGATTTTCCATCCGTTGTTAAGCAGTGTTAAACTGTCTCTAGCTGCTGTGACAGGGTTGCAAGAAATCATGATGATTTTTTTGACCTGACTTTTTGAAATTTCTCTTGTTTGCTCTTTTGCGCCCGCTCTTGGCGGATCCATAACAATGCAATCAAATGCGTTCAGCTCTTGTGCGGTGAGTGGATTTCTAAACAAATCGCGGAAAACACCGTTTTGGCCAAGAAGTTTGATGCTTTCTTTTGCTGAATCATATCCGATAGCCTCAAATCCTGCTTTGATCATGGGGGTTGTGAATGTGCCAGCTCCTGCAAAAAGATCGACAACCTTTTTTTCGCCCTTTAAATGTGTTAAAACCAGATTGACAAGTGCTTGTTCGCCTTCAAATGAAGGTTGCAAAAAAGCATCAATGGGGAGGGAAAGGGGAACTTTTTGCACAATTGGTTCAAAATTATAACTCAAACGCACAATGCGCTCATTACTTGCAAATTCAGCCAAAGTCATGCGCAAGTCTAAAGAAGGTTGCTCTTTCCCCGTTTTAATGTGAATGTCAACCCCTTGCGCTGTTTCTAACAGAGAAATATCCCCCTTTTTGCCAATTAAAAGAGTGAGTTCTTTTAATTTTGGGAGGAGGGAGGATAAATTTTGAGTTAAAGCAGGGCACTTATCCAAGGGGATAATTTGGTGGCTTTTTGCCTCATTAAAACCAACAATCCCTTTTTTGAAAGCAAATGTGGCTCTGCGTCTTTTGCCAAAAGGAATGATGATAAAATCATTGAGTTCAAGCAAAATGCCTGCGTGTGAAAAAGAATTGATGATAAAGTTCTTTTTCTTTTCAACATAGCTTTCAAATGGCATATCTAAATATAGACAGCCACCACATTTTGATGCATAAGGACAAATAGGTGTATTCATTTTGATAACGCTTTGATAAATGATTGTTTTTCAATTTGTATCATTTTTCTTACTTAAAGTCAATAAAATTCATTGACTTGCGCTCAAAAAAAAGATAAATTATGCAAGGTTTGAAAATAATTTCAAAGAAAGAAGGATTCATATGACAGAAAGTCAAAATTTAGGACATGAGCAACGTCAAGTGCGTGTTGCAAAGTTAAAACGTTTAGAAGAAATGGGGATTAATGCTTATCCTCAAATTTACAGACCATCCGAAACATCAAAAACATTGGCTGAAAAATATGCTGAATTACCAAATGATACAGTGACTGAAGATGTTGTCAAAGTTGCGGGCCGTATCAGAGCTATCAGAAACTCAGGCATGTTCGTTGATATTTATGATTCAACGGGTAAAGTTCAAATCTATACATCCAAAAATGAAAGTTCACAAGAATTGTTGGATATGTTAGATTTGTTAGATATCGGTGATATCATCGGTGTTGAAGGGATTGTTAAACGTACAAAACGGGGGGAACTTTCTGTTAGTTCAATCAAAATTACAATGCTTGCTAAGGCGTTATTGCCTTTGCCAGAAAAATTCCATGGTTTGACAGATACAGACACAAAATATCGTCAACGTTATTTGGACATGATTACAAATCCAGAAACAACTGAAACATTGGTTAAAAGATCTCAAATTATCACAGCGATCAGAACACTTTTGTTAGATCAAGGGTTGTTAGAAGTTGAAACACCATTGCTTCATGTGATTAAAGGCGGGGCAACTGCAAAGCCATTTATAACACATCATAATGCGTTGGATATGGATTTGTTCTTGCGTGTTGCACCTGAACTTTATTTGAAACGCTTGATCGTTGGTGGGATGGAAGGTGTGTTTGAAATTGGTCGTAATTTCAGAAATGAAGGGATTGACACACGCCACAACCCAGAATTTACAATGATGGAAATTTATCGCCAATACAATGATTATACAGATATGATGACATTGGTTGAACAAATTTTTGAAACTGCTGCGATGAAAGTCAATGGCACAACAGATGTTGAAATTGATGGGAAAAAGATCAGCCTTAAAGGGCCATTCCAACGTCGCACAATGTCCAGTTTGGTTGAAGAACACACCGGCGTTGATTTCTTGGCTATTCAATCTGATGAAGAAGCAAGAGCTGCTTGTGACAAATTAGGTGTTGCAGTTGATGAAAGTGCAGATTGGGGTCATTGTATGGCTGCTGTGTTTGAAGAAAAATGCGAACATCACCTCATTCAACCAACACACGTGATTGATCATCCAAAATCAATTTCACCATTGACAAAAGAACACCGTGATGATCCTCGCCTTGTTGAAAGATTTGAAACATTTGTGAACACATGGGAAATGTGTAACGCTTATTCTGAATTGACAAACCCAATTGATCAAAGAGAACGTTTTGAAGATCAAGTAAAAGCTCGTGATGCTGGTGATGATGAAGCTGACATGATGGATGAAGATTTTGTCACAGCATTAGAACATGGTATGCCACCAACTGGTGGTTTGGGTGTTGGTATTGACCGTTTGATTATGGTTTTGACATCTAACTTGTCAATCAGAGATATCATTGCTTTCCCAACAATGCGAAAAAAATAAGAATCGACTTATAAAAACTTGCTATTTTTATTTTTAATGAGTATTGTTTGAGAGTGGGTATAAAATTTATACATAAAAAAGGAGATATAAAATGAAAGTTAATAAAGAAGAATTGAAAAAATATCTTGAATTAAGTGAGCCAATTTTTACAACAAAATTTGCGCCACTTTTGGCTCCATATGCAAAAATCATCTATTTGGTTGGTTTGGTCATTTTGGCAATTTCACTTTTAGGTGCAGTTGTTACATTGTTCTCAAACTTTGCAGCAGCCATTTTAACAGTTGTTGCTGTTATTGTTGAATTTGTTTTATTCCGTATGTTCTGCGAATTTTTGCAAGCAAACGGAAAATAAGGGCTTGTTCTCGTAGCTCAGTAGGATAGAGCACAGGATTCCTAATCCTGGGGCCGTGGGTTCGAATCCCGCCGAGAACGCCATTGCTAAAGAGGGATTATGTCACACCTTTATTACAATGCAACCAGCGTTTCAGTTGAGGGGTTTGCCATTTTGATAGAGGGAGAACCAAAGAGTGGCAAATCCTCTTTAGCACTATCTTTGATAGAAGAGGGGGCTAAACTCATCAGCGATGATGTTACGTTTTTGGCCCTTCAAGATCAAAAGTTATATGCAAAGCCTGCTGAAAAGTTATCAGGCGCGCTTTTTATCAGAGGGATGGGGATTTTATCTGTTCCTTATGAAAAAGATTTAACAGAGATAAAAGCCGTTGTTCGAATTGCAGAAAATGATGATATCTCTTTGAATCAAAAGACAGTTTTAATATCGGGTGTTGAGATACCTTTTTTTGAGTTTAAGCGCTATGATTTTGCCTTGACAAACAAAATAAAAGCCGTTATAAAGCTCCTTAAAAAAGAATGGATCTTAATTGAAACCGTATAGGAGAAAAGAATGATTGGTATAGTACTTGTTGCACATTGCAATTTAGCTCAAGAAATGCTCCAAGTTGTCGAGCATGTTGTGGGCAAGCAAGAGGGGATTGAATGTGTCGGTATTCAAATTACAGATGATATGGAAAAGAAACGTCACGAGATTTTGGAAAAAACATCTCTTGCAGACACAGGGGATGGCGTTGTTGTTGTGACGGATATGTTTGGTGGAACGCCATCAAACCTTGCGATTTCAATTATGGAAGAACGTAATATTGAAGTTATTTCAGGAATGAACATTCCATTATTGGTTAAATTGGTCCGTGAACGCAATGAAACAATTGCAGATGCAGTTGTTGATGCACAAGATGCAGGGCGTAAATATATTAACATTGCTTCACATTTGTTAAAGCTTGATTCATAAGATGGAAAAAGAACTTAAAATAGCCATACAAAACCTCAAAGGGTTGCATGCCAGAGCGACAGCCACGTTTGTGAAAACGGCTGAACAATTTCGTTCAGACATTCAAGTTCGTAACAAAGATGGTCTTGAAGTATCGGGCAAGTCAATTATGGGTATTTTGATGTTGGGTGTTCCATTGGGGGATGAAATTTTGATTAAAGCCTCTGGCGAGGATGCAGAAGCAGCTATTGAAGCATTGCGTGTGTTGATTAACAATCGCTTTGGGGAGGATTAAAAAAGTTCTTGCCTTTTTTGTAAAAGAAAGGTAGAAGAAAAAAGAGTTTTGGGGTGTCGCCAAGTGGTAAGGCAGCGGATTCTGATTCCGCCATTCGTTGGTTCGAATCCAGCCACCCCAGCCAATAAAAAGACCGCCTTTAGGCGGTTTTTTTATTGGCTAGAGTAACTGGTTCGAAGCAACGGGAGTAGTTGGTTCGTTCACGTAGCGTTAGCGAAGTAGACGCCGTAGGCGGTCCCGAGTTTACGAGGGATAAATTGCCCTGCAATTTACAACCCTTCCACCCCAGCCAAGTCAGATAAGTCGCTAGAAATGGCGATTTTTTCTTTATTTTACAAGCACTTATATTGGTCCGTGTACAGTGTTTTTCAAAAAACCTATTTTTCAGCCCTACACGGACTCAAAATTCAACAATTCCACCTAAATTTCAAACAGCGTTTGACGGGGCAAACTTGTTTTCAATAAGGTTCATTGCTTTACGCATAAAAACTTGCCACTGGCAACTTTTTATTTACGCAGTCTTTGTTTTCAATGCTTCCTTGTCGGGGTGTCAAAATTTTATCCCAGAGATAGAATGCAGTAAGTTTTCTAGAATTAGAATTTAGTTTTAATGAATTATTTATATTTTTCGGTAGTTTGTTATATACAACACTTATTTCCATTATATCTCCAATAATCAACTTTACCATTTTTTATTGTGTATTGTGTTGTGCACCAATAAGTATAACAACCATACTGATTACAGAAGAAGTTTTTAAATGTATATTCTAATGATCTCTTTTCATTTGTATCATACACAGATGTTGGATTTCCTATTTGTTGTATCAGTTCATTTTCTGACATTCCTAGACGACTATCTAATAATGCTTTATATTTCTCTGTAGAACAGCATGATGATAAAATAAAACAAAGAGCAAGCACAAATATCTTTTTCATTTTTACTTCCTGTTTTTAGGTTATTTGAACTAATTATTTATATATCAAATTCTTTTTGTTTATACAAGATAAAAAAATGTTTTTTGCCTAATTTAGTCCGTGTATTACCAGACCTCTCCAGCCATAAAAAAGCCACCGTAAGGTGGTTTTTTGTTTGCTAGAGGGTAGGAAGGATGAGAAGAACCTGCGAATGAGTTGGTTCGTTCACGGAGCGATAGCGAAAATAGACGCCTGAAGGCGCCAGAACAATAGTGAAGATGATGCCATTTTTCTCAGAAAATTTTAGTTGCTTTTTTGTATGTAATATTTATAATTTTCTTGTTGATGAAATTATTATATAAGGATTTTGTTATGAAAAAATATTTTTATCTTGTGCTTTTATTTGCTTTTGCTTTCGTTACGGCAAATGGTTATGCTGCGAACTCTGAAACTGTTATTAAAACAAATGTTTATTGGAATCAAGAACCGATAAAAGCAATTCATATTGATCAGCCCCAAGTAACTATCCTTAAAATCACAATCCCTGTTGGGGAAAAGTTGTCAATGCACAAACATCCTATGCTAAATGTTGGGTATATGATAAAAGGGGAATTAACCGTTTACTCTGAAAAAGGAGAAAAATTGGTTTTGAAAGCGGGAGATCCTATTGTTGAGTTGGTGGATACATGGCATTATGGCGAAAATACTGGACCAGAAGATGTTGAGCTTGTTGTTACTTATGTTGGCAACAAAGAGGAAGACCTAAGCATCAAGAAATAATTAAATTATATTGCTCTAGAACTTTTAAATACGGTTTATTTTGCATTAAATAATTTAAAAGTATAAATACTACGCAGTGATTTTAACCATTCCGTATATTACCAGACTTTTCCAGTCAAAACAAACAAGTCGCGAGAAATAGCGACTTTTTCTTTTACTTAATAAAATTATATTGATTTTATTATGTTCGTATGTTTTAATGCATACAAAAGATAGTTTATATTTTTCATTATCAAGAAAGGGAAAAAATTATGAAAAAATTATTGGCTATTGCCGTTACAATGTTGTGTTTATCAGGGTGTGCATCAATTGTAAGAGATAGTTATCAGTCTGTACCTGTTCAGGCTAATGTGGATAATGTTGATATTGAAATTACAAACTCTGAAGGTCGTGTGGTTTATACTGGGCAGGCGCCTACTTCTGTTTTATTAAAAACATCTAAATCAGGATATTTCAGCCCTGAAAAGTATACTGTTAAAGCCTCAAAAGCTGGGTATGCTACACAATATGAAACCATTGATTGGCATGTAAGCAATTGGTATATTTTTGGCAACTTGGTATTTGGCGGTCTTTTAGGTTGGTTTGTGGTTGATCCACTGACAGGAGAGATGTATTATCTAGATGAAGTTTCATCGGTTTATTTGCCTGCTACAAAATAGAAGGTTAATTAATTTGTGGTACTCAAAAAGCTCCTTTTAGGGGCTTTTTTTATTTACAAGTGTTTTTAAATGAGATAACATATTCCACAAGTGATATTAAAAAAAAGGAGCTTTACATGGGGTTTGATAAAAAACAAAAAGTCGGTTTTATTACCCAGAGTTTAAAAACGATTGAAGATATTTTTGTTTTGGTTCTAAGGCCCAGTATCTATGATGCCATGCAAGAGGAAGTTTTTGATTCCGAGGATGAAGAAATCAATTCCCCTTTGAACAATAAGTATGTGTCTGAGGCTGAAGTTGATGTTATGCTTGATGAGTTGGGGGCAAAAAAATCCATTTGGAATTTGCCTGTTTTTAAACAGATAAAAACTGTGTACAACTTTGTTTTCAAACCAGATGAATATGAAAAGGATTATATCGTTTCTAGACTTCAGTTGGCCGGCAAGCCAAAGGAGCGTTACATTTCTTATTTGATTGCCAAAAAACAGCAAGAAAAATCAAGTTTAGGTGTTATAACTGAAGAGGATTATGATGCACTTTTGAAAAGAATTATCGAAAAACAACAAGATCAAAAACATCCAGAAGAAAAAGAATTTATTCATTTAATTAAACAAAATGAACATACCCCAGAATTGATTGATGAAATTGTAAAAGGTGTTGAAAATCAAAGATATAAACTTGATGTGGCGGACAAGGCAGGGGACACACTCTTGCACGTGGCTGTTCAAAAGAAGGGGTTAGAACGTTTGGTTGTGGCGTTGTTAAACAATGGGGAGGCTGATTTGCCTTTGAAATGGAACAAAAAAGAGCAAACGCCCATTGATTTGGCTTATTCTCAAGAGATGAAAATGGCCATCAAAGCATTTTCAAAACAAATGAAAGAAAATGCAGATTCCGCAAAAAGATTGCTCCAACAACTTGTTGATGATGGGTCTGTTTCATTTTCTTCAACAAAAAGTTTGAGTGTTAAATATAAAGTACCAGTTCTGACGGTTCAAGATGTTTTGCCAACTGAAAATGGCAACAAAAGCCCCCAACCAATTACTCGCTATAGGACAAAAACAATCCATTATTCAAACAATCACCATATCAATCAAAGAAGTTGATAATTAAGGGATAAATATAGTTGATTTTAAACAAAATATTTTTAAAAATAATAACTGATTTAGGAGGGGTTAATGTTATTGACATATGAAGAAAAAAGATTTTTGAAAAAAGGGATGAAACTCATCTGGCGTTTTTGTATTCTTTTTTTTGCATTAGCTCTTTTTATATATTTTGCTGACTTAGATTTTCTTTATAAAGAAAGAACACTTTCAAAAAATATGGTTGATTATCAAATAGGTATAGTAAAAACGCCAGTTCAAGAAAGTCGCTTTGTTTACAAAAATGAAATGAACCTTTTAATAACCGAGCAGATTAGGGCGACAGGTTTTTTATTAGATGCAACAGATACTCCATTAAAAACAAATTGTCCGTATCAAAAGGAACGAGCTGCGTTATATAATAAATATTTTAAGGGTGTTGTATTAATAATTGATGAAAAACCAGTTATTTTTGGTGTTATCGTTCAAAATCGTTTGATGAAACAGGCATTATCAAAAATTTCTAAGAGCTCTTTTTTGAAAGATAGAAATAAAATCACTTTGTTTGGATATGCTTTAAAATTGCGTGATTATCCCGAGGTGCCATACAATCATCTTGTTGTAAATAAAATGATTATTAATGATGTTGTTTATGAATAAAAAAAGGTACATCCCATCGCAAGGAGTGTTACTTATCATGTGAATGGGTTTTCCAAAAAATTGCTTTCGCTTATACAAACAGTTTTTTCTAAGAAACAGGAAAAAGACCTTTCTTTTTCAGAAAAAGTTCTCTTTTTTGTTGAACAAAAAGCCAAGTCTTTGAAAGATAATCAAAAAACACTTGTTTGCCACAATCAAAAAAACTCCTCTTTAAGCAAGCTTCAATTGACAAAGCAGGGTATGCAAAACTCAAGAGAGGATTAAAATGATTGCTTTTTTTACCGTTCCCTTTTGTTGAGGAGCATTTGTGATGTGATCGCATTTTTTGAAATTTGAGTGAGTGCGATTTCAAAAGCTTGATTGTAGTTGCAAGTGATATCTGGTTCCATACCGACTTTTTCACGAATTGGAGAGCCCTTTTTGTTAAATCGTTCACGATAAACGGTTCCAATGCTTAATGATGTGTTATCACCCATTTCAATACGTGTCGATGCACCACCAGCAAAGCACCCAGCGGTTTTTTCTCCAATGGTTTTGGTGTTTGGCAGTTGTGAAAGCATAAAAATGGCTCCTTCAGTTGCCGAGGCATTGTATTGGTCTTGCAAAATGTAGATCGAACCTGTGAATTTGTCTGTTTTTGAAATGGGTTTATAGTGTGTTTCAGTTTCAAGGATATAGCCTTCACTTATTTTTTTGTGTGCTGCAGGTGTGTTGACAAGTTCTGTTTTGTCAGCATATTTAACTTCTTCACCTCTCATCCGTTCAGCAATTTCTTTGATGATTTCGCTATCTCCCCCAGTATTGCCACGAAAATCAAAGATAATATGTTGCCAATTATTTTTTTCTTTTTCTTCAAAAAAGGTTTCAACAAATTTTTGACGTTGTTCTTTTTGTTTTTCTATATGACCAGAAAAAGAGGGAATAGCAACAACACCTGTTTTTTTATCCTTCAGTGTGGCAACACACCAACAGTTGTCGGCTTGCATTGGTATTTCAACCACGCTTGATACACCTTGTATGTGTGAAATATTGGTTGCGATATTGTCTTTCGGATGGGTAATTGAAATGGTTCGAAGAGGGGTGTTCCCTTTATAAATAGAAATATGGTTGTCTGGAACGTGTTGTTCAATAACAGTTGCCAGTTCTTTTAGCTGGGAATCTATTTGTTGGGTTGTATCAATTTGAGCGCATGCTTCTTGAAAAGATGAGATTTCATCTTTGATTTTTTGGCTGTTATGAGCTGCTTGATGGTTCCACTCTGGCAAGTTTTTTACGATGGCATCTGTATATTTTGAAATGAAAGACATTGAGTTTCCCTCTTAATATGTTATAAATATATTATTAGCATAGAAGAATTGCGGTTATCAAGAACAATTTGAATGGGGAGTTAACAAAAAAGGCGCACTTTTAATGCGCCTTTAGAGTTCGAAATAATCACTTTAAAAATATGTTTTAATAAAGAGTATGCCTTGGTTGCATTAATCTCTTTGATTGCCTATTTGCTTTTGAAGCATGGCAATTTTTGCTAACCCTTGATTTTTTGTTTGAACTGCAATGTTGTAAAGTTCTGGGTTAACATCTTTTAATGCATCGACCATTTTCATCCGTGTTTGAAAATATTCTTGATGCCAGGCAAGAGGTTTGCTTGGATTTGGTTTATCCCTTGATGTTTCAAAGTTCATGATTTTTTCAGCAAGCAAAATTTCTTGTGCTTGGTGGGATAAGCCTTTTGCCCATTGAGCTTTTTCTTCCCATTGACCTAATTTTGTCTTGTTTTTATCTTCAGGTTCGCTAGCCAATTCTTGAATGATAGACAAAACATTTTCACCAGCAATTTTTTTAACCTCATCCATTGTTAAAGGTGAAACGCCTTCAGCAATACGTTTTTTTTCAAAGCATTTGTGGAGCAGGGCAGCTGCAACAGCTGTATCCTTTTCACTGCCAGATAAGTTGGAATGTTTTTTAACAAGTTCTGTTGTGCCTTTGATTTGATCCAACATAACCATTCCACCACCATAAACAACACCGCTATGTAATTTTTCAGCGATATACATGCATTTGTTTTCTAATTGCTTCATATTGACCTCCTTATGATAAACAATAGGGCCCCATTATAGCGCAAATTAAATATCTTGTCAAATTTTTTTATTAAATTATAAAAAAAGAGGTGTTAAACACCTCTTTTCTCGTTGGATTGTTTGGATTATAATTTGAATAATTCAACCTCTTTGTTGGGCAAATCTTTAACACCAAGGCCAAGTGCTGCAAGTTTATCTCTGATTTCATCAGATTTTGCCCAGTTTTTAGTGGCTCTTGCTTCCTTTCTTTGTTCCAAAAGATCTTTAATTTCATCTGTCATTTCAATTGGTTGAGCTTTTTTTGCTTCCACATTTTTAAGTTCAAGGTTTAGCACTGAATCAACATGGAGCAAATAAGAAAGTCGCACCAAATCAGAAAGTTTGCCATCTTTTGTAACACTCCACATATGTGAAAGTGCAAGTGGTGTTTTAATATCATCAAATAAATAAGCATTAAATTCAGATTTCAAACTTTCAACTTTTGCATTTTCATCAGATGAAAGTGTTTTTCCTTCACTTGAAGCTTTAAATTCAGCAACATACTCGCATAAGTTTTCATAAGCTTTTTTTGCCCCATCCATTGCTTCTTCAGAAAAGACAGCTGCACTGCGATAATGAGAGGTAAGAGTGAAATATTTGTAATGCATTGGCGCATAGCCCAATTCTTTCAACGTGTCAATGGTTGTTTTGCCCCCTGTTGACTTACTCATTTTGCCAGCTTTTGTGTTCAAAAATTCCATATGAATCCAGAAATTGACCCATTCATGGCCCAAATGAGCTTCACTTTGGGCAATTTCATTTTCATGATGAACAGGGATATGGTCAATCCCACCGCAGTGAATGTCAATGCGTTCACCAAGATATTTTGTTGACATGGCAGAGCATTCAATGTGCCACCCCGGGTAACCCCGACCCCAAGGGCTATCCCATTGTAAAATTTGATTTTCAAATTTTGAAGAAGTGAACCACAACACAAAGTCTGAAGGGTTTTTCTTACTATTATCTTGTTCTGTTCTGGCGCCGTGTTTTAAATCTTCACGGTTTTGACCTGAAAGACATCCATATTTTTCAAACTTGGATGTGTCAAAATAAACATTCCCATTTGAAAAATAGGCAAATCCTTTATCTTCCAATGACTTGACAAATTTAATCATCTCGTCAATGTGCTCTGTTGCTCGGCAGATAATGGTTGGTTTTTTCAACCCAAGTTCTGATGTGTGGCGAAAGAAAGTTTCTTCATAATGTCTTGCAATATCAAGAACGCTTTTCTTTTCTTTTTCGGCAGCGATGAGCATTTTATCTTCCCCTTCATCTCCATCACTGGTAAGGTGACCAACGTCTGTTACATTCATAACATGTTTGACTTTGTAACCTGCTAAACGAAGAGTGTTTGCAATCAAATCTTCAAAAATATAAGTTCTTAAGTTCCCAATGTGCGCATATGAATAGACGGTTGGACCACAGCAGTACATTGTGACCATTTTTTCATTCAATGGTTTAAATTCTTCTTTGTTCCTTGTCTTTGTATTATATAAATATACGCTCATTTTATGTTTCCTTTTTATTTAAAGTTAAAAAAAAGCAGCTTTTGAGCTGCCTTTAAGAAAAAATGTATAGCTGAAACCAGCTCCGGCAGCAAGGCTTAGGAGTTTTGACAACAGCAACAACATTTTTGTTTTTTATACATTTTTATCCTTTTTTTAATGACTTGCTTATTTTGTGCTGATTTATCCAATTTGTCAAGAAATAATTTTTTAATTTTAATTATTTTCAATACAAAGAATATAGATAAGAGGATTATTTCTCATTTTTGATTTGGTGTGGTAGATATTTTTGAATAATGGGCAGATATGTATCCTTGTGATCGGGGTAAATGTTCATTAATGTTTCATAAGCATTCAAGGGCTTGTCGGGTTTGGTCATTCTGGCGCATTCCCAATCAATGATGGTGTCTAACAAATCATTTTGTGTTTTTTTTAGATTGTTTATAACGTGGTGTCGATTGTGCTTTCGGTGAATTGTTTGAATATCAGGTAAATCGAGCCAAAAACAAAATAGATATAAAAAGGGCTTATCGATATCATGCAGATACCCATTCAATGTGTTTTTGCCTCTAAGCTGTTTTTCAACCTTTAAAAAGGCGATTTTGTGTTTAAATGTATAAAGAGTATATTTAAATCTGTTTTTATATGAAAGCATGAATTTAATCTTAAAAAAATACTCCCAAAACAGCTTTGTTCTGGGAGTTTGTTGAAATTTCAATCCTATTGTGGATTACTTGTTTTTAAAGCTGATAAAATGGTTGTTGCCATTTGAGTTGTTTGTGTATTAATGCCAAGATGTTCCATTGCCAATGATTTGATACATGTGTTTGAAATTGTTTTGGCTGTTGCTGAAACACCATTGGTGTATAATGAGCCATCTGTTAATGTTTGCATAGCTTGCTCTGTCAAACATGTTTTCATTTTTCCCATTGTTGTCAAATTGGTGGCGTCAGAACCAGCACAACCTGCTAAAAGGAAACAACCTGCTAATATGGATAATAAATTTTTTTTCATTTTTCTACCTCACTTCACTTTGCAACGTAAACAATATTTATCAGAAAGTCAAGAGCAGAAATAGAAAAATTGATATTGCACCTAAATCTGGCATTTTTTTACTTTGGTATTGTTTTTAATATTAATCGTATGTTATAACACTCAATATGATAAGGAAAAATATGATGACTACAGTAAATTTCAAAAATAAAAACAGGTTTTTCTTGAGTATACTTTTGCTTTTGTTTGCTAGTATAACTTTTATAACAGGTGTTTGTCATGAGCCTTGGGCAGATGAAGCGCAGGCTTGGTTGATTGCAAGAGATGCCTCTATTTTTGAAATTTTGTCATCAATTTCTAGAATAGAAGGAACAACACCTTTATGGTATTTTATATTAAAAGGATTGATGGTTTTTAATTTTCCATATAGTGGATTTTTTCTTCTTCCGTGGATTTTTGGTGTTGCTAGCGTTGGCATTTTTTTATTTAAAAGTCCTTTTCCAAATTGGGTAAAGGCGCTATTCCCATTCACTTATTTTGTTGTTTTTCAATATACTGTTGTTGCAAGGCAATATTCTGTTGGAATGTGCCTTTTGTTTTTGATTGCAACTTTGTATGAAAAAAGGCATGAGTATCCCTTTTGGTATGCTTTTGTTTTATGTTTGTTTGCTTTTTCAAGTACACCGGGCCTTTTAATATCAGGTAGTCTTTATTTTTTCTTTTTATGTGAAACGAATTTCTTAAAAGCAAATAAAGTGAAAAATTGGCTGGCTTGCGGTGGCATTTTTATCTTTTTTGCCCTGTGTTTATTAATTATTTTCCCTGATTTTCAAAGTTATATTATGTCAATTAGGATGAAACAGACGCCTATTTTTGAAAAGATGTTGATATGCATGCCAAGTTTTGTGGCTCAAGGTTTTTTTTCTCATTCTATATATGCTTCACTTTTAAATGTGTATCTATTCATTGTTGCAGTGTTATTTGTGGGGTATTATTTTTATGAAAACAAAAACGGATTATGCATGGTTGCATGTTTATATATTCCTCTTATTTTGTTTTATTCAATTATTTATTATGCAAAATGGCATTGTGGATATCTGTTTTTATTGTTCTTTTTTTGCATGTGGATTTTTTATCATCCCACAATGTTTAAAAATTTGAAGGATAACAATATCTGGATGGGGTTTTTGTTTGTGTTGTTAGTTGTGCAAAGTGTCTGGGGCTTGTTTTGTGTACTGTATGATGTAAAATACAGTTATAATGCAGGCAAACAGGTGGCTGAGATTATAACACCCTATGTTCAAAACAAAAAACAAATTATTGGCTCAAGCTATTGGGCTGTATCGGTTCAACCATATTTTCCAGCAAATATATATTCTAATTTTGAAAGAAGTTTTTGGCAAAATAAAAACGGTGTGAAAGAAAAAGAGCTGATGCCTTTTATTTTAGAAACGATGCCAGATGTTGTGATTGTTCATCCACTTCAAATTGGTGATTTGGGATCATATCAGGAAAAAGCATTTGTGCAAAAATTAAAAAACAGCAATGCTTATGATAAAAAAACTGTTTCTGCTTATATGGTGACAAAAGGTGAGCCTTTAGAAGATCACACAATTGATATATACATCAAAAAAGGTTTATAATTTTATCTATATTTAATTAAATCTAAAAATATTGACAAATTAAAGACTCTGTGGTATTATTTTCTCCCTTTTGAATGGAAAATACCAAAGGAGTTTCTATGTTAAAAAATGAGCAGTCACAAAAAGAACAAGCCTTACAAGCAAGTGACACTTCAAATGAGATTGAAAAGCTTGAAAAAAGTGTTAAAAACTGGAACAGAACGGCAAAAGTTTCCGCTGTTGTGTGTGGTGCTTCTTTGGGGGCTGCTTTGTGGACGGGATTGAATGAAAGCAAAGAGGATGATTTTTTGACACCAATTGCAGTTGTTTCAACTTTAGCTTCTGCCGGAATGACAGGTGCTTCTTTAGCAAAAAAAGACGAAAAGGAAGCTCTAGCTGGCAAACCTTCAACTCTGTGGCCAAAAGTTGCCAAAGGGTCTGCTCTGCTTGGATTACTGAGTTTGGGTACAGCTCTTCTTGCTGGGTCCACAGAATATGAAGGGGATGACTTGATTGTTCCTGTTGGGGGTGCTCTAGGGATTGTATCAAGTGTTGTGTTTGGTTTTGCTTGTGCAAAAGCTACTTCTAAAAAATCTATTTTAAAGTTTTCAAAAT
This sequence comes from Alphaproteobacteria bacterium, assembly GCA_045632845.1. Lineage (GTDB taxonomy): Bacteria > Pseudomonadota > Alphaproteobacteria > CAAHEQ01 > UBA3637 > RGIG4140. The sequence continues at coordinate 179,991 of JAZQXL010000015.1, forward strand.
CAGCTTTATCAAGTTTTAAACGTAAAAATAAGGATGGAACAAAAGATTTTAGCCCAGTGTTAAAAAAAATGTTAAAATCTGGAACAATCATTTGGCAAGAAACTGTTAGCCAAAAGCCCTTAACAGCAGATATGGCAAAGACGTTGAAAAATAAAATGAGTTCCTTAGATCCTCTTCAAGTTGTTAAAAGCAATATCCCTCAGATGTATTGTTTTGGATCTGAGCATGTGAGAGGGTAAACAAAAATTTTGAATATGTTTTGGTAAATGACCTATGTTAAATTTAAAAGAGGAACTGTCAAATGGTGATGACCGCAATGCTGCTTTTTTTAACTATCAAAAAGCAAGCCATCGGTTGTTAAGTGATGATAAAGGGGTGCCACTAACGGTATATCATGCAACTTCTCATCAATTTGAGATGTTTTATCCTTTGTCACATTTTGGAACTTTTCAAGCAGCTCAAACACGGATTAAGAGTTTTTCAGAAACAAAGCATCTGGCGTTTAGTATGTATGAAAACGCAGGGTCTGAAAAAGAAATAGGAAACGCCATTGGTTTTATTTTAAATGATTTACTTAAAATGCAAAAAGGAGAAAAAACAAAAAAATATCGCCATAACCCAGTGACTATTCCGGCGCATTTAGCTTTATCTAACCCTAAGATTATGCCTGAAATGGGTTTTTATCGCTCGGGGTATAAGAATGATTTGATGTATCGGTTGATAGAAGATGATTTATTGTTTGGATTTCGTTTTTTTAAACACGCAAATAAGGCTATGCAACAAGTAATGGCTTTAAGAAGTATATTAAATCAAGTTAAAGTTCCCCCAATATATGATTTTATTTTTAAAAATCCGTTTCAAATTTCAGATGAAGCTGTTCGTTATGAGCTGGGATTGGAGTGTTTATATCCCATTTTGGGTAAAAATGACTTGAATAATGAGTATAAAGAATTAAAAGATCATAGTTTGAATAAAAATGAGTTTGTTAATCGATCGCACTTATCTATGCAACGCATGATTAGATATTGGGAAAATTTGGGTTATGATGGTTTTATTTATGAAGACACAGTTGATGATTTGGTTGAAAAACGTGGGAATTTGCCAAGTGTTGTAAGAAAAATCATTCTACCCTCTATGACCGCAGGAAATGGACGAGGGGCATTTTCTTATGTTGTTTTTCGTCCTGGTCAAGTTATTCGGTTGGACAGACCTGCTGAATATTTAAAAGAGCCTTTATACCCTTCAGCAAAAAATCAGCAAAAATTAGATGCCATTCGAGATAACACGTTGTCTTATATGGAGCCAAGGCTTTTAACACGGCAAGAAAAAAGCCGAATGCAGGCAGAATATTATGAATCAAAACGTTTTTATGCCTTAACAAGAGAATGAAAATTTAACTTACATTGACAAATATACAAATTTGGTTTAAAGCAATTATTGTGAGGTTTTTTTATGAAAAGGGAGGTGTGGTATGCGAGAAAATCCCAATATTACAAAAACGCATTTCGGGATATATGGTGTTTTTAAAGAGGATAAAAAGATTCTTCTGATTAAAAAGGCAAGGGGGCCATATACAGGTCTTTATGATTTGCCAGGGGGTAGCCAAGAAGCAGGAGAGAGCTTTGAAGAAACACTTAAACGAGAGTTTCTTGAAGAAACGGGTCTTACTCTTAAAAGTTTTTCATATAAAGAAGAAAAGACAATTATTTTTTCTGACTTTACAAAAGAAAGTTTAAAAGAAGGTACGCTAGCGCATCAGGGTATGTTCTATGATATCAAAGAAGCAGCGGGGGATATTTCAAGTTTAGGAGATGGGATAGATTCTCTTGGGGCAAAGTGGGTAGATATAGATACATTAACCCCTCAAAATGCAACGCCATTTGTTTTAATGTCTATAGGGTGTGAGATTATCCATGTGGCAGATGAACAAGATAATATCATTTCGACACATTTAAGAGGCTCTCCTTTGCCTGAAAATCGCTATGTAATGATAGCGGCAAATATCTTATATAACTTAAAAGGCGAGATTTTGTTGCATAAAATTGCAGCTCACAAAGAATGGGGTGGCGCATGGACTTATTCAGCAGCTGGGCATGTTGATGCAGGGGAAGATTATCAAGAGGCTGCAAAGAGGGAGCTTTTTGAAGAACTTCAAATTAAAGCGGTGGATTTTAAAGAAATCGCAACCCTTGTGATGTTTAAAAATGGTAAAAGAAGAGCTTTTCATCATGTTTATAAAGTGATATCAGATGCTATCCCTGTTCCAGATGAAAATGAAATATCTGAAGTTCGTTGGTTTAAGAAAGAAGAATTAAAGGCGTTGGCAGTTACAAATAAAGAGCTTTTTTATCCATTGTTGCTGCAGTTGATTGAGGATGACAGGCTTTAATTGTCTGGTGGTCTAATGGTGTGTAATTTTGACATAAAAAATTAGAGGTTATGGGGTTATGATTGAACAAATAAAAAAAGATGTGGAAGTGTTTATGAATTCAAAGGCAGGACATGGTTTTGATCATGTTGAAAGGGTATATCAAAAAGCTCTTGATTTACAGGGTTATGAAGGGGGAGATAAAACCATTATTGCGTTGGCATCCCTTTTGCATGACACAGATGATTATAAGTTTGTGGGTCTTGAGCAATCAAAAAATCTTATGAATGCAAAAGAAATAATGAAAAAGGCCTTTGTTCCTCTGGATATTCAAGAGAGGGTGTGTGAAATTATTTTAAATATGGGTTATTCTAATCGTTTAAAAGGGATTATGCCAAAGACAAAAGAGGGGCAAATTGTTTCAGATGCTGATATGTTAGATGCCATGGGTGCGTTGGCAATTGTTAGAACGCTTGAATATGGGATTTCAAAAGGAGCTCTGGTTTTTGATAAAGATAATTTTCCAAATAAAGAATTAACGCCCGATCAGTATCAACAAATGGCAAAGACAAACGAGCCTTGTATCAATCATTTTTTTGACAAGCTGTTAAAATTAAAAGGCCTTCTTTTTACCCCACAAGCACAAAAAGAAGGGTCAGAGCGTCACAAAATGATGGTTGATTTTTTATTTGCTTTTTTTAAAGAGAACAATCAACCAAAATGGATTTCTTATTTAGAAGGGTATTTAAAAGAATGAGAACATTTGTTCTTATGCGTTGTGAGGGTTTCTTTTGAATATAAGAACATTTGTTCTTTATAATTGAATTTATTGATATTTAATCTTCTTTTAGATAGATGGAAACCATTTGAGAAAGCATTTTTTTTGTTGGGAACGGGGCGCTGTTTAATATTTTTTTTATTTGAAAGGCTGTTCCTGTTCTTTCCAACATAATCCCTTTTTGGGCTAACAGTTTTGAAAAAAGAATACAAGCATTTTTTGAGTTGTTTAAATAAAATTGAGAAGCGCTGTCTTCAGGTGTTTTTTTAACAAGTGGGTGTTTTTCGCCATTTTTATCAGTGAACATAATTTTGTTTTCATAAAATTCTTGAAGCAATGTCTCAAAAGAGTTTTTATTTATCATAAATACAGCTTTTAAATCTGGGATTGAAAGATGTGTTTTTTTCAAGATCATGTTGGTGTTTGTTTTTTGCATATTTATACCTAACTGTTCAAAATTTGTGTTTTTTTTCTCTTTTTGCACGGGTGCAATTTTTTCTTCATCTGCTTCTGTTTGGGGGATACACTGTTTTGAAGAAGGATCTTCCTCGATTTGTTTGGCACAATCAAAATGATATAATTTTGTGACCATCTCAAGAGCTTCTTCTTTTGGGTTTAACACAAAATAGGTATTTTTTCTATTTCTAATTTTTTGAACCAAAGGATGATATTCCCCATTTGCATAAAATGTTTTTTTATCTTCAAAAAGACAATATAATATAGCATTTAAAAGCTCAACAGAACGGTTAAACATTTGAGCAAGATTTTCAGCAGTTAATCTGTTTTGTCTTTTTTTAGGCAATTTAGTTGCTTCTTTCATTCTGGCGTGGGAATAAATGGGTTATATTTGTTTGTTGGGGTCTAAAAGCAATGTCTGCTTTTTTGAGCCTTGTTTTGAGTTCTAAAAGAGCAGAGTGGTTGTTTTCAACAGCGAATATAATCATGTGCTCAGATTTTACTTTTTGAACCAATGGGAAAGAAGAGCCATTTTCATCTTGGTAGCAGACATTTTTTTGATGATATTGGCCCAAAAGTTGGTTGAGAAGTTCAAAGTTGATACCATATCTGGTGGAGATGGAAGCGGCAGATAGCATTTGATCATTTATTTTGGGGATAATGTTTGTTTGAATAGGTGTTCCCACTTCTTTACAAAAGTCTAAAAAAGCGTTCAATGCTTTTGGGGATGGTTGAATAACAAGTGCTGGCGCATAGGGACTTCTCACAGGGATAACAACCCCTTTTTTAATGCCGTTTTCTTCAAAAGTTATGTTCCTTTGATAGGCTTGTTCAACCAAATCTTTATATATTTGGTGTACTCTACCATATTTAACACGCAAGTCATGCGTTGAAAGCATCCCTTCTTTTTTTTGTGGTAGAATAAAATAAACTGTTTTTTGAATGCAATAATCCCAAAAAGCTTTGAGGGCATTGGGATGAGTGCTCAGTAATAGTGCGCATTTGTTCTCTTTTTTAACAAAACGAACAATTGGTTTTTCATCCCCCTTATCCATATAAGTAAGGCGGTTGATATAACAATGAACCAGATGTTGTTGCACAAGTTTAGGATCGCATCCTGCTTCTTTTGCAATGCGTGTTGCAGAGGTGTATTTTAAATGAGTTTGTTCGTTCATTGTTTTATCCATTGTTTTGTTTTTGATCGGTTTGTGCTTTATTTATGTTTTGAGAAATGATTTTTTGTGGTCTTTGCTCTATCCCCTTAAAGATAAAAAAGTGGCTCAATTATAGCAAAAACACAAAATCTTGTCAAGTGTTTTGTATAAAATGTGGATTTGTCAAATAATTGTTTGATTTTGATTGGCTGTATTGTTTTTATTTATTGTTTATATTTAACCTTAATAATTTGTGAGCGCTTAAAAGAATAGGGATAAGTATAAGGCTGATAATCATAAATGTTTGAGCTAAAGTGAAATTGTCAAACAACGGTTTGAGTAAAAGCATTGCAAAACAAGAAGCTATTCTATCAGCCATACTTTTGACGGATAAAACTGTTGCTCGCTCGTCTGACTGAATTTGATGATTGATTAATGTGGTTGATACAATGCTAACCAAACTTCTTGAACCAGAGGAGGCGATCATTAAAGCTAAGCAAATATAAACTGCTATGATGGGTAAATGTGTTGATAAAATAGCGCTTATTAAGCTAACAATAATTAATAAACAAAGGGTTATAATTGATTTATTAAGTCCTATCTTATCCAAAATTTTGCCCGCAAATAAGGACCAAATTGTTCGTGCAAAGGCATTTGCTCCCAAAATAATGCTGAACATAAAAACGGGGATTTTTGTCGCAATCATAACGCTTTGTAATCCCCACATAAGGGTTAAGGTGAGGGAGCCATAAAGGGCAGGGAATATCATTAACCATTTGATTTGTTTGTTTTGAATGGCTGATTTTGAAATATCTAATATATCTTTTAATTTGCTTTTCCCTTGAGCAACTTTTCGTCTGCTTTCTTTAACATCTGGCAGAAATAGCATAATTAAAATAGCAATTAAGAGCATGCAAACAGACAAAATGGCGGGGACTTGTGTCCCTGCAAATTCGTATAAAAAGGCCCCAGTTAATGTTGCCGTTAAAAGACCAATATTTCCACAAGTGACCATTTTTGATAATTTTTTGTGGTAAAGGTGTTGTTTTTTATTCTCTTTTAACAAGTCATATAAATAAGCATCTAATGTGCCGGAGATAAAACTAATCCCGATAGAAAAAATGAGTTCCCCAATCAAAAGAAAGGTGAACCCCGATCCTAAAATCCAAGTAAAATATCCGCTAGTCCATCCCAGTAAGCCAATGATTAAAGTTATTTTTCTGGAGAATAAGTCAGCAAGATAACCTGTTGGAATTTCAAGAAAAAATACTGCTGCAAGGGCGATAGCTTGTATCAAGAAAAAATCACTTTCAAGAACGCCTTTTGATTGATAAAAAAGCATCAAAATAGGCATGCAAAAAAGCAAATTTTGCAAAGCGTTGACAGTATAAACAAGGCGAGGCGCAAATTTAAATGGTATTGTCATTTTATTTTCTTTCCAAAATAATCAGTGGGACAAGCATTTCTTCTTTTGTAATGCCAGCATGGTCTGCTTTTAGGCAAATAGCTTTTTCTTTGTCAGTATAATAGCAAATAGCCCTTTTCCCATGTGAAATAGCAACATAATCACCGACAAAATCTTCAATTTTAGGGTGCATATTGCCTTTCCCTAAAAGGCCTGAGTTGATGTATTCATCATGTGTATAAAGAATAAAATCTTCTTTAAAATGCTGATTAAAAAGGGTTAAAAATTGTTCTCTTTTGTCTTCTTTTATAAAAAAAGAAGCAAGGCGTACTTCCATTGATGGCGGGTTCTTAAAGCATTCTGAAAATCCCTCAATATCATTTAAAAAAATTTCATCAGCATCAACTATGCCATGATCTGCGGTTATCAAAATGATGGTGTCATTTGAAATTTGGGAAAAAAGATTTTCTACGCTTTTGTTGATTTCTTGCACCAAGTTATGAGCGGTTTGACTTTGAACGCCTTGGCGGTGAATCGAATGATCTGGTTCAGTCCAATAGGCTAGAATAATGTTTTTTTCATTTGTTTTGAGTGTGTTAATGATGCGATCATTCATTTCATTGAGAGAAGAAACACCATTTTCAGCCCATGAAGGATAAATTTTGCTAAAATGCACATCTTTGTTTTTTTCAACAATTTGAGTGTAAATATCTTTATACGCCAAAACTTGTTCAGCAATGAGTGGACCGTTAACAACTTTTTCAGCGCTGTAAAAGTCGGTGTTACGGAATAATTCAATAACCCGATCATATTCTTTGAAATATTGCATCCAGCCAATCCATCCATGTTCGATTGGGGCTAAGCCAGAATGAATAGATGTTGTCGCAGCCACTGTTGTTGGCGGGTAAACAGAGGATAGTTCTTGAAAAAGATGTTTTCTTAAAAAATCATTCTCTTTTAAGTGTTGGTTCAAAATATTTATACCCAGACCATCAAATATCATTAAAATAACGTTTTTATAAGGTTTTATTTTTTGATCAAGACTTTTTAAAGAGGGATGTTTTGTTTTAACCTCATATTTTTTTAACAAGGAGTTTGATAGAGCTAAAATGCTATTTTTATAGTCTGGGAAGAAGATATTCTTTTCCATTTAAACCTCTAAAATTAAACATAAAAAAAAACAATAGATTAAGAGTATCATGTATAAAATAGTGTGTCAATATTAAAAGAAGATATTGTTGACAAAATATTTTATGCGTGGTATTTAACAATCTGGGACAGATAAGAGGAGACAAAAATGAAGGGAAAGTGGCCTGAAGAGTATACTTATACACCAAATCCCCCAAAAAAGATTGAAGAGATTTGGGATGATTTAGATGCTTTTAGTTTTGAGGAGGTTTATTCAAGCGAAGAATTACTCAAAGATAAATCTAGATTGACGGTATGTATTCCGCCAGTTAAATTTGGGCCATATTTTGTGAAAGGTTTTTGTTTTTCTCAAACGAGTGAATATTTTCTGAAAAAAGTTCCTCATTTAAGAAAGCTTTTTCACGTATGTGCTAATTCCATGACATTTTCATATCCTTGGACAGAAGGGGCTGATTGTTATTTTACTTTGTTTGAAAATAAAGCAAGAGAAAAGCACTTTAAAAAGAAAAATCCCGATAAAAAGGATTTGATTTATTTGCCTTTGCAAGATGCTGATTGGACAAATGAGAGAATAATGACTCCTTGGGGAATACATATACCTAAAATGATTGATGTGTTTTGTATTTCATCACCTTTTCAAGTTAAAAACTTACCCGTGATAGCAAAAATGGCATTGGCGTATGAAAAAAAGTATAATCGAAGACTAAAGATTGCTATTGCTCTTGGAATGGGTGGACTGAAGTTCAACAAAGATGGGTCAATTGATTATAAAACCGTTGAATCAACTGGAATTTCAGAATTGAAAAAGGTTGATGAGATTTTTAAAAATAATACACAAGCATATATTGAATTTGTCCCTGCTGTGCAATATCACGATTTAAAAACATATTTTGGAATGTCAAAATGTGCTGTTTTAGCTTCAATTTGTGAAGGGAAAAATCGTTTTATTCATGAGGCAATGGCTGGGAATACGCCAGTTGTTGTTTTTAAAGATTATAATAAATTTATCAGAGGAAGAACACCCGCATTTTATTCGAAATGTGGGGAGTATGCACCTGAATTTACACCAGAATCTTTGGCTGAAACAGTTCATAAGGTGATTACAAATCAACAAAAGTATACACCTCGTGATAGTTATTTAGAAAAAAATGGTCGCGTTAATTTTATTAAAAAAGTGTGTGAGTATATGCCATATTATCAAGATAAAATTTATCAGTTAAAGGATAATGATCTTGTTCATAACAAATTCTTTAACAATTTGATGAAATATAACTATGGGATTACGCTTGAAGAATTTATTTATGATAAAGAACCGATGCTTTCTGGCGGTGTTGGGAAAGAAAATGTTTTGGAATCATTAAAGGGATATATGTCTCAATTTAAAATCCCATGGGTTGACGTTGATGACAAAGATATCCACTTATTTGAAAATAAATAAAAAAGATTAAAAGGGGGAATGTTATGGGGACAAAAGGTTTTTTATTTTCTTTATTGCTAGGAATTGTGTTGTCAACTTCTGCATTTGCAGGGACGGAACATCCGTTTTCAAATTTGCCAGAGGGAAATACAACCATTGAATCATTTACTGCTGCCAAAAGGCATTTAAAAAAGATTTATGCTGCACATCCTGAAACATTTTATTGTAAGGCAAAGTTTGATGAAAAGGGACGTGTTGAGTTGCCAGAGGGTTTTGAAACACCTAAATATGAAAGCAGAGCTGCTAGAATTGAATGGGAACATGTTGTTCCAGCTGAAAACTTTGGTCGTCACGAAATAGCATGGAGGGAAGGGCATCCTTCTTGTGTTGATAAGAAGGGAAAACCATTTAAAGGACGCAAGTGTGCTGAACTTGTGAGTAAGGATTTTCGGTTAGCGCAAGCAGATTTATTCAATCTCGTTCCATCTGTCGGGGCAGTAAATGCTTTGCGTTCAAATTATAGTTTTACGGAATTTTATGGTGGTACACCAAATACATTTGGGTCTTGTTCAATGAAAATTGTTGGCAGAAAGGTTGAGCCGCCAAAATATTCAAAAGGGATGATTGCAAGAACGTATTTTTATTTTGAATCAGCGTATTCTTGGTTTAAGATTAGTGATCAAATGAGGCGTATTTTTACCATTTGGAACAATATTTATCCAGTTGATAAATGGGAATGTGATCGCGCACAACAAATTGCTAAAATTCAAAAAAGTAAGAATGATATTGTGATGAAACAATGTAAAGTTCACGGGTTTATGTAAAGTTGTTTCTCAGATATAAAAACATCCCCTTTTTGTGAGAGGGGATGTTTTTGTAAGATCATTTTAATCTAGGGGGATATCTATAATAAAGGCATGTTCATCGCAACATTCAACTTTTGCACAATTAAGACAGTCACCAAAAACCTTGTGAGGGAGTGTATCTCTATCAACTTCATGAAACCCACATTTTGAGAAAAATTCACACTGGTAGGTGAGGGAAAAAGCTTTTGGTACATGTAATTCTTTGGCTCGTTCTAAGCATTTTTCAACCAATGCGCGGCCAATTCCTCGTTTTGCATAATCTTGATGAACGGCAAGGGAGGCGATTTCAACCAAATCTTTCCAGGCAACGGCAACTCTTGCACAGCCAACAACTTTCCCATCTTCTTCATAAACAAAAAATGCTTGAATACTGCGATAAATATCATAAGGGCATTTTTTTAACATAAGCCCTTTTTCTGCATGATAATTGACCAATTCTAAGATTGCTGGTGCATCAGACATTGTTGCGCGTCTAATCATATTTAATCCCTTTCTTTTTGCTAAGTATATTATAGAATGATACCATTTTATCAAATCAAAGTCAATTGATTTAGCAATAATGCTGATTAACGCTTGCATTTGGTTAGAATATTTAGTAAAAGAACGCTATCTTTGTTTTTTATGGGAGAATTAAATGATTGATTTACACATGCATTCAACTTATTCCGATGGGGATAAGACCGTTGCTGAATTGCTGAGAATTTGTGAAGAAAAAAATTTAGAATATATTGCATTAACAGATCACAACACAACAAAACAATATGATGATGAGGCTTTAACAAAATCGCTTTTTTCAGGCAAGATCATTAAAGGCGCTGAAATAAGTGCGGATTGTGGAGATAAAAAAATTGAAGTTTTAGCTTATAATATTAAAGATATAAAATTGCTTGATGCTTGGGCGGAACGATATTTTTCGGTTGAAATTCATCAGCAAGAACAGCAAGAGGCAAAAAAAAGGTTGCTTGCAATTTGTGACAAAAAAGGTCTTGTTTATGAGGAAGATAAAATAAAAAAGCTTGCGTCCCCCAAGGATTTTGTTGCTACATATATTTATAATGAACTGATGCGTCATCCCCAAAATCATGCTATTTTGGGAGAATTTACGCAATCAGCAAGCTATTTTATCAGAAAAGGGGTCATGGATCCTTCAAGTGAATATTATCTATGTGCAAGCAAAACAGATAAACCCTCTTATAAAGAAGTTGTTGATATTATTCATAAAGCGGGTGGATTAGCCTTTTTAGCACATCCTTTTGAATATCGGTTCACGGATACACTTGGTTTTATTGATCGTCTTTTAATTGAGAATAAATTAGATGGTATTGAGTGTTTCCACCCCTCTGTTGATGAAGAACAAATGGATATTCTAACAAAATATGCAAGAAGCCATAATTTGTATATCAGTGGTGGCAGTGACTATCATGGCTCAAAAAAACAAGGCATTCAAATTGGTGTCGGGAAGGGGAATTTATCTATCAGCAAAAAATATGTTGAAGAATGGGCTCATCTATAGATATGGATTATTCCATTTCATGCCCCCTAAGCCAGCGTTTTTGAATAATTTCAGCAACTTTTTTGCTGGTTTCTCTATGTTCTGGACCGATTAACACCCATTTTGACCCAGGAGTAATATGAATTTGGCTCATTTTTCCATCAAAAGCTAATGTCCCATTTTTTATCCCATCTTCTTCAACCCAAGGGACCAGTGGTTTGATTCCCTCGTATTCTTCTTTGTTATATGGGGTATATCTTGTCACACTTTTTAAAATTGTGATGGGTTCTTTTAACTCCTCAGGAATTGTAAAATTTGAGGGTTGTTTATTCAGAACAATTTTAACATCAATTTTGTGTTTCATTGCCTCGGTTAGGGCCATTAAAGAAGATTTGGTGTATAAAAGGTCGTTAAAAGAAGGGAGTTCAATGCAAATTTGTTGTTGGGTTGCTTTTATCATTTCGTCAATAGCAATCTCAGAAAGTTTTTTATCAACAATGCCAGATTTGTGACTTTCTCCAGAAAATATAATCGTGCGTAATTCTTTTCTATAGGTTTCTAAATCGATATTTTGCGATGTGTTTTTATTTTTTTCACGTTCCATATTTGCTCCCTAGATGAATTTTTGTCCTATAGACTTTTTAATGTAAAAAAAACAAAAAATCAACAAGATATTTTAAATGATAGATTTTTAAAAAAGTTGTCCTTGAAAAATTTTGTTACACAAAACCGGCATACTTCCGTCTGCCTTTTTTCGGCGGTTGAACCCACTTTTTCGTGTCTTCAAACCCACTTACTTTTAAATATAAAAAAACCGCCCATAAAAGGCGGCTTTTTTTATATTTCGGAGTAGCGGGATTTGAACCCACGACCACTCGCCCCCCAGACGAGTGCGCTACCAGGCTGCGCTATACTCCGTCATTTTTTTTGCTTTTTTGTAACCTAGCAGAGTAATTTTTAATCCAAGTTGATTAGATTTGCAAGTATTTTTTAAAAAGAGGTTGCATTTTTTTTGGATATTGTTTAAAATCACATTGATTTGTTTAACAAAAGGATGGAAAAATGTCTGATAATTTTTTTGAATACTTAAAAGAACGTGGTTATGTTTACCAATCAACACATGAAGAAGAGATTAAAAATATTTTAAATTCTGATAAAAAGATCACATTTTATCTTGGTATTGATCCAACGGCTGATAGTCTTCATATTGGGCATTTCTTTGCTTTGATGATGTTTCGCCATTTGCAACGCAAAGGGCACAGAGGGATTTTGGTCGTGGGTGGTGCAACAGCTCTTGTTGGCGACCCAACGGGTAAATCTGATATGCGTAAAATGCTTACAAAAGAAGATGTTGCTCATAATGTGGCTGAAGTTAAACGTCTTGCTGCACGTTTTATCAAGACAGAAGGCGAAAATGCTGCAATGATTTTGGATAATTCAGAATGGATTAATTCATTTAACTATGTCGATTTCATGCGAATTGTTGGAACACACTTTAATGTGAATAAAATGCTTGCTTCAGACGCATATTCAAAACGTTTGGAAAATGGTGGTTTAACATTCCTTGAAATGGGTTACATGCTTATGCAGGCATATGATTTTGTGCATTTAAACAGAACTTATGATTGCGTGCTTGAAATTGGTGGTTCTGATCAATGGGGAAATATTGTGGCTGGGACTGAACTTAGCCGTAAGATGAACTTCCATGACGAAGGAAATGCAACTTCTGATAAGCCAGATACCTTTGGTTTGACTTGCCCACTTTTGATGACAAAAGAAGGTAAAAAAATGGGTAAGACAGAATCAGGTACTTTGTGGGTTGCAAGAGATAAAACAACATCTTATGCGTTCTATCAATATTTTTACAACACAGCTGATGCGGATACAGAAATGTTGTTGAAACTTTTCACAGATATCCCAACTGAGGAAATTGAAGAATTGTGCAAAGCTGATATTATTGCAGCTAAAAAGCGTATGGCTTTTGAGGTGACAAAGCTTGTTCATGGGGAAGAAGAAGCTCAAAAAGCAGTTGAAGCTGCTCAATCTTTGTTTGGTGCTGGTGTTAATATGGAAAATGTGCCAACAGCAACATTTGATAAAGCAAAATTTGAAGCCGGGATTAACGCTGTTGATTTGTCTGTTGAAGTTGGCTTGTTTCCATCTAAAGGGGAAGCTCGCCGTATGATTCAACAAGGTGGATTAACCATTGATGATGAAAAAGTTTCATCCCCAACAGATGCTGTTCAAGTCAAAGCTGAAAATAAAGACTTTTTACTCCTTAGAAAAGGTAAAAAGAACTTTTTACGCGTTGTATTGAAATAAAAAATTATTCTTTAACACGTCTTTCAAGAGAAGCTCGCATAAAATTTAAAAGTGCGGGCTTATTCTTGTTTGTAGGGATTTGAATAGCGCCACCACCCAAACTGAAAATCTTTTTATATTCAACTTTTTGGGCTGAAATTTGATTTTCTTGCACCAAATCGATTGAAAAGGATGCATTTTTTGCCATAGCATCACTTTTGAATGAAAGCCATTGTTGTGGTTGTGGTTGATTGATAATGGATGTGAAGCCGTCTGGTGTTAAATGAATTTCATTTCCATTTGTAAGATGAAATGTTTGAGCTTTAATAATTTTGGCGCATTTTTCGGTGTTTTTGAGTTGATACTCATCTCCATGAACCGGGATAATCATCAATTCATCTTCAACATTTGAACGGTGGTGTTTGATGCTGTTTAAAATAGAGATTGTTTCTTTAAAGGTTGCATGTCCTGTTCTTTGAAGGGGGATCATTGGATATTCACCAAGTGAAAGTGCATCACTTGTTTGATTTTGAACGATTTGTCCTTTGTTTTGTTCAGCAAGTAGAGATGTCATTTCTTTCATATTTTTATGAATGTCATCCACAGGGATGGCTCTTTGAGAAAGGGCAACCAAAGAAGAACTATCTAATAAAAACGATTTGTGGCAACGTTTTGCGACCCGAACAAGACCAGATAACATATCTGCATTGTTGTTTATTCCTTCAGCAAAAGCACCAGAAAAAATGACAACCTGTTTTTGAGGGCTGAATGATTGGATAAAATCACTTAAATTCCCTTCTTGAATGTTTGCATGATTATAAACTGTCCCTTCAAATTGATCCAATACGCCAGCTTTTTGCAATTCGTCATAAACAAGGCGTTGCATATATCCATCAATGAAAACTTTGCGACCTGTTTGTTTGGCTGCTGTGAGAATGGGTGCTAGATTTTGTGTGCTTCTAGAAATAACAGCGCTGATGATGCGTTTGTTTGTTTCTTGCATCAAATTGTTCCAGTTGTTTGTTGTTTCTTTAAATGTGAGCTCTTGATTTTGTTTGCTTGCTGTTGAAGTTGAGTCACTCAAAACATGTGTGATGTAAAGATTGTTCAAGAGATTGTTAAATTCTTCTTGTTGATAGCCATTTCCAATGAGAATGTCTGAAAGATTAAAGTCTCCCAAGTGCATAATACCAACATGGTTTTGCCCATTAACTTTTGTGAGAATGTGATATCCCAATGATCCAACAGTTGTGTGGGATACATTAAAGGGTGTGATTGTCACGTCTTTTGAAAGCTGAAAAGTATTTTGAACGGGGTACATTTCGGGCAATTCTGCAATACCTTCTTCGATTAAAATTCTACCAAGGATAGAAAGTGTTTCTTTTGATGCATAAATGCTTGGTAGAATAAAACCAGCTTTTAATAAATTGACAACACCACCAATGTGATCTTCATGCATATGGGTAAGGAGGATGGCATCAATTTGTGGAAATTTTTTGCCACCTTTTAATGTGTGATATGCTTTAAGAGCTTGGTTTGTTTGATTTTTAAGAGGGTTGTACCCAAAGTATTTGATTGCATCTGGAACAAAAACAGAGTTTGAAAAATCACCATTTGGAAAAAGGGCCCCAAGGTCAATTAAAAGGCTTGTTTTTTTGCCTTTTTCATTTGTGTGTTCAATGAGATTGGCGCTTGCGCCGATACGAGATTTGTTGTTACCGCCAAGAAGGGTTAATTTTATATGGCTTTGTTGCATGGGACTCTCCAAAGTAAGTCTGAATTTTAAAAGGTGAGGGTAGTATATCATATTTTCTCAACTTTTTCAAATAAATTGTTAATATTTTGTTAACAAAATAAAATAAATCATTTTTACAAAAAAGTTATTGCATTTTAATTAAAAAAAGTGTATAAATAGCAGGCTTATAAAATTTTATAGGTAAAAGGCAAATTCACCCCTGGAGGATTGTCTTTTTTAACATTCAAATATAAGGATAAAATTATGAAAGTAACACAATTAAATGCTATTAAACGTGAAAAAGCTGGTAAGGGGGCCTCTCGCGCAAAACGTCGTGAAGGGTTCGTTCCTGCCGTTATTTATGGTGACAAAAAAGAACCTTTGATGATCGCTTTGGAAGAAAAAGTGTTAGTTGCTGAAATGGGTAAAAAAGGTCTTTGGACACGTCAATATGAAATTATGGTTGATGGTGCAAGTCATCTTGTTCTTTGCCAAGACATTCAAAAACACCCAGTTTCATTGCGTCCTGTTCACGCAGACTTCTTGCGTATTTCAAAAGATTCTGAATTGACAATTGATGTTCCATTGCGTTTTGAAAACGAAGCAACATGCCCAGGCATCAAATTGGGTGGTGTTTTGAACATCGTTCACAGAACTTTAACTGTTAAATGTAAAGCTGACAGTATCCCTGATGCTTTCGTTGTTGATTTGGCAACAGCTCCAATGGGTCAATCCATTACAGCATTCTCAATTGAAATGCCAGCTGGCGTTAAATTAACAGCTGCTGAAGATTTCACAGTTGCAACAATCGTTGCTGCTCAATCTTCAACAGATGAATCAGCTAAAGGCTAATTCACATGATATTGTTGGTCGGTTTGGGAAATCCTGGAAAAGAATATGCACAAACCCGCCACAATGCTGGTTTTATGGCGGTGGACGAAATTGTTCACCGCTATTTATTTTCACCTTTTAAGTCCAAATTTAAAGGACAAATTGCCGAAGGGACTATTGAAGGTGAAAAGGTTATGGTCTTAAAACCTGAAACTTATATGAATTTATCTGGTGAATCGGTTTTAAGTGCTTGTAAATTTTATAAAATACCAATTCAAAATGTGGTTGTTTTTCACGATGATATGGATTTAGATGTTGGTCGTGTGAAAGTTAAAAGAGCAGGGGGTGCTGGTGGACATAATGGTCTTAAAAGCATAGATGCTCATATGGGGAACGATTATGTTCGGGTTAGAATTGGTGTGTCAAAACCCAAAACAAAGGAAGAAGTTGTTAATTGGGTGTTATCTCCTTTTTCAATGGCAGATAAAAAAACTCTTGAAAAAACGTTCGAGGGTATTGCAAAGTATATGCCTCTCGTGGTAAAAGGAGATTTAGAGAATTTTTTAAATAAACTTGTGATAGAATTAAAGGATTAGAAAATGGGTTTTAATTGTGGGATTGTTGGGTTGCCAAATGTTGGAAAATCTACTTTATTTAATGCATTAACATCAACTGTTCAAGCGCAGGCAGCAAACTATCCCTTTTGTACAATTGAACCAAATGTTGGGCGTGTGGCTGTGCCAGATGCCCGTCTTGAAGTGTTAAGAAAAATTGATAATTCACAAAAAATTATTCCAACACAATTGGAATTTGTTGATATTGCAGGTCTTGTTCGCGGGGCTTCAAAAGGGGAAGGCTTGGGCAATCAGTTTTTGGCCAATATTCGTGAAGTGGATGCTATTATTCACGTTCTTCGTTGTTTTGATGATGGGAACATTGTTCACGTTGAAGGATCAATTGACCCAATCAGAGATGCTGAAACGGTTGAAACAGAGTTGATGCTTGCAGATTTGGAAAGTCTTGAAAAACGCATTATCCCATTGCAAAAAAAAGCCCAAACAGGGGATAAAGAGGCAAAAACACTTGTTGCTGTGATGGCGCCTGTTTTGGAAGTTTTAAGGGAAGGGAAACCTGCTCGCCTTGCAAAGCCAAGTTCTGCTGAAGAGTTGAAAATTTTCAATCAATTGGCATTGCTCACGGGAAAACCTGTTTTATACGTTTGTAATGTGGATGAGGCAAGTGCCGCAACAGGGAATGAATATTCTCAAAAAGTTGAAGAGATGGCAAAAGCTCAAGGGAATTCTAGTGTGATTATTTCAGCTGGGATTGAAGCTGAAGTTGCAAGTTTAACTGATGAAGCTGAACAAAAAGAGTTTTTAGAAACATTGGGTTTATCTGAAACTGGGTTGAACAGAATTATTAAAGCGGGGTATAAATTGCTCGGTCTTGAAACATTCTTTACTTGTGGTCCAAAAGAAGTTCACGCTTGGACAATGAGAAAGGGAACTCTTGCACCACAAGCAGCAGGTATTATTCACACAGATTTTGAACGTGGATTTATCCGTGCTGAAGTTATTGGATATGATGATTATGTTAATTTCAATGGTGAAGTTGGGGCAAGGGAAAATGGAAAGCTTCGTCAAGAAGGAAAAACATATACAATGACCGATGGAGATGTTGTTCACTTTTTATTTAATGTATAGATAAAAAAGGAGATGGGGGTATGGAAAAAAGGGTAAAATGGTCAAAAAATATGGAAGTGGGATATGAACCACTTGATAAGGCTCATAAAGATTTTATAAAGATAATTAATGAGGCATATGTTTATACAGCCTCAAAAGAACTTTCTTCAATGGATGATGTTTTTGAAAAGTGCTATGATTATGCAAGAAATCATTTTCCTGAAGAAGAAAATATTATGAAACAGGTTGGTTTTCCAGATATGCCTGCTCATGAAAAAAGCCATCACGCTTTTATTAAAAATATTTCAGGATTGAGGGTTAATTTTCACAAAGCCTCAACTAAGCAAGAAAAGGAAAAAGTTTCAACAGAAGCGGCTGACTTTTTAAAGGCTTGGTTTTTGGGGCATACATTAAGTCGGGATAAGATTTATAAACCTTATTTAGTCCGTCTTAAAAATAAATAACAAAAAAAGGAGAGATAAATGTTAACAAATATATTACTCATATTAGCAGCGGTTGTTATCATTGCTATTATGAAAAGTATCGTTATTGTCAAACAAGGATATGAATATACAGTTGAAAATTTTGGTCGTTATGTTAGAACGTTGCGCCCAGGGTTTCACATTTTGATTCCCGTGATTGAAAAAGTTGGGGCAAAAGTGAGCCGAATGGAACAAGTTTTAGACGTTCCAACGCAAGAAGCTATTACAAAAGATAACGCAATGGTTCGTGTGGATGCGGTGTTGTTCTATCAAATTCAAGACACTGTTTCAGCGGCTTATCAAGTGGGTAATTTGCAATTAGCAATTTCAAACCTTGTTGTAACGAACATTCGTACAGTAATTGGTGCAATGGATATTGATGACTTGCTCTCTCAACGTGATGTGATTAACCATAAATTGTTGGCTGTTGTTGATGAAGCAACTGTTCCATGGGGTGTTAAGGTAACACGTGTTGAAATTAAAGATATCAATCCGCCACATGATTTGATTGATGCCATGGCTCGTCAAATGAAGGCTGAACGTGAAAAACGTGCCAATATTTTGGATGCAGAAGGGTTGCGTCAAGCTGAAATTTTGAAGGCAGAAGGTGAAAAGCAAGCTCTTATTTTGGAAGCAGAAGGTAAAAAAGAAGCCGCCTTTAGAGAAGCTGAAGCAAGAGAGCGTATTGCACAAGCAGAAGCAACAGCAACAGCAATTGTTTCTGAAGCGATCAAAAAAGGAAACCTTAATGCCATTAATTACTTCTTAGGTCAAAAATATATTGAAGCTTTAAAAGGTATTGCAGTTTCCCCAAATCAAAAACTTATTATGATGCCTCTTGAAACACAAAATGTGATGAATTCAATTGCAGGTATTGCAGAAATTGCAAAAGATGTTTTAGGTTCAAATTCAAAGAAAGGATAAGCTATGTCATATTTGGAATGGAGTGCATTGGGACTTATTTTAATTTTGTTTGAATTGTTTATCCCAGGAGTATATTTAATTTGGTTTGGTTTGGCTGGACTTGCTGTTTCATGGACTGTTTATATGATGGTTATTCCAGATACAGTTACGGCACAATTGATTTCTTTTTCAGTCTTTTCTTGTTTGTTTACACTTGTGGGTGTCTATCTTTACAAAAAGTCTGAGAGCCACTTTAAAGGTGTTCAAGATTACAAAAATTTGAATGATTTAGCTGCACAATATGTTGGACAAATCGCAACATTGGTTCAAGATACTGTTGATGGCAAATCAAAGGTAAAAGTGGGTGACAGCGTTTGGCTTGCCCTTACAGATGAAGAGTTAAAGGCTGGAGATAAGGTTTTAATCACCGGTGTTGAAAAAGGTCTTATCTTTATTGTAACGAAGAAATAGAAATTTTCGTTTCAAGACAAAAAAACTCCTCCTCAAGGGGGAGTTTTTTATTTTAAACAAATTGCTTGTAAAAGATATAATAGTATGTTTATGTTGAAAAAACTCATTATTTATATGGTTTTTTGAATTTGTTAATATGGTCTTTATCAATTGTTTGGGGTATTCCTGAGGCAGCAATTGATGCAAACACAATTAATGAACGTGAGTTGGTTTATTTTTATACCTATGACGAGTCAGGAAAACAAAGCTTAAGAAATAGAGGGCTTGAATTAACAGCAACAGGACAATTAAGGAAAGTTTATTAATTATAATAAAGTTATTTTAATTAATTGACTCTTACCTATAAAAAAAGCTCCCATTATTCAAATGGGAGCTTTTCATTAAAGCATATTCAAATTAGAAATTATAGCGAGCTTTGAGCATACCGCCTTGTGATTTATAATCTTGACGGAAAGCACCATTATATTCTAATGTGATGTCAATGTTGTCAATAGATGCTGTAACACCTGCGCCAGCTTCAACACCGAAACGATGGAGGCGAGAGCCTTCAACAGCATAATTGCTACCACCAATGACAGATACGTTTGAACGAGAGTTGTCTGAAACAATGTCATATGTTGCAGCTAAGCGAACGTTTGGTTTGAAGTCGATGCCCTTTGCTTTGTAAGTTGTTGTATATTTAACACCTGCAACAGCTGTTAAAACATCATCTCTGTTTGAATGAATGCGTTGCATGCCATCATAGTAAGAATCAGCATCAACAACCAAATAGCGAAGGCCAGCTTCTGGTGTGAAGCCATTCTTCAAATCATACCCAGTCATCAGATTTGCCCCATAAGAGTTCACATCATATTCGCTGCGAAGTTGAATGCCTAATGGAGATTTCTTTTCTGTGTATTTTGAATAGTTGTAGTTCAAAACAGAGCTGACATACCATTTGTTAGGTTGATATTTGCCATAGATGAAGAAGTTATGACCATCAATTTCAAGATCACGACCATAAGAATCAGCATCAGTATACATATAACCATAACCAACACCGACAATGGTTGTATCTGTGATTTCTTTATCAACACCTAAAGCAAAACCACGTGAGTTAGCTTTAAATCCGTCAGAATTGCTTGTTGCATCTTGTTTTGTGTGGTTATAAAGAGCTTGCATCCAAAGACCAGCACCTTGAGTGATATCGCCACCAGATGTCCCTTTAATGCTGTCTAAACGGCTTGTTGAAAGTTTAGCGATTGTATTAGCTGCTTCTTTTGCAACGCCTGTGACAACTTGTGATGTTGTTGGGGCAGCTTGTTTGGCTGCTTCAACAGCTGTAGCTGAATTACCAGATTGCATAGCTTCAGAAATAGCAGCGGCAACGAGAGAGCCTTTACCAGTGGCTGAACCGTCAGCTGCAACCAAAGCTAAAACAGCAGTAGCTTCTTGTTGGGATGCGCCTGTTTCAGTTGTGATTGTATTTGCAACTTCTGATGTTTCTTTTTTAGTAATTAAAATTTCGCCATGTTGGGTGCCTTGGTCAAATGTGTATAAAGCATTTGTTGCGTTAATTTCCTTAAATGAGGCATCTCCATCACTCATTAAAGCATAGGAACCACTTTCTAATCCACCTTCAACAATTAATTCAGTGATTGTAACATTTGAAAGACCTTTAATTGTTCCTGCCAAAATAGTGGCTGATGAATTTAATCTTGCTGTTAAAGATGTAGCACCATTAAAATTGATTATACTCTTTTCTGTACCAGTAATACCACCATCTAAAACGAGTGTTCCTGCAACGTTAAGTGTTCCTTCGTTGTGAATATCATTTTTGACACCAGCAGCAGTATTAGATTCAAAAGTGTTTGATCCTGCTAAATTGAGTGTGCCACCTGCATCATTAAAAATTGCACCACCTTTTTCTGAAGCAGAGTTGCCAGTAAAGGTGTTTGTTCCTGATAAGTTGATTGTTCCGTTATTTGTTGATAGAGTAGGAGCAACATCTACCCCAGCGCCATAGTTAGAATCTTTTCCATTGTAAATGGCACCACCAGCTTTTCCAGCGGAGTTGTTTGTAAAGGATGAATCTGAAATACTAACTGTTGTTTTGTAGACACTTGCAATGGCTCCACCAAAATTACCTGAGGTGTTTGAAGCAAATTTTGCATTGTTAAATGTTGTTTCTAATCCTGTTGTTCTGATTGAAACAGCGCCACCACGGGCAAGAGATGAGTTCCCAATAAATTGAACATCTGTAAAAGTTGCATTTGCTGTACCACCAATCATTACAGCGCCACCACCGTCAGATCCATTATCTGCACTTGCAACAGTTGAATTATTTTGGAAAAGTGTACGAGTGACAGTAACATTTGGAGCAAAAATACCTAAAGCACCTCCATCATACAAAGCTTTGTTAGAAACAAACTCTGAATCATCAATGCTAATAGTTCCATCATAACCTGTTGACATTGCACCTGCAACGTATGAAGAATAGTTGTTTTTGAACACAACGGTGTCGATTGTTACAGATGTATTAGGATAAAGACTTTCACCTGTGCCAATAACACCACCGTAAATTTGTCCTTCAGAAGTATAATTTTCAAGAGTGATATTAGAAAGGTTTTGATTCGTGTCAATTGTATATCTGTCAGCAGCCATAGCAGGTGTTGCAAAAGCAAGCAAAGCTGCAGCATTTAGTATGGCGCATTTAATTAAAATATTTT
Organism: Alphaproteobacteria bacterium; assembly: GCA_045632845.1. Taxonomy (GTDB): domain Bacteria; phylum Pseudomonadota; class Alphaproteobacteria; order CAAHEQ01; family UBA3637; genus RGIG4140. The sequence goes on from JAZQXL010000015.1 coordinate 202,189, forward strand.
TATATCGTTTTGAAAGTTCTTTAAGAGCCGTGTTTGAGTATCTCATTTGTTGTCCTTTCGTTTATGTTGATAATTTTTTGTGTGCTAATAATAGACCTTAAGTAGGTAAAAAGTCAAGGTTAAAAAAATATTTTAATGAATATTTTAGTATGTTGAAATATAAGATATTTTATAACCATCGTTTTCTCCTTTTTACCATTAATAAAACCCACCAAAAAGGAGGTGGTCGTATGTTAGAAAACCGTTGACAATAAACAAAGCACGGCTCGGCTTATTTGGCAGAATCTTATTCACCGACATCCGTCCTTTAGACAGATTATCGGCATACTTATTTTAGTCGTTATGCGAACGACTGTTTATTGCCAGAAGGGTTTCTACGCCCTGAGTTGACTGATTTAAATCAAGTTATACCGATTATAAAATAAAAAAAATAAAAATAATTTCACTTCTTTTTTTGTAAAGTTATCCAGAGACAAACTTTCGTTTGTAATGGTTGAAATTTCAGCTTATTTACTTGAATTGTTTGATTTTTCATCTATTTAATTTGCAAAAGGAGATTGACTATATGAAAAAAATTTTGATTACGGCTTTTTTGTTAACTTCAGCTTGTTGTTTGTCTCAAAAAACAATGATTTCAGAAATTTATTTGTTAAGCTCAACAGAGGTTCCATTATCAATTGGAACTGTTCAAATAACAGACACATTAGAAGGGTTGTTGTTTGAGGTGGATTTAGAAAATCTTCCAGAAGGGGCTCATGGTTTTCACATTCATGAAAATGGTAATTGTATGCCCTCAAAAGATGCAAATGGAAACATTGTGTTAGCAGGAAAAGCGGGTGCTCATTACGACCCTGATGAAACAAATCAGCATTTGGGTCCCAAGGGTGCAGGTCACAAAGGAGATTTACCAGTCTTGGTAGCAGATCATAAGGGGCAGGTGAAAACAAAATTTTATCATACCAAACTTTCTTTTGATGAAATTAAAAACAGATCGTTAATTGTTCATCAAAAGGGGGATAATTATAAGGATTCTCCCAAACCATTAGGGGGAGGAGAAGGACGCATGGCTTGTGGTGTTATTTATTAACGCCCCGTGTTTGAAAAAGGTCTGACATAGGGGGATAAGTCTTTTTTAAACTCCGCCATGGCATGGGAGAGGGCATCCATCCCCTTAGGTGTTGGATGAGTAGGTTTTTTACCAATTCCTTCAGGTATGGATGGGTACATTTCATTTATAAAAACACCTGTAACCAATATTCCGCCAGCAGGCAGAGGAATTCCCGTTGTGTCACCATATTCACCACATCCACAAGAGTTTTCACCCATAAATTTTGCTTTTGGATGCTTGTGAAGAGCAAATATATATTCTCCTGAAGAGCTGGTCATGCGATCTGCTAACACATAAATGGGCTTGTTATACCCTTTTTCAGGATTAAAAGGTGTTTCATCAGCGCCAGATTGATGAAAATAGCCATTTTCATCTGCCAGACTATAAAGATGATTGAGGGTTTTATCATACCCAGGAAATTTGAATTGATGGATGCGCTTGGCTTCCTCAGTTGTCCGCATATGTGTTGCTTTTAAAAATTGAGGTTCATTACCATATAATCTTTTGTTGATTTCTGAAACCATACGTGCATTGCCACCTTCATTTCCCCTTACATCAAAGACAACGCCATCAAAATTTTGCAAATTTTCATCCAATACATCCAAAAAAGCTTTAAAATCAAATGCAGGATCATTGGGTTGTGGGCATTTTGATAAGGAAATAATACCCAATTTTTTGCCATTGACTGTTTGTGTGAAAATACCCATAGAATGACCTTTATCATTTTGTTGAAAACAAAGCGTTTGAGTATTTTCTTGATTAGGAAGCGAAAAACAAGCATTTTGACCAACACTTGTTGTGGGGTATTTGTCAATAACCGTATCATCAATAGCATGTGCCATTTCGCTGTTAACCAATCGTTGATTTTGATTGTTAAGCAAAAAAGTGTGGTTGTCAGGAATGCTTTTTAACAAAAGCGTTTCCATTGATTTTAGCATGTCATTTGTGTTTTGAGGGGGTGTGTTATAAAGATCAACAATCCCTTTTTTAAACTTCATTTTATAAGAATCTGGGAAATAAGGCCAATTAACATGCCCATTTGCAATTAACCTTCCAAAAAGAGCAATGCTTTTTTGAATGCGCTCTTTATCAGTTGTTGCTTTTGCTCTTTCACTTGGGATTTCATCAAGCGAAACGGAAGATATAATCTTATCAAACAAAAAATCTGTTTTTTTTGTTTCAATGGATGTTTGAGTTTCTTTTAAATTTTCATCTTCTTGATTTTCTAATATCATATTTTGTCCCTCCAACCTTATTATATAGGATAACAAAGATATCCTTTTTTGTCAAATTAAGAAATAGGGGAATTGTATTTTAAGTTTTTTTCAATGAACAGCCAGGCCTCAACCCCAGTCTTGTTGCAAATTGACGATACAGGGAAGGGGGATTCCTCTTTTTCTTCGTGTATATTAGTTGAAAAACCAGCCTTGTGGCAAATGAGAGGATATCCCACACCATCTTTTGTTCCTTGGTCATCTGTTCCGACAATTTCACCCAAATCAAGGTTGTATTTTTTAGAAAAATAGCGAATTGCAAGAGCTTTGTTGGCGCCTTTTAATGTGACATAAATGGATTTTCTGGTGCAAAGAACCTCAAATAAAGGGAATTCTTTTTGAACATAATCGCTCATCAAGTGTGTTAAATTGAAAATTTTGTCTTGATGCGCTTGGTCAAGAATAAGCTCTTTTTCATTTAACTGAGCGATAAATCCGTATTTTTTATCTCCTTTATATTTCAACTCATTGTCAATTTGAAGTGTTGTTGTGATTTTTTCGTACAAGTCTTGTCTTAAAAAGGTTTTAAAAAGATTTTTATGCCCTTTTATTTTGAAAAATTTAATTAAATCAATTTCTTTTACAATAATTTCTTTGTTTTTATCAAATTTAAAGGATAAAACACTAGCCCCTTGTTCTGGGAAAATAAAAAAGTTTTTAATTTCCTTATTGGAAAGTCCATTTGTTACGGCTGCTAAAATGCTTTTGAGCATAGGGTTGTCTTCAAAAGATCTGGCGCTGCAAATGCCAAAGGGAACACCATTTTTTAAATGTTTTTGAATTTGAGATATCACCAATGGAGATAAACTTGAAGCGTTTTCATGTGTGCCAGTCAAATTGCCATCCACATCAGCAATATGCGCTTTGTATGTTTTTTGGCGCAAAAATTCCCATTTTTCTAAAAGTTGCTTATTCATAGATGTACCCATTTAAAATAAGTTTGGTTAAAAAAAGTTGTTTGCAAAGATCTGCCTTTTGTCCACCAGAAATATATTCACTTACTTCACCAGCATACCTAGCAGTATTATAGTCTGCATATGATAAATCACCCGTTCCTTTCCAGTCGGTTAGATACCCTTCAACATAAATAGTTTCACCTCGATTAATATTCTTTAGTGCTTTTTTAATGACATTTGACGATGGAATGATATGAATGTTTGTGACTTCCTTTGAATCGTAGTATCCACCAGGAAGTATGTAGGTTTCTAATGTGTTTTCAATGTGTGAAAATTTGATTTTTTTTAAATTTTCTTTTTCTGCTGTTTTGCCAAAAACAAGAGATAAATCAATGGGTGCAACCTCATGATAGAGTGTTGATCCATCAACATTTCCAGATGCTAAATACCACGATTTAATAAGAGCATCATTTTGGTCAACCCAAGCGACATAACCTGTTGCGCGATAAATTTTAACAAATGTTTTTTGGATTTTGTGCCCATTTACAGTGATTAATTGGCTTGGATGGGGGTCGGTATAATCTTCGTATGTTTCTTTTAAATCACCTAAAGGTGTATTTGTTTTTTTTGCCAAAAAGGCTTGATTGATGGGTCGTATAATCATCCGAAAAGGATAGCCCACACTTGGATAACAGGTGGAAAGTTGTAAGATGAAAAAAAACAATACGCCATAGATGCTTATTTTTGTTAAAATGCGTTCTAATTTTTGTCGAAACATCCTATCTCCTTATTTTTTTATAAATCTATCCTATAGAATATTTTTAAATAAGGCAATAAAAAATGAGCTTCCGAAAATGGAAACTCTTTTAATGGCTCCAGCGGTAGGGCTGCTCGGGATAAATCCCTCGTCTTCATTTCATTTCAGACCGCCTCGCTGACGCTCACCGTCCGCTACGCTAACGCTTGCGAGCGAACCTTTGACGGTTCTCGCCCTATCATATGGAACGCATAAAAAAAAAGACCCCAAAAAGGACCTTTTTTTAATGGCTCCAGCGGTAGGGCTCGAACCTACGACCGATCGGTTAACAGCCGATTGCTCTACCACTGAGCTACGCTGGAACAACAGATTTATTTTTATCTTATTTTAAAATAAAATGCAAGAAAAATTTTTATTTTTTTTATTTTTTTTATTTCTTGTTGATTTTTAAATAATTTCTTTTCCTAAATAATACCATTCAGCCCCCAATCCTGCACCATGATTTGGCATAATTATCACGCCATCAAAAGGTGATATCAATTTTTCACCCGTATTGTATGTTGCGATAACTTCATTTTTTGCTATTTTATCCAAATGTTTAAAGTCTTTTTGTAAAGATCCTTCTTTTTCTTTGATGATAAAAGAGGAGAGGGTAATAATCTTTTTGTTACAAGGGGAGGGTTCATTTCCTTCAATAAGACCAAAGTGTTTTAATGTATTTAAAATTGTTTTTTCAGCAAGGTGAATTGCCTTTTCAGCTTTATGATATCCGCACTCGACAGTTAATGCTGAAATACCTTTTTGATGAGCATATTCTTCGGTTGAAAAATTATCAATATCGGTGTTTTGTTTATATATGTCAGGCCAACCTGCAAGGGCGGTTTGAACAGGAATAAAATTTAAAAAATCAAGATTTTCTTGAGTTGGATAATCAATAAATGCAAAAGCTTCATCTTCTTCGCAGTGGGTGGAGTGCAAATCAAGCAAAATATCTGCAGTGTTGATATATGAAATCAGTTGATTGGCAATTTTTTGTTCGTGTGAAGAGGGGGTCGGATGGAATTTAATCACTCGATTTAAATTTTCATCCACAAAACGGATGTCCATTTGTTGAGCAAGTTCATTTACCACTGGAATAATGGTAATTTTTCCTTTTTTTAATGTTAATTTTTCTGTTTTAAATAAATCGATTAACTTTTTGCCAGCAATGGTTCCAGCAATTTCATTCCCATGGACAGCTCCTAAGATTAAAATGTGGGGACCTTTTAAGCTGCTTTCAAAAGAGTATGCTTTAAACATATGAGAAAACCTTTCTTTGCTGATGGTGTGGTGTTAAAACAAATTTTTGAGAACGAATGAGAGTTGGTTTTTTAATAAATTCCATAACTTGACTGGCTGGATCATAATTTGTCCCTTGAAAATTGTGATTTAAAAGGTCATCAATCCCTTTTTGGTCTGAAACACGAACAAAGGCTAATTGTGTTGGAATTTGTGTGTGGCGAGAATCTCGCTGGCTGAGATTAATTTTCATTGTATAAATTGGGCCATTATCAGTTGGGTCAATGCCAGATGAAATCAATAAAAATTGATTGGCAAAATAAGGGGTTAAATTGTTCACGTTGTTTCGATCAATGATGGAATATGCTTCTTGACACCCCATTTGTTTTGCTATTTGAGAACGGATAGAAACCATTATTTGATTGATTTTGTTTCCTCTATAGGCTGGTAACACGCAATCGCCTCCAAATGTTGCAACTTTTTTGTTGTTTTCAAAAGCGGAGGTTTCTTGATTTGGGATTTCGTTTAGAAAAGTTTCTTTATCAGAGCACACTTTAATGTATGACATGCCAATGAGTGTGCCATTGTGAAAAACACCCATAAATTTTGTTGTATTGTCATTAACAATGTTTTCATAGTATGAAATATCATCATGTTTGCGAATGAAAGTTTGTTCTTCAGGCCTTAGAGCATGGTAAATCTCTTGAGAAAGGGTAAACATTTTTGAGGCATCTTGTTTTTTAAGCAAACGGACGTGGAAAGAGGCATTTTCAACTTCTATTCCATCTTTTTTCAAAAGTGTTCCTCTGAAAAGGATTGTTTCGTGCGTTTGAGTAAAAAGTGAATGTGACATTTTGACCTTTCATTTATTTTAGTAACAAAAAAGCGGGATTTTAAAATCCCGCTCTATACTTGTTAAACCTGTTTTCAGACAACAACTTATGACGGGAGATGAACCATCCCACGTTTAGATTTAAGTTGTTTTGATGCTGTAAACATAGCTTCTCCTTATTCAATTAGTCAGAGAATAACAGATAAAAAACAAATTGTCAACAAAAAGTAATAAAAAAGTTAATAAGAGGTATAATCCCTGATTTTATCAGCAGCGATTTTAACCATGCTTTGTTGTGAAGCACATTTGCAAGGTCTCGCCAAGTTGATTTTTTTGAGATTTTTTTCAAAATTAGTAACGTTGACATAAACACCATAATCAACCAAAACATGCATGGTGGCCTGATATCTTGAAAGTTTGTCATTTTTCAACAAAGAAAGGAGCTCTGCTTTTTCTTTTGTTTGAATTTGTTGGGAAAGGCGCATACTTTCACGGGCATCATTTGAGTGAATTTCTGGTCGAATTTTGTCATACATCTCTCTTTTTTTGCGTTCTAGGGGAAGGCGTTTGATCATAAAGCTTTTTATATCCATTAACTCAAGCATGTAATTGTAAACAGCTTGCGATTTTAAAAGCGTGTCTATTTTTTTTATTGTTTTTTCAATTTGTTTTTGATCCATCATTTGTTTATCCTTTGCTTTATAAAAAAAAGACCCTTTTCAATTGAAAAGAGCCACTTTTTGTTTTAAATTCTATTTGATTAATTTGCTAACAAAAAACGCTCCTTTTACTTTCTAAAGTAAAAAGAGAAAAAGTAAAAACCAAAAAAGTTCACTGTTTTTGTTATCATATTTTAAATATACGCTTCCTTAAAATGATTGTCAACATATTTTATTCAATTATCACATCTTTTAATGAAGGAATAAGCGGATATGTCCAGGCTTCTTTTAAATTAAAGTGCCACCATTCATGAGGGAGTGGTTCCAAATCGATAGAAACCATTAAATTCTCAAGCAATTGTCTGTTTTGAATAGCTTCTTTTGAAATGTCTGTATCAATATAATCACGATGGCATTTTTTTAAATAGTTTGGATAATTCTTATCTTTTTCATAGCCTTTATAAAAAGCATCCGGTTTTGTTGGAAAAATAAGTTCTGTGCCATCAAGTTTTGTTAGATAACAATCGATTGCAACGCCCCTTGGGTGAAAGCCACGTTTTGAATCTTCTTTTGGAGGAGGGGCAATATAAGGCTTTAAATACTCTGGCGCTGTTTCATACATAAACTTTTGAACTTCTAATGGCCGAAAAGCATCATAAATGACCAATTTAAGTTGTAATTTTTCAAGTTTTGGTTCTAAGAGGAGTAATTTTTTGTATAATTCAGGATGTACAAGCGCTGTTTTTAAACCAAAAGAAGAGTACATGTCTTTATAAAAGGCATTGTTTGTTGTTGTATAAAAAAGGTTCGATATAATGTGTGGCGTTTCAATTTTTTTAAGTGTTAACATAAATGTCTCCTTTTTGCCAGTTCATGTAATTGTTTGGCGTGTAAACGATAAATTTTATTATGATGTAAAATAATAATTGGTTTAACAATTTGATTTCGTTTAACTTCTTCTTCAATATACCCTGGAGCTGTTTCATTCAAATATTGATTTAATATTTTGATTGTGTTTGCAACACTATTAGAGCCACTTATTTTTGGAATTTGATCAACAATTTCAGTGCGTGCTTTTGTGCTTAAACGGGCAATTTCAGATAATTTTAGTGGTTTTTTAGTTTCTTTTGATACAACAGCGCCCAAACTAAGTAACATAAAGTCAACTGGCATTTTTTCAAGTGTTTTGGAGCGTATTGGCTCATTAATGGCTGTTAACACGCGTTGAAAAGCTTTTTTCATCTTTAATGAATAGGTTGATTGAAAGAAACCACCATGAGCTAGCACATTGGCACTTTGGCAAATCAAACAAATTAATGCGCTTGAAGGCACAATTTTTTTCTTTTCAAGCATGTCGATCAATGTGTTTGGATCGTGAGGGAGAGCATCTAATGAAAAATTAAAGAATTTTGAAATTCCTTTTTCATTTCCCACGCCAACAAAAGGGGATTCTCCTACTTTCCAAGCGGCACGGATGCCAGTTAATTCTTGTTGGAATTTTTTAAATTTTTCAGGATTTGAAAATATTTTATACCAAATGCTGTTTTTATTTTTAAGAGCTTTTATCAAAAATTTTCGACTAATATCTGTTCCATCAATTGTGATATGTGTAACCCCTGTGTCCTTAAGGACATTATTGATGGTTTGTGTTTGTACAAGCGCAACTTGTTCAGATAATGTGTTTAAGTCTTTGCGTTCAAAAACAGCTTTAAGTTCTTCATATTGAGCGTCAATGTCATTGAATGTATAACCATAAGTTTTCTTGGCTATGTAACTGAGTGGTGAAAAAGCATCTTGTATTAAATTCTTTTTGGTTTCTTTTAAACTGTTGTAGGCAATGGCAATATGCTGAGCATCTGTTCCTTGAAGAACTTGTGAAATAATTTTTTGAGTTGCTGTATATTTATCTCGATAAAGGATGTTTTCATCTTGAAGAGCTATTTGAATAACATCGCTTAGCATTTTTAATTTTGCAGTTAAGAGGATATCTTCATTAAAATAGACTTCAGATATTTTTTTTGACTGATATAAAACACCTTTTCGAATGAGTTTGACTGCATCAATGGGGAAAAGTTCATCTCCTAATTGGAAATAACCACCCCCACAAGGGTGAACAAGTGATACATTTGATCCATAAAAACCAATATGGTATTTTTGTTGGCTTGCTTTCATCAAGGCTGCAGAAATGAGTATGTTTTGATTAAGTAAAGATCTTGTTTCATCCTTTTTGGGGGTATCATAATCTCTTAAAAAGGCCAAATGTGTCCCTGTTTCCATAACGGGAAAGTCTCTTAGCTGTCTTGCAACATCATTTGCGATAGTATTTCCATAAAGGTGATTTATCGATTCATGAATGATTTCAAGCAAAATATCAGTTTCAACAAAAGAGCTGTTTTGCATCTGAAATCCTTTAATTTCAGTTCTAAGATAATCTAACAATGAATGTGTATTATATATTTTTTTAAGAGCAGGGAGCGCGTTAAGTATATTTTGAAAATCTTTGGGTTGTATTTGCATGAATGACCTTTTCTTGAAATAAAAAAAACTCTTTTCTAAATGAAAAGAGCTGTATCATAATAAATCTACTTTAAACCTTATTACCAATAAACAGCTCTCCTTTGTTTAATAAACAAAAGAGCAAACATAAAAATAATAATAAAGTTTTGCATTTCTAACATGAGCGCTATATTAGAACCTTTTTGACTTCGTGTCAATGTTTTTTTTGAAAAGAACTTGAAAATTTAAAAAAATCTTGTTATAGAGGGAATAAAAATTAAAATATGGAGAAGATATTATGCAAAACAAACAATTGACAGATAAAATTTATTATATTGGTGTGGATGATAAAGAAATTGACTTGTTTGAAGGGCAATATGTTGTTCCAAATGGTATTTCATATAATTCATATGTCATTATGGATGAAAAAATCGCCATTATGGATACAGTTGATATTCATAAATCAGAAGAATGGCTTTCAAATTTGAGTGCGGTTTTAAAAGATAAAATACCTACTTATTTGGTTGTTTTGCATATGGAACCAGATCATGCAGGTTCAATTGCTCAGTTGATTGAAAAATATCCAACAATTCAAATTGTTTCAAATCAAAAAGCATTTCAAATGATGGAGCAGTTTTTTGAAGGGTTGGATATTCAAGGAAGGGCTCATTTTGTAAAAGAAGGAGATGTCCTTTCTTTAGGGGACCACTCTTTAACATTTGTGACGGCACCAATGGTTCATTGGCCAGAAGTGATGGTTGCCTATGAAAAGAGTCAGAAAGTCTTGTTTTCAGCGGATGCCTTTGGAAAGTTTGGGGCATTGGATACAGATGAAGAGTGGGATTGTGAAGCGCGCAGATACTATATTAATATTGTGGGAAAGTATGGGGCACCTGTTCAATCCTTACTCAAAAAAGCAAGTACATTAGATATTCAAAAGATTTTTCCATTGCATGGTCCCATGCTTGAAAGTAATTTAGCTTATTATATAAATAAGTATAATATTTGGAGTTCTTATCAGGCAGAAGATGAAGGTGTTTTTATTGCATACACTTCCATTTATGGCAACACGAAAGAGGCTGCCCTTAAATTGAAAGATATTTTGCTTGAAAAAGGAGCGAAGAAAGTTGCAATTGCGGATTTAGCAAGAGATGATATGGCTGAATGTGTGGAAGATGCTTTTAGATATTCGCATCTTGTTTTGGCCTCTCCCACATACGATGGGGATGTTTTCCCATATATGTCAACGTTTATGCACCATTTAAAAAGTAAGAACTTTCAAAATAAAACGGTAGGTTTTATTGAAAATGGCACATGGGCACCAATGGCTGCTTCAGTTATGATGAAAGAAATGGCAGGGCTTAAAAATATGAAGCTTATTGAAGAAAAAGTGACCATCAAATCTGCTTTGAAAAAACAAGACATAAATGCCCTTGAAAAGTTGGCAGAAGCTCTTTTATAAAAAAAGCTTGAAAAATATTTTAAAAAGTGTTAAATTACATTTACTTTTTAAATAGATGTAAAGGATATTTTTATGGGTAAAATGAATATTCGAATTGAACAGGCGTTAAAAGAAATTGAAACATTGCCTTTTCAAAAAATTCTGCCTCAAGTCAACAAAATTAAAGAGTTGTTGTCAAAAGGTTGTGACGTTGATGGGCAAGATGCAAATGGTGATACTTTATTGCATATTGTGGTTAAAAGTGGTCAGCTACGTGGTCATAATACAATTGAAGCGGGGGATAATCAAAATCCAAGACCTGAAAATGTGTTTGATTTAGCCTATTTGTTAAAATATAATCCCAATCCATTAATTGAAAATAAACAAGGGTTAACGCCCTCAATGTTGGCTGCTCAAAAAAAATTAACAGCTGAGTGGCAATTTTTATCATCCTATGAACAAAAATATATCGCTAAAGAAACCGCAAATGTGTTAACAGGTCTTTATTTGTTATCTCAAGGGGTGCAAAAGCAATTGGCATCAATGGTTGAGAAGTCAAACAATCCTATTGTTTCAAATATTTTGCGTATACAAAGTGAAAAGAAAAACATTATTAAAAGTGCAGATATTTCTTGCAGTATCTTGCGCCTTTGTGGGAATAAGCATTCTCGTGGTTCAAGAGATGTTTAGGAATTATTGATTATCAAATGATAAAAAAGGCTCTTTAATGAGCCTTTTTTTATATCTTTGTATTTACATTTTGATTAAAGGGCAGAGGAATAGTCTGTTGAGTTATTTTTTGAGCAGATAACTCTTTAAAAGGAGTGCTATCCATTTTTATTCTTGAAAATGTACGATAAAGCAAATCAAGCCGTTTGGCTTGTTCTGAATCAAAAGGAGCATTTAAGGCGCAGATAAAAAATGGTTCATTTGTTTTGTCATCTTTTGAACCAATCAAATAACTTCTATGGTCAATAACAATAAAAGGGGGGATGTTTATTGGTTCGCTAATATAAATATTTTCTTGCGTTAATAAATCGCTAATACGTTGTTTTGTTTGATTTTGTTGTTCTGGATCAACCATATAAGGCAGTTGCTCAATGATGGATTTTTCTTCATTTTTAAGAACATCATTTGTTACAATAAGGGTCACTTTATTTTCTGGTAAAATAATATCATTTAACACAGGAAAGAGAGTTTCAAAACTTTCTTTGTTCAAAAAAAGGCTGCATTCTTTGCCTCGTGTTAAATAACGCGTTAATAAATTTGTTCTTGTGGTAACAGAAAATGAATCAGTATTTAGTTCATGATATCGTTTATGAACCTCTTTTAAAAAAGCATTCTTTTTCGTTCTTTCATCTGATTGAGTCATATTTCTCTCTTATAAAAAATAGTTTAAAAAGAAAATATTTTTACTTGCATTCATAAACAAGTTCAATGGCTTTATCAGCTTTTGGATTAACAACTCGATCCAGCTTTTCAAAACCATTTGGGCATTCTTTATAGGCTTTTTTGTAGCACTCACCCAATGTATCACCAGTTGATGAGTAAATGCCATAGCCATATTCGTTGGTATAAAGTTCTTTTGTGTTTGAAGAGCAAGCACTTATTAATGTAAGTAGAGATAGTAAGAACAGTTTTTTCATTTTTCCTCCGGCTGTTACGATAACTACAATTTTATAAAAATCTGTTTTTTGTGTCAAGTCTAAAAAAAGTGATATAAAGGTCTTGTTTTTATAAATAAAATATGTTTTTATGAGATGTGTATAATTAAAGGAGAACTTATGAAAAAACGTTTTTATTTAGCATTGTTAGGGGTCATTATGATGGTCGGGGGGGGGTATTATATAGTATCCCTTTTGCATAAAAAACAACCACTTATTTCGGTTGTAATGCCTGCGTATAATAGGCCCGATTTATTAGGTCGTGCAATTGATTCAATTTTGAATCAGACGGTAAAAGATTTTGAATTCGTAATTGTTGATGATGGTTCAAAAGAAGAAACCAAAAAACTCTTGAAAGAGTATGCTAAAAAAGATAAACGGATAGCCCTGTATCATAATCCGCAAAATAGGGGTATTGCCTATTCTCGTCAACGAGGGGTAGATCTTGCAAAAGGAAAATACATTGCCGTTATGGATTCAGACGATTGGTCAGTTCCAAATCGTTTGGAAAAGTCACTGGCATTTATGCAAGATCATCCAGAAGTTGATGCTGTCACAGGGAATTTGAGAGATATCGATGAAAAAGAGTTTATTCCAAATTACACATATCAAAAAGAGGATAAATATCATGCAGAGATGTTCCCTGGTTTTTTTGATGTTGAATTGATGTTTTACAATTCTTTTCCAAATGTTGCAGCCTTTTTTAAACGTGATTTTGTAGAAAAAAAATTAATTAAATATGATGAAACACTTATTTCAGCTGAAGACTATGATTTTTGGCGGCAGTTTGTAACATTTGGTGGAAAACTTGCAAAAATATCGGATGTCTTGGTTTATAGAAGGCCGCATCACTCAAACAGTGAAGAGTATTATAATAAAATGGTGGATAATTCATTGAATATTCATAAAAAGATGTTTTTAAGATTTTTTACGCCTTCTGCTGATGAAATTAAATTTGAATATAATGCGTTAGAAAAATGTCTGATTTTGGAAAAAATTATGGCAGCGAATGAGAAACACCCTAAAATGCCACATATTTATTTGGAAAAACGATATGAAACACGTTGCCCTTCTAATTTGAAAAATGCACTTTATATGAAACACACAATAAATAGATGGGAAGGTTTTTTAGAAAAAAATGCTGAAAATCGAATTGTTCGTGTTGAAACAAAAGACGAAGGAAAATTGGTTGATAAAGGTAATGGGTTAGTTGAAATCGTATGGGATAAGTGGGCAAGTGAACATTTTATCAAGGCAAATGATTCTGTTTATTACTATATTCCCGATCCTAAAAAGACAAAAGTGTTTCAGTTGAAGCACAACAATTGGTCCGATCAGTTTGTTATTCATTTAGAGAGCAAAGAAGCTTGTCGGGTTACTGCTCGACATGAATGTGCAAAGATTAAATTTGTAAATAAAGATACCTTGTTTGTTGACTGGGCTGATCAGCGTTGGGCATCAGAAGCGTTTAAGAAAAATAAAAAAGGTGAATATGAATTTGTTCGAGAGTTGGATTCATCTGAAACAGTTGAATAAATTATTTAAACGCTTTTACAAAAAAAACGCCATTAAAAATGGCGTTTTTTTATGCTTCTAAAAGATTAATCTCTTGTACGAGTTGCTTTTTGCTTTGCGTGAATGTTTTGAGGCATTGCGTTGCCTAAACTTTGTTCCACGATACGGGCAGATTTTATTTCTTTAGGTTGTTTAACAAAAATTTCACTTGCAGCGATGATGGCGCCAGCAACACCTAATGTTGTAAAGTCAACAGAAGATAAGGTGTTAGCTAATCCAGATACGCCAATAGATGAGGCGGCATAAATAGCATTGACTGTCCCAGCTGCACCTGCGACGTACTCAACGCCATTTAAAATGTTAAGTGCTGGGGTGTTGTGAGCATTAACCGTTTCACGATGAGCTGTTTTTTTCATTTCAGGTGTTGCATATTTAGATGATGCAATTGTGTCTCTAATGAGTTTGTTCTTTCTTTTTTGATCACCTGTTTGCATTGCCATAGCAATAGCGCCAGCTGTAAGACCAATTGCACCAATTGCGATACCAGTATCATTTGTATTTTGAGCATTATAAATACAAGAATAGGCAGCGACGGCAATGCACCCTAAACCAAAAACAGAAAGTCCTGTTCCAATACCTTCTTTGACTTTGTTGTTTTTAAGATCTTTTTTTAATTCTTCGCGTAATTGTGTGCGAAGCATAACAGTATTTTTATCTTTTTGACTCATCCCATTATTTTGTTGATATGTAGGGTTTGTTGGATTTGTTGGGCTCATTTCATCATTTTTGTTTGTTGAAACGTATTCAGTTTTATTTGATGTTGTCATTTTACTCTCCTTTTAGTTGATGATATAGTTCTTAGGCTACGGTATTATTATATCATATTTTTTGAAATATGTCGACAAAAAAATAATTGTATCATATAACACTTTGATTTTATTGGATAATATCATTTATTTTTGTGAAAATAAATGGTGTTTGGGTGTGCTGGTTGTTGTGTTTTTTATAAAATATGTAATAGCTTGGCCTTAAAGAAGGTTTTAATTGTTTTCGTTATATTCCTTTTCAGTATTAATTTGCCAAACATCTTGATTGCTCATACCTAAAATATGATCAACACTTACCATAGCTGTTAGGATGGAGTGATCCATATTATTATAGTGATGCATACCATTTCTTCCAATAGGATAAAGGTTTTTAATGGTTTTTAAAAAAGTTTTAACTTCTTCAAATTTATCATAACTTCCAAAATAGGCCGGATAAGCTTTAGGTACATTGTAAATGGCTGTTTCTAATATATCATTTTTAGATATTAAACCTATTTTTTCAGCTTCATCAGTGGCCATTTTGATAAAATCCTTGTCTTCAATTTGATCAAGTTTGTCCCCATTTTGGTAAAAATATTCAAGGCCAACCCAAACAGAATTTTGGTAATCTTTAACTAAATAGGGACTCCAATTATTGAAAATTTGAACTCTGCCCAGATGAACATTTTTTTCTTGGATATAAATCCAACAATCAGGGATCAAGTTATTCAATGTGGCAATTTTTGTTTTGTTTTTAATATTTAATTGTTTTGCTAAGACTAAAACAGTTTTAAAATCACGATAAACGAGATTTTTTGCAATTTCTCTTACGGATAGAGGGGTTTTATCACCCATCAAGCGGATAAGAGTTCTAATCGGGCAGGAGGAAAAAACATATTCACCTGTAAGATTATGCAGGGATCCATCGGCTTTTTTTACAGAAATAGATTTGATTTTGTTGTGCTCAAGATCAATTTTTTCAACAGTTGTATTGAGCCAAATTTCTCCGCCCATTTTCAAAATGCGTTTGGCCATTTCATCATACATTTGGCCACAGCCAAGTTTGGGGTAATAAAAAGAATCAATAAGGCTTGTTTCCTTTTTATCATGATGGAAAAATTCTTTAATAATTTTTAAAATAGAAACACCTTTAACCCTTTGAGATCCCCATTCAGCTGAAATTTGAGAGCAGGGAACACCCCACAATTTTTCGGTATATTCTTTGAAAAATGTTTGATAAAGTTCAGTTCCAAATCGGTTGATGAAAAAATTTTCCAAATTTGTTTCTGGTTTCTTAAAAACACAGGCTTTAAGGTAAGATAAAAAGATTTTACCCATACGAAATACCCCAAGACCTAGGATGGTATTTAATGAAAGGGAGATTGGATAATCAAAAAATTGCTTGTTATAGTATATGCGAGAAAGGCGTTTCCTATATAAAAAACAGGCATTTTGTTTTTGTGGGTCAATGGTTTTTTTATTTTTTAAATAAGTTGTTTTTCGATTTAAAAGAATGTCATCAAGGGCGGGTTCTGTTTGAATTGGAAGAATTTCTTCCCACAAATTAAACACTCTTTTTTGTTTTGTAAAAAAACGGTGCCCCCCAAAATCAGCAATGTTTCCTTTGTATTTGCGAGATGTGGAAATACCTCCAACAAAGTCGTTTTGTTCTATAATAATTGGTTTGATATTAGACCTTTTTAATAATTCATACGCAGCTGTCAACCCAGCTGGGCCTGCACCAATTATGATTGCTTGCATGGAAATTCCTTTCTCAGTTAATAAATTTGATAATAGTTGAGCTAGAAAAAAAAGTCTAGATTTTTTTTGTGAATATGTGTAATGTTAAGGCATGAAAAACTTTTTTAAAAAATATGATTTATTATTTTACTTAGGGATTGCTCTTTTATGCTTGATGGCTATGACTGGGATAAATACCAGTAATTATCGTGACACAGATAGCTATATGTGGGCTAATCGGATGGTTGATTGGATTTCAAGTGGTAGTTGGTCTGAGCGCGAATTTATGTTGAGCAACTATCCATATGGTGAAATCTTACACTGGACACGTCCATTAGATGTTTTGTGGTTGGGATTATATTCCTTTTTTAAGGATTTTTATCCTATGAAAGAGGCTGTTTTTATATCGGGGAGCTTTCTCTCGCCAGTTATCGGATTGTTTTTTGTCACAGCGGTTTATTTTGCGATTAGACCTTTTTATAAGGGTTTTTATCGCTTAATTTTTATGGCAGCTATTTTCTTTCCATTCCCTTTTCAAGGAGTGTTTAGGTTTTTAAACCCAGATCACCATGTGTTGATTTTGTTGTTGCAGTGCATTTCTTTTGCATTTTTGATGAGATGGGTATGCTATGATCAAAAGAAATCAGCTTTTTTGGCAGGTCTTTTTGCTGCAATGAGTATTTGGGTAACGATAGAAAGCTGGATATTCTTTTTTATGGTTCTATCTGTTTTTCTAAGCGGTTTTGTTTTTTACAAAAGAAGTTTAGATGCTGCTGCAACATTTAGTTTAGGGGCATTTGTTACAACGTTATTGGTAACGGTTATCAATCCGCCTGCCCAAGGTTTTTTATATTTCGATATGGGTAGGATTTCTATAGCATTTGTTGCTATGACGGGTATATTGCTTTTACTCTTAAAAATAATAAACAGATATAATATCGATAAATATTCAGTTTCAAAAAAAATAATATTACTTGCCCCACTTGCTCTTGTTTCACTTTGTTGGTTGATAGCTCTTTATTATCCTGTATTTACTTCCAAATTAGCAGATGTGTGGATGTATCGTATCAGTGAAATGAAATCCCCATTAAACAGTGTTAAAACAACGCTTTATTATTTAGGGACGTCTTTGGTGAGCCTATTTTTGTGGTGTCATCTCGTTTGGTATAAGCGAAAAGTGGATTTCTGGCACTTAGTTAGTGGTGTTTTTTTGTTGGGTTATTTACTATTAACCAGCTACAGCATGCGCTTTTTTATATTTTTGAGTTTGTATGCGATTATTCCTTTTGTTGATTGGATTAAGTTTAAAACCAAGGATATGAAAAAAGATGATTTAATTCCAAATCAGGTGATGTTGGTTTCATTTTGTTACTTTTTGGGTTCTATATTGATTATTTCTTGTACTAGCTTGTTGATTGACAGTGAAAAAGAAAAAACAGAATTTTTTTTGCAAGATAATTATTTTTTAAAGAGTGGGGAAAAAGCAGTTTTGAGTGATGTGTTTATGGGTCCAAAAATTATTTTTGAAACGGAGCGTCCTGTTGTTGCAACACCATATCACAGAAATGAAGAAGGAATTATGGATTCTCATTTTATTTTTTATGGTACAGATATGGACAATGTCTATAAATTACTAAAAAAACATCAAGTAGAAGATGTGTTACTGACAGTTTTGAAAAATAACATTTATTATAAAAATGCCCCTGAAGATAGTTTTTACAAACGTATCTTATCTCAAAAAAATGTTCCTGAATGGTTTGAGTTAAAACATCTTAAAAAAGAAAAAGACGGATATTCTATTTGGGGGAAAATAGTCTATTTTGAATAATAAGAAAATGGATAATTGGTTGAAATAAAACCCTTCATAAAGAGGGTTTTTATTTTAATCTATAACTTTATACTTTATAAAAAATGAAAAGGTTAATTTTTTGCTTGATATATTTAAAAAAATGTTTATAGTTATAAAAAACACAAAAGTATAAAGTAGGGGTTTTAAATTGAATTATAAAGATAAATTTAATAAAGAAAGATTGTCATTATCTGTTCTTTTGAAAGATAAAAAACGGTTTGATGAATGTAAAATAAGACTTGTTTCAGAGTTGATATGTGTGCTCAATGTATTGGAAGATTTTTCTTTTACACGAACAGAAATTTTAAATTTTGTGCAAGAAAAAACAACCTCGGGCACACGTTCGTTTTATGATTATTTGATTCTTTTTAATTATATTGAAGCATTAGATTTTGTTTTTGAAAATTATAAAAAAATTACGTTGGATACCTCTTTCTTACAACAACTGCACAAAATGGTTTTTGAAAAAGTAGAGGCGGATGCTGGCACTTTTCGAAAGAGTAGAGTGTTTGATTCTCCTTTTAAATTGAAATTTATTGATGCAAAAGAGATTTTAAATAAATTAAAAGATTTAGATCAATTACTTTTAAAAAAAGAGGGGGAGGGACTGTATTGGATATTTGAATGTTACTATCAGTTTTTAATTATCTCACCCTTTAAAAAAGGGAATATTCTTGTCGGATTATTACTGTTGACAGCAGCTCTTTTAAAAAGTGGATATACGCCCTTGGTATTACGTTCAATAGATAAAAAACGCTTTTTTGAAGTTCTTGAAAATTATCAGTTAAAAAATAAAAAAGAACAATATTATGCCTTTATGCGATCAGCTTTAGGACGATCTTTTCAATTGGTTTTGAGTGATAAGTTAGATGAAACGAAAAAAGAAAATTTATTGACAATTGCTAAATTTGCAAAATTGTGTGATGTACCTATTTCGACAATTAGATATTGGATGAAAGAAGGGCATATTAAACCAGTTGTTTTTACTCCAACTGGATATGCGTTGTTTGATGAAAATCAACGGATCGATATACAAGAAGCAAAGCTGACCAAGATGATTAGTAAATGTATGAGCTCGCTTAAAAAAGGTATTGAAAAAGCATCAAACCAGCCTTAATTCATTGATTTAAATTGATAAAATGATTGTTTCTAGTCTTTTTTGAAAAAGGATATAATCTCATCAATATGACCAGAAACCTTGACTTTCCGCCATTCTTTAAGAATATTTAAATTTTCATCAAGGATAAAGGTTGAGCGTTCAATGCCCATGTACTTTCTTCCATACATTGATTTTTCAACCCAGACATTGAACTGATTTGAAAGGATGTGCTCAGGGTCTGATAAGAGAGGGAAATTCAAATTTTGATTTTCTTTAAATTTTAAATGACTTTTAATACTATCAGGACTGACACCAACAACTTGAGCATAAGGAAGAAGTCTGTTCATATTATCTCTAAATTGACAAGCCTCTAATGTACAGCCTGATGTATTATCTTTGGGATAAAAATAAAGGACAGTTTGTTTCCCTTTAAAATCTTTTAATAAAAATTCACGTTCAATTCCATTTGCATCAATGCCAGCTAATTTAATTTCCTGCATTTAATCTCCATTTATAAATTGTTACTTGTATATTTTATAGTTGAAAGATTGAAAAACTGCAAGAGGTATATGTTTTTTAATTCTTTAGTTAAGAACTTGAGTAATGAAAGTAATATTCTCTTTTTGTTTAAGAGTTTTCACGTTTATTTGTATTAAATTGTAAATTTTCCTCATGTTTTTGAGAATGTTTTGCAAGAGTATTTTGAGGATTTCCTGGTTTTCTTTCTGGTGTGGATTGGCTTTCTTCATACCCTGTGTGGGCTGTTGAGCTATAGCTGCTTTGGAGGCCTCTTCTTTGTAGATTAGTGTTTATTCTACCATGGCCATTTATTGAAATGGTTTCTTCTATTTTCGAAAGAGCCGGGGCATAGCTTTGTAATGTCTTGTCGTCAAAATCTTTTGGATCTTTTGTGAGATTAGCTAGCATTGCCCGATGATTTTCACCAAATAATTGGGTAACTGTTTGATTGGAAGAATTAACTTTTTCATTTGGGTGATATAATAGGTTTGCTTGTACCAGTTTGTATAAAAGAACATTTGCATTTGTTTGGGCTTCTTGAGGTGAATATCCTTGTTTTATAAGTATGCTCTCTATATTTTTCAAGGCATTTGACATGTTTGTATCTGTTAAATGTGTTCCGCTAATTTTTTTATTTTTAAATTGATCTAATCTTTGTCGAGAGTGATCAATTGCGGGTTTTTGATAATGTCTGACTTTGGTCGGTGATGTAGGAGCAGGACTGGCTGGTTGATCTGCGGGGGTTGGTTCCGCTGTAGGAGTAGGAGTGGCCGGTTGAACAGCGGGGGTTGGTTCCGCTGTAGGTGTTGGAGTGGCCGGTTGATCTGCGGGGGTTGGTTCTGCTGTAGGTGTTGGAGTGGCCGGTTGAACAGGGGGGGTTGGTTCTGCTGCAGGTGTTGGAGTGGCTGGTTGAACAGCGGGGGTTGCTTCTGCTGTAGGAGCAGGAGTGGCTGGTTGATTAGCGGGGGTTGGTTCTAGTTGTGATTCAGTTTCAGAACTTAGTTGTGTGTTTTGAATGTGTTTATGTAAAGGATGGTTTGGATTTTTTTTAATTTCATCTCTAACTTCAGGGTGGTTAGAGAGCCATTCTTCCATATTTTGAGAGTTGGTTTTGTTTGTGTATATATTTTCAATGACTTTTTCATCGGCGTTCTCAATTAATATTTTAACTGTTTGGTCAATATCTTCTTGTTTCTCAGGATGGGAATTATTGCAACTTACAGATAATGCCATGCTTAAAGCTGAATCGCCATCGTTTGTGAATTTGTTGGGATTAACACCATTTTTAATCAAAAATTGAACTTTTTTTGCACTATCAGGAGATTGAACAGCTCTATGTATTAGGGTTTCCCCATGATTATTGATGTGTTTAGGATTGCCTCCTTTTTCATCAATAATGCGGCGCATGGTTTCAAATGACGCATTATCAGTAGCATGCATAGCAATATTGAAGCCATTATTGTCAACCACATCTTTTCCTGGTTCATAATATATTTTTAACCTTTTATCATCTAACATTGCATTTATGAGAATGTCTCTTTTATCTGATTGTGGTTGTTGTAATAAAATCATCATTGGTGTTTTGTTATTCCAGCCTGGATTTTGAGTGTTGATATACGTTTTTTCATTTTTGAGAATATAGGCGGCTAATTCATATTTCCCCAAACCTATTGCGGCACTTAAAGGTGTTGAATAAGGGTGTATAGCTGTGCCAATATTAGGGTCACGGTCATTTTCTATATTGGTGTTTATTGTAATTCCATTTTGTGCATTTTGATCAATATAGGCTTGAAATGCCGCAATTGAGCTTCCATTTTCATCTCTGGCAATGATGGTTGAAAAATTATCACGGGAACGAAGTCCTGTTTTTGTATTATAAGTTTCGGGTGTGAAATTTAAGTTAAGTATATCATTTATAACACGTGTCTTTGTATATTGGTTTTCAATAACACGCGTATCTGAACCTTGAGCTTCAAGTAGAGTGTTTTGAATAGATGATGATGCATTTGCTCCAACGGTAGCAACATCATATGAAGCTTCGCCAACAGACCATCCGACTTTGGCTACTGTTATGACATCACCAACAACAGGGACTAATTCAACAGTATCAACAACCGTTTCAAGAGTGCTTTGATTCTCAGCATCTTGAACCGCCTCTCTTGCTTCCAAAACAGTTTCAGCTGTATTTAAAACGTTTTCAGCTTTTTTACTTCCTTTAGCAAGCTTTACACCGCCTTTAATAAGACTTGCGCCTATTCCTATAATTCCCATTATCCCCTCCGGTTTCTCCCATATACGATTAGTATATCATAGTTCTTGTTTTTTTTCAATAAATACATCTATTTTTTATTTTTTTTCCTTTCAGAGAAGGGATTTTGATTAAATAAAATTTGCAAATGTATTTTGTAATTTTTGCTTTATTGGTTTTTATGCCTTTAGGGCGGACACATAAAAAAAACAAAATTGGGACTTTTTCTTAATGGTGCCACTCGTTCGAATGTAAATTCCCATTGCGTCGCAATGGGACCCTTTCGAGTCGTAAGGTTCAAACTTCATTTCATTTGTTTTCACCAACTATCCGCTCGGCCTCACGTTGCCCCCGTGAGTCCTAACTCCCTGTGATACACATTAAAAAAAAGCCCCAAAATTGGGACTTTTTCTTAATGGTGCCACTAGTGAGAATCGGACTCACGACCCCTCCCTTACCAAGGGAGTGCTCTACCACTGAGCCATAGTGGCAATAGAGCGATATAACAATGTGTTATTTCTATATGAGTTTTAGCAACTTGTCAAGATGTTTTTCTGTTAACTTTAAATTATTTTGAGAAAAATGAAAAATGTGTTATAATATCAGATATAGATTGGAGGTTATAATGACTTTTTATTATAGTTGTTATCAAGAAGAACTTAGAAATATTCTTCAAGAATATAAGAAAGAACATCTTTCTATAATGCCAACAACACTTATTGACCAAGGAGAAGATACTCTTTTTTCAAGTCAGTTATTGCGAGATATTGGTAAAGTCTTTCCACCTGAATCCTATCTCTCAAAATCTTGGCTTTTACATCAAAAGTTTATGCGTAAGCTGACACCCAGTGAGAATAAATTTATTTATAGAGCGATTAGCTTTTTTGATAAAAATGAAGAAAAATACAAACAAGTTCAGCAAAATCCAACTTTTGAAAATATCCGTACCTTTGGTCTTGCAAATTGTGGGGAATTGGCTGACGCTTGCGTTTTAGAACAAAATAAAGAAAATCCAATCGTACCAGCGTTAAAAGAGGTCTCTTTTCTTCGGGCAAGTATTCAGCTTCATATACCAACAGACAAATTAGTGACAAAAGGGATTATCTCCTCTGATAATCAGATGCCAAAAAAAATACCGTTAGACCATGTTTTTTTGATTTGTGAACAAGGCGCTGATAAGTCTACTTCTGAGATGATTAAAAATTTTAAATCGCCAACCAGTGAAACAGAAACTCTTGATTTGTGGCAAAGAAAATCTGGTAATGCACATCAGTTGATTATAAATTATATGAAATCTGCTGATGTTTCAATGGCTCAATTGAGGCTTTTAAACCCTAAAACAGGTGAAAAAAGGTATTTTAACCTCACATGTGATAAGGGCAAACTTTTAATCATTCCTAGAGATAATATAAAGGCTTTTTCAAATGATGGTAAATAGCATTCAAAAAGAGCTTTTAAAATGTCAAGATGATGATTATAAGTTATTTGTTCAAAAACTCATCCCCAATTGTGATAACATTATTGGGGTTCGAATGCCTTATTTAAAAAAAATGGCAAGAGAAATTGCAAAGAATAATCCTTACACTTTTATTGTTTCTTCTCCACAATCTCATGAAGAAAATATTTTGCAAGCACTTGTTATTGCCAAATGTGTTAAATCGCCGAATGATTTTCAATTAATTATAAATTTTGTTCCCCAAATTAATAATTGGGCTGTTTGTGATACGTTTTGCACGTATTTAAAAGGTGTTCGCAAATTTCCCAATGAAACGTTTGAATTTTTAACCCCTTATTTAAAGTCCACACAAGAATTTGAGGTGAGGTTTGCGCTTGTTCTTCTTTTATTTCAGTTTATGGAGGCGGAATATCTATCTTATATTTTTGAGGTGTTGGATAATTTTTCTCACTCAGAATATTACGCTCAAATGGGTGCTGCTTGGCTCTTATCCATTTGTTATATTAAATTTCCAAATCAAACAATGGGTTATTTAAAAAGATCAAAGTTAGATACTCTAACATACAATAAAGGGATTCAAAAAATTTTGGAATCAAAAACATTGGATGAAAAGTTAAGAGTTCATCTAAAATCTATGAAAAAATAAAATTCATTAAGATTAAAAAAAACGTCCAAAAGTGCTGTAATCAAAAATCATATCTTTTATTGATTTAAAATAAGCTTCAGCTGGAAATGGTTTTTCTTGTAACAAAGCATCTTTATAAGCTTGGTATTTATACCACACATGGTGAGAATGATTTTTTAATTTCCAAGGTTTTTCTTTACCCGAGTAGTGGAAGATTATTTTGTTAAAATGAGAGCTTATTCTTTGTTGAGCATTATATTTAAGAGGTAATAATTTGATTTTACCTTTTAGTGTCAAATTAATGGCATCTTGGTCATAATGTGTGAATTGGTCTTTGTATTGTTCGGTTATTTGGAATAATTGAGTTGTGATTTTTTCATGGCGGAATTTTTCCAAATCCATCAACAAAACCCCAGAATTGATGTAAAAGGAATGGTTTTTAAAAAGCGGGCTGGATAAGAAGTTTTTCTCCCCAATTTCTGAAACACCAGCTATTAAGTTATTTTCTAAAGGTAAATTAAAAAGAGCTGATAAGTCTTTTAATACAAGAATATCCCCATCTAAATAAAGAGCTCTTTTATGTGAAGGTAAAAGATTTGGTATTAAATATCTAAAATAGATGCTTTTGCTCCATCTCTCATTAATGGGAAATCCTTCAAACTCTTTTGCATCAATGGTTACAATGAGAACATCAATATTTGCTAACTTATGATCAAGTTGTCGGATTAAAAATTTGTTTTTATCTGAAAACCCTTCAGTTAAAATAAATGCTTCCACAGGTGTTTTTGTGTTCATATTCAAGGAGGTCAAGGCAACACTGAGTGGTTCAATATAATTATCATCCCCAGCAAAAACAAGGGTGATTGAAGTGTCTGTTTTTAATTTTTTTAAGTTTTGGGTTAGGAACTTTTGTTTTTCAAGGTAAAAAGATAGAAATAAAGCGATGAAACAAATTAAAAAAACTGTTAACAGATATTTTAAAAATCGTTTCATCGCTTTACCCCCTTAAAGTAATATTTTAAGCTTTAATTTTCTTTTCATCTTCTCCAAAAACACAAGTTTTCAATGAAAGAGCCTCAGCAGCAACAAAAGAAATATTATTTTCTTTAATGTTTGCCGCATTGATGATGTCTATTTTTGAAAGAGCTTGAAGTTCAATGGCAGTTTCAGGAACAGAAACAACCAACTCTAATACAGGTGTTTTGATGGAGCGTTTTTGCTCTGCTTTTTCTTTTCTGATTAAGTTAATCAAAAGAACTGCTTGATCATAAACACTTGCGTTCCCTTGAATTGAATCCAATTCTTCAACAGAAGGGAATGGCATTTTATGGATAGAAGCAGCAGAGGTGCTCCAAGGGCGTGATTGCCAAATTTCTTCACTTGTAAAGGCAAGAGCAGGGGCAAACAAGCGCATTAAAACATCAATTGTTAACATCAATGAAGATACTGCTGAAACAGGGTTTTCACTATAAGCTCTGCCTTTGATTAATTCAAGATAGTTGTCACAGAAATCCCAGAAGCATTTTTCAGTCAATTCAAGAGCAAAAGCATAATCGTTGTTTTCAAATGCACGGTTTGCACTTGCCACAACTTCTTTGAGTTTCATTGCCCAAGCTTTGTCTAAATCAGCTGTGATGTTTGAAACATAATTTTCAGATAATGAAACGCCAGATTTTTCAACCATCATAAATGCAAATTTACTTGCGTTGAACATTTTCATGGTTAATTTTCTGCCTTGTTCCATAATTTGTTCTTCAAATGCTGTGTCAATACCAAGTTTTGCACGAGAAGCCCAATAACGGACAGCATCAGCAGAATGTTTGACCAATAAATCCATTGGCGTAACAACGTTTCCTTTAGATTTACTCATTTTTTTGCGATCTGGATCCAAAATAAATCCACTAATCAGAGCTTCATGCCATGGTTCTTTTCCTTCATGAGCAAAAGCTTTCATGATGGTATAGAATGCCCAAGTACGAATAATATCGTGAGCTTGTGGGCGAACATCAAATGGTAAGCTCAAGTTATGACCTTCTGGTGCATGAGCTAAGGCAATTTGAGGCGTTAAAGAACTGGTTGCCCATGTGTCCATAACATCTTTATCTGCAGTGAAACCATTTGGTTTGTCACGCATTTCTTCTGTATAACCAGCAGGTGTCATTGTTGCTGGATCAACAGGAAGTTGTTCTAATGAAGCATAAATTGGTTTGTCAAAGTTGATGTTGCCTTCAGCATCAAGAGGGTACCATACAGGGAATGGAACACCAAAGAAGCGTTGACGAGAAATGCACCAATCTTGATTGAGACCTTCAACCCAAGCCTCATAGCGAGATTGCATGTGAGCAGGGGTCCATTTGATATTTCTACCCAATTTCAAAAGTTCTTCTTTATAATTTAAAATAGAAATGAACCATTGACGTGAAGAAACAAATTCAAGAGGAATGCTCCCTTTTTCATAGAATTTAACAGGGTGCATCAAAGGCTTTGGTTCCCCAATCAAAGCACCATCTTCTTTGAGCATTTCAACAACTTGAGCTCTTGCATCTTTGACTTTGAGGCCAGCCATGCGGGCAAAATTTGCTTTGGCCTTTTCTTGATTTAAAGTAACAAAAGCCCCTTCGCCATATGAGATATTCATAATGCGACCATCTAAACCAATGATCTGTTTGATTGGAAGACCAGATTGTTTCCACCAAGCAACGTCAGCTGCGTCCCCAAAAGTACAAACCATCATAATACCTGTGCCTTTGTCCATTTCTGCATGTTCTGATGGAACGATTGGAACTGGAATGTCAAACAATGGAACAATAGCTTTTTTGCCAAAGAAAGGTTTGTATCTTTCATCATCTGGGTGGGCAACAACAGCAATACAAGCTGGCAAAAATTCTGGACGTGTGGTTGCAATTGTAAATGTTGTATCAGACCCTTCAACTTTAAAGGTAATATCGTGGAAGAAACCTGCTGTTTCCCTATCTTCAATTTCAGCTTGAGCAATTGCAGATTGGAAAGTAACATCCCACATTGTTGGAGCTTCAACAGATCTTGCCATTCCTTTATCAATTAAATCGAGGAAAGATTTTTGAGCTTCTTTAATTGCTTTTGGCCCAATTGTTGTATATTTGAGTGACCAGTCATAAGAGTGTCCGATATGGTGGAAGATATCTTCAAAAGCTTTTTCATCCATTGCGGTGAGTTCTTCACAGGCTTCAATAAAGTTTTGACGAGAAACTTCTTGTCTTTGACCTTCATTTTTTGGATTATGAACAGGTTTAAAATCCTTATCATAAGGAACATTAGGGTTACAAGCAATGTTGTAATAGTTTTGAACACGACGTTCTGTTGGAAGGCCATTATCATCCCATCCGATTGGGTAGAAGATGGCTTTTCCCTTCATGCGGTTGTATCGAACCATTACATCAGTTTGTGTGTATGAAAAGATGTGACCAATGTGTAATGAGCCAGAAACTGTTGGAGGAGGGGTATCAACCACAAAAGTGTTATCTCTGGAAGCTGATTTATCAAATGCATAAACTTGATTTTCTTCCCAAAAACGAATGGCTCTATTTTCAATCTCAGTTGGATTAAACTTATCGTCTAACTTCTTTTCATTTTTATATTGCATGATTTTTCCTCAAAAAAAATTAAAAAACTCCAGCCATTGTAGCTGAAAGCATTTATAAAATCAAGAATTATCTGCATAAAAATTGATAAATTATGGAATTAAAAAAATTATCCCTTGACAATAAGATTGATTGGATATATAAAACCTATGTTTCAGGGTGTATAGCTCAGTTGGTTAGAGTGCTCCGTTCACATCGTAGAGGTCGCAGGTTCAAGTCCTGCTACACCCACCACTTGAAAGTTCCTATTTACATGAGGGACTTTTTTTATTTTAAAAAAGGGCAATATACCTTTAAAAATCAAATAGTTATTCAAAAAAATAAACTGTATAAAATAAACAATCGTTTTTTTTACCTGTTTTTTAATATTTTTTTAAGGGGTGAAAATGAGAGTATTTTTTCCCTCTTTTTTACTTTTAAAAATTAAAAAAGTTCAAAATTTCACGATTTTTCGACAATTTTTAGACAAGAAATAATCCTTATTTTTCAATGCATTTTAAGAAAAGTTTAAAAAAACACCAATTTTTTTTGGGAATTTTTGGCCTCAAAAGTCAAAACCCGTGGTATAATAAAAGTATGGGAGAAGGATTATCATTGTATGAAGTGTAATTTTTCCCACCACAATTAACAAAAGGATAC
>JAZQXL010000016.1:0-1552 GCA_045632845.1 Alphaproteobacteria bacterium
TTTTTTGATAGAGCGATAACTTGTTTTGGACATACAGAAACGCATACTCCGCAACCTTTACAACGCTCAACATCAATTACAATTGCTCCTTTTATTGCCATTGCTTATATGTTTTTAATGAATAAAATAATTATATTTCAGCTTTCAAAATTATAACTTTATTTCCAATTGACAAAACGATTTTTAATTTAATTTTTTTTAAACACTCTTATTGAACAAAGTTTTTTTTAATTTGTTTCTTGAATAGAATCGTAAAAAAAACTTAGACTATGAAAAAAATTGAATTACCAAAGTTGAATTATTCTTTAAATGCCTTGGAGCCTTATATTTCTCAAAGAACAATGGAATTTCACTATTTAAAACATCATCAAGCCTATGTAGATAAATTAAATACATTGATTGCTAATGGTGAATTTGAATCAAAACCTTTAGAATACATTATCAAACACGCAAAAGGCTCAATTTTTAATAATGCTGCACAAGTATGGAATCATACATTTTATTGGGATTGTTTTTCGGAAAAGCGAAACACACAACCTTCTTCGGCTTTTTTGGAAAGTATCAATCAACAATATAGTAATATTGAAAATTTCAAACAAGAATTTACAACACAAGCATTAAATCTCTTTGGAAGTGGTTGGGTATGGCTTGTTAAAAATGAGAAAAACGAATTGGAAATCTTAGCCTTGCCAAATGCAGAAAATCCAATTTGTCAAAACAAAACACCTCTTTTAGTTTGCGATGTATGGGAGCATGCTTACTATTTAGATAAACAAAACCGCAGAGCCGATTATTTAAAAGATTTTTGGCCGCTTGTTGATTGGGAAAAAATAACAGAAAGATTTTAAAAACATTTCTTTTTTTATTTTTTCTTTTAGTTATAATTTTATTATATACTTTATTATTGTCTGCACGTGGTGCATACTCATCTGCACGTGGTGCATAATTATCTGCACAAATTGTAAAATTTTTCAAACAAAAATTTTAATAAAGCAAAGAAATAATTTACAGACTTAAAGAAAAAAAATAATGTTTTTAGGAGTATTCAAAATTTTACTGTATCTTTGCAGTTTGTAGAAAAATAATTGTTTTAAATTTAAATAATACAGCAATGGCAAAAGAAAAGAAATTTTTGACATGCGATGGTAATCAAGCTTGTGCTCACGTTGCATATATGTTCAGCGAAGTAGCAGCAATTTACCCTATTACACCATCATCACCAATGGCAGAATATGTTGATGAATGGTCAGCAAATGGTCGCAAAAACATTTTTGGAGAAACAGTAAAATTAGTTGAAATGCAATCAGAAGCAGGGGCTGCTGGTGCATTACACGGTTCTTTACAAGCAGGTGCTTTATCTACAACATTCACAGCATCACAAGGATTGTTGTTGATGATACCTAATATGTACAAAATAGCGGGAGAATTACTTCCTGGCGTATTACACGTAACAGCAAGAACAATTGCAGCTCACGCTCTTTCAATTTTCGGAGATCACTCTGACGTTTACGCTTGCCGTCAAACAGGCTTTGCAATGCTTTCTTCTGCTTCT
>JAZQXL010000017.1:0-42379 GCA_045632845.1 Alphaproteobacteria bacterium
TTGGTTAACATTAGCTCCCGCTTGAATGAGAACATCCAAAAATTCAATGTTTGCATTCTCTACCGCTTGCATTAAAAGAGAGAAACTATCCGGATTTTCTGAGTTTATCATTTCCAACAAGTAAAACGACTGAACTGCAAAATTATCAGGAGCATAAGCACCATCTCGATCCAATAAAGCTTCAAAATCTGGATTATTTCCTGATAATGGCATTATATTATCATACGGTTTGTCTGAAACAACAGGGATTTTGGGCATATAATCAGATGGGGTGTCCTGTGATTCTGCACGTTCTTCAACAGCCTTAAAAAATTCATACTCAGTAGGAGAAAACGATCGCCATTCTTGAAGGTGTTTTGTAACAAAATCTCTAACAGAAAGACCTGCATTATTTTTTATATCAACACTAACAACATCGTTCGGAGATGGAATACGTTGATTTTTAAAGGCCAATAATGTATTTCCAACCATTCCAGACAAACCTTCATAAGCATAATGCAATGGTGTGTTTCCCTGACTATCAACAAAATTAAAGCTTCCAAAATCATTTTTGATAACATCACAAATAATTTGTTCTAAAACCTCTCTTTTTTGTTTATCAACTCCTTGAGGCCAACGAACAACTTTTGCAGCCTGATTAAACGAAATCGTTTTAGGCAAAGCTTTACATAAAATCATAAAAGGCCCCTTATCTGAACCATAAGTGATGTCGGCACCTTTTGACTGAAGATGCAGTAAAATAGCTCCTAATTTTTGCATATTTTCTGGTGTACAATCTTTACCTTTCTCGGTTGCCATATACACAAGAATCTCACTCGTTAACTTTGCAGGTGTATTACCTTGAGAATCTTGAATGTTCAATCGGGGCATTCTGGCTGTTATCTCTTTAACACGCTCTACATCACAGTTTCTGATTGCACCAATAAGAGCTTGCAAATTCTCAGATTCTTGACTAACAACACCCCGAACACCTTCTGTTCCTGGCGTTTTTTGAGCATAATCATTGAGAAGCTTATACATATATGGATTTTGGCGCATTGCTGCTATTTCTAGAGCTGTTTTGCCATCAACACCTGAAGCAATTTTTAAATCAGGATTAAACTCTAGTATTGCTTTAACCATATCAACTCTGTCAGAAAGGATAGCCCACATTAAAGGCGTGTATCCATAGTATAACTGATTAATAGAAGAATTTCCAGAACTTGAAAGTAATTTTCTTGCTTCAGCTACAGGGCCATATGTAAACAAAGCGATATCATTTTCTTGTTCATGTGATCTTCTATAAAAAATATCATTTACCTGAATAAATTGTTCTTTATATGGTATATTAACAGTCAAGCGAGGATCATCACCCCATGGCCCCTCATAATCATAATCCCCATATTTGCGTAAAGAATTTTGCCACTCGCCTGCATAGTATTTTTCATTCGGTTTATAATATTGATAAGCTCTATGAGCATCACGAGGCCATTTAATTCCTCTCAAACAAGGATGTTTTGGATTTGAACCAGCCTTTAACAATTCACCTACTGCATGATAATCATCCGCCAATACGGCTTTTTTTAAGGCTGTATCCCCATTTTCATCTGTTGCGTCAACATCAATTCCAAATGCAAGAAGCGATCTAAGCAATGGTGTACTTGAACGTGGTTGCCTACGTGCAGCTTCATACAAAATTGAAGTGGCATTTTTGACAATTGGAACACCATTTTCATCTCTTGGATGTAAATAAAGCAAATCTCGAACTTGAGAAAGAGAAGCACTTTCGATTTCAAATCTAGAAGGCACTTGCAAAACAGCTGTTTCAAGAGCTGTCTTGCCTGTTCTTGATGAAACAACATTGATATCGATACCCGCAGCAACCAATGTACGAATTAAATCAATATCATATCGACCTTCGGTTAAAAAAGGAATAATGGGGGAATAATTTGGAATACTTTTTAAAAATTCTATACCACCTTTCTTTTGAACAATTGCTTCGACATTTGCATCTAAAACAGAATATCCAGAGTTACCAGAAGCATCTTTTAAATCTAAATTGGCACCCTTTGCAATTAACATCTTTGCAGTGGTAAAATTACCTGTTTTAATCGCTTTTTCTAATGCATAAACAATGAGTGGCATCCCTTCTTGATTTTTAACATTCACATCTGTTGCTCCATTTTTAAGCACGCGCGTAACTGTATCTATATTCATTTTTGCAACAGCTTCAAACAAAAGTGTTGGATGATTTTTCGCATCTACAGTCAAAGAGTTAAGGGTTTCTTGTTGCTCTTCTTCTAACTTTGCAGCATTGGCGTGATCGAGCGCTATTCTTTCATTTCGATCCATAATCAAGGGATTTAACCCTTCTTGCTGCATTAAAGCGGTAACCACCTTATCACTACCGTTATCAATTGCATACATCAA
The DNA here is from genome assembly GCA_045632845.1 of Alphaproteobacteria bacterium. Lineage (GTDB taxonomy): Bacteria > Pseudomonadota > Alphaproteobacteria > CAAHEQ01 > UBA3637 > RGIG4140. The sequence continues at coordinate 2,410 of JAZQXL010000017.1, forward strand.
GGCTGTTTTGCCACCAAGCGTTTTGTTAATATCAATTTTGCCAGACTTAATCAATTCAATCGCTTTGTCTTGATTACCCGTCAACACAGCAACAAAAAACGCTCTTTCATCAGGCGTAAATGTTTTTAGCTCAGAAACACATTCACAAAAATGAACCTTATCATCCCTCTCGTTACCCAAAGAAAGCTGTCTTAAGATCTCATTTAACTCTTTATTCGCATTCTGATGATTCCTCTGTCCCCCTGCATTTTGAACTGGAATCTCTGTTACTTGGCTCAGAAGTTGAAGTTGCTTTTCTTTAGTTAAATATGCTAAAAACTCTTTTGCAATCAGAATATTGTTGGAATTTTTTGCATAAACCACCACTTGCGATAACTGATCAGCAGTTAAACACTCTGCCATCAGTTTAAATTCTCTTGAATTCCTGCAAAATTCATCAACAACTATGGATGGGACGGTTTCAGGATTTGATTTTACCAAAGCATCAACAAATAGTTTTAAATATTCCTTCTTTTTTGCTATTGGTATATCTCCTTTTGAAAGAAGCTGATCAACATAAACAGAACATATAGATTGTCTAAAATTTGGTTGAGAAACCAATGTATCTAAATATGTTGAAAAATTTTCATCTTTTTGAAGAGCAAAAAGAATAGGTACGATATGATACCCGTCTAAAGCCAAGCATCCTCGAATAAAATCTGTTTTATTATGCTGTTGTGCCAATTTCACAAGATAAACAAGATCATCATCTGAAATATACAAGGATCTATTTTTATCAAAAAGTTTTGTATCAATATAATCCAAACAACTAATCAAAAAATTCTGACTTTCATTGTCTTGTCTTTTTTTTGCAATTTCGAGCAAATATTCAACCGTTTGATATGGCACACCTTTTTTGATGACATTTAGTGCTTCAGTATACTTTTTATTATGAACCAATAATATCGCTTGAAGCGCATTTGTATAAGGATCATCTGGTCTTTCTTTTTGCAAATAATCAAGACACTCCTGCGCAAAGGCTTTGCTTTTATATTGCATAAGAGTTCTGGCAGCGGACATAGCTATTTCTTTAGAAGACACCCGCCCTGAATAAAGGACTTCTCTTGCTTTGGTTAACTCATTATCCCGACACAAAATTAAAAAATCTATATCCCTATCGTTGTTCATTAAGCTCTCCCTCTTAAAGATGTATAACTCAATGCCACACCATCATTTTCTTGAATGGTTGTGATGTTCTGTTCAGAATTTTCGACCAACCTAGCTGAGGTGTTCGTTGTAACGGGTGTTTCATGAGCCACTGTTCTTTCATCTGTTACCTCTGGTGCTGTTGATGTGAGCTTATCATCAATTAACTTAAGGACAGTTTCGTTTCCTTGAACTACTACATTTTTCTTTAATTCTTCAAGTAGTTCTTTATCCAACTGTTCTAGCAATGTTGTAACAAGTGTCGCATTTACTTCTTGCTTTTCTGACTCTTTTAATAAAACCTTTGTCACAAACTTAGTTTTTGCATCCCCATCTGGCAGTAAATCTAATGGGGTTTTCCCATTTTTGTCTGTTAAGGTTAGCCCCCGCATATCCGCTGGATCTCTTTGTGCTAGTAATGCTTGTAAAATCAAATCCGTTTGACCTTTCTCTGCCAAATGGTGCAAAATGGTTTTGCCATCTTGGTCTTGAACTCTTAAATCTAACTTTTGCCCACCCCTATTTAACGCCTCTTCAAGCAAACCAAATGTTGCTTCTCTTGTTGCTGCTAACACCAAACAAGTTTTTTTATAATCTTCTAAAACAATTCCCGTTCTGGTCATTGTTTCTTCCATTGCTTCAATAATCTCAGGGTTCTCCGTCTGATATGCTATCTCAATTGCATTTTGGCCATCTATTCCCTTTTCGAGCAAAGCTTCAGCTGTTATTGCTGAAGATTGAACAACACTCCATATCAAATCAACATCGCCTGTTTCTATAACTTTTATCAAAAGGGACGTTCTATCCTTTGGATCCACAGCTCGAAGATTGGCTCCTTTTTCACCAATAAGCGTGATGAAGGCCTTTTTTAACACTTCTTTATCATCCTGTGTATTTCGACGTGATGCGGCTTTTGTTTCAAATATCTCGGCGACCCCTTCTAATTTCTTTGCTTCTTCAGACAATGGATATTCAGAGCTTTCTTTAGCACCTGCTTTTTTTAACAACAGTGCCATGTTCTTCAATTCTTCAATATATTCATGATCTTTTTTTTCTATAGAGGCTTGTTCATTTAAATTATAAATCACATAATCCAAAGGTTTTATACCCTCTGAATCTGCTTGGTTAACATCAACCCCCGCTTGAATGAGAACACCCAAAAATTCAACATTTGCATTCTCTACCGCTTGCATTAAAAGAAAGAAACTATCCGGATTTTCTGAGTTTATTTCTTTTAATACTTGAAATGATTGATCCGTAGGAAGTTTTTGTTCTTCAAAAGAAGGTAAAAAATCAGGAACTTCAGGCCGTTCAATTTCTTCACCATTTTCAATCCGTTGAATTTGCTGCTCCAAATGCTCTCTGGCTAAAGTATCTTTTCCAGCATAATTGATTGCCGTATTATTAAAGTTATCACAAACAGAAGTATCCGCCCCGTAAAAAAGCAACAAATCCATCATTTTTTTATTTTGACTTTTGGCCGCCAACATCAAAGGAGTTTGTCCTTCATCATTTTTTGCATCTAACAATAGACCTAAACTTGATAGATAGTCACCTGACGGAGATTGTAACAAAGGCAGTCTTTCAAAATAAGACAACAACTTTGCTGCTTCGTCATAATAACCATTTCTTACCAATAAATGAAGTGCGTTATCGCCTTGGTACTTTTTATCATATGAATAAGATGCTTTTGCCCCAGGAGGATATCCCCCATTCCAATAACCTGATCGCATTTGAACAGTTGGATAAACCCCTTCTGAAACCAACCTTGCAACCATTGGCGCATCAGCATTACAGATTGCATATGCCATCGCATTTTGATACGGCTTATCATATACAACAGTGGGTTCATGAGGCGTATATCCACTTTTTGAACCAACTGTTAAAGCAATTCTTTCAAAATCTGATATGTTATATTTTTCCAAAAGATCAAACTCATCTGCTATCAACATGGCTTTTTCAGCCAAACCAGAAGCCTCATATAATCTTGTTGCTGTTTTTAGAACTGATTTTGCTTTTTTACTAAAAGAACCAGAAAATGGATTGATATGATTGAGGTATGTTCTGGTGTTATCTATTACATCCCCCTCCATAGAATCACTAGCACGGCTATTAATCATTGCTTCATAATTTTGAATATCAACTGAAAAAGCCAACGCTTTCATTTCTGGACTTTCATCTTTGCGAGAGAGGATAATATCCCGTGCAGTTTGATGGTTCGCATTTTCAATATCTAAACTGGCGCCCTGTTGAATCAACGACAAAATCACAGGAAAAGATCTTACTTCAATCGCGTGATGCAAAAGCGTATCTGCCCTATCTGTTCCATCAAGAATATCAAAATCATCTCTTTCATTGTTATGAATATAGTCAAAAATTATGTGTTCAACCAACGCTTTTTTTTGCTCTGAGATTTCATCTGGTTGGGTAACATCTTCTTTGTTTTTTTTCAATGCATCACACAAAACAATCAAAGGGGCCTTACCTTGAGAAGTCAATGTTAAATCTGCGCCTTTTTCTCTTAAATAATATAAAATAACACTTAATTTTGCTATATTTTCTGGCGTGCACTCTTTGCCCGTTGAGAAAGCCATGTGAGCAATTGTTGCACAGGTTATTGAGGCAGGACTATCCCCTTTTGAATCTTGAATATTCACCCGTGGCATTCTATCAATTATCTCTTTGGCGCGGTCTACATCACATTTTCTAATTGCATCAATAAGAGCTTGCAAATTCTCAGATTCTTGACTAACAAGGCCTTGGTAACCTTGCGTTTGTGCATTCACTCGCGCATGGTTTAACAAAAGGTCGAGCATTTCATCATTGCTATGTTGTACTGCCTGATCAATAATGGTACGCCCTTGTTCATCTGTAAATGAAAGATCTGGGTTTTTGTTCAAAATATCTTGTACCTCAGCTATATTTCCCCTTTTCACCGCGTAATGAAGCCTTAACTTTTCAGATTCAGATGGACCACTTCCGCCCAACAAATCAGCACCCTGTTCAAGTAAAAAAGAAGCATAATCTTCTCGACCTGATTTACGCGCCATTTCTAAAAAAGAAGGAAATTTACTTCTCGCATCCATATCTGCTAAATCAACAAGCCCATTTTCAACCACAGAATAAAATGCTTGATCTTCTTCATATGTTGCTTCTTTTCCTGCCAACAAGGCTCTCATCACCCGATTTTCATATTCCTTTTGTTTGTTTTTAATCGCCTGGATAATGTTCTTGTCCCCCAAACGACTTGCATAATCAAGAACTGTTTTGCCCTCTTTATCCTTCAGCAAAAGATTTGGATCGTGCGCTAACAAGGCTTTCACAAGTTCAAAATTCCCCATTTCACAAGCATACATAAGAGCGGTACACCCTTGTTCATCTCTAGAATTAATAACACTTGGAATACTTTTATTTTCCAATACATCTTTTATTGTTGCAATGTCACCTTCTTTAACCGCCTCAAAAAAGCGATTTTTCAAAATAACGGAAACAACCATTTTGTTTTTTGAATACCTTTTGGCACTTGTCTTTTTTGATGCATCAACAACAAAAAACCTTTCACCTTTTTCATTTTTTGTACGATCTTTTGCCCCTCGTTCCAATAAAAGAGTAAAAATTCGATGTGCACCTTTTTCTTTGCTTTGATAGGCCACCTCTATGGGCAATGTCCCCTCGTCATCTGTTCCATTGGGATCAACACCCATATCAAGCATTTGTCGAACAAGCGTGTAATTTCCATTTTTAATGGCATCAAAAAATTTTTTTGTAACTTCAGGTGTTACTTTAAGTTGGATATCCATTATAACAGTCCTCTTTTTTACATCCTTTTTTTGTTATTTCACAAATAATCGGTCTTGTAAAGAATTTTTAACACCTGTTTGGCATTTTAAGCAAGTGTTGATATTTTTTAAGCTCTCCCTCTTGAAGATGTATAACTCAATGCCACACCATCATTTCCTTGAATGGTTGTGATGTTCTGTTCAGAATTTTCGGCCAACCTAGCTGCTATATTCGTTGTAACGGGTGTTTCATGAGCCACTGTTCTTTCACCTGTTACCTCTGGTGCTGTTGATGTGAGCTTATCATCAATTAACTTAAGGACAGTTTCGTTTCCTTGAACTTCTACATTTTTCTTTAATTCTTCAAGTGTTTTTGCATCCAGCTGTTCCAATAATTCTGTTATGAGTGTATTATTTTGAGATTGCTTTCCTACCTCTTTTAATAAAACATCTGTCACAAACTTAGTTTTTGCATCCCCATCTGGTAGCAAATCTAATGGGGTTTTCTTATTATTATCTACAAAGGTTAAGGCACTGAAATCATCCGGATTACTTTGAGATAGCAACGCTTGATAAAGCAATTCCACTTTACCTTTTTCAGCTAAATGGTGCAAAATGGTTTTGCCATCTTGGTCTTGAACTCTTAAATCTAATTTTTGTTTATCTGATATTTTTTCAAGTGCTTCAAAAGAGCCTTCTTTTGCAGACGCCAACACCAAACAAGTTGTTTTATAATCTTCTAAAACAACACCGGTTCTCACCATTGTTTCTTTCATTGCTTCAATAATCTTAGGGTTACCCGTCTGATATGCTATCTCAATTGCATTCCAGCCATCTATTCCCTTTTCGAGCAAAGCTTCAGCTGTTATTGTTGAAGATTGAACAACATTACATACCAAATCAGCATCACCAGTTTCTATAACTTTTATCAAAAGGGGCGTTTTATCTTCTGGATCCACAGCACGAAGATTGGCTCCTTTTTCACCAATAAGCATGATGAAGGCCTTTTTTAACACTTCTTTATCATCCTGTGTATTTCGACGTGATGCGGCTTTTGTTTCAAATATCTTAGCAACTCCATCTAATTTCTTTGCCTCTTCAGACAACGGATATTTTGAGCTTTCTTTGGCCCCTGCTTTTTTTAACAACAGTGCCATTTTCTTTAATTCTTCAATATATTCAAGATCTTTTTCTTCTGCTGATGCTTGTTCATTTAAATTATGTATCACATAATCTAAAGGCGATACACCCTCTGCATCTACTTGGTTAACATTAGCTCCCGCTTGAATGAGAACATCCAAAAATTCAATGTTTGCATTCTCTACCGCTTGCATTAAAAGAAAGAAACTATCCGGATTTTCTGAGTTTATTTCTTTTAACACTTGAAATGATTGCTCTGTTGAATCGACCTTAGCATACATTCCATCCCGTTCTAACAAACCTTGAAAATCGCGATCTTTCTCTGTTAATTCGGTAATTCTTTGATACGGCTTATCTGAAACAACGGGAATATCTCTACCCTCACTAGAAGGACGATCATTATACCAGTGTGGGTGATTTTTTTCAGCATAATTATAACTCTCTAACATCTCCTGACAAAGTTCAAATATAAATTCATCCTTTTCTTTTGTTATTTGTCCACGCTCTAAAAGATCGTGTATCATATCAATTGGAGATAAATGCGCATTGTTTTCAGCTTTGAGCATATCTACACAATAGAAACGCCTTTGTTCTGGAGCATTTTCTTCTTTACGAATGTGATATTTATACCGGTCAACCAACGCTTTCATAACACTAAAAGATTGTGCCTTGATTGCATAATGTAAGGGAGTATTTCCAGTACTATCTGCAATAAAACATTTACGATGATTTTTCTTAATGGCTTCTTGTATGCATGCTTCTAAGTACATAAATTTAGGCAGATAATTAGTATCATCTGGCATCCCCGTTCTATCTTTAACATCTGGCAAAGCTTTGCATAAAATCATAACCGGCCCTTCATCTGAGCCATAACTCACATCAGCTCCTTTTTCTACCAAATGACAAAAAATACCATATAAATCTGACATTTTCTCTCGTGTACACCATTTTTCATCCGAAATGGCCACAGAGGCAAGCATCTCGCAAGCTACCTTGATCGGTGTATTACCTTGAGAATCTTGAATGTCCAATCGGGGCATTTTGGCTGTTATCTTTTTAACACTCTTTAAATCACCATCCTTGATTGCTTGTATAAGCTCTTGCAAATTCTCAGATTCTTGACTAACAAGACCTTGAACACCTTCTGTCCCAAAAGATTTTTGAGCATAATCATTAAGAATTTTGTACATATGAGGATTTTTACGTATTGCAGCTAATTCTAAAATGGTATTTCCATCTGCTGCAGAAGGAATTTTTAAATTAGGCTTATGCTCTAACATCATTTTAACCAAATCAGCTCTGTCTGACAAAACTGCCCACATCAAAGGCGTATAACCATAATACATCTTGTTAACAGAGTAACTTTTAGGGTCTGAAAGCAATTGTTTCACCTCATCAACAGTTCCATACATAATCGTAGACACAATCCGATCTTCTTTTTGTGTTCTCTTATACGTTACACCTTGTAAGCGACCCTTTTCATCAACCCTAAAATTTATATCAACAGATCCATCAGCCTCCCTATCCACATCCAATTCAGGATAATTCCAACCAGAAGAATGTTTATAATATCGATCCAAACGTGAAAACTTGTAAATATAAAATTCTTCATTTGGCCTATCCTTAAACTCACCTTTATTTTTGTGTACTCTGATCAGTGATCTTTCTGGCATTTTGTCACCATCTAAAGAAGGATGCGTAGAATCTGCCCCATGAACTAATAGCGACTCAGCTCTTGAAGAAAACCCATCGTCTAAGGCTTCAGCTAATGCTGTATTACCCTCATCGTTTATGGTGTTAATATCCACTCCATAGGCAAGAAGCGATTTAAGAATTCTTGGATGTGATGCCGCACTTCCTAAAAGTGATGTGGCATGTTGGACAATTGGAACACCTTTTTCATCCCTTGGGTGAAGGTAAAGCAAATCTTGAAACATAGGAAGAATCTTTTCTTCATCGAAATCGAAACGAGATTCAAAAAGAAGTGTTTGAAGTGCTGTTCTTTTTGTTCTGGCACAAACAGTGTTGATATCAATCCCTTTTGAAACCATATACTCAATCAACTCTTTTTTATATCTCTTATCAGTTAAAAGAGGAATAATTGGGGAATAATTTGGAATGCTTTTTAAAAAATCTATACCACCTTTCTTTTTAACAATGTTTTCAATATTTGCATCCAAAATGGTATATCCAGAGTTACCAGAAGCATCTTTTAAATCTAAATTAGCTCCCTTTGCAATTAACATCTTTGCAGTGTCAAAATTCTTATCCTTAATCGCTTTTTCTAATGCATAAACAATAAGGGGTCTACCATTTTTAGCTTTATCTCCAGAGAGGTTATAGATTGTTGTCAGCTCTTCTTTTGTATAAGCCTTTAAATCTCGATTTAAGCCTTCTCTTCTCAACAAATAACTAATCAACTCATCACTACCATAATCCATTGCATGCATCAAGGCTGTTTTGTTACCCAACGTTTTATATATATCAACTTTACCTGATTTGGCTAATTTAAGCGCTTTTTCTTGATCACCTGTTAACAAAGCGACATAAAACTCTCTTTCACTAGGGGTAAATGAGTTTAATTCTCTGATACACTGACAAAATGTTAATTTTCCATCTTTTCCTTGATCTAACCGTGACAAAAGCAATTTTAAATCTTCATTATTCCCATCCCCTTTTGCATTTTTAAGAGGCAATCCAGTTGCTTTGCTAAGAAGTATAAGTTGCCTTTCTTCATTTAAACTTTGTGAAAATTTTCTAGCGTTGTAGGATCTTTCTTGCGAATGAAGAGCAGCTTGATGCAACAGTTCAGGCTCCAACACATCAAGAAGATATGCATATTCAGGCTCTACAACCCTAGAAAGAAGCACAGGAAATGTTTCAGGATATAACGTCATCATCGTATCAACAAAGCGTTTTAAGTGTTTTTTCCTTGCTTCTAGATCCATAGAGTTATGACCAACATGAGAAATATAAGAGTATATACGTCTCCTATCATCTGAAATGACTTCTTTTAAATACTTTGAATATTGTTCATCATCTTGAATCATCAAAAGAATATCATTTTTATCAAATTCATCCAAACATCCTTGAACAAAATCTGATCTTTGACAATTTAATGCCAAATTAACAAAATAACCAAGAGATTCTTCATATTGATGAAAACCATCCGTGTTAAGCTCTCTTCTATATTCATCATCTTCATAAAAATTTTTTAAATCTATGTGATCTAAACAAAGTTCTAAGAAACCATTAATCTCCAACTGTTCTCGAGTACCAACTCTTTTTTTAGCAATCCCAACCAAATAATCAAAAGTTATACTTGGAACGCCTGATTTTATCATCTCAAATGCTTCACTATACTTTTTGTCCTGAACCAACAAAATCACTTGCAAAGCCTTTGCGTAAGGATCATTTGGTCTTTTTGATTGCAAATAAGCAAGACACTCTTGTACAAAGCCTTTATTTCCATGTTGCAACAAAACTTCGCCAGCGCAACGAACTATATTTTGGGAGGATACCTGTCCTGAATATAAAGCTTTTCTTGCCTGAGTTAACTCATTGTTTTTACAAGAATTAAAAAAATTCATATCTATCTTACTTACCATTATGCCCTCCCCCTTGAAGCTGGGTGAGAAACAGCAACGCTATCATTTTCTTGAACAGTTGTGATATTTTTCCCAGCATTTAGTGCTAATCTTTCCGCAGCACTCGTTGAAACTTGCCCCTCATCTGAATTTGAATGAACAGCTGAAATTTGATTGCCATTTGCACCTTGATTATTTAATGCCTTTAACCGATTTTCAATCAATGGTTTGATTGGTTTGAGTAATTCATCATTCAATGCTTCTTGAAGAGTTTGCCCATCCATAAGAGCTAACATATCATTAATTTCTTTTTTACCCTTTGGTTCAATTTTAACAGGTGTCTTACTCTGGTCTACATGTTCAAGAATCAATTTAGACAAAAGCTCCTTTGCAATGAATGGTTTAATCAAATTGAATGACTCATCGGTCAATATTTTTTTTAGAGTTTCTTTATCCATATGGGTCAATATCCCATCAATTTCTCCTGCAACCTCTGGCGAAATTCTAACAGGCGAAGTTTTATCTATTTTTGTATCACACACTATATGTAGATATGGCTCACAACAAGATTTATCGGTTATATCAGGGATACAGTTAGGATCCTTTTCTTTCATATAGCTTGTTATGTATTTACCCCACCCCTTTTTCTTAATAAGTTTTTCTATTCTTTCCTGATCGAGCTTTGGATTTGAAGAAAACGTCGATCCATATAATTCAACCATTTTTTTCGCCGCTAGAATACCCATAAACGCTTCAAAATTGTCACCTGCAGATATTTTTTCAATCAACCCATCATATACAATTTGATAAATCATCTTTCTATCGTCGAACTCAAAACTTTCCTTAGTCAAATTTACCTTAAGCAAATCATTAGGTGCAAACAATCCTGATAAAATATTTCGAGATTGAGCTGCTATATGCCGATCACTTTCAATGGCTCTAAGAACCCTACAACACCTTTTTTCTGCAACATCGGCTTGGTGCTTATTAGTTTTATCCCCTTGATTTGGATCTTTATAAATTTTGTTGAGATCTAGATTATTTTTACCATCAAGCCAGCCATTTCTTCTACAAACTTCTTGCAACTCTTTAGATTGCTTTACAGCTTCTTGAAAAATAGTTAAAATATCATCGCAAATTTCTTTTTCAGCCAAAAATTCTTGTTCCAAATTGTTTAAAACAGTTGGATTACCTTGTGCATTTTTTATACGCTCTTCCCTTGAAACGAAAAGTCCTGTTAGATTTTTTGAAATGACTTGTCCTTTTAAACGATGACCCGACAATAAGTAAGCTTGTATACCTGATAAAAAGTCAAAATATTCTTCTTTCATAGATTGCACATCATCTCTGACCATATTCCATGCAATAGCTTTAGGATACACATTAACAGAAGTATCACATGTATTATCTTGCCACACTTGCTTAGGCTTATCATGCTCGGCTAATGGATCTTGCTTACAAGAAAATTCAAATTTTGGATTTATGGCCTTTTGATACTGGGCATAACTGGTGATTTTTACCTCAGTTAACTTATCATATTTTTCCAAAGTTTTTTCTATTTTTTCTAAACGGCGTTCCTCATCAGGCGTCTTTTTTCTTTTGTGAGTTAAATAAAGGCGTTCCAACCTTAAATTAAAAACTGTATTTTCAATTGTACCCTCATCACTAGAATCAGACAATCCCAGTTCGCTCAACACCGATCTATATTCGCGTTTTTCATCAGCTGTTGAAGATGCTTTAGCCTTTCTTGCTGTTAAAAGTTTGTATATTTTTTGTTGGTCTTCAGGCAAGATTGATTCTTTTTTTTGTTCTGGAGTATATCTAGCCTGATAAATTGCTTCTATAGATTTAATTTGTGTATTCCGAGCCCTTCCAAAAGAATAATGAGAAAATAAAGCATTTTCATCAGACTTTTCGGTATGAGAAAGAGCAATATTTGTTGCAGCACCACAGTGGTTAAGAGGCATCTCTTCTGAACATCCTTCGCCAACCCACACCTTTGAAAGGGAGCGCATTGCCTCACGAGCATAACGAGCACGATATCCTGTCAACAAAATACCGTTATCCGCCTTTGGCGCCAACACCGTAGTTGGAACTTTTGATATATTACCTGGCAATACAATGTGTTTTGGTTCTTCTGCAGTAGGGGGTAAAAAAGACTTCATACGCCTTTGAACACATTCAACTACAATATTAGAACGTGTTGTATTCCCATCAGTTGGAATAACCTTTTCCAAAACTGCAGAAAAGCCCGTCGTCTCAGCATTACCATAATTTGGGACTTTGAAATGTGGTCTTGCATTTTCATCAACAACACGCCTCAAACGCTCATCGCTTGCCTCCGCTTCCATTTTTTTTCGCGTTGTATTATAAAGCTCAGCATCTTGTTCACGAACTTGATCATTTGCACAATAAACATTCAAGCAATAAGCATAAATACTTGCTTCTGCATGAACCTTAGCAAGCTCATCAAAAGCTTTTTTTTGATCTTCTGTTGCTTTTCTTAAATTTTTAATCTTTTCACCTTCCCCAGGAATATCCAACGAATCAGGCATGTAAGAAACATCCCCCAACGTATTTTTCCCAGGGTTTTCAATTTCAGCTTCCAAATACTTAAAAAGCATTTCTTCATCTGGGGTTCTGTCTTTTTTGTCTTTTAATTTATTATAAACAAACTCAAGAGCTGCCTTTGATTGAGGCCGCTTAGAAAGATCATCTAATCGCCCAGCAATATTTATACGTTGCATTTTAACATTATGCGTCACTTCCCGTGTGATTTTAGTTGCTTCTTCAATTTTACCATCAGCTATCATTTGGGAAATGTATGAAGTCGCATAACACGCCGCTGCAAAAACCGCTGTACCAACGATAAACCCTGGAATACCAGCAAAACCAAGGCTCATAACCAAACTAACAGGTTTTACCGCCATACCAGCTACCCCTAGTGCAACCACCGTCCCCTCAGTTCTTAAGTGATGGTCTGTCCCTGCCGAAACGGCAATATGTCTGTTAGCATCAAGAGCAGCAGTTGCATCAATTTTATTATTTTGAAAAAAAAGCAATTGTGGAAGCTGGTGCACATGTACTGCGCCACCTTGAGGATAAAGAGGAATTCGCCCAGACACTCGAGCATTTGTCTGTGCACCTTCTTGTGAATTTTGATGGTTCAATGCATGGGTCATTTTTTCTTGATAATTTGATAAGGCTTTGTTAGCTTCAATCAAATAAGCGCAACTGGAATAATATTTTTGAGCATCAGTCGCCATAAAAACGGCCAAATTTTTTTCATTATCATCCAAATGAAGGGTCTTTCTTCTCACATGATCAATCAATTCATCTTCATAATAAAGAGGATGCGTAACTGGTGGCACCAAAAAACTCCAACTTCTGCGATCAGATCCATTTGTTTGCGAAACAGTTGCAGCTTGAAAAGCAGCAACATCCTGCCATCTAGGAGATTTTTGAATACAACCAAAAACATACAACACGGCAGCCGTTTCCCCTGCCCGTTTTTGATGATTTACATGCCATCCTGCATAATAATTATCCGTGTTTCTTGGCGTTGTCGATATTATATCTTCATACGCAGCATGAGGATTAATACCATCTAATTTTAACGAAGGCAAACCTGCAGCACCAAACTGATCCATATAATAATGAAGCGCTATGGCTGAATTAACCTTTGCAATTTGAAGATTGCGAAGACTTTCTTTATACGCCTTTGCCTTATCGTTATTTTCTTCATCCTTCAACAACTTCAATTCAGGAATTGGCTCAACCGCCCCCGTTCTAACAGCAAAATCATAAAATGTGGTAACATTCCCATCATTTAAAACCCGCAAAACCGTTTGATCATCCGTAGTTAAACTTTCTTTTTCAGCTAAATATGCAAGCGTTGTTTTTTTAAAATGTTGATACAAATCCGCATGTGGAACAATTTTTTCATAAGTAGCTGTTTCAACGTCAATTTGAACCTTTTCATTAGCATACATAGCTTGAACAGTATCATCCGTATCAAAGGTACTTGTTTCATCTTCCAACAAGTGCCTATAGCGCATTCCTTGATAATCCATTATGCCAGATTGCGCATCAATACACATAGACAAAAGCTCACCTTTTAAAGGAAATGAAGGCAGCACAATCCCCGACAACATCGACCTACTATCGGTATAAGCAAGCGTTCTTCTAACTTCTGCCAAATCCACCACCGGCTTATTATTACAATGCGCAAACACTTGGCCATTAGAGTCAACGCTATATGGGATAGAAACACGAGAACCGGTTTTTAAAACAAAGACTTGGTCAGGTTTTAAAACTAATTGACCATTTTTTTCTTCAAAAAGAATACCTTTATAAGCCCAAACACCTTCTTTTTCTGTTTTTACAAAATTTTCAGCATCTTCATGCAGCTGCTGCAAAAATCCACCCCAAAGGACTTCAAGAAAATTTTCTGTTTTCCCATCAATTACAGGAACAACATCAACAAACGGCAAGTTCCCTTCAGGAGCTGGTTGCCCTTCTTTTCTATATACCCCAGCACCTTGCTTTTTATAGGTGACCCCTTTAATTTCAATCTCTTTTGGACCGTTGTATTGTAAGCCATTATTGTTTCTTTGAGCCATAAATCCCCCTTGAATTTTTTGGTCATATAAGAATAGTTTACCCTTAAAAGAAAATGTTGTAAAGAAAAAACATCAAAAATGAAATAAATTTTTATGTTTCAAATAAAGAAAAAATAATTTAAAAAAGAACTTATTTTTCAATATGTTTTGAAAGAATAAAATTCAAAAAAAAGCCCCTTAAAAACAATAAAAAAAAACGCTCATAAAAAAATTGAGCGCTTTTTATTTAAAAATCAAGATATTATTTCAAATAATCACTTGCTTTGATTGATTTTTTATGACTCTCATCCGCTTCAAAATAAGCCAATTTTTCATAATCACCCGCACAAGAGGCGAACAAGGATCCTGGAAAAATCATAACTACGTCATGCAACTTTCTGAGTGCTGTGTTATAAAAACGGCGTGCTGCAGCGATATTTTCTTCAATATCTTGATAAGTTTTCATCGCTTCAACCATCACTTCATCTGATTTTAATTGCGGATAATTTTCAACAGCCACCATCAAAGAAGACAATTTTGAAGAAAGCTCCCCTTCTGTTTTAAACTTTTCAGCACTGCCAGAAACAGCATTCATCGCTTTGGTGCGAAGTTCTGTGATTTCGGTAATCATCCCCCGTTCATGATCCATAAACTTTTGTGCAATAGTCAAAATGTTAGGTAACACATCATAACGTCTTTCCAACTGAACATCAATGCCACTCAATGCTTCATTCAAAAAGTTGCGTGCTTTGATAACTTTGACATAAAAAGAGTATAAAACCGCCGAGATAACCAGTAAAATTGATAACAATGTCATAATATTCTCCTTTTTTTTATCAACCATCAAAGTTTAACCAAACAAATACCTCTTTGTAAAGAAAAAACTAATTTATTTGCTTAATTTTTAATTTTATGTCATAATAAAATAAGCAACAAAAAAAATCAGGGGGACAAAATGGTGATTATTCCAACATTTCAGGCCGAAGAAAAAGAGCTTGAAGAAAAAAGACAAAACAACTTGATCGTTTCAAAAGAAACGTTCGCAAGTTTGATTAGAAAAAAGATTTTTCCAGAACTTTCCTCTCATGAAGAAGAACGCAAAAAAGTGAAAAAACAGATGTATCTTCTTTGGGCAGCTTCTGTTGTTTTGCTTTGTTTAACGCCTTTTGGCCTTGATCTTTTAAAATCCATACACGACAAAGGGGATCCACTGGGGATATGGCTTGTGATTTCAGCCATCCCCAGCATCATTGCCGAGTGTATTAGAAAACGATTTTTATCAGAACGAAAAAAGACTTTTTTAAGTAGATTGCTTGATTTTTTAGGCACTTTTCAAAAAAAGAGACCCTTAATCAACGCTGACTTTTTAGAACAGTCCCTCCTTTTCAACCCAAGAGCTTTTTCATTCAGAGGGGTTCAAGAATTTGAAGAAAGCTTCACTGGACACTATAAATCCACCAAATTTTCAGTAGCTGAAACGTTGTTGCAATATAAGAAAAAACGAAATAAAAGCTATTATACCGTCACAGTTTTTGATGGCGTCGTCATTGCCATTCCACTTAGAAAAGAAATTCTTGCCCACACACTTTGTTATAATGAAACATTCACATTTAAGCACATGTTTGATAATTTGGAAAAAGTTGAGTTAGAAGATGAAGAGTTTATGAAAGAATACAACATTTATTCCAGCAGTCAAATTGAGGCTCGAAGCATCTTAAAACCTGTTTTGATGGAGCGAATTAAAAAGCTCAAAACCACCTTTGAAACCAAACGCATTGACATTGCCATTTTTAACAATCACCTTGTGTTAGCCCTTCACACAAAAAAGAATTTGTTTGAACCCTTTAGCGTTTTTAAATCACTTTATGGAATGAAAACTTATTTTAAATTTTATGATGAAATCCACTCTGTTTGTGCGCTGATTGATACACTTGAAATTGACAATGAAAAAGAAAGACTAAAACTTTTTAAATAATATAAAAAACAAATACTAATTTAACAAAGTTTTTGTGATAGTTAAAGTATTTTTTTGACAATATTCTACTAAATTTAATTATCATTTTTAATTAATGAGCTTGCTTTTTTTAGTATATCACAAATAGAAAAAAAGCTTCTATAAAAAATTAATTTTGATAAGCCTTGGCACGCAAGGCTTTTACCCCTTGTCTTGTTTCATCCATCATCTCATAAGGCAAAACCCGTGTGGCAACCCAGCCCCTCGCAGCGTTTTGTTCCGCCAAACGAAAGCCAGCTTTTTTGCCCACTTCAATGAGGTTGGCATAAACTTTCATCTCTTCTTGCGAGAGGTTCAAACGCGTTAAATCAGAACGGGACAAACCATATTCTTCTGCAACTCGATCCAAATGCTCGTAAAAACCTGTTAAATTACCTTGCGCTGTCAAATAACCCCGTTGCATAGATTGCAAAGCATAACTCATTGCCTGAGCCGTATAAGTAGCCTTCCACGAAGCATTTTTATCACTCGAATAAGGGTTTGAAAACACCTCCATACAAGTCAAAATCTCCCCACCCACAAAGTCTTTTTGTGATTTATAAAGCGCACCATTGTTCTTTTTTAACAACTGTTGAAAGCGATAAACAGGATCTTCATTTTTAAACCCTGCTTCATCAAACAAAGCACCTTGTGTTTTTTTTGCCTGCGCAACCAAATCTGTTTGCATAAAAGAAAGGACAGCCTCTTTTGTTGGTGTATAAGAAGCAAAAGCCGAATACATCACCTCATGCATTCGATCCCACCCTTCAGCTTCAGCCTCAGCCAAAAGAGCGCGAACCATCACCTGCCCCGCAGAATATCCCTTTGTTTGCATTTCTCCCAAATAGCTTTGCTTGGCATGCAACAATTCATGAAACAATAAGGCGACAGGCTTTTGATTTTGAATGCGATTTGTATTCACCCTGATTTTATTTTCATGCGTGATGAAAAAACCCGCCATATCTTCGGCCATAAAATTGGAACTTTCTAACTGCATTTTGGGCGAAACATTGGCAAACATATTCTGCCCATAAGGCGTTTTGGCCAAATCTTTGAGGGCTTCTTTCATCATCTTCTCATCCCCAAAAGAAAACCAAGCCCCTGAAACAGCGCCATTTAATCTGCGGTAATTATATGCATAAACTTGCTGTGCTCTGGCTCTTTCTTCTGGATTTTTGGATAAAACATCTAACGCTTTTTTTGCCATACAAACCCCCTTAGGTCATTTTTTTTAAAGCGTATCATAAAAGATTATAAATAACAATAAAAAAATAACACGCCTTTATTTTGTTTGACAAGAATGTCATTTTATTTTATGTTACCCTAAATGGTAAATTAGGATTAAAAAAAATGAAAAAATTAACACAACAACAAATCAATGTGGATGAAATTTTAAAACACCCCAAACAAAGCTTCATTGAAAAAGTCATGCACTCAGCACTTCAAAAAAAAATTGCAGGAGCGGTATTTTTAAGTTCTTTGATTTTCAAAACAAAACAAGTGTGTGCTGAAGAGGTCACTTCTGGTATAGTAACGGAGCGTTTGACATCTGACTTTATAAATGTGCGTAGCATAATTTTCACTTTAGGGGCATTTTTGTTGGGTGTAACACTTTTGGGCAAACTATTTAAAAAGATGTCTTTTTTCTGGTTTTTAAGTTTTTTGACTTTTTTTACATCCATCTTACTTATGGGTGCTGTGTTTGATTATATAACACAAGGATCGGAAACTTATTCTAGTTGGGGGAGTCATTGTTGGAACGATGAAACTTTAGAGTTTGTATCTTGTGGAGAAACGCCCACACAAACAAATATTGATTATAATGTACTTTCCCTTGGTTTTTGCTTTTCACTCCCTTTGATTTGTGGTATACCTTTTTTAAGTTTTATTTTTTACAAATTCAAAAAAATCAACCTTGAAAGATTTAATAACATTTTAAATGTTTGGGTAAAAGCATTGATTTGTTCAGCTCTTACGCTTGTTGTATTCCTTATAATCGAAGAAGAGTATTTTTACGCTCTATTGTACCTTATCATGGGTTATCTGGTGTTAAAAAAATTGCCTTTACAACAAAAATTAATTGTTGTAAACACCCTTTTAACAGGCATTGCTCTTTTTTCAACCAGAGAGTTTAGCAATATGGGACTTGCTTATCTGCTTTTAAGCATCATAAGCGTTATCCCTTGCATTCAAAGCTACAAATCGTTGAAAAATCAAACTGAAAAAAAGACGAAATTGGCTTATAGCGTTCAATTAATTCTAACAACTTGTTGGGCAATTTTTGTTTTTTATAACTTAATAAGAACACTTTTAAATGTCTGATTTTAAAACTGTTATTGATTTTGAATCTACTTTTTCATGCACACATAACTGTCTGTATTGTTACAACTGGTGGAAAACCCATGGAGAAAAAATGCCCCTTGAGTTGAACACCAAAAAAACTTTGAAAATCCTTGAAAAAGCCATTCAAGAAATGAAGCCAAATCGGTTTGTTTTTTCTGGTGGAGAACCTTTTTTACGACCAGATATTCATGAATTGATTGAATTTGTGCACTCTAAAAAAATCCCCATAACAATTATTTCAAACGGCTCATTAATCAACGAAAAAGAACTCAAATTTTGCAAAAAAAATGGGGTTGACATGTTTGAATTTACCCTTCTTTCTAGCAAAAGAGAAATCCACAATCAACTCGCCAATGTGAAAGGTGATTTTTCAGCCTTTGACAATGCAATTATTGCCACACAAAAAGCCATTCAACATAAAATAGACGTTGCCCATGTCTTTGTTGCAACAAAACAAAACATTCAAACCATTGAAGAAACTCTTGCCCTTTCTTATGCCTTGGGTGTTCGTCATTTTTTGTTCAACCGATTTAATCCAGCTGGGAATGGTTTTTTAAATCTAAATCAGTTGCAAATCAGTCCAAATGAAATTGCCTCAGCCCTTGAAATAGCACAAAACTTCATCCAAACACACCCAAGTTTTCGCATTTCGTGCGCTGTGAACATTCACCCTTGTCTTGTCGATTTAAGCCGGTATAAAGACATTAAATTCACTTATTGTGGTGTCAAAAAAGGGCAAACCGTTTATCTATTAGATATGCTGGGAAACATTCGTTTATGTGCATTTGCAAGAACAAATGTCGGCAATATTCTCACCCAATCATTTGATGAAATTATCAACTCAGACAAAGCCAATGCCTACTTTGAAGCTGTGCCAAAAAAATGCCTTGGCTGTGACTTAATAAAACTTTGCCAAGGAGGATGCAAAGCATCAAGTGACAATTGCTTTTTAAATCCAAATCAAGCAGATGACTGGCTAAAAAAATATAAGCCATAATAAATACCACAAAAAAAAGCAACCCATTTGCGGTTGCTTTTTTTTAATCCTTAGAAGATTATTCTTTCACACGGGGGGAATTTGCCATTGAAAAACGGCCACTTGGGCGTTTGACAAACAGTGTAGGTTTGTAATTCATAGCCAAATCTAAGCGATTTTTGCGAAAGCCCATTTCAAGCAGTTTGTCATAATATTTTTGAACAAAATGAGGGATCCCCTCTTCATCCACATACAAGGAAACTTTTTTGTTGCTTGACTGCATAGGGCGAAAAACAAAAGATCTGACTTTGCTTTTTGCCAACTCATATTTCACAAACTTTTCAGTTGGATAAACCTTTTTGATAAAGTCAACCAAATCATTGTATTGTGACTGATAGCTTCTGCCCAAAATGTCCCAAAATTGATACAAATTGATAAACCCAGGGAAAACAGAAGGAATATCCCTTTTATATTCAAATGACTCAGCAACCAATGGATTGATGTTGAAAGCTCTGCCATATCTTGCAACAAAAGTTGGCACAGCCTTTTTATCAATGGCATAAACAAGAAGGCCTTTATCATTGCGTCTGGTGATGAAAAAGAGTGGTTTTTCAACCTGTTTTCCATCTTTTGTTTGTTCAAAATAAACATCTTCCAAACAATATTTTGTGATTTTGTCTGCACTTAAACGAGAACTTTTTAAATAATGAGCCAATTCACTCAATGGGAGGAAATTGTCATTCCAAGGGGTGATTTGCTTTTCTCCCAAAAGGACTGAAACGCGATGAGAAGACGCCCCTTTCTTTTCAAAAAAAGATCTGTTCTTTTTCAAAAATTCTAACATTGCTTCTTTAGAAACAAAAACAGGATATACCCTATTCATAACCATAGCATTCACAAAAACAGGATCTTGCGTTTGAGATTGTGGGTTAAAATAAGTTTCTTTTAAAAATGTGGTTCTGACCGCATTGTTCAACTGAGCGGTTGGAGCCATTGCCAAAAGTTGAAGGAATTCTCTGATAGAAACCATCTCTTTTGTTTTTTTAACCACAGGTTTTTCTTGTGTTAAAAATTGAATTTTTTGCTGATCGGCCCCCATTTGAAGCAAAGGTGCATTAAACAGAGAAACAAATGCGGGCAAATCTTCTTTTGCTAACAAATAAAAGGAGCGATAAAACTTCACAATTGGTTCAAAAACAAGATTTTCCCCTTGTTTTTTGAGCAAAAAAGTATCTTTCACCGCGGCAGATTTAATCAAATTTTCAAGCTTTGACTTGTCGTTAATCTTTAACATTGAGGCTAAGCCTGCCACAGTAACTCTGTCTTCAATCAAATGATCAACGGACTGAACCAATTGAGATTTTAAGTTTTGAAAACCCATTTTTTCAAGCGCTTCTTGATGGCGTTCAACAAAAAATGGCATCCCCTTTTTAGAGATAACAAACCCCTCTTTTCCATTTGAAAAAATTCGTTTTTGTCTGACTTTGCCCGTTCTTGTCACATCCTCATACGTTTCATGCATGGCATTTTCTAAAATATAGGCTTTTAAGACTTTATCTAATTGCTTGGTGCCAGCCTTATAATGTCTGATAAAATATCTGATATCACACAAAGGATTAAGATCTTCAATCTCTTTTGCTTTTTGTTTTAAATGGTTGGAATATGTTTTTAAAAACAAGTCCTTATATTCCTTAATTAAATAAAAACGATAAGAACCATCCCTCTTTTTTTGATAGCTAAAAAAGCTTTTTTTAACCACCTCACCTGAGGGCAAAACCTCTTCAAACAGCTTGTCTGTCATCATAAGTGAAATGTACTTTGACAAGGGTGTTACAGAACGAGAATTCACACAAAATTTGTGCGCAATGGACCACAAATCATCATCTGTTTTGCTGTCCCTAAAATGACGAGGCATATAATTTTCGATAAAGTCAAGTGTTGTTGTCATTTAAATTACCTTTTTCGTTGTCTGTCAGAATTGATTCTGTATTGTTTGATTTTTTCTTGAAGAGCGGGAATGGCTTGCTTGTCAATGGCATAAACAATATGCCCTGTTGAAGATCTTACAGGTGTGAACATTTTCTTTTCAACAAGAGCCTCTTCTTGAGCAGATTGATACGTTGCATCAATTAAGTTTTTGTGAACATAATCTTTGAACCTGTTGGAAAATGACAACAATTGCGCCAACGCTTCAATCGTCATCTGCTCATTGGAAATTGGTAAAATAGGTTTGATGCCAGAAGCATCATTTAACCTTAATGGATTGACCTTATTTTCCAAGAAAAAATCGCCATGCGCCCTTAAAAATGACTGCATTGCTTGTTTGTTTTTAAAAATATAACGAATAGAATGCTGTGTGCTTGCCTTGATAAAAACAGGTTGTAAAGATTTTGCGCCCGTTTCATCTATGTGTTCATAAGTTTCATTGATAAAGTTGGATTCAATTTCAGCACGCAACCGTTTAAAATGACAAGGATGAATGCCCAGAGCATAAAACATCTCTCTAAACTGAACCATTGATGGGGTACGTTTTACCAAAGAATGCTTGCCCACCAAGTGATCCAACCGATCTTGATTGGCGCCAATGGCAAGTAACTTTTTATAAAAACGAGAAAAGAAAGCTTTTGCATCTTTTTCATCAATATAATATTCCTCTTGATTTCTGTGGTAATAAGACTTCAAAAGCGGGTTTGAAGCTGACTTGCCCCGAGCTGATTTTTGCTTATTATAAGCTTTTTCAACCACCAAAAGCATTTTCGGCCAAACCTTTTGCAATTGATGTTTTTTGAACAACTTTGAAAGGCTGATTGCCCCGGCTGGCAAATCACTTAACCTGATGCTTTGATTTAAAATATGGTTCATATTCAACAAACCAAAACTTTTAAGCTCATTTTGATAACGAAGGGTGAAAGGATAAATCGCATTTTTGCGCATGGAAATAATCCCATGGTCAACCTCAAACATTTTTTTGACGATTGGATTGCCTGTTGCATCCGTTTCTTCATAAACATCATCCAGAGCCTTTTGTTTGATAAAATCAGAAAGCATTTTATCTGAAATATGTTTGCCAGATACTTTAAGCAAAAAGTGTCTGATAGAGATAAATTCATTTTGAGCTTCAATTTCAGCTTCTTTTTGCGCCAACAAAGGGGCAAACTGCTCTTTAAAATAATCAAAAGCTTCCGCTTTGAAAAAGAAGTTGGTTGACCGTCTCTTCCCCCGCCAATAAAGGAACATGGGCTCTTCTTGAATGGAACCATCTGGCATTTGTTTTGGATAACAGATATCAAACAAATTGTCAGAAATAAATTCAGACAATTTTAAAACATTTTTGGAGTTTTTGGTAAACTTCTTTGTAAAATCCCAAAGATTCCATACATTTTGAGGCTCTTCTTTTTGAAAAGGGATATTATTTAAAATAGCTTTAATGTGCGTTTTGCTCACCCCTAAATCAACAAGCTGTTGCTGGTGAGAGTCAATAAAAGCCAAGGCCCCTTCTTTTGAAACAAGAAAATCAATATCCCCATTACTGTAAAAGGGTAAAAAACAAAACCTTGCTTTAGCTGTAAGCACATTGGGCGTTAAAAAACCATTGGCATTTGCCCCTTCCCGCAAGCGTTCAAAATGATACACATCTTCAAACCCTGTAAATGTTGCTTTGTAAAAATCAGAAAAAAGGGCGTCATAAAACTTTTTGAGAAACAAAGAATGATTTGACCCAAGTAACGTGCAAAATTCTTTGACCGTATAATAATCTTTTTTCCACATATAAGGTTTAAAATAAAGTGGGGTATTGTTCAAATTCATCGTTCTTCCCTTAAAAAAACAAAAAAGATTTAAAAAAAATTAAAAAGCGTGGATGAGATTATATCAAATATTTATCGTTTTGTCAATTATTTTTTATATAAAAAATAAAAGAGTTATTGACAAGTCTTAAAAAAAACGTATACTATAATTAGATTTGTTTTTTATAGAACAGATATAGAACAGGCAAAAACGGAGGCTTTATGGGGAATATTGAAAAAATTTTGGCAGACTTAATCAGGTTTGACACATCAAAAGAAAAAACATCCAACACCTGCATTGTGGAATATATCTGCGCCATTTTGGAAAAACATGACCTGTCTTATGCACGTTTAAAAAACAACAAATCAGGGCTTGAAAGCATTGTTGCAGGCATTAACACCCCCTTAAAAGACAGCACCCCAACGTTGATGCTTTCTGGCCATATGGACACAGTTGTTACCAACGAAAATGTGTGGCACATAACAAAACCTTTGGAACCTGTTCTTCAAGAGGGTAAGCTTTATGGCTTGGGAGCGGCGGATATGAAATCTGCTATTGCAGTTTTTTTGGCAAGTATTGAAGAATTCAAAAAAACTGGGCAAAGCATTGTTTTTTCTTTCACCAATGATGAAGAAACGGACATTGAAAGCATCAAAGATGTTATCGCTTTTTTGAACCAACAAAATGTCAAACCTAAATATGCCTTTTTAGGGGAACCAACAGATTTGCACCTAGCAACACAAAGCACAGGATACATGGCTTTTAAAACCACGATTAATGGGGAAGCTGGTCACTCAACAAGCAAAGACAAAGCAACCCCTATTTTTGTGGGGGCTCAAGTGATGTTGTTTATTGAAAAAATGAACATTGCTTATAAAGAACTGGGCACGTTCTTTCACGTTGGCGTTGCCAAAGGGGGTGAATGCAGAAATTCCATTCCAACCAGTTTTGAATTTGATTGGGAAATGCGTTTTGTACACAAAGGGGCAACAGCTGTTGCCATTCACCATGTTATGCGCTTGCATGATGAAATTCGCACCAAAAACAAAATTGACATTATGGTTAAAGTGTTTGAACGTATCCCCTCTTATGTTGAAGGAAAGCACACTGAAATTGTCAAAACAATGAGCAAAATTTTAGATGAGAAAAAGCGTTTTCGCATCACTTATGCCACCGAAGCTGGCTTTATCAAAGCTTATGGCCCCAAAACGGTGATTTTTGGCCCTGGGAAAGAAGAACTTGCTCACCAAGGGGATGAATACGTTGAAATTGCAAACTTGTACAAATACCAAAACGTGTTGTTGCAATTTTTGGAAAAACAAAAAACAAAGTGAAATTAAAAATTGACTTTTTGTGTTCCCTTTTGTATAGTGAACAAAAATAAAAAAGGGTACTCGTGTTTGTTCACATATGAGGGAAAAATGAAAAAAGAAATCAAATTACTTGGTATTATTGGGCTTTTTTTTGTGGCAGCCTTTTTGATTGTTGCACATTTGATTTATACAACACAAAAGGCAAATAATTTGTTTGAATTTTTAAAAGAAAATACCCAAAGTTATTCGGCAAAAAAAGATATTTTCCCTTCAAAATATTATAACCACCCTGTTCAGGCAAATTTTTTTAAAACAAAACCTTATAAACACGATGATTTTGCAAGCATTACAATTGAGGATGTTTCCCCTTTGTTATGTTCACAAATTTTAAGAAGAGAACGTCCCTTTAAGATAGATGTTTTTTTGAATGACAAACCAGTGTTTTTTGGTTCTGATTGGCGCTGTTTCAAAGGGTTTAACCATAAAATGCGCTTTCAATTTGAGATTTACAACTATAGCTTCTACTATCAAATGAACGAACCAAAAGTTTGCCATGACATTTGGGATTGTGATGTGAAGAACAGTGAAACTTGCCTAGAGGGGTACTGTCAAAAAACCATTCCTCAAAAAATGTAAGACTTGACAAGAAAGAGTATTTTGGTTAGTAGTATATAAGTGTTCGAGAATAAAAAAAGCTTTTTAGGAACAAACAGATGAATCTCATATTATTTCGCTATATTTTGAAGCATTTTGCCTTGATTTTCTTTGCCACATTGATTTCATTGGCAGCCATTGTGATGCTTTTTGATATGGTTGAGTTGTTGCGCATTGCCTCTAAACGGGAAAATATTGCCTTTTTGGACATTTTGGCTTTGGCATTTTTAAAATCCCCACAAATGATTCACATTATTTTGCCATTTATTGTGTTACTTTCGGGGATTATCTTCTTTTTAAAAAAGAGTGCAACATTAGAATTGACCGTGATGCGTGCCATTGGTTTTTCTGTGTGGAACTTTATGGTCCCAGTGGTGACATTTGTGTTGATTATCGGGGTGTTTGATGTAACAATTTTTAGCCCTTTTTCAGCCTTGACAGCCAAACGATATGAACGATTGGAAGAACGAATTGGTTTGACCAAATCACACCCTTTTTCTTGGACGGAAAAGGGATTATGGATCCGTGATGCACAGGAAAGCCAAACACTGGTACTTAGAGCTTCTAGAGTTAGACAAGAAAATAAATCAGACGTTATTTTGGATAATCTTTCTGTTTTTGAACTGAGCCCAGATGGGCACTTAATCCGCCAAATCGAGGTTGAAAGTGGCGTTTTACACAAAAACAAACTCACTTTGCCAAATGCATTCATCATTGACCCAACCATTGAAGATAGCTATTTCAAACAAATCGAAACACTCACAACCAATGTTTCGTTGGAACGGATTTTAGAAAGATATGACGAACCACGCACCATGAGTTTTTGGCGGTTCCCCAAATTTATCCGCTTTTTAAAAGAGTCCGGTTTTTCATCCAATGAACATCAAATGTATTTTCATGGTTTGATTGCATACCCTGCCACATTGCTCGCTATGATTTTGATTGCAGCTGTCTTCGCCCTTCCCCCAACCATGCGTCAAGGCAAAATTTTGCTTCGCATTGTGTTGGCGGTTTTGTCTGGATTTGTTCTTTATTCCCTTGGACAGCTTGCAAATGCAACTGGGTTGGCACAGAATTTACCATATTTCTTAGCCGCATGGGGACCTGCCCTTATCAGCATTCCGCTGTGCGTTTCTGCCCTTTTGCATTTAGAAGATGGATAATAGTTCTGACCCAAGCACCTCAGGTTAAGAGTTGACGTTCTCAACCCATCCATCAGAATAGCGGTTATAAAAAACGAATAAAAAAAGGATGTTATTTTTCCCATATCGCAAACATCGTTTTATTGTAACTCCTTTTTTAATTCATAATAAAATTATTCAGGGAAGATATAAAACGTTGTATCAAAATCACCATCGTAAGAATCAGGCATACATTCTTGTCCTGCTATAATAGCTGTGGCTTGACATAGTTTTTCATCGTTAAATTCAACCATAACTTGAATTTCATCTGGGCCTGTTCCAGATGAGGCATCCGTAAGATCAAAAGACATTTCTTTTACACCTGCAGGGAGATTTCCAACTCCGGCCTCTTCAAAGGTTATGCCACAGTCTATGTCATCTGAATATTTTTCATAATTTTGACATTTCCCATATCCAATCAAGGCAAATTTTGAAGCTAAATCTGCAATTTGATTTGCCCTGTGTTTACGCATCGAGAGGGAATACCCTGCAATACCGCCAATGGAAAGCACACCGATGATAGCCAAAACACCCAACATTTCCACCATCGACCTGCCAGATTCAAATTTCAGTTTTTTCATAATTAGACTCCTTTGATTGTAAAAAAAACGTACGTTTAATTTCCCATAGCATACAACAAAAATAAGTTCAATCTTTTTTTATTAAAACAGCAATAAAATTATTGAGTTATCACAAGGTCAAAAAATTGGACACCTGCCAAAAAAAATAGGAAATTAAACGTACCTTATTTTTCCCATAGATATTTTTAAAATATCATACTGATTTTTATAATAAAATACGATTTACCCAAGTATAGAAGCGCTCAAGAAAACCTCGATGTAATGGAGGTGTTGAGTGCAAGGGTACCTGAGGAAGTGATTTTCTGCTAAAATGGACCTTTACAGCGCTTTTTAAACTCACAGTCAGATGGATTTAGCCTATTGCCTTTTTGGATAAGACATGATACAATAGGGGTATCTTTTCTTTCAGGAGGGTAAAATGAAAAAAAAGGATATTCAAAATCAATTGTTATTCAACACATTGCTTGATGAAGTTGATGGAATGATTAAATTTGATCAAAAAGGTTCCCCTACTCCCATTGATGAAAGAAAAGAAATCATTACCCCGCTAGTGGATCAACAAAGTTTGGCACAAGAAAAAATCAAAGAAAAACAAAAAGAACTTGTCAAACAACGCTATACCAAATATTGCATTGAGTGGATTTTGGGCTTGCACCTCAAAACAAGATTAACCAGTGATTTTGTCCCCCATATAGACAAGATTTTGCCCCTATACCGTACAGAAGTTGATGGCAAAAATCACAACTTTTTGAGTGCGTTGGTGGGTTTTAAAGATTATCAAGGGGCTTATTTATATTTAAACCATCCAGATGTTCAAAAAATGCTTTTTTCAGAAAATGGGGCCGCTTTGTTGAATATGGAAACAATAAAAAAGGATTTAAAAACAGCATTGATGGATAAAAAGAGCTTTCAAAACAAAGAGTTTTTGGAATTATGGGGTGTTTTAAAACAAATTTATGGCCTACCCAAACTTTTGCAACAAGTCTTGTTTGACAAAGAAGAAAACCCCTTAAATATCAATGAAAAAGATGTCTTTTTCAAAACTGGCGTTCGACAAACCGCTCTTTCCTTTTTAATCAGCCAAGGGGCATTTATGGAAAGTTTGGATTATATCTCCTCCCTGCCAAACAACACAACATTGGCAGAAGTGGCCGCTCTTGTTGATGACCCCATTGCAAGCCAAGATCTCAAACGTTTGGCCACACGCAAAAACTTTAAATCAAAAGAAGAGGTAACCTTTTTAAACACATTGGAAGAAAATTTACCAACAGCAGCCTTTTTGTATTTAACACAACAATATCAAGGAGTTAAAAGTTATAAAGACAATGAAATGGGGGAAAGTCACTTGTCTCAAAAACCACTTTTGAATTTAAAAAAGAAAGAAAAAAACACTGAAAGATAGGTTTTTATTCCCTTTTGCTTTAAAATCCGATTGACACAACAGGTTAAAACGTCTAAAGTTTAAATAAAAGAATGGATTTAAAAGAAATCTGGCCTTTTTGTGGGGGAAAAATGAGCACAAAAAACTTTTATAACTTCCTTTTAAGTTCTAGCATTGCTTTGTTGGTCTTTGGCGCCGGCTTTGGCTGTTATGTCATTTTGAAAGAAAAAGAAGAAACAAAAACACAAGCAATTGAGCGCTCTTTACTCGCCTATATGACACGGCCTGCTTATCAATTCAAAACAGCAATTGTGAAAAATGATGTGGCTATGGCGGTTGATTTATTGAACCAAGAGGCGCTTGATTTGAACCACCCTTATTGCGCCGAACATGGGAAAGAAAACCTCAAAGAAGAACCCATTTTGATGGATGCTGTTCGATTTAACAGACTAGACATTGTTAAAGAGATGATGAAGCATCCCCTCAATTTGTACGTGACAGGGGAAACAAAGCGTACCCCGATTGAAGAAAGCATTTTTTTGGATAACCCTGAAATGCTAGATGTTTTGCTTGAAAAGGCTGAAATTGACATCAACAAACCCTACTATAACACAAATGAAACCTTATTGCACCTTGCCATTTTGTACAAAGCTGAAGGAGTTGTAAACTACCTGCTCACCAAAGGAGCAAACCCCATGATTGCCAATGAACAAGGAGTGCTTTCAATTGATTATTTGACTTCGCAGGAGCAAAAAGACTTGTTATTAAAACGCTATCAAGCTGTTCAACAAGAGAAAAAAGGCGTGCAAGCATTGGAACACCATTTAAAACCATCAGAGAAAATTGAAAACGGCATAACTTCCCAAGATAAAAATGAATACCGCTTAAAAATCAATGCATTTATGAAGATGGTTGAACCAGATCTTGAAGATGAAAAAGAAAGGAATTAAACCCTAAAAATAAAAAAGATTTTCATTTTTTTAGAACATATGCTATAATAGTAAAAGGACAACAAAAAGGAGGCTAACATGACAGAATATGACAATGCAAATGGGAAAATTAATCCAGATTCAATTGATGGATACCAAAATGACGGACAAGTTCCAGCTGGCCGAACAACCGCTGATCATCCAGGACCATACAACCGCCCGACACATGATAGAAGTGGTAAACCCATTCAATATCCTGATGAGAAAAATCCCCCTGCTCCTAATCAAAAAGATACAAGAAAAAAACGTTCAAACACAGCTGATCAAGAAGCACAAGCAGCTTCATATGCCAGCGCAAATAGCGGCGTTAAAAAACTGAACTGGTGGCAACGCAACATGCCAAGGTGGCTTTTTGGCGCTTCTGAAGAAGACAAAAAAAGGTATCAAGAAGAACAAAAATTAATAGCTGGCAATCAAAATGCCCCTATTCGTGCTGATGACATGAATAAAAATACGAATAGAAAACCTGCTTCAGTTCATCCTGATACACAAGAAGTGGTAACCGGGGTGAGCGTTGCAGCTTTAAGAGCGGCTGGTTTTTCAGATGCAAAAATTCAAAATATGATCCAAGCAATTGAAAGCAAAAAAGCAGCTGAAGCCAAGAAAATGGGTGGCATGAGTGCTTTGGCAGCCCATTTGGCAAAACACGGTCAAACCATTGAAATGAACGCTGAAGAACTTGGTATTACAAACAAACAGGTTCGACTGATTCAAGGGATTGCTAACAAAAATGCAAGAAACGCTTAATAAAAACAGCAAAGCATAATTATCAAAAAAAGGGAGTTTTTTTTTGACTGAAAGAAAAAATACATTCGTCCCTCAAAGTGAGGCAGATTTTAAGCTCATGGTTAAAGGGGCACAATTTTTGTTGCAAAGTAGTGATTTTCCCCCCGAGGTAAAAACGCATTATCTGAGGTTTTTTAAAGGGCTTGATTTAAGCCAACCACAGGATATAAACAATCCCAAAAACAGGCGCATTTATTTGGCGGCTAAAAAGCTGTTGAAATATAAGGAAAATGCCCCTGTTCAAACCCAAGCAGGCAAATTTGATGAAAATATGGATTATGTGGGACAAACGGCTGACGATTGTGATGAATTAAAAAATATTTATCTAGGAAATACAGCCTATCAAGCCCTTTATGAGGGAATTTACGAGGATGAAAATAAAACTAGCTTCTCAATGATTCCCCTTGAAGATAAAGCAAAGGCTGATAAAATTGCTGAAAAGCTCTTTGATGAATTTTTGCTTAAAAATGGTGTTTCAAGAAATGAATTGCCAAAAATTACAGATTGTTGGCAATCGATTATTCATTGTAACTCGGTTGATAATCCTTGGAATGATTGGACCCTTCAAATGAATCTTGATCAAAGCCTATCTGATGATAAAGGGGAAAAATATTGCCCCTTACCAACCATTGCCTCCCATGAGTTGATGCATATTTTTCAAACAAGACCAGGGACAAGTGAGAAAGAGTTTGAGAACAATTCAAAACACATCGAATTGGCCCCCACCCTCTTTTTGATTGAACAGCAAGATTTGATTTATAAACAAATTCACAACATCCCTTTACATTTTGAGGTAGATTATCCCCAAAAATTTGTTATTCAAGGAAAAGAGGTGAACCCTGGTGCTTTGGCCAATTTTTTCCGCCAACTCAAAAAGGACAACCCAACGCTTAGTTATGAAGCATTGCTCACCACACCTGAGGCACAAGAGTTTATTCAAAATTTAGCGCCCAATCAGCTGGAAAATGAAAATACCCAAGTGCAAGAAGACAACACCTTACCCCAAAAAGGAAGAGCAAATCAAGAAAGATTGATCAACCATTTTCAGCAAGGTGGGACGGAGATATCCCCCAATGGCAATACCCCTCACCCATCCAACATAAACAAAGAAAGATAAAAAAAGCGCTTTTAATCAAGCGCTTTATATTTTGAGAACCGTTCAGCTAGCCAAATGGTTGCAAACGAAATGGTAAGCGCCATCCAAATAATCTTATCCCCCCAATAAGAGCCAAAATAAATTGACATGGCGACATTCACAACCTGCATGATAAAGATGGCTTCAAACAGCGTCATAGGGTGTTTGTTTTTGGATATAATAAACGATCTGATAGTTGCATAAGTGAAAAAGCCAAAAATTTCAGGCAAATAACTCACGGGTGCCATCAAAATAAAATAGCGTGATTCTTTGACAATCAGAAAATAAACATCTGTGAAAAACAAAATCACAATCGGAGGCAAAAAAGTGAGCACATAAAACCAAAATTCTTTGGATGGTGGCAAATAATACATCTGCTTTTGTGCCACTTTTAACAGACACAAAAACACAATGAGCACACCCCCTGCCACAGCAGCTGTTAAACAACTTTTGCCAAATTCAAGCTTGCTTAAAATAAAGAAATAGAGTGTATAAAACAAAATAAAAACGATTGGATAATTGCGCACCCACTTGCGAGGTCCAGATTGAAAAACCTTTTTCAACACAAAGTTCAAACTAAAACTCAAAAGCGCAGGAATCCACACAGTGCCTAAAAAAACAGGGCGCATATACCACAAATTTTCATCCGTTGAATTGGTAAACATCACCAAATATGAAATCATTACCATATAAAATGGAATGGTTACCATATACAAAATTTCAGGCAATGCGCTTGAAAAAAACTGATAAATATAATGCTTAATTTTTTGCATTTTAGTAACTATCCAATCATTTTGGTATAAGAAATAACCCGTCCCACAACAGCAACAGTTTGATAATCCGATGCTTTGATGGGTTTGTACTTTGTATTATCTGACATAATTTCAACCGAATTGTCAAATGGATTTATTTGCAACCGCTTCACAACCAAGCGATCACCAATGCAAAACAGATAAATCCCATCACTAACTGGTGTGGTACAAGACACATCAACCCACACAAAGTCACCAGAAGAAATGGTTGGTTCCATACTATCCCCAACAACTTTTAAAATTTTGATACATTCTGGTGCAATGGGCGTGAGTTCTTTGAACGCATTTAAAGAAATGGCATGTTTGCCAATCACATTGGTGTCAAAATTAACAACGCCATTGCCACAACAGGCAACAGCGTCCACCATATCTAATTCAACAGTATCCCCTTTATCTCCCCCATTGAGAAGCCATTGCCATTCCACATGAAAAATATCCGCATAAAGCATGGCTGATTTTTCATTCAAAGGACGTTCTCCCGATTCATGCTTTTGATATTTTGGATAAGAAAATAAGCGACCTTCTTGCGCATATTTTTTGTAAAAATCCATTGCATCACGGCATCCCAATTGCATGCGACATTGAACCATTCGTTGTGATTGAGCAAAATCTTTTGTCATATCATACCCCTTTTTAATTATAATAATATTAAATTGTACTTTTATAATGATAATTGTACTATAAATACCATATAGTACACCATTTTAAGAATGTCAAGGGTAAAATTCAAAATCTAATTGTTTTTGATATAAAACGCAACAGAGGGGAATGGTCCATTACAATGATCACTCACATCACCCACAGTGGAGGCAACTGCTTGGCACAACTTTTTATCTGTAAAAGCAATGTAAACATTCACCTCTTCTGGAAATGGATGCCCACTTCCGTCATATAACTCTGCATGGCCAAATTCTTCTACCCCAGCAGGGAACTCACCAATACCCGACTCTTCAAAAGATAATTCAGCTGAACTACACCCAGTCCTTCCAGCTGATAAGGAACCAGTTTCACCATTCAAGGATTTTTGCTGACAATGCGTAAACACTGTTAATGCGTATTTTGAAGCAATATCCACAACTTGATTGGCTCTGTGACGACGCATAGAGAGGCTATAGCCCGCAATACCACCAACGGAAAGCACGCCAATAATGGCCAAAACACCCAGCATTTCAACCATTGACCGACCGGATTCTGTTTTTTTAAATTTCATTTTTTAACTCCTAGTTTTGTGAATTAATATATTTCAGTTAAACCACAGAACACTTAAAAAATCAAGCAGAATATAAAAAAACACCCCCCTTTGCGCTTGGGAGTGTTTTGATTTAAAAAATAGAATTTAATTTTGTTTGATTTTTATGATAAGACCCACTGAACTATCACACCCTGCCACATCTGATCCTGTAATGGAGGCAACTGCTTGACAAAGCTTTTGATCTAGAAACCTAACATCAACACGTACAGTATCTTGACCTGTCGAATCTGTTTCAATAATCGCAGGGAAAACAATGTGTTCAACCCCTGAAGGAAAAGATCCAACATCTGTAGTTTTGTCTCTATCATAAAAAAAAGAGGTTCTATCACTAATATCGTCACACCTAGATACATCACCTATATTACCATCTAAAACAGCTTTTTGACATCTTCCGTAGTCAATTAAAGCTAGTTTTGAAATATGATCAACAATTTGATTGGCACGGTGTCTGCGCATAGAGAGGCTATAGCCCGCAATACCACCAACGGAAAGCACGCCAATGATGGCTAAGACACCCAACATTTCTACCATAGACCGACCAGATTGAGATTTAAGTTTTTTAAAATTCATGATTAGACTCCTTTAGTTTTGCGAATTAATAAGAGTACTAAACCATAGTTGTTAAGAAAATGCAAGTGTTTTCCACAAATAACCTCGCTCTATGGTATGCGTTAAAAAAGCACGTAAGCGCAAAGTACCTGAGGGAGTGATTTTCTGCAAAAATGGCCCTTTATAACACTTTTTAAACTCTGAGGAGGTTGGTCTTAATTTTACGCCCTTCCCTTTAGCAAATCATCTTGTTGAAGCTGATTATCAACAGTTGCAACTGCATCAGATCTGGTGATGTTTTCTTCAGCATGACGGGCAACTGTTTGGGCCACATCCACCCCTGCTCTGTCAGCAGAATTTTGCGCAAGAGAAACATCTGCTTGTGTTTTTTTGCGATTAGCTTCAGCATTTTTGAGTGAAATAACTTCAACAGGATCATTTGGTTTTGCTTGAGTATCATTGTCTGGTTTTTCACCCGTTTTTTTAGATGAACGGTCGTGTGCACGAGCATTTGTGTTTTTAGGATCCCTTGCGCTGTTAACTACGTTTATAAGCTGGTTCGAAGTCCCTTCAGAAATACCAAGATCACGCATTCTACCAATAGTGACTTTTCCCCCTGCATAAACTTCTGTTAAAACAGCTTGTTTTTCAGAAAGAGAATACCCCATCGTATGCGAGCAAAAAATTTGCGTGGCCTCTTCATAATCCGCACGGGCATCATTATACTCCCCACGTCTGTTGGCAGCTGCCACATATGGTTCATGCCAATTTTCACCATGAACATCTCGAATGAGTTTGCCACTTGGAAGAGTTGCATCTCTATTAACCGTGTACCCCATCCCCGGCCTAACAGGTGGAACAAAAACACGTGGAGCCCCGTTTTTCATTCTTTTTTTATGTTCTGCTGCAGCCCAGCGAACTTTGGCTTGTTGGTCTTTAGGCAAACGAGCATAAAAACGTTCTTGATCTTGTGGTGCCACAACTTCAGCCACATATATACCAGTCAAATCATCTTTTTTAGGGTCTTTTTTGGCCATTTCTATCAATTCGGCTTCAGCTTTTTCCATACTGCCATGTTTTTTCGCCAATTCTTCCAATTTTACCCCCAATGAAGCGGCCAATTTTTTCAACTCATCTAAAGTTAATTTCCTCTCTTGAGCAATTTCTTGCAAAGATTTTTCATTACGGTCTTCAACAATCTGTTGCTCACGATCGGCAATTTCTTCTTTCTTTTCTTTTTCAACAATCTCTTTGCGACGGTTGATATAATCTTCCACCTGAGAACGAAATGCGCCAGAAACATTATACTTTGTTTCCAAGTTCTCGACAACATCTTTCAACGCTGGATCTTGTTTGAAAGAGGCATATTTTGAAACCAGAGTATAAAACCTCTCTTTATTCTCTGATGAAAAACTATCAACACGGACTTCCCCTTCTGCAGGCAAAAGTAATGTTAATTCTTTCAAACAATCTTCAACTTTGGCAAATCTTTCTTTTTTTGAAACCATAAGAGCCCCCTTTTTAATATCCAAAATTTCCCCAATGATTTCATTATAGCACATTTTTGATTTTTTGAATATTTTTTTTTAAAAAAAGAGTGTTTTTTTTAAAAATTTCCTCAAACAGACAGAATTTTAAGACTTTTATTTCAAAATGGTTATGCCAATTTCCCCCACACCTGCCCCAAAAAGAGCACACATCAGCGTGATTAACAAATACAAAAACACCTTATTATTGACAATTTCTTTTAAGTTTTCACTAAACGAACTTTTGCTTTGCACCAACAAAATGATGCTATCCAGTTTTTGATGCATTTGGTCTTGCTGGGTTTTGACGTGTTGAATGTCGTCTTTGATTAAGTTGATTTCTTTTTGCATTTTTTCAAAATCCTCACATTGTTTTTGATGAAGTAAAATGGCGCTTTTGCTCATCCCGCCCCGCTTTGGCTGGGCAAGAATCATATCAAGAGCTGATCTTTGGTTCATGGTTAAAAAAGTCCTTTCTTGGTTGGATGTTAAGATTAAGAGATACAACCAGCGGTTGTGCGTTTGGGTGTGCGGCGGGGTGTGGTGCGGGTGCGGTGTGGGTGTTCGACTTGAGGTTGGTGTGCGGTGCGTAACGCAGCGTGGTGTAACACGAGCGTGGGCGTGTGGTGTGGTATGGCAATGGTGTGGGGGTGTGGATGCGGAACGTGGGCGGGCGATCTAAAAAAAAGAGAGGGTCAATCCCCTCTTTTTTGATAAAAAGAATGTTAAAAGCTAGTTTTGCGAATTAATAAGAGTACTAAACCATAGTTGTTAAGAAAATGCAAGTGTTTTCCACAAATAACCTCCGGCCTATAGTATGCATTAAAAAAGCGCGTAAGCGCTCCGTAACCTCGATGTAATGGATGGGTTGAGAGCAAGCACAAAATAGCCAAATAAAGATGAATGCCCCGACTGTGGTGTACGGATAAAAAGGCGATAGCCAAAAGTACATAAAGGAGGTGTATTCGCTTTAGTTGGCATTTTGTGTATAAGCTCTTAACTCACAAGTGGTTGGGCTTTTAAGATACTCGAAAGGGTAAATTTGACCTTAGACCTCATTTTAACTCTGAGGAGGTTGGGCTTAATTAAACGTCCTTTATTTTTCCTATATCTATTTTTGAAATATCTTATTGATTTTTTTATAATAAAACATTATTTAAACTTGCTAGTGGTTAAGATATTAAAAATCAAGATTGCTCTTGTCAAAATCAAAATCGCACAAGCCATCTGATGAGCGAAATGGGAGATTGTTTTTTAAACAAATGTCTTGCATTTCTTCTTTTGAAAAACCTTTTCCTGATTTTAACAAATCAACCTGTTCTTTTGTGAGTTGAATACAACCATTTACTTTGCTGATCATCAAACAATCTGTTCGACATTGATTGTTTTTTTCATCAAAAACGCCACCCAAATCATAACAGGACGCTACAACAAAATATTCGTAGCCACACTTTACAACCAAAGTGCAAAACAATACCAAAGCACATATTTTAATAAAAACTTTTCTTGTCATATTTAGCCCTTTATTTTCGATTATAATAATGAGGATACTTGTTATTCAAATATTCGTCAAGGGGGTTTCTATTTGCTTGACAGGTGGTGGATAAACAGATAAATTAAAACCATATCAAGGAGGGTTCAACAATGAAGAGTTTAACTATATTGCTTTTAAGTGGTGTGTTTTTGGGGTTAAATACGCCTGTTCAGGCAGGTGACCCTTATGACACAAATGTGCCAGAAGTTGAGCAATTTGAAAGCAAACTAAATTATGAGCGAGCCTATAACACCCTCAAAGAAAAGTTCAATATTGACACTTCTTTCAAGTTCAAACAAGAAGCGTTGAATACACTTGTTTGTGATGGGAATTGGGGAACAGCATTGTGTCATTTGTATCAAAAAGACAGATATTTTGCCTTTCAACTAGACAATTTGGAAGAAATTTCAACTTTTCCCCTCGAGCTTGTTCAAGATGAAAAAGAGGAAACCATTTTTAAAAATTTAACATTTGAAAATGAGAGTGTTTATTTAAAAATAAGTCCAAATCCTTTTAAAAAAGAGTGCAATTTGTGGTTGGAGCATGCTCAATCAACAAGTCAAAAGGATTGGGATTTTTTTTCTAGCTCTTTTCAAAAAGTGGATGAAAATTGCCCTTTAAAAGTCAAAAAACAAGAAGTTTATAAACGAAAAGACGTTCAAAAGATTGAAAAAAATCTCAAAATGAACGTCATAACCGACAGAACTTTTCAATTCAAACAACAAGCATTGAATTATGTTCTGTGTGATACACACGATATGACGCATCCTCTTTGTGAATTGCATCTCAAAGGGGCTGATATTGGTTTTTCTTTGAAAAATCCCGAAAAATTCCACGTTAGCCTTCCTGAAATTGTGGAAGACAAGCCCGATCAAACCATTTTGAAATATTTTGATGTGAAGGGGAATATATCTTACACAAAATACGAACCTTTAGACAGACGAAAAGATCCTTGCGCAATATCTATTGTTTCAACAATGGGAGATAATGTTTCAGATTTAGAAACCATGAAAAACGTAAGTTTCGGAATAATTGAATCATTAGCCCCCTTTTGTACTACATTAAACAAGTTATAAGCTATTTTCTACCATCTAAAGAGGTGTTTTTTTTTCGAAGTCTAAAAAGGCGCTCTTTTTCCAGACTATCTTGTAAGTCTTTGTTTCTAATAGGTGAAATACCTTTTCTTGTTACCTCTTTTTTTGCTCTTTCAAAATCTCCTTTAGCAAAAGCATCAAAGAATTTAGGCCAACCAGTTGTGTTTGTTTTGTAGTTGTATATAGGAGTATCAACTCCTGGGTTATATAACAAATCCATTAATACATATTTCCCACCTGGACCAATTTGTTGCCATTTGAGTGGAGGATTTTGTATTGAAAGAGCACGCAACAACTGAGGCAAGCGTTCTTTAATAAATTGAAGTCCGTATTCGGTATCTGTCTGCTCATCAACTGGGTACAAATTCAATTCTTCATAGTATTTTTCCTGTCCATCACTTGTCCAGTTTGTTGTTAATTTTCCCTCCTCATTTAGAGTACAAATCTCATCTTTCATTTTCTGAGATAGAACAAGATAATCTTCAACCTTTTGAGGGTCAGAAAAATCAATTAAAGGATCATTTTCAAGATTGTTTAAATCCATTAAATGACCTGTTCCTGATGTGTCCAGACAATTTGAATCAAGATATGGATGCGAAACGTACTTTTCGTTTTTTCTGATTTTTGGCCATATAGCATCAAAATCTGTTCGTAATTCTTCATCTGTTGGCATAACAATCTCTGCTGAAGTTGGCTGTGTTCCCGCATAAGCAGGCGTAGAGCCAAAAACAGCGTTTAAGCCATTTTGAACCCCTTGATGTAGCGGGGTTGTGAGGGTGCTTGTCATCAAATCAGTTGGTGTTTGAGTTGATGATAAATCAGTGGTTTCATCCACAGTTTTTAATGGGAACATCTGCTTTAATAAGTCAATCAAACTGTTGTTTTGAGGCAAGGTGTTTTGCGTGCTCAAATATGAGTTGCTGTTTTGTTGAAGTGGCGTCAATGCGCTAAGGTATGAGTTTGTGTTTTGTTGTAACGAGTTCAGCGCACTCAAATAAGAGCTTGAATTTGAAAAGCTATTCAAATCCGTATCTTCTAAGCTAGAAGTAAGAGCGCTTATTGAAGTATCCGTTAATGCAGAATCCCAAGAGTTTGCAAGAGGTGTTGTATACCCATTATCTCTAAACTCGAACGGGTCTGTGTCATCTGGCACATCAAAAATCTCGGCGTCATTGATGGATGCGTATGGGTAAATGTAAACACGAGCACCAGTGTGTTAAAAATCTGATTTTAAGGGCAACCTAGGGGTACTTATATCGACTTCAAGTACCCTTGCGCTAAAGCGCCATTTATCCGTACTATACAGTCGCTAAGCACCACCTATCTTGCTCCTTAAAATCATTTTTTAACGCGTACCTGAGAGCGAGGTTAAAATAGCGCGTAAGCGCTCAGGAAACCTCGATGTAATGGATGGGTTCAAATGAGGTTTTAGGCGAGCAGATATGAATTAAATTGAAACACGTGGCGTATATTGGCTGGCATACGCAAGTGTTTGAATTTGACCATAGGTGCCGTTTAAAACCCCATTTGAACTTACTGGCGGTTGGGCTTATAAACTAAAGGAATGGGAATTTCCCCGTTCAGAGCCTTTTCCAAAAGTTCCCTTGTTGTTAAGTTTGTGTAGTCAAAATTGTTCATTGTTTTTCCTTTCAAAAAAATAACCTCTTGCCTGTTGGATGCGTTAAGAGTAAGTTTTAAGAGAGGAAATATGGATAGAATCAATGCTTGACGTGTACATTCGCTGGGGTACACGAAAGCAGTGATTCTGCCACTAGTTACCTCTTAAAACTTTA
>JAZQXL010000018.1:0-23902 GCA_045632845.1 Alphaproteobacteria bacterium
GGGGCAAAAGGCATTTTCCCAGCGTGCGGTTTGTATCCCCGTCTTAAAACAACAGAGGATGCCATGGGGATAAAGTTATCCATTTGAAGGGCTTGATTTGGCTGCATATTGTCATAGCTGGAAGCTGCATTCAACCCACCCACTGGAGAGGGTAAAACCGCCTCATGCAAGCGCATATTGCCCCGATTAGGCATTGTTCTTAAACTGGACATAAACACCTCCTTTATTTAAAGTTGACCCCCCGCTGATAAGGGGGATATTTTCCATTGCCATAGAAGACATAAAAGCCTTTTTCAGCTCGGTTTTATATTCCAAAAACTCTTCATCATACGCCATAGCATTGCGCTTGTACCAGCGCCAAATGAGAGAGAGTTTAATCAAATATCTGTCAAACAAAGGAATGTCTGTGTCTTTGGTTGGTTGAGATTTAAAAACCACCTCCCCGTTTGACTTTTCTTTTTCCCTCACAACTGAGGAACTGTGATATTGAAACACAATTTTGGAGCCAATGGGTGGCAGTTTTGTAAAACAAAAGGCATCCCCTTTTAATTGAAACTTAACCCTGCCATCATCTGTTTGAAACACCTTGGACCGCATGAAAGATTCAGCCGACACAGAGCCAATGACTTTTTCTTTTTTATCCTTGATATAGATGGTATCTGGCATCAAACAAAAAAAGTCATCCACAATATCATCCAAGTGATAAACTGTTGAATTTGTGGTATAAAAAGAAGCCTCCCTTGCAAGCTGTTGCCAGTCACCATAGCGCTTTAAGGCTTCAAGCGTGTCTGTCATCAAGCTCAAAAAAAGAATGCTTTGCGGGTTAAATTTGTTAAAAAGAGATTGAGGCGGTTCCGTGCCAACAATGGCCGCCGCCTCTTGTGCGATTGAGAGTAGCATGTCAAAAATTTCCTTTCAGTTAATTAAAATTTTAACTGTCAGTGTGTCAAAAACGAATTCTACGAGGTATTTGGGGCAGAACGCCCTCCCTCAGGTACATGTCAGTACACACGGTAGTTGGTGAAACCGAGCAAGGCGAAGGTTGAACCTTACGTGTGGAAAGGGGCCCACTTTAGTGGGAATATACACATTCGGTCGGTTGTTCCTACCAACTATCCTTGTATAATCCGTTTTTGACGCATCCAACAGGCAAGAGGTTATCTTTTTTCAAATTTTCTAGGCGCCAGACACTTACTCGTGTACCTTCTTTTTAGTACACGTCGTTCGTGTCCAACGCCCCATCTATCCCCTTATATTTATTTTTAGCGAGGCATCCTATCTTAAAAGCCCAACCACTTGTGAGATAAGAGCTAGCACACAAAATGCCAACTAAAGCGAATACACCTCCTTTATGTACTTTTGGCTATCGCCTTTTTATCCGTACACCACAGTCGGGGCATTCATCTTTATTTGGCTATTTTGTGTTTGCTCTCAACCCATCCATTAGGCAAGAGGTTATCTTTAGAGCGCTTGTGCGCTTTTTTAACACATACCATGTTTTTTAACCTCGATTTGTGGTACGTGTTAAGAGCCAGCTGTAAGGCGACAGATAAAGAGGAAATTGTCAAGTGAAGTGTACGGTATCGAAGTGCAACGGAGGGGTACTCGAGTTTGGCAATTTACCTTTAGATGTCCCTTAGAGCGTCAGCTCTTAACTCACCAGAGGTCGGGCTTTTTTTAATTCCACTTGCATTTTTGCAACAGCTGTGGTTTAGTACCCTTATCAATTAACAAAAATTAGGAGTAAAATAAATGAAATTAAAAAAACTGGAATCCGGTCGCTCGATGGTGGAAATGCTTGGCGTCCTCGCTATTATCG
Organism: Alphaproteobacteria bacterium; assembly: GCA_045632845.1. GTDB lineage: Bacteria > Pseudomonadota > Alphaproteobacteria > CAAHEQ01 > UBA3637 > RGIG4140. The sequence goes on from JAZQXL010000018.1 coordinate 1,820, forward strand.
GCGTGCTATCTGTCGGCGGTATTGCGGGCTATTCTTTATCCATGCGCAGACATAGAGCCAATGGGATAGTTGATCTTGCCTCAAAGTATGCTTTAACTGTATACTCCATCTGTCAACAAAGAGTTGTAAATGGCGAAGCCTCAGAGGTTAATGGTTGTTTACATCACCCTGATAATACTGGTAAGTCGGTTTATCTACGGTTTTTGGACGCAGGGATTGGGGCAACACCCGCTGGTGTCACAGGTTTTGGTTCTTGGGTGGTTACTTCAAATGCAACCACGGGTGTTGATACTGTTAATATGCCTGTTTTGTTTTCAGATCAAAAACTCTGTCAAGCCGTTGCTTCTCTTGCAGGCTCTAGTTGTACAAAACCTGGAACAGATTATTACACAGAAATTGCCATCAAACAAAACTAGGAGCTTATTATGAATTTCAAAAAACTGGAATCTGGTCGCTCGATGGTGGAAATGTTGGGTGTCCTTGCCATTATCGGTGTTCTTTCTGTGGGCGGTATTGCGGGATATTCTCTCTCTATGCGTCGTCATCGGGCGAATCAAGTGGTAGATATATTATCCAAATACGCCTTAGTTTTCTATAGTAACTGTCAACAAAGGGTTTTAAATGGCGAAGCAACTGGTTCAGCTTCTTCTGGAACAATAATGTATTATTCTAATTGTGATATGGAATTTGAAGATGCTGGTGTTGGATCACGTCCCGCTGGGGTAAATCACGTTGGAACTCCTCAACTTGAACACAATTTAACATCAGGTGTTGACATCGTTACTGTCAGTGCTGAATTTGATGATGACAAACTCTGTCAAGCTGTGGCATCTATTGCTGGAACAGAATGCGTCATAAATGGAACTAAGGCTGTTTATATCCAAATCAAACAAAATTAAGGGAGTTAAAAAATGAAAAAACTGAAATCTCAGTCCGGTCGTTCTATGGTTGAAATGCTGGGTGTCCTCGCAATTATCGGTGTTCTTTCTGTCGGCGGTATTGCGGGCTATTCCCTCTCTATGCGGCGCCATCGGGCCAATCAGGTTGTGGATATTGTTTCAAAATATTATTTGGTTGCCTATAGCCAATGCCAACAAAAATTAATGAATAGGGAAGTTGACGCTCTTTCAGAGTGTAACATTTACGAGACAATACCTCCCCATGGCAAAATCCCAAATTTCACAGAAGCGGGAGTTGGCACATTACCTGCCGGTGTAACAGGGGTTGAGTCTGTACAGATTAGCTCCAACGATACAACAGGTGAGGATATTATTTATGCACATATTACATTCAACGATCAAAAACTCTGTCAAGCCGTTGCATCAGTTACAGGAGGTTCCTGTTGGAAGACTGGTGGTGAAGGAGTTAGTGGTCCTTATGCTGCTTCCTTTACAGTTAAACAAAACTAACTTACCATCTTTTACAAAACACCCCTGCTCTGGGGTGTTTTTTTTATGCTTTAAATATCACCATCTCTAAGCGAAAATCGTTCAAATAACTCCGCCCTATTGGCTTTTATAAAAATAACCTCGCCCTGTGGTATGCGTTCAAATGAGGATGATAGTTGGAAAGATAGGAGGTGCTTTGTCAAGTGCCTAGTACCTTGTTGTACTTAAACTTGGCACAAGCGCCCCTAGATGTTGAACAGGGTCTCATTTTAACTTACCGTCAAAATAACCTCTTTCCTATTGGATGCGTCAAAAACGGATTTTACGAGAGTAGTTGGTAAAAACAAACAACCGACGTGTACATTCGCTGGGGTACACGAGGGAGTGCGTTTTGCCCCAAATGCCTCGTAAAATTCGTTTTGGACACGCTGGCCCAAACATTATTGTACCATTTTACTCCCTTATACCCCAAAAAAAGGCAAATGTGAACAACCAAAAAATGACAAAATGTGACAAAGTTGCCACAATGGTTTAAAAATGTGTTTCCTTATTTTTCAATATGTTACGGATTTTATAGCCCCTATTTTTCAGCAAAAACAGTTACAAAAAGTGACAAACTGTAACACTTTTAAAAAAAAAGGAATAAAAAAAGAAAAATCCCTTCCCCCCTTATACCCCCCTTTTTTTAAAAAGAAAAAAACAACCCTAAAAAAAAGAATAAGGGATAAGTATACGCACGCGCAAAACCTGTGGATAACCTTCAACACGCCTTAAAATCCAAGACTTTCAACTGTTGATAAGTGATAAATTTTTAAAAGTTATGCACATTCTTGTGGATAACTTGATTGAGGGCCCCACTGGCGGTAAGTTTAAAAAGCGCTCTAAAGAGCCATTTTGGCAGAAAATCACTCCCTCAGATACATTTCGTTAAAGTTTTAAGAGAAGGTGTAATAAGTGAATTGTTAAGCGTATAGTACACTGCGCCATAAAAACAATAAAAGTAATTATTGTTTTTATAAGCTAAGCAATGAGACTTTTCTTTTGAGGTTTAAGTGCAAACTTAAAGCGTAAAAGAATTTAGTCGGAATTGAAATAAAAAGCGCAAGCGTAACGTACTTGAGCTTAAAATGAAACCTCGTTCTGTGGTACGTGTTAAGAGCAAGGTATAAAGGAGGAAATAAAGATAAAACCAGCGATTGACGTGTACGGACAAAGAAGCGTAAGCGATAATGTACACGAATGAGTTGATTTTACTTTAGTTACCCTTTAGGCCGCCAGCTCTTAACTCACCAGAGGTCGGGCTTTTTAATCCATACCACATATCGAGGTTTTGGAGCGCTTGCGCACTAAAAAACACTTGTGTTTCTTCTCTAAATATGGTTTAGTACTCTTATTAATTCAAAAATAGGAGCTTAAAATGAATTTCAAAAAACTTAAATCTCAATCTGGTCGGTCTATGGTAGAAATGTTGGGTGTCTTAGCCATCATTGGCGTGCTTTCCGTTGGTGGTATTGCGGGCTATAGCCTCTCTATGCGCAGACACAGAGCAAATCAAGTTGTGGATTATGTTTCAAAGTATGCACTCATCACTTATAATGCCTGCCAACAAAAAATGATGAATGGTGAAACAGGAACAGGTTCAAACGCAGCTTCTGGTTGCTCAAGTGTTAATATAACACCTTCAGATCATAAAGATAGTGATTTAGGCCCTTTGCCAGCTGGTGTATCTGATGTTGTACACGGATATGTTAACCAGCATGAATCAGGGGACGATGAAGTTATAACACGGGTCGTTTTTACAGATCAAAAACTTTGCCAAGCGTTTATATCTATCATAGGGGCTGCAAGTGGAAGCTGTAATGATAGTAATAGCGACTATCAACATATTACCGTAAAAACCAAACAAAATTAACTTAACTTTTTATTTAAAACACTCCCAAGCTTAAAGGGAGTGTTTTTTTTGATTTCGCTTGCATTTTTGCAACAGCTGTGGTTTAGTATCCTCATCAATTAACAAAAATTAGGAGCTAAAAAAATGAATTTCAAAAAACATGAATCCGGTCGTTCAATGGTTGAAATGTTGGGTGTTTTGGCAATTATCGGTGTGCTATCTGTGGGTGGTATTGCTGGGTACAGCCTCTCTATGCGTCGTCACAGAGCCAATCAAGTTGTGGACTATATTTCAAAAAAAGCTGTATCAGAATACTCAAAATGTCAAAAAATAGCTTTAGATGAAGGTATTGATGTGGAGGATTGTGATGCAGGAATATCATTTTGTGAAGATACTGATGTTGGACCTCTTCCAGCTGGCGTGAGTTGTTTTTGGGTATCTGACTGGGACAATGAGAGGAGCAGCCAAAATGATAACGACTCTGAAGGGCTTGATATGTTCACTGTCTTTACTGATCAAAAACTTTGCCAAGCTGTAGCCGCCACTGTGGGTGGAACATGTAGAACATCTAGCCCTTCTTGGCATTCCATAACAATCCCTTTCAATATGAACTAAGTTAAACGCTCATATCAAAAAAGAGAGGTTTTTCCCTCTCTTTTTTTATTCCCGCCTCATAACCAACAACCACACGCACCACAACATCAGGTTGCATAACATTCTTAACCCGCCACTTCTGAACTCTCATCCTCTCGCCTGCCCCACGCCCGACACAAGCAATACCCACACTTGCGACCTAACCTATGACCCGACGCAACTCGTGGTTGCATCAAAGCCACGCATAACCTCAAGTTGTGCGGATAAATAACGATTAAAAATGGTTATTTTTTATCTATATAATCAAACAGTTATTTCAAATTTAAAGTATGTAAATTAAACGACCGATTAATTTGCCGCTTTTTGTTGGATTTTGGGAGCATTTCAAAATAAAAGACAAGCAAATGATTTTTCTTGTGTTTTTGAAAAATTGGTTGCAATTAAAAAAGGCCTGTGATATCAAATAAATTAATCGTTCGTTTATTTTACACACAAAAGGAGAAATCAAATGAATTTCAAAAAATCTCAATCCGGCCGTTCCATGGTTGAAATGCTCGGCGTCCTCGCCATTATCGGTGTGCTATCTGTGGGCGGTATTGCGGGGTATAGCCTCTCTATGCGTCGTCACAGAGCAAATCAGATTGTGGATTATGTTTCAAAGTATGCTGTAACAGGTTATAGTAAATGCCAACAATATGTTATAAATGGAGGCAATACCTCTATTGACGACATGACTGATTGTACTGCCGTAAATTTAGGATCACATTATGCAGATACTGATGGTGTGCCAGATGTTGGGCCTCTTCCTTCAGGGATTTATCATATAGCAATCGAAGAAATCACTTCAGATGATGAGGGTAATGATAACATTCGGATGCATATAGAATTCACAGATCAAAAACTCTGTCAAGCAGCCGCTTCTATTGTAGGAACAACTTGTCATATTGGATCTGGGCATCCACTTGGTGATAGTTATGTTTCATACATTATCAAACAAAACTAGGAGATAATTATGAATTTCAAAAAACTTAAATCACAATCCGGTCGGTCAATGGTTGAAATGTTGGGCGTTCTCGCCATTATTGGCGTGCTTTCTGTCGGTGGTATTGCAGGATACAGCCTTTCTATGCGCAGACACAGAGCGAATGGGATTGTTGATAGCGCATCAAAGTATGCATTGGTGGCTTATGGCCGATGCCAACAAGAAATCTTGAATGGGGACATAACAAATATAAGTGAATGTAATGCAATCAATTTTTATAATGCCGGGGTTGGTGCATCACCAACAGGATTAAGATCTAATATGTATATAGGTAACTCTGGATTCACCACCAATCAAACCACAGGGGTTGATACGGTAACAGTAACAATTCCATTAGAAGATCCAAAACTCTGTCAAGCCGTTGCTTCTGTTACAGGCTCTACATGCCGTCATACAAACATTGAACTTCAAATCAAACAAAACTAACTTACCATCTTTTACAAATCACCCCTGCCCGTGCGGGGTGTTTTTTTGATCAAAAGGTTTGAGGGCAAATCCCCTTAAATGTCCCATAAAACATCCTTTGAAAGTGCAACACATTTGGCGCATAAAAGTCTTTTCTTTTCTATCCAAATCTGTTATACTCCCGTTTAAAGAGGAGGCTTGAATGAAACAGAGTTCAACTTCAAAAGCAAAGGCGGATAATAAAAGTCAACACCCTTTTGAGCAAGGGGAATTGTTCCCTGATTTAGCAGGTACTGAGGGGGCAAAACACAAAAAAACAGGGCAAAAAGACGCCTCCTTTGATTTTTGGGAGCCAGAAGTTTTCCCCTTGAATGAGGGGAATGAACAACCCGTTGCCACCCCGCTTGAAAGCCGCTGGTACAACAACATTCAAGTGAACAGTTATCGCACCAAAGAGGGGATGAATATCCTTTCTGTCATGGGCAGTGACGGGGTGATGATGAGCGTTCCTGGTTCGTTTGACACCTCGGTTGAAATGGCGCAAACCGTTATGGATGAAAAAAAACCTTCCCAACCTGATGCGCCAGTCTTTGGTGGAAAAGGGTCCTCTTTGGCCACCAAGGCTGAAGCTTTTAAATCCCAAATAAAAGAGGCGCCAACGCCTCAACCTGTCAAACCCAAAGCGCCTTACAACCCTGCTGATGTTCCCCCGCTCACCTATGGCACCCCCAGAAAAGAAGGGGTCAATCTCTTGCGCATATTTAGGCCCGGCTGCAAGTAAGTTAAGAGCTGACGGGTTAAGGGGTAACTAAAGGTAAATCATTTGGTCTCAAGTACCTTGAGCTATCGCTCTTTATTTCAATTCCGACTAAATTCTTTTGCGCTTTTAGTTTGCACTTAAACCTCAAAAGAAAAGTCTCATTGCTTGGCTTATAAAAACAATAATTACTTTTATTGTTTTTATGGCGCAGTGTACTATACGCCCAAAGATTTGCTCTTTATTTGCCTCCTTACCCCTTGCTCTTAACGCATACCTAAAATCGAGGTTAAAATAGCTCTTACGAGCTTAGGATAAATCGAGGTTATCTTTTTTAGGGCGATTTTATAACCCATCCATTAGACCGAGGTTAAAGTAACACATCTGGCTTAAAACTTAGTTTTGTTTGACTAAAATTACTCTCTCTGAAAAACCCCGACAAGTGGAACCAAAAATTGAGGCAACAGCTTCACAAAGTTTTCGATCATTAAAACTTGCATAAATTTTAATAGCATCAACTTGCGCATCCTTCTTAAAAGTAACACCTGCAAACCAAAGTTTCCTCACCTCTTTAGGGATGGCTCCACTATCTGGTTGAACACCTTTATGGCTATAAAATGAACTTGTCAAATGGCAGGCACGTATATCAACACCTTCGTTTAAAACTTTTTGTTGACAGGTAGCATATTCGGCCAAAGCAAATTTTGAAATATAATCAGCAACCCGATTGATACAAGTTTGACGCAAAAAATTGTTATATAACGCAACCCCTCCCAGAGCAAGCACGGCAATAATCGCTAGAATACTCCGTATTTTCACCACAAAATGCACTGTTTGTTGATTTTTCACAAAAAAGATCCCTTAGTTTTGCTTGATTTTGATCCAAATACCATTGCCTGAACAGGATTTACCCATAACAGAGGCAAAAGCTTGGCAAAGTTTTGCGTCATCAAAATATACAGCAAAAGCCGCTTCATCACCCCCTGCATTATCCATATCAACACTGGAAGAGGTTATCTCTTGAACGCCACTGGGCAAAGCGCCAACATCAGCCTCTTCAAAAGAGGGTAATTTATCCGCTAAGCATGTGTATTCAGAACTTTTACTTTCTGTTCCAGCCAACACATGTTGTTGACAACTGTTATAAAGAACCAATGCATATTTGGCCGCAACGTCTGCCAGCTGATTTGCCCTGTGTCTGCGCATAGAGAGGGAGTACCCCGCAATCCCGCCGACGGAAAGAACGCCGATAATTGCCAAAACACCCAACATTTCAACCATAGAACGACCAGACTGAGATTTTTTAAATTTCATATTATCTCCTATTTTTTATAATGAATTAGTTTTGTTTGATTCTAAGAGCAACATTGTTATTATTAACGCAAGCAGTTCCCACAACGGATGCAACCGCTTTGCAGAGTTTGTCATCATCAAAGTTGGCGCTTACAATGACAATATCTTCACCTGTTTCTGCGTCTTTTTCAAATCTAGGAGCACCAATATCGTACACGCCTGCTGGATAAGTACCTAGTCCAGAATCTCTAAAATGAGTAACCCCACAGTTTTCGAAATCGCAAACAAAAGAACCCTCAATATATCTGCCATTCTCCAACAAATATTGTTGTTGTGAATAACTAAGCAAGGCGTATTTTGAGAGTAAATCCACCACCTGATTTGCCCTGTGTCTGCGCATTGACAAGCTATACCCTGCAATACCGCCCACAGAAAGCACACCGATAATAGCCAAGACACCCAACATTTCAACCATTGACCGACCTGATTCTGATTTTTTAAATTTCATTTTTTAACTCCCTTAGTTTTGTTTGATTTTGATTTGAATTCTGTCATCGCTACATGTTGTACCAACAATAGATGCTGTTGCTTGACAGAGTTTTTGATCAGAAAAAACAGTAAAGACGGAAACTGTATCAATCCCTGTGTTTTTATCGGTTGTAATCTCGTCAATACATACTCCAGAAGCTAATCCTGCAGGAGTATTACCAATACCATCAACATAAAAACAGTCATCGCTTACACATTCGGTTATATCATTAATTTCTCCATTTAAGATTTTTTGTTGGCATTGGCTGTATCCAACTAATGCAAACTTAGATGCGTGGTCAACCACCCCATTAGCACGATGTCTGCGCATAGAAAGGCTATACCCTGCAATCCCGCCCACAGAAAGCACGCCGATGATAGCAAGAACGCCTAACATTTCAACCATAGAACGACCAGATTCAAGTTTTTTAAATTTCATTTTAAAGCTCCCTTAGTTTTTTAAATTGATAAGAGTACTAAACCATAGAACACTTAAAAAATCAAGTAGAATATAAAAAACACACCCCTTCATATGGTGTGTTTTTTTATATACAAATACCTAACCTTATACAGTCGGATAACCTCAGTGTGAGAATATAAAAGTAATAATCATTTAAAATTATTTTTGCTCGCTATTGACAAATCCATCCCTCCACCCTATATTGACGTTTAAGGGGAGAAGTTTAATTTTTTTTCAGGATTTTTAAAACTCCTCCCCCATTCAAATAATTTGATTTTTCAACAACTTAGAATGTTTTTAAATCGTTTGAAATTTTAAAATTCGCCTCTGTTGTGGCATAAATTTCATCCAAAGTTGACAATTTATTTATTTCTTTTAACCAAAGACCATCAGATTTTCGCTCCATCACGCATTTTTCGGTGATGATCATATCCACTTCATTGATAGCAGTGAGTGGCAAGGTACATTTTTTAAGAATTTTAGGAGCTCCTTTGGCGGTGTGTTCCATCATCACAATCACCTTTTGCGCTCCAACCACAAGGTCCATCGCCCCGCCCATCCCTGGCACAATTTTGCCTGGGACAAGCCAGTTGGCAAGGTTGCCTTCTTCATCCACCTGAAGCGCCCCCAAAACCGTTGTGTTGATGTGCCCACCGCGGATCATTGAAAAACTTGTCAAACTGTCAAAAAAACAGCCCCCTGCCCCAATGCTCACATAGTTGCCACCCGCATCGGTGATGGATTTGTCCGCCTGATCCAAAGGCAAAATGCCCGAAGCGCCCAAAATCCCATTTTCAGATTGCAAAAACACATGCACATCTTTTGGAATATAATTTGAAGCCAACGTTGGCATACCAATCCCAAGGGTAACAACGTCCCCGTCTTTAAACTCTTGAGCCACACGCCTAGCAATCATATGGCGCAATTCATTCTTATCCATTTCCATTAAAAGACCTCCCCTTTTTTAACAATATGGTCAACAAAAATACCCGAAATCACCACATCATCTGGGTTCATCGGTTCGGTCAAATATTCTTCAGCCTCCACAATCACGGTTTTAGCCGCCATGGCCATAATGGTGTTGAAGTTTCTGGTCGTTCCGTGGAAAGAAATGTTCCCATAAGGGTCCACTTTTGAACCATAAATCAACGCCACATCCGCATACAGTGGTTTTTCAAGCAAATAGGTTTGCCCCTCTACAACGATTTTTTCTTTCCCCTCTTCAATGAGCGTGCCAATCCCCGCTTTGGTGAGCACGCCACCTAGTCCGGCGCCGCCTGCATGAATACGCTCGGCCAATGTGCCTTGAGGAACGAGCTCAACCTCCAAGAGCTTTTCATTCATCCGGCGCCCTGTTTCAGGATTGGTGCCAATGTGGGTTGCAATCACCTTTTTGAGCTTGCCGTTTGCCACCAAAAGCCCCCGCCCAGAATCTTGAAAACACGTATCATTGGCAATGAGGGTCAAATCTTTTGTATCCAAGGTTAAAAGAGCTTTAATCAACGTTTGCGGTGTTCCGCATTTTAAAAAGCCCCCTACCATCACCCGATCCCCTGATTGAACGAGCTTTGCCGCATCGATGGGAGAAATAAGTTTATTTTTCATATTAATCCTTTTTTTTCGTTTCGAATACCTTTTTTTAACAAGATACATGCCCCTTGTCAACAAGAACAAAGCTTTTTAACAAAAATGTAAAAATTTTTGTTTAAAAAGCCCAACCTCCTCAGTGTTAAGAGTTAAAGTTTTAAGAGGTGTCTAACGCATAAATTGCTAAGCTCAAGTACCTTGAGCTATCGCTCTTTATTTCAATTCCGACTAAATTCTTTTGCGCTTTAAGTTTGCACTTAAACCTCAAAAGAAAAGTCTCATTGCTTGGCTTATAAAAACAATAATTACTTTTATTGTTTTTATGGCGCAGTGTACTATACGCTTAACAATTCACACATTATACCCTCTCTTAAAACTTACTCTTAACGCATCCATTACATCGAGGTTATCTTAAAAGCCCGAGCTCCTCAGAGTTTAAAAAAAACGTTATAAGTTTTTCTCCCCCAACCAACAGCGCATTAAGAAAAAGCACTCAGTGGATAAATAAAACCAGCGATTGACGTGTACACTAAGCCATAAAAACAAAAAAAAGAGAGTGTTTAGCTCTCTTTTTTGACAAGAACAAAGTTAAAAAATTAGTTTTGTTTGATTTTAATTTCAACACGGCGTTCGGTGCAAGCAGTTCCTGTGATGGCGGCAACAGCTTGGCAGAGTTTTTGATCAGCAAAAGGCACATCAAGAACAACCGTGTCAACACCTGATGAATCTGTTTCAATCCCATCAAAATTATAGGTTGAAGCAAGTCCCGCAGGAACATCCCCAATACCTGCATCTGAAAAATAAGGAACATGTTTTGTTCCATTTTCTGACCAAGATACACACTCTGAAAGGCTGGAAACTTCTCCATTCAGTAAATTTTGTTGACAGCTGCTGTATGCAACCAAGGCATATTTTGAGGCACTATCCACCACCCCATTGGCACGGTGTCTGCGCATAGAAAGGCTGTAGCCTGCAATACCACCGACAGAAAGCACGCCGATAATGGCAAGCACGCCGAGCATTTCAACCATTGACCGACCGGATTCAAGTTTTTTAAATTTCATTTTTTAACTCCTAGTTTTGTTTGATGGTAATTTCTGTGTAATAATCTGTTCCAGCGTTTTCACAACTAGAGCCTGCAATGGAGGCAACGGCTTGACAGAGTTTTTGATCAGAGAATTCAACACGTATAATAGTTACATCGTTGTTTGTTTGCGGATCTAATTCGATATGTGCAGACATTATTTCTTTTACACCAGCAGGAAGTTGTCCCAATTCTGTACCCTCGTAACCATCTATATGCCCATAACTTGAACACCCTGAATAATATGTATAATTATTAGAAGAAGTAAGTGTTGCTTCTCCATCCATAACTTTTTTTTGGCACAGACCATAAGAAATGGCAGCATATTTTGAAACAGCATCCAGAACCCCATTGGCTCTGTGTCTGCGCATAGAAAGGCTATAGCCTGCAATACCACCGACAGAAAGCACGCCGATAATGGCCAAAACACCCAGCATTTCAACCATTGACCGACCGGATTCAAGTTTTTTAAATTTCATTTTAAGCTCCTTTTTAAGTAAATTAAACGTTCGTTTTAGTTACTTGATATCATAGGACAATTTAAATAGCAATTATTTTTTCAAAAAAGAACAGAAAAATCATTTGATTATTACAACAAATCACCAACTCTTAACTCGCAAGCGGTTGAGCCCACAAAATTCCTTGCATTTTCTTTTTAATTCTGCTATAGTGGAACAAAATAGAAACAATGATTCATTTTTTTAGAGGTTTTTTTTATGCATAAGGATTTGTTTTTGAACAAAAATATCTTAAAAAAAGGGTTAAAGCTTTTTTTATACACAGGGTTTGTTTTGTTCTCCGCTGCGGTTGTGTATGTCTCTTTTTTAGCGGGGCGGTTCACAGCTGAAAGTAAGATTTTTTATGAAATTGACAAAGAATATATGGCCGTTTGCATGAAATATAGCTACTCCCAAAAAATTTGTGAAGACAGACTTTATTAAAAGGAAAAAATCAATGCAAAGTGTTAAAAAAATGTTGAAATGGCTTTTTTATGCAGTGTCATATTTGGTGGCATTGGTTTCTTTTGGTTGGAATGTTGGGTATTGGACTGAAGTTTTTGTGAACGATTATGACCCCGTGGCAGACCGCAACGCTTATGTGGCTGACTGCGTTCAACAGGGTGAAAAATATGAAACATGTGTTGACAGTTTTTATGGTTTTCCATTGGTTAAGCGTTACTGACCATCCCTTTAAACAGGCTTTTAAATTCCCGCATTTTAAAATGGGTTCATAATTTTTTTTAATTTAAAATAAGTGAATAATTTTATTCAAGTTTTAACAAAAAAAACATTGAACTTGTTTGTGTTGTGTGCTATTAAAACTTAGACTATAACAAAATTAAGGGGGCTTTCTTATGAAATTCAAAAAATCTCAATCAGGTCGCTCGATGGTTGAAATGTTAGGCGTCTTGGCCATTATCGGTGTGCTTTCTGTTGGTGGTATTGCAGGCTACAGCTTGTCAATGAGAAGACACAGAGCGAATGAGGTGGTGGATACACTGACCAAATTTGCCTTGATTTCTTATGGAGTATGTCAACAAAGACTTATAAATGGCGAGACTGCTGAGATTTCTGAATGTCCATCATTTTCCGCTTTTGAGGATGCGGATATTGGCAATATTCCTGCGGGGGTTAGGTATGTTCATACCTATTTTGAATATAGTCCAACATTGGGTGATATTGTTTTGCTTAGTGCTCTTTTTGATGATGACAAACTCTGCCAATCTGTCGGTGCCATCACTGGAACAGGTTGCAATGATGCGAATGTTTCGTTTAAAATCAAACAAAACTAGGAGTTAAAAAATGAATTTTAAAAAACTGAAATCTCAATCAGGTCGCTCGATGGTGGAAATGTTGGGCGTTCTTGCCATCATCGGTGTGCTTTCTGTGGGCGGTATTGCGGGGTATTCTTTATCCATGCGCAGACACAGAGCCAATCAGATTGTTGATATCGCATCAAAGTATGCTTTGACCATTTATAATCAATGTCAACAACACCTCTTAAACACCAATGGAACCACCATTGATGATTGTGGGGGTCATGCGAATATATCCGATTTTGACGGAGCAGGTCTTCCATTACCTGCTGGAGTAACAGGCGCAGCATCTCCTCTTTTTAGTGTTGATGCAACAAGTGGAGTGGATGTTGTTCATGTTTATTTAAGTGTTTCAGATCAAAAACTCTGCCAAGCCGTTGCCTCCATTGCAGGAAGCGCATGCGGTCAAAAAAGTAATCTTAATATTGTTCCAATCTCAATCAAACAAAACTAGGAGTTAAAAAATGAATTTTAAAAAACTTAAATCTCAATCTGGTCGCTCGATGGTGGAAATGCTCGGCGTCTTGGCCATTATCGGTGTGCTTTCTGTGGGTGGTATTGCGGGCTATTCTTTATCCATGCGCAGACACAGAGCCAATCAGATAGTGGATTTGGCAAGCAAATATGCTTTGGTTGCTTATGGTCGGTGCCAACAAAAAATTATAAATGGTGAAATAAATGATTTTTCAGATTGCATAGGGGAAGACTTAATAACTTTTAGGGAGGCTGGATTAGGCAACCTTCCTGCAGGAGTAGATTTTGGGTGGTTAAAATTTGAATATAATTCAACACGTGATTATGATTTGGTTACAGTAAGCTCCACAATTGATGATGATAAACTCTGTCAAGCTGTGGCTGCTATTGTTGGAGAGCCTTGTTCTGGCGGAGTTGTTATCCCCGTCAAACAAAACTAATTATCCACCACTTCCCCAAACTCAAAAAGAGAGGTTTTATCCTCTCTTTTTTTTAACATAAACACTATTTCTAAAAAAAACTCTATCCCTTTGACATCAAATTATGAATATCATATTCATCATAACCTTCATAGTAATAACTGACATCAATGCCTTTCATATAGACTTCTCGTTCATCAATTTGGTCTGTCAGGGCATTTTGAAGCAAATGTTTAATCTCAATGTCTTTAATCGGGCTTCTTTCCATAGCAGATAAGTAATCATCCTTATCAATCTTATTCCAATCAACAACTTTTTTCAATTCTTGCTTAAAGATTAAGTCGAGCCAAATTCTCATTGTCCGACCATTTCCTTCCCTGAATGGATGAGCAATGTTCATTTCTACATACTTTTCAACAATTTCATCAAAAGTTGATTGAGGCATTTTATCAATCGCCTTTAAGGATTGCTTTAAATACATAACCGGAGCAAATCTGAAATTGTTTTTGGCGATATTAACCGTTCTTATTTGCCCTGCAAAATCATAAATATCCTCAAACAAATACTTGTGAATTTGCTTTAATCCGGCAAAAGTTCCAACTTTTATCTTGTTGATTTTACCACTGTCAAATAGTTTTAAGGCCTTTTCCTTGCTGATTTTTTCTTCTTGTTTGTTTAAGTTTACTTGGTCAGTGATGTTTAACTTGTTTTCTAAAACCATAACAATCCCTTGTTTCTTATCTATTTAATGCAATATAACATAGAAAGCACAAAAACTCAAACGATTTTTAAATCCACACTTTAACACCCCTGCTCTTGTGGGGTGTTTTTTTATACCCAAATACCTCGCAAGAATTTGTTTTAGACACAAATTAAAATTATTTTTAACCTCGCTCTCTGGTATGCCACGAAAAGGAAAACCACGCAAAAGCGCATAAGCGCTCAAGGAAACCTCTTGCCTGTTGGATGCGTCACTAAAAATAAATATAAGGGGATACCTCAAACAACTCACACAATTTTTTTAACCTCGCTCTCTGGTATGCCACGAAAAGGAAAACCTCTAAACTGTGGTATGCGTTCAAATGAGGATGATAGTTAGGTAGATAAGAGGTACTTTGCCAAGTGCCTAGTACCTTGGTGTACTTAAACTTGGCACAAGTGCCCTTAGATACCAGCTAGGGCCTCATTTGAACTCACAGGCGCCTGAGATTTTATATTAACTGAAAGGAGAAACTAATCATGCCATACACTACTTCTGGCACTTTTGAAAGAATTCACAACTGGGAAGAAGACAGGATCAATGGGATTGAGATTGTCACAGACCATCATGATGAGGAAGATGATAACTTTGCAAATGGGTTATCTCAAGCGCTTGTCAGAGATGGCAGAGCCCCTATGGAAGGCAACCTACAAATGGGGGGCTTTAAAATCGTGGGCTGTGACAAGGGCGTCAACCCCAATGATGTTGTCACAAAAGCTCAGTTGGATTCTATTGAACTTGACTTTGTTCCCTTAACAGGTGACACTCAAATTTTTGGAACAAAAGAATTTTTAAATTCCCCCTTGGTCCCAACCACAACCTTGCATGATGACACGCAAATGGTGGCCAACACAAGCTTTGTTGTGCGGGAAATTGATTATGCTTTTAAAGACAAGCGGGTGGATTATTTAAACACCTTGTTTCCAACCTATCAAACCCTTACCAACATTCAAGATGGATACATCACCCCTCAAGCTGGGTTTGTTGTTTTTGACTTACCACCACGCATGGTGGGAAGCATTGAAATCGGCGCTTTCAAACGTACTTTTTCATACAGTTACAACAACACACAACCAACTTTGGCCGTCTTTCCTGTTGCCAAAGGGGTAGAAATCAAATTTTTTGGCTGTTCAGCCACATTCACAACCAATTTTTAAAGGAGCACTCAATGAGTTTTACCATGACAAAAAACAAAATCACCCTCACCAAGGGGGATACATTTTCAATTCCCATTGATTTTCATCAATCCATTGAAGGGGCCACCATCACCATTCAAATCTATCAAGCGGATGGGATTTTACCTCTTGTGACAAAAGAAATCAAAAATCACGCCAACGCAAGCCAAGGAAAAAGCGTTCTTTTGCTTGAAAAAGAGCTCACCAACTTGCAAGCTGGCACCTACAAAATTGAAATGTTCATCACATTTTTAGACGGGTCAAAATACACTTTTTATCCCCCTATCCCTGAAATTAAACCCGTTTTAGAAATCATTCCATCTGTTTAAAAAAGGAGGCTTATATGCAAGAAATTTTTTCATCATCCCCAGAGGGGTTATCCGTCACCATTGGGGCCGAACCTGTCGATTTGACTGTTGCAGGCGTTTATGTTCACAATGGGTTGGAAGAAATCAAATCTTATGTTAAAAATGAGGCCAAAGAAGAACTGAAAGAAGTCATCCGTCAAGCAGGCGCTGATTTTGAAGCTGAAATTTTGGCCTATGATGACAATGCCTATATGCGCACAGAACAATTCAACCTCAATGCGTTGGAACAAAAAAACTACATCACGGAAGAAGCCCTTTATTGGACCAATGCCCCGTTGGAAGAAAATCCCGAGGGTTCCGCCAAATATTGGGCTGAACAAGCCAAAATCAACTATCAAGAAGCCTTGGATTTAACAGATTCAATCAACAACGAGGAGGTTTAAATGACAACAAAACTCATCAAAAAACTCACCTATTTAAAAGACACAACCCATCAAATCAAAGAGGCGCTCAAACAAAAGGGCGCCTTAATTGATGAAAAAACACCCTTGCGTCAACTGGTGCAAGAAATTGATTCCCTAAAAACGGGGAAAAACACAAAATTTGCCCTTGCAGCTGGCCCATTAAAAGCAGGGGAAAAGCGCTTTATCATCAACCATTTTAACACCTTAGATCACAAAAATGGGTCCCTCACCGGCTCATTCAACGGGTATTTTGGCAACATCAATGCTACAGCGCTTTTTTGTTACAACAACCACTTGATTATAAGCACCGCCTCTGGCTCCAACAATTGGCGCAGTTTTTTAATTGATGAAGAAAACAAAACCTTTACTCCTGAGTTTAAAAAAACAGAAAGCCAGGTCAAAGACGTTATCTTTCAAAACCCTCAGCACAAAAATGTGATTGGTGGTTTTTATTTTAAAGAGGAAGACAGCGACCCCTACCCAACAGGGGTTCTTTCTTATCCCTCAGGCGGGGCAAATTCCACCTTCAACAGCACGCAAATGCTGTGGGATTCTTCAGGCACTTATTTGATCAATGTAGCCAACAAAACAACGGCTGTTGATGTCATCAAACTCATTCAAAATGCGGATGGCTCTTTTGCTTATGAACTTGTGCAAACCATTGACACTTCAGCACTTGAAGAGAAGACAAGAACACACAGCTTTGCTCCCGCAGACAATGCTGTACCCAACTCTTTTTGCTTGTTCGGGCGTTACATTTACACCATTGATCCAACAACAAATGCTTTGAGTTTTTTAGATATCAATCAAATCCCCCTCCCCGTCCAAGGTGTTCTTTTGCTCTATGGCAAAAATTATTTGGTCCTTAAAAGTGATGATACAAGCAAAAACCCAACCATCACTTTTTTAAAAGCCATACCCAAAGAGGGCGCACAGCAAGAACAAGCCTTTTTTGAAAACATAAGCGACTATGAGTTTGAAGTGTTGCACCAAGCAACCTATCAAAACGTGCCAACAAAGCCCCTTTCTCACGCATATGGTGGCTATTTTTCTTCCCGCCTTAATGTGAAAGATTACTTCATCCGCCCGCTCAAAGAGAGCATCTCTAGCATTCAAGACTTTGACTTTTGTTTTGAAAGAGAAGCGGGCCTTTCTTCGGATGCAGAAGGCCTTTTTTATGATGCTGAAACATTCATTTTAAAAGGGGGAACATCTGATACAGATGGTATGTGTCTTTATCAAAAAAATCCAACCACGCACCTGTTTGAAAAAGAAAAAGCCGCAAGCCATTTGCGCACCTTATTTCTGTCAGAATATGGCGGTGGTTTGTTCAATAACTCTAGCAATGCGCGGGAATATTATTTCAAAGATGGAACGCTTGACACCAGTACATCCACTTCTTTAGGAGGCTCTTTTTTTTGTGAATCTTATATGAAAAATGGCTCTGTTTTTGGCTATGTTCATTCGGGAAATAGATATTACTTTAAATCGTTTCGAAGCTCAATACAATCCCTCAGTGTGCATGATTATTTTTGCAACTTTGCCAGTGATGAGTTGATTAGCAATCTTCGCAACGATGAACTTTATAAATTTGAAGAGGCGGGACAGGTTTCAACCTACAAGGCAAAAGATATTTCTTTTAAAACCCTCTATTGCTTTGCCATTGAAAAAGAAGGTATCCTTTATGGCATCTATTTGGATCAAAAAGGAGTTGATGTAAACGGTCAATTGTATCGTTTAACATTGGATGAGGCAAGCAAAACCTTCACAGGTGGACTTGTTTCCCCCATCAAATGCACAATGGAACAACCTTATTGGAGTTTGGCCAGAAAAGTTAAAACAAAACCCATTCTTGTTTCCACCAGAGGGTATTGTTATGGCTTTTATCAAGGGGCTGAAGATGGGGTTTTACGCTTTGTTGAAAGGCCTTATCCAGCTGAAATTTTGGCACATACGCAATCAACCTCTGTTTCCTATATTCAAACATTTTATGATGGAAGTGTTGCCTTTCAACTGAACAATGGCAAAACACTGCATTTCTTTTTGGACTTTAATGAACAAACAGGGACCCCTTGCCTAAAAGAAGGCACCACACTTGATGTGTTTGAACCCATTACGCTCGCAGGTGAAACATTGAACATCTATTTTTCACCATTCAAACGCTATCAGTTTGCGTTCAATACAAACACCAATCAAGTGCGCTTGTCCCCTTTTCAAGCAACAGCACCCAAAGAGGAAGACACCGCCTATCATCTGGAAAAATTCACATCCAGCACTTTTTCCTACTATCCAAACGCCTCCACTTGCCTTACAACAGGTAAATCAAAAACCTTAGCAAATGGCACCAAATTGGTGGAAATTGAGTTTGGGTGATTTGTTGATCCCCTCTGCTGGTAAGTTAAGAGCTAGCGCTCTAAGTGGTAACTAAAGCAAAATCAACTCATTCATGTACCTTATCGCTATCGCTCCTTTTGTCCGTACACGTCAATCGCTGATTTTATCTTTATTTCCTCACTTAGCGCTTGCTCTTAACGCGTACCTCATATTGAGGTTTCTTGAGCGCTTGCGCGCTTTTTTAACGCATACCATAGGTCGGAGGTTTTCCTTTTTTTTAACGCATCCATTACATCGAGGTTATATTTAGGGGCCCAACCGCCAGTAAGTTCAAATGGGGTTTTAAACGGCACCTATGGTCAAATTCAAACACTTGCGTATGCCAGCCAATATACGCCACGTGTTTCAATTTAATTCATATCTGCTCACCTAAAACCTCATTTGAACCCATCCAACAGGCAAGAGGTTATTTTTTTGAAAGGAAAAACAATGAACAATTTTGACTACACAAACTTAACAACAAGAGAGTTGTTAGAAAAAGCTCTGAACGGAGAAATTCCAATCCCGCGGAACAACCCACAGCTTGGGCAATCCAAGTATTTTTTTATGAAAACAGGCTCAGATCCTTATGCATCCATCAATGACGCCGAGATTTTTGACGTTCCTGATGATGTTGACCCGTTTGAGTTTAGGGATAATGGGTATACAACACCTCTTGCAAACTCTTGGGATTCTGCATTAGCGGATACTTCAACAAGCGCTCTTACTTCTAGCTTAGAAGATACGTCTTTGAATAGCTTTTCAAATTCAAACGCTTATTTAAGCGCGTTGAACCCGTTGCAACAAAACACAAACTCATACCTCAACGCATTGACGCCACTTCAACAAAACAGCAACTCATATTTGAGCACGCAAAACACCTTGCCTCAAAACAACAGTTTGATTGACTTATTAAAGCAGATGTTCCCATTAAAAACTGGGGATGAAACCACTGATTTATCATCAACTCAAACACCAACTGATTTAATGACAAGCACACTTTCAACACCTTTGCATCAAGGGGTTCAAAATGGTTTAAATGCTGTTTGGGGCTCTACACCTGGTTATGCAGAAACGACGTTTCAAACTGGTGAAAATTTAGGAACCAAGATTAATCTTCCATCCAATGAAGATTTAAACACTGCATTATCAAGGCACCTTCAAGCATTGGGAGAATATGAGGGAATAAAAGAAAAAATTTATTTTGATGAAGGTGGCCTTGCAACGATTGGTAAGGGAACACGCATTACCCCTGAACGCATTCGTTCTGGTTTTTTTGATGGTTTTGTTTTGCCAGAAAATAGAGAAAAACTCATAACCGCTATTGAAATTGGAGAACAGCTATTCAAAAACGGACTGATAAATAAATATCCTAATTACTCAGCACAAAAAAATCTTTTTGATAAAATATCAAAAGGAGAATCTGTTGAAAACTTAAACAGAGCTGAATTAGGAGCAATTGATCATCTTTCTTCTTATGATGCTTCATTAGAGCAGATGAATAATTTTGTTCAGAAATTTTATGAAGAAGAAGGCTATGATCGATTGAGAAATTTTTTAAAATTCAAAAAAATCAACTATAATGATCTTCCAATGGGAATGCAAGAAATTTTGCTTGATATTTCCTATAATGCAGGAAAATCAACGCCAATGTATATCAAAGAAAATGTTGATGATACAGTTACTGAAAGGTCTTCTTGGAATAAATTGGGCGATCATTTGGCTAACAAGGAGTATTATAAAGCACTTTCTGAAATTTTTAGAAATGTACAAGATGCTCGCAACAATTATCTCTTTTTACGTGGAATGCAAGATTTTGGATATTTAAAAGATGAGGATCTTATTAAAATAATAAGAAATTTATTTGAAGAACAAAAACAGGCAAAAAGATCTGGAAAACCATATCTTAAACGTATCAGCAAGGATAATTATCCAATTTATCAAAAACGTTTTAATCTCCCTGATATTGGACCGTTTTAGTATCACACAATTCAAGCTAAGGTCTTTCCTTAGCTTGAATAAATCTTAATCCATTACATATCCAAAAAAGACATCTAAATCCCTTAATTGAGACTTATCAAATTCTTTATTTCTAGAATAATAAGATGTACTTTCAATAGAACCTGTTCCATCCACCTTATCATTTTTAAATTGCCAAAAAACAAACTCTCCTGAAGAGACACATCTTAAAACAGTTATGTCAACTTCATCTTTAATAACCATACAATCTTTATGGAGGGGTTCAATTTTTTCTTTTTCAAGATAATATTTATAATGCTCAGAAAAAACCTTATCTTGAGTTACAACAAAATAATTTTTCCACATTGCTCCATATAATGCAAGTAAAACGCCATTCAACGCTTCTTGTTTGAACTTAAAAGAGGTGTCAATATTATTATCTTTGACCAATTTTTTATAAAATGTTTTGACATATTCATAGTTTTCAAAGACTTCTATCTCAGGATCAATCCCATCAGCCACAGCTTCAAAATTCGCCCCAACAAACAAAGAACTCAACAGCATCACAGTTAAAAGTTTCATCATTTACCTCTTTATTTTTTTTATCTCTTTGCCAAACTCTTCCCTATATCTTTTGGTGAAATACCCATTAGGGTCTTCTTCATCTTCTGCATGATATCGAAGCCATTCCTCGTGCGTAAGGGGCATTTTGGAACTAAGTGAAGAACCAGAAACACCTCGATGATTTGTTTTTGCTTCTTCATATTTTGCTGACGATGAAAAAAAGTATTTTTTATCAATAGAAGTACACTTACCTGATTTGCAAGTATTTTCATATTCGAAATATGAGTATTCATTGCCATATTCTTTACATTGCAAAATGGTTAAATTTGGCTCATCTTTGACGATAACGCAATTTTCTCCTAATTTTGATATCCAAGAATTTTCCCAATTATTATCATAAACTGTGTCTTTTGTTACAAGAAAATAAGCTCCATAAATATCTCGACTAACACCTGCTAAAATATAATTCAACGCCTCTTGTTTGAACTTAAAAGAAGTGTCAATGTTGAACTTTTCTTTGAGGGTGTTATAGGCGCGCTCATAATTTAGTTTACTTTCAAATTGCTCAATTTCTGGCACATTTGTGTCATAAGGGTCACCTGCCACAGCTTCAAAATTCGCCCCAACAAATAAAGAACTCAACAGCATCACAGTTAAAAGTTTCATCATTTACCTCTTTATTTTTTTTATCTCATTTTTGTTAAACCACACAATATCCAAAAAATCAAGGATTACTTTGTAT
>JAZQXL010000019.1:0-34909 GCA_045632845.1 Alphaproteobacteria bacterium
AACTTACACCAGAAGCCAATATGATGAAGAAAAACAAGTTCTTTCATCAAAAGGCGTGGCCAACTATGATGTGGACTCTGTCGGTGCTCAAATCACAACGGGATACAACATCAAGCTTGATAACTGGATTATCACCCCAGAAGTTGGTGTTCGTTACTTAAATGCACGACAAGAAGGTTACACCGATAGCTTTGGTACCACGGTTGAAAAAACAACCTCTGACTTTGTAACTGCAATGGCAGGGTTCAAATTGGGTGCTGATCTTGGCAAAGTAAGACCTCTTGCAGGTGTCATGGTTGGATATGATGTGATCACAGATGATATTGCTTCCATCAACACACTTGCAAACGAACAAACATTTACCATCAAAGGTAAAGCACTGGACCGCTTGAGTACAACCGTAGTTGCAGGGTTTGCAGCAGACCTTGGGGACAGAGCAACGCTTAAACTTGAATATTCAGGTAACTATCGTAAAGAATACCTCGATCACTCAGGTATGTTAAGATTAGAGTGGAAGTTCTAAAAGCATACCAACAGGGGTCCCCTGCCCTTTGTTGAAACAAAAAAACCGTGCCCATTCTCTGACCACGGTTTTTCTTGTATCTTCAACTGTTATTTAAGCAACATTTTAAAGTCAACCACAACAGCACGATCTTTTGTTACCAATGCTGGGTTAGCATCAATTGATGTGATTTGTGGAATTTCCAAAACAACTTGTTGAACTTTTTTAAGTGTTTCAGCCAAAGGACCAACTGCTTTTGGTTCTTCACCACGAACACCATTTAAAATTGTACCAACTTTTGTTTCTTTAATCATTGCATCAAAATCCAATGTTGGTAAGATGCGAAGTGTTGTGTCTTTCATCACTTCTGTGTAAATACCACCTGTACCAAAGACCATGATACGGCCAAAGTTGTTATCAGAGTTGACACCAATGATTGTTTCTGTTGCTTTAACAATCATTTCTTGAATAAGAACGCTAGCACCTTTAAGTTCAAATTTTTGAATTGAACCGTTCAAACCGTTCCATGCTTCATCAAAACTTGCTTCGTCATTCACATTCAAGTAAATACCTTTCATTTCAGTTTTGTGAAGTGCGTCAGGTGCTGACAATTTCAACACAACTGGAGCTGGGAAAATGTTTTTGCAGAAAGCAAGTGCTGCTTCACGATCTGTGAAGTTGCCACTCTTTGGATAATCAATACCATAGTGATCCATAATCATGTTCACAACGTTTTGTGGTAATGATGCCAACCCTTCTTGTTTTGCAGCTTCAACTGCTGACATAATTTCAGCAGGAACTTCGTTTGTTTCAACAGTTACGTTTTGAACACCACGATATGCCATTTGAGCTTTTAAAAGACCCAACAAACGAATGACATCAATTGGATATTCATAGTTCAAAACTTTGTTTGCATCTAAAATTGCACGGCCTTCTTTAACCTTAACACCGCCAACAAAAACAGCAAAAATGTTCACATTGTTATATTCTTTTGAAACTTTAACAATAGCTTCAGCTGTACCTGTTGAATCTGTAACCATTTGTGGTGTCAAAAGAACAATAATATTTTTGTATTCACCTGATTGGCAAAGAACTTTTAAAGCAGCTTCATATCTGTCAGCTCTTGCATCACCGATAACGTCAATTGGGTTACCAAATGCAGCTTCAGCTGGAAGAACAGCTTTTAATGCTTCAATTGTTTTGTCAGATGGACGAGCCAAATCTAACCCATTGTCTTCACACAAGTCACTTGACAACACGCCAACGCCACCAGCGTTTGTTAAAATTGCAACTGAACCATCAAATTCTGTGTGTTTTGCATATTGCAACACTTCTAAAAGACCAAACAATTCACGTGTTGTATAAGCTTGAATTGCACCTGAACCTTTGAGAGCAATTTCAAGAACACGATAGTTTGGAGCCAATGAACCTGTATGTGACAAACTAGCAGCTTGTGCTTTTTGAGATTTACCTGGTTCCATAATAACAACTGGTTTTGTTTTTGAAACTTCTTTTAAAACACGGAGGAATTCTTTACCGTTTTTAAGAGATTCCAAATAGAAAATAAATGCTGTTGTGTTTTTGTCATTTTTCAATGCATCAAGCAAACGATCTTCAGCTAATAATGCTTTGTTACCAATTGAAATAAAGTGTGAGAAACCAATGCCTTTTTCACGTGCCCAGTCCATCAAAGCAGAGCAATATGCACCAGATTGTGAAACAAATGCAACGTTACCTTGTGCAGGGAAACCATCAGCAAAACTTGCATTCACTTTATCAAATGTTGAAATGTGACCTAAGCAGTTAGGGCCCAACAAATTGATGCCGTTTTGAATACATTTTTCTGCAATTGAATCTTCTAATTCATGGTTGCCAACTTCACCAAAACCAGCTGTAATAATGCTGATGTTTTTTGTTTTGTTTTTAATAGCGTCATCAATAACTGGCATTGTGAATTTTGCTGGAACAACAACAACGACCAAATCCATTGCTTCAGGCAAATCTGCAACAGAAGCATAACATGGTTTACCATAAAGTTCTTGTCCTGCACATTTTGGGTTGATGGCGTATAACTTGCCTTCAAAACCTGCATCAATTACGTTATTAAAAACAACGGCGCCTAATTTACTAGGATCATTTGAAACACCGACAACTGCAATACTTGACGGATTAAAAAACGAATCAAGTGACATATAATCTCCTTTCTTTATTCATATTCACTTTTTTTGGGTCATTTTTTCTCATGACTTTAATGGCATAGAATATACAAATAAAACCCTTTAATGTCAAGTTAAATTTTAAAAATCAGTAACCTATTTTTTTAAGAAAAAACAATTTGACGAATTGTAACTTTTTAGATATACTCACTTTAAAAAGTGAAAGGAAGACTATGATTATTGACAGCACAACTTATCGCTCACCTGATTATCGTTCTGGTCAAAGAAGATCTATTATCGATATGATTGTTTTGCATTCAACCGAAACAAATTCTTTGGAAGAAACAGCTCGCTGTTTTATGACAGAAAGAGAAAGAACAGTAAGCGTTCATTATGTTGTCGATCGAGATGGAAAAATTTATCAATTCGTGCCAGAAAATCGATCCGCCTATCATGCAGGAAAATCCAAATGGCGCCTTGTGACTGGTGAAGAAGTCACAAACATAAATTCTAGATCAATCGGTATTGAATTTCAACGTGGCAGTGGTCAAACATTTACACCAGAACAAATCCGAGCAGGACTGGAATTAACACAATCCATCAAAAATAGATATAACATCGATTCAAACAATGTTGTTGGACACTCAGATATTGCTCCAAGCAGAAAATCAGACCCTGGCAATGATTTTCCTTGGGAGCTTTGGGTAAAAAATGGCTTGGCGGCTAACGCTGAAAGACGCGGCAATGATGGCAGAGCTGTTGGAAGCTCAAGCTCCATCAGATTAGCTGATGCCCAAGGTCTTTTTAATTTGAATGAAAATTCAAATAATGCCTATGCTACTTATCTTGCCAATCAAGGACTGATGAGCGAAGACCAAATCAAGCTCGCAAATCAACAAGCTCAAGCCCACTACGAAAAAGGTCTTGCAACACAAAAAAAAGAACAAAAAACAGCATCTGGTGACGCACTTGTTCAAATTTTAGTTTCAATTGGCGTTTCCTTAATAACGGGTGGAAACAACTCAGCAGCCACAGCCATTGCTGCAGCTGCTTCAAAAGCCTTAACTGATAATCAAACACCCGCACAAAGTATCGAGACAGGAAACTCTCGTCTTTCTTAACCCATTTGTGCTTGACAAGATTGCAAATATTTAACAATAGGTGTTTTAATATGAGCACTCCCTAATGCTTGTTTAATTTCAGCTCCTGTTTCAACAATTGCTGAAGCAATCGCCATTAATTGAAACATTTTTTTATTTTGAGCTTTTTCATCTTTTTCACAAATAAGTGTTCTTTTTTCTTCACTCAATAAATAAGGAACCGCTTTTAAAGCTTTTTCATTTGTATCCCCATCTTTTAAAAGTGCAGTAATAACACCATTTGCACCATACTCAATAGCCATTTGCATATAGCTTTTTTGTGTTCCAGGCACCAGTCCTTCTAAATTCAAATTAGAACGTCTTGCCATATAAAGCAAAGCGGAACCATTATTCAAACGCATCACTTCTTCAATACATTTATATCTAAATTCTGTGTTAATATTCATTTATTATACCCTTTCCTTTTGTTCTTTATTATTTAAAATTATTTTTTTATTTTTAAAAACCCTATAATAATCGATAGCTTTTTTTCCATTCACATCTGTAATAGAGGCATCTGCTCGAGCTCTTATCAAATGAATAGCCACCTTTTTCAAACCTTTTTCCATCGCAATCATCAAAGGTGTTTGATCTAATTTATTTTGAGCATTTACATTAACACCTTTATCAATTAACCAAACCGCTAAATCTTCCATTCGATTTTGAATAGCATAGTGAAGAGCCGTCATACCGTCTTTATCCGCTACTTTTAAATTTACCCCCATTTTAAAAAACGCTTTAACTGCTTGATAATTTTTCTTTTTAGCCGCCTGTACAATCAATGGTATTTTATGAATATTTTCAAAATTAACATTCACATTCATATCTAATAGCGCTGAAACACATCTATTTCGTCTTAACGTAACACTCTGCCATAATGCTTTTTTTAAATCTATATACGTTTTTGTTTTTAACTTTTTTGAAAGGCATAACTTCAATAACTCACCCATATCAAAATCTATTATTCTTGACAACACCAAATCACCTGAAGCAAAGCATTCGGGAACCTTTGCCCCCGCTTTTAATAATATAATAGCAGCTTCTTCCTGATTGTTCCAAACAGCTGTTTCAAAAGCACTCACTTGCTTTACTGATGTATCAATTTTTTTTGAAGAAACTTCTTTAAGCAAAAGGTTTAATATTTCAATTTTACCTTCTCTTGCAGCAACATGCAATGCTGTTTGATTTTCAACAATATCAGTTGGTGACACTTTTTTTTGAAGTAAAAAATTGACCATCCCAACATCCTCTTTTTGAACACTTGAAATCATTTTTTTTATAAAAACATCTTCTTGTGATAAATCATTCTTACCATTTAACAACAAACGATAAATACTTTTACCTCCAAAAAAAGGAGCCAGTTGAACCGCTTTTGCAACCAAATCAACTTGCGAATAAATACTTGTCATATAAAACAGATTTTTCGACACTTTCTCTTTGTTTTCAATCGAACGTTGAAGTTCAACAATCAATGGAGAAAGTTCTTGTTCTTTTTTATCATTTCCCAATTGAAACACACCTAATCCAGCTGTTGGAGATGCCCCCATAAACAAAAGATTTTTAATCATCTTTTCATCTGTTAATTTTAAAGCTTCATTTAATGGATTTGTTCCACCACTAGCATAATTAACATCAAAAAAGATTTTTTCTTTTTCCAATAAGGTTTTAAAAACATCAACAACATCATAACTTTTATTTTGCACAGCTTCAATCAATGGCGTTTTAGACTCTATATTTACAAAATCAATTGTTCTGATTTTATTTAGCTTCAACAAAGACTCGGCAAGTGCCGAATTGTTTTCTTTTGCAGCTAAAAACAGCATTTCCTTTACTTGAAAAGTTGTATTTTCAATCAATAAATTAAGAATATCCTTTTTGTCTTTTTTATCAACAATCCGTAGTGCTTCTTTTACAAATGCTTTTTTATCCGCATCAGATTTAATAATATTTATCATCTCTATACGAGACAAATCAACCATCAAAGACAACGGTGTAACATTGCGATTATCACATGCCCCTGAGATATTTTTTAATGCTTTTGGCATTTTTGATAAATTTAATCCAACCGTTTTGTAAGGAGAAGCCCCTAACAACAATAATTTTTGGAAATAATCCAAATTGTTTTGAATAACACTTAAAGACAATGCATTTTGACCACTTGCAAAATCCTTATCTATATCCACTTCAACACGACCAGCCACATACAATCCACAAAGAATATTGAACAATTCATCATTCTTTTTTTGAATTGCATAAAACAATAATTCATGAAAAAGAAAAGGAGTTACAATCCCCTCTTTCTTTTTCAACTCATCCACAATCCCTGCACTATCACCAGATTGCATCAAAAAAAATACATTATTCAATTTATTATTCAATTTTTATCTCCACAATTCAATATATTATATACAGTATAACATAAATTTAAATTTTGTCAATATTTTACTACACTTGTATTTTAAAATTCATTATTTTTTACATATCCTTTTTTCTTTTTGTTGACAGAATAAAAAATCACTGTTAAAATATTTTTAATAACATATTTTTAAGGAGGATATAATGGCAAACCCAGTAATGAACGCAGTTAACACTATAAATAGCGGGATTAACGATGTCAACAACACCTTAAGAGCAAGCCAAAATGCTTATAATAAAGGCATGCGATTGGTTGGTGCTAACGGTAAACCTGCTGCGGCACCTTCTTCTCAAGGACTTGAACTTCAAGGGCAACAAGGAGCAAGTGTTTTAGAAAGCGCTGTTCAACTTTCTAATGGTAAAAAGTATTTTTCAGTCCCCGCTCCAACAGGAACAAGAATAATCATTCCAAGACAAGTCAGTTCAACAGGGCAAGAACGCTATCTTGGGGCACACGCACTTGAGAGTGTTATGAACTTAATGCAAGGCAGTGAAAAGTGCGGCAATATTGTCGTTTTAAACAATCAACGTCAACCCTCATCTCTTTATTATGACATAGGACCAGAAGGGGAAATTTTTCTTAAAGGAACAAATAAAGAAATCAAGCTTTCGCACGAAGGAAGCAACGCCAGTGTTATTTTAAGCGAGCAAGAATTTGACGTATTAAAAAAAGCACTTTCAACCCAAACAAATGATGTAACCCATTTCAGAACAACAAATGAAAGAGGAAACGCTGAAGATTCAACAGCCGAAAAAGGATCTTGGTTTAGCCGAAATTGGTGGAAGATTTTACTCGGACTTGTTATTGCTGGGGGTATTGCTTGGGGGGGTATTGCAATCCACGACAGACAAAAAAGAAAAAAAGAAGAAAAAGCAGCTAAAGCAACAGCTTCTAATGTAACCACAAACTCAAACGAAACATCCAACACAAGCCAACAAGCAACAGCTGCTAACGCAGGAACAAACACTTCTAGCGTATTAGTAGGAACAAACATTACAAATGAACAAACACCTCTAGCAAACACAAATACGGCTGGAAATTCATTATAAAAAAAAGCACCTCTTCAAACAAAAACGAAGAGGTGCTTTCTTAAATACGCAAGTATTTGTCAAATTTTTAATGATATTTTTATTATTTTTTATTGCCAAATGTCTTTTTTTGTGTTATGATTAATCAATTAGTTTATATTTTTATTAAAGGAGGACAAAATGGGAGTACCATCACAAGCAAATCCAAGCCCTGCAGCTAATGCTTCAGGCGCATTATCAACTGCTGCTCAAACCGTTGCAGCACCAGCTATGCCTACAACATTAATTCCAGTACACGACAAAAATGGCAAACAAATTACTGTCACTGTCAACGGTGTCAAAGCTGTTGTTCAAGGCTATGACAAAGCAACAGGTAAATTGCACTTAACTTGTGCCGATACACCTGAAAATCAAGCCAAGTTTTCTCATTCAACACAACCAAAAAAAGATCGCACAAATGAACCCTCAACTGATGCAACTGTTAAATTTTTCAGAGACAGTCAAGGCAATCCTTTAACCATTACTGTTAAAAACCCTGCTCTTGCATCAAAAGTTGCAGGTTCACAAATGATTTTAACACAACAAGAAGCTGAAAAAGCGATCAAAAACAGTAAAAGAACACTGATGCACATTGTTGATAAAACCGCACAAGCTGAAGCTGTAAACAACCCTCCAGTCAAAACTCAAAAAGAAGAAGGTGGCTGGTGGTCTAGACACTGGTGGAAAGTTCTTATCGGTATTCTCATTGCAGCAACAATTGGTGTTTTAGGTTTCCGCAAAGGTGGTTGGTGGAATAAGAGAAAAAAATCAAATCCACCTTCAGTAACATCACCAGGGCAAACTACCAGACCTGCTCTCACTCTTGATCCTAATCAATATACTGAACCTGCTCAGACAGATACGCCAGGTCGCACAACATCAGCACCTACACAAGCTCCTACGCAGGCGCCAACACAGGCACCTACACCTGCAGCAACAACAACTCCACCTCAAACATCTCCATTGGGGCAAACTGTTTTTACTTCTGCACAAGCGGGCTTTACAACTGCCGATATCAATTTAAGTAGATAAAAACAAAATATAAAAAACAACCCTCTTTCAAGGAGGGTTGTTTTTTATATATTTAATATTATTTTTTTCTTGCCTATTCACTTTTTTTTTGCAAGAATACCGTCAGGGACAACTTCAGTTTGCTCAAAAAAATTAGGAGAAATAATAAATGAACCCCATCAATATAGAAAGAGAAAAACTCACACAAGATGAATACGAATTTCATCAACAATATCATGATAAAGGCATTCAAATTATACCTCCAGCATATGTTTTTAAAAACAAAACCTATAACTATGAAGATCGCGCCCTTAAATTAAAAGAATTAACACCAGAATTACGCATTTTGGTCGCAACCGCAAACAAGTTCAACATGTGTATCAAAGCGCAGAACTTTATTTTCGCACCGCCTAAAACGGATAAAGAACTACAAAAAGAAATCCACGCCGCCATTTCTCATCTGGTTAGCTATATAGAACAAACCTCATAAAAATTATCTATTTTCAACTTATTTTGACAAATTAAAAAAAATATGATATACTATATAGTGATGAAGAAATTTTAAGGGGGATATTCAAATGACAACAACACCAGCACCAGCATCAACACAAACACCCACTACTGGAGCAACTCAACCTGGAAGTCCCGCAAGCGGTTTACTCCCTCGCCAACCTGCGCCTGCTCAACAAGACACCCCTTATGTTCCAAAAGGAACAGCTATTGATGCACAAGGAAAAACAGAAGAAGATCGAAAAAGAGAGCAACAGGAAGCTGAAGCTCAAAAAAAGAGAAAAAGTGAAGGCTCTTGGTGGGAACGAAACCAAGATTGGTTAATACCTCTTATTGCAGCTCTTTTAGGGGGGGCTATAGGACTTGTTTTAGCGAAATTACTCGGCGCACAAAATACCGCAGCAGTCAACTCTGTTGTCAGTAATATTGACCTTGATAAAAACAAAAATCTACCAGCTCAACAAAATGGCGCCCCACAAGCTTTGGCCTCAGCCGGAACACAAACACCAACAGACACCCCTACAAAGCCTCAAAATGGAGCACAAACTCCAACTGTCACCGCAGCTCAAGGTCGTTGTTAGAAAAATCTTTTTTATAAAGTTTCATTTTTTTTCTTGCTTTTTAAATAAAACACATGTATAAAGGTGAAACCAAGGATAGGTGGCCGAGTGGTTGAAGGCGCACGCCTGGAAAGTGTGTTTAGGTCTAAAGCCTAACGTGGGTTCGAATCCCACCCTATCCGCCATTAAAAGCTCTTCTAATTGAAGAGCTTTTTTTATAAGGATAAAGGGTGGTGATGAGAACCCACGTTCTGTGGGTTCGGTGAGCAAAGCGAACGACGCCTCAGGCGGTCCCGAACTTATGAGATAAAATCATTTTGAACAACTCATTGACACACACTATGTATTGTGATAAGTATACGATTATGAATCATTTAAACAGCGACATAAAAAATAACAACACCATTCCCACTGTTAACAAAGCAGGCTCTATTTTAATCAATACAAACACAAAAAAAATTGGCCTTATCTATCGTCATAAGCAACAAGATTTTTCATTTCCCAAAGGACATCAAGAACCAAATGAAACACCTCTTGAATGCGCCAAAAGAGAAACCATTGAAGAAACACAAAGAGATGTTGAAATTTTGACCCCTCTTGAAGTACAAAAATATATATCAAAAAAAGGAAAAAATATTTCTGTTCATTGGTTTTTAGCAAAAGACAGAGGCCCAACAACAAAAATTATTGCAGAAGATTTGAAGCACGAACTTATCTGGGTTGATTTTGATCAAGTCACTCAAAAACTCTCTTATGATAATTTAAAACAGCTTTTTAAATCACATGAACAAATCATTAAGGATTTTTTGGATACCTAATTTATTTTCAAATATTCTTCTTTAAAAAGGAATTAAAAAATGACATATACCCCCACTATCCTTGTATTAGAATCATTTGCCACGTTTGAACATAATGCTTATAATCCAAAAACAACTTTTAAATATTGGAAAGTGGATCAAGATCTTCCTAAAGAAGGACTACCTAAAAGACCAGAAAGAGGCATAGACAGAACATCCATGGACCATGGGGCTCTTGTTCTTAACCGCCTAGTTGGGACCCAAGAAATACTTTATTCAAAAAACAATTCCAACATTTTCACGCTACCACAAAATTCTCAAAAAGAGGATGAAAATTCTTCTCAATCCCAAAGCACTATCGGAACAGCTCCAGAAGGTACTAACATTATTTACGCCTATCTTACAGATAAAGTTGAAGAAAAAAATACAAATATAACTCTTTTTTCTGTAATGAAGGATCATCTAGAAAGTAAAAAATCACGCACAAATTTTTTAAAACATATCTATAGCAAAATAGAAAACAAAGAAATAAAGTTAGATGCAATTTCCATGTCTGATTCTTTTGAAGAATTGAATAACCCAAAATTAATGGAAATTGAAATGTTAGATAAAGCAATTGCGCTCATCACAATGCCTGCCAGAATCTTAAAACAAAAAGATATTGATAAAAAAAAGAAATTAAAAGCTTCTGGGAAACTAGCAGATAATGCAGATCCAAGAAATGAGCTTTTTTCCAATGAAAATGAAACCATATACAACGAGTTAGGAAATATAATAAAATCTAAAAGCAAAGATTTAAGAATAGCTGGTCAGCCTTCTCATTTTAGGGAGATATTAAAAGATAAAAACGTTCAAATATCTTGTCAAAATTATATAAATTATATGCAAGAACACATTAACAACTTATATCGTGATAAAAAAATTGATA
The DNA here is from genome assembly GCA_045632845.1 of Alphaproteobacteria bacterium. GTDB lineage: Bacteria > Pseudomonadota > Alphaproteobacteria > CAAHEQ01 > UBA3637 > RGIG4140. The sequence continues at coordinate 11,087 of JAZQXL010000019.1, forward strand.
AAGAAGAATTTCAATATATGGGGCAATTGCTTACTGAAGGTGGAAAAGCAATAGAATATAATAAAGAAAAAGATGAATTTCCTTATCTTCAAAGACCAGAATTTAAACCTCTTTTAAATGAAGGAAAAGAAATATACTCTGAATATAACGAAATAAAAGCTCAATTTAATAAAAAAAATATCCCTATTTTCACTGTAGATATGACTAATGATTACGATATTGAAGTACATGGCCTTAATAGAGATGGAACTATTAACATAGGCAATGAAGATTCAAGGCGCCCCAAAACCCTCCCTCCAGAGAGTACCTTTCTTTTCCCAAATCACCAAATTTGTCCCCCCTGCTCTTATAAAACAAACAATGAAATGTATAATGAAGAAAAAAGAGGTGGCATTAGCTCCCTTGTTCCATCAATGGCAGGATTATTCGTTCAAGCAAGAAGTATAGACCCAAATATTAATATGAGGTCATTTATAGAAATACTAAAAAAATCTTGTAACAATTGTAAAAAATTTAAAGAAGCTAATAATAAAAATGGACTATATGGTGGGCATATAGTTGACGAAACTGTTATCACAAAACTCAAAACAAATATAAAGCAACAATACTTGGCTCGGGAAGAAGCCCTTCGTTATAAAAACAGAAGATAAAGCATAGCAGAAAAATCTTTTTTAATCCTTTTATATTTTCGAACAATATAATTTTGGCAACTTTTACTAAAATATATTTAAATACATGTTTACTTAAACCCAATTTTATGATATAATAGAGCGTCTTTTTTTTAATAAATGGAGCCAAAATGTCTCAAAAAAATGAGATAAAAAACTACACCATCCTTTCAAATGATGAAATCGCCATCATTTACAAAAATGCTTATCAAAAATTCAAAGAGCAAGCTCTTGAGTTTTTCAATAAATACAGTGAAAGCTATCCACCCGTCCTAAAAAAAGATTTTATTTTAGAGCAAATGACAAAAGCACTTGTTCTTTGCTACAAATACAACATCAGCACCATTGAACATTTGGCTCAAATTCTTTTATCAGAAACAAAAGAAGATGTGGATGAAATTATTACTCATATAAAAAAAGAGGCGTTAAAAGTCCGCACAAAACTGCAACCATTGGAACAAGCTGGTCTTTTAAGAAGAAATTTATATGGCGTTAATTTTCCAGCCATTTTTCAAGATGATAATCGCATTTATATTCACACAAACCCTATTCTGTCCGAAACTGAGTTAATGCAAGATATTGTTGATTATCTAAATTACCCTCTTCCAAAAGAAGAGCGTTTTTCCATCAAAGCTGAAACGGAAGAAACAAAAAAAGTTATTCAAAAAAACAAAGCTCCTGTCAAAAGATTTTGGCTTGTTCAAAACCAACCAATGAAACCTGTTAGCAAACTATTAAACTGGGAAAAAGATTGTCTTTTACTTTTAAACATTTTGAAAAATGATGAAAAATTACGTGCTGATTTTTATCGTTTTATAACAAAAATACCTAACGATAAAAAACTTGGTTTCTATTTTACTCGTTTTAAAAAGAAAAAGAATTTTCCACCTTGCCATTTAGATACCATCTTTTTAAGACACTTAATCAGCTATCATCCTAAAAATCAAGATATCCTACTTTTTGCACTTGAATCAATTGCCCATAAATTAAAAAAATTTAGAACGGATCTTCATTCTATCCGCATCAAAACATCCTCTGCCTCAGTTGATGAAGAAAGCATTGATTTGATCATGCTTTCAACCCGTGCCAACGACATATCAACCATGTCTTCATTTACAAATTGGGAAAGCTGTATGTCCGTTGGGGGCAGTTATTTTCAAGATATTATGATGCAAATTGGATCTGGATCCATCATTGCTTATGGTGTTAACAGTCAAAATCCTCAAAAAAAATTAGCAAGAGCTATATTAAAACCTTATGAAAGTGCCAAAACACTCAAAGAACGTGAAGAGTATTTTAATATTCAGAAAAAAGAACAACCTGTTCCTAAATTTACACTAAACAAAATATTTTCGCCCGACTATCAAGATTTAACTGAAAAAAAAGAAGCATTCATTCAAGAACACACAGCCCATTTGGATGATTATGACTTTATTTTAGATCCCAACCATGTTGAAAGAATTTATAAAATTGATAAAGTTTATGGACTTCAAAACCCTTCATTTGTTAAAATTTTAGAAGAATTTGCCTTAGAGCATTTAAATACCCCTAAAGCTCAAGGGACTTTTATGATCGCATCCCCTATGTATCTTGATCAATTGGACCCCACATATCAAATTTATGATAAAAAAGACAAAGACAACTTAATCACTTATTTAACTCATAATGGGATTTCATATCAATTTGAATCTAACAATATTATCAAAGTTGATAGCATTGATATCACAGGCATTCAAAACCTTTATTTAAGACCACTAGAAACAAACTCTCTTTCTTTAGATGGACATATGTTAAACACTTCTTGTCAACAGATAAAAGTTAACAACTTGTCAGTTTTTGAACCAGAAACATTTCAGCTTAAAAACTTTCCCCAAGGGATAAGTATTGAAGACACTCTTAACTTTAAAGAATCTCACAAAGATTTTGACATGCCTCTGGGCATCAAAGCAAAAGAGGTAAATGCAAGTCACACCCACCTATCTAGCATTGCCCCTGATTTAAAAACGAATATCTTAAATATTATGCATACAAACATAACAAGTGTTCCTGATATTTCATTACAAGTTTTAAATGTGCATGGCTGTCAAGCGTTAAAAAGTCTTCCTCAAAACATAAAAATCAAAACAAAGCTAAATATTGGTTTCAGTGGTATTACAAGCCTCCCAGCTTTGAATACACACACCATTATCGCAAATGGGGCTGCCCACTTAAAACGCCTTGATAAAAATATTCAATTCACACATTTTCAAGCAGCAAACTCTGGGCTTGAAACCATGCCTCAAAATTTAAAAGCCGCCTCATTCATTGCCAGCGCCACCTTCATTACAAAAATACCAAAAGGCACTTCAATTGATGAAGTTGATTTACGCCACACGCCTCTTGTTGAAATTGCAACCCCTGTTAAAATTAAACACTTGAATATTGAAGGAACACCTATTGGGACACTTCCAAATGGCCTTTCTTTTGAAGAATTAAATGCTTCTGTTTGCACAAATTTAAAATCATTACCAAATGATATCAAAATTTCAAAAAAATTAACAGTGGCAGGTTCGGCCATTCAATCACTTCCACCATTGGAAACTGAAACTGTTTATTTGATTAATTGCAAAAACATCCACTCTCTTCCCTCAGAATGTAAAATTTCAAAACTTTTGGCACAAGGATCAGGGATCACATTTCTCCCACCAAACTTTAAAGTGGGCGTTATCTTTTTAGAAACCAGTCAAATCGAATATTTGCCACAAGGATTTGTAGCATCCATGTGTGATGTTAGCAAAACTCCATTAAAGAAAATACAAGAAAATGTCTGTGTTGACACTCTTATTTGTTCTAACAGCCAGCTATCAGACGTTCCAGCCTCATTAAAAACAAACATTTTTGAAGCTGTTGATTGCCCTTATTTAACAAGCTTGCCTGCTGGATTTGCAGCAACAAAAAAAATCAATCTCACCAGATGCCCTATTCAAAAATTAGACAACATCATAACTGAAAATTTGATTATCAGTCATTGTGAAAAAATCAAAAAACTAGGTCCTTCTGTTCAATTTAAAAACTTAGATGCAAGTAATTCAAGCCTTGAAGAATTACCAGATAACTTGGTTGCTCAAAATATCAATTTAATGGACTGTTCAATCAAAGAATTACCAAACAATTTAAAAGCAAAACGTATTGATGCTCCTAAAAGTCAAATTTCAGAAATCCCCAACTCTTTAGAAGCTGATTATTTAAACCTTGATTCAACACATATTATTTCAACGCCAAACAATTTGAATGTTAAAACGTTATCACTTAGAAACACCCCTATTTCTGTTATTCATTATTCTGAACATTTCAAAAATATTATTTTGAATGCTCCTGTTCGATATATCCATCCAAATATTCCCAATAGCATAATTTCTGGCATTTCAAATGATGAAATCAACAGCGCCAAATCTCGTTATAAAAAAGCTTATAAAAATGTAAAATTCCAAAGTGAGCTCTTTTCAAAAAAACAAATGGGAAATGAAAAAAATTAACCATTTTTTCATCTTTTATGGTTGCTTTTGAAATAAAACCCATCTATAATCCGTCCATTATTTTTTTTATTGGTAAAATATGGACGATAAAACTTATTATAAAGCTATTTTTAATAAAGGGAACGAAAAATGACACCATCGTCCCCTCTTCATATTTTAGAACCTAAAGAGGTTCAAAATCTGTTTCAAAATAGCTTTATCTTTCACAAAAAAACTGTTGAAGAATACTTATCTTCCATGAAGGATAAAGCCTCTTTCTTTGATGATAAAAAAACGGTTGATTTATTAACCCGTATTTCTATTTTATGTTCTATTTACAACCTTGATAAACAAGCTGTTTTTGAATGTATACAACATACACATTCATATCAAGAAATTCAAACATATTTTCAAACACTTAAAAAAGAAATTTCAAAAGGAAAAAGAAAAGAAAAACCAATCATTAAAAAAGGATTGTTAAATCGCATTATATATGGGACCACTTTGCCCCCTCTTTTTCAAAATCGACAACGAATTTATGTTAAAACAGATAAAATACCAACAATTTCCTTTCTTACACATGAAATTATTGATCGCTTGAACTTATACATTCCCCCAAAAAATATGCTTCATCTTCATGAAATAAAAGATCAAAACAAGCTTTCTTATTTGATTATTGATCAAAAAAAAGAAACAAAGATCGGCCGCTTTTTACAAGCACACATCAAACAAATTGAAACATTAAAATCAGGGATTAACACCTTTTCCAAACAAGATGTTGATGCTTTTAAAAATATTTTTTCAGGCAATTACAAATCCATCAAAGCCATTAACAAAAAATTGAATGATTTTTTCAAAAAAAACAATCTTCCAAAAATTTCAATAAACAATTCTTTGTTTTTTGAGATAAAAAACAACATTTTTTTAACCCAAGATGAATTAGTTGACTATCTACAAGCGATAAAAGAAATTTATTTTAACTTTGCAGAACAAATTCATTACATTCAAATTCGAGCGAGCAAAACACATTTGGTTTCAAATAAAACCTATGCAGATATGATTATTCTTTCAACAAATCCAAAAGATATTTCTCGAATAAGTGAATACACCTCTTGGAGTTCTTGTATGGGGCAAGAAGAGGAATGTCATTATGATTTACCCCTACAAATTGGTGTTGGCTCAATTGTTGCTTATTTGGTCAATAGCAATAATCCTTATAAGCGATTGGGGCGCATTTTATTAAAACCCTTTGTCAATCAAATAGGGTATCAGTATATAAGCGATCTTTTAAATTATACATCCTCATCAAAATGGAAAACAAAAATAACCGAATTTGAACGATATATTAATTTTTCATATAATTTATTTGAAAACAAAAATATGTGGTTTGATTTTATTGATAATCTTAAAAATGACCTAGCTCTTAAAATTAAAAAACCATCGGATGTTGAAAAAATTTATTTCCCAGATCAGCAATATGGGATTATGCATCAACAATTTTTGCTTTTTATCAATCAATTTCTATCTAAGCATATCAATCCATCCCATTTATATGGATTTTTTAGAACACCTGCAGGCTATTATCGGGATAAATTGCTACAAGAATATTATTTTCCAAATCCCAACAAGAGTGACAATTTAAAAGAATATTTAACAATAAAGAATATTCCTTTTTATCTTGTTGAAAAAAACAATCAAACTTACATACATATTAATTCTCTTTACCTTAATAATCTAACAGGTTTAAATTTAAGTGGAGTTATTGCAAAGAGTGCAAAAATAAATGCTGTTGATTTAATCAATTTGGATAACCGTGGATTTGAATGCACCGATCTAACAATCACAAATGCTGAGAAGCTATCTGCCATTCCGCAGAACATTTTTGTGAAAAAATCCTTAACACTTGAAAGCAATCAAATGTTAACATTGCCAGCAAACATTAAGGTTGAAAGTTTGACTGTTGAATGCAAAAAGCTTAAAATCATACCATCCGACATTCAAATTTCAGAGCTTACAATCATACACTCTAAAGTTGAAAAACTTCCACCACTTATACTTGATTCACTGGATGCAAAGCATAGCAAAATCACAGATTTAAGACATGTAAAAGTCAAAAGATATCTTGACCTTAGTTTTACACCTATTCAACAGTTAAGTGACAATCTTAATCTCCATGGTTTGTTTTTAAGACATTGCACAGAGCTTAAAAAACTTCCCAAAAATTTGAGCGTAAAATGGCTTGATATTGGGCAAACAAATATTGAGAATATCCCTGCTCTTAACTATGAATATTTACTCATGACAAATGCAAAAAAAATTAAAGAATTTCCAAAAGGAACTTCATTTTCCACACTTGAAGCACAAGGGTCTTCATTAACTGTTTTACCAGATAATTTAACAGCTGAGAAAATCAATATTTCAAAAACAAAACTTCAAAAGTTACCTCATAATTTAAAAATTAAGCAACTCATATTTTTAAATGAAACTGAAATTAACAATTTCCCAAGCACGCTCGTTGCAAAGGAAGTATATGCCAATAAAACAAAAATCAAAGAAATTCCAAATGGTTTAAAAATTCAAACACTTCATATCTTTGATACACCGCTTGAAACAATGCATTTTTCAGAACATTTAAAAAATATATTTTTAAACAACGTACCTCAATTTATCCACCCCAACTATTCTGTTTATAGAATAATTGGCATTCCTGAAAACGAAATCAAACAAGCTCAAAAAAGATATGAAATGAAGTATTTAATACCCATTAAGATTGCTCATCATCCAAATCTTAATACCAATTCCTCAATGGAACAATTTCGCACAGTTGAATAAGTTTTAAAAACAATAGATGACAATTTCATTTCTATTTTTCAGATTGACTATTATCAAAAATTTTGGCATCATATATATGCTTATACTGGAGTGAGCTATGATACAGAGAAACATTATTTTATTTAAATTAACACAGTTTTTCGGTGGATTATGGTTTTTAGCACCTTTAGCTATTGTTTATTTTGAAACAATAACTCATTCATATGCTTTAGCCATGTCTGTTTTTGCTGTTTCATCGCTTTCTACAACTTTTATGGAAATTCCTGCAGGGTTAATTTCTGACAAAATGGGTCGAAGAAAAACATTATTATTTTCCCCTGCTCTTATTTGTTTTTCTTTTTTATTATGGGCATTGGCAGGGAATTTTCATTGTCCATCTTTGTTATTTTTAGGTGCTTTTTTATATGGTACAGCTGAAAGTCTTAAATCTGGAACAGATGAGGCTCTCATCTATGAAACAATGGAAGAATTAGGTGAAAAAGAAAATTTTAAAATTCAATATGCAAAAAGCCGTGGCTGGGGACAAATAGGTTTAGCACTCAGTGCTGTTATGGCCGCTGGCATGACTTATTTTTGTTCTTTGCAAACAGTGGCTTGGATTTCTCTTATCCCATTTATATGCCAATTTATTGCTGTGTGGTTTTATATTGAACCCAAGCGCACACGAGAAAATAAAAAAAGCACATGGATAAATTTTCGTATTGCTTTTAAAAAACTGTGGCAAAACAAAAAACTGCGTTTTTATGCCTCAATTGAAATGCTTGATACAGCTTTTGGAATGGCAACATTCCGTTTTGAAGGAGCCTATTACCAAACATTGATAACACAATGGGGTGTTAATATTATTCGCTTTTTAAAACATATTTTAGGGATAGTTGGATTTTTTATTGTTCCTTATTTTCGTAAAATAAATATTGTTAAATTATTTTTCACCTCTATGGTTGCAAACGCTTCTGTTCGGTTGTTGGGTGTGATTTTAAATAATGCTTTTTCTCCTTTTATCATGGCAACTGTTAGCTTATTTTATGGTTCAGAAAAAACAAGTTGCACAGACATTATGCAAAAAGAATTTTTACCTGATCAACGAGCCACGATGAAATCCATTATTTCTTGTCTATCTAGTATTTTTATGGCATTTGCACTTATTTTAATGGGATATATTGCAGATGAATATGGCATCCGAACAGCAATTTTATCAGCTATTTTAATCAAAATTGGTATTATTATCGGATCATTAATTATTTTAAAGAAAAAAGAGTTTAATAACCCATGAAAGCCACAAAAAAACAAAGCTTAAACTTTACCAAAACGGCGTTGTCTGGTTTCAAACTCAAGAATGGCTTTTTCAAACTCTTTTTCATCAAAATCAGGCCACAAAACAGGAGTAAAATAAAATTCAGCATATGCCAATTCCCAAAGAAGGAAATTGCTGATTCTTGATTCACCACTCGTTCTGATAATCAAATCAGGATCTGGAATACCAACCGTTGACAAATGTGATGAAAATTGAAATGTATCGATATCATCTGACTTTAAAACACCTTGTTCAACTTTTTTTGCAAGTGAGCGAACAGCATTTAAAATATCCCCTCTGGCCCCATAGCTCAATGCTAAAACAACGTGAAATGAATTTAAATCTTTTGTTTTTGCTTCAAGAACATTCATTTGTTCTTGCAAATCGTAATCAAATCTTTCCCGCTCACCAATAAAAGAAATGCGAATCCCTTCTTTAACCAAATCTTGAATATCGTTTTTAAGATATTCACGAAACAAGTTCATCAAAGTATCGACTTCTTCTTGAGGGCGCCCCCAATTTTCAGAAGAAAAGGCATACAAAGTTACAACCTTAACACCTGTTTCCCGAGCTGCTTTAAGCACTTTTTTTAAATTTTCGGCTCCTTTTTTATGCCCCGCTGTTCGTGGCAAACCCCTTTTTTGCGCCCAACGGCCATTTCCGTCCATAATAATACCAACATGAACAGGTATACTCATTTTTTTATCCCTCTTGTTCTGTTTTAAGTGGTCTGTTTAAAAGATCTGTCATTGCTTCTTTGATTGGTTTATCGTGATAGATAATTTCTTCCACAACTCTACAAATTGGCATTTCAACATTTAAATCTTTTGCTCTTTTTAAAACGGATTCAGCTGTTGCAACCCCTTCAACCGTTTTGGTGCATCTTTCTAAAACAGGTTTTGCCCAACCTGCTTGACCAATTTCATATCCGCAAGAATAGTTGCGTGACTGACGAGAATTTGCCGTCAACATCAAATCACCCACACCACTTAAACCACTCACAGACTCTTTTTTACCCCCAAGCATAACAGCAAAACGGGCCATTTCAGCCAACCCTCTGGTGATTAAAGCAGCCCTTGCATTGTCTCCTAAATTACATCCATCAGAAATACCAGAAGCAATTGCCATCACATTTTTAAGTGCCCCACAAATTTGAGGCGTGATCATATCTGTTGATGAATAAGGTCTGAAATAATCTGTTTTAAGTGTTTGACATAACTCTTTTGCCAATTCTTCATCCTCAGAAGCAATTGTCACCGCAGTTGGACAATGTCTTGCCAATTCAACTGCAAAACCTGGACCTGAAAGAACAGCTAATTTTGTTTGAGGATTAATGCTTTTGACAACTTCACTTAGAAGCATCCCTGTTTTTAATTCAATACCCTTTGCGCACAAGACAACGGGTGTTCCTTCTTTGATATAAGGATTCATTTGTTCAAAAACAGCTCGATTAAATTGTGCAGGCGTTGCAAACAAAACAATATCTGCATTATCCAATGCTTCTTGCATATTTATTGTGGCGGTTAAAGCTTCTGGTAAATGCGCTGCTGGCAAATAAGATGTCCTGCGTGATTGATTGATTTCATTTACTGTTTCGCTTTCAAATGCCCACAAAACAACATGATTTCCTGCATTTAATGCTGTAATAGCCAAAGCCGTTCCCCAAGCACCCGCACCCACAACTGCAATTTTTTTTGTCATTTTATCCTCTTTTCAAAAACAGTGGATAGCCTCCTTTTGGGAGGCTACTATCTTATTTTCCTTCAGCCAAAGCCATTTCTTTAGCTTTTACATAGTCAAATTTACCTGATCCTAATAAAGGTGGTTGATCAGTTGTAATAATTTGAGATGGCAAACCAAGTTCTGTAATACCAGCCTTTTTAAATGCCTCAATCAAACCTTCTTTTGTAATTGTTTTGCAAGTCGTAATCAAAACAATCTTTTCACCTTTTTTTGCATCTGGAATATTCACTGCACCAGAAACAAATCCTGGCCAATTCTTTTCAATCACCATTTCAACAGACAATAATGAAACCATTTCACCACCAATTTTTGCAAATCGTTTACATCTGCCTTTAATTGAGATAAATCCATCCTCATCAACAGTAACAATATCGCCTGTATCATACCAACCATCTTTTGGAGGTTCCATTGTTAATGGCGCTGTGTGACGCATATAGCCCAACATGATATTCGGACCTTTCACCCACAATTCTTGGCCTTCTTTAATCCCTTCAACAGGTTTTAATTGATATTCAAGCCCTGGGAGCAAAGCACCAACCGAATCTTTCTTTTGATGCAAGAACGTATTCACTGAAATAAATGGAGAACACTCTGTTGCACCATACCCTTCCAAAATACGAACACCAAACTTTTCAGCCCAGATTTTACGTGTTTCATCCTTCACCTTTTCAGCACCAGCTGCAACAATACGCAAACTGTTGAAATCGTATGGATTAGCACATTTTGCATAACCTGCCAAGAATGTATCTGTCCCAAAGAAAATTGTTGCTTTTGCTGAAGCACAAATTTCTGGAATAATACGATAATGCAATGGTGTTGGGTACAAAACTGTTTTAACACCACAAATCAGTGGCAAAATTGTACCTGCCCCCAAACCAAAAGAGTGGAACAATGGCAAACAGTTCAAAAACACATCTGTTGGGTACAAATCAAATGAAGCAACAACTTGATACCCATTTGCCAGCATATTTGTGTGAGACAAGAATACTGCTTTTGGCATCCCTTCTGATCCAGATGTGAAAAGCACAACTGCAGGATCTGATGCTTTAACAGGTTCTTTCAATGATTTTTTATAAGCACTCATTGGACAAATAGCACCAAAAATACCAAACAATTTATCTTTAAATGTTAAAGTTGATCTTAAATCTTCCAAATAAAGAACTTTAACCCCTGCTTCCTCAACAGCAGAAACAAGACCTTCTAACTTTGCCATCAAAACAACTTTTTTGGCTGTTACAATGGTTTTAAGACCAATTGTTTGACAAGTTGAAATCACCTGTTTTGGACCTGATGTAAAATTAATCATTGCTGGGACTTTACCAAAAGCATGTAACCCTAAGAAACTTAATGCACAAGCATTTGAAGTTGGAATCATAAGACCAACATACTTATCATTTGGTAAAGCTCTATTAAGCAAACGTCCCAAAATAAAAGATTTTAAAAACACGGCACAGAATTTAACAGGTTTTCTTGCAGTATCTTCTAAAACTGGTTTTAAATATCCAGCCATTTTCATTGCATTTGAAATAGCTTCAAAAATTGAGATATTCTTTTCAAAGTTTTCAAAAGACATTAATGAAAGGATTTTGTGCAACTTTGCACTTGATTTTTCACGAATTTCTCTGGTTGTCAGACCTTCTGAATAGTCAAATGAAACAGGTTCTTTAATTGTAATTGTGATTTTTGGGAACAATTTGAAACGATTTCTTCTACCGATCACTCTTGAAAATAAGGTAAATGAAGCACCATCAATTCTGATTGGGACAATTGGAGCATTCCCTTTCACAGCCATCATGGCAGGCGCTTCATAAATTTTCATACGAGAGTTACCCCCATCAATGAGGCCTTCAGTCAAAATCATGCACAAACGGTCTTCTTGCAATCTTTCTGCCATATATTTAACAGCATAAGGACTTTGAGGATCTAATGGTCTTACATCCATCAAGTTTGTCATAAATTTAACAAGAGGTTTTTCAATTAATTGATCGCTGACCGAAAAAGTAATTTTTCTATCAACAAAAGCTGAAATCAAAAGCACATCCATATAAGACATATGATTTGGAATAATCAAGGCTCTTTGACCTGCTTTTTCTAAATTTTCAAGACCTTCTACTTTAACCTTAAACAAAAAGGACAAGACTTTTCTAAACAAATTTTTGCGAGATTGTAAAGGCAACAATCGAACCATATAAACAGAAACAAAAATATTGGCAACTGCAACCAACAACAAAATTTCCAACACACCGATTGAAAATGCATTTAATGAAAGCATGAGCATAAACATAACCACAACGCCCAATGCATTGATCATACCAGAGAAAGCAAACATTCTTCCTGACATATGAGCCGGCGTTTTCCATTGTAACAATGTATAGAATGGGATGATAAAAAATGCTGACAATGCCCCAAGAACCAACACATCAAAAACAATGCACCAATATGTAATACCTGAACTCAACATTTTTGAAACTGTCAATGCCTTATCTGGCAAACCAACAACAGAGCTACTTGCAAAAATAAAGTGCAATAAGAACATTGAAATTAAAACACCAACAACACTTGTATAAGCGCCCATGTTATTTTTACGTGACAATCTTGCATAAACCATTGCACCCAAGATATACCCAACGGTGAAAACCCCTGCATACAAGAAAATCATAACAGACCAACGGGCATTTAAAATGGTTCTACCATAATCAGCAGAGAAAAAGAATACAACTGATGCCATCATCCAAAACCAGGCAATCCCAACCAAATATGTCCATGTATCAAATTGGTGTTTTAATTGTTCTGCAACATATCCAAATACATTGAATGGATTTTGAAACAAAGAACATGTCTTATCTGCAGGTTCGTTTTGTGGCACTTTTAATGTAATAAAATAACTGATGATTGAAGCAACAAGCCCTGTAAAGCAAACAACAAAATAAGCCACATCAAATTTTAAAATCGATGTTAAAAGCAAACAGGCAAACGCTGCAGCAAAAACGGTGCTAACTTTCATCAACGTATTTGCAGCATTATATTTTTTTGGAGTTGTAACTTCCATAACCAGAGCACTATCTAGAACTCTCAAACAGGCATTTACCATCCCCATCAAAATCAAAATGGATGTTAAAAGAACACGAGAATCTAAAAAGATACTTCCTAATGCCAACGCCATAATACCAATTTCAGCAAGGCGAACAACTTTTAAAACCTTCCCTTTTGAAAAGCGATCAGCAATCTGCCCAATATAAATCGTTCCGCAGCAAAAAGACAAAGCATATAACAAAACAGCCATAATCATAAAAACAGGATTTGGTTTTGTTAAATTATAAGTTACGAAGAAAAGAAAAACAATTCTAATAAATCCCTCATTTACAGCTGACAAAAATCTGGAAGCCAACAAGGGTAAAAAGTCTTTATTTTTAAATAATTGCATAAACATAGAGTATATCCTTTGTCTTTAAACAATATGAATTGATGGATCAAAAAAATCACGAAAATCCATCTCATGAATACCTTTATATAACACAATACATTTTATAAAATCAAGAAAAAAACTGTTACAAAAGTATGACAGGTTTAGCACCACAATGATCAACACTTCATCACTAAAAAAAATCATTTGACTTTCAATACGATACTTTTTATAGTTTACGAAAAGGATAAAAAAAATGTATATCAAAAAAATAATTCTTTCACTTATTTTTATTGCCTCATTTGGATATTTTTTATATGACGTATCGCTAAAAGCAACCTCATTTATAATCGAATATCAAAACAATAAAAATGTTCTTGAATTACCTGACACCATATATTTACACTCCGAGAATGGATCTCGTCAATTTCAAAGAATCAAAGCCAATAAATATTGTTCAAATAATACTTGCGGGCATATAAAGAATTTAACTCAAAATAAATTTGATTTTTATTGGGAAAATTATCAAACTTTAAAATTTAAAAAATCCTCTGAGGAAAAAAATCTTTTTGTATTAGCTCATACTAATTCTTCAAAAAATAAAATTTCACCGACCCTAAAAATAGATTTTATAATTAATGAAAATGGAGAAAATAAACCTGTTACCTGCTCTGCAGATAAATGCCTTTACGAAGATAAATCTATTGCCCCATTTCAATTTGTAATTGCAGGCCAAAAAATATCCAAAGGGGAACCATTTGAACCCTCTATAAATATAAACAAGAGTACCTCTATTATTTTAAAAAATAAAAACAATGAATTAATTACACTTCAAAAACAAGGTAAAATATTTTTGAAAACTCCAACAATAACAAGAAATAACAATTTCTTGTTCATCATTTCAAGTCATCAACGCCCTGTTTATTTATCTGGTTTAATCCACAGCTTAAACTTTCAAACATATCCCCTTCAAAATTTTGACATTTCGATTTCTTTAAAAGGAAATCACAAAGACATTCAAACATATTTGTTAGAACCTGATTTTAAAGATTTAATCAAAAATAAAAGACTTTTTATCAGAATTGATGAATTTAAAGACCCACTTGCAAATATGTTAGATGCTCTCAGAGATGTTGATTTATCAAATTACGATTACATTTGTAAAATTAATGATAACGATTGGTATCACAAAGACTATCTTTTAAATTTAAACACATTATTAAATACTCTTGGTAAACAAAATTTTATCACATCTGGCATTCTTAATACATTAGAAAAAGATATTCATGAAGTATATTTAAAAACAAAAATATCAAATGGAAACAATCCTGATATGTGTTTTTCAAAAAACTTTGCAGAAGAACTTTTAAATCTTGAAAAAAAGTCTAATGAAGAAATAAAATCTCTTCTTGGAAAGGATGCAAACTTACCAGAAGACATTAACGAAGATGTGATATTAAACACCTATGCACAAGAACAAGATAAAAAATTTCTTTACTATTCTCTCTTTCCCTTATTCATTCATAACCAAACAGCACAATCTGTTATGAAGCCTCTGTAATTGACCATGACATTAAAAAAGTATCTTTTTTTATTTTTTTTAATACTCTCTCTTTTTTATAATGGAGTGAAATTTTTGAGTGAAATAAAAAGCAATGAGCTTCCTTTTGGTCAATCCTTTTTTTTACAAACTGAACGGGGACGCCTTCATTTAATTCACAAAGACAAAAATACTTATTGCATACACCACACTTGTGGAAATTTAACAAATATCAAAAAATCTGGTTTTGATTTTACCTTTAATAAGCAAACATCAACTGTTTTTTTTAAAACAACGCAAAAAGGCCATTTTAAAAAATCATTCAAGAATGATATCCCCAAAATAAATACCCGTTTTTCATTTAAGTATAAAACAAATCAAGATATATTAAACATAAATGTTACCCAAGAAGGTGATTGCTACCACAACAATACAAAAATGCCTTTCACATTTGTTGCAGGGTATAAACATATTCAGAAAGAAACAAACAGTCAAAGAACATTTCCAGTTAATGAAATGGATATACTTATTTTTAAAAAAGGAACAAACGATTTTTTCACTCTCAAAAACAAAAATAATATTTATCAAAATATTAATAATACCCCTCAAAATCAGCAACTTCGTTTTTTGTTACTTGTCTCAAGTTATAAAAGACCTATTTATCTTATCAATCAGCTTCACTCTTTTTTAAATCAAACATATAAACAAGAAAATTTTGATTTTGCCGTTTCGGTTAAAGGAATTGATGAAGCGACATTTTCAAACATCCTAAAATCAAATTTTCAACACCTCATAAATAAAAAAATGCTTTTTTTGCAACAACACGAAAATAAAGACCAATTTACAAATCTTTTAAACACATATAAAGATATTGATATAACTTCGTATGATTATTTATGCAAAATTGATGATGACGACTGGTATCATAAAAATTATTTATCAACACTTAATCTCATCCTTTCTATTGCTGATAAACCTAAATTTATAACTGCTAGCAATCTGTTTAAAACTACCCAAATGAAAGAGCAGTTATTTTTAACAAATACACAGATGCCATTTGTTGGAGCAACCATTTGTTTTTCAAAAGAATTTGCTCTTCAAATAAAAGAATTAAAAAATAAAATACCAACAACTGATAAAATTTATGAAGATAATTTTTTGAATATTCTCGCCCATCAGCAAAATAGCAAATATATATATTTAACATCTTTGCCATTATTTATCTATAATCAATCAACACCTTCAATAACACGCTTTATAAATCAATGAGATACTTTAAACAACCATTTTTTTATTTCTGTTTATTTTTCATAGGATATGCAATCTTATCTATTTTCTCACAAGTGATAGATGAAAAAAAAGAAAATTCCCTACCCCAAAATTTTTTCTTAAAAACGCCAAATTCACTTTACTCATTTGGGAAAAAGAAGACCAATACTTATTGTTTGCCAAATTCAATTTGTGGCATTTTAAAAGAAGGGGAAAAAGAATATTTTGACTTTGTTTTTTTTGCTTCTTTATCAACCACGTTTATGTCGACAAAAGACCCTCAAATATTTAAAACAAAGCCAGTCTACTATCCCAATTATATCAAAACCCTTAATTCACAAGAAGTTACTTTCCCCTACAAAAGCGAAGAAAACAAGTTAACCACAATTAAATGTACTTTAAACAGTAAATATTGTTCCATCAATAATAAAAAAACAGATTTTTCTCTCATTGGTGGTGGTGTTAAATTGAATAAAACAAAACCATTTGATTCATCATTTAGTTTAAAAACTTCTCAACGGCTATTTTTTAAAAATAAAGAAAATAATGTAGTCATTATAGAAAAACAAGATGATGAAACATATCAAACAATTCCATTTCAACAAAAAAATTCTCAAAAGCAACATAGATTTTTACTTCTACTTTCTAGTTATAAACGCCCCATCTATCTTGTTAACAATGTTCACAAATTGCTAAAACAAAATTACAAGAATTTCAACATTTCAATTTCACTAAAAGGTATAAACGAGCGTGTTGTTAACCAATTCATTTTAGCTGATATTCAACCCTATATTCAAGAAAAAAAAGTTATTTTTCAACAACACACAAATAGCCACCAATTTAAAAATCTGTTAAATACTTTTCGAAATATAGACTTATCAGCTTATGACTACTTATGCAAAATTGATGATGATGACTGGTATTCACCTGATTATTTAAAAACCATCAACTTAATAATAAATGCTCTTGACAATCCAGAATTTATTGTTTCAAATGAAATGGTTTTATTAAATAATGAAAAAAATCAATTATACCTCAAAAAAGAAACTTTAGCAAATATGGGAGGCACCATTTGCTTTAACCAAAACTTTGCAAAAGAACTTTTACGCATTGAAAAACTAAGTGATTCAGAAATTTTAAAAATTATTCCTTCAGACACAAACATGAAAGCCCCCTATTTTGCTAATTTTGAAGACAGATTCATTAATGCTATTGCTCATTTTCGCGGAAACAAAGCTATTTATTTTTCATTCAAACCTCTTTTTATTTATAACAAACAAACCCCTTCCGTCACCAGATTTAAGTAATTTTTCTTGCATTTCAAATAACTCATTGCTATAAACATATGAGATGGAGGGATTGCTATGACACTTGTATTGATTTGTTTTTTCATCTTTGTTTTTACAAGCATTATTTTAACCTCTTTTCTCATTGGAAAGATGAGAATTCGTCTTCATAAATCAATGGAATATGCGAACCAATTAGAAGATCTTCTTGACCTAGCGCCAGATGGTTATTTTTATGAAACAATACTTAAAAAAGGTTCTTATTGTTATTGTTCAAGAAGACTTTGTTTGATGCTTGACATTGTTGATAAAAAAACATCTTTTTCAAAACTTTTAGAGCAATTAGATGAAGAAGAAAGCCCTAAAATAGCTCAAGCTTATAACAGTTTAAAAGAAAATGGAACTCCATTTGATATAAATGTTTCTTCAAAAAATACACTTTTTCACTTCACCCTTTCAGGTAGAGTTTTAACAACCCCTCTTTCTCAGTTAAAAACTTTTGTCGTCTGGTTTAAAGACACAACTGAAAAAACAGTCTTGTTAATCGAAGAAAGACAATCTTATATTCATTTATTAAAACAAAGAGAAGTTTTAACCCAAACATTAAATACTCTCCCCTTTCCTCTTTGTATGCAAAATAGCGATGGTGAAATTTGCTTTGCCAATAAAATATATGAACAGGAAAAAGAAGATGAAACGGATGTTCATTGGGTAGAATTACCATTAACACTTAATAAAAGTGAAAAAAAATATCTCTTAAAATATGGACAAGATAAAACAACAGAAGAAGGACTTGCAGCACTTTTAAACGATGCAGAGAGAGCTCATAAAATGCTTTTAAAAGAGTTACCTTATGGCATTATTGAGTTTGATGCAACTGCAAGGCTTTCTTATTTTAATATGACCTTTTGCAATATTTGGGGGATGGAACCTCATTTTTTAAAAAAGAATCCCTCATTTGAAGAGCTTTTAGATAAAGTTCAAGAAAAAAGCATTCTCCCTCAAGTTAAAGATTTTGCCCAATATAAAAAGCAACAACTCCGTACTTTTGCACAGTTAACTAAAACAACTGAAGATTTCTTGTATCTTTCTGGTGGAAAAATTGTAAGACGACTTATTATTCCTGTAGCAAAAGGGGGAATTTTAATTTTAGACGAAAACAAAAACAGTTAAAGAAATCCCCTTCACTTTTTCATGAAGGGGATTTTTAATTTTACTTAACGTCTTGTTCACGGAAGAATTTATTTGTTTCCATCGTTACTTTCAAAAGTTCACCTAAATGATTGTTTTGATTAAAGATTGCAAATGCATTCACATCTTTTGGAAAACATTTGCCGCCATAACCAAACTTACCATCAGGCCCAGGAACGTGTGTATGTGTTGGGCTCAAATAACCACTTAACAAAAAGCCATCACGCACCAAGTTATACTCAGCACCCATTTTTGAACAAAGTTCATAAACACCATTAAAATATGTAACAGCCAATGCACCAAAAACGTTGTGTGCATATTTGCAAATTTCAGCTTCTACATTCTTCATATAATAGCGTTTTTTGGTTTTAAAAATTTCATCCAACAATTCTCTTTCACCCGTAATAACGATATCTTGAGAGCAAAAATCAGCATAAGCTGTTCTTTCAGTCAAAAACTCAGGCATAAAGTAAACAGGTTTGTTGAACTCAGCCGTTAATTTATCTGCTGTTCCTGGAAGAAGAGTTGTCCGAATAAAAATTGGTTTATTCTCAGGTAACCCTGCTAAAATTGAACGCAACAAAGTTAAATCTTGCGTGCCATCCAGCTCTGTTGGAATATGAATCCCAATAAAATAAAGATTACAATCTGAAATATCATCATTAATCCCTTTTGGTGGATCTGAAATTGCCATTTGACATTTTGTATGTTCTTGCAACCAACGGGCAAATGTCATCCCAATGACGCCATAACCAATAATTCCAACTTTAATTTGTTCTTGTGTTAACATTTATCTTACTCTTATCCTTTCTTTTATCCATTTTTACCTTGCGTGGCAGGACAGTGACACGTATTTTCTGCTGCAGGTGACATATTTGCAGCAATGGGTGTTGACCTTACAATGGTTACAACCTCTTGCAACATATCTGTCAAATATGGAATATTCATAGAAATAATTGCGCTTAAAATTTTAAACAATAATGCAATCACAAGGGTTGCACCAACGGTTAAGCCGACCCCTTTTGCAATACCTCCGATTAAATTGTTCAAAATAATCTTTGAAGGGCGATTTAAATTAGCAACATAATCACCTAAACGCATTTTTTCAATCTGCAAAGCAACTTTTTCAAGTTGCTTCACCTTTTGTTCATCATCTAATTTTTTAGTCATTATTTAAAATCTCTTTATACAATGCAATTGTTCTATCACACATTTTTTGAATTGAAAAATTCTCTCTAACACTTGTTTGTGCTGCCATTCCAATTGCTTGTCTTTCTGAAGGAGACATTGCCAAAACACTGTCTAAAATAGAAGCTAAAATTCTTGAGTCACCAACTGGTGTTAAGAACCCTGTTCGGTCATTTGAAATCAATTCACAAGCTCCACCATGATTTGATGCGATAACAACGCGCCCCATTGCTTGAGCTTCAGCAATCCCACGGCCAAATGACTCTGGAACCAATGTTGGTTGAATGCACACATCTGATAAAGCATAAACCAATGGCATTTTATCCCCAGGAACAGCAAAAATCTTAATAGATGTTTCTTTTGGCAATGCTGCAATTTTTTGCTTCAATTCAGCATCGTATCCTGCTTTTGGATTTCCACCAACAAATAACACTGTAACTTCTTTTTGTTTCATTTGTTGCAAAGCTTCAAGCACAACATCATGCCCTTTAATACGTGACAAACGACCAACAAGTGTTACAATTGGCTTATCTGTTGGAATATCATATTCTTTTGCAAAATCTTGCAACATACCAACAGAAATTGAATTCATATTAAACTTATTGATATCAGCCCCACGAGGGATCAAACGAATTTTTTGATCAGGAACACCATATTCTTTCATCAAGTGATTTTGAATGAATGCAGAAACTGCAATAACCAAACGTCCTTTTGTCATAACACGATTGTATGGTTTTTTAAACACTTCTGGTTTCAAACCATAGCGACCATGAAATGTGGCTATAAAAGGAAGCTTCATACGGTTTGCCGCCCATTTAACAGACCAAGCTGGAGCCCTTGAACGAACATGAACTAAGGAAACATCCAAGTCTTTAAAAATCTTTTCAAGACGATAAGAATTGATCAACATTGATATTGGATTTTTTGTGTTAACAGGAAGAGTGATATGAGAAACACCCAATCTTGTCAATTCTGGAACCATTTTTCCACCAGCTGAAATAACATAGTTTCTAATCCCTGCTTTTTGAAGTGCTTCAGCAATTTCAATTGTTCCTCTTTCAACACCACCTTGATTTAATGCTGGCAAAACTTGAACGACTACTTTTTCTTTTTTTTCACTCATATTGTATCCTCTCACTATTCAAAAAATACTTGATTATCAACTTTAACAGGGCGTCTTAAAACATAATTACGTTCTAACATACATTCTTCATAATCATCATACGACATTGACCAATCCCCCACTTTTGAATTAACATGCAGCGGTTGTGCTCCTGGGAAAGGAATATATTGCGCCCAAATTCCATGATCTGAATCATTATCAAAACGCAAATTCAAATCAGGTGGTGTGTTCCACCCCCAAGGCATTCCAGGCCATTGAAAAGGCCACATATCAGCATTACTCAAACATTCATTATGATCTCTTACAAACCACACCACACCTGTATTTGGTCGTTCCCAATAATACATATGCTGACCATCACTACCACAGGCTGTTAACAATAACAAAGAGCACCCAATACACAATTTTTTTAAATTTTTATACATGATCCCCTCCTTAAAAATCCAAATCAGCATATTTTTCAGATGGCATAATCCCTGTCAACTTATCACTCAACAAAGGTGCAAATGATTTGCGAGATTTGATTTTCATATACCACATCTTTGCATCTGGATAACTGTCCCACTCAACTTCACCTAAATAATCCATTACAGAAATATGCGCAGCCACTCCCAAATCTGCCATTGACAAAGACTTGCCCGCCAAATAGCTACGATGAGCTGCCAACCAATCGATATAGGACATATATCTTTTCAAATTTTCACGCCCAGCTCTGATCATTGTTGAATCTGGCATAGCACCAGATTTTAAAGCATTAATCACACGCTCACCAACCAAAGGTTTGTACACATCCATATAAAAACTTGTATCAAACAAATTTGTCAAACGACGAACTTCTGCACGCCCACGAGGTGTTTCCCCCAACAAATTTGGCAACGTTTTAATTTCATTGATATATTCAGAAATTGCAACATGGTCCGTCAAAACAGGATCATCAGGTTCAATTAAAACAGGGACCTCTCCTAAAGGATTTAATTTCAAAAATTCAGGTCGTCTAGCCCAAGGTACTTCAAAAATTGTTCCATAAGGCAAACCTTTTTCAAACAACAATAAACGAACCTTCCGTGAAAAAGGACACAATGTATAATGATATAAAGTTCTTCTTTCAGCCATTATCCCTACTACCAAATACAAATGTACAACCAACTGATAAAAAAAGAATTTTAAAGCAAAACCCCTTTTTATCCCTTATCTTTTTTGGCATTATAGCACTTCTCATTTTGAGATACAAGTATTTTATATTCGTTTTTTAAAGAAAAAAATTATTCTTTTTCCACACAGACAAAAGTCTCTTTGACTGGCGCAAATAATTTACATTCAAAGGATTGAACAGATGTGCTCTTTGCAACTTTTCCAACTTTTTCACATTCAGTTTGAGCCAACAAAAAACGGTCGTTTGCCTCAGTCCAAAGACCCGAACAAACAACTGGCTTCTCAGGCTTTGAAGAACCTACTTTTTCCAATTGCCCCGCCTCTCTTCTTGCATCTACAAAAGGTTCAAACTGAGAACAGGCTGTTAAAAAGAAAAAACCACCACACAAAAGAAAGAATTTCATTTTCACTCATCCCCCTAAAAAAAAGCACACTTCTCCTACAAGAAATGTGCTTTTAATCAAAAATTATTCAGCAGATACGCGGCTTTTTAAAATATTGCTCAATTGAGCAGTTGCTTCATCATCTTTCATATTATTAACCAAAGCATATTCTGGCGCAAACAACCCAATTGCTTGATCATAAATTTGTCGCTCGCTGTATGTTTGTTCATTTTTTTCAGGATCTTTATACAAATCCCTCATAACTTCAGCTAATTGAATAGGATCCCCTGATTTGATTTTTTCAGCATATTCTTGAGAACGTCTGCTCCATTGAACTCTGCGAACTTTTGCTTTACCTTTTAAAACTTTAACAGCATCAGCCATAACTGCTGGGGTAGAAATTTGACGCAAAGAAGAAGCGTCTTTTTTGATTTTTGAAAGAGGAATTTTAACAGTTGCGCGGTCTTTATTAAAATTAACAGAAACAATATCTAATTGTTGACCACACACATCTTCTGATTTAATTTCAGTTACTTGGCCAACGCCACGTGCTGGATAAACAACAAAATCCCCCGGGTTAAATGTATACTCTTCTTTTGTCATTCTATACTCCTTTTTATATTAATTGAGAGGAGTATAACACATTTTTTTTCATTTGAAAAGGAAAAAAACAAATTTCTTCCGTCTAATTTAGAAAAAAAATTTTCACCTTAAAAAAAAGACTTGCATTTCAAAAAAAATCTCTCTATAATGCACCCTATGGATCGGGCCTGTAGCTCAGTTGGTTAGAGCTGTCCGCTCATAACGGATAGGTCGGGAGTTCGAGTCTCTCCGGGCCCACCAGCAAACAAACCTCCCCAAAAGGGAGGTTTTTTGATGCGTGGTATCTGGAGGGGCCGAACGCCCGAAAAAGGGAGTTCGTCAGACAAAAAGTAAGCGCACGTATACGCTGGTGCTTTGCAACTTTTTGGCGGAAAGGGGCCCAAAATTTATTTTGGGAATTTACAGTCTCTTAAGGCCCCACCAGCAAACAAACCTCCCCAAAAGGGAGGTTTTTTGATGCGTGGTATCTGGAGGGGCCGAACGCCCGAAAAAGGGAGTTCGCCAGACAAAAAGTAAGCGCACGTGTACGCTGGTGCTTTGCAACTTTTTGGCGGAAAGGGGCCCAAAATTTATTTTGGGAATTTACAGTCTCTTAAGGCCCCACCAGCAAACAAACCTCCCCAAAAGGGAGGTTTTTTGATGCGTGGTATCTGG
>JAZQXL010000020.1:0-175402 GCA_045632845.1 Alphaproteobacteria bacterium
CCACTTATTGTGCTAAATGATGTAGCTGTTGGTGTGCCAGCAGGTGTTCCTGTTAAGGATGTCCATGTTGTTTCTGTTGGTGTACCTGCAGGTGTTCCTGTTGAAGTTGACACGACTGGAATACCTGTGGTTGTTGATACTAATGGTGAGCCAGTTGGTGTACCTGTCGTTGTTGATACTAATGGAGAGCCACTTGTTGTGGAAACCAATGGTGTCCCCGTTGGCGTGGATATAACTGGTGTTGCTGTGGTTGTGCTCAACACGCTTGAGATTGTTGAATCAATTGTTGAAGCTGTTGTTGGTGCACTTATCGCCGTTGTTGATACAACTGGCGTTCCCGTGGTTGTTGATACTAATGGAGAGCCGCTTGTTGTGGAAACCAATGGTGAACCTGTTGTTGTAGAAATTAATGGTGTCCCCGTTGGCGTGGATATAACTGGCGTTGCTGTCGTTGTGCTCAACACGCTTGAGATTGTTGAATCAATTGTTGAAGCTGTTGTTGGTGCACTTGTCGCCGTTGTTGATACAACTGGCGTTCCCGTGGTTGTTGATACTAATGGAGAGCCACTTGTTGTGGAAACCAATGGTGAACCTGTTGATGTGGATATAACTGGTGTTGCCGTGGTTGTGCTCAACACGCTTGAGATCGTTGAATCAATTGTTGAAGCTGTTGTTGGTGCACTTGTCGCCGTTGTTGATACAACTGGCGTTCCCGTGGTTGTTGATACTAATGGAGAACCACTTGTTGTGGAAACCAATGGTGAACCTGTTGTTGTAGAAATTAATGGTGAACCTGTTGATGTGGATATAACTGGTGTTGCCGTGGTTGTGCTCAACACGCTTGAGATTGTTGAATCAATTGTTGAAACTGTTGTTGGTGCACTTGTCGCCGTTGTTGATACAAGCGGTGAACCTGTCGTTGTGGAAACCAATGGTGAACCTGTTGTCGTAGAAACCAATGGTGAACCTGTTGATGTGGATATAACTGGTGTTGCTGTCGTTGTGCTCAACACGCTTGAGATTGTTGAATCAATTGTTGAAACTGTTGTTGGTGTACTTGTTGCCGTTGTTGATACAAGTGGTGAGCCTGTCGTTGTAGAGACAATAGGAGTACCTGTCGTTGTTGATGTTGTGGAAAGAGAACTAGATGTTGTCGTTGTAGATCCAACTGATGAACCCGTTGTCGTAGAAACCAATGGTGAGCCTGTCGTTGTAGAGGCAATAGAAGTACCTGTTGTTGTCGATGTTGTGGAAGGTGTACTATTTGTTGTCGTAGAAACCAATGGTGAGCCTGTTATCGTCGTTTTTGTCGGTGTACCCGTTGTGGTAGATCCCAACACCCTCGTTCCTGTTGTTGTACTCTTTGTTTCAACAGATCCAAAAACTGTTGTTCCATCCATCGCCTGCGTATACGTTTCAAAATAACACGTACCATAATCATCACAGACAAACCCTTTTGTACTTGCAAAAGCATCCGTCATTTGCAAGGACACAATAGCTACACTCAATAGCAACAACGACTTATTCATGAGACCTCCACCTATTTTTTTGCGACAACACACCTTAAACTTTCGTATAAGGCCCTTACTTTAATTTTAACACCCATTTTTCAATCTTGTCAACCAAAAAACTGTTATTTTTGTTTATTTAGTTGTTTTTTAAGAAAAAAGCTCTTCCAAAAACGCTGATTTCACTTTTTTCAACCCGACACTGTCAAAACTGACAGCTAAGGCATCACCCATGTCTTTTACAACCGTTCCATCACCAAATAATTCATGATGAACTCGCTTACCAATACGCTTTGATTTTTGAGATTTTGAAACTGAAGTTGTAGCAAAAGAATAAAAATCATCTTCTTGCTGATTTAAATTTTCCCTACTCCACTTACTTTTATTCCCAAAATAAAAGGTTGATTTTTCCTCTTTAGGAGTAACAAAACTATCTTCTCTATAAAATGAAGAAGACCTTGACCATGCTGGCTCAATCATATCCATAGAATACGCTTTATTAATAGGTGAAGGAAATTGAACATGTTCTTCTGGCAACTCTTCAAAAAATCTCGATGGTAAGGCATTTTGAGTCTGCCCATACATGCGGCGATTATCTGCATGAGAAATAAACGCCTTTTCCCTTGCACGTGTTAACCCAACATACGCCAGACGTCTTTCTTCTTCCAAACCACTTTCACCCGATTCATCCAATGCTTTTTGGTGTGGGAACAATCCTTCTTCCCACCCAGGAAGATACACATGCTTAAACTCCAACCCTTTAGATGCATGTAATGTCATCACCACAAGCTGATCTTGAGAAACTTGTTCATCCACATCTGTCACAAGCGTTGCATATTCAATAAATTCTTCAATACTCTTAAAGTCATCCAAAACAGTGTATAGTTCCATCAAGTTTTCCACACGACCTGCCGCTTCAACAGATTTATCTTGTTTCCACATTTGAATATAACCAGATTCATTTAATATAAAACGTGCAACTTCAGCAGGAAAAGCCGACATCGTTTTTTCTTTAGCTGCTTTAAGCAACAAAATAAACCCATCTAATGTTTTTCGAAGCAACGGTTTCAACGGTGCCCAAGCAATCGCATCATATAAACTAATTTTCTTTTCCCTTGCTGTTTTTGTGAGCGTTTCTAATGCTTGAGGTCCAACACCCCTACGTGGCTTATTCACAATTCTTAAAAATGCCAAATCATCATTTGGATTCAAAATCAACCTTAAATATGCTACCGCATCTTTGATTTCTTCCCGCTCATAAAACTTAAATCCTCCAATAATCTTATACGGCACGCCTGAACGCATTAAAACTTCTTCAAATTGACGTGTTTGGAACGTTGCCCGCACCAAAATCGCCATCTCGCTTAAATTGAGACCTTTTTTATTTTCCAAAACAATTTGAGAAACAATCTTTTCTGCCTCTTGCGACCCAGAAAAAAATCGAGAAACTTTTACCTTATCCCCACTTGAACGCAACTCATCCGCTGTTTTAAGTGTTTTCCCTAAACGACCTTGATTAAACGATATCAAATGCGAAGCCGCTCCCAAAATGTGCGCCGTTGAACGATAATTTCGCTCCAACCGAATGATAAGCGCGTCGGGAAAGACTTTTTGAAATGAAAGAATATTTTCAACTTCAGCACCTCGCCAAGAATAAATGGATTGATCATCATCCCCCACACAACAAATATTACCATATCCTTTTGCCAACAATCTCAACAACAAATATTGTGCAACGTTTGTGTCTTGATACTCATCAACCAAAATATAATGAAATTGTCTTTGATATTGTTGTAACACATCAGGATGTGATTGAAACAATGCCAAAGGCATCAACAACAAATCTCCAAAATCAACAGCATTTAATGAACGCAGTCTTTCTTGATATTTTTCATAAAACCACAAAGCACGCCCCTCACAAAACCCTGTGTTTTGAGCCACAGTTACTTGGTGAGGCAATAAACCTTTATCTTTCCACCGTTGAATTACCTCCAACAAACCTGCTGGTGTGTGTTTTTTGATATCAACACCAGCTTCTTGCATCATTTGTTTTAAAAGGCGTTCTTGATCATCTGAATCCAATACAATAAAATTAGATTCCAGCCCCAACAAAGAGCCGTGTTTTCTTAAAATTCTAATCCCAATTGAGTGAAAAGTTCCCAACCAAACAGAAAAAGCATCTCCCCCAATCATCCTTTCCAAACGCTCCTTCATTTCTTTTGAAGCTTTGTTTGTAAAAGTTACCGCTAAAATCTGCCAAGGAAGCGCCTTTTGTTGCTGCAAAATATAAGCAATTCTTGTTGTTAAAACCTTTGTTTTCCCTGTACCAGCACCTGAAAGAACCAGCACAGGACCTTCCGTTGTTTCAACAGCTTGTCTTTGTTCTTTATTCAACTCATCCAAAAAAGCAGGTTTTTCAATAAACCCAGGCATTGGGTGAACATTCACTTCTGGTTCTTCAATTTCAAATAAATCCATTTTAACACTCAAAATATACTGTTTTTGTTCTCATTCATAATAAACATTTTCAGCCAATTGTCAAGAAGATTTCAAACACAAAAAAAGGCCCCTCTAAAAGAAAGGCCTTTTTTATCATTTTATATATTAGCCCTCGGCTGCATCACTCTCTGAAATGATTTGATAAATTTCTTCATTTGTTTTTGCTTTACGCAATTGAGCTGTTACATTTTCATCTCTTAACAAACGTGATAAACGAGCCAATGCCTTCAAGTGATCTGCTCCAGCTTCTTCTGGAACCAACAACAAAAAGACCAAATCAACAAGTTTGCCGTCAACAGATTCAAAATCAACTGGATTTGTTCGCACAAAAGCACAGAAAATTTTATCAATACCAACCAAACGTGTGTGCGGAAGAGCAACACCAGCACCAACACCCGTTGTACCCAAACGCTCACGTTCAACCAAAGCATCTAAGATAACACGACTGTCAACGCCTGTTCCTTTTGACGCAAGAACAGCTAAGTCTTCTAATAACTTTTTCTTACCATCTGAAGAAAGATCACAAACAACACTTTCTTTAGATAGAATATCTACTATTTTCATTTTATACCTATTTTTGTTTTGGATCTACCCAACCGATGTTACCATCAGCACGACGATAAACCATATTGAAACCGCCATGAGCTGTATTTTTAAACATCAAAGCTGGTAAATTTTCCAAATCCATGCGCATAACAGCTTCACTTACTGTACAAACAGGAATTTGAGTTTGCATTTCAGCAATAATAACTGGAGCATCAACAGATTCTTCTGTTTCGTTAATAGCTTCAATAACAGACATATCTGCCATTTCAACAATGTTTTTGTGCTCTGTTAATTTGTTTTTATATTTACGCAATTGACGTGACAATCTTGAAATTGCACCATCTAAAGAAGCATAAGCATCTGCTGAAGAAGCTGAAGAACGAATAACAGCACCTGTTTTTGGATGAACAGTTAATTCTGTTTTAATTTCGCTACCTTCTCTTGTTACACGCACATCAGCGCTAACAGCTTCGTCAAAGTATTTTGAAACAGATGAATCCAAAGCACCTTCCGCATAGATACGGAAATTGTCGCCTAAATTGATTTGTTGTCCGGAAATTAATATTTGCATTGTGTTTTCTTTCCTGTTAATGTAAAAATTATAAAACTATAGGATTTCACCTTACTCCGTTTTTAATGAAATGTCAAGAGTTCTAATGATACCTAGCAAAAAACATCCTTTTGGACTATATATTCATTGGCCATATTGTTTAAATAAATGTCCATATTGCGATTTTGCAAGCAAAGTTGCACCCTTAATTGATGAAAACCTCATTTTACAAGGATATAAAAGAGATATATCTGTTTTTAAAGAAAAATTTTCAAACATCCCAACTGTTTCATCCATCTTTTTTGGTGGGGGAACTCCCTCTTTAATGAGTGAAAAAATGTTTGATGAGGTTATGAACCTTCTTTCAAAAAACTTTAATATTTCCACTCAGTCAGAAATCTCATTAGAAGCAAATCCAGATACAATTTCTCTTCAAAAAATGAAATCTTTTAAAACATCTGGATTAAACAGACTTTCCATAGGCGTTCAATCACTTAATGAAAAGGATTTAAAGTTTTTAGGACGACTCCACTCTGTTCAAACCGCTCTTCAACGTATTGATGAAGCAAAATCCATCTTCAAAAGAATCAATATAGATCTTATTTATGCAAGACCACACCAAAAATTAAAGGATTGGGAAACAGAATTATTCCAAGCAATCAAACTTGGATTATCTCATTATTCTCTCTATCAACTCACATTAGAAGAAGGAACAATTTTTTACAAAAACAACATCCCTCAAATTTCCCAAACACAAGCAAACAAACTTTATAAACTAACTGAAGAAATTATGTCATCAAACAATTTGCCTGCTTACGAAATTTCAAACTATGCACAAAAAGGGCAAGAGTGCCAACACAATTTAATTTACTGGAAAGGTCAAAATTATTTAGGCATTGGCCCTGCTGCTCATGGCAGAATGGATTTTATTGCAGCCGAAAATGAAAAATCCGTTCAAAACTGGATCAAAAAAGGCCCTCATTTTATCAAGTTAACCGCTGAAGAAAAAAAAGATGAACAACTTTTAATGGGGCTTCGCCTTACTCAGGAAGGTTACCCCTTCGTAAACTTAAAAGAAAACGCTCTAAAACAAGCGCTTTCAAAAAAATGGATTATAATAAAAGAAGATAAACTTTTCACAACACTTAAAGGACGATTAATGCTTAATCAACTTATCCTACTTTTAGCTAGTTAATTTTAATCAAATTGTGGCTTAGCAGGATCAACCTTTATGATATAGTTTTTTCCTCTAATTTGAAACATTTCAAGCAATCTTTCATTTGAACCAGTTTCATTAAAACGAAATCTACCATTAATACCATAATAACCCTCAGGGGCTTCTAAAGATGTCCGATCCAAAGCACCTTTTTTTGACAAGTAACTAATTAAAGAAACACCATCATATCCCAAAGCTGAAACCATCACTGGTTTTGAACCAAAAGCTTCTTTGTAATTTTGTTGAAATAAACGTAATTTTGTTTGTGGCAAATCTGCAAAATATGTACCAACCAAATCTCTATTATGTTGCGCCCTCAACGTTGCTAATCCATAAAATGAAACCAAATTTGGTGTCACATCATAATATCCTAATAAAGAAACCAATTGCTGTAAACGAACACCTTGTTCAAAAACAAACAACGCATCAAACTCAATTCGTTCTGCCGTTGGATTCGTTGCAAGCTCTTTTTCTTCTTCAGTCAAATCATCTTTTTTTAAATCAATTAACGGAGGCGCAATTTTTGCAACAGCACTTGTTAAATCTGGATTTTTAACATCATACATTGAAATATGAGATAATTGCATCGTTGGACAAGTTGCAATTGCCTGTTCAAACGATTTTAAAACAATTTCACCTGTTTTATCTTGAGGTCCTAACAACGCAAAACGCTGTTCCCCTCTTTGACAGGCAAAATCAACAACTCTTCGAACCTGTTGATTGATCAATAATGCCATTGTATAAACATCATTATCAAGCGCACTCACATCTGATGTAAAAGAAATCACAGGAATGGATGGATCTAAAGATGAAATTTTTGCAACTTCAGACGAAAAAATTGGTCCCAAAACAATATCAGCATCTGCCTTTTTTGCTTGTTGATAACTTTCAACAGCCCCTTCTGGCGTGCCTTTTGTGTCATAAAAAGAAATTTCTGTAGCTTCATCTGTTGAACGTTCTAATTGAGCCATCAAAATTGCATTTCGAAAAGCATCACCTAAAGAAGCAGAATCACCTGATAAAGGCAACAAAACAGCTGTCTTTGTTTTTTTAACTTCAGGTTTTAAAAAATCACTTGTTTCAAATCTTGATTTTTCAACACCACACCCAACCAAACACAAACAACCAACAGCAACGAGAATTTTTTTTAACATCAAATTATTCCTTTTCTTATTTATTTTTATTTGATATACTGAATTTATCATATTTTTTCAAGCATTATCTATAGATATTGGAGTTTTTTATGCTTATACTCGTTTCAACACCCATTGGTAATTTATCAGATATTTCAAAACGTGCTATTGAAACACTGAACAATGCAGACATTATCGCCTGTGAAGACACAAGAACAAGCGCCCAATTATTCACATTGTTAGGAGTCAAAGCAAAAAAACTCATTCCTTACCACGAACATAATGCCGATTCAGCACGGCCTAAAATAATCGAATTTTTAAAACAAGGGTTAACAATTGCACTTGTCAGTGATGCGGGCACCCCTTTGATTTCCGATCCAGGATATCGCCTTGTCCGTGATTGCAGACAAAACAACATCCCTGTATCAACTGTTCCAGGGGCAAATGCTGTATTATCTGCCCTACAACTATCTGGTCTTCCTTCTGATGCTTTTTTATTTGCAGGATTTCTCCCAAACAAAAAAACAGCCAGAAGAAGCTCTCTTCAAACACACAAA
Source organism: Alphaproteobacteria bacterium (assembly GCA_045632845.1). Classification (GTDB taxonomy): domain Bacteria; phylum Pseudomonadota; class Alphaproteobacteria; order CAAHEQ01; family UBA3637; genus RGIG4140. The sequence goes on from JAZQXL010000020.1 coordinate 8,010, forward strand.
AATGTTGCGGCCACACTCATTTTTTATGAAACTGCTAACAGATTAATTGACTCATTAAATGATATTTTAGAAATTTTAGGTAACCGTGAAATGGCAGTTGTTCGCGAAATTACAAAAAAATTTGAAGAAACAAAAACTGGACAAGTGAAAGATTTGATTTCATATTATATGGATGAAGGTAACCCCAAAGGTGAACTTGTTTTAGTAATTTCAAGATCAAATAAAGAAAATCAAGAAACAGATGATGTTGAAACACTAATTCGTAAAACACTTGAAACCTGTTCAGCAAGAGATACAGCTGATCTTGTTGCCAAAGCAACAGGCATTCACAAAAAAGAAATTTATAAAAAAGTTTTGGACATTCAACATGCTGAAAAAAAAGAAGTTTAAAAACGTACATATTACAGAAAAAATAGCTCTTTTTTATCTCAGATTAAAAGGATATCATTTAATCAAAAAAAATTTCACCGTTCATAATGGAACAGGCGCAGGCGAAATTGACTTAATTATGCAAAAGGGGAAAACCATCATTTTTGTTGAGGTAAAAAAAAGAAAAACGTATCTTCTTGCCGCTCAATCTATCGATATTAATTCTCAATTACGAATTGTAAAATCCTCGGCTGTTTTTTTTCAACAACATCCAAAATATTCTTCCTTCCAAGTGAGATATGATGCCGTTCTTTTTAAAGACAAAAGTTTTATCCCCCAACATTTAAAAGATGCATGGAGAGTGCTGTGAAAAAAAAGCTCGCATTATTATCCTTTTATTTTTTACTAACAGGATGCCAATTTATTGGTACAATTTATAATGCGGGACACAAAGTAACATCCATTGTTTTAGATGATAGAAAGTTATCTGATGATTGGAATGATACAACTTTACACGTTTCTATTCGAAACGCACTTATTAAAAAAGATTTTAAATATTTACTTGATATTGAATTAACTGTTTTTGAAGGTGTTGTTCTTTTAAATGGAGCCCTACCACAAACAGCCCTTATTGATGAAGTTGTTGAAACTGTATGGCAAACTGAAGGGGTTAAACAAGTTTATAATTATATTCGATTGGGAAATCCACCACCACTCAGTATTGTAAACGAAGATGCCGCTGTTTCCGCAAAAATTAGATATGAGCTATCTTTAACAAAAGGCGTTTCATCTGTTAATTACAAAATAACAATGGAAAACGGCACCATCTATCTCATGGGCATTTCTGAAGATCAATCCGAACTTGAAAAAGTTGTTGCAGTTATCAAAAACACCGTAAGCGTTAACAAAATTATTGTTCTAACTAGATATGCCTCAAATTAAGAAGCTGGTGGCAAAATATCAATAATAGCCAACCTGTTCTTTTCTTTTTGAACAACAGTGAATGAATATCCATCAATTACAAATGTTTCTCCCTCAGATGGAATACGTTCTGCCTCATACAAAATATAACCCGCCAATGTTGAAGCATTTTCATCAGATAATTCCCATCTAAAGTGACGATTAATATCTCGAATGGTTGTTTGACCATCCAATCGATACCCACCTGCATCTGTTTTAACAACTTGCAAAACAGATTGATCTGGAGAATCGTTTTCATCAGAGATGTCACCCACAATCTCTTCTAAAATATCCTCTAACGTTACAAGTCCTTCAATCACACCATATTCATCAACCACCAATGCAAAATGTTCCCGTCTGCGTTTAAAAGCGTGCAACTGATCAAGCAAAGATGTTGTGTTTAAGACAAACCAAGGTTTTGTCAAATAATCAGCAATTGAAACTTTTGCCTTACCCCTGTAATATGCGTTCATCATTTTCAAAAGTGCTTTAGCATGCAAAACACCAATAATATTGTCCGGCTCCCCTTTCCATAAAGGAATACGACTGTATGGGGAGCGACTTAAAAACTCAAAAATTTCAGGAACAGGTAATGACGCATTCAAAGAAACAACGTGACTTCTATGTACCATAATATCTTCAACAGTCACATCACTTAAATCTAAAACACTTTTTAACATAACACGTTCTTGATTGATAACATTATCCTCTGTTGGCATCAACAAAGTACCCCTGATTTCTGCTTTGACAGCTTCTGCATCAGCAACTTGTTCTGAATGTGGCAACAACTTAATCAATACTTTAGACAACAAATTAAATGCACGAACAACAGGAGAAAAACACACAATAAAAAAGCTAAGCAACGGAACACTCATCATTGAAAATGAAAGAGCATTATTCATCGCATAAGTTTTTGGCAAAATTTCAGAAAACAACAAAACAACAAAACTCACACCAAATGTTGCAATCAAAACACCATATTTTTCACCAAAAAACTCAATCATCAATGCCGTTGAAAGAGCTGTTAATGCAATATTCACCACATTGTTACCAAATAAAAGAGTCCCCAACAATTTAGGTGAATCTTTTTTCAACATCATAATTTTTTGAGCACGCCAATTCCCCTTTTTTCCCAAATCATACAATTGAGGCATTGAAACAGCTGTCATTGCCGTTTCAGTTCCCGAGAAATAAAATGACAACAACAATAACAGTCCTAATAAAACATACTCAAACATTTTTCTTCCTTACAGATTTTTTGACTTTTTTGCGGCGCTTGTATTTTGGAAAAGGTGCCGTATTATTGTCATCAACCGTGGCAATAATATTTCTCTTTTCCAACTCCTTTAACAAACGACTAACCGTTCGATAGGGGGATTCTTTAAACGATTCAACCATAATGTCTGCTTCTGAATAGACAGGATATCTTTCCGCAACCAAACGTTCAATTGTTTTTTGATTATCCACAGAAGGAACCAAAGGTCTATGCGTTCTTCCTTGTGTTCGTTTAGAAATCACATCACTTGATGCTTTAATCCAAATTGAAATTGCTTTTTGAGCAGCCAAACTTCTTGTTTTCTCAGACAAAAAAGCCCCCCCACCAGAAGAAAGCACACAAGGCTCCCCATTTAGCAACCGTTGCATGACACGCTCTTCTCCCAAACGGAACTCTTCCATCCCACATTTTGAAAACAATTCGTTAATTAAAAAGCCTGTTGATTTTTCAATTTCTTTATCACTATCGAAAAAAGGGAGCTCCAATTTTCGAGACAAAATACGTCCCAAACTTGTCTTACCAACCCCCATCATGCCAACAAGCAAAATGATTTTCGGTTCTAATAATTTTTGTTTCATGTTCTTTTCTTGACAATTCTCTAAAATGTATAGTATTACTATATCATAGCAAGATTTATTTCATCTGTCTAGTATAAAGGATAAGAAAATGCTCAAGAAAGAAGAAAAAAAACACTTATTACTCAAATTAACAGCTCTTGCAATTATCACATTCTTTGTTGCAATGGCTTTTATTGAACCAAAACCAAATGTTCAACTCGTTGAAAAACAAATTACAAAACCACTCAGATAATGAACAAAAAAGCCTTATCTTTTCTCTTGTTTTTATTAACAAGCATTAACGCAAACGCCCAACTTATTGACTCTGGCGTTATTGTGAAAGATTTACCCTCATTTTCTTTAAATAGTCTTGGTTCTAGCAATATTTTTTCATCCAATATTTGGCAAGAAAGTGAAAAAGAAACACTTCTCAGTTTGATTAAACAAATTGGCATTTCACCTTTATCTCCTGCGTCAAAAAAAACACTTGTTTCTCTTTTAACACAAGATTCAACAGGGTATAAGGAAAGTGAAAAGTTAGAAAATGATGAAATTTTCTTAATTGAAAGATTAAATGCACTTGTGAGATTAGGCGCTTTTGATGAAACACTTCATTTGATCAATCAAATTCCTGAAAAACAGCTTTCCGAAGAGATACAAAAAATTAAATTTTACACGCTGCTATTGCAAGGGAAAAACGTTGATGCTGAACCTGTTTTAGAAAATATTTCAGACACACAATTTTTAGACAGAGCAAGGATAAATCTTTTTCTTGAAAAAGAAGAAAAAAACAAAGCCATTTTATCTTATGAAATCTACAAAGAAAGTTTAGAAAATCCTTCGGACCTTTTTATAACAAGTGCTGAAAATGTTTTGTTAGAATTAGAAACTCCTTTATCCGAAACTAAAGCAACGCCTGAAGACGTGTTTTTATTATCTAGGTTAAAAGAAATAAGTTTTGATTTTGACACACAAAATATTGGTATCAAAAAAGTGTTATCTGAACTACCTTATACCCCCATTGAAAGAAGGATTTTTCTTGCTGAAAAAGCAAATCTAACAAAAGAAGAGCTCACAAAAATATACAACCTTCCATTGCATGATATTAATATCGATAAAAATCATTTAAAACGGGCTGACTTGTTTCAAAAAATAGCAGCTGAATTGATAGAGGTTAAAAAAACAAAATTACTTAATGAATTTATCGAACTTGCCTCTTTAGATAAAATCATTCTAACTCTTGCCCCACTCGTTGAAAGTGAATTAGATAAAATTTTGCCACAGCCAGCACACCTATCCATCGCCTTTAATGCAACGCAAATATATCTACTTCAAGGGAATTTAGAAAAAGCAAATGAATGGTATCAAATGCTTGCAGATAGTCCATCAGATTCCCACCAAAAACAAAGAATGATGCTTATTCCTTTTATGCAAACATTAGGGGCTGGAACTTCCAGTGATTTAAACTCATTAATCACTCATTTTTGCACCAACAAAATTGACAAAGAATGTTCTCAATTTTATCAACGCCTTTCAAAAGAAGCTTATGAAGAAATAAATATTCAAAAACAACCTCAAATTATGATTCCATTTGAATATTTAAATGAAGAAAACAAATCCAAAACAGGAGAAAATCTAATCAAAGCTATTTTAGATTTAAACAATCCTACCATTGAAGATAAAGCAACAATTTACGACTTTATTTTTGAAAACACACCAAAATCTCTTGAAATCCTCTTTCAGTGCGAAAGGATGTTTTATCAATGAGTTTAAATCTGATTGATTCTTTTATTGAAATGATGTGTGCAGAAAGAGGAGCTACAAAAAACACACTTGTATCATACAAAAGCGATTTAATGGATTTACTTCGTTATTTAGATGCAAAAAACATTAAAATGAACAAAGCAACTACAGATGATTTGCAAGGTTATTTATTAAACATTGCCAAAAATCATCTCAGTAGCAAAACACAAAATAGACGTCTGTGTGCCATTCACGAATTTTATCGTTTTTTACTCTCTGAAAACATCATCAAAAAGGATCCTTCCAATTATTTACAAGCTCCAAAAACTGAAAAATCATTACCCAAATATTTATCAGAAAAGGAAATTGAAAAACTCATTAACACGGCTGCACAACATGATTTAAGAATTCATCTTCTTCTCGAAATGCTTTATGCTTCAGGCATGCGTGTAAGCGAGCTTGTTTCTTTACCACTTAGCGCTGTTACACTTGATACTCAAACCGTTAGTATCATCGGGAAAGGGAATAAAGAAAGAATTGTTCCTTTAAATCAACAAACAATCGAGTTACTAGATAAATGGCTTTTTAGACGAGAAGAAAAGCTCAAAAGAGGCAGACAATCTAAGTGGCTTTTTCCCTCTTTTTCAAAATCTGGCCATTTAACAAGAGATGGTTTTTTTAAACAATTAAAAAAAATTTCACTCGCTGCAAATATAGATCCACTCCTGGTTTCACCGCACGTATTTAGACATTCTTTTGCAAGCCATTTGATTGCTCATGATGCGGATTTACGCTCTGTTCAAAAGATGCTTGGACACGCAGATATCGCCACAACAGAAATTTACACTCACATTTTGCAAGATAGATTGAAAAAGACTGTTGAAAAATCTCATCCTTTAGCGTATAGTACTCAAAAAGGACACTAAATGATTTTAACAAAATACATTTTAAAACAGCTGATTCTCAGCTTTATGCTTATTCTTCTTGGGATGACAGCCCTTGTTTGGTTGACACAATCATTGCGTATGATTGATATGATTGTGACCAAAGGTGTTCCCATGGGTGTCTTTTTAGAAATGACATTGCTTGTTTTACCAAACTTTATTCAAATTTTATCTCCATTAGCTCTTTTTGCCGTTATTTTATTTATTTTTTCAAGAATGGAAGCTGATAAAGAAATTATGGTTATGAAAGCCATTGGCATGTCAAACAAACAAATTATGCTTCCACCACTTATTTTAGCTATCATCCTGACAATTATTGGTTATGTATTAACCATTCAAGTCATCCCCAAATCACATGAAGAATTAAGCAATCTTAAATGGAAAGTTCGCAATGATTTGTCCCACTTACTTCTTCAAGAAGGTCAATTTAATACTCTAAACAATGGATTAACCCTTTATGTCAAAGAACGTGCGGAAGATGGTTCTGTTAAAGGGGTTATGGCCTATGATTCTAAAAATCCAAACAACATTTCTATTTTAATTGCTGAAAAGGGTTTTATTTTTCAAGAAAAAGATGGGTTCCAACTTGTTTTCCAAAAAGGAACCAGACAAGAATACAACCCTAAAACAAAAGATTTTTCTATTTTAAAATTCAACAAATACAACATGTTTTTTAGCGACAAAAAACAAGCGAACAAATCCCGTGATTTAGATGAATCTGAACATTCACTTTCATATTTGTTAACTGTTAAAAAATCAGAAGTTAACAACCCCGTTTTATATCGCAAATACAAAACGGAAGCACTTAAACGATTGACAAAACCACTTTATAATTTGTCATTTATGTTACTTGCTATGTTTGCTATTTTATCACCTTTTTACAATCGGAGAGGACAAATGGGACGCATTAATTTTATTGTTCTTGCAACAATTATTGTTCAATCACTCTCTTTAGCTTTTGAAAATTTGACAGCTAAAAATCTTTGGTTCTCGCCTTTGATGTTTTTAAATATTTTTGTGCCTGTCATTATTATCTATTTTATTACAATGAAGAAATTAAATCCTAAAATTTTAAAACTTCCTCACAAAATTTTGACATTTTTTTGTGTTGCAATTCTTTTAACTGTACCAAATGTTTCCTCAGCACAAGTTAAATTTGATCCACAAGTAAAAGTTGAAAAAGACAAACCTGTTGATTTTGAAGCTGATGAAATTGTATATGACAAAAACAACAATTTACTCATTGCAACTGGTAATGTAACAATTGAACAAAATGGAACAACTATTTCAACTGAAAAATTTGTTTTCAACCGCTCAACAGGTGAAATTGTTATTCCAACACCCGCCAAAATCACAACTCCTGATGGTACGGTTACTTATGCAAAGGATGCTGTTTTAAATCAAACCTTAAAAAAAGCCATCAGCAATTCTATCAAAATGCATTTGTATGAAGGCTCTTTTGTTTCCGCCAATAGAATCAAACAAAAAGAAAATGGCAGCATTATGTATATGAAAAAAGCCACATATACCCCCTGTTCTTTTTGTATGGATGAAACACCTCTTTGGCAAATAACAGCTCGAAATATCAAACACAACAAACCTGAAAAAGAAATGTCATTCACTCATTCTTTTTTAGAAGTAAAAGATATTCCTGTTTTTTATTTTCCTTATTTAAACATTCCAGATTTTACTGTCAAAAGAAAGACAGGTTTTTTAGCACCTAGTTTTGCCCATAGTAATGAGATGAAACAAGGCGTTAACCTACCCTTTTTTATTAATATTGCTGACAATCAAAACTTAACCATCAGCCCAACCATTTCAACCAGTCATGATCCATTAGCATTTATCGATTATGATGGTATTTTTTCGCATGGTTATTTTAAATTGCAAGCCAGTGGAACAAGAGATAATGACAACAAAAATCAAGGACACATCAAGTCAAGTATGAGATTTGATTTAACAGATAAGTGGCGTATTTCAGGTCAATATTACAGAACATCTTCTGACACTTATTTTAGAAGATATTCTTTACCCGATGTGAACACATCAGATCAATATCTTGAATCAAATATCTCTGCTGAAAGATTTGGAGAACGAAACTATTTCCACTTTAAAGGGCTCTCCTTTCAAAACCAACATGGTAGTGTTAACCAAAAAGCCATACCCGTTTTCATTCCAACAATGAATTACACATATACAAGTACACCATTAACAGAAAATGGGCTTTATGCTTTTTCAAATTTAAACGCTGTTGCATATAATAACAGACAACGCTTTAAATCCAACAGAGCATCTATTACTCAAGGACTTCATTTACCACACATTTCTCCAACTGGTTTTGTCATTGACACAAAAGCAAGTGTACGTGTTGATGGATACAATGTTGATACAGGAAAATATTCTTTTGCAAATTTAAGAACAGATGACACCTATTCAACAGGTCGATTTTATCCTGTATTCTCATCAAAAGTTAGTTATCCTTTTGCCAATGTTGGTGAAAAATACACCCAAGTTGTTTCTCCAATTGTAATGTTAGTATCCTCTCCAACCAGTGGAAACAAAGATAAAATTCCAAATATTGACAGTCTTGATCTTGACTTTGATGATACAAATTTATTCTCCGAAAACAGATTTATTGGATACGATCGAGTAGAAACAGGAACACGTGCCAACTATGGTATTGAATATTCTATTTATGGTGCAAAGAATATTTCATCCTCTTTCCTTTTTGGTCAATCTTACCATTTTTCAGGAGATGAAATTATTGATAAAGCTTTAGGCATTGATTCAAAATATTCTGATTATGTTGGCCGTTTGCAAACAAATTTTGATCTTATATCCTTAGCTTATCGTTTTAGATTAGATAAAGATGATTTTAAACCCGTTAAAAATGAAATCACACTCTCTGTAGGAAACGATCCTTTGCGTGTTGGTTTTGATTATATACGTTTAAAAGAAACAGGTGATTTAAGTCAATATTCTTACTATAAAAACAGAGAAGAAATTTTATTTTTTGGAAGTTCACAACTCACAAAAAATTGGTCACTATCTGGTTACTACAGATACAACCTTGAAAAAAAATCGGATCAAAAAGGACCTGTAGAATCAGGACTTATCGCTCAATATGAGAATGATTGTACAATCATCGCATTTGAATTAGATAAATCATTTACCTATGATAGAGAATATGAAGGAAATACATCCTTTATGGTAAAATTTATTCTTAAGACATTAGGGGGAATGTAATGAAGTTATTCATTTTTGTTTGTTTTATGCTTATTCACTTTTCTTGCAATGCAGGTCAAATTATTGCAAAAGTAAACGATCAACCCATATCTAGTTTTGACGCAAATGCACGTGCAAAATTAATATCCATTCAAAACTCAACACCTCTTTCTAAAGAGAAAAGAAATGAATATGTGCAAGCAGCACTTAACTCATTAATTGACGACCGTGTTAAAATTGCAGAAGCTAAAAAAAATGGATTTTCAGTTTCAAATAAAGAAATTCAAGAAGCTATTTCTCATTTAGAAAGCCAAAATGGTATGAAAAAAGGTGAAATGGGAAAAATGCTTCAAAAAAACAATATCCCAATGGGTATCTTGGAAGAACAAATCCGTGCTGATTTAATGTGGTTACAAGTTTTACAAAAAAACAAAAGATCTTTACACCAACCAACACAAAAAGAAATCGACCAATTAAAAACCAACCTAAAGAATGAACTTAAAGAGGAAGGTTTTTATGTTGCAGAAATGCTCATTAAAGATCAAAAAGAAGCTGAAGAATGTTATCGTCAACTCCACCAAGGAAGTTCATTTCAAGACCTTGCAAAAAAACACTCCATAGCAAACAGCCGTGCAAAAGGCGGTGAAGTTGGATGGATTGAAAAAAACAAGTATTCCAAAGAAATTTATGAGGTTTTAAAACAAATGGGTCCTGGGGATGTATCCGCTCCCCTTAAAACACCTAACGGCTACTTAATTGTTTTAGTGATTGATAGAAAATATGCCATTACAACCGAAACCATCCCTGTATGGGAATTGGCTCAAATGGCACTTCCTGCCAACAAAACTTCTGCACTTGGGGATACAATCAATAAATTGAATTCTTGTGATGGTTTTTTAAATTTTGCAAAAGATATCGCCATCAAAGAATCAGTTAAATCTGGGATGATTTCCCCACAACAACTGCCTCGTGAATTAAAAAATATTTTGCAAGATGCACCAACCAAAAAAGTTGTTGGACCAATTCAAACACCAGATTCAGATTTGTTTTTTATGAAATGTCAAATCATCAACAAAAAAGTTATTCCTGAAGACAACGAACTAAAAATGCGTTTAGAAGCTCAATCAATGGAAGAACTTTCAGCAAAACTTTTAAAAAATGCAAAAAGATTTACTGTCATTGAGATGAAATAACACCTCAAGGAGAATTATAAATGGAAACTATTATTATCGATGGGAAAAAAATGGCTCTTCAAATTCAAGAGAAATTGAAAAATGAAATTCAATCTCTTGAAAGAAAACCTAAACTAGCCGTTATTTTAGTTGGGGATAATCCTGCTAGTTTAATTTATGTTGGGAATAAGAAAAAAATTGGAGAAAACATCGGTGTTGATACAGAAGTTTTTCAACTTTCTCCTGTTATGACAGAAGATGCTCTCATTTCTTTTATTGAAGAACTCAATCAAAACAAATCCATCGATGGCATTTTAGTTCAACTCCCCCTCCCTTCTCATTTTAATGAAAATAAAGTTCTTGAATCACTTGATCCAAACAAAGATGTGGATGGACTACATCCTCATAATTTAGGAAATCTTTTTATTTCATCATCAGATCTCAAACCTTGTACGCCACTTGCCTGTATTGAGTTAATCAAGTCTGTTATTCCAAATTTAGAAGGCAAAACAGCTCTTATCATCGGTAGATCACGGTTGGTTGGAAAGCCTCTTGCACAAATGTTAATGGCAGAAAATTGCACCGTCATTCAAGCCCATTCTAAAACAAAAAATATGGATGAAGTCTGTAAAATTGCTGACATTGTTGTTGCAGCAACAGGAAAACCTAATTTAATCCAAGGTTCATTCATAAAAAAGGGCGCCGTTTTGATTGATGTTGGTATCACCCGCCTTGATAACAAAAAAATCACAGGGGATATTGATTTTGAAAGTATGTTAGGCATAGCAGGTGCAATTACCCCTGTACCAGGTGGTGTTGGCCCAATGACTGTCACAATGCTTTATGTTAATCTATTAAATTCATACAAAAAAACTTTGCAAAATCTCTAAAATAGTGTAAAATATAATTAGAGGTATTGTTTTTTTGGAGGGGGTATGTTTATAACTAGAATACTTGCGATCCTTATCATTTCAACATCTTTTTGCTTTACTGAAGCACAAGGGGCAATTTGGCCTGCAAATTACAGTAACGTAAAACACGATGACTCTGGCTCCAAAAAAAATATGGAGCAAGAAGAACATCTTAACAAAGCTAGGGGAGCAGAACTAACAACTCAGGGAACTCCAAGTCCAGAAAGTGCCTCAAGTGGTTCAGCTGGATCTGGTTTTTCTGACATGGTTGGCAATGCTAAAAAAGGACTTTCTGAATTAAAGCAAAAAATTGGTGATGCAATCAGTTCGGTGGTTAAATTTTTCACAGGCGATGGTAAACCTGATTGCGACGGATTAGACACACCTTCTGGAGCCTCTGCTTGTTTCTACGTAGATGATGCCAATCAAAACCTTTCCTCAAGTGAAATTAAAAGAACAAAAGCAAATATTACAGCAGCAATGAGTCTTTCAGCAAAAGAACTTTTATCTGATTCAACAACAGTTATCAACAGTTCTGGCAAATACGACAATGAAAAGAAAAACATTGAAAATGAAGCATCCTCTTCTGAAAATATCACTGCTGCACTTCAAAACAGGACTGAAGGAGAACTTGCCTTTATCAACATGGCAACAACCCTTTTATCAATGGACATTAAACGATTGGAAATTGAATCTCTTGCTTCATTCCAATCAATTAACAAAGCAAAACAACCCCTTGGTGGTGGTGCAGGTGGCGGCATTTCTTCAATTGTTGGAGGTGCTGTAGGAGGGTTATTCTAATGAAAAAATTACTATCTATTCTTCTTATAACATTTTGCTTTATCCCATCTGTTTTTGCAGCACAGATAAATGACGTCGGTGGCCATAGTTCAGCAACTCAAAACGCTGTTCAAGAAGATGAAAAAACAAGTATGGAAAAAATTGATACAAGAAAAAATGCCGAAATCAAAAAACTCATTTTAGGTGGTCCTAGTGCTTGGTTAGCCGCAGGGAAAGGATATCTCGATCTTGGAATTACAAAAATTTCTGATAGTATTTCTGATGCTTTTTCTTCTGATGATGAAGAAGGAGGCAGCGGTGCAAAAAAAGGTGAACTACCCGAAGGCAAACAAATGGCAACCACATACGATTCAAAGTTTAAAAGAGATACAAATCCTGAAACCGCTGGAATCGCAAACAAAGCAAAAACAAGCAAAAACACTGAAGTTGCTGTAACAGAGCTTTCTACATATGGTTATTCGTACGGAATTGCAAACAGAGTTATCGCCTCTAGGAATGTAGGGGATGACACATCATCTGTTGGTAAAGCTGCTGAAGAAAAAACATCTAGCTCAAATGACTTGGGTTCCGCTGTCGCGGCAAGTACAGCAACCGCAAATACAAATGCTCAAATTTTTAACAATTTAGTTAGAGCTGCTGCTATTACCAATGCCCAAAGAGCTTTGTCAATTACCGAACAAAACAATCCAACAAACTCCATCCTTGATTCAGTGCTTACTGGAGGAATGGGTGGTATGGGCGGTATAGGTGGCGCTTTAGGCGGCATGTTTTAGTGAGAAAAGGAGGTTTACATGATTAACTTAAACAAAAAAGTCCTTTTAACACTTTCCATAATTTGTTTTTCAAATATATCTTATGCAGGACCAACAAGTGCACCAATTGAAACTGCAATGGGAAAAGCTCAAGTTATTATTCAAAAAATATCAACCGAACTGTCCAAATTGACAAAAAACGACCAAAATGATGAAAATAAAAACTTGGGCACACCTCAAGAAAATGCAAAAAAAGAAAAAGAAGTTAAAAACAAAACTCTTGTTGAATCAAAAGACGGAACCCCTTTAACATTACCTTATCTTCAACCACTTCTCACGAAAGATCAACCTGATGTAAGTGCCATACATGACAAGGTCAAAAAAAATGCATTGATCGATTACAAAACATTGTATCAAGAAGATCAAACAGATGTTTCTTTGTCAGAAATTGCTCAAGGTTATAATACAAAAATCAAAAATACAGCAGCTGAAGATGTTTTAAAACCAAACTCACAAGAAGGACTACAATCCATTTACCACATGACATTGGAACAAGGAAGAGCCGTTTCTCAAAAATCATTTTCGTTAATGGATAAAAATAAAGAATATAAAGATAGCAAAAAAACAGATACAGAAAGAAGAACAACAACCGTCGATATGGAAAGAGGGAATGCCATGGCAAACCAAAACTCTTCCATGATTTTAAATGAATTAGGGTTACTTCGTTTTTCAACATTAGAGATAATGAGTTTAGGTGAAATGCAAGACAAAAGCATTTCAATACTTGGAATAAAGAAATAAAGGAGATAATCGATGTATAAAAAAATTCTTTTCTCCACTTTAATTACCTGTTTGCTGGTTGGAACATATTCGATTCAAGTTTCTGCCTGCCCTATTATTGACACAAAAAATATGAGTAAAGTTTTCAAAAATATTTTTAACGTTCATACAAACCAAGCAACCGCATCAGAAACAGCCACAAAAGAAGAAAAATTACAAGAAGTTCAATCAGGAAAAGCCGGCTGCTCTGCAAAACCAGGAAACAAAGACACAGAAATTAAAACAACAGCCTGGGAATATATTGCAACTGGGAAAATCACAAAAAAAACAACACAAAAGGACGACAAAGGAAATGAAACAGAATCCACTTCTGAAACAAAAATTATTGATATCATTTCAACTTCATCATTTTTAAATATGCCTAATGGTGGAACATCTATCACTCAAGCAAAAAAAGAATTGATAAAATCTATGTTCTTTGAAAGCAAAGAGGCTTATGAAAATGCTCCAAGTGCCGAAAGAGAAGCCCTTCAAACAAAAAGAAAAAAATATGCCAATGAGGTTGCTTCAAAAGGTTTCTCACTTGCTACAGCTTTACGCCCACGTCTTCAAAAAGATGCGGAATCATTGATTGCTTCGCAAACATCTGGTTGTAACCAATTGCAATCTCACGCCTTACAAAATAGAAACTTAAAAGCCCTTATTAAAACGACAGCAGCAAATATTGTTGTTCAAATTTTATCTATGGAAAATGAAGCCGCTGTTCAGTTGTTAAATGAACCACTGGTAGAAATTACAGAAGAACAAATTGCTAAAGACACAAAAAAAGGAGAAAAGAAATGAGAATACTATGCTCCTTAATCCTTGTTATTTTGATTTTTACAAAATCTGCAAATGCAGCTATTGATCCTTGTGCCCCTCCATGTGCTCTTCCTTGTAACTTAACAAACTATGGTGGTGTTGTTACTGCAGTTCAAGAAGTTGGCCAACGGGCTGCCAAAGGCATGTATGAAGTTAGAAAACAAACACACTATGAACGCCAACAAATCAAAGCGATGTACAGAAAAGCTAGAACAGGACTTGAAAAAGTCAAAAATGGCATCAACAAATTAAAAAAGATGGCTTTGCAACTGATGTCTGGTGATTTTAGCATGTTTACAGATGAAGATGGCAAATCAACTGAAAAACCAATTGTTCAAGATACACAGCCCCCTCAAAAAGCCTCAACAGTTGAACGCGTACAAAGAAACACATCTGAGGAATACTATGGTATTGAAACAAGAGGTGGAATTGAAGAAGAATACGCATTCCAACAACGAAGAGCTTATATTCGCCAACAAGCAACACTCAAATATGTTTCTCGTGTTATGCTTTTAAAAACAAAATACAAAGAAATTGTCAAAATCGTTCAAAGCATTGAAAAAAATGTTGATGAATCCTCAAAAACAGCATCCAACCAAGATAATTTAGAGGGATCTGAAAATAAGACTAAACTCTTAAAAACAACCTCTGAATTAAAAGCTGCTTGGGAACAATTACTTCTTATTCAAAAGCAAATTGAAGCGGCCAGATTGGAATATCAATCTAACATTGGCCTTTCAAACATGAAACCTGTCAAAAATATACCTACTGTTCAATCAAGTTCTTCAGGGGGCAAAAAATAATGAAAAAGTATATCCTTTTAGCTGTAACAAGTCTTGGATTTTCCGTAGTCTTTTCAAATATAGTTTCAGCACAATTTGTTCAAATTGAAGTTAAACCTGCACCAATTCGAAAAATATACCAACCTGAAAATTATTTACCAGAATTAGCTGAGTTAATCAGCATTCAAGCAGCACAAGAAAAGATTTCAACCCTCAGAAAAGCATATGACCGAACTCAAAGTAATTTAAAACAAAAAGAATTGGCAGATGCAAGATACAATGCTATGGAAACTTGTAATATTAAACGTTTGGCTGAGGTTTATGAAAACCCAGAAGAAGCTTGGAAAAACATAACTCAAGCATATGATAATCAAGAATTAGAAATAACTCTTTCATTGTTAGATGCTATACCAAAAAAACTGCATACAGGAGAAGAAATCAGATCAGAACAAATGGCTCACTGGTATTTAGGAAATGACGTTTTATCATCGCTTTATGCAGAGCCTGAAAAATATGGTACATTGAAAAAGGACAAATCTTTTCCTTTGTGGGAAGACCAAAAATATGTTTATAACGAAGATGTCAACTCATTTATTCAAAAGTTCAATTCACTTGTTGGAAGATCTGGTAAAATACCTGGTGTAAGTAGTCAAAACTCATACTTGGAAAATGAACGAGCCTTTAAAACCTATCTCAACGGGTTATCTAGTAAAGAATTGGCAAAACTACCAGAAGCATATAAAACATTTCCCAAACCACCTAATGCCTTACCACCAGCTAATGAAATTTTGCTTATGATGGATGATCCTAGCCAGTCAAAATCTCTTTTCCCTAAATGGCCAGAACCATGGAAAAAATTTGTTGAAAGCAACTTTCAATCCTATAATCCAAATGGAGAAATGGCTAAGTTTTTCAAAACAAAATCTTTGGCTGTGAAAGACGAATATCGCCATAAACCAACAAATGAAAAAAACAATCGTTTGAATGTGTATCAGGGTTTGAAAAAAATAAAACAGACAGCAGACACTAATTATGAACTAGCTCTTGAATTTCAACAAGAAACGATTGACAATATCTCAAATGATTTGAAAGAACTTAATGTAACTGCTACATTTGATATGCAAGATGTTAAATCCATTGACCTTGTTCAAGAACAATTGATTACAAAAAAACAAGCATATATCAATTCTATTCGTGAAAAAATCACAAGAAACCAAAAAAATGCGCCAAAAGTTGATTTAACACAGGATGGTGATTTTATGAAAAATTTTGCATTGTTACCCTATTCAGAACAAGTTGAACAAATTTCAAAACTTGATCGTGGATCACCTGAATATGTCAAAGCAAACAATATTTTAAATGCGACTCAAAATCTTGAGCATTTAATTTATATTGAAGCACTTGAAAAAGATATTGAGGGTGAACTTGTTTTGGGAACAACAAATGCAAACAATGTAGATCATCTAAAAAAAGAAAAAGAAGCAGAGAAAGCTCTTTATAAAGAAATAACTCTTGAAGAAGAAAAACAACTTAAGAAAGAATATGAAAAGAAAATAGATGCAGAATGCCTTAATGGAGGGGTTTAAATGATTTATTTTCTCTTCAAAAACTCAAAAATTAGAGGTTCAGTTGCTGTTTTTTTAGCAAAATTTTGGATGACACTCGCATCCATTGGTATTGCTATTAATTTAATTATTGTTTTAGCCCTTGTGCAAATGGCCCCAAAATTAAAAATGATTGCACAAGTCTTACCATCCTCTGAAACAGCAATCAACACGTCTAGTCACATTCAAGTTGATACCCTTCCAGTTAAAGGTCTCCTTAGCTCTACCTCTGACATCAACAAATCAAACAGATCCCTTATTGATGAAATGTTGGTTAGATATTACATTGATGCAAGATTAAGCCTTTTTGCTGATGAAAATGAAATGGGGGCAAGATGGCAAATGGGAGGAACTATACACCGTCTATCCGCCCCAAATGTCTATAAAGAATTTGCTAAAAATTTAAAAGAAAAGTTAAAAGGGGTAAAACACTTAAGAACTACAACAAGTGTTTATATCACTTCCCTTACCTCTCTTGGAAACACCTATACAGCAGAAGTTGATGTTTATATCCATAACCCATTTGAACCCAATGAAAAACCAAAAGTTCAACACCGTGTCATAACAATTCAAGTAGCTCATAGAAATAACGTTCACAGATACAATAAAGTTGAATCAAACCCTTATGGATTTTATGTTGCTGTTTATAAAGAACGTAAAAAAGGATAAAAAATACTAAAATAATTGATAAAATTATTTTTTTGGTTGATAAATTATTTTTCTGTTGCTAGAGTATTAAGTAGTTAATATTTTTAAAAGGGGTAAAGAAATGAAAAAATATTTTTTTGCATTAGCTATGTTAGGACTTGTCGCTCTTGCTGCTGCTTGTGGCTCAGTTTATGAAAAAGAACCTGTCGGAATTGGTCCTGACTATTCTGAATTAAAAAAATCACCTTGTGCTTGTCTTGAATTGGAAAAAATGCCAGAATTACCAGATTGGCTTTCTTAGAGGAAGTTTCTAGTTATTATGCAACCAAACACCCCACATTCTAACAATGCAAACACAACGGGCGAAAGCTTGTCTGTTGAAGCAGTTAAAGAAAGACAATATCTTTGGATGGCAAGAACTTTTGCGCTTGTTCTTGTTGTTTCGGTTATTACAACATTTATGTTGCTTAGTTCTATGTTGTCACTTCTTCCAATTGTGCGTGTTCAACCTTTTTTCTTAACAACACTTAATAAAGATCAGCAAGTAATCAACGTTGTAAGACCCGATTACAGAACCATAAATATGGAATTACTTTCAGAATCTTTTATTAGACATTATTTACTTTCATACTTCAGTATGAGCTCAAACATTGCAGAGCTTGAAAGACGATGGGGCATTGATGGCGATATTAACTGGATGAGTGAAACTTCTGTTTTTTCAAAATTTGGGGAAGTTGCAAAAATATGGCTCAAACAAGCAAAAACCGAAGGATTAACCAGAAACGTTAATATTTTAGTTATCACACCATTTAGAGCCAATAAAAATGAAAACATTTGGCGCGCAGAACTTGAATTTGTCGAAATGAAGCATGGCGCAGCTGAACCAGTTAGATCTAAATGGGCCGCAACAATGAAAATCGATTTCAAGCCAACTCGACCAGGTCTTATTTGGGAACAAAGACTTAAAAATCCACTTGGATTTACCGTCTTAAACATTGGGTTCAAACCAGCTGATTCCAAATAAATTTTAACTCTTTAGAAAATAAAACAAATTCAAATTAAAAGCTAAAAATTTTTTTTCAAATAAAAAATTATATTTTTTTATTTTTTTCTAGACTTTTTAACCGATTTAGGTCTATGTTAGAATAAGATTAAAAAAAAATAAAGAGGAGAGGTCTATGTTCAAATACAAATTTCACAAACAAGGATGGCTTTCAACTGCAGCTTTTGTTGTCTTATTTTCTCTTGTTACCCATGCACAGGGTTTGCCAACTGATGCTGAAAGTGAACGTTTAAGTGACGCAATTGCACAAACAAATGGCGATTTTGAAGCTGTCAATCCCAGTTATTTGAATTCATTAGGTATGCAACAAAAAGCATGGAATGATCCAATGTCACACCTTGGGGAAGGTCAATCAAAACCTGGTTATTCAAAATACACTTGGACACCTGATGTGATTTTACCTGTCCGGTTAAGAGAAGGCATGATGACACTTATCAATTTACCAACGTGGGAATTGATTGAAAAAGTTCATATTGGTTCACCTGAATCATTCGGTGGGGAAATTGCTGCACCAAACTCTCTTCTTCTCTATGCAGACCCATCATTTATCGGCGTTGATAGCAATATGATTGTTTTTGGTCGCTCAGGCAATCGCTATGTTTTTTATTTAAGAAGCGAAACATATAACACAGAAAAAATTACACAGTCTGTTGTAGACATTGTTGTTGGCCCAAGATATACACCTAGTGAACATGGCGGTCGTTTAGGCACCTCAAATGGAATCACAAACCCTGCAGCAAGTCGTGGATCATTAAGTGGTCGTGGCGCTCCTGGTTGGGCAATTGGAAGAAGTGGTGGTCAAAACCCACAATTTGGAATAAATACAGCTTCAACAGGTCCAAAAAATTGGTTACAATCCATCCCTGTTGATCCAGAAAGTTTAAGATTTGATGTGGATATTTATATTCCAAACCCATCTGACGTAGATATAGCTCCTGATAATGTCTGGAGAGATAACATTTTTACATACATTGACTTGGGACCTAAAGCACTCACAATGACCCAACGCCCTGTTGTAAATTTACTTGTTCAAGAAACTGAAGTACCAGTCGGATTTAGAACAAGTGGTCCAAATTCTCGTTTAATCGTTGTTGAAGCAATTGGTGATCTTGTATTAAGAAATGGCAAAAAATTGATTTGCTTAAAATTAAGAAGAGATCCAAGCTCTGGTTTAGAATACACAAGCTACAATGATTCAAATGGTTTCTATAATGGCTCTAGTGCCAAACCAAGCGTTATGAGCAACGAATCAATTGCAACAGATCCAATGGCTATTGAAGAAGATGCTCAACAAGTTGAACAAGCGCAACAAGTTCAACATCAAACGCAACCTATGCAAGCATATCAAACAGCACCATCCATTATGCCAGAACAATATGCAAATATTCAACCTCAGCCAATGCAAATGGGTATGAATTTGGGATATATGCCTCAACAGCAGTTTGACATTCAATCCTCTATTTACACCCAAAATATGGCACCAATTCAATCTATCCCTGCCCCAGTTATGACTTCTCCTCAAGCTGTTTCTGGCATTACAGGCGTGATGAATCAAATGCCTATAGCTACAACTCCAAGCGCTGTTGTTGATAGCGAAACAATTTCTATTGAACTTGGTACACATCCTGATATCGCTCAATTAGAAAATATTTGGGAAAAGATTTTAGCCAAAAATTCTGATGTCTTAAAAGGATATGAACCATACTATTCTGTTGACACAACAGCTGATGGGAATATGCGTGAACTTTTCCGTTTACGTGTTGGGCCAGTCAAAGATGTAACAATTGCCGATAAATTGTGTAAAAAATTAGGCCGCAGAGGATTTGGCTGTTCAGTTGTTAGAGTTCAATAATTTTCACTTCATAAAAAAATGGGATTGCGATGCAAGAAAACAGAGGATTAAGCTCAAGCGAGCAATATGTAAAGAAAAGTAATCGAAAACTCTTATTTGGAGGGATTTTACTTCTTCTTGTGTTTTTTATAGCACTGGCCTTTATTTCCAACAAATCTTCGCATCAAGAGGTACAGCCTAATATTGACTTTATCGATTCAACTGTGCCAGGCATCGATGAAAACGATTCATCTGTGAATGTTTTTACAAGAGGTAATGCTCAACTTAAAGTTGTCCCAGAACAAATTGATATGAATAATGTTGTTATTGGGTCACAAGTTGAAGCAACCATTAATTTAACAGCCGAAAACACACCTATTATTTATAAAGGCTCCGCCTTTGTAAATGAACAGCAAGACGGCTTTGCAATTGAAACAACATGTAAAACTGATGAAAGTTTACCTGTTGGATCTGGTTGTCTTATCAAAGTATTGTGGAACCCTGTTTCACTTCGACAACTGCAAAATATTTTGACAATTGAGTGGAAAGAAGATTCACAAACAAGTTTTGAAATCAAAAAGACAACAGTTCAAGTCAAAGCTCAATCAACTGACTCAAAAGATTGCGTTATCTGCGAAACAGCTTCAAAAGATGATGCCGTTAAAGATCAAAAATACGCCATGGGCCCCGATGGGAAATTATACCCCGTGAATGAAGATGGCTCCATTGTAGTTGATGGTGAAGTTATCAAACCAACAAAAGATGGTTTATATATCAATAGCAAGGGTGAAATTGTTGCAGTTGCTGTTCCTGATAAATTGCCTTTAAACTTAAAAAATGAAGTAATGGGTAAAATTTCTCCAAATGGTGACGTTATTTCACCTGAAGGAGAAAAACTTGGACGCTTGCTCGGAGATGATACAATTGTTGATACAAACCTTAAAGTATTAGGGGCCGCTGTTCCAATTGTATCTGCTATGGATATGAATGGTATTATCATCGGGAAAATGCAAGATGATGGTACAATTGTAAACGCTCAAGGAGCCGTTATTGGTAAACCACTTGCTAACGGATCAATTGCAAATTTGAGCAATACTGTTATCGGATTTTTAAGACCTTGGGGATTAGTATCTAATTTAACAGGAAAAGTAATTGGGGCAATTATTCCTGACGGAACAATCTTAGATGCAAAGCAAACCGTTATAGGTACAATCAAACCAAATGGGTTAGCCGTCAGTCCCACAAACGACTTGATTGGCGGAACAATTCCACAAGGCGTTGTTGTTGCACCTGGCTGCCAAACAGTTGGTCGTGTTCTTCAAAATGGGGATATTAAAGATTCATATGATCAAACAGTTGGAAAAGTTTTAATTGATGGATCTGCCATTAACGCTGAAGGCGCTGATATTGGTGCTGTTGTTTCCCAAGGATTGGTCCTAAACGAAAAGGGAGAAACCGTTGGTTTTGTTAACTCTGAAGGAAAAGCGGTCGGTCCAAAAGGAAATGTTATCGGATGCGTCAATACAGATGGATCTGTTTCAGCAGGCAAAAAATCTGTTGGTGGAATTATGCCAAAAGGCCGTGTCATTGGGTATGGTTGTCAACAAGTTGGTGCCACATTCCCAGATGGTTCTGTTATCAATGATAACGTCATTTCAATTGGTAAAGTTATGACAGATTCCTATGTCAAAGACTCTACAAACAAAATTATCGGCGTTGTTATTCCACGTGCTTCAGCTATTGCTGATGGATGCCGTTTATTAGGTCTTATCTCTGTTTCAGGTAATATTACAGATATATCAGACAACATTGTTGGATGTATGACGCCTGATAAAACAGTTATCAATAGAGAAGGAAAAACAATTGGAGCACTTGCCATCAAAGGCATTGTGGTTAATAAAGATGGAAACGTTATTGGCCGTGTTCGTTTAGATGGTAAAGTAATGGATCTTCAAGGCAAAGTTATTGGTTGTTTACAAGAAGACGGCTCTGTGATCTCGACTGAAACTGGGGAAATCATTGGTCATGCCATTAACACAGGAACAAATGCATCAAAGTCTGGTGTTATTCTTGATGCTAACGGAAATCCAACTGGGTGGACAATTGTTGGAAACAAAGTCTACGATGCAAACGGAAATGAAATTGGAACCATTGATGAAAATGGTATTGTTTCCGCTGCAAATGGTAAATTTTTGGGTGTTATTCCACCTGATGGGGTTATTTTCTCACCAGATGGGTTAATTTTGGGTAGATACAACTCAAAAACAGGTTATGCTGTCAATAATGATGGCGAAAGATTTGGTCGTGTATTACCTGAATTAACAGTTATCAATGGCGAATCAAATCAAATTATCGGAACACTTATTGCTAACAATACTTCATTTATGGATACATCTAATACCTATTTAGCTACAATGGCTGTTGATGGTACACTTAAAAATAAAAATAACGAGGTTGTTGGTGCAATTCGGGCAAATAGAACCGTCACAAACAAAGAAGGAAAAATTTTAGGATATGAAATTCCAAAAGGAAAAATCCTTTCTGTTTACGGAAAAGAAATTGGTTCAGTTAACGATGCTGGGGAGGTTCTTTCTTTGAAAAAATCGCCTATTGGTAAAATATTGCCAAATGGTATCGCTGTTTCACCTGACAACAAGATTTTAGGGGGTGTCTTTAAACGCTTATCTGTTGCAATGGGACCAGAAGAATTATTGGGTTACCCAAGTGTTACAGGTGCGATTATGGATAAAAACGGCAGCGTTATTGGACAAGCAACACCTTTTGGAATTGCCATTTCTGATGAAGGTGTTATTGGGAGAATGCTTTCTTTTGGAACATATTTAAACCATCAAAACAAATTGATTGGCTGGACATCCTTTGATGCTGATTTAACAGGAACAACTGGCAGATCAATTGGCCGATTAACAGCAAATGGTTTGGCACTAGACAAAACAGGTGAACAACTTGGCTATATTGCCAAAAAAGGGGTTGCAGTCAACACAACGGGTAGATTCTTTGGATATCTATCTATTGACAACACCATTCAAACAGAAAAAGGCAAAGGCTCCTTATATGCCTCCGATTACATTTACAACAATATGGATGAAGCAATTGCAAGAATTCTTCCTGTTGGTATCGGGGTTGATAATAATGGTAAATATGCAGGTTGGTTAAAAGAAAACGGAACCATCGGAACTGAAAAAGACACACTTGGTTTTGTTTTAAATGATAACCGTATTATCAATGCAAAAGGTGACATTAAAGGGACATTTATTCCTCTTAATTCTGTTGCCTACACTGACTATTCAAAAAATGCATGGTTTATTAATGAAACAGGCCAAGTTGCCACACCTAAAGGTCAAATAAAAGGATCTGTTATTGCACCAAAAACCGTTATGTCAGAAGGTAGTATTATTGCAAAATTGACAGACAAGGACTTGTTCGTTGCTGAATTAACAACATCTAAAGTTTCAACCATCACTTCTGTAACAGGTGAAACAGTCCAACTTGGAACACAAAAACCAACTGGTTCAATTATGCTCAGCTCATATGCTGCTGGATTGACAAAGCAAATTCAAGGTGCAACTGTTCAAGAAGGTGCAGCTGTTTCTAATTCTTTGAACTCAATTGGTCGAGAAATTATGAATGGTAGCGTTCTCCTTCGCGGAAAGAAAGAAGCAACTGTTGCTGGTACAAGGGCCTTATATGATGAAAAAGACAACGTTCGAGGCATGATTTTACCAATCTCAACTTTCATTGGAAAAACAGGTTTGTTATTAGGTCAATCACCAGCAGCTTCTTCCATCATTAATATGGATGGAAAAACAATTGCTGTTCAAATGCCTCTAGGATTCGCATTATCAAGCGAAAATCTCTGGGCTGGTGGACAAGCTCCATTTGGAATGGCTGTTGACGATGATGCAAATATTTTAGGTACAATTGCTGCAGACGGAGCCGTTATTGGCAAATCTGGTCAAATGGTTGCAAGAGCTTTAAGTGATGGCGCAGCAGCCGATATTCAAGATAGATCTCTTTACAATGTTATGCCATACAAAGGTGGTGTTGTCGCACAAGGGTTAGCATTTAGCTATCGCGGGAAAATCTTAGGTAGAACAACACTGGCTGGTGATATTTTGGATGAAAGTGATAACAAAACATTCCGTATTTTAGATGATGGAACAATTTTAGGTAAAGATGAACCATTGGTTGGGGCTATATTACCATTCTATACTGCTGCATCACAAGAGGGCGAATTTATGGGAACTCTTACAGGTAATGGACAGGTTATTTCACCAAATGGGGAATTGAAAGGTAAAATTGCAGTCAACGCTACAGTCAAACAAAGTGAGTTCAAAATTATTGGGGCATTAATTCCATCCACATTAATCACAAATGATTGTAAAGTAGTTGGTCAAGCCACCTTCAATGGTCAAGTTATCGATTCAAAAGGAACCGTCCTTGGTAAAATTATGCCTGACAAATGGGCTCTTAGTCCATCAGGTGAAAAAATTGGTCGCGTTACAAGAGTTGGTATTGTTATTTCAAATGAAGGAAATTATCTTGGTCGTACAATGCCTGATTCAACCGTTGTTGATACAAGCGGTATAAACATTGGTTGTAGCAGAAATGATGGCAGCGTTGTTGATCACAGAACTGGTGAAGTTATTGGTAGAACATTAGAAAGAGGCTTAGTCCTTGATAAAGATGGAAAACCAATTGGTCGTGTAAAAGCAGATGGATCAGTTGTAAATGCCGCAGGCGAAGTTATCGGAAAAGTACGCGCTGATGGTTCTGTTGTTGATAAAGATGGCAATGTCATTGGTCGCATGGTTTCAAGAGATGAAGAACTTTTGTTTGATGAAAATGGCAACATCAAAGGAACTTTCGCTGCAGATGGAACCTTTAGAGATAAAAAAGGCAATGTAGTCTTTAGAGTTGATAAAGATGGTAACATCTATGACAAAAACGGTAAGTTGATTGGTCGTCTTGACGAAGATGGAAATTTCACGACCTTAACGGGAGAAAAAATCCCTGGTGGTGAATTAACTGTCTTAATGGACAAAGATGGTAACGTTATCGGAATTGTTTCTGGTTGTGATGTTATCAATCCCCAAAATGAAAAAATTGGTACAATTTCAGCTGATGGCAGTGTTGTAGACTTAAATGGGAACATCTTTGCCTACATTTTAGGAAACGGAACTATCTTGGATAAAGATAGAAATGAACTAGGTCAAGTTAGTGGAACAGCTGTTAATTTAGATCGTTGCGGAATCAAGACATTAACAGACGAAGAACTAATGGCTCTTGAAAACAAAGGAAAAATTATCCGTGATAAAGATGGCAATATCCGTAACTGGAAAATTGTTGGAAACAAGGTCTATGATGAAAACGGAAATCTCATCGGATATGTTGATGAAAATGGCAACATTTATGACTTAGATGGCAATTTAATTGGAACAGTTGAAGATGCCGCCTCTCAATATGGTCGTGGCGTTTCTGGAAAAGGTATCGTCATCGGAGGTCAAGCTTATAAAGTTAGTGAAAAAGGTGAAATCTTAGATGATGAAGGAATGATTATCGGGTACATGGAAAATGGGAAACCATACACCATTGATCACAGATTAATCACAGCAAGCGGAGATTCTCAAGGCCGTATTCGCCCAAGCATCATTGAAAAGAGAATTAAACCATCCAAAGAACAAATCCAACAAATGCAAGAAATTCTTTCACAAAAAAGAGAAAGTATGAGTGCTGGTATGCAATCAAGAGGTTTAATCACTCCCAATAAACGCATTCAAGCAATGGGTCGCAAAAAAACAGATGCAAACTGGAGTTCTATTGGCATCAACAAAATTGTATCTTCTTACCCTGTTGATATGTCACGAATGATTTTAAAAGACAAAGCTATTCCAGCAGTTTTAACAAGATCAATTGACTCTCGATATGCAAATATGCCTGTTACTGCCATTGTTGAAAGACATATTTATTCTGAAAAAGGACGTAATATTATCATTCCTGCAGGCAGCCGTTTGATTGGTACATTTGCAGGCGAACAAGGGCAAGACAAACGCGTTGCAAAACTTGAAATCACTTGGGAACGTTTGATTAGACCAGATGGTGGCGCTTTTTCATTTGCAGCAACATCTGGTGACGCTCAAGGCCGCGGTGGTATTGCAGCTTACTTAGACGATCAATTAGTCGAAAAATTCGGTAAACCAGTTATGACAAGTGTTGTAACATCTGCAATCTCATACATGATGGCAACAAATGATGATATCTATCAAGATCAATATGGTAATACCATCACCTCATCAAGAACAGAAGCTGCAAACGATGCACGTGAAAACTTCATCAATTCAATGCAAACAATCTTCGATCAGCTCATTGCAGATGCAGCAAACATTCCTGTTGTTATTTTTGTTCCATCAGGTACACGTTTAACAGTTTTTGCGAATGAAGACTTATGGCTCCGTTCTGAAGAAGATGACATCGAAGAAGCTGAAGAAGTTTCAACAGAAATTCAAAAACCTAATACCCCTTCTTGGACACAAAAACGAGCAGAAATGGTAGCTGAACAAGAAGAGGAAGAAGTAGAATCTGAGGAAGAAAATGAAGAAGTTACACCTTATGAAAGCTCTTCATCAAAAGATGAAATATACTATAAACCAATTGATAGAGAATCTATAAAAACAGAAGAATCAACACCTGTAAGTGAAGAAGAAAATGACAACGAACCTATTTACAAAGCCGATACTGTTGAAAAAAAATCTATCAAAGAAAGAAAGATCTCACCTGTTTTACCAAAAACAGGCGCAACGGATAAATTGTTTTAACAAAGGGAGAAAAGATGGGGGAAATTTCTATTACTGACACCTATAAGGTTTTAGAATCAGCTCTGCGTCCACTTTCTTATTGGTATAACCAAGATAATGTTGAAGAAGTTGCTGTTGATTCTCCAGGCGGTATTTGGTTACGCTTGCGAGGTCGCCACGCCCATCCTTGGCATTATTATGAAGATCCCAAATTAACCAGAGAATTTTTAAATAATATTATGTATATTATTGCAAATTCTTACGATTATGCTTTTGACCCAGGACAAGGAACACCAACTGTATATGCAACTCTTCCTGGTGGACACCGTTTTACAGGTATTGCTGGCAGAAATGTTATGTATGACAATAACGATTTAACTGGTGGTATTGCTATGGCTATTCGTGTTTATAAAGAAGATGTTTCTATTTCTATGAGTGACTTTGGTCTAAATGAAGGAGCCAGACTTCGCCCACTCAACCGTTTGAAACAAGTCGAGGATCCCGATGATCCTTTCGAACGATTAATGCTTTC
This sequence comes from Alphaproteobacteria bacterium, assembly GCA_045632845.1. Taxonomy (GTDB): domain Bacteria; phylum Pseudomonadota; class Alphaproteobacteria; order CAAHEQ01; family UBA3637; genus RGIG4140. Next base: position 35,633 of record JAZQXL010000020.1, read on the forward strand.
AATCAAAAGAGGTGACCATGTTTTAATCAGCGGGGCAACCGCAACGGGTAAAACAACATTCTTAAACAATTTAATTAAAGTCTTAGATCCTCACAAACGGATTTTAACCATCGAAGATACAAGGGAATTGATTGTCCCTCACAAAAATAGAGTTCATATCGTTCTTCCTCGTACAGAATTGACCAATAATTTTGATTATAAAAAAGTGATCGACCTTGCTGTACGTTTTACACCAGATGCAATTATTGGTGGTGAAATTTCAACATCCAATGCGGGTGCCCTATGGGAATTGATGGGATCTGGTCACGACAACTGTTTTGCAACAATTCACGCAGAAAGTCCTGATGCCGCCTATAAAGCTTTTATTGGTCGTATTTTACACTCTTATCCAACAACTGATCGTGAAAAAACATATCGTGAAATGAAAGAAAAACTCCGAGTTGTTCAAATTAACCGTGATGGCAATATTCGTGCAGTTACAGAAGTCACCTGAAAAAAGCAATACTTTACTCAGGTTAAAATACTTTTTTATCTACATAAAAAAGTATTTTTTTTATTTATATACCTCTTGATTTTTGTATTATATGTATTATATGTACTATATCAACAAAAAAATAAGGAGGCAATATGTTATCACAAGAAGAAAAAGCAAAACGATATGAAATTATTGAACGAGGTATTCAAAAAAGAATTCAACGAATTCAAGATGATTTGATGATTGATTTAAAATGTCCACTCAACAAAATACCAACCAGAGAATTAGAACGCAGCGTTGAGGAAGAATTAAAATACTACCTTGATGAACTTTTTGCAGGACAAGCTGAACCTTTTTTTCTGTTTGACTGTATTATTAGTGAAAACGCACCCGTATCTTTAAGTTATGGAAACCCTCATAAACGAAAAATTATTAATTAAGTTTTCCCTTTTTTGAATAGAGGATTTTATGCACCTCTGATAAGGGTAATTCCTCTAAAGATAAAAACCATGCACCAGAAGCTTTTTTATTCTCATACACGCATTTTTCAAGAGAATAGATAGTATCCGGTGCTTTTTTAACAACATCATCTCCTGGTTGCCAATTTGCGGGCGTGGCAATATCTAATCGGTCAGATAATTGCAAACTTATTAAAATACGTTTCAATTCATCAAAATTACGCCCCGTAGAAGAGGGATAAAACAAAATTGCCCGTATAATGTTTTTTGGGTCTATAAAAAAAACACCACGAACCGTTTTTGTATCATCACTATTTGGGTGAATCATCCCATACATTCTTGATATTCGACCAGATAAATCTGCAATTAAGGGAAATCTAATTTTTGTTTTTGTTATTCCATGAAAAGAGATTTGATCTTCAATAGTCTTCAACCAACCTAGATGGCTAGTTAAACTATCAACTGACAAACCAATTAACGCTGTATTTAAAGATTCAAACTCTTGCATCATTTCTGCAAAAAAAATAAACTCGGTTGTACAAACAGGTGTAAAATCTGACGGATGACTAAACAAAATGATCCATTTGTCTTGAAAATCATTTGGAAAAGAAATCCAACCATTCGTTGTTTCAGCATCAAATGCAGGAGCTCTATCCCCTATTTTAAGGGCGCAATTATTCTCAACATCTAATTCAGTTTCTTTTGACATAAAAAATCTCCTCTTTGATAAAAGTGGAGTTCTCATTTGTTTTTTTCAATCAATACGATGGAATAAAGATCTTTTAAGCATAAAAAAAAGTCGCCCATAAGCGACCTCTTTTTTTACCCAAAATTGAATTATTTCAATTTCTTTTCAACAAATTCCACGTGTTTTCTGGCTTTTTTGTCATATTTGCGGATTTTTAACTTTTCAGTTTTTGTCCGTGGGTTCTTTTTTGTTACATAGAAAACACCTGTACCAGCAGTGCTTTCTAATTTAACTTCAACTGTTGTCGGTTTTGCCATAATATACCACCACTAAAAAATAAATTAAACCATAGGTGTTCACTATATATTAATTTTTCAATAAAGTCAAGCTAAAATGTCACATCAAACACATTATTTTTCTTCAATTATGTCGATTTGATAGCCATCTTGCTTCAACCAATCAATGATTCGAGCTAAAAAAGCCTTTTCACGTTCGTGAATTTCACCGTCTGCAGTTATTACATTTAAAATTGATTGTATCAGTGGTTGAACAACCTCTTTACCCTTTCTTAAAACATGGTGAAATGCTGTTGAAAAACTATCACTATCTGGCGCTAAAGAAATTAAATAATCATTCATTTGTATATCATCATATGCCAAATATGGCACACGGGAACGAACATGTTTTAAAACACATTGCCGTTCTTTTGATGCCAAAGCACCATCAACACCCACCAAATACATCAAAACCGTAATTTCATGACTTGTTTCTTTAATGGCCTTAGCAAAATCAGACATTGGTTCTGGCAAATAGGAATCTTCAACAGCAATTCCCAACACATTTTGCAAAAAAACATATGGATCAGAATACATTTTTTCAGAATTAATATCTGTTATACATGAAATTTGACTTACACGAATAAGACGTGGCGCTTTAATGTCCAAAGCAACACCATCAATAAAATATTCTTCTTTATTTTTAATGATTCGACGGATTAAAAAATCCCTTTTTTTCAAATTTGAACTTAATGATTCATAAGTGATTGATGCTTTAACAGATATACCTGAGTGAATTTCAATTGAAGATGTTAAAGTTTCTTGCACCATATCAGGAATCATTTTTGATTCCGTTGGTTGTTTTTCAATTTCTTCATCACGAAAATCTTTTGCCGCTTTTAAAATATCTTCTTGACTTACAGACATATCTATTTTTCCCTCAAAACAAATTTAATCCATTCTTTGGTATGAGTATATAAATTCCCAATTGAAATTGCAATGTCTTTTTTTGGGGGCATCCAAGTTGATTTTGCAATAAAATCAGCCTCTTTATTTAAAAATATATTTTTCCCCTTGTTCTTTAAAAATGCAGCCCATTCAACATCCGTTAACAACGAAACGTTTTCCCTTCCAAATTTAAAAATAGCCACACGTTTTAAAAGTTTGGAAATCTCTTTTCCAACTTCAACAGGTGTTAATGGTTGCTTTTCAATCTTTTTAAGTTCTTGTAAGGCATACACATATGCTGAAGGAAAAAAACGCCTTTTAACATAAATAATCAACACAATGCTCAATAGGACAAAAACACTTAAAATAATCCACCAACCACTTGCTAATGGAAAAATTGATGGCTTTTCACCCAAAATAACATCTTTTAAACCAGAAAGATCCAAATCTTTTGGATAAGGCATCACTGCTGTTGCAAATAAAACAGAACTAATTCTTGCTTTTTGAGAGATCATACCAATCCCCCTTTGCAATAAAATGCCAACATATTGATAAACTCATCTTCAGTTGTTAAAGGAAGATATCCAACCCGTTCATTTTTTGCAATTTCTAACAAGGAAGAAACAAAATCTTCAAACTCTGATCTGTATTTGTTTTGAAAAGACTTTGTTTTTGCATTCAAAAAAATTGTTTCAACGCCATTTGTTACAGGAAAAACCCCTTTGGGGAACTCTTTTTCCAGCCCATCATAAATATGAATTAATGAACAAGTTGCTTTTTTTGAAATACGCTGAATAATTGTTTCAATTTCTTCATTATAATCAACAAAATCGCTTATAACAAAAACATTAGCGCCTCTTCGAATAAACTTTTCACTCTTTGCCATGGCTTGCAAAAGCGTATTTTCTTCAAGAGTACTTTTTTCAACATCACCCTCAACACTCAACGAATCTAAAAAAGAAGACAATGTTTCTTTTCCCATTTGAGGGATTGCACACGTTATTTTATCATCTCCTAAAACACAAAAACCAATTTTATCATTTTTATTTTCAGCTAAAAAAGATAAAAATGCAGCACATTTTGCAGCTACAACAGATTTAAAAACACCTTTTGTTGCAAACTTCATATGCTCTCGCATATCAACAACAATAAAAACCTGTTGTTCCTTTTCATCTGTATATAACTTTGTGTAAGGTTTGTTATGTTTGGCAGTAATCTTCCAATCAATCAACCGAACATCATCCCCTGGTTGATATACACGAACTTCTTGAAAATCCAAGCCTTTCGTCTTAAAAGGCGAAATATGTTCTCCAAAACCAACATCTACTAGCAATTTTGCTTTGCCAAAAGAAAACATTTGAGCCTTTTTTTTCAGAGCTAAAAGCTGTTCTTTTGAAGCATATATTGATTCAGAAAAATTGTTTTTTTTCATTCTACACCATTGGAACTCGTTTTAATAACGTATTCAACAACTGATCCGATGTAACACCAACAGCCTTTGCTTCAAAAGATGGCAACAAGCGATGTCTTAACACATCAAAAACAATTGATTTTAAATCTTCAGGAGCAACATAGTCACGACCATTCAACCAAGCAGAAGCTCTGGCCGCAATATCAAGAGCAATTGTCCCACGAGGAGAAACCCCAAAACCAATATACTTTGACAAATCATCCCCATAAGGTGATGGGTCACGTGTCGCCATTACCAATTGAATGATGTATTCTTCAATTTCTGGAGACATATACACATCCAACACATCTTGTCTGGCAGCCATAACTGCTCGCTCAGAAATTTTCTTAAACACAGGTAATGGTTCTTGTTTTTCTTCTTGACGAATTAATTTTAAAATTTTTCGCTCAGCTTCCGCTGTTGGATATTTAATTTTTACATAAAACAAAAAACGATCAAGTTGCGCTTCGGGCAAAACATAAGTTCCTTCTTGCTCAATTGGATTTTGCGTTGCCATAACCATAAACAAATCTGGTAATTTGTATGTTGTATTTCCAACTGTAATTTGACGTTCACCCATTGCCTCTAATAAGGCAGATTGCACCTTTGCTGGAGCACGATTAATTTCATCAGCAATAATCAAATTGTTAAAAATTGGACCTTTTTGGAAATAAAATTGATGTGTTTCGTGACGATAAACATCACTTCCTGTAATATCAGATGGTAATAAATCTGGTGTAAATTGAATACGTTGTTCCTTAGCATCAATTAAACAAGAAAGCATCTTAACCGCTTTTGTTTTTGCAAGCCCAGGAGCTCCTTCAACCAGCAAATGTCCATTACACAACAATGCGATAACCAATTTTCGAACCAAATCCTCTTGTCCAACAATAACGCTGTTCATATAATCTAACAATCTCTGAAAGTCTTGAGTAATAGCCATTTTTTTCTTTCTCCCCTTAAATTGTGAGTTGCTTTGTTGTTAAAATTAATATATACTGCTTTTGTTAGGATTGCAAATGACAAATTCAATTTTGTCCCTCTATTGGGTATTTTTTATTGATGACAATAACCAGTTGTGGGTTCTTTTTCAAGATGGCAGACTTAGTTTGATGAAACAAGTTCCGCCATTTGCTTCTTTTTCCTCTGATCACACGTTGATTACAGGGGTTGAAATTGATGGCAAATCAACAGCTATCAAATGGATGTATGCTGACTTTCAAAAAAAAGAATTCCCGCCTATTATCTCCTGTAGTGGATATTGCTATTTCCCTGCTCTATTGAATAAAGTACACAGCCGACTAGCTCTCATTCAAGCAGATTTATTAAACCCTGCTGGCACTGGGAAAATGCTTGTCTACCAAAAAGCAAGAAAAAAATATCACCTTATTGATACTTTTCAAGCTGCAATGTATCCACCTTTTTATGGAAACTCTGGTTCACTGTATTATATATCTCCTAAAGGCGATTTGGAGAAAAAAACAATTGATGAAATCAAACTTATTCACCCTCAAGTTTCTCTTTTTGCCCTCAGTGAAACTGAAGAAGATATCGCTGTTTATTCTGGCGAAACTATTCGTTGGATTTCTCCAAAAACTGGGCAATTTAGGCAATTTATTGCCTTTGATGTGACAGCCATCGGGTTCAACCAATCAGCAGACACACTCTTTTTTGCTACGCACAAAAATGGCAGAACTGGGTTATATCAATATAATAAACATAACCAAGAAATTACCCTTATCCTAAACCATCCTGCAAAAATAACAGCCATTTCATTTTAGTTTCTTGACAAAAAAACACCTCCCTTTTATACTATTTTTACAAAAATATTGGAGGAAAAATGTCTATTTCAGATATCTTATTGCTTTCATTTGTTCAAAGTGCAACTGAATTTTTGCCCGTCAGTTCATCGGGCCACCTTATTTTGATGGAAAAATTTGGATTTTCTAATCAAAATTTGTTAATGGATATCTCTTTACATTTAGGAACATTGATTGCTGTTTTAGCTTTTTTTCACAAAGATATTTTAAACATTCTCAAAAATTTTTATAAAAAAAGCCAAGAACAAAAACTTCTTTTTCACTTAATCATTGCAACCATTCCAGCTTGTATTCTTGGTTATTTTTTAAATGACATCATCGAAACAACACTCAGATCACCGCTTATTATTGCATTCACATCTATTTTTTATGGGTGTTTACTATGGATTGCAGATAAATTTTCCACGAGCAAAAAGGAAATTAAAGATATTGGAGTAAAAGAAGCTCTCATCATTGGATGCGCACAAGCACTCGCTCTTATCCCTGGCACAAGTCGTTCTGGAATCACAATGACAAGTGCTAGATTTTTAGGATTAAACAGGGTTGACAGCGCTAAATTTTCAATGTTATTATCTATCCCTGTTATTGCTTTAGGCGCTTTTTATATGCTTTTTAAAAGCGCAAATGAAGGTATTTTAACACCAGAAATTATATCAAATCTTTCAATAGGAATTGTTTCAGCCGGAATTTTTGGATTAGCAGCTGTTTGGTTTTTAATCCGCTGGTTAAAAACAGCCTCATTTGCCTTATTTGCAATTTATAGAATTATCTTAGGAATTATTTTGTTCTGTATCTTTCTCTAGTTTTTTCAAAAGCCAATTAAGAACAAAAACTCTTAATGCACTTGACAAATTACCCTCACGGGACATATCAATTTTTTCAACCAACTGTTGAAGTGTTGTTTGCTCAGTTTCAGAAATCTGTTTAAGAATCTTCCAAAATTCATCTTCCATTGAAACACTGGTTGAATGTCCCATAATTACCAAAGATCTTTTTTTCATTTTTTACGGTACCGATCTAAATCAATAATTTGTCCAGTTACGGCTTCATTATTTTTTTCTTTTTTAGGAAATTCGTCTTTTTGTGGCTGCAAAACAAAACCAAACTGTTGTGAAGGATCTGCAAATTGTGTAATTGCAGTATAAGGAACTTTCAATGTTGATAAAACACCCCCAAAAGCTAAATCAACACAAAAATAATCTTCATTTACAACCAAATTTTCAAATTGATATTGCAAAACAACTGTGATTTCTTCTGGATACTTTGCTCGCACAAAATCAGGGATAACAACATCTTTTCGATCTGTTCTAAATGAAATTAAAAAATGATTCTCTGAAGACAACCCCTCGTTTTCAACAGTCTTTAAAATATCACGAATCATATATCTTCGTGAAGCATAAAGAAATTGATTATAATCCAACATATCCCTCTCCTAAAAAAAAGTGGATTTTCTGTTGCTAGGTAATCCACAAACCCCACCTAAACGCTCATATTGTCTAGGGATTGATCGTTACTTAGATACCTAAAATTAAGCAGCTAAAGCAACTGGAGCAAAATTATCATTTGCGTTTATATTATCAGCCCGATAACGGTGGTACAATACCGGATACAAGAGAAAGCCTTTATTATGCGTGTCGATTCTATTTCACCCCCATAATAAATGGTGGAGGTGTCGGGTACTGCCCCCGAGTCCACAGACATCTATTCTGCTTTTCGTTTAGCATCATAGTCAGTTACCTGACAAGTTTAGTATACCCTAAAATTAAACCAAGCGCAAGCTCTATTTCTCACCTTGTTTTGACAAATCTCTTAGATTTTTTTGCATTTTAGCTTTAGATAAATACAAAACAGCAGTTGTTGCTTTTTTACCACTTTCCAAAAGTTGTTGGGCATACAACATCCTTTCTTTTACATTTGATGGCGAAATGCAAATATATTGTGGAGAGGTCAACAGATACTTCATTAAATGTCTAGCATCTGCATTTGGGTGTTGTGAAAAATAAAACACACCGTTTTCAAAGTTCTCTTGATACATTGTAATATTTTGAATCAATGCATTTGTATCTTTACAAAAAAGTTTTGGATGTGAAAAACAAGCATCTATCCAGTCTTGTTTTTGAACACCAAATTTTTGAATAAAATCACCCATAACCGCACACTTTTGCTTTAACGTTTCAATATCTTTCACCAATATGTCTGGCATTTTTTTCAAAACAGAAACACTTTCATCAAAAGAAACACCATGCGATTTTGAAAAAGCAATAAAATCCATCAATTTCACATCTAGATTTTCAGGATTTATTTTTAAAACATTTGGATATTTAAAAGCCATTTTAACAAAATCAGTAATAGATACTTTATATTTTGATAAAACAATCAATCCATCATTGATGTTTTTCTTAATTTTTTTAGGCCCCCAACCCAATACCGCTCTCCCATGAGCTGTTGAAGACATTTCGTTTAAAAAAAGCTTAGAATCAGCACCTTTTTCTTGAATAAAAGACAACAAATCATTCAATGATGCAGGTAGATACGAAAAAACAATCCCATCACTAAGCGTATTGTACATATCTTCTTTTGAAACACCACAATCAGAAAAAATCTTTTCAAACAAAGAAAAACGTTCTTGAATATTCACCCGCAAAAACGGTAAAGATTCTTCTTTTTCTTTTTGACGGACATTCAAAAGTTTCAAAATCTGTTCCTTTGAAAAACCAACAGTTTTAAAATCTTCAACAATCTTATTCAAAATCTTTTTTTTATCTTGATTTTCCATGGGTCATCCTTGATTGAAACAACATTTTTCTTTTTTCAGTCCAAAAACTTTCTGGTGCATTTTTCAAATCTTCCAAAATAGCTCTTTCTGTTTTATAAAGAGCCATTTTTTGAGCTTTACCCTTTGTTTCTTTAATATATTTGGCATAAAGTCTTTTTAATTTTAAAGCCTCAAGACTATAAACCAAAACAAATGGTTTTTTGAGCAAATATTCTTGTAAATAAGCTTCATGTTTAACCCCTGCATCATCAACACGAATCAAATCATCTTCATACATTTTTTTTAAAAAATTGTACTTTTGCTGCATCAATTTTGGATCAGCATATAACAAAGATGGGAACCTCTCAAAAGAAGTTAGTAAACAAGAATTATCCGTCCAAAAAATCTGAGACAATTCATTCACTTTTTTTACAATTGTGTTTGGGTTAGCTGATAAAAGCTCAGGAGCTTTTAATGCCAAACGAATCCAAATATCTTGAGGAACACCCAATTCTCTTGAACAAGCTTGAATACCACTTTCAATCAAATGTGCACTCTTTTGCAAAATGCTTGGTTTTCGAACAGCGATACCTTTCCATTCATCCATAGATAAACCTAACACATTCGCCTGTAATTCAATGTTCCTTTTAACCCGCGCAAGAGGAATTGTAAAAATATTCGGTGTGTTCCAAAAAAGCTTAAAACAGGCACTAGGGTCCATCTCAAAAAAACGACTTACAACCTTTAAATTTCGTTCAATATATTCTGGGGTATATCCAAAAAAACGAGGTGTTTTTCTTAACTTTATAATACTTTCTTTTCTTGTTTTTTTGTATGTTGAAAACAAATTTACAAAACCATTAATCCGATCTGTAATTTGTGTTTGAGCAAAAGGATTTTCAGCGCTGCGTAAATTAATAATCCGCATCGCTTCTTCAGCTGTAAAACCATTTTTTTCAAACTCTTTAATAATTTCTTGCATTACTTCCCTTTTTGATTTTTTAAATACGCTTGAAAAAGAGCTGGATTTTTCTTCCAAAAATCATCTGGAACATTTTTTAAATCTTCCATAATTTTGCTTGACCGTTTCCATATTGGTGCCTTAGATGAAACCCCTTGATTTTCTTTTATCCATAAGCCATAAGCACGCCTTACTTCCAAAGATTGCATGCTGGGAACAAGCATTTCTTTTGCATTTTTTAAAATATGATTTTTTAATAAATTTAAATCTTTTTTTGCTTCATTTCCAAGACAAAAAGCATCATCTAAATACATCTGTTTATAAAAATCATATTTTTGTTTAATCGAGTTAGGCGCACACAAAAATAAAGTAGGCATTTTCAAAAATGAAGTGATAATTGTTTTTGAATCTGTAGAAAATATATCTGCAACTTTTGAAACATTAGAATGGATTCTATCAGGCGCTACTTGCAACAACGAGGGAGCAAATAAATACATTTTGCAAATATCTTCTTTTGGCAAATTAAAATATTTTGTCCCAGCATCTATTTTTTCAATCAAATTTTGATCTGAATAACTCAACAATGAAGGTGCTTTCAAAAATGATTTTTGAACATCATCTTTTGACACATCAAAATCTTCTGATATCTTTTGTATGAGATTTAAAACCGTTTCTGGATTTCTGGTTAATATATTTGGAAACTCCTTAAATAATTTTGAAAAATCAGTTTCATCTAAATTTAAACCTTTTTTTAAAAGTGTTACGTTTTTCATCACATATTCAGGAGAAAAAGCAAGCAATGTAGGATGCTTCAAACTTTTTTCTAAAAAAACAGCGGGTTCAACACCAACAATTTCAGCATTTTTAATTAAATTTGAAAAAAGTCCCTCAGGTTTTCTGGTTAACAAATTAGGCTGTTTAACAAGAATTGAAACAAGTTTTTCTGGTTCTATTTTCAAAAGTTTTGCATTTTGAAGTAGGTTTTTCCTCAACATTGGTAAAGAGGTTGTTAACAATAAGCGAGGCTCTTTTACAATCGCTTTTTTTGCCACATTTTTAGAAACTGAAAATTCATCAAAAAACAAAAAAAGATCATCTATCTTCTTTGATATTTCTGTTTTTGAAAAAGGATTTACCTTTGTCTTCATCCAAAAATCAATAACTTTAGATGCCTCATCCTTTGAAAAACCAGCGTTTAAAAATGTGTCAACAACTTCACTCATTTATTCATTCCCAAATGGTGTTGTCTGTTCCATTCATACAAAGCAATCGCACAAGCGTTTGAAACATTCAAACTTTCAACCGAAGGATTCATTGGAAGCTTCACCGTATCATCACAATTTTCACTTGTCAAACGTCTCAATCCATCCCCTTCTGATCCCATAACAACAACACATTTCTTCGGCAATTTGGCTTGATATATACTGTGTTTTGCATACCCATCTAATCCAATACACCAAAATCCACTTTCTTTAAGCTCTTGCATTGCTCTCGTTAAATTTTTAACTTTGACCAATGGAATTAATTCCAACGCACCACTCGCTGACTTTGCAAGAACACCTGTTTCATCCGGAGCACCATTTTGCGGAACAATAACCCCACATGCATTAAATGCAGCTGCTGAACGCAAAACGGCCCCAATGTTATGCGGATCGGTCACTTGGTCCAAAATCACAACCAATGCATGTTCTTTATCTTCCACCTCATTCATCAAATCAATCACATCATATTGTGGCAATGGCTGACATCTAGCAACAATACCTTGGTGGACAGCTTCTTTCCCCACAAGGGAATCCAATTGTTCTTTTGAAACTATTTTGAATGACACATTTTTAGGAATTTGAATTTTATCCAAAGAACCAGAAAGAACAAGAACTTCACGCACCACCCTTCTTTTATTTGCCAATGCTAAAGAAACTGGATGTTTTCCATATAAATAAATATCTTTTTGAGGAGCAGAATTCCCTCTTGAAAATTCTTTTGAGTGTTGTCTTTTTTTCATATCAAATCCCTTAAAAATAAAAACTGTTTCAGATTATACCATTTTTTGAGTATTTTAGCAATTAAAAAACCACGCATAAAAAAACACCACCTCTTTTTCAGAAAGTGGTGTTTTTTATTGTTTTTAATTAATTTTTACTAACATCAAATGAAATGGAGGAATCACCCAATTCTTCGACTTTAAACAAGTTTTCTGTTACAGGTTTAATTTCAACAGCAAGAACTTGATCTTTGATGTAATTTTCATGTTCACCAATGGCTTCTTTAACCAAAGATGAGATTGTGTTATATGAAAGAGTAATTCTATCAGAAACATCAAAACTCTTTTCTTTTCTCAAAGATTGAATCATACGAACAAAGTCACGAGCAATACCTTCTTTTTCAAGTTCTGGTACAATTTCAACATCTAATTGAACAACAACTGTATTGTCTGGAAGAGCTTGTCCTTGTAATCCTTCTTTCAACACAAGACGTAACTCAAATTCTTCAGCTGTCAATGTTTGACCTGCAATTGAGAGTGTACCATCTTCATTTTTATGCCAATTTGCGCCTTTTGATTCTGCCATAATATCTTTCATAAAACGACCCAAGCGTTTTCCAATTAATGGCGTTTTTAAATAAAGGAATGTATTTGCAACTTCTTTAATATCTGTTTTAAAGATAATTTCTTTAACATTCACTTCTTCTTTCAAAACTTCAGCAAATTCATAAAGTTTTTCAACACTTGCCCCTGCCAATGTCATTGAACGCAATGGCAAACGGTTACGTAATCTGTGTTCTTCACGAATAGCTTTTGCTGTTGAAGAAATGGCACGAACCATATCCATTTTTTCCATCAACTCTGTATCAAGTGTCAAAGCACTCACATCAGGATATGTTCTCAAATGAACAGATTCTTTACCCGCCAAACTACGATAGACATATTCACTCATCATTGGCATCAACGGAGCCATAACTTTAGCAACAGTGATTAAAACAGTGTAAAGCACATTAAAGGCATCCAAATCTGTACCGTCCCAGAAACGTGTACGAGAACGGCGGATGTACCAGTTGTTTAAAATATCTAAAAATTCTGAACAAAGTGCACAAGCTTGATTGATGTCGTAAGCTTGCATTGATGTTTTAACATCCTCAGTCAAAACTTTTAATTTAGATAAAATGTACTTATCCAAAACATCTGTTGATCCAACTGTTTTTGTTGCTTTAATACCTTCAGCATTTGCATAGAGGCAGAAGAAATAGAAAGCATTCCATAAAGGCATTAATGCTTTACGAGCAGCTTTTGAAACTTCTTTACCCTCTTGGTCAATCATAACGTTACCACCCTTAATAACAGGGGATGAAATCAAGAACCAACGAAGCGCATCAGAACCCATTGAATCAAGAACAATGTATGGATCTGGGTAGTTTTTCAACTTTTTAGAAAGTTTAACACCACCTTCCGCCATAATAAGTCCTGTACATAAACAGTTTTTAAACGCTGGTTTATGATGAAGTGCTGTACCTAAAACATGCAATGTATAGAACCATCCACGTGTCTGATCAATTGCTTCAACAATAAAATCAGCTGGGAAATGATTTTCAAACCATGTTTTGTTTTCAAATGGATAATGGATTTGACCTTCAGGCATTGAACCAGATTCAAACCAACAATCGAAAACATCTGTTACACGGCGCATCATTGTTTTGCCAGATGGATCATCTGGGTTTTTGTAAACAACATCATCAATGATTGGACGGTGCAAATCAGAAACTTCAATACCTGTTTTTTCTTTAATTTCAGCAATTGAACCAAATACATCAATGCGTGGAAATTCTGGATTATCAGATTTCCAAACAGGAATTGGGGTTCCCCAAAAACGATTTCGTGAGATTGACCAATCTCTTGCACCTTCAAGCCACTTACCAAAACGACCATGTTTTAAGTGATCAGGAGTCCAAGTAATTTGTTCATTCAAAGCAACCATTTCATCTCTAAAGTCAGAAACTTTCACAAACCACCCACTCATTGCTTTATAAATAAGTGGTGTATCAGTCCGCCAGCAGTAGGGATAACTGTGTGTGATTTGTTCTTTCTTAACCAAAAGACGATTTTCTTTTAACCAAGCCATAATAGCTTCATTTGTGTCAAAAACTTGTTGTCCTTGATAATCCGGAACTTCAGCTGTAAAACAACCAGCTTCATCCACAGGACATACAACAGGGAATTCTGGGTTTAATGAACGGCAAACATCAAAGTCATCTTGCCCAAAACCAGGAGCAATATGAACAATACCTGTACCATCTTCCACAGACACAAATTCACCAGATAAAACCTTAAAACATCCAGCTTCTTTTAATGATTTAAAATATGGGAACATTGGTTCATAAGAAAGACCGACCAACTCTGAACCTTTGATTGTTCCAACTTGTTCTGCGTGCTGCAACTGTTGTTTATATCTTGGCAACAAAGCTGCTGCTAAAATATATTTTTCATCCCCTTCTTGCATAATTGCATAATCAATATCTGCTCCAACTGCCAGCATTAGGTTTGAAGGAAGCGTCCAAGGGGTTGTTGTCCACACAAGAACATTCATACCGTTTTCCAATTTAAACAAAACAGTAATAGCTGTATCTGTTTTATCTTTATAACCCAAATTTACTTCAAAGTTTGAAACAGGTGTTTGGGCGCACCAAGAATAAGGTTGAACACGATAATCTTCATAAACCAACCCTTTATCATACAACTGTTTAAAGTTGTGGATAATTGATTCCATAAATGGCAAATCCATTGTTTTATAATCATTATCAAAATCAACCCAACGACCAATACGTTTGAACATATCAGTCCAAATTGTTGAATATTTCAAAACATTTGTACGGCAAAAATCATTGAATTTTTGAATACCAAACTCTTCAATTGCTTTATGCCCAGAAACATTCAATTCTTTTTCAGCCGCCATTTCAGCTGGAAGACCGTGACAGTCCCAACCTAAACGACGTTCAACACGTTTTCCATTCATTGTTTGAAAGCGTGCAATTGTATCTTTAACGTAAGAAATCATAATATGTCCATAGTGAGGCAACCCGTTTGCAAATGGAGGGCCATCATAGAATACAAATTCTTCAGCTTCTTTTCTAATTTCAATCGATTTTTGAAATATCTTTTGCTCTTCCCAATAAGCAATCATTTCTTTTTCCATTTCAGGAAAACTGATTTTAGAATTTAACTGTGGATAATATTTTTGTTGAGACATATTTTTTTCCTTACCTTACGCAAAAAATTATTTTCAAAACTTTATAGAGCCAGATTATGCCAAAAAAATGCCTAAAAATCAAGCAAAAATATCAAAATTTTCTATTTATTAGATTAATTAGCAGACAAAAACCTCATTGAAAGAGCTTCTTCATTTTGAAAAATTTCAACTTTCAAATTGTTTTTTTGCATCCAATCCTTCAACCACAAAGCAACCGCATATTGTGGTTTTTCAAACCCTTCATCACCAAGCAAAATTTGCTTTTTTTTATCTTCTAAAAATAATCCTTTTCCTGTACAAACAAAACCATTTTCAGTTAACTCAATACTTCCGCCCCGAATTAAAATTTCAGAAGACATTAACACAAAAATCAAATGTTCTTTTTTCTGAACTTGTCCTACCAAGGAAATCGGCATTGGTAATGTGTCTAAATATTTTAATGCAATATCTAATGTAATTGAAGAATCAACACCCAAAAGAGCACGATACAACCTTAATCTTGCAACCAAAACACCTGTGGACTGTTTTAATAAATCAACGCCTTCTTCAACAAAAGAGGCGTCCATTTTTAATAACTCAGTTGTGTTATCTAAAACCCCAATACTACCTGCCAAATCATGGCACATTTTTGTAACAAAAACCTCACTTAAATTCATGCTTCACCTCTTTTTCATCCAAAAGCATTTTGGCAATTTGCGAACCAATTTCTGTTGCAGAAGAAATCACTTTAATCCCTGCCTTTTCCAATGCTTTTTCTTTCAATTGCAAAGCATTTTCTTCAACTCTAACACCAAGAACAGGTGTTTTTTCTTCACGCACAACATGGCGCCCAGGAATATAAATGGCGATTTTTTTGCGGCTCTTTTTTTTCTTTAAAAAATCAATTAATTCATATTCAAATTCACCACTTGCTTTCCCAATCAACAAGATAATATTTGTTTTTGCATCTTTTAAAAAAGCTTCAACAAATGGGATAAAAGAAGAGCCAATAATTGCAGCTGAACCAATCGCAGCACAAGAAGAAACACCCAAATCAAATTTAGATAATTGTTGAACAGCCTCATATGTCAAAGAACTTGATCTTGAAACAATGCCAACACTTCCTTTTGGAAACAAATGTGCTGGAACCGTGCCCGCCAAACATTCATCAGCTGTCACAACCCCAGGCGCAGATGGACCAACCAGTTGAACTTTATATTTAACAGCCAACTGCTTCATCTTTAAAACATCTTGATATGGCACATGATTAACAGGGCAAATAATAACAGGAATATGAGATTTAGCCGCCTCTTCAAAATCTTGCAACACCCGTTGTGGACTTGAAAAAATAACACTAATTTGTGGTTTTGTCTTTCGAACAGCATCTTTAACAGTTTGAAATACAGGAATATTTTGAAATGTTGTAACAGATTTATCTTTACTAACCCCCGCAACAATATTTGTGCCGTATAAAAGAGCTTTTTCAACATGCATTGCAGCTGAAGAAGAGGTAATTCCTTGATACAAAACAGGTGTATTTTTGTTTGGAAATTTAAACATTACAACAACTCCTCCACTTGACGAATAACCATATCTGCAGCTTCATCTAAATCTTTCATCACAACAAGCGGTAAATGTGAATCAAATAACAAACGAGAACCAACTTGCGCATTTGTTCCATCCATTCGAACAATTAAAGGCATTCCAACCGATATTTCTTGCGAAGCAGAAATCAAACCATCTGCAATGACATCGCATCTTGTAATGCCGCCAAAAATGTTCACAAAAACACCTTCAACATTTGGCTCACTCAACGCCAATTTTAAAGCTTGAAAAACAGATTCTTTTGTTGGTTCTGTCCCCACATCTAATAAACAAGCAGGCTTTCCACCCTTTTGGGCCAACAAATCAATTGTTGCCGCACCCAAGCCAGAACCATTAACCAAACAAGCAATATTCCCGTCAAAAGAAACGTATCTAAAATTATGAATTCTTGCACGTTCTTGCCGTTCCAAACCCAAAGGAATTTCACGCATTTTTGCAATTTCAGGAAAACGGAACATTGCTTCATCATCAAAAATAATCCGACAATCTAAAACAACCCATTTACCTTTTTGATTCAAAACCAAAGGATCAAACTCAATTGCCAAAACATTATATTTCACAAAAAAAGCATACATTTGTTTTAAAATCGGCAACATCAATGCTTCTTGCACATTTTTAAAATGAAACATTTTTAAAATACGGCACCAAAACAAAACGCTCGGTTTTCCAACAGGCAATTCACACTCTGACGTTTTTTTCTTTGACTTAATGCACACAAGCATTTTTTGAGTTTGTGTATCCACACGCATGGAGAGAGAAACTTTTTCTTCAATTTGACACAACTCTTCAACATAAATACGTTGTACAGGATAATACATTCCCCTACCCGTCAACACCTTGCTGTTGAACAAAGTTGTTGCCAACGTTTCAACTTCTTCAAGTGAATGCGCATCTAAAGAACCTTGAATATTTGGAATATATTCCACAATTTTTTCAGCGAGCGGCAACTGAACGTGCAAGCGCCAACTTTTACAAGACATTCCTTTTGCAATTTCAACCGCTTCTTCAACGGTATAAGCAACATTTCCTTTTAATACAGGAATTTTGTTTTCACGCAATAATCGTTTATTTTGATATTCGCAAAGTTCCATGTCTCATCCTTACTTTTTGTTTTCGTATGCCCATTTTCTCACAAACCATCTTTAAAGTCCAGATATTTTTTTATTGACAAATGGAAGTTTTTTATATATTATAAAAGTAGTTTCATTGGCATTTACTTATCACGCCAATTCTATATTATCTTAAATTTTTATTTCCCATTTTTATATATAAGGTTCGCATGCAACTCAATGATTTAAAGAAAAAGACTCCTGCCGAGCTATTGGTTTATGCAGAAGAATTAGAGGTTGATAACGCTACTTCACTTAGAACACAAGATTTAATGTACGCTATTTTAAAAAAATTGTCTGAATCAGAGGCAACACTTTTTGGCGAAGGTGTGTTAGAGGTGATGCAAGATGGTTTTGGCTTTTTACGTTCAGCTGAAGCAAACTATTTGGCTGGCCCTGATGATATTTACGTTGCACCAAGCCACATCAAAAAATGGGGTTTAAGAACAGGCGATACCATCAAAGGTGAAATCACAGCACCTAAAAATGGGGAAAAATACTTTTCACTCACAAAAATCAACACTGTAAACTATGAAGATCCTGAAGATTTGCGTTATCGTGTTAACTTTGACGATTTAACACCTTTATATCCAAACCAACCCATTGTGATGGAATATGAAGACACAAAACCTGAAAAGAACAAAGATTTAACACCAAGAATTATTGATCTTGTTTGCCCTCAAGGGAAAGGTCAACGATGCTTAATTGTTGCCCCTCCTCGCACGGGTAAAACAGTTATGCTCAAAAACATTGCACATTCAATTGAAAAAAATCATCCAGAAGCACATCTCATCGTCTTGTTAATTGATGAAAGACCTGAAGAAGTGACAGATATGATCAGATCCATTAAAGGCGAAGTAATTAGTTCCACATTTGATGAACCAGCTGTTCGCCACGTTCAAGTCGCAGAAATGGTGATTGAAAAAGCAAAACGCCTTGTTGAACATAAAAAAGACGTGATTATTTTATTAGATTCTATCACACGTTTATCACGTGCATATAATACCGTTATCCCAAGCTCTGGCAAAGTTTTAACTGGTGGTGTGGATGCAAACGCACTTCAAAAACCAAAACGTTTCTTTGGTGCTGCCAGAAACGTTGAAGAAGGTGGATCATTAACCATCTTTGGCACGGCTTTGATTGAAACTGGCTCTAGAATGGATGAAGTTATTTTTGAAGAATTTAAAGGAACTGGTAACTCTGAAATTATCCTTGATAGAAAAGTTTCTGACAAACGCATTTTCCCAGCCATTGACATCATCAAATCTGGCACAAGAAATGAAGACTTATTGGTTGATAAAAATAAACTTCCAAAAGTTTGGATTTTACGTCGCATTTTAATGCCAATGGGCGTAACAGATTCTATGGAATTCTTGATGGAAAAATTACGTCAAACCAAAAACAATGCAGAGTTTTTCGAAAGCATGAATCAATAAAACTTGATTTTTATACCAAAATATCGTATAAAAACAAGCATGCACTTGTAGCTCAGCTGGATAGAGTATTGCCCTCCGAAGGCAAGGGTCGTGAGTTCGAATCTCGCCAAGTGCGCCAAAAAACACCACCTGCAAAGGTGGTTTTTTTGTACTTGAGCGGGAACAGAACTCACGAAGTGACGTTCGGTGAGCACCGCGAACGACGCCGAAGGCGGTCCTTTAGGACGAGTGTTTTATGCACGAGCAATCTCGCCAAGTGCGCCAAAAAACACCACCTGCAATGGTGGGCTTTTTTTGTACTTGAGCGGGAGAAAAACTCACGAAGTGACGTTCGGTGAGCCTTGCAAACGACGCCAAGCAAAAAACTTTTAATAAAAATATACACACAGAACGACGTAGTACAACGCGTTTTGTGCACAAAAAAAGATAAAATATTACTATTTGTGATATTTTTTTATAAAATCACAAAAAAACACTTGCATTTTATCTCAAAATGGAATATAAATACGATTACCAATTCAATATTGGGCTGTCGCCAAGTGGTAAGGCAACGGTTTTTGATACCGTCATTCGTTGGTTCGAATCCAGCCAGCCCAGCCAATAAAAAAGGTCCCGTTTATCGGGACTTTTTTTATTGGACTGAGGGTGTTTGGGTTCGGCCCAACGAATAGTTGGTTCGGTCATGTAGCGTCAGCGAAGTGGACGGCGAAGAATGAGCCGGTCCGAACAAAGTGAGGACGAGGGATTTATCCCGAGCAATCCAGCCAGCTTTAGGTGAAACAGATAAGTCGCTAGAAATAGCGACTTTTTCTTTTATTTTCACCGCTTAATCTGGTCCGTGTGCTGTGTTTTTCAAAAAGCCTGTTTTTCAGCCCTACACGGACTCAAAATTCAAAAAATCCTTTGTTTTCAATGCTTCTGTCTTGGAATGTCAATTTTTCATCCCAGAGATAACTAAATGTATTCAGACTGAGTTTGGATGAGAAAAAGATATTCCTATAACACGCTTATTGCTACTGCCATCTCGGAGTACCTACCTGCCACCTAGAGGACCTTGGGAGCCCGACCGGCATATCCCAGCCATCAAAATTAAATGCAACATCGTTAATGGAGTGTTTTTTTTGCAAGAGCCTTTACATGCGAGAGCCAATGAGAGTCTATACTTGTTCAGTATAATTGTTCATTTCAACCTCTGCCTACGCATATACAGAGGTTAAACACAACAAACCTCTGCCAAAAAAGCAGAGCTCAGTACTTCGATTAAGTGACATTGATGTCTGTTAATAAAAAAAACAACCTCGATTTAATCAAAACCGAGGTTAAATCATAAAGCAAATACTTACTTTTTTACTTTTTTTAATTTTCGTATTCCATAAGTTGCATTTAGAAGAACAACATCTAAATCTACTAAACATTTCCTATATTGTTTAATGCCATCATTGAATTTAGGATTTTTTATGTAAAGTTCTTCTAAGTAAGATTGAAAAACATCGTATTTTTCTAAATCTTTTTCGTTCAATAAATACATAAATAAAGATTGATTTTTATTAAACCAATCAACAATTTTTTGAATACTTTCTTTATCAAACTTATAAATTATACATGCCTCATCCATTTGATGGGCTAAATCAAATCTCTTTAAGCGTAAATCTTGTTTAAACTGAGCATGAGCAATCCAGCACTGTATCGCAGTAAACAAAACGATAGCAATAGCACACATCCATTCTGCATTCTGTTGTAAAATTTGCAACACCTTTTTCTTTCTCCTATAGGTTAATCACAACATATATAGGTATGCCACTAATATAAATCAATCCCTTTTCCTAATTCTATGTCAAAAACAGTTTGATTTGTGTTGAGATCATTTTTTGAGTTAGGCTTTAGGATTTTTATTGACTTAATTTCAAATATCATTTTTTCAGGATTTTTTCTATATGCTTTTTGAAATTCAACATAAGAATATTTATTGGCTACAGACAATCGCTTAATCCAATAGTCTTTACACTCTCGATATTCATGTGTTTTTACACCGGCTTTAATCTTTTCAAACCAGATATCTTTCAAAACTAATTTTAAAGTGTTAGACATTATTAAGAACTTTTCTTGAATAGAGTGTCCCATAATTCTGAAATGTGCTTTGCTACGTTATAAGCCAATAGAGGTGGAACCGCATTACCTATAATCTTATATGCAGCAGAAGCACTTAATACATTTGGCTTTACAAACTCATATTCATCAGGAAAAGTCTGTATTCTTGCGCATTCTCTAACAGTTAATCTTCTTTCAGATAGTCCTTTTTTTAACTCTTTTTCATGCTTTCCACCATGATCTTTTGACAATCTTCTGAATTCGATATTGCCGTGATGTTCTGCACGAATTGTAGGACCTAATCCTTTTAAATTGATTTCAGTATTTCCTTGACCTTTTTGCATATACTTTGCTTTCGAATATGCTTTTTGAGCAAAATCATCTGACGATGAAGGTTCCGGCAAATCTCTTAATATTTCTTCTACGGATACCAAAGGAAGTAAGTCTTTATTGTCAAACAAAGTGCTTTTTTGATAAATATTATGTGTAATCGGTGGATATAAATTTATTTCTTTTTTTTCAATCTTCTCAAGAACTCCTGGATTTAAAGCAGCTTTATTTAACCCTATAAAAATAATTCTTTCTCGTTTTTGTGGCACACCATATTCGCCAGCATTTAATACTTTTGCAGGGAATACGTAGTAGCCATCCTTATCAATCGACGAAAAATCTGATTCTATAATCTTTTTTGCCTCGCCCAAAGAAACCAATCCTTTTACATTTTCTGCAAAAAATATCTTGGGTTTTACGATTTCTATAACTTCTTTCATCCACATATATAAACAACCACGATTTTCGTAAGTAGGTATATCGATATCTTTCTTTCCTAAGTGGTTTTTTTGAGAGTTAAATCCATTACGCTTACCTGCTAAACTAAAATCTTGACAGGGAAAACCTCCCGTGAGAATATCTATATCATTTGGAAACACTCTTTCGCCAGACTTATGTTGTTTAACCAAATCAACGATACTTTCTGTTCTATAAGTTGTTTTTTTATCCTTAAAATATAACTTCCATGCAGTAGCAGCTTCTTTTAGTATGTCATTACTAAAAGTAGTGGTAAAACCCGTTGGAGCTAATAAAACTCTTTTGCCAGATTTCTTTTTTATCCAGTCAGGATGTATTACGGTGTTTACGCTACTTTCATGTACATAGAAATCACCCTCGAAACCAATGTCCATACCGCCGCATCCACTGAATAATGATAATACTTTTTTCATTTTACTCCCTTGCTTTATTTAATTCTTCATGCTATACTTAATAACAACTTTGGAGAATATAATATGGCAGATATACGCACAAACCTAAGAGAACTTTCAGTTGCGTTTCCGTTTTGTTCAGATATAACGATAGAACAGATTTCCCCTCAAGCTTTTAAATCTATATGCGAAAACAATATACAAAATTTTAATTCTAATGTAAACAAAATTTCAAAAAATCCCAAAAAATTTTCTTTAGATGAAATAAGTATCATAAAAAAAGGCTTTGATCTAGGTCTTTCCTTAAAGAAGATACTCAAACTAGACACTATAGGAAATACAATCGTATGGCTTGGAAATTCAAAAGATGATTTAATAGACTTAAAGATAAATGAACATGCGATTTCATTGAAAGAAAAGTCCAACATCCTACGAAACATAGGATTATATCAATTATTAAACTTTACTACAAACACAAATAAATTTGAAAGAGGATTAAATATTTTTAAATATTTTGCTCCAGAAGAATTAAATAATTGGTATCACTATGCAATTTTATCTTTAAAAACATTAAAAAATTTTTCATATAAAAGCGAAAAAGGATATACATCAACAGCATTCTTTAAAGAAGATTCCTTATTTTTAAGTTTCAACGAAACAGAAGAAATTGTTAAAAATTCATCTACATCATCTTATTCGGATTTTGAGAAAATAACCTCTGCGACAATAAGAGAAAAAGTTTTTTCAAAATGGTTAAAACAAATTCCAACTAAAAGTGATTACTACAAATTTAAAACCATTTGTGCTCAAAAGGCAGGGAATAATCTTTTAAACTTCGTAAAAACAAATTTAGTGGCAACTTCCCCGTCTGTTCTGAATTTTTTTAATTTAGAAAGTTTTAGCTATATTTATGCAAAAAATGATGGAAAGCAAATAAAAATATTTAAAGTCCCCTCTCTTAATGAAATAGATTTTAATGATTATAAAATAGTAAGAGTTGATGTTGATATCCCCAACTCTCAGCTAAATTTTAAAACAACTATACAAAACATCAAAACAGATTCATGCTGTGTATTGCGTAATGAGATTCGATATTCGCACGGACAGTTAAATGGCACTCCCGAAGCCAAGTTATACTATGACTCTGGTGATGGACTTGAAAAACTAATCTATAAAAAATTATCCTAAATTCTTCTGAGTTAACTTTAGAAACGGTGTATTTTCATTTTTCCTGATTTCTATGTACTCAGGTAAGATTTATGTCTAGCCTTCTTTTTTTAAAAAGACTTCTTGCTCCACATATACAAAGGTTAAAGTAAGAGCCGAGCCCTAAGGGCAGGAAGTTGTGTTTGGCAAATTTTAACCTTTACCTACACACATACAAAAGTTCAATGGATAAAACACTCTTTGCGATTAACTGACATTGATGTCACTTAATGAAACACAACTTCGGTTTTGATAAAATCGAGGTTAATTTTCTTAGCCTTTCAAAATAATAATAAAAAAATTTTCTAACAACAGTTCAAAAGGAATAAAAAAATTGTTATCCTCATTTTTTTGTTAAAAAATTAACAATCGGCTTATTAAATAGGTGTATAACAACTATTGAAAACAACAAACCAACCCCTAAAACAAAACCAAGTTCAGCAATCCAATCTAAAACAGGTATTTGAAAATTAAAATTCAGATTATCAGCATAAATATCTATCAAATAAAACTGGAACAAATAAATTCCCCAAGAATACCGTCCAACAATTTGAACAAACTTGTTGCACAAAAATTGATTTTGAACCAGCATTTGAGAAACAATCAATAATGAAAATATCAATGCCCAAACCGTATGTTTATTAATCAAAAATAAATTGTATGTATCGTAAAAATTAAAACACATTAATTCAAAACAAACAATCAACAAAAAATATGAAATTATTTGTTTCCCTGGCACCTTTGAAAGATTTATCTTTTGAAATATATAATATAAAAAAATACCTAAAATCAAAGTTGGAAAATGTTCTATAAAGCAAAAATCAGAGATATAAGAATTATATACCTTCTCATCTAACGAATCAGAAAAAGGTTTTAATCGAAACAAAAACTCATTAAGATAATAAACCACAGGACTAGACAAAGCAAACAAAAAAAGCGCCTTAAAAACTGAATTAACATATTTGAATAAAAAAGGAATTAATAATGTAAATATCGCCAATACACCAACAAACCATTCTACATACAAAATACTGTTACTATAACGGGGAAAAAAACCATGAACAAAAAATAAATGCGTCAAAAAATTCGAAATCGTTATGTTTGTTTCGCTCCCCAACCATATAGATTGTTTCTCATAAAAAAAACCAACACAAACAGCCACATAAAATAATGGAATTAAAAAACAAAATCTATTTTTTATCCATTTTAGACAAGAAACAAAAGAATATTGATTTTTTTTAAAATAAAAACTCAAACTATTATAGGACAAAAATACCGAAATCAAAAAAAACAAAACAACCCCACACCAACCTGCTCTGACAATTCCTAAAAGCAATTGGGGTAAATCTAATTCAGCACCTGTGTGTACCATAAGAACAAACAGCATTGCATAGCCTTTTAATGCATCTGCCCATATCAATCTTTTTGAATTAAAAGCCGTTATCTCTTTTTCCATTTATACCCCATAAAAAACTTAACATATTGTCTTTTAAAATAAATAGTAATTTATGCATCACATTATGTCAATTAAAACAAAGAAATTTATTTTTTTGTTTTAAACAATCTATACATCACTCGATTAACCTAACCAACAAAGAATATTCTCTTAAAGATTTTTCACCATCACTCTCATTCTATTTCCTAGATTTAAACATTTTATTGTAAAAACATTGACAAAATCTCATTCTTATGATAATATATAAGAAATCAATTCAAAGGAGAGAAAATGAAGAGTCCAGTTTTATACAATTTGTCTGAAATAAAAGAGCTTTATGATGCCTTTAAAGAATATGTTAGAACAAAAGGATTTTATGAGGAGTGTATGGACTCTTTAAAAAAATACAACACCTCCTTTTTTAAACTGATTGTCAAAAGTAATCAGACAAAAAAACTATTCAAGGTAAGAAAAAACGACTTTTTAGGAAAAAGCACCATCGGTGCAAACAATACCCTATCTAAACCAACAATTGAAGATGCTCATTTTTATCGTGCTTGGGTTAAAAACAATCCTACTCAAGATTTAATCCCAACAAAAATCACGTTTAAAAAAAGGTACATCAATCTACTTGGAAACACGGATCAATCTTTTGATAATGTCCGCATTTTTATATCCCCAAATGCGCTAATTTTGCCCAAAACAGAAGATAAAAGACCACTTAAAGAAATACCAACACAAAATCCTCATGCAATTGAAGAATTGGTCTATTTAGCTGAAGCTTATGATGAATTTATTTTTTCATACAAAGGGTCTAAAAATCAGAAAAATTTTGATGAATTTTTTAAAAATAACTTTTTAACCAAAGTTATCCCTCCTTATTTTCGCCAATCCATGGCTGAACCAATTATTAAAATTGTTGAACAAACAAGACGCTTGTTAACACAAACATTGTTACAAAATTTTGAACCACAAATAACGGCAAGACAAAATTTATTAAACAATACAGATACTCCTGAAGTTTTTCTAAAAAACAACAGAAATGAAGTTTTTATCCTCTCAGAACAAGTTGGCGTTATTGATAACGCTCAAAAATTAATCAAACTTCATGATTTAAGAGACGACTTGGCACATCCAGATACAGAAATGGACATTCTTGTTGATGTTCCTGAAAATGTAAATGAAATTTATGAAACTGTTTTTAACATGATTCGTCGCATCACAACAACCAAAAATTTAACAGTTCAAAAAGTAACAAACACAAACGATTCAAATGACCTCACTCCTTTTGTTTTGTGGGCACAAGGCCATAAAGTTAAAGATCACATCCCAGTTATTGAAAAGAACAAAGACATTGAAACGCCAACATTAATTCACACAATGCAATGTTTGGATATGGCTGTCAAAAGCGCTGCGCCAATTAGTTCAAACGGAAAACCTTTAAAAGGGAAAAAACAACGCGACTGGCTTATTAAAGAAGGAATAATGGACCAATCTGATCAACAAGATTATGAAGCAGCAAAACATTTAAGAAATGCTGTATGCCATGGAAATGCAAATACACAAACACATATGGATATCATTGCGAAAAATGAAACATCACAAAAATTAACTCAAAAAATCATCAACAATATGACTCAAAAAGGTCTATTGCAAAAATCATAACACCTCTTGCACAAAAAAAAATACGCATCATCCTGCCAACAAGCGAGGTAAACTCATGCTCATATAAACACAAAAAAAACATTGCGTTTAGTATTCAAAACACTCAATATAACATATAGATTATCATTCATATTCATAATAAATGGGGTAATTATGAAAAAAATCTTATTTTCCATTTTATTTTCTTGTGTGTTTTTATGCAACACAACTCAAGCTCAAGTCGTTTCTAACGAAGAAATAAACCCAACCAAACTTGAAAACGCAAAAAAAATTATTTTGCAATTACAAGCGGAAATGAAAGACTATATCTCAAACGGGTCAGGGCCTTTTTTAGCTGCTGTGATTGATGAAAATAGAAAAATCGTTTCCAAAACCGCCAACAGTGTTGTATCGGAAGGTTGCAGTAATAATCATGCAGAAATGAATGCCATTAAAATGGCTCAAAAAAACTTAGGAACCTATGATTTATCAAAACATAACTTAAGCTTATATGTTACGTCTGAACCTTGCATGATGTGTATTGGGGGCATTATGTGGTCAGGCATCAAATCCGTGTATTATGGTGTTCCTTCAAAACGAGTTGAAGAAATCACAGGTTTTGATGAAGGATTTAAACCAAATTGGTTTGAAGAATTTAAAAACAGAGGAATTGTCGTTTATGGTAACATTGAAATAGAAGAAGGTGAAAAAGTACTGCATAATTATGTAGACACGGGCAAAACAGTGTACCAACCAGAACGATAATCAAAAAATTATTCATCAAAACAAAACGCTCCTTAAAAGGAGCGTTTTTTGATTGATAAAAAATAACAGTAAACAGATTAAATTTTACTTCAAATAACTCACAAAATCAGAAGATGAAAGTTCATATTTGATAGATGAGTTTTTATCCAAATATTTGTCTGAGATCTTTTTTAAACCATTTTTTTCTTTAAAACCCAACTGTTCGTAAACATGTTGTGCAACTTTATTTTTCTTTGCAACATTAACTGAAAGCGTTTGACACTTATGTTCATCAAAAAGATAGGTGATTAATAAACTTAAAGCTTTTTTTCCCATTCCTTTATTTTGAAAAAATTTATTGCAAATTTTGATACCAATTTCAGCAGAAACATCCTCTTTTTTACGATAATGCATCTCTCCTGTTGGGGTACCATCAATATCTAAAATAAATTGACAACGATTTTTAGAGTTCTTTTTAATCAAAGAAACCACTTCATCAACTTGAACCCCTACCCCATTTGGAAAACCAGCATGAGCCATAACTTCTCCATCGTTCCACCAAGAAACAAGTTGTAATGCATCTTCAACTTCAGCTTTTCTAAGAGATAAATTTTCAAATTTCAACATTGTCTTTGCCCTATTTTAAATAAATTCATTTGTGTTAAGGCATCATAATATAAAACCATCTTAAAAACAATATATATCAATGCTATTTTAATTTTTTTTATTCCTAAAATCATAAATAAAAATAGAACCTAAGTCTTTTGAATATTTTCTCTCATCTTTTTAACAACTACAGGAGACAAATTATGTTCTTTTAAATCTAAAATAAAACTCAATAAACCATCTTTATAATCCGCAGCACCTAAAAGATCTTTAATCTTTTTATCAAAGCCTTTTCTATCTGCATTAGATAAAATAAATTTTATCTTTTTATTTTCAAGCGCTTTATCTGGCAAAGCTGAACGAATACTATCTTTAAAGAATTCACGCGCACCAACAATCATCATGTGCGCATCATGATCTGGTTCTGTTTCTTTTAAAACATCATCTAACAAATCAACATCAACTAAGGAAGAGAAAAGAGAAACCGTTTTTTTCTCCAAATCTTTGTCTTTAAAAACAGACAAACAAAATTCTTCAACCGTTTTACAAAATTGTTGTTTTTTAAGTTCATTTTGCATAAACAAATTATCTTTGTACATATGCGTATCAATAATTGCATCAATTTCATGCAATTCCATTGCAGTCAAAACTTTTTTAATTTCTTCAGGCTGATTTTGTGCTGTATACTGGTCCATCATGGTAAAAAATTCAATTTTCCAGCCCTCTTTTTCAATAAACTCTGCAACACCTGTGTGGAAATTTTCCAAACCAGTTTCTTTCTTAATTTTTTTCATCTGAGACAAAACAAACAAAAGAGCATAAGCTTCTTTGTTTTCATCAAAAACCTCTTCCAATGCTTCAGGATTATTTGAAGAAAAATCCCAAAAAGCAGTTGTTAATTTACGCAAATCCATTTCTTGTGGAGGTTCCATCAAAAAATTATTCACAACACGAACAAAACTAACCTTGTCTTTAAACACATAAAAAGCATCTGAAAAATCTTTTCTTTGCGCAGAAGAGGCCCCTTTTTTATTTTTAATTTTTTTAAGTTTCTTAAAAAAATCTGAAACAATTTTAATATTTGAATTAGTTGAAATAAAAACATCAAAATCCGTTTTTTCCATGGACATAGACGCATCCAAAAATTTATCAATCCGCTCTTTGTTATTTATTTCCTTAACCAATTTGTTAAACGCATATTGAAAAACAACACGCCGTTTAGTCGTTAAAACAAAACGTTTTATATCTTCTAAAATGTTTTTAGATTTTCCATCTTTAGCTTCTCGAACATCTTTTAATAATTGAAGCTCTTGGGAACTTAAATCAACAAGATCATCATCCAACAACAATTTAAAATCTTCACGTCTTAAATTCAAACAAGCTTGGGTCAAACGATCTGAATTTGTTTCATCCCCATCTGAAAACAACGCCCTAAAACATTGTTTAAAATCAACAATACGTTTTTTTATTTCATCAGCTACAATTTTAGCAAAACTTGGTAATTTATCTTGCAAAAACGATTCAAAATCATCAGATTTATAATTTTTATATGCCGTGAAAAAAGCAATTTGACGAGCATATTTGTCCTTATTTTCTCCCCAAGCATCTAACATAAAGAACACATCTTCACGAGATAACCTCGTTGTATTTTGCTGCAAAAGCTCCAATGCTTCCTTGTTTTCAAAATTATCAAAAAAGTCATTCACACACTTGGTCAACAGATCTTTTTTTTCATCCTGCACTCTCAAAACCGTGCGATCAACAGCTAAATCAAAAGGATAATTTTCTTCTTTTTCTTTAAAATATAAATAATCTCTTACAAAAACACCAACGGGATTATTCCCAGGCAGTTTTTTCAATCGCGCCAATAATGCTTTATCTAAAGACAAAAAACTTTGCTTAAAAGATTCATATTTTTCAACATCATTCACATCTTCATAAAACACTTCAAAAGCCTTAATAAAATTTTGTCGCTGAATATCTTTATCAGATTGAACTGGTAATGCTTTCTTTTTTGCCCGAGATTCTTTTTTCTTAAGTTCTAACTTCTTTTGATAAGCATCTTCATTTTCAACCAAAGATTTTGCCCCTTGCATAAATCTTAAAACAGTGTGATAGTTTTCTGTCTTAGGAAATACAGCTGTCAAATATTCTTCCAAAAATGCTTTTTCATGAACATTCAATTTTTTCAACTGCTCTGTTGCCGCATCAAACTCAGACTCCAACCCATCCGTGCAATATAAATTATACAAAGTACATATTGTATGTATCTCATCAAAATTAGGGAGTTTCCCATTTACCAACTGATCAACATAAGGTGTTAAAAAAGGTCTTTTTTCACAGACTTTTGCTTTTAAATCTGGATATTCTTTTAAAATACGTTGAAATGCCTTTCCAATTGTTTCATCAATATCCCCTGTTGCAATCCATTGATAACCTAATGTTCTTTCATCTTCCAAAGTTTGATCATTAGACTCATTATTCACCAACAAAACCATTTGATCATAAGATGGTTCCACAATTAATTTCATTAAGGCTTTTGAAAATTTATCAACATTATAATCTAATGTAAACTTATTGGTGTGAATGTTTAAAAGCTCTTGAAATAAATTCTCTCTTGGAAGAATTTCTCCTTGTACGGATACTCTTTTAATTGGATAAGAAACGCTTGTTTGCAAAGCCTGTTTTTCAAAAGCATCCTTACAAACACCCTTAAATGTTTCAAACAAATCAACCCCATCTGCTTCTTGCAATTTACTTAATTGGCTAATGAAATAAGTCATTCTTTTTTGAATGGTTTGATTTTCATCATCCATTGGTTTATCAGCATATACATCTGACAAAACATAAAAATATTCAGGTGGAATTTTATTTAAAATTTGAAAACTATCTAAAACATTTTTTTCTTTTAGATTTTCTCTTTCAAACATCATTTCTAAATTACTGAAAAGTGAAACAGCCAATCCTCTCACATTGCTGATGTTTGAAAAACTTTTGGAAATTTCATTTTCTTGCACCAAATGATCTTCTGACGTATCATCATATCGATATAATTTTGTTGATAATTCTCTTTGATATTCATTGATATCTGGCCCTGTCAATTGTTTTTCAATATACGCCTTAAATTCTGAGGTATCAAAATCACTTTGACCTTTCATTTCCTCTTGTAGTTTATTTTTAAAAATAGCTATTTTTGAATATAAATCTTTGTTTGAAAAAATGAGTTGTTCAAGCGTATTTAACAAAATTGAAAAACGAGCATCAAGCGTATTAAGCGTTTCCATATGTTCGTTTTGATAAGCCAATAATCCTTCACGAAAAGGAGCACCTTTTGTTTTAAAATAATTGGTACAATTAAAAGCATTTGTAATCATATCAGATAAATTTCTATTTTGGATATGCAATGGATTATCTGCTATTTTTTCATGATTACTAACAGGTCTAACATCTAAGATAAAAACACAACGAACACCATCTTGTTGGATAATACAAGCATCAATACGACCTTGTTTTCCAAAAACCCATTCAACTTGATTGTTTAAATTTGCGTGATGTTCTGGATTCCCAATAAACTTTTGCTGAAAAAACTCCGCCCTAGACTCAACATTTTTCAACTCATTAAAACGAGAAATAAAAGCTTCCAACTCTTGAGGTTTATTTTGAAAAACAGATTGAATTCCTTCATAAGTTTTCTGTCCTTTTGTATTCTCTCCCAACAACAAAGAACGAAACGTCATCCCAGGTTTTTGCTCAAAACATGCAGGCAACGGATCATCAATGAAAAAGAAATGAAAACCTCCATTTTTTTGTAAATTAACCATCATCTCCCCCTTGCATGCGAATTGTTATATCGTTTTTTATCAACAATAGTATGGGACCTGTTCCCCGCCATTTCAATAAATACCTGCCTACACATTTTTTTCAAAATTGTAAAATCATTTTTTGCTCTTTCTTGAGGCGATAATTTAGATTGATAAATCGATTTAACACGATCCATTTT
The DNA here is from genome assembly GCA_045632845.1 of Alphaproteobacteria bacterium. GTDB lineage: Bacteria > Pseudomonadota > Alphaproteobacteria > CAAHEQ01 > UBA3637 > RGIG4140. The sequence continues at coordinate 67,751 of JAZQXL010000020.1, forward strand.
AAATGAAAACATCATTTTTTTTATCGCTTCACGTTCTTGATCTTCAATTTTGAGATTTAAATTTTTCTCAATATCTAAAATACGTTGTTCTGGATTTTTAAAGAGCGACAGCTCTGTATCTGAACGAACCAAAGCACAAGATAAATCACAAATTATTTTAAAAGATTTTTGGTGTTGCACATCTAAACGACTACAAATTTCTTTTTTATATTGATTAAAATCTTCAATCAAAAGAGAATCTGTATATTTTGCGGACATAAAAACTTGTTTTGCTATATCTTCTTTTGTTAAATGCGTATCAAATGGCTGTTTTAACAGATGATCTGACACTGTTTTTCGAACAGCGCTTGAAAACTTAGCGCCTCTTTCCGCCAAAGACAAAATACGTTTTTCAATTGCCTCTTTTGATATATTTTTTAAAGGAACATTTGTTAAGACATCACAAGTTAAAAATAAAATAGCACTAAACACTGAAGGTGTTTCTACAACAAATTCCTTCTTTAATTTATCGTAAAGAAACATTGTCTTTTTCGCATTTTTTGCTTTATCTGATAATTTTGCAGATGTGTTTTCTTTTTTTTGAAACGTCATTACAACAATCCTTTTCATAGATAATATTTTTATTTTGTAACATAAAAAGGTTAAATCTTCAAACTATTTTTAACATCAAATAACGCCCCTTTAAAAATCAAAAATAAATCATATATAAAACACATGAAAATAATCGTAAATGACTTAATGCAAAAAAATTATTCTTATTTTTTAACAGAACCAATGGGTGAAAATTTTGATCCTCTCTTCAAACCTGAATTGTCCCCTTTTGAAATGCTAACACTTGGTGTATTTGAAGGAAAATACTTAAACGACTGCCAAAAAGAATTCCCTGCTTCTTGGTTTTTAAAAGAAAAATTATCTCCCTTAAAACCAGATATCAACTGCAACTATTTTAAAATTAAATCTCGTCAAAGTTTGCAAATTTGGCAACAAAAAGGCTGGATTATTGAACCAGACATTCGAGGCTGGTTTCAATGGTATTGTAGGTATTATATGGGTCGCAGAATTCCTGAAATTGATCAAATTCAAATTCATCGATGGCGCCAATTTAAACGTCATAAAGCTCAAATTGAAAAAAATTGTATCTCTTTTGACTTAAATTGTCGAAAAAAACAACGTCAAGCATTACTTCAATGGGCGTATAATCCTTTCATATAGCAAATTATTCTTTATTGTAGCAATATAACGCAGATGGTCGGTGCCCACTTCCAGATGTGACATTTCCTGTTTCTTTTACCTTTGACTTAATCACCCGACGAAACGCAGGCGCTAATAATTTTTTTCCCAAAATAGCTTCATAAACATTTTGAAGCTCAGTTAAAGTAAATTCATCCGGAACCAAATGAAAAGCTAAATCGGTATATTCTATTTTGTTTTTCAAGCGCTCCAATCCCACTTTAATAATTTTTGTATGATCAAAAGCCAATGCATTTGGGTCATTCAAATCAATACGTAATTGTGGATTATTTTCATTTTGCAGAACAAGTTTTCCCTTTTCTCTTAAAATGTTAAACCAACAATCTGATTGTTGCAAATGAGGAGGTAAATCATTTCGATCAATCAAAGCCATGTATGCAATTGAAATAATGCGTGTTCTAGGATCTCTACCCACATCCCCAAAGGTATAAAGCTGCTCTAAATACAAATCTTCCAAATGGATTTTTTGTTTTAACACCCGTTTCGCTGTTTCTTCAGGAGACTCAAGTGGTCCAACAAATCCCCCTGCTAAACTCCACATATTTTTAAAAGGAAACTGATTGCGACTCGTCAAAAATACACTCATAATCTTTTCAGGTAATTTGCGATAATTGTTTGTTTTTACATAAGAAATACTAAAAACCAACAAATCAGTCGCAACAGATAATTTTTCAAAAACTGATGAATCATATGATTTTAAAAACGCTTTTTCAGCTTCATTTTGCAACATATACAACCCCTGAATAATTTTTTCTGATAAAAACAAATTGATAATAACATATTGTTTTTTAAATAACAATCCTTTTTTATCTTTTTTCATTTAAAAACCCCTTCAAAAAAACCGCTTGACTTGTTTTTACTTGTATGATAATAATAAATTGTTAATAACAGATAGTCAATATCAAAAGGAGGTTTCAATGACACAAAAATATACTCTCACTCTTGTTGATTTTCAAAATGATTTTGTTGCCCCCTCAGGTGCACTTACTTTTGATAATGGCAAAGGCGATTTAAAACTCATAAAAAAAATGACAGCATTTTTTCAAAAAGTTCCTCAAACTGTTATTAGCCACGCAATTGTTACATTTGACACTCATGACTTAAAAACATATTCTACAACACCAGAAAGTAAACAATTTCCACCACATTGTATTGAAGGAACAACAGGTTGGAATTTAGCCATTAACTCTGATCTTTTACGCAACAAAATCCATTACATTCAATATCTTAAAAAATCAACATACGACATGTGGGAAAAAACCATTGATACAGTTGATACAAAAATTTTAAAAGACACAAAAAAAGTTATCCTTTGTGGTGTTGCTTCAGATGTTTGCAACAAAGCAGCTCTTTTGGGTTGGCTCAAAAAAGATGTTGAAATCACCATTCTTGAAGATTTGACAAGAGGCATTTTTAAACAAACAGCTGATGTGTTAAAAGAGCCCCCTTTTGCTCAAGCAGTTGCAAAAGGCAAAATCAAAACTTTAACAGCTCAAAACTTTTTAAAACACGTTAAAGAAAGGAGATACGAATGATGATTGGATTTGCGGTTATGAGATTACAACCCCTTCATAAAGGGCACAAAAAAATCATTGATTTGATGCTTAAGGAAAATGACAAAGCCATTTTAGTCATTGGCTCAAAAGATGCTCAAGATGAAAAAAATCCCTATTCTTTTAAAGAACGTCTTGAAATGGTTCACCAAGTCTATCAAGAACAAATCAAAAAAGGGAAACTTCTTGTTCTTGGGATAAATGATATCCACAATCCTCCAAAATGGGCTCAATTTATCAAAACACATTTACCCCTACCTGCAACAAAATACTATTGTGGCACAGGACAAGATGCCCCCTTGTTTAAAAAAGAGGGATTTAGCACCATTATCGTCAACCGATGTGATTTAAAAATTTCTGGGACTGATATCAGAGAAAAAATCAAAAAAAATGATATCAGCTGGCAAGAAGATATTCCCCCTCAAATCCACAACCTTATCATAACACATTAGGAGGTCTATATGAACAGAAACAAATTTTCCCCTTTATTTTGTGATTTGTATCATCTTACAATGGAACAGGCAATGTTTGAAGATAATTCACATAACAATGTCGAAACATATGAAATGTTCATTAGAAAAACACCTTTCAATGGATCTTATTTGTTAACTGCAGGACTTGGTGAAGTGTTAGAATGGTTAAATGACTGGCATTTTGAAAAAGAAGATATCGATTATCTTAGAGAACAAGGTTTTAAAGAAGAATTCTTAAATATGCTCTCAAATGCAAAATTGAATATTGATATGAAAGCATTTCGAGAGGGTGAAATCGTTTTTCCAAACGAACCAATTGTTCAAGTCACAGGTCCTGCATGGCAAGTTTTAATGATTGAAGCAGGCATCTTAAACATTATCAACGCACAAAGTTTGTTCGCCACAAAAGCAAGCAGAATTGCTATCGCTTCTCAATCTGATGGTAAAAAAAGAACACTTTTAGAAATGGGTTTAAGAAGGGCACAAGACACGCAAGGATTTACTCCAACCAGAGGTGCTTTTATCGGTGGAATCACTGCCACATCAAATGTCGAAGCTGCTAAACATTACAACATACCAGTTTCAGGCACAATGGCGCACTGTTTTATTATGAGAGAAGAAAGCGAAGTTACGGCTTTTAAAAAATACATCAAATCATTCCCTGAAAAAGCAAGCGTTTTAATCGATACATACGACACGATTCAAGGGGTTAAAAACGCCATTCAAGCTGCTAAAGAAGTTGGCGTAGAACTCAAAAGTGTCCGATTAGATTCTGGTGATTTAGCCTATCTTGCAAAAGAAGTTCGAAAAATTTTGGATGCCAACAACTGCCGAACAACCAAAATAACAGCTTCAAATGACTTAGATGAATATACCATCCAAAGTTTGATTTTGGAACAAAAGGCACCAATTGATATTTTTGGTGTTGGAACAATGCTCGCAACATCATTTGATCAACCAGCATTGGGTGGTGTTTATAAACTTAAAAAAACAGAAAAAAGAGATGTTATTAAAGTATCTGAACTAGCCATTAAAACAACCATTCCTGGCGCCACCGATGTCATTCGGCTTGTGGATAAAAATAACCTTTTTGCTGGAGATATCATCTGTCAAAATGGTCACAAGTTTTTAAACACTCATTCTTTAGCTGAAAACATCACCTCTATTCATCTTGATGGGGAGAAAAAGAAAACTTTTTTAGAAGGTAAAAAAGCTTATTCTCCCTTGATTGAAGTTATTAAAAATGGTGTTGTAAACAAAACTGAAATGAACAGAGATTTAAAAGAAATTCAAGCTTACGCAGCCAAAAACTTAAGCAGATTGGACCCTACTCATTTGAGGTTAAAATCACCCCATCGCTACATTGCAGGTTTGGAAAAATCACTTTTCATCAAACGAAAAAAAATGCGTCAAGCAGCTCTTAAGAAAGGAGAACACCAAAATGAAGGTTAATAAAATTAAAAAAAAACTCATTCAGGGACTTCAAAATTACTGCAAAAAAAATCACTTTCAAGATGTTATTATTGGCCTTTCAGGCGGGCTTGATAGTGCGCTTGTTCTTGCAATAGCCTGTGAAGCACTCGGGCCGCAACATGTTCACACTTTGATGATGAAAACAAAATACACATCTTTAGAAAGTATAAATTTAGCTCAACAAATCGCTAATTTAAACAATGTTGACCATAAAACAATTGATATTCAAGAGATTGTGGATAACTTTTTAAAAACAGTTGATTTTAAATCTAAAAATCCAATTACAGAGCAAAACATACAAGCCAGAATCAGAGGAAATATTCTTATGATGTATTCTAATGAAAAGAATTATCTTCTTCTTGCGTGTGGAAACAAATCTGAAATTGCCATGGGGTACTGTACATTATATGGCGATACCTGTGGTGGACTATTACCCATTGGTGATGTATATAAAACGATAGCTTATGAATTAGCAAATCTATTTAATCAAGAAGGAAAATTTTTAATACCCACAGAAATTATTAAAAGAAAACCATCAGCCGAATTGGCAACAAACCAATATGATACCGATTCACTCCCGCCATATGAAGTGTTAGATGAAATTTTAAAATCTTATATTTATGGCACAAAAAAACCAACACAGAACGACGTAGAATTGGTTTCTTCAATTCAAAAAAGATATGAAAAAAACAAATTCAAAAGAGTACAACTTCCCCCTATTTTGTCTTTGGATTAAAAAAGGAGGGACCTCCCTCCTTTTTTTGATTTTGTTCAATTAATTTTCAGGAACCCCTTTTGTGTAATCATCAAAATAACCTTTGATTAAAACAACAGGTGTCCCTTTATCACCAGAACCTGTTGTTAAATCACATAAAGATCCAACCAAATCGGTAATTTGTCTTGGTGTTGTTCCAAGAGCATATGAATCATCACCTTTTTGTTTTTCTTCAATAGCTGATTTAATTGCATCTTCCAAATTACCATTTGCATTATCAGCAACAGCTTTGATTTTCACCTCATTTGGCATTCCTTTTAACCCAGATGTGTGCCCAGGGGAAACCACTGGATCTGCAAATTCCCAAATTTTTGTTTTTGGACACTTAAATCCACCATCACCATAGATCATCACTTCAATATTTTTGCCTGTTTTTGCATAGATCAATTTTTGCAACTCCGTACAAAAAGACATTGAATCCCTTGGAAATAATTTTAAACGATTAGAATCAGCATAATTTGATCCTAGCAAACCATATTCACTCCATCCATGGGCTGTTGTAGGCGTTGAACAAATATCTTCCAATGTGACAACTTGAGCACCTAAATCAGCCAACATTTTTTTGTGACGATAACGGGTGTGAATACTTGCGACAACAACTTGATTTGTAAGTTTTAAAATATCTTTTGGGTTGTTCAAAAGAACAATTTTAATTTTTGGAGAAATACTTTCATAAAGTTCAAGATAATCCGTTTTTGTAATTGGATGCAAATATGAACCAACTTTTTCCCTAAACGTTTCTTTTGTCATCACGTCAGAATATGGATTGATGTTTAATGTATATAAATCATCTTCATCCATTAAGGCATTTCCAACTTCATCTGCAGGGTATGAAAGGCAAACATAAACGGAGCCATCAACACCTTTTGCAATCCCTTCCAAAACTTTGGCAAAACGATTGCGTGAAAGAATTGGAAATGCAACCGCAACATCCCCTGTTGGAAACTTTTGATGCACATCATTTGCAATGTCATCTGTTGTGATATAATTGCCCTGAGCTCTTGCCAAAAAAGATTCTGTAATCCCTAAAATATCTCTATTATTCAAAGAAATGGGCTGATATTCAGAACAACTAGCCTCTATCAATGTGTCTGAAATCATTTCTTGAATATCATCCCCTTGTTTAATAATGGGCATTCTCAAGCCATAAACAGAAGCTCCAACATATCTTTTATCCATTTAAATCCCTCCTTTAAAATATAAAAAGCCCCCCTTGTGGAGAGCTTCAAAACAATTAAATCAAAAAATAAAAAGCCATTTTGCAATATCTTTTAAAACAGTGTTATTTCTTACACTTAAATATAACAAATTTTGCACCCTCTTTCAAGAGGAAAATATTTTCACATATAAAAAAACCGTCATTACTGACGGCTTTTAATGGCGGAGAGTACAGGACTCGAACCTGTGCATCATTTTCATGATGACGGATTAGCAATCCGCTGCATTACCACTCTGCCAACTCTCCAAAGTGATGAGTCATAGTAGCAACCTTTTAATAAATTGTCAACAAAATTTTATCAAAAGGCTTAATTTCTTTTAATCTTTGTGATATGGGTGCCCATCCAAAATTGTTTTTGCACGATAAATTTGTTCTGCAAGAACAACTCTTGCCAACATGTGAGGCAATGTCATACGTCCAAAAGAAAGTTTATAATCTGCCTTTTCTCTTAATTTTTCAGCATGTCCATTGGCGCCACCGATTAAGAATGAAATACTTTGAACGCCTTCATCCAACCACTTACCAATTAACTCAGCAAACTCTCTGGAAGATGGAGTCTTTCCCCTTTCATCAAGGGCAATAATTTTTCCCCCTTGAGGAATGGATGAAAGTAACAAAGTAGATTCCGCTTCTTTTAACTGTTCAACAGTCAAAGTTTTCTTTTCTTCAAACTCTTTGATTGCAACAGGCCATTTTGTTTTTTTCAAATAATCTTGAATGAGCGTATCTTCTGGTGTGTTTTTTTTCAACCGACCAATGGCAGCAATTGTTATTTGCATGGTTCTGTCCGCTTTTTATATTTGTTAGGAATCAAATCGGCAATTGGGACAACTTCGTATCCTTTTTTATTATCTGCTGGCATAATAACCTCAGCATCTGGACCATAGTCAGCAATATATTCACGGCATTTACCACAAGGAGAAATCACATACCCATCTTGATCACGTACCGCAACAATCATTTTAATCTTCATATCTTTTTCAGCCGTTGCTGCATGACCAATGGTGATAATTTCAGCACAGGTTGCGAGTGATGGTTGATTTGTCCCCAAATGAAGAGCGGCATAAACATTGCCTGATTCCGTCAAAAGAGCAGCTGACACAACAAAATGATGCCCCTCTTTCATATATCTTTCTTTTAACAACTTTTGTGCAGCTTTGATGAGTGCGTCTGGTGTTACATTTTTTTTAACCATTTTATTCTCCTGCAATTGCTTCAATCATGTTATCCAAAGATTCACGCTCAGCTGGTTTATAATTCACTGGTTCTTGCGGAACCTCTTTTTTGGGTTCGATTGGCTTTAATTTAGAAGATTTTTTCACTTCATTTACCAAATTTTCTAATGCTTTTTTATTTGTATTTTTAGGCGGCATTTGACGTTTTAAATCTGTTCCAATTTTGGGTTGAACTTCTTCAACTTTACCATCTTTATTGACATTTAAATCTGAGAGCACATTTTCTGGAACAAAATATTTGAGTAAATCAACCGTTTTTTGAATATATGGCATTGAAAAATTTTCTTTTTCCATATCTGCTAATTGCTTTTCAGACAAAACCATTGTCCCTCCGATAAAAAGCAATGACAACAACAAAGCAGCTCTTAAAACACCAAAGAAAAGACCTAAAATACGATCTAACCCACTTAAAGAACTGCTTCTTAACCGTTTTGTAATTTGCGCATTGATAATGGTCATAACAACCAAAATAACCAATACAATTACACCAGATCCAACAACACCGGCTAACATTTTGTTATCAAAAACACCTGATAATAAATTTGTCATCGGTCCAAAACTATACAAAGCACCAAACCCTGCCAAAATCCATGAAGAAATACATAATAATTCACAGACCAAGCCACGATAAAGTGCAAATAAGATGGACAATGTCAAAGTAATCAAAACGATAATATCAATGAGCCCTATAACCATAAAATCTCCTTTTTTATCCCTGAAATGAATCAATCAATGTTTTTAAATGACCAATCTCGGTTACTTTCAAATCTTTTACTTTTGGCTTTTGTTTGCGTTCTGGTGGAACAAGTGCTTTTTCAAAACCCAACTTAGAAGCTTCTTTTAATCTCAAATCTGGTTGTGGGACATTTCTAATTTCACCAGACAAACCAATCTCACCAAAAATAACCATATCAGAAGGCATTGGCTTTTGAACAAGCGCTGAAACAATTGCACTTGCAACAGCCAGATCGCAAGCAGGTTCTGTGATTTTTAATCCTCCTGCAACGTTTAAAAACACATCCTTGTTGGCAAGAGAAACACCACATCTTGCTTCTAAAACTGCCAAAATCATCAACATGCGATTATTATCCCACCCAACAACCGCACGCCTTGGAGCAGAACCGCCTTGTGGCGCAACAAGCGCTTGTATTTCAACCAACAGTGGCCTAGATCCTTCAATCCCTGCAAAAACACAACTTCCTGCGATATTCCCGCGTCGCTCTGCTAAAAACAAAGCTGATGGATTTGGAACTTCAGAAAGCCCTGTTTCACGCATTTCAAAAACACCAATTTCATCCGTTGCTCCGAAACGGTTTTTAACAGAACGTAAAATTCTAAAATGATGGCCCCTATCCCCTTCAAAATAAAGAACTGTATCCACCATATGTTCAAGCACACGAGGACCTGCCAATGTACCCTCTTTTGTTACGTGCCCAACAAGAAATAAAACAAAATTTCTGCGTTTTGCAAGACGGATTAACTCATGCCCAGCCGCACGGACTTGACCAACTGTCCCTGGAGCTGAATCCAATGTATCTGTGTACATGGTTTGAATAGAGTCAATAACCACAACATCAGGTGCGTCATCTGTATCAAGTGAAGCAACAATATCTCTAACATTAATGCTACTTGCTAACTCAACAGGGGCCTTTGACAAACCCAAACGCATAGCTCTTAGACGAACTTGATCTGTCGATTCTTCCCCTGAAATATAAACACATCGTGTTGGAGCACCTTCTTTATTAACCCCTTGAGATAAATTTGAAACTGTTTGTAATAGAAGGGTTGATTTTCCAATCCCTGGATCTCCCCCAACCAAAATAACAGAACCAGGAACCAACCCCGACCCACAAACACGGTCTAATTCTTGAATGTTTGATTTCAAACGAAAAACTATTTCAGGGGCACCACTTAAGTCTGAAAAAGAAAGTTTTCTGCCCCCTAATCCACCCGTTGATGTTTTAATTTCTTTTTCTGGCAAAGCTTCTTCTGTAATGGTATTCCACTCTCCACAAGCATCACACTTTCCCGACCACCTTGGGTGAACAGACCCACAATTTTGACAGACAAACTGCGTTGTTTTTTTTGCCATTATTTTTTCTCTTTCCCCTCAATACGAATAGGCCCTTGAGAACTACCCGCAACAAATTGACGCACATAGGGGTTATCCGTTTTATCCAACTCTTTAACGGTCCCCGACCAAATGATTTTTCCTTCATATAGCATTGCAATTCTATCTGCAATTTGACGGGCAGAATTCATATCATGTGTAATTGTTAACGCGGTTGCACCCAATGTTTTCACACAAGACACTATCAATTCATTAATTACATCTGACATAATTGGATCAAGACCAGTTGTTGGTTCATCAAAAAAGATAATGCTTGGATCATTAGCAATTGCCCTTGCAAGACCCACCCGTTTTTTCATACCACCAGATAAATCTGCAGGATACACATCTGCAACCATTTTTGGCAAACCAACTTGTGCCAATTTTTTAATCGCTAATTTTTTAGCTTGCTCCAAATCAACTTTTTTGTTTTGTGTTAAAGAAAAAGACACATTTTCCCACACATTCAAACTATCAAAAAGGGCTCCGCTTTGAAAAAGCATACCAATTTGGCTACGCACTTCTTCTTGTTCTTGTCGAGATAAAGTATCCAATCTTTTACCATCAATTTCAATGTGACCTTTGTCTGGTGTTAACAATCCCAGAATACATTTTAACGTTACTGATTTACCCGTTCCAGATCCCCCGATAATTACAAGAGATTCACCTTGTTTAATTTCCAAATCAACACCAGACAAAACCTTTTTATCTCCAAAAGTTTTGTGCACATTAACCAATTTGATTTTTGGTGTTTCACCATGTTTAGTCATCATATCCATCCTTAAACAGCAAAGAAAACTTCTGTTAAAATGTAGTTAAATATCAAAATCAAAATACTTGAAGAAACAACCGCATTTGTTGTTGCTTGACCAACTCCTTGAGCACCCCCTTTGGAATTAAACCCATTATAACAACCCAACAAAGTAATAATAAAACCAAACACAGCTGCTTTTGTCATACCAGAAATCACATCCATTGGTTTTAAATATTCCCAAGTACTAATCAAATATGTCGTTGCATTAAAATCTAATTTTGATACGCCAATCATATAACCACCACAAATACCGATAATATCCCCCAACAAAACTAAAACAGGTAACATAACAAGACCAGCAATTACTCTAGGGACAATCAAATATTTGATTGGATTTGTTGATAAAGTAGAAAGTGCATCAATTTGTTCAGTAACACGCATTGTACCAATTTCTGCAGCCATTGCAGCACCAATTCGCCCCGCAACCATAAGACCCGCCATCACTGGCGCAAGCTCTCTTGTAACTGCTACAAGAACAACCAAAGAAACAGCACCCTCTGCTGAAAATTGTGAAAAACCACTATATGTTTGAAGAGCAATTACCATACCAGAAAAAAGCGTTGTTAATGCAACAACTGGCAATGAATAAAAACCAATTTCAACCAATTGGCGAACAAGTGCTTTCCAATAAATAGGTGGCGTGCAACAATGATAAATCGTTTCAGCTGCAAAAATACCCAAAGATCCTGCACTTTTAAAAAATGCCAAAACAACTCTGCCGAGTTTGTTTACAAACTGCAAAAATGAATCTAAAAATGTAAGTGTTTTTGAAGAATTATTTTTCATAAAATCAAAGCCTTTTTTATTAAATTTTTTATACTTTCACTATATCTATAGATATATAAAAAATCAAGCACTATCTTTTTTAAGGTTCAACTGAACAGAGGGATTAAAAAAAGAGGCTCCCGCCTCTTTTTTATGCTACGTTTGAACGCCCTTGCATCATCCCTTTATATTGCGCTGAAGTCAACTTCATCGGAATATCAAACAAGGTAACTGGTGATCCGTTCGGTTTAGTATATGACTTTAAAAACACATCTGGTTTTACAACTTGAATTTTATCATCCCCGTTTTTAACAACCACACAACCATTTTCATATGTTTGTTTTGAAAATGCAGGATCATCAAATGAAACAATACCTGAAAAACGGACAGCTAAAACTTCTTTTTTATCTTGATATTTGTGAAACCCTAAATTTTCAACACCAGAGTCCCAAACTTCAATCATATTCATATTTGATTCAACAAAGTTTTTATCTGCTTGAAAAACATCTTTCAAACCAAGCGCATGTGTATACTTTAAAAACAACTTAATTTTATCTTTATCTAAATTTTCTGGCTGATTATTAGATAACTGCATAACCTTTTTCAAAAGAGCTTTGCTTTGTGTTGGTGAAACATCATTAATCACAACAACACCTTCTCCATCTGAACGCACTTGTTGCCAAGATTTGTCCTTTGAATTTAAAAACACAACACCTTTATTTTCAGATGATTTTACCCCTCCATTTTGAGACATTTGCCCATTTGAATCATCTTCTTTTTCAAAAGCTGGTATCGGCAAAAGAAAACTCTGTGTTGCTGGAATAACAGCAAGAGCATTTTGAAAATTTAAATCTGCTTTACTTAGTATAGCCATTCAACCTCCATCATTTTTTGGACTAGTTAAACATCTTTTTCAAAAAAAAGCAAGACAAAAAAACGGCTCTTTTTAAGAACCGTTCAATTAATTTTTAGAGTATTGTTTTTATTATCTTTTACGTTTTAAATATCGTTTTTGGAACCATTCAAAAAATGTTTGAACCAACACATACAAAAGTGGAATTATGAATAATCCAAGAACCGTCGCAAACAACATTCCCCAAAAAACAGGTACCCCAATTGCACGTCTACTTGCTGATGCTGCACCCGTTGCAACAACCATTGGCCATACCCCTAAAATAAAGGAAAAAGCAGTCATTAAAACAGCTCTAAATCTTTCACGTAAGCCTTTGAGTGCTGCATTTACAATTGTGGCACCTTTTAATCGTTCTTCTTTTGCAAATTCAACAATTAAAATCGCATTTTTACTTGCCAAACCAATGAGCAAAATTAACCCAAGTTGGGCATAAATACTTAAAGACATGCCAGAAAAAAACAACCCAATCATGGCTCCATTAATTGCAACAACAAGTGAAAGCAAAACAGAAATTGGAACAATAAAACTTTCATATTGAGCAACCAAAAACAAGTATGCAAAAATAATCGCTAATGCTAACAAATAACCAATCTGACCGCTTGAGTTCTTTTCCTGATAACTCATTCCAGACCACTCTATTCCAAATCCTGCTGGCAACTCTTTAATCAATGATTCAACATTCATCATAGATTCCCCTGTACTGCTTCCCTCTTTTTGAACAGCCATAATGGATGCTGATGGATACTGATTATAACGACCAACAACACGTGGGGCGAGAACTTTTTTCAAACGAACCAACCCTTTCATTGGAACAGGATCCCCATTCACATTCATAACATATAAATTATTGATGCTTTCAATGTTTTGTCGATACATCCAATCAGATTGAAGCATAACCTTATTCACCTGTGTACCAAGATTTATATCATTCACATAAGCAGAACCCAAATAACTTTCTAATGTTGAAAAAATATTGCCAACTGGGACTTTCATACTTTCAGCCTTCACCCTGTCAATATCTAAGAAAATATTTGGTGTTTTTGCATTAAATGTTGAATATGCATACGCAATGGTTGGAGATTGATTAATCTTTGCCAAAAAGCTTTGCAAAGCTGCATCTAACTTTTGATAATCCATTGTTTGTTTAGATTGCAAACGAACATCCATCCCCCCAGCTGTTCCCAACCCAGGAATAGCAGGCATTTCAAAAAATTGAAAATCTGCTTCAGGAAAAACAGCTGTTTTTGCTCTTAATCTATTCAAAATGGCAGTTGAATATTCTGAAGCTTCAGGTCTTTCAGCCCAAGGCTTTAACACAATAAAGGCCATAGCCGTATTTTCACCACGTCCTGCTAGCAAACTAAACCCAACAATACTTGAGATACCCTCAACACTTTTTTCTGATTTAATAATTTCATTAACTTTATCAACCAATTCATGCGTTCTTTTTTTTGAAGCCCCTTCTGGCAACTGCAAACTCATCGCAATCACTCCTTGGTCTTCATTTGGAATAAATGACGTTTTTGATATTGAAAATAACACCCAACTAAGTCCAACCAACAAAACAAAAATTGTTATAACAACAGGTATTTTTTTTGCTATAACAGAAACGCAAAGCGCATAAAAACGAATAATTTTTGCAATCTTTTGATTCACACTTGCAAAAAATCCTTTTTTTCTTGGTTTAATCTTTTTCAACAACAACGAACACAATGCAGGAGACAACGTCAACGCGTTTAAAAGTGAAAACAAGATTGCAACTGTAATTGTTACTGAAAACTGTTTATAAATTTCACCAACAATACCATCTAAAAATCCAACTGGCACAAAAATTGCTAACAACACAAAACTCATAGCAACCAAAGCGCCTGAAATTTCGCTCATTGCTTGCCATGTGGCCTCTTTTGCAGTCATATGACTTTGTTGCATCAAATGAACTACGCGTTCAACAACCACAATGGCATCATCAACCACCAGACCAATAGCCAATAACAGTGCAAAAAGAGTGAACATATTGATACTATAGCCCAATGCTAAAATAACCGCAAACGTTCCCAAAATTGAAACAGGAATTGTCAAAGACGGAATCAATGTGGAATAAAAATCTTGTAAAAAGAAATAACAAACTGCAATTACCAAAACAAGTGTGAAAAGCAGTGTAAAAACAACTTCTTCAACAGAGGCATCAATATACTTTGTTGAATCATACCCCAATTTATATTCTAACCCATCTGGGAATGATTTTGAAAGTTCTTTTAACGTTGATTTTAAGTTTTCCATCGTTTCAAGAGCATTTGCACCTGACGAAAGAGCAGCAGCAATCGTAATAGATGGTTGCCCATTATAAAGCCCAGATATTGCGTAATTTTCTTGACCAATTTCAACTCTGGCAATATCCTTCAAACGAACAAGTCCCCCTTGCTCTGCCGTTCTCACAATAATTTGATTAAACTCATCTGGTGTTTGCATACGACCATATGTTTGAAGTGTATAAATCATTGGGTTTGAGGCCTTGGTTGGCGCTGCACCTACTTTTCCCAAAGAAGGCTGATAATTTTGAGTTGAAATAGCATTGTAAACATCTTGTGCAGTCAACCGTAATGCCGCCATTTTATCAGAATTCAACCAAACACGCATGCTTAACTTTGAACCATAAACTGTTAAATTTCCAACACCTGGAACTTTTGACAATGGTCGCTCAATGTGATTATACAAATAATCACTCACCTCTTGCTCAGACATTTTGCCATCTTTTGCCATAAAGACAATAAAACCCAAAATATTAGAAGATTCCCTTTTAACAGAAATGCCTTGTCTGGTAACTTCTTGTGGTAACTTTGAAGCAGCTTGTTGAATTCTGTTTTGAACTTTTACTTGCGCAAGGTCAGGATTAATCCCTGTTTTAAATGTAACTTTTAAATTATATGTACCATCCTCAGATGTTGAACTCATATAAAGCATATCTTCAACACCGTTGATTTCATCTTCCAACGGAACCCCAACCATTTTTGCAATTACATCAGCACTTGCACCTGGGTAATTTGCCCGCACAGAAATTTCTGGTGGTGTTACCTCAGGATACAAAGCAATTGGTAATTTAAATAAGGCAATCAACCCAACTAAAACAATTACAATTGAAATAACAAAGGAAAACCGAGGTCTTTGAATAAAAAATCCAGCAAACATATCAAATTTCCCCTTATCTATCTTTCTCAACAAGTGTGGGCTGTACTTTCATACCATTTCTAACCTTTTGAAGACCTTGAATAATTACCCTATCAGCGGCTTCTAACCCGGACAAAACAACTTGTTTATCTTCAAAAACATCACCCAGTTTAATATATTTTTGATGAACTATATTATCGTCATCAACAGTCATCACATATGTCCCATGAACATCAGCTGATAAAGCTACTTGCGGAACAAGTAATGACGTTTTCCCCATATCAAATCGAATAAAAATATCCACATAATTACCTGGAACCATCAAATGGTCATTATTTTCAACATCAACATACACTGGAATAGTAGCTGTTTGCGCATTAATCTCATTCCCAGTAAACAATTCTTTTGCATTAACTGTTTTAACTTCACCACTTGGCAAAACAATATCAACAAAAGCACCCTTACTTTGTTTTGTTTTTTCTAAAAAACGGTATCTCTCTTTATCTGTCACAGAAAAAGCAACCCGAACAGGGTTCATCTGTACAATACGAGCCAATTTTTGTGTATTAGGGCTCACTAAGTTCCCTTTTGTAACCAATGCTTTACCCACATATCCAGAAATTGGAGATTTAATTTCAGAATGCTCTAAATTCAACTCTGCCAAATCAAGAACTGCTTCAGCTTGTTGCAAAGCACTTTTTGCTGCATCAAATTGCTTATCGGTTACATCACCTGTTTTATGTAACTTAGCTATTCGATCATATTCCCTCTGAAGTTGCCAAAATTTTGCTTGAGCAGACATTAAATCTGCTTTATATTTTCTTTGTTCAATCACAAAAATTTTGTCACCTTCATTAATAAAAGATCCGTCTTTAAAAAGAATTTCTTCCAAATAACCTGACACTTGAGGGATAATGTCCACACTGTTAACTGCTTCAATTTGAGCAATATATTTTTTTTGATTTGAAATATTTTTTTCTTGCAAATTCTGTACAAGAACATAAGGATCACCCATTCCATAAGAAGCTGGTCGTGATGGCATCATTTTCCCATGTAAATACCAACCAAATGCACAACAAATACAACCATATAAAACTTTAGATAAAATTTTTGAGCTTTTAATTTTTTTTACTTTCATAAAAATACCTTCACACACTAAAAAAGAACAAAATATAGCAAAAAAATATTCGAAAAATAAAAAAATTTCAAGCGCAAAAAAAAGATTGTCACTCTTCTAATGATAAATTTTGATTAGATGGAATTTGAATAATCGAGTGACAAATCGCTCCTGAGGGCAGTTTTGTAGTCATTATCATCAATTTATCTGTATTGGATAAATTGAGATGGGTATTTAAATCTTCAACTGTTGTTCTATAAATTTTACTTTTATTTCCAACATCATTCATATAAGCTAAGTGCCACTTTCTGATCCACCTCGATACTGTTTGAACAGTCACCCCAACAATGGGAGCAACCTCTCTCATTGACAAACCAGAAAGATAAAGCGTATGAGTTATTATCTTAATAAATATAGATTTTCCTGCGGGCGCTGTTTTTGTAAACTGATATCCACACCCACAACATCTATATCTTTGCACACCAAAAACCCAGCCATTTTTAACCAAGTTTAAAGATCCGCATTTAAGACATTTCAGATTTGTTTTTTCCATACTCAATAAAATATCATTAAAAAAGTTACATTTCAATCTTTTTTTATTTATCACTTTTAAGCATTAAAAAAGGATTGCACTTGACACTTTTAAGTTTTGTATATAAAAAATATTACAAATCCTAATTATAACAAGAGGTTAAACATGTTTAAATTTATTCGTTTTTTTATAATGCTCATTTGTTTTTCAGCTTTTCTTGCTTCTCCTATTCAAGCTCAAGAAAACAACGTCGGTTCTGTTGAAAAAAAGGAAATTAACATTTCTTTAATTGCACAAGATATTCAAAAAATTGAAAACAGTATTTCAAAAACCGTTCCCTCCAAAACTCAATCTGTTGAAATTGTCAAGCAATTAAATGAGTATTATTCCTTAGCACAAACAAAACGAAACATTGAACAATCAAAATTAGATGAACTGCAAAAAAAAGTTTCTGCTCTTGGCTCATTAGATGAAGGAGCAAAAGAATCTAAAGAAATTGCTAATCAACGCTCCCAATTTTTAAAAGAAATTGAATCTGTTAAAACACAAATTTCAAAAACAGATTTAGCAATAGCACAAATTGACACTCTTAATCAAAAAGTTGCAAATCAAAGGACACAAGGCCTTCTAGATACCCTACTCGTAAAAAGAAACTCCATTTTAGACATTAAAGAATTTGCAGCAACATTGTTAAATTTTTCAACATTTATATACCATTTATTGCAATATCCTTTATCCTGGTATCAAGAACAAACAGCAACAGTTCAACATACAACTATTGATAAACTCTTTTCTTTATTATTCTGGGCATTTTCTGCTTTAGGGTTTTCAATTCTTATCAATATGTTCATTCGAAAAAAATTAGGATACGACCAAGCAATTGAAAAACCAAACTACTCCCAAAAAGTGCAAGCTGGATTTTTTATGATTCTTGCTAGAGCCATCATTCCAGCAGCAATCCCAGTTGCATTTTTGGCTTGGCGCAATCAAAATCCAGACTTTTTAACAGGTCAATTTGGTACACTTATTGATATTTTTGCCCACTATTTAATTTATTTGTTTTTATTCACAGGTATTTCGAGCGTTTTATTCACCCCTAAAAAAGAACAATGGCGCTTGATTGAAGTGAACAATGATCGTGCTTGCAAAATATCAAAAACACTCATTTATTCTATTGTTATCTTATGCTTCTTTTCATTCTTGCATGTTGCAGCAATTAGATTAGGTATTGGGGAAGAAACTGTATACGCCATCAAAATGGTCAACAACTGTATTAAAGGCATTTGCATTATGTTTTTAGCCCATGGCCTTTTATATAACAGTACCTCACTAACAGATGAAGAACTCAACAGTACAGAAGAAGTTCAAGGCCTTTCTCTTTCTTCAAGATTAAGTATTTTAATCATAATTGCATCTGCAATTGTGCTTGGATTTTCATTGGTTGGCTACGTCAAACTTGCAGAATATGTATACAACCGATTTTTTGTAAGCGTTGCTTTTGTTGGAATCGGATACATTTTTCAAAAATTTATTTTTGTTCTTTTCCACCAATTAATGAACAAAAAATTTTGGGGCAAAAACTTACGCCTAACAAAACAAAAAGCAAAACGTATTGAGTTTTTATTTAACCTTTTCACAGTCCCCGTTGTTGGTGCATTTATTATCCTTTGTATATTGGGTGTGTGGGGTGTTTCTGTTGATATTATGATCCAAAATCTTAAAAAAATTCTTATTGGTTTTGATATTGGTGGTATGCATGTTTCCATCACATCTATCTTTATGGGAATTGTTGCCTTTTTTGTAACAAACACTATTTTCAAAACCATTAAAAACAGTCTTACAGAAGGAAAATTATCTGAGGCTTTTGATTTGGATGTCGGTGTTAAAACATCCATTGCGGCATTAATTGGATTTTTTGGCACTATTCTTGCTTTTATTGTCGCATTAAGCGTTATGGGGGGCAGTTTAAAAGGCCTAGCAATTGCAGCAGGGGCTCTTTCTCTGGGTGCTGGTCTTGGCTTACAAAATGTTGTAAATAACTTTGTTTCAGGCATCATTTTATTATTTGAACGTCCTTTTAAAATTGGTGACTGGATTTTAATTGACCAATATGAAGGAATTGTCAAACAAATTAACATGCGTTCAACACAAATTGAAACCTTCAATAAATCAAATGTTATCATTCCAAATGCAACACTTCTTTCAACCAGCTTAATTAACATGACGTACAAGAACAAGCAGTCCCGTGTTGATTTGCATGTTGGCGTTGATTATACAAGCGACATTAAATTAGTAACAGATACATTGCTTGAATGCGCCAAAGAAACAAAGGGCATTCTCCAAGTCCCTGCGCCTTATGTTGCCGTTATGGAATTAGCTGATAACAGCTTAAACTTTAGATTGAGTTTTTATATCTCAGATGTGGGAAATAGACTTTCTATGCAAACAACTGTTTATTCTCTTATTGTTGAAAAGTTTAGAGAAAGAAATATCAACATTCCATTCCCTCAACGTGTATTGCATATTCAAAAATCAGAAGATCAAAAAGACCTAAATTTTGTTGATTAAACATAAAAAGCCCTCTTAAACAGAGGGCTTTTTTATTCGTCATTTTACGGCTACATATACTTTTTACACACCTTATCAAAAAGGATTTTTCCTTCTTTTGTTTTAATTTTGTCTTTTGAATGCTGATAAAACTCAGACCAAACCATTTTTGAAATTTTTGAGTTTTCAATAAAATATCTTAATTGCATCATCATATCAATTTTATCTAAATCTTTAACAAAAAGAGCTTCTTTTGTCTCTTGTTTTTCAAACTCTTCAAACAATGTTTTCAGCTCAGGACGATTAAGTTCGTTTGAAATTTGAGAAATTGCATCCATTTCTTTTTGTTTTTTTTCATCTAATGAACAATCATCATTTGGAGTAATATCTCCCGCCCTAATTTCTGCCAAATCATGAATTAATGCTAATTCTAAACATTTTTTCATATCCAAATGAGGAGGTGTATATATCATCGCCAAAAAAGCAACACCCCAAGAATGATCCGCATCTGATTCTGTTTCAACACAAGAACGAAGAATCCATCCCCTCCGTTTAAGTGATTTTAAATCACCCATCACTTTTAAAATTTTATCAGGATTGGACATTTATTTAACCTTCAACGCAATTGTTTTAGCAAGATCTGCAAGCATTCTGCTTTGAACAACAATGTAATCTTGATATGAACCATCCATTTTAGTTTCAAATTTTGATTTTTCACGCACAATGGTTTTGCCATTTTTATCTTTCAATGTCCACCAAACATCTAAAACCGCCACACCATCAAAAGCACCAATAAAGTGATTAACCTCAACACTCAAACGATATTTATAACCCGATGTATTTGTAGAATAAAGTTCGGGTTTAATATAAGCATTTGGCAAATAGGATTGTAAATCATCAACCAATGTTTGCCTTAATACATCGGGTAAGGGTTCTCCCCAACGATCAAATTCTGAAATCACAATTTCTGGCGTGTCTTTTTCTTTCAAAACAATTTGAGGTTTGTAAATCAAGTCAGGAATAACAATAGGCTCCACCAACAAAGATGTTTTATTTAATGAAACAGCATTTTCATTTGAAACACTTTCCAACATAAAAAACTTAGAATCTGGACTTCTGCCTGAAAAACACCCAGTCAACAAAATTGAACCAACGCAAAGTAAAACAAATTTTTTCATTATTTTTCCTTTCCTTTTAAAATGGCTTCTGGGTGGCGTTCCAAATAATCTGTTAAATTTTTAATTGAACGTGAAGCGGCCGAAATATCAGACAAAGTTGTATTTGCATTATTAAGCGTTTTGTTTGTTTTAACCAAAACTTCTTTTGCTGGTTTAGTCAACTGATCGATTTGATTTGTTAATTTGTTCATTGAACTAAGTAATTCAGCAAATTGAGGCAAAATAACTGGTAAATTTTCTTCCAACGTACCTAAAACCCGATCAGCACGATCCACCATATCTTTCAACGGTAACCGCTGAATTCCTTGAGAAAGTTCTTTAATCGTTGAAAGTGTTGTTGGAATTTCAAGAACGCTTGTTTGTCCTTTTCTTTTTAAGACAATGGGGGTATCTGGTTGAAAAACAAGTTCAATCATTAACTGCCCAGTCAAATAACTTTGTGTTGCAAGACGGGCTCTTAATCCATGTTGTATCAACTCATTTAACTTAGAGCGTTTATCTGCAATGTTTAAAAAAGAGGAATCATTCACATCTCTTATTTTTTGGAATTTCACATATACAGGTATACTAAAATCCATTGATTTACCCGTTGTTACCAATTCAATTTGAACAACCTTACCAACTTCCACCCCCTCTAAAACAACAGGAGATCCAACGGATAAGCCTTTAACAGATTCTTGAAAATACATCACAACAATATTTTGGTGCGATGATGTCATGCGTTCTAACATAAATTTAGCAACAATGCCAAACAAACAGGCAAACCCGATGAGAACAAACAATCCAACCATCTTGACATTTGCTTTTTTAGACATATTCCGTTTTTCCTCTCGTTAAAAAATTATAAACAGCCTCATTTGGAGGATTCTTCAAAAGATCTTTTGGATTTCCGTGAGCAATGATTTTTTTTGTTTCAGCATCCAAGAAAATTGAATTATTCCCAATTGCAAAAATTGAACTTAACTCATGCGTTACAATAACCATTGTTGTTCCCAAACTTTTGTTAATATTCAAGATTAAATCATCCAATAATTTTGAACTGATTGGATCCAACCCAGCTGAAGGTTCATCAAAATATAAAATATCAGGATCAAGGGCTAAAGCTCTAGCTAAACCTGCCCGTTTTTTCATCCCACCACTAATTTGTGAGGGATAAAAATCTTCAAACCCCGCCAAACCAACCAACGCCAATTTTAAAGAAGCAATATCTTTTATTGTTTTGGACGAATACGATGTATATTGCTCAAGCGGAAGAGCAATATTCTCTGCCAAGGTCATTGAACTGAATAATCCCCCACTTTGGTATAAAATACCACATTTTTTCATCACTTCTTTTTGAACATCTGCCCCAGCTGATGTGAAGTTTTTTCCATCAATATAAACAGATCCCTTTATGGGTGGCAACAACCCTGTCAACACACGCAAAAGGGAACTTTTGCCACATCCACTTCCCCCCATAATGATAAAAATGTCTTTTTTATTCACTTCAAAAGACATATCTTTTTGCAAAACAAAATCACCATATCCCATTGTTAAATTTTTAACTTGGATTTTAGGATCTAAAACCAATTCTTTTGAAGGTATTTTCATATATTTAACACCTCACAAATCCATGTAATAATCCCTGTCAACACAATCATCCAGACAATAGATGAAACAACAGCCTTTGTTGTTGCCTTACCAACACTGTCCGCATTTCTACCACAATAAATACCGTAATAGCAACCACACAAAGAGATAATCACACCAAATACTATTCCATGAAAAATCCCCACAAGGAAATTCACAAGACCAAAAGAATTCAGTGCATACTTCCAATATTCTTCTGGTGAAATTTCCAATAAAAATGTTCCAACAAAAGCACCCCCTGCCATACCCATAAAATCAGAAAGCATCACCAAAATAGGCATAGAGATAAGCAATGACAAAATCCTTGGGAGGACTAAAAAATCAACTGAAGGTATCCCCATTGTTTTAAGCGCATCCAATTCTTCATTAACTTGCATTGTTCCAATGGTTGCAGCATAAGAAGCACCCGTTCTACCCGCCATAATAATGCCAACCATAATCGCACCCATAATGCGAATCATTCCAATGGTAACAAGACTGGCCACATAAATTTGAGCCCCAAAGGTTTTTAATTGAATGGAACCAACAAAAGCCAAAATCAATCCAACCATAAAACTGATTAATGAAACAATCAAAAGTGCTTTGGGTCCACATTCATCTAAAGCTGATACAAAATCAACACCCCGAATAACTGCCCGCCCTTTAAAAAAACGACCAATAGAGCGACAAACAGAACCACAAAACAAAAAACCTTTGGATAGAATGTGATAAAATGAAATTGTTTTTTCACCAATATCTTCTAAAAGACCTTGTTTAACAAGGCTAGGAACTGATGGGTTTCGATCAACTGCCAAAGCCAAAGCCAATAAACTTTTTAAAGCATCTGGCATTTTGTCATATGAAACTAAAATATCCTTTTCTTTCGCAAACTTAATCAATTTATATAAATAAGAAGAAAGCGAACTATCCCAAGAAAGTAATTCTTCCCCTTTAAAAACAAGTTTAGTAATTTTTGATTGGTTAAGAGTAAGAAAACAACTCTCTTTTTCCTTTAGATTATCAAAAAAATCCAAAGAACCAACCAGATGGAGCGTTAACACGCCATCTTTTTCTTGAAAAGAAAATGAACTTAAAACATCTTTATTCATAGGTACAAATTAATACAAAATCTTTATTATCTCAAGAGATTTTAACTAAAAAGGCCTATTTTGTTTTAGATTTATCTTCTGCTTCATAAAACAACAGCGTCTTTAAAGCTTTTAATTTTTCCAATTCAATAGCTGGCAGATTTGTTTTATGCCCACTCTTATATAAAAAGCCTTGAATGGGTTCTCCATTTTCAAAAACAACCTCTAAAGTTTGTTCACCGCTTCTCGAATAATTTTTTGTTAACCCATGAAATTGATTGTTTGCAAATGAAACTGTCTTTGCTATTTTTCCATCTTCATAGTAAACTTTAGCTTCTCCATTTTTTTGATTGTTTGTATAAAAAATCTCACTATGAATCTGTCCTGACTTATAATATTCTTTAGAAACGCCTTCTAATCTCCCATTTTTATACATCATTTCAAAAAGAAGAATCCCATCTTTATCATAGATTTTTGAGATACCTTCTCGTTCATTATTTTTAAACAAATACGAAGCTATTTTATTTCCTTCTGTATCAAACTCAAATCCTTCCCCTTCTAATATACCATTTTTATAAGGGAATTCTGCTTGTTTTTGTTTGTTGTCATAGAACATATAAACAACACCATCAACAACATCATTTTTAAAAGGAACTTGCATTTTCAAAATACCAGTTTTGGAATACACATCTTTGACACCTTCTAATCTATCATTTTGATAAAAAGAAGATTCCTTTAACTGTCCATTTTCATAATAAATCTTGTCACTACCATTTTGCAGACCTTTGTTATAAGTTGTTTCTTGCTTAATAATACCTGAAGGATAAAATTCTTTAACAACACCAGTAAGCAAATCATTTTCATAATGCTCTTCATATTTAACTTGACCAGTTTCATAATACTCTTGTAGCAACCCCTCTGTCTTATCATTCACACGAGAATAAATCATCATCAAATTCCCATTTGAATAATATTGCTTAAACTGCCCGTGAATCTGATCATCAAGATATGAGATTTCCATACGAAGTTGCCCATTGTCATAATAATACTTAGCAAGACCATTTCTTTTATCATTCAAATACGTAATTTCAGATTGCACCTTACCATTTGAAAAATACGTACGTTTTGTATATTCCCTTTCAACCAAAAAATAAGATGCACAACCAAAAACAATCGCACAAAAAATCAAAAAAAGAACTATTTTTTTTATCATTGAAACCTCATAAAAATTTCTTTTAGTATAGAAAAGTCCCACGAATTGTCAACAAAATATCAAATTTTGTAACTTTTTGTTCTTTTAACTTGCTTTTAAATAAATACGTATGATATGGTTCAAAAGGGTTATATACAAAAATAGGTATCAATAAGAATGAATAAAAAACTAAAAATCAGCATCATCTCTATCATAATTATCGCAGCACTTGGTTTTGCAGGTTTCTGGCTTGAAAAACAAAAGACTGAAACAAATACGCTAACAAAAACTGTAAACACACAAAGTGCAAAAAATTTACAATTGCGTATTTTGTCAGGTATGGTCTATCGACATTTAGCTGGGTATGATCTGGTTTGTAAAGAAGCGGGCTATCCTTTAAAAAAATACCCAGAATATTTTTCCCAAAAATATAAAACATCCATCCAAAAAATAAATGATGCATGGGAAGCTGATGGCAAAAATTTAGAAGACGTTTTGATTCATTTTGATAAAAAAATATATCCAACAATCGCACACGACATCAAAAAAGAACTCATAGATATTGAAAGATTAACTGCTAAATACATTTTAGCTCATCAACAAAAAGTTTCTGTTGATAAAATTGAATGGACAGATGAACTTGAAAATAAATTAAATCTAAAAGATGCCTGTTTATTATTAGACGATGAAGCTGCATTTTTCTTAGATCAATCTGCTTTTGATAAAGAGTTTAACGACAGAGTTAAAGAGCTCGATTAATATTTTTTAAGAATCGGTATTGACTCGAGTCGAATAAAAATATATACATATGCAACGAATCTATTTTGACTCATTGTACAAAAAAGCTCAAATATCAAAAAAGTGTACAAATTCAAAAACAATGGACACAATATATTGAAAACAAGAATCAAGATATTGCGTCAAGAAATTTATTTGCAAAAATTAACAAAAAGTTAATTGCTATTTGCAAATATTTTTTTAAGATATGAATCAAGATAGGACACAAAGACTCAAGGAAGACAAAAAAGATGGTTGAACAGTTATCAAATACTCTAAACTATGAATGGCAAAAAATCTGCGCTTGTTTAGAGAAAGATCAAGGAAATAAACTCGCAACACGTTTATTAAAACGTGTTGTCCCCAATGGTATGGTGGAAAATGAAGTTTATTTAAGTGTTCCTACCACTTGTATTCATGATTTTATTAAACAAAACTATGCCGACCAACTCCTTTCTTTGTGGAAACAAGAAAATCCTCTTGTTAATGGGTTAAAATTCAAACTCGAATCGCAACCATCTGCATTTATAGCTCCACAACCTGAGACACCTGTCAAACCTGTTGAGGTTCCAGTTCAACAAATGCCAGAGCAACCCTGTTTTTTTGCAGATGATCAAGCCAAAAGCAAACAGATTCTCTTTGAACAAACTGAAAATAAAACATTAGAAACAGAGATTATTCCCCAAACGGAAGAAGTTCAAGTTCCTTGCTATTTAGATACAAGTCATACTTTCGACTCCTTTGTTGTGGGAAAATCTAATGAATTTGCTTATGCTGCAGCACGTCGAGTCGCAGAAGACGATTCAATTTCATTCAATCCTCTTTACATCCATGCCCCTGCAGGACTTGGAAAAACACACTTAATGCATGCAACGGCATGGCGTATTAAAGAGTTATACCCAGAAAAAACTGTTTTATATTTATCGTCAGAACAATTCTTTCAACAATTTGTTAAGGCATTAAGATACAACAGTACAGAATCATTCCACAATCTGGTTAGAAATGTTGATGTTTTAATGATTGATGATATTCAATTTATTTTTGGCAAAAAAGCAACTCAAGAAGAATTTTTCCACACATTCAACACATTAATCGCCCGTGGAAAGAAAGTGATTCTCTCGGCCGATTCAAATCCTTTAGATTTGCAAGGCATTGAAGATAGGTTAAAAACCAGAATCGCCCAAGGTCTTGTTGTGAACATTCAACCAACATCTTTTGAATTGCGTTTAGGCATTTTGCAAGAAAAAACAAAAGCATTAAGAACCCCTGTTCCATTAGATGTACTAGAATTTTTGGCAAAAAACATTACAGCCAGTGTCCGTGAATTGGAAGGGGCATTAAAACGAGTCGTTGCAAAAGCAGAGTTAATTGGAACGCCAATCAATGTTGAAACAACACACGAAATTTTAAGAGATATTATTCAAATTTATGAAAAACAAATCTCGGTTGCCGATATTTTACAAAGCACTGCAAATTACTATGCACTCAAAATGGCTGATTTAAAATCTGTAAGAAGAGACAGACGAATCGCACGTCCGCGACAATTGGCTATGTATCTGTCCAAAATGTTAACACCGCTTTCTTTACCAGATATTGGAACACATTTTGAACGCGACCATACAACCATTTTACATGCAATCAAAACAATTGAAGGGTTGTTACAAAGAGATTCGCAACTTCAAAAAGATATGCAAAAAATCACTATGAGCTTGAAAGAGGGGAGTTATGCCCAATATTAATTCTTTCAATAACCCATTTATGTTGGGATTTGAAGAATTTGAAAATATGCTCCTTCAAATTTCAAAGGGTTCAGAAAATTTTCCTCCTTACAACATTGAACAGTTGGATGAAGAATATTTAAGATTAACATTAGCTGTTGCAGGATACAAGGAACAAGATTTGGAAGTTTCAATGGAGGAAAATCAACTTACCATTAGAGGAAAACAATTTAATGATCCCAATCGTCATTTTATCCACAAAGGAATATCCTCTCGCTCTTTTATTAAATCTTTTGTTTTAGCAGATGGACTTGAAATAAAAGGCGCTATATTGGAAGACGGATTATTAAAAATAGATTTCAAAAGAAAAATCAAACAAAAAAACATTCAAAAAATTACAATTAAAACTCAACAATCAAGCCAGTTGGTTTTATCAACAAAAGGAGATGAAGATGAGTAAGGAAATTAATATTGATATAAATGATGAAGCTTTATCTTTATTGAATATGGTTACCTTCACTTCAGAAAAAGCTTATATCAAGCAAGAATCTCTTAATAACGACATGGTTTGGTCTATCTATAATGAACAAGGTGAAAAGATGGGATACGCTGCGTCTAGAGAAGTTGCCTTTGCAATTGTCAGCCAAAATCAATTCATTGGATTGAGTGTTCATTAAAAAATATTTTTTCTCTCTTGAAAAAGCATTTTAATCTCCCTATACTCATTAGGTCATCAAAAGTCTTCGTCAAAGGAATGAACAAAACAAGTTCACCAAAGATTGTTAAGGTATTAAAAAGATGATATAATTTACAAAAATATGGAGTATAAAAAAATGCAAACAGGCAAAGTAAAATGGTTTAATTACAAAAAAGGTTATGGATTTATCACACCTGACGAAGGTGAAAAGGACGTTTTTGTTCATATCACAGCCTTGCACGCTTCAAAATTGCGTGTTTTAGAAGACAATCAACCAATTTCTTATGATTTAAAAGAAGAAAATGGCAAAATCTGTGCCACAAATCTTGTTTTAGGTTAATCTAAAAAAACTCCCAATCAAAAGCTGTAATTCATTACTCATTTTGATGGGAGTTTTTTTAATACCCATTTTTAAAGATAGATTCTTGCTTAAAAGACTAAATTATGGTACTCTAAAAGTATAAGGAGGGTGCCAAATGAATAAAAAAACATCTCAAAAAATGCCATCCATGAAAGAGTTGATTGATTATCTCAATCAACAAACAGGTACCATCGATAAGCGTACCATCGCCAAACGATTTAAAATAAAAGGCGATGACAGAAGAGAACTTAAAAATATGCTTAAGGAATTAAAAAATTCAGGCATCATTGAGCATAGAGAAAATACAAAGAAAAATCGTCTTCATATCGCAGGAAAACTCAGCGAATATGAACAAATAGAAATTACAGGCATTGATTCTATGGGTGACTTGATTGCCCGTCCACTTGATTGGAAATCTAGACAAGAAGTCCCTCAAATTATCATCACAAAAAACAAAATTAATCCCCCTGCTGGTGTGGGAGATGTTGTTCAAGCCAGATTAAAAAGCATTAAAAAACTTATGTATGAAGGCGAAGTTATCAGACGGATTACAACAAGCGGCAACCAAATGGTTGGCGTATATGAGAACAACAAAGTTTATTCTGTTGATCGCAGATTAAAACAAGCATTTAACTTAATTGATGTTCCAAAAGGTGTGCAAAACAAAGACATTCTCTTAGTTGAAATACCCATGATAAGATCTAGAGAACCCGTTGCAAAATTCATTCAAAAAATTGGTTCTTCCCTAGATCCTTTTGCAGCAACTCTCATTGCTATTTATATGCACCGCCTGCCCATAATGTTTTTCAAACAAACGGAAAAAGAAGTTCAAAACTTAACCATTCCTCCTGTGGATAAAAACAGAATTGATTTAAGAAAAATTCCTTTTGTTACCATCGATGGAGCTGATGCAAAAGATTTTGACGATGCTGTATGGGCTGAAAAAGATACATCAAGCGAAAATCCAGGCGGCTACCACATTATGGTTGCTATTGCTGATGTCAGTTGGTATGTCAGATGTGAAAGCGCTCTTGATAGTGATGCAAAATTAAGGGGTAACTCCACCTATTTTCCAGACCGAGTTTTACCAATGCTTCCCTTTGAAGTATCCAATGGTGTCTGCTCTTTAAAACCTCACGAAGATAGGGCCGCCCTTGTATGCGAAATGTGGATTGACAAATCTGGTATTAAGAAAAAACACCGATTTGTTCGCGCTCTTATTCGTTCAGAACGCAGATTAACCTATCCAGAAGTTGAAGAAGCCATTCAAGGCCACACACCCATTGTTGGACTTGAAGAAGAAATTGAAACGCTTAAAAATGTTTATCTCCTTCTTAAAAAACAACGCAAAAAAAGAGGTGTTATTGAAATTGATGTTCCAGAACAACAAGTTGAACTAACCAAAGATGGTCACATCAAATCTATTCATCCAAGGCAAACTCTTTCAAGTATGCAATTGATTGAAGAGTTAATGATTCTTTCCAATGTTTCAGCAGCCGAAACATTGGAAGAAAAACACATGCCAACCATGTATCGTGTGCATGATAGACCTTCTGAAGAAAAATTAAAAACATTAAACAACTTTTTAAAATCGATTAGAATCATTAAAAAACCGTTCACCGAACAAGCCGAACCAAAAGACTTTAATTTAGTTTTAGAAAAAGCACGAACCAGTGACAAAAACTTTGCCATCAATGAGTTTGTATTAAGGAGTCAATCTCAAGCTTGTTACAGCTCTGAAAACATTGGTCACTTTGGATTAGCGCTTTTAAAATATGCACACTTCACCTCTCCTATTCGAAGATATTCAGACTTAATGGTTCATAGAGCACTTGTTGATGCTTTAAAATTAGGAGATGGTGGTTTAAGCAAAGAAAGCATTGCTAATTTTGACAACACAGCAAAACACATTTCACAAACAGAAAGACAATCAGCCGCAGCAGAACAAGATGCTGTTGATAGATACATCGCCTCTTATTTAAAAAACAAAGAAAACAAAACATTTAAAGTGCGAATCTCTTCTATCACAAACTTTGGGCTTTTTGTGCGCCTCGAATCGTTTGGCGCAGATGGATTCATTCCAATGAGATATCTAGGTGGCGATTATTATGATTATAACGAACAAGCTCAAATTTTGGAAGGCAGATCAACTGGGAAAAAATTCCAAGTTGGTGAAACTATCCATGCTGTTTTAAAAGAAGTTTCTCCTATCACAGGTGGTCTTTTATTCAAACCAAAATAAATTAAATATCACACAAAAAAAGAACCAACAATTGTTGGTTCTTTTTCGTTTCACATACCGTTAAGAATTAATCTGCTGCCGCCTCATCACCATCTGCCATCATCATTTGACGGGACAAATCTGTTGCATTAGATCTGATTGTTTTTTCAATCTCTTCAGCAATTTCTGGATGTGCTTTTAAATAAGTTCTAGCAGATTCACGCCCTTGACCAATTCTTTCCCCTTTGCAAGAGAACCAAGAACCAGCTTTTTCAATAATGCCTGCTTTGACGCCCAAATCCAAAAGTTCACCTGTTTTTGAAATACCTTCGCCATAAAGAATATCAAAATCAACTGTTTTGAATGGTGGTGCAACCTTGTTTTTAACAATTTTAACACGTGTTTGGTTACCAACAGTATTTTCTTTATCTTTAACAGCACCGATTCTACGAATGTCCAAACGAACAGAGGCATAGAACTTTAACGCATTACCACCGGTTGTTGTTTCAGGATTACCAAACATAACACCAATTTTCATACGAATTTGGTTAATAAAGATAACAAGTGTGTTTGCTCTTGAAACAGAAGCTGTGATTTTTCTTAAAGCTTGACTCATCAAACGAGCTTGCAATCCCATGTGAGAATCACCCATTTCACCTTCAAGTTCAGCTTTTGGAACCAGTGCTGCAACAGAGTCAACAACCAACACATCAATTGTGCCAGAACGAACCAACGTATCCGCAATTTCCAAAGCTTGTTCCCCTGTATCTGGTTGAGAAATCAAAAGCTCATTAATGTTAACACCTAATTTACCAGCATAAATTGGATCCATTGCATGTTCAGCGTCAATATAAGCACATGTGCCACCATTTTTTTGAGCTTCAGCAACAACATGCAATGCTAAAGTTGTTTTACCAGAGCTTTCAGGTCCATACACTTCAATAATACGACCTTTTGGCAACCCTCCAATACCAAGTGCTAAATCCAAACCTAATGAACCAGTTGAAATTGCAGGAATTTCAACTGCATTATCTTTTTGACCCAAACGCATAATTGAGCCCTTACCAAATGCACGTTCAATTTGACTAAGAGCGGCTTCTAATGCTTTATCTTTTTCCATAGCGGTTCTCCTTATGTTCTATTCTTGTTCTAATTCATTGTAACCAATTTAAAATAAAAAAACAATCTTTTTTATCATTCTTTTTATTTTTTTTATAACTTCCTCATAAATTTGAAAAATATTTACTATTTTATGTGTTTTTTTATTGATTTTTATTAAAAAAAAGAATAGATTTGCCAAATATTTTTTAAGGAATTTAGAAAAAATGCCTCTATTTGCTGAAACGATGATTGCTTTTGATGTTCTGGTTGAAATAAATAAAAATCCAGAAAAATTCTCCTTTTCTTCTAGAAAGGGACGTCACAACTTATATGATTTAGCACTTACATTGTCAGTTAAAAAAGTCAAAAGTCTCCGTGGAACATTTGATCAAGGGCGAATCCTTGGATTTTGCTTAGCGTCTGAATGGGATAAGAAAAACAAAGCTTTTGTATCCCAAGACAAAGACAAATCCATTCATGATTTATTATATTTAAATACTTTTGTATCAAAACAATCTCTTGCAAAAAGTCCAAACCTTAAAAAGCTTAAAAACATCGAATCTGCATTACTCAGCGGATTTAAACAAGGATATTTACTGGGCATATATTACACGAATCATAAAAAAAATGATTCAAAACCAAAAAAAATAACACATCATCATACTCCTTTTCGTTATTTTAAGATTCCCGAACTTAAAAAACCTGCTTTTCAACGTTAAAAACACCAAAATTTTCAACAAATTATCATTTTTTTTGGTTTTTTATAAAAAAAAGGTTGCTTTTTGCAAAAAAATATGCGATAAATACATCTATCGCAAATGCGGGCGTAGCTCAGGGGTAGAGCGCAACCTTGCCAAGGTTGATGTCGAGGGTTCGAATCCCTTCACCCGCTCCAATAAAAAATCACCGACCTAATGGTCGGTTTTTTTTATGAGCGTGGCAAGAGGGTAAGAACCCGAGAAGAGGGTTTGTTCACAAAGTGGACGCCGAAATATTGAGGCGGTCCGAATAAAATGAGGACGAGGAATTTATTCCGAGCAATCCCTTCACCCGCTCCAATTTATAAACCGACCATCAGGTCGGTTTTTTTTATATCCACAGAAAGAAAAAATCAAAAGAATCTTAAAAGGAATTTATCCTAACGCCAAAAGAATACAAACCCCTCGCCTTTTCATTCAAAATCATCTTTTTTACATAACTAAAATAACCCAGATACTTACATACCAAAAGACAGATTGAATTTTAGTCTTTACATTTTTGATATTTAGATATAAAATTAAAGATGGACAAGGTGATGTCTTGTCTGAGGTGTGGAAACCTCTTTAACAGCGTCAGGGTGTAATGACGTAAATTTTACACGCTTTCCAGTATGACTGGAAGGCGGTAAAATAAGTGTATATACACAAATATATCGCACTATTCTGTTAAGTAGTTTCCAACTTCCAGTCGCCTTCATCAGGCGATTTTATTCTATCTGAAAGGAAGGTATGAAATGAAAAAGCTTTTATTATTGGGGACAATAACAGTCTGTTCATTCAGTGCATTCGCTCAAGAACCCTATTATTATCCGACACAAACACACCAACCAGTTTACATTTATCAACCAGTTGCTGTTCAACCAAATCAAATGTATTATGTGCAAGAACCAGTCATTCCAACTGTCAAACACAAACGTATTCAATCAGATTTTTCCAAAAAGAATGATACAAAGGTTTATATCAGTGGAAAAATCAAACATGTCAGTATGGACGCTAATGTAAAAGATGATCCACTTCTAGATGTCAATAAAGACATTCTGGGTGGGGCAATAGCTTTAGGCGCATCAAACAAAACAGCTGTTGGAACATTTCGAACAGAGATTGAATATAATAAAAATGCAACTGCTGAAAAAAGCTTTGATCTCTTAAATGAAAAAATAAAATTTGAAATTGAAACACAAGCTCTTATGCTCAACACTTATTACAACTTTGAAACAAAAACAAAAATAAGCCCTTATATTGGTGCCGGTATTGGACTATCAAAAGTCAAAGCGACCCTAAAACTACCAGACTATAACCTTTCAGACAGTATCAAAAAAACAAATTTTGCTTGGCAAGCAGGTCTTGGGATTTCTCTTAATCTAACCGACAATTTTGCCATTGATACAGGATATCGTTATTTTGACTACGGGAACTTCAAAAAAGAGGGGGTGAAAATTGACACAACCGCTCATGAAATTTACACAGGTGCCCGCGTCTCGTTTTAAAAAAGGGAGCCAGTGCTCCCTTTTATCATCTTTTCATATCCACAAGCTCACAAACTGTGTTTTTGAGCAATACACTTTTTTCACAAATCTAAAAACCATTTATCATTTTCTATTGAAAAAACACCCCCAAAAGATTATAATAACTCAAGGGTATATGATACATAACAAAAGGGGGGAAAGATGACTGTTATAGAATTTAAAACTGATCCAATTGCTAGTTTTTTTTCATTGTGGAGTTATGGGTTAACAGAACTCACAAACCCAACAACTGAGAGGAAAATAACTTTTTCTAAATTAATCAACTCATACCAAAGTCAATCCATTCCTAAACTACAAAAAACATTTCCCTCTTTTAAAGATAAATCAGACGAAGAAAAAAAAGACTATATAGAAAGTTTTAAACAAATAACCCACAATGTTAACAACGCGTGTTACGATTCATCTGAAAAATTAATCAATGATATGGTGTCAATGTTTCACTTATCTGAAAGTGAAAAAGAAATTTTAACAAACGCGTATTCATCATATCAAAAATTTTATGAACTTAATAAACCAAATATTATAAAAAGCAGATCCGCAATTACAAACACTTATAAAGAACAAGGTGTGTATGATTATTTAAAAAAAATGTATTCATTTTTTCAAATTAATGAATCGCAAAAAGCAAACGCCTACCTTCACCATTATCCCAACGTCTTAATGGATACGGGAAAATATGAAGGAAACACCATCCATCAAAACATCTCACTCACAAAAAATGAAGATGAAAACAATTACTTAAAAAACAGCTGTATTCTAAACAGACGTATGTTCACTCCTATTCACGAATTGGGGCATTTTTTATTTGAAAAATCAAATAGCGCACAAGATGTTTTAAAAAATAAAAATACCGCAGCACATCAAGTGTTTCAACAGTTAAAAAATTACTTTTCTTTGAAAAGTAATAAGCCAGAAACATATGCCTATGCATGTATCCATGAAGCATTTGCATCATCCTGCTCTTGTTTTTTTCAAGCACAAAAAAAACCAACATTTGATCCATTAAAAATGAAAAATCTAAACAGCAATTTTAAAGAAGCAGATGCATTAACCCGTATTTTTTACCCAATCTATCAACAATTTTTAAAATCAAACAACACAATATCAGATGATTTTTTTAAACAGGTGCTAAACAACCCCGCTTTTCAACAAAATTTTAAACAGCCACCAAAATTATCTGCAAAAAGTTCAGAACGTGATTAAAAAAATAAAATCAATTTTAAAGTGATTTTTAAACCACTTTATTCTCTTGTTTTTCACAGGATAATAAAACATTTTTTAATCCAACCAAAGAGGAAACAGCCATATCTGGTTTGACGGTTTCAAACTCAGGCGTGTTTGGGTCAGTCCACACCAAAATGCCTTTTCCATTTTGATAGTTATGACCCATAGAGATATCCGCTTTCCCATCCCCAATGGAATAAATTTCATCTGGAATATAGCCTTTGATTGCCGCGTCTGTAAATTCTTTAGATGGTTTATCATTTTCAAAATCTTCAGCACCAACAATTTTTTCAAAATATTGTGTCAAACCCAAAGTTTCAACTTCATTGCGCAAAATGGAACCCGCTTTGTTACTTGCCAAAATATTGATAAAACCATTATTTTTGGACCATTCAACAATTTCTTTTGCCCCTGCTTTCAATTTAATTTCAGAAGCGCTTTTTGCATAAGCATCCAAAAAGATTTTGCGAGCTTCAACAGCATTATCTGATCCAACCAAATGAACAATTAAATTGCGCCCACTTGTATTCATGGCAATTTTTGCTTCTGATTCCGTCCAAGGAGCTAAATTATAAGCCTCTCGCATCACATTTTGCGCTTTTAAAATTGCGCCAAATGTGTCAACCAATGTATTATCCCAGTCCCACAAAATAATCTTTGTCATAAAAACTCCTTTTAAATTGAAACATCTTTTTATAGCACAAAAAAAAGCACTTTGAAAGTGCTTTTAATTCTGTGTGGCAAACATGTAAAAACTTACATACCTTTTACAGCTGCAGCTAAACGAGAAATTTTACGAGAAGCTGTTTTTTTATGAACTGTATTTCTAACACCAGCACGAGCCCAAGCTGATTCAGCTAATTTGAAAGCTGCTTGAGCAGCTTCTTTATCCCCAGCCAAGATAGCAGCACGAACTTTTTTTGTAGCTGTTCTAACTGAGTTTAAACGATCAGCATTAACTCTTTCTTTTTTAGTGTTACGTCTTACACGTGTTTTTGCCGATTTGATATTGGCCATATTTATATTCCTCAATTGAAAAATTTTAAAATTAGGGTTACTTTATACACCAAATAAAATGAAAAGTCAAGTCATTTTATCAACTTTTGCCTCAAAAATCCGTGAGTTATCTATTGCCCGTTGGTCAAAAAAATATCAAAGCGAACTTTTGATGGTTTTTTATTCTTTAAAATAATAATATTAAGTGTATCTGATTGTCTTAAAAAAGAACCTTTTTCCACATTTTTCCACCCCATTTGTGGCAAAACAGATCCATAAAAAGCAATCACCTCATCCCCTGTTTTTGTTTTTGAAACACCTTCCAATGTCAAAACTTGACCTGTTGGTGTGTCAAAATCCATCTGATTAGATGGACTAATTTTTAATCCTTGCATTAAAGGAATATCACTTGTTTTCGTCAAAAAAGAATCTGCCGCATAACTTGTTGATACACACAACAAACAAAAATACAAACAGAAAATCTTTTTAACAAACGACATAAAAATTACATCCGATCTTTTTCAGAAAAATAAGATGAACCAGTTGGTTTTTTATATTTATAAGGTGACTTTGGTTCCTTTTTAGATTTATCTGTTAAAAACTCAGATTCTGGAACTTTGATTTCTGGTGCAACAAATTTAATACCTAACATATCATCTATTTCTTTATTAATTTTTTCAAGTTCTGCTTTTTTATTATCCAATTCTTGAGTCAAAACCATTAAACTGTCTGTTTTTTTCTGTGTCAAAACAGGTAAAATTTCTTGAATAGATTTTGTTGCCATATCAATATCTGTTGTTGATAAAAGCTGTTCCAATGTCAAAGCCATTTGCTCTGCTTTTTTATGACCGTGCAAGGCAGCCAAAAACGCCCATTTATATGAAGCCAAATCATTTTGAGGAAAAACAATTCCTTTATTATACATTTGTGCCAAACGATATTGAGCATCAATATGACCTTGTAATGCCGCCGACAAGAAACAATAAGCAGCATTATTTTTTTCTTTTCCCTTTTCTAACAAAAAGGATTCACCATAGTCATACAATTCATCTGGTGTTGGCAAGAAAACACCCCCTCGGGTTTCATCAAATTGACCATCACACTGCAAAGGAATATCTAACTGGCCATCATTGGCATCAAAAGACCAAAAAGCTGTTTGTGCTTTTAAATTCAAAGAAATTGATAAACAACATATCAAAAAAGTTAATTTTAAAAGTTTCATTGAGCATCCTTTTTTTTAATCTCTAAGAAAAGGATAATTTTTTTTTCTGCATATAGCAAGCTAAAAATCATCTTTCAGCAAAAAAGTATCTGTTTTTCTTAAATTTTCCACCAAGTTAATACATTCGCACCCTTTAATGGAACTGTTGTTGGCATTCCTATTGTATTTTGAAACATATATCTATGAGCAGGTGTATACCAATGCGGAATAACAATATGTTCATTTAACAATACACGATCAAGCGCATGCACAGCCGTTATCAATTCTTCTTTTGAAGAAGACTGAATAACCAATTCAACCAAAGCATCAATTACTGGATTTTTAAGACCACTATAATTCATTGATCCTTGGCTGTCCGCAGCAGAAGATGTCCAAAAATATCTTTGCTCATTCCCTGGAGAAAGTGATTGTCCCCAAACACTGACAATCATATCATATTCAAACGAATCAAGCCGATTTTTATATTGCAACAAATCAACTGTTCGAATATGCGCTTTGATACCAAGACGCATCAATTTTCCAACAAAAGGCAGCGTAATGCGCTCCCATGCCGCTGCTGATGCAGTATCAATCAAAATCTCAAATTCAAATTCTTCCCCTTCTTTTTCCAAAAAGCCTTTTTCATTCACATTCCACCCTGAGGCTTTTAATAAATCCATCGCTTTATACAACCGTTCACGCACATCTGCTGATTCTTGTTGATATAAAGGCTCAAAAACAGTTTCATCTAATTGATTCTTAAAAGGCTCTAATAATTTCAATTCATTTTCATCAGGTAACGTAGGCGCTTTTAAATATGAATTATCAAAAAAGCTGGTTGTTCTTGAATATAATCCATGAAAAAGATTATAATTCATCCAGTCAAAATCAAATGCCAAAGAAAGTGCTTTTCGAACATTCTTATCTTGAAACAATGGTTTTCTTAAATTAAACACATACCCTTGCATACCACTTGGTAAATGATATTCAAAACTTCTTAATTTTATACGTCCATTTAAAACGTTTTTTTCATGCTGAAAATTCGCCCATTTTTTGGCTTCATTTTCAAGACGAACATCAAACTCTCCTGCTTTAAAAGCTTCTAAAGCAACCGTTGTATCTCGATAATAATCAAAATGGAACTTATCAAAATGATAAAAACCTTTATTCACATTTAAATTTTTTGCCCAATATTTTTCATTTTTTTGATACGTAATAGAACGCCCCGCTGTAAAACCACTAATAACATATGGACCACTTGAAACTGGAACTTCTAATGTTGTTTTATCAAAATCTTGTTTACTCCACCAAGCAGATGACAAAACAGGTAACTCACCCAAAATAAAAGGAAGCTCTCTATTTTCTACATTTTCATAAAAATAAAAAGCAATTGTTTGTTCATCTTTAACCTCAACTTTTTCAACATCTCGATAATAATAACGATATGTGGGAGCCCCTTTTTCTTTCAACGTTTCAAAAGAAAACAAAACATCATTTGCTGTGATTTTTGAACCATCATTAAATGTTGCATTGGGATTGATATGAAAAACAACACCTTTTTTGTTTGGTAAAATATAAATGCCATCAGCAATTAATCCATACAATGAAAAAGCCTCATCTGAACTTTGTTTCATCAATGTATCATGAGTCAAACCAATCCCTGCTGGTGAAACACCATTAATTGAAAAAGGATTAAAAGAATCAAAAGAACCAAAAGAAGCCTGTTTAAGGGTTCCGCCGTTTGGAGCAGAAATATTCACATAATCAAAAGACACAAATCCCTCTTTATACTTGGGTTCACCATACATTGAAACAGCAGATTTAAAATCATATTCTTTCCCTTGCACCATAAAAGAGAAAAAAACAAAACTCAAAGCGACAAATATTTTAACTAAAGACAACAAGTAACAAATCCTTTTAATAAAGATAAACAATTGTTTCGTTTTTGTTAAAAACAGATAAAACACTAGACTTTTTAAAGTATAATCAGTATAATACAAAAAATCAAATTATTAAAGGATAAAAAAATGCAATATTTAGATTTTGAACAACAAATACTTGAAATCGACACACGGTTGGCCGATGTGAACGCTGATGTGACACGTTCCAAGGATGAAAAAAAGGAAGAAACAGCTCGCTTGAACAAAAAAAGAGAAAAAGCACTTGAATCCATTTATTCAAATCTCACACCTTGGCAAAAATCAGCGGTTGCTCGTCATGAAAACAGACCACATACATCTGACTATATCAACAGCATTTTTCAAAATTTTTCAATCCTTTCAGGGGACAGATCTTTTGCAGATGATAAAGCCATTATCGGTGGTTTTGCTGATTTTGAAGGTCAAACTGTTATGGTTATTGGTCACGAAAAAGGACATGACACAGAAAGCAGACTTGCTCATAACTTTGGCATGGCAAAACCTGAAGGTTACAGAAAAGCCATTCGTTTAATGAAGCTTGCAGAGCAATTTAACGTTCCCGTTATCACTTTAGTTGATACGGCTGGTGCTTTCCCAGGAATGGAAGGGGAAGAACGTGGACAAGGACAAGCTATTGCTGCATCCACAGAAGCTTGTTTAGATTTAAAAGTACCATTGATTTGCTGTATCATCGGTGAAGGTGGATCTGGCGGTGCAATTGCACTTGCTTCTGGTAACAAAATTTTAATGTTAGAAAATTCCATTTATTCTGTTATTTCTCCAGAAGGCTGTGCCTCCATTTTGTGGAAAGATGCAAAAATGGCACCAAAAGCTGCTGAAATTTTAAATTTAACAGCTTCAGACTTACTCCGTTTGGGAATTATTGATGAAATTATTCCTGAACCTATTGGCGGTGCACATCGTTATCCAAATGAAGCAATGGGAGCATTAGCAAGTGCAATCAAAAAACATTTAGATACACTTAAACAAAACACACCAGATGAATTAAAAGCAATGCGTCATGACAAATTCTATGCTATGACACGTCTGAGTGAAGAATAATTTTGTTTTTTATAAACCAAAAGGGTTATCAAGAATGATAACCCCTTTTTTGTATACTCTTAATAAAAAAGGTGGTAAACACCACCTTTTTTAGCTTTAATATCTTTTATTCTGCTGATGTTTCTTCAGCTTCTTTATGATGTTTTTTCTTCATTGGTTTTTCTTCCAACTCAACAGGTTCGCCTGTTGTTTGGTCAACACGTTTCATTGAAAGTTTGATTTTGCCACGATTGTCAATACCCATACAGACAACCTTGACTTTATCCCCTTCTTTGAGAACATCTGTTACTTTTTCAACACGGTGAGGTGCAATTTCTGAAACATGAACAAGGCCATCTCTTGTTCCCATAAAGTTAACAAAAGCACCAAAGTCCATTAACTTAACAACTGTACCATCATAAATTTGACCAACTTCAGGTTCTAATACAATACCTTTGATCCAATTTAACGCAGCTTCACCAGCACCACCATCAACAGAAGCGATATGGATTAAACCATCATCATCAATGTCAATTTTAGCACCTGTTTTTTCAACAATTTCACGAATGACTTTACCGCCTGTTCCAATAACATCACGGATTTTTTCTTTATCAATTTTGTAAGAAATAATACGTGGTGCATTTGGACTAAGTTCTGCACGAGGAGCAGCCAAAGATTCAGCCATTTTATTCAAAATAAAGATACGACCTTCATGAGCTTGTTCCAATGCAATTGCCATAATTTCTTTTGTAATAGAAGTAATCTTAATGTCCATTTGAAGTGCTGTAACACCATCTTTTGTACCAGCAACTTTAAAGTCCATATCTCCCAAGTGATCTTCATCACCCAAGATATCAGATAAAACAACAAAAGAATCTTTTTCTTTAATCAAACCCATTGCAATACCTGCAACTGGTTTTTTCATTGGAACACCTGCATCCATCAATGCCAATGTTGAACCACAAACGGTTGCCATTGAAGAAGATCCATTTGATTCCATAATTTCAGATACAACACGGAGTGTGTATGGGAAATCTTCTTTTGATGGTAACATTGGGTGAATTGCGCGCCATGCAAGTTTACCATGTCCAATTTCTCTACGACCTGGAGAACCCATACGACCAACTTCACCAACTGAGTATGGTGGGAAGTTATAATGTAACATAAAGTGCTCTTTATATTCACCCTGCAAAGCGTCAATAATTTGTTCATCTTCGCCTGTGCCTAATGTAGCAGTTACAAGAGCTTGCGTTTCTCCACGTGTGAATAATGCAGAACCATGTGTTTTTGGTAAGACATTAACTTCTGTTTCAATAACACGGATTGTTTTTGTATCACGACCATCAATACGAAGACCTGTGGATAAAACCATATCGCGAACTGTTCTTGCTTCTAATTCATGGAAAACTTGATCACAAATTGCATCTTCAGCTTCACGATCAGCAAACAAAGCATGTGCTTTTTCTCTGATTGCAGAAACTTGATTTAATCTTTCAAGTTTATTATGAATGTGATATGCTTCTTTTAATTCATCACCAAGATTTTCTAAAATTTCAGCACGAACTGTTGCATATTCTGCAGGTTCTTCTTTAACATCCCATGGATCTTTTGCACATTCTTCAGCCAAAGAAATAATCATATCGATAACTGGTTTTAAGCTATCATGACCAAAAGCAACAGCACCAAGCATTGTTTCTTCAGAAAGTTCTTGAGCTTCTGATTCAACCATCAAAACACCTTCAGATGTACCAGCAACAACCAAGTCTAATTGACTGTTTTTAACCACATCTAAATCTGGGTTTAAGATGTACTCACCATCGATATACCCAACACGAGCACCAGCAATTGGGCCTAAAAATGGAATGCCTGACAATGTCAATGCAGCAGAAGCACCAATCATTGCGATAATATCTGGTTGAGTTTTCAAATCATGACTTAACAATGTAACAGTAACTTGTGTATCATTGTTAAAACCTTTAACAAACAATGGACGAATTGGTCTGTCAATTAAACGAGATGTCAAAATTTCTGCCTCTGATGGTTTTCCTTCACGTTTAAAGAACCCACCAGGAATACGCCCAGCAGCATAACTTTTTTCAATATAATTAACTGTTAATGGAATAAAATCTTCAAATGTATCTGGTGCTTTTTTGCTTGCACAAACAGCAGCATGCACCATTGTGTCCCCATAGCGTACAATCACAGCACCATCAGCTTGGCGTGAGATTTTACCTGTTTCGATTGAAAGAGGTTTGCCTCCCCACATCATTTCTTTTTTAAATGTTTTAAAAATAGTCATTTTCTTTTCCTTCATACATACAAACTAAGACTTAAAACCCATTTCTAAGTCTTGAAAGGGGAACATCCCTTGATGCTCCCCTTGAAAATCGTGGTTATTTACGTAAACCTAAACGTTTGATGAGTTCGTTGTAACGGCCTTCATCATCTTTCTTCAAGTACTTGAGCAAACGACGACGATTTGAAACCATTTTCAAAAGACCGCGTCTTGAGTGGTGGTCTTGAGCATTTGATTTCATATGTTCTGACAAATAGTTAATTTTTGCTGTCAAAACTGCAACTTGAACTTCTGGTGAACCTGTATCACCTTCTTTTGTTGCATAATCAACAATAATTTGCTTTTTCATTTCTTTTGAAAGCGACATCGTAATTTTCCTTTCTTAATTTAAATTAAACTTCCTCTGGAAAGACACGAAATGGTTTTAACACGCCATTTTCATACCGAACCAAAGCAACGACTTGTTGATTTAAGTGAAGAGCGATAACTGTTTGGTTTTGAACTTTTTGACCAGTTAAAATACCTTTTGCACTTAGCGCTTTTCCTTGCCTCAACGCCTTTGCCCCTTCCCCATCTACAGCCAGCACCAAGATGTCGTCCAGTGCGGTTAAAACAGGGATAATAGACAAATCTTCTGGATTATACTCCTTTTTTTCCAAATTTTCAAGTAAAATCGAATGGTTAAGCGAAAAAGGACCGCATTTTGTTCTTCTTAAAACGGTAATATATCCATAACAACCTAATTTTCGGCCCATATCGTGCCCCAAAGAACGAACATAAGTTCCTTTTCCACACTGTACTTCAAACAAGGTTTTGCTTCCCTCGTGAGAAATAACTTTTAAATCTTTAATCATAACAGGACGTGGTTTTAATTCTACATCAACACCTTTTCTTGCAAGCTCATAAGCCCTCTTCCCATTTATTTTAATTGCAGAATACAAAGGTGGTGTTTGCAAAATTTCCCCCTTAAACAAAGGCAAAATAGATTCAATTTCTTCCAAAGAAGGTTGCTTGTCACTTTCAAACAATACTTCACCTTCTAAGTCATCTGTTGATGTTTCTTTTCCCCAAGTAACTTCAAACTGATAAATTTTATCCCCATCCATAACATAAGGGATTGTTTTTGTTGCTTGACCTAAAGCAATGGGCAAAACACCTGTTGCAAGCGGATCCAAAGTTCCTGCATGACCGATTTTTGAGGGATGCAAATATCTTTTGAGCCGATTAACAACGGTTGTTGAGCCCATTTCATAAGCTTTATCAATTACAAGCCAACCATTAATTTGATTGATAATTTTTGCCATCAATTACAATTCTTCTTCCTCAATTTCTTTTTCAACATCTGCACGAACTTGTGGAGAATTTAAAAGATCATTGATATATTTTGAAGCTGCAAATCTATTGTCTGATTTAAAAATAATATCAGGAACAATTCTTAAACGAACAGATTTACCAATTTTATAACGGAACACACCTTTATGACGATTCAATAATGTAATTTGTTCATCCAAATTAACTGCATCACCAATCGTTTCAACAAAAGCTGTTGCATATGATAAATCAGGAGAAATTGTCACTTGTGTTACCATAATAAATGATGGTTTCAATCCTTCAATGAAAACTTCATCTTGTGAAAGCATTTTAGCAAGAACATGTCTGATTTCTTCAGCAACACGTAATTGACGTTGTGAAGGCGCTTTTGATTTTCCTTTTTCAGTATTTTTCATCACACCTCCTATACATCAAAATTCAACTTAACTGCGATTTCTTCCATTTCGAAACATTCGATAACATCACCAACTTTTAAGTCATCATAATTTTCAAAACTCATACCGCATTCATAACTTTCACGAACTTCTTTAACATCATCTTTAAAGCGTTTTAATTGGCTAAGTGCCCCAGTATAGATAACAACAGAATCTCTCAATAAACGAACTTTTGCACCACGTTTGACAATACCTTCTTTAACCATACAACCAGCAATTTTACCAACTTTTGAAATTGAAATAACTTGGC
The DNA here is from genome assembly GCA_045632845.1 of Alphaproteobacteria bacterium. Lineage (GTDB taxonomy): Bacteria > Pseudomonadota > Alphaproteobacteria > CAAHEQ01 > UBA3637 > RGIG4140. The sequence goes on from JAZQXL010000020.1 coordinate 112,611, forward strand.
GAATTTCAGCATAACCCAAGATTTTTTCTTTCAATTCTGGTTCAAGCAAGCCTGCAACAGCTTGTTTCATATCATCAGCAACATCGTAAACAATCGAGTAGTAACGAATATCTACACCATCACGTTTTGCCATTTCACGAGCTGTTGGATTTGCACGAACGTTAAAGCCAATGATAATTGCTTTTGAAGCACGTGCCAATGTAACATCAGATTCGTTAATTGCACCTACAGCACTATGTAATACATGAACTTTAACTTCATTATTTGCAATACGAGAAAGAATACCATTCAATGCTTCAACAGAACCTTGTACGTCACCTTTAATTAAAACAGGCAATTCTTTGATTTCACCAGCTTTAATTTTTGCCAACAAGTGTTCAGCACTGCTCATTGTTTTAACTTGCAATTGTTCTCTTGCTTTTCTTTGACGATAAGCAGAAATTTCCCTTGCTCTTGCTTCTGTATCTACTTCAATAAAATCATCCCCTGCTGATGGCGTTCCTTGCAACCCAATAACTTCAACAGGTTGTGAAGGATATGCTTTATCCACACGTTGACCTTTATCATTAAAGAGTGAGCGAACACGACCCCATTCTTGACCAGAAATAAAGATATCACCCACATTTAATGTACCTTTTTGGACCAAAACAGTTGCAACTGAACCACGACCTTTATCCATACGTGCTTCAACAACAACACCTTCTGCCATCCGTTTTGAAGAAGCTTTTAAATCAAGAACTTCAGCTTGCAACAAAATTGTTTCAATAAGCTTATCTAAATTGATGCGTTTTTTCGCAGAAACTTCAACATCAAGAACGTCACCACCCATTGATTCAACAACAACATCATGTTGCAACAAGTCTGTACGAACTTTTTGTGGATTTGCCCCTGGAACATCAATTTTGTTAATTGCAACAACGATTGGAACACCAGCAGCTTTTGCGTGGTGAATAGCTTCAATTGTTTGAGGCATAACACTGTCATTTGCAGCAACAACCAAAACAACAAGGTCTGTTACCTTTGCCCCACGAGCACGCATTGCTGTAAACGCTTCGTGCCCAGGTGTATCAATAAATGTAACCTTTTGACCTTCTGACAAACTAACTTGATAAGCACCAATGTGCTGTGTAATACCACCAGATTCACCTTGAGCAACATTTGATGAACGCAAAGCATCCAACAAAGATGTTTTACCATGGTCAACGTGACCCATAACAGTTACAACAGGTGAACGTGGCTCCAAATCTTCTGGTAAATCATCTTCTTTTTTCAAAATATCTTCAACATCAGATTCAGCAACACGTTTGATTTTGTGACCCAATTCTTCAACCACCAACTCCGCAGTATCTGCATCAATTGTTTGTGTAATTGTAACCATCATACCAAGCTTCATCAAAACCTTAACAACTGTTGCGCCTTTTTCACTCATACGGTTTGCCAACTCTTGAACTGTAATTGTTTCTGGCACAACAACTTCACGAATAACTTTTTCTTGAACCTTTGGTTCCATATGTTTTAAACGTTCTTTTTCACGAGAGCGTTTAATTGATGCCATAGAACGGCGTTGATGACGAACACCATCTTCCATATCATCACCATCAGAATCACTCATACTCATATTTTTATAAGCATTCATATTCATTTTTGATGAACGTTTTTCTTCATGAAACCCACGTGTTCTACCGCGATCTTCTGATTCAGATTCTCTTTCTTTCTTACGAGAAAAATTAGAATTTTCAACAGGTTTTTTATCATGTTTTTTTTCTGTGCGAGCTTCAACAACTTCTACCGGAGCTTCTTCTTCAACAACAGACGCTTCAACCTCTTTTTCTTCAACTGTAACAGCAGCAGCGGCTAATTTTTCTTGTTCTTCTCTTTGTTTTTGTTCAGCTTCCACACGTGCTTTTTCTGCAGCACGTTGTTGAGCCTCTTGAATCAATTTTAATTTTTGAGAAGCCTCTGTTGAAAGGACGTTAGGTTGTTGTTCTGCCGTAATAACACGTTTTTTACGAACTTCAACTTGAACCATGTTGGATTTTCCTGCGCCTGTATTTTGGCGAACTTGCGTATTTAAAGAAAGTGTTTTCTTTTTCAATTCTAACGTCTTCCCTGTTAACGTAAGTTGTTTCTTTTCTTCTGTCATAGTTTATCCTTTCCTTTAATAGCCTTGTAAAAGGTTTACTTTTTTAATCAGTTGGATTAAAACAGTTGCCATCTTTTCATCTGTTATAACCAAGTGAACTTGTTCATCTTGCCCTGTTACACTTCCCAATTCTTGTCTTGAAAAACAATTTAAAATAGGAAAAGTATCTGTTGAACGGTACAATTTATCATGTCCATTTTTTGCTGCATCTTGAGCCTCAAAAGCAATCAAGACTTTTTGAGCTTCAATCGCTTTTTTAACCCCCTCAAACCCAAAAACCAAACACCCTGATTTTCGAGCAAATGAAATCAAATTAAGAGCTTTTGTTTTTAATGAATTTATAACCATTTCTCTTAAATTTTCAGGAATTTTAACAGTCCCTTTTGCAGCTTTATAAAATATTTTTTTTTCAATAGCTGCATCCAACGAATCCTTTGTTGGATACAACCATATACCAGCACCTGGTAATTTTTCATTTACATCAAACACAACTTCCCGATCAGGAGAGATGACAAAACGAATCATCTCTTCCCGAGGAAAGAATTTTTTTGTAACAAAACAACTTTTCAAACCATTATCAGCTGCTCGTTTATGTTGATGTCTATTAATCTTATTCAAACCAGTGTTCCCGTGCTTTCATAATAAGTTTATTTGCTTGATCTTCATTCATTAAGCTTTTGCCAACAATTTCAATCAATTCATCAGTTGCTAAATCAGCAAAATCATCTAATGTTTTGATATCGTTTTCACCCAACTTAACAAGAATATCTAATGTCAAACCATCAAGAGATTTCAATGCATCTTCAAGATCGAGTTCTGCCAATTTCTTTTCCATTGTATCTTGTTTAAGGATTAAATATGCTTTTGCACGATTTTGCAATTCTTCAGCCAAAGCGTCATCAAACCCTTCAATACCCGCCAATTCATTCATTGAAATAAAGGCAATATCTTCAACTTTTGAGAAACCTTCTTGAATCAAAAGATGAGCCATCATATCATCAATATCCAAAGCCTGCATGAACAACTCAACACGTTCTTTTGTTTCATTGATACGATGTTCTGATTCTTGAGCTTCATTCATCATATCAATATGCCAACCTGTTAATTGACTGATCAAACGGATATTTTGACCACGACGGCCAATTGCTAATGAAAGTTGTTCTTCACTCAACACAACTTCGACATTCTTTGATTCTTCATCAATAACAATTTTCAAAACTTCACTTGGAGCCAATGCATTGATGATAAATGTTGCAGGATCTGATGACCAATGAACAACATCAATTTTTTCACCCTGTAATTCTTGAACAATTGCTTGAACGCGAACACCACGCATACCAATACAAGCGCCACGAGCATCCAAAGTGTTATCTTTTGACCAAACAGCAATTTTTGCACGAGAACCAGGATCACGAGCAACTGATTTAACTTCAATTGTACCATCGTAAATTTCTGGAACTTCTGCTGCAAATAATTTTGCAAGGAATTGTGGATGTGAACGGCTCAAAAACACTTGAGGACCTTTAACTTCTGCACGAACATCTAAAACATAAGCGCGCAATCTATCACCTACACGATACGTTTCTCTTGGAATAAGTTCATCACGACGGAGTAATGCTTCAACATGGGCAACTTCAACAACCAAGTTACCACCTTCAACACGTTTAACAATACCGCTAACAATTTCACCTTTACGGCTCTTCATTTCGTTGAATTGGCACATTCTTTCAGCTTCACGAACCTTTTGTGTAATAACTTGTTTTGCTGTTTGAGCTGCAATACGGCCAAAATCCATTGGTGGCAAGGGATCAACAATCACATCACCTAATTTCAATGTTTTATCTTTCTTTTGAGCATTAACCAAAGAAATTTGAGTAAATTCATCTTCAACAGTTTCAACAACAGTAACATATCTTGCCATTTGAATAGCGCCCGTTGTTGGATCAATTTTTGTGCGAATATCATATTCAGGACCATATTTAGAACGACCAGCTTTTGAAATACCTTGTTCCATAGCTTCTAAAACATCTTTTTTAGAAATATTTTTTTCACGAGCCAATAAATCAGCCATTTGAATAAGTTCTGGTCTTGGAAGAGTTGCAATTTGCATTTGTATACCTTTCTTTGATTATTTTTTTGGTTGTTTTTGCATAAACGTATCAGTTAACAGAAGTTTTGCTTTTGAAATTTCAGAAAAAGCAATTTGAAGCTCTTGATCTTCAAAAGCAAAATGCACAGTATGTGTCACTTCATCATATTTTAAAATTTTGCCTTTAAAGCGTTTTCTACCATTAATATCGTGAAGTGTTTCAATTTTTGCATCAGATCCTGCAAAACGAGAATAATCAGCTTCACGAACCAAAGGCCTGTCAACACCTGGAGATGAAATCTCTAACATATATTTGTTGGGAAAAATATCTTCAACATCCAACAGAGCTGAAGATGTACGACTAATTTTTTCACAATCAGCAAGAGTCATTGCAGCCCTATCCAAACGTTCAGCCATAATTTGAACAGTTTTAACGTCACCACCTTGCAATGAGATTCTCACAATTTCATATCCCATATCCAACAAGGATGGGGACAACATTTCTGTTAATTGAGTTGATAGTTCCATTGTTTTTCCTTTACTAAAAAAGGCGAGCTAACTAGCTCACCCTCATAAAATCATTGAGAATATAGGTACATTATACATATTTTTTACAAAAAAACAAGTGTTTTTACAAAAAAAAGATATCTTTTGGAAAAAAACTTGCAAAAACTCAAAAAAATTTGTTAACTATAAGAAAAATAGATTAAAAAAGGGGATACAATGCTATTTTCAAAAAAAACACCTCAAACAGTTGAAGAAATAAAAACCGAAGAAGCAAGCGAACCTGCTTCAAATCCAATGCCTCAGGCACCAGCTTTTTCTGGACCTGCATCAATTCCTCAAGCACCTGTTCTTACCTTAAAAAAAGAGCAACTTATTGGAAATTCTAATACCTCTTCACCTAAAGAACCAGAAGATAATGTTCAAACAACCAATCCGTTTCCTCACGAAGAAACACAAGGGGATGGAACAAAAGTTTTTAAAGCACAATCCGTTCAAGATGTTAATTTTTCAGACATTTGGTTAACGCCAGAAAAAGTTTCATACATCCGTGATAAATCCACTAAATTTGCCTTAATTCCTTTTGAAACAGATGATATGGATGACTTTTTAAGAGCACTTGATCAAAACTTTCAAGGTGCCTCTAGTTATTCCATTAAATTCAAAGGAGAAGCTTATCGTGTAGAACGCGTTGTTACAACAACTGGGATTCAATATAACTGCCGAAAAATGCCATCATCTACACCAAACATATATAATCTTGGATTACCCGAACCTGTTGTTAAATATATGACTTCCCTTGCAACCGAATCTGGGCTACTTCTTTTTGCGGGTCCAACAGGTATGGGAAAAACAACATCTGCCTCAGCCTTGATACGCGAATTTTTAGAAACACATGGTGGATTCTTATACACCATTGAAGACCCACCTGAAATGCCTTTAGATGGCATTTATCATGCCAAAAATGGAGGCTTAGGATTATGTAAACAAAGTCCCGTTGAAAACGAAAGATGGGAAGATGGATTAAAATCCGCCTTACGTTCTCGTCCAAGATACATCCTTGTTGGAGAAATCAGAACGCCTGAAGTTGCCTCTCAAGCATTACGCGCAGCAACATCTGGACACCTTGTTGTATCAACCATTCATGCAAACAGCGTTGAAGATGCTTTAAACTCTTTGATCAAATATGCTGCTGGTGCAGGGTTAGATGAAAAACTTGTTTGCGACCTTTTGGCTCGTGGCATTTTGGGTGTTATTCACCAACAATTGGAAGGGACAACAACCTTGCGACCTGTTATTCATACCGCTTTTGCAAACCCAAACCCAATGGTAGCTTGCCAAATGCGTATGAGCATCCGCGAAGGAAAAATTGCTCTTGCTACATTTATGGAGGCACAAAACACCAGAATGTTCCAAGGCCGACCTTTATTTAGGGAAATTAAATAATGTTTTCTCTCTCAAAACAAAAAGCCCCGCTCGGGGCTTTTTTTTGTTACAAATAAAATAAAAGAGAGATTAAGATCTCTTTTGTTAATAAATTTATTTCTATTTAAAATAAAAAAATCGAAGATTGTTTTTCCCACAGATAAATATCCTGTAACATATGTTTTTTTAACAACCAATCAAAAAGGAAACATAAAATGATTTACGGATATATCAGAGTTTCAACTGACAAACAAACCACAGAAAACCAAAAATTTGAAATCGAGCAATTTTGTATTCAAAACAAGATTGTTATTGACAAATGGATAACCGAAACCATTAGCGCAACAAAAGAGTTAAATAAACGAAAACTTGGTACTCTTTTAAGACAAATTAAAAATGACGATATTGTTATTGCAACAGAATTATCCAGATTAGGTAGAAATCTGCTTCAAGTCATGAGTATTTTACACCACTGTATGAATGTTGGTTGCCAAATTTGGACTATTAAAGACCACTATCGACTTGGGAAAACCATAGAATCAAAGGTATTAGCTTTTGCTTTTGGATTAGCCGCAGAAATTGAACGAGATCTTATTTCTCAACGAACTAGCGAAGCTCTAAAACGATTAAAAACCGAAGGAAAAACTTTGGGGCGTCCCAAAGGAAAAAAGAATCAAAAATGTAAATTGGAAAATAAAAAAAATCAAATTAAAAACCTTTTGGAAAAGAAAGTTCCCAGAAACAAAATAGCAAAAACCATAAATGTTGATGTAAAAACATTAAATAAATTTATCGATGATTATAAAAAATATGTTGTTTTTTCCTTATTTTTATAACAAAAAAGCCCCTGACGAGCAGAGGCTTTTTCTTTATTTTGCGGCTTTGATTATTCAAAGATTTTTGCAACAACGCCGGCGCCAACTGTGTGACCACCTTCACGAATAGCAAAACGCAAACCTTCGTCCATAGCTACAGGAACGATCAATGAAACTGTTAATTTAACATTGTCGCCTGGCATAACCATTTCAACACCTTCAGGTAATTCGATTGTACCTGTAACGTCTGTTGTACGGAAGTAGAATTGTGGGCGATAGTTTGCGAAGAATGGTGTATGACGACCACCTTCATCTTTGCTCAACACATAAACTTCTGATTCAAATTTTGTGTGTGGAGTAATTGTTCCTGGAGCAGCCAAAACTTGACCACGTTCAACTTCGTCACGTTTTGTACCACGGAGAAGAGCACCGATGTTATCACCAGCTTCACCTTGATCCAATAATTTACGGAACATTTCAACGCCTGTACATGTTGTTTTAGCTGTTGGACGGATACCAACGATTTCAACTTCTTCACCAACTTTTAATACACCGCGTTCTACACGACCTGTAACAACTGTACCACGGCCTGAAATTGAGAACACGTCTTCGATTGGCATCAAGAATGGTTTGTCTTTTGGACGTTCTGGTTGTGGAATGTATGAGTCAACTGCTTCCATCAATGACAAGATAGCATCACGACCGATTGCTGGATCACCATCATCTAATGCAACTTTTGCAGAACCTTTGATAACTGGAATATCATCACCTGGGAATTGGTATGAAGATAACAATTCACGGATTTCCATTTCAACTAATTCTAACAATTCAGCATCGTCAACCATGTCAACTTTGTTCATGAAAACAACGATTGCAGGAACGCCGACTTGGCGAGCGAGCAAGATGTGTTCACGAGTTTGTGGCATAGGACCATCAGCTGAAGAAACAACTAAGATAGCGCCGTCCATTTGAGCAGCACCAGTAATCATGTTTTTAACATAGTCAGCGTGGCCAGGGCAGTCAACGTGTGCATAGTGGCGGTTTGCTGTTTCATATTCAACGTGTGATGTTGAAATGGTAATACCGCGTGCGCGTTCTTCTGGAGCTTTATCGATGTTTGCATAATCAACGAAAGCTGCGCCACCTTTTTCTGCCAATACTTTTGTAATAGCAGCTGTTAATGTTGTTTTACCGTGGTCAACGTGACCGATCGTACCGATATTGCAGTGCGGTTTTGATCTTTCAAATTTTTCTTTACTCATTATTATTTTCCTTAACTGATCAGTGTTAAAAAATTAAAATCCCACTATGGGATTTCGTTAAATGGAGCGGGTGAAGGGAATCGAACCCTCGTAGTCAGCTTGGAAGGCTGGAGCTTTACCATTAAGCTACACCCGCACATCAGTCGGGTTCGTCCTTGGTGGAAGGGGAAAGATTCGAACTTTCGTAGACATAAGTCGGCAGATTTACAGTCTGCTGCCATTAACCACTCGGCCACCCTTCCATCTTTGGACGGACAACTTACACCAACCTCTGTGCAAGTAGGGTTATTATGCCTTTAAATTAAGCTCTTGTCAAGAACTTTTTTAAAAAAATAATAACTCTTTCAATTTTATAGAAAAAACTTAATAAAATTTCACTTTATTTGAGCCGTTCTAACAATTCTTTTTCAAGCTCAGGCGTTAAATCGTACTTTAATGCAAGGGCCTTTTCATATTGCGATTTAGATTCTCTTAAACGACCCAAAGCTTTATAAATATCGCCTAAATGCATATTCGCAACAGAGCTTGCTCCCATACCATCAACCGCTTTTTCTGCAAAAAGGAGAGCATCATTATAACGTTCTTGCTTATAATAAGCAAATGCAAGCGAATCCATTATTTCTGGTGAATTTGGGGCTAACTCATTTGCTTTTTCTAAAAAGGCAACCGCTTCATTGATATGTAAATCTTTTTCAAGCCAAGCATAAGCCAAATAATTCAAAACAGAAGCATCATTTGGATCTAATCTCAAACATGACCTCATATTTTTTTCAAACAAATCAAATTTATCCTCTTCCAAATAACAGGCACCCGCATCAAAATAAACATCTTTAAAGTTACTTGCACCCATTTTTTCTAACAAAGAAATTGTTCGCTCATAAAAAGGAATCGCAGATTTACAATCCCCAATTTCTTTATATGAATTTGCAATAAGGGTTGATAAAACAAAATTGCTTTTATTCCGTGTTTCTAACTCATTAAAAATCACCAAAGCCTCTTTAATTTTCTTTTCTTTTAAATAAAGATTCCCTTTTTTATAAAGAATAATATCTGACCTATTTGAAGTTTCCCATAATTCATCATAAATTTTATGTGCCGCATTAAAATGTCCTAAACGATCAAAACTTTCTGCCAACCAAATTTTTGCCAAATTATGATTATTATTTAAAAATAAAGATACATTCACAATAAAAGCTGCAACCTCATGTTGGTTAGAAGCATTAATTCCCCAAGAATAAAAGACCTCACTCATCCCCTCTTGTGGTGTTTTAATTGCTGGCATACCAACTTGCTCAATAATGTCTTTTAATAAAGGCGTTTCATTTAATATTTTTGTGTATTTTAACACATACCCGTTGCTAAAATTCCATCTTTTTCGTCTTTGAAAAAATTCTTTTCCAGAAACAAGCGCTGTCCATGAAGAAATATTGGGAATTGCTGCGATTTCATTATAATATTTTTCCGCAGCAGATTGATCACCAAAATAATCCATTATCAATGCAGAATGGTACAATCTTGTATGGTTTGAAAATTCATCTTTTTCCATTTTATTTAATGTTGCAAGAGCCTTTTCTTTATCTTTCAGACCAGCATAAACCCAAGCAAGCAAAGGATATTCATAAGATTTTTCCATCTTATCTTTATTCAAAAGAAGAATGGCTTTTGCTTGTTGATAATTTTGATTTTTAATTGCGTGCGCAACCTTCACATAAGTAGCAAAAAAGAATTCATTATCCTTTTTTAAATCATCTGTAAAAAAAGAATTTAAGTCAGCAACATTGCCTGAAACACCCTCTAAAAAGTAAAGTTGTTTTGCAATAACATCATTTGTAGGATCAAGCTCATATGCTTTTCTCAAATAAAGAGCACTCTTATAAAAATCCCCTTCATTTTTAGCTGCAATTCCCGCCCAAAAAGCCCCCAAATTGATTGTTTCTGGAATTTCTCGTTCTGTCTTAAAAAACTCTTGAAACTTTTTTACTTCCTTATCTTTGGCTTGTTTTTGAGTAAAATACAAAACTTTTTCAAACCATTTATCCATTGTTAAAGAAACTGGCTTATAAAAAAATGCACTCGATAAAATACCGCAAACAACCAAACTATAGAGAATCTTCTTCATATTACACTTCCATTTTTAGAAAAAACTTTACATTTTATGTATTTTTATGCTATCATCATTTTACAAAAAAAAGAAGTAAAAAATGAACACCTATGCAATTTTAAAATGGTATCAACTTTCAAATATCACAGAGGTTATTGGCGAACTTGCCATTGACCGTTTTGAGTTGTTCAAAAAAAACCAAGAACAAACCCGAACAAATCCTATTGTTTTCAACACACAAACAGAAGAAAAAACAAATATTGTTGTTGATAAAAATCTTTCGTTTGTAACAAAGGCTGAAGAAATTGCACAATCAAGTAACTCATTAATCGAATTAAAGCAATCACTCGAATCTTTTGATTCTTGTTCATTAAAAAAAACAGCTCTCAACACTTTTATCGGTGTCGGCAAACAAGAAAATCCAACTGTTTTTTGTTTGTTTGATGCACCTAAAGCGCAAGCTGAAAAATCAGGTAATTTATTTGATGGTCCAAATGGCGTTTTGATGCAAAAAATGCTTTCAGCCATTCAACTATCTCCCCAAAATTCATTTATTGCGCCCTTAATCCCTTGGAGATTACCCGGCGACAGAAAACCAACACAAACCGAAGAATGCATCTGTGCTCCATTTATAAAAAAACAAATTGAGCTGGTAAATCCAGATTTCATTCTTATTTTTGGAGCCATTCCAACACGTGTTTTAATGGGAATTGAAAGCATCTCCAAAGCAAGACAACAAAACTTAACATATCAACTTAATGATAAAAACATCCCTGTTATTGCAACATTTGGGCCCGATTTGGTTTCCACTTCACAAACCTCTCGCAAAAATGCTTGGGATGATTTAAAAAAACTTAACCAATTAATACAAGAAAAAATATCAAACTAACAAAAGGAAATTAAAAATGCTTGATATCAAATTTATTCGTGAAAACCCTGATATTGTCAAAAAAACTTTGGCTGAAAAATGCTTAACATTAGATATTGATGAACTTTTATCGATTGATAAAAAAATCATCCAAATCAAACAATTGATGGAAGCTGAATTACAAAAAAGAAATGCTCTTAGCAAAGAAATGCCAAAAGCTTCACCTGAAAGAAAAGAAGAAATCAAAGAACTTTCTAAAAAATCAGGGCAACAAGCAGCCGCATATGCCGAAGAATTAAAACCTTTAGAAGAACAATTCAAATCAATGATGGGCATGACACCAACTATCCCTGCTCCAGATGTTCCACGTGGAACAAGTGAAGAAGAAAACGTTGTCGTTCGCCAAGTTGGCGAAAAACCAACATTCGATTTTGAAATGAAAGACCATGTTGAGTTGATGGATTTGAACAACTGGGGTGAATTCAAAAAAATCTCTCAAATTTGCGGCAGCCGCACTGTCGGGATTAAAGGTGAACTTCTTCAATTAGAAATGGCTTTATGGCAATTTACTGTTAATAAATTGATGGAAAAAGGCTTTACCGTAATGAGCGTCCCTTCCCTCTCATTTGAAAACGCATTCTATCACACAGGCCACTTCCCATTTGATTATGATTCTGTTTACTCTATGCCAAAAGACAACCTTTATTTAGCTGGAACAGCTGAAGTTATTTTAAACAGTATTCACGCAGGCGATATTCTTAAAGAAGCTGATTTGCCAATTATGTACGCAGGATTCTCTCCTTGTTTCAGACGTGAAGCAGGCGCTGCTGGTAAAGACACAAGAGGACTTATCCGTGTTCACCAATTCAGCAAAGTTGAACAATACATTATTTGTAAAGCTGAAGTTGCCGAATCAGATAAAATGCATCAATTTATTTTGCAAAATGCTGAGGAAGTTATGCAAGAAATGGAAATTCCATATCAAATCATTGCGAACTGCACAGGCGATATGGGTGCGGGCAAATACCGTATGAACGACATTGAAGCTTGGTGTCCAGGTCAAAACCAATACAGAGAAACGCACAGCTGTTCTTCTTTATTAGACTGGCAAGCACGTCGAACAAACATCCGCTATCGTGAAGATGAAACAGGCAAAGTTAAATATGCTTATACATTGAACAATACAGGCCTTGCAACACCACGTGTGTTGGTTGCCTTTATTGAAAATCACCAACAAGCTGATGGATCTGTTCGTATTCCAAAAGCTCTTCAACCTTATATGGGTGGAAAAACAAAAATCGGTGGAAAATAAAAATGAACCACTCTAAAAAAAGAGGCTTTAACGCCTCTTTTTTTTATTTAAATTCACCATCATTAAACAACTCATTTGATTTTTATTTTCAATAAGTTAATCAACTTAAGGGTATGGGAGAAAAAACGAACCTTATTTTTCCTATAGCACAAATCAAATATGTTTGCAAATAATTTCACAAGAAAACTCAATAAAATTATTGTGTTATTTTGTTTTTCAAAAAACATTAAAATCTCCTCAAAATATGGAAAAAAAAGGTTCGTTTTTTTTCACACAAAAGGAGATAATTATGAAATATAAAAAAAATGAGTCAGGCAGATCAATGGTTGAAATGTTGGGCGTCTTGGCTATTATCGGTGTGCTTTCTGTCGGCGGTATTGCAGGATACAGTTTGTCAATGCGTCGTCACAGAGCCAATGGTGTGGTAGATTATATCTCAAAATTTGCTTTAACAGAATATGCTAAATGTCAACAAGAAGTGCTAGAAACCGGTATTTCAACATGGTACTGCAGCAATAAGGGGACATCATATTCACCCAACAGCACCCAATTGCCCGATATTGGAACTTTTCCTTCAGGAATTACTCAAATTACAACAAACGACATTTATACCGCTAGTGATGATGGTGCTGATGATAAAGTTGATATTGATGTAAAATTTTACGATCAAAAACTCTGTCAAGCAGTTGCGAGCGTTTCAGGATACAGTTGTGGCACTCAGAACAATGAACATATTATTAATTTTGTATTTAAGATGGAATAAGTTCAATCAAAATGAATTTAAATCCCAAAAAGGAGTCTCAAAAAAAGAGACTCCTTTTTTCTCAACAAAAAGAATCTAAATTGTTAAAAGCGAAGCTTCAGCTTTTACATATTTTGAAATTTTTTCAAAAGCTTTATTTTCAATCTGACGAATCCGTTCACGGCTAATTTTAAACTGAACACCTAAATCTTCAAGTGTGACAGGATCATCTGTTAAAAATCGTTTTGAGATAATTGTTTTTTCACGATCTGAAAGCGTTTCAATTGCTTGTAAAAGGAGTCGTTTTTTAACAGCCATATCTTCTCTATTCCCCAAATCTTCTTCAATTGAAATAGCAGAATCAGCCAACATGTCTTGATGATTGGTTGCCGTGTCCGAAGACAATGTTGCATTCAAAGAAGAATCACCACTCAAACGTTGTTCCATTTCAATAACATCTTTTTTAGCAACCCCAAGCATTTTTGAAATTTGCTCAGCTGTTTCATCATTCAAACTCGTTTCATCATACAAACCCAAACGAGATTTGATTTTATGAAGATTATAAAAAAGTCTTTTTTGTGTAGCCACAGTCCCAATCTTAACCAACGACCAAGATTTTAAAATAAACTCTGAAATTGAAGCTTTTATCCACCAAATAGCATATGTTGCTAAACGGAATCCTTTATCAGGATCAAACCGTTTAATCGCTTGCATTAAACCAATGTTAGCTTCAGAAATCAAATCAGCTAAAGACAAACCATAATGTCTAAATGACAATGCAACTTTAGCCGCCAATCTTAAATGTGATGTTGTTAATTGATGTGCTGCAGCAATATCATTGTCATCATGAAATCTTTTAGCCAACATATACTCTTGATCAGCGTCCAACATTGGAAACTTGTTCACTTCAGCTAAATAGAGAGACAGAGAATTTCTTGTATATAAAAGTGATAATACATTTGTATTTGACTGCGTCATTATCTTATATCCTTTCAAAAAGCAATATAACTTTGAGTCTCTCTACTAGAGACAAGACCCACCCCTTCTTAGGTAGATTGACTATAGCAAATAGCAAAAAGATTGTCAACCAAATATTTGTTTAAAATATAATGTTTTTAAAGCCATTAAGCATATAAAATGATGTATTAATTTGCTAATGGAGAATTTTTAAGCATATAATAAACGATAAAAAAAACTATAATCCCCGCCATTAAGCATTTTTGTAACGAAAACATTTTTTAACCTCTTTTTTTAATTTGATAACTAAGTATAACATTAAAAATTATTTCAACAATATTTTTCTTGATAAAAACAAAAAAAAACGCTACCTTATAAGATATAAAAACAAAAATGAGTTAATCATGATAAAAAACGTTACAATTTATCCTCTTGAAGAGTTTGATGGCATGCGTAAAGCAGGTCGTCTTGCCGCTGAAACACTTGATTACATTACCCCATTTGTAAAACCAGGTGTTTCAACGGGTTACCTTGATGATTTATTGGAAGCATTTATGCGCCAAAATGGTGGTATCCCTGCTTGCATTGGGTACAATGGATACCCAAAAGCAAGTTGCATTTCTCCAAATCATGTTATTTGCCACGGGATTCCTTCTGAAAAGAAAATTTTGCAAGATGGAGACATTATCAACATCGACATTACTGTCATTCTTGATGGTTGGTATGGTGATACCTCTCGTATGTACTACGTTGGAAAACCATCTTTAAAAGCGCGTCGTTTGGTGGAAACAACTTATGCTACAATGATGGCGGGAATCGAACAATGCCTACCTGGAAAAACAACTGGTGACATTGGATATGCAATGCAAAAGCTTGCTGCAAGAGAAAATTATTCTGTTGTTCTTGATTTTTGTGGTCACGGTATTGGAAGAGTCTTTCATGGGCAACCCAACATTTTAAATTATGGCACACCAGGGGCTGGAACAAAGCTTGTTCCAGGTATGATATTTACCGTTGAACCAATGGTAAATATAGGAACGCATCAAGCCACCATCTTGCCAGATGGGTGGACTGCCATCACAAAAGACAGATCTTTATCTGCACAATTCGAACATTCTTTGGGAATCACTGAAAATGGATATGAAATTTTCACACTCTCCCCTAAAGGATACACCTTTCCGCCTTACAAATAAAAAACGGGGTCCTAATTGACAGAAGAAACAAACAATACACCAACTGTTCCAGATTACCTTGGTCATCGATCAAGGATGAAAAACAAAGTTTTAGATAAAGGTGGAACGTCTTTAACAGAAATTGAACTGTTGGAAGTTTTATTGATGTATTCTATACCAAGAAAAGATGTCAAACCAATCGCAAAACAATTGCTTCGAAAATTTGTAACACTTAGAAATGTTTTAAATGCTGATCCAGGATTATTAACAGATGTAAAAGGGGTTAAAGAATCCACTATTTGCTTATTTAAAACTGTTGAGGCTGCCTGTTTGCAAATGGTCGCTCCAAAAGTTCAAAAAGAAACATATTTAGATGATTGGGATTCGATTTTAGACTTTATTCGTTTAAATTTATCACACAAAGATACTGAATGTTTAATGGTTATTTATTTAAATAGAAAAAAGAAAATTATTACAACCAGTATGTCAAGTACAAGTGGCCGCTCAAATGTTCAAATTATTCCTTCTGAAATTGTGAATAAATGTGTTTCAGCAAAAGCAGCTGCTATTATTTTAATTCACAATCATCCCTCTGGAAAACCAACACCATCCGATGCTGATGTCAAAAACACTCACATTTTAGCTGAACAATTATCAACTCTTGATATTGCGTTAGTGGATCATTTGATTGTTGGAAACAACACAGTTTATTCCATCAACAATCGTGGAATTATTAAATCACTTTAATTAAATTCTTTTTATTTTTTTAGGAATACCAGCAATTGATGTAATAGCTCGTTCCAACATCAACTCTGCAGGAAGTTCAGTTGTTTTTGTTTGTTTTTCTGTTTCTAACAAAAGCTGTAATACTTTTAAAATAAACGTTTTTTTCCACAAATATATTTGGGACGCCATAATTTCTTTTTGTTTAAATTGGTTGGCTCTTAATATTTTTTTCAATATTTCATCCCTTGAAACACCGTTTTCAGACATATCCACAGCCAATAATAATTTGTTAAAATGAGCCATTAATATCCGAACAATTGAAACAGGCGTTTCCCCATTCACCAATAAATTACGACAAATCTTGTCAGCTTGCTGCTGTTTTCCAAGTGCAACAGCATGGCAAAGCTCATCAAAAGAGGCTGTTTCTGTTTTAGGAATAACAGCTTGTACATCTGCCACAGTGATTTGTTTTTTATCCCCCAAATAGGTCATTAATTTATCAAGTTCAGATTGCGTGATAATCCTGTTTTCAACCAAAGATTCTGAAAGCAAATTCATCGCATCAGCATCTGGCGTATATCCCTTATCACGCAAATATGATGAAATAAGCAACCTTGTATCTTTTTCGTCATCAGCATAGCATGCAATTTCCAATCCATCTGCTGCATTTTCAACCAAATTTCTTAACGAAGATGTTTTTTGCAAAGCATCACTTGTTATTAACAAAAATGTATCAGTCTGTATAAAATTTAAATAACTTTCAACACACTCTAAAATAGTATTATCTGCCTCTTTAAGCCAAATCAATTTTCTTCCCCCTAAAAATGAAGGCATATTCCCTTCATCTAACAGGCGACTTGGCGTTTCTTTTAAGTGAGATTTTGTTAGTTTTACTAAAGAAAACTCATCCTTTTGAGGAATAACCATCTTAATAAGGCGTTGAGCACAATCTTCAACAATACCAAAATCTGCACCATGAATAAGAGCAACCTTAAAAACGGCACAAATCTGTTTTTGTAAAGACTCAATTTGAGCTGGTTTCGCTTTCACTTTCCACCTCTTTTTGCTTTAAGTACGCAGCAACACGCAATGAAATGTTATTTGCAACAATTTGAACTAAATCTTCTGTTTGTCTTTTTTCAGCTTGATATGTTGTATACGGTTCATAAAAAACGTTAAACGCACCCAAAGCTGTCGTTGATGAAGACAAAACAGTTTCTTTTGTGTTTTTATCAATTAACTTATAATTAGCTGTTAATGTAATCTTTTTTCTGCTTGCAAAATTATCCCCTTGAATACTTTGATCTGAAAGCAGTGGACTATCCAAGTAAACTTCTAAAATATACTTTTTAGGGCCATTAATCCTTTTTGGATTTAATGCATTTTCAATACTTTGTTTAAGCACATATCCGTTGTAATCAGCAATAGGCGCAACCAAAACTTGCTCTGTTTGGGAAACTTCACCCTCATTTGAATAATACAATGGTGTAAATCCACAACCAGAAAGGACAAAAAAAGTACCTAAAATTATTTTTTTAAACAACATATTGCCTCGTCTAAAAGAAGTAAAAACCTTTTTCAATTGATTTTTTTTAAAAAACATTGTATGCTTAGTTTAACGATTTTTAGAACAAAAAACAAGGAAAATCATAAGTTTTACATGCAAAAAACAATTCCCATTATTGTCGGTCCCACAGCAAGTGGAAAATCAGCATTTTCTTTAAAATTAGCTCAACAAATAAATGGCGAAATTATCAACGCCGATTCTTTGCAAGTTTATAAAGATATTTTGATTCTCTCTGCAAGACCAAGTGTGCAAGAGCAAAGAGGTATTCCACACCATTTGTATGGGTATTTAGATGCTTATACAACACCATCGGTTGCTTCTTGGTTAGAAGATGTTAAATCAACACTTCAAACAATTAAAACACCTTTATTTGTGGGTGGGACTGGCATGTACATCAAAGCATTAACAGAGGGGATATCCCCTATTCCTGAGGTTGATGAAAACATCAGAGAACTTGTTCGACAAATGCCACTTGAAGAGGTAAAATCTAAAGTTATTAATTGCAAAGCAATTGACCCTCAACGTTTGAGACGAGCACTTGAAGTTCAACTCACCACAGGAAAACCACTTCAATATTTTCAAGAACTTCCTAAAACAAAAATAATTGATAAAGATTTTGAAATTTATTTTTTAAACCCAGATCGTGCTTGGTTATATGAGAGATGCGATCAACGTTTTATTCAAATGCTGCAACAAGGCGCTATTGAGGAAGTTAAACATTTAAAAAAAATCAACGCAACAGGTGGTATCACAAAAGCAATTGGAATCAAACAAATATCTCAATGGCTCGATGGTGAAATTTCAAATGAAGAAATGATTTTAAAAGCAACACAAGCAACAAGACATTACGCAAAACGCCAAGTTACTTGGTTTAAAAATCAATTTCCCAAGGCTATTTCTTTTAAACCAAATGAAATTGATGAGGTTTTAAAAACAATTTTTTAAGCATACACAATATCCTCGGTCTATTTTTTCTTTTAAAACTATTGAATCACTTTTAACATTGGAAAAACAACTAAGTACAAACATTTAATCCCACTTATTTTTTCTTGATTTTGACTTAAAAGCATATTATACTTTTTTTAAATTGGCTGTTTGTTTAAAGGAGAAAACATGTTTATATCTCAAAATAATTTATCCACACAAGACGATCTTATTTTAAACATTGATAAGCCAGTTAAACAGCCTTGGTGGGATAAAAAGGGATTTATTGCCGCAGCTATTTTCAGCGCTGTATGGCTTGCATTTATTTGGGATTATTTATTTTCTTCTGGTTGGTGGAGCACAAGACATGAACTCTCCCCAGCTGAATTTATTGGCGGATTATGCGGATTATTTATCCCTATAGTCATTGCCGTTTTAATCAGCTCTTATTTTGATAGAGCCAATCAATTAAACTACGAGGCTCAAACTTTACGTTCGTATTTAGGAGAACTTGTCTATCCAACAAATAGCGGTGCAACCTATACAAAATCAATAACAAATGCGTTAAGAGAGCAAGTTCAAGAATTCAAAAAAGTTTATACCAACACAGCAAGGCAAACGCAAGAATTGGGAGCACAACTCCACCAGTGGTCTGACGAGGTTGCTCAACAGATTCATCAATTAAACATCAACACATCAAACAGTATTCGAGAACTTTCTAGCAGTATTGAAAGGTTGAATGCGCATACTGTTAAAGCAGGAAAACAAGTTTCTCAAAGTGCAACTTCTTTTAATGAAAAACTTGTGTTATTGCAAAGAATTACAAATGAATCAAGTGCATCTTTTAATCCAATTATATCAGAACTTCAAACTGTTGCGAATGAATTAAAAAAGATTGAATCATCACTCAAAGAATCTGATTTGGCCGCTAAAAATATTTTAGAAGGCACACAAAATTCAACTGAAAAGATTGAAACAAATCTCAACAATATCAAAGAAATTATTTCTGCTTATGAACAAACTTCAAATAAAAAAGAGGAACTGTTAGAAAGCAGATTAAAACAAGCAAAAGCTGTTTTAAACATTCAAAATGAAGCTATCGAAAAATCTGACAAGTTCTTAAAAGAGCATGAAGATATTATCTTAAAAGCACAAACATCTATCCGCAGCCACAACACAGCCCTTATGCAGGCAGAAACACATGTTAAAAACCACCAAGAAACATTGGATAAAACCCTAACCTCTTCCCTTCAAAAAATAAAAGAAATCGATTCTTCTTTAATTGAAAACTGTGATAAAACAACAAAAGCAATCAATGAAGCTATTGAAAAATTAAAAACAGCTCACAACGACTTAAAAGAAAGTGCAGATTCGGCTCCATTATTTAAAAATTTAGAAACAAATGCAGTAGATACACCAACTAAAAAACCTGTTGATTTCTTGCAAAATGCTTCAGCTATTTTGGATAAACTTCAAATGTTTTCTATCGATATGGCTCATATATTCACACCAAAATCAGAATCAACATTGTGGAAAAAATACTATGATGGGGATAAAACTGTATTTATGCGCCACATTACACGTATGATTTCAGAAACACAGCACAAACAAATCAAAGAATTATACAAAGAAAATGCTGAGTTTAATCAAGCCATCAACAGATATATGACTGAATTTGAAGATATGACTCAAGCTGTTCAAAAAGAAGACGAAAATAAACTTTTGATGAGCATTTTGATTGGCTCTGATATTGGACGCTTATATATGGTTCTTGCTGACGTGTTAAAAAGACAAGATTCTTAAAAATCTATTGGCAAATACACACTAAAGGTTGTACCTTTTTTAACAGAACTTTGTACTTCAATCACACCTTCATGATCATTCACAATTTGTTGTGCAATACCAAGTCCCAAACCCGTTCCTTCTACCGCCCTGCTTTTTAAATTATCTACACGATAAAAACGTTCAAATAAACGAGAAATATTTTGTGGCGCAATAGGTGTCCCTGTATTATGAATACTGACCATAACAACCTGTCTGATATCACTAAAATATTTGTCCGATTTTTTAGGAAACCCAGAGCATAATTGAGCTTTAACCGTGATTACAGAATCATCTGCACCATATTTGATAGCATTATCAATTAAATTTTGAAAAACATGCACCAAATCATTTTTATTACCTATCAATCTAGGGATATCATGCAACAACTTTAATTCGATTTTTTTATGAGAATTCAAAGCCTTGTTCTCAAGAGAATTAATCACACTTTGCAACAAATCAACAATCAAAATAACATCAGTACGCTTTTCTTTTTGTGTCACTTGAACTTTAGAAAGAAGCAACAAATCCTGAACCAAATTTGTCATTCTTGATGTTTGCTCGGCCATTAAATTCAAAAACTTTTCACGAGCAACTTCATCATCTTTTGCAGCTCCTTGCAATGTTTCAATAAAACCTGAAAGAACTGATAAAGGTGTTTTTAATTCATGACTTGCATTGGCAAAAAAATCAGACTGCTGCTGTTTAAACAACTTTAACTGTGTAACATCATGCATAGCCATAACCATAACACCACCATTTTTTGAAACAGCGGGCAACCGTTCTAACCGAACTTGAAATGAATAAAAACTTTCATCTTCAAAATCCCACTCAAACCATTCTTGACGGCTTTTTTTATTAGATAATTGATCGAAAGCATTTTGAAAATCTTGAGCATTAAAGACATCAAACATAGAGAGATGCAAAATATCTTCACCAAAAAAATTTCGCCCCATTTTATTTACAAAAACAAGAAAACCATCCTCATTTATCAAAAACAAAGGATCTGGTAAATTTTCCAAAATCCGATCGGCAGAAATAGTTTGATTAGACCACCTATGTTTCACAGACAAAAATGCATCTGCCAACCGAAAAGATCCAAAAATACCTTTATGCACATGAGGCAAATCAACATCACGTCCTTGAGACAAATCTTTCAAATATGAAATAAATTGTTCTTGCTCATGAAACACATAAATCGTCCAAAACACTGTTAACACAAAAAAAACAAACAAAAAGCAAAGAGCTGTTAAAAAATTAACTTTTCCCAAAAACAATAGACAAATCAAAGCAATAACAATAGGTATATTTAAAACAAATATCCGTGCTAGGAAACGAAACAAATAAAACGGTGTTTTTTTAACTTTTCTTTTTATCATACATCCATTATAATAGATTACCAAAGAAAAGGAAAGAATAAAATGAAACAACATAAACAAACGCCGATGATGGCGCAATATACAGAAATTAAAAACCAATATCCTGATTGCTTATTATTTTATCGTCTTGGCGATTTTTATGAATTGTTTTATGAGGATGCAAAAATAGCATCACGCGTTCTTGGTCTTGTTTTAACCTCACGCGGCAAATCCGAAGGAACACAAAATGTTCCAATGTGCGGTATTCCTTTTCACGCCTATCAAAACTATCTCACAAGACTTGTTAAAGATGGTTTTAAAGTTGCTATATGCGAACAAGTTGAAGACCCTGCTGAAGCAAAAAAACGTGGTTCTACCGCTATTGTAAAAAGAGATGTTGTTCGCATTGTTACCGCAGGTACCTTAGTCGAAGATGAACTTTTAGAAGCTAAAAAGAATAATTTTTTGCTCACTGTTGTCCCTGGGTTTAATGATTTTGCAATTGCATGGGCCGATGTTTCAACTGGTGTATTTTTCACTCAAACATGTTCCGAAGAAGATATTTTTTCTGTCATTATGAGACTTGCCCCTGCTGAAATTTTATTGCCCGAAAACTTCATTGAGCTTCATCCAACCGCTATTAAGGAAAAAGATGAGCGCTACACATTTTGGAAAACAGAAAATTTTTCATACTTAAAGGGTAAAGATGAATTAGACGCCTTTTTTAACAAACAAAACACTGATGGATTTGAGCGTCATGAAATAACAGCATGTGGGGCTTTATTAGCCTATATCTTACACACTCAAAAAGAAACAAAACCAGCCTTAAGATTCCCTATCAAAACACACTCGCACAAGTTTATGGAAATTGATGCCTCAACAAGATCTAGTCTTGAATTAACGACATCTTTAGGCAACAACAAAAATGAAACAAGTGTATTAAAAACCATTGATGAAACAAAAACAGCAATGGGGGCTAGGTTATTAAATACACAGTTATCCACACCACTTTTAGATATAACTGAAATCAACAACCGTTTAGATAAAATTGATTTTTTCAGCCAAAATCCATTGATAAGGGATAAAGTTAGAGATGTTTTAAAAACAATACCAGATATTGAACGCGCTTTATCACGTATTTTAATTGGAAATAGCAACCCAAAAGAAATTTTATCCACAGCTCTTGGACTTGAAAAACTACCTCTTCTTCGTGAAATTATCTCAAACAATCTTGTTCCTCCATCACTTCAAAAAGATCTTCAAATTATGGGAGAATATTCTGGGCTTGTAAAAGAAATTACAAGAGCAATTAATCCTGAAGCAAAAAATCAATTAGCTAGAAGCGGTGGTTTCATCCGTATGGGATATTCCGCTCAACTAGATGAGTTAGTTTTGTTGAAAGAAAATATCAAATATACCTTGCTTGAACTGCAAAAAAAATATTCTGAACAAACAGGTATTTCAAATATCAAAATCGCATTTAACAACTTGGTTGGATACTACATTGAAGTACCATCAAAATCAGCAGACCCCCTTTTAACAGATAAATCACAAGGATTTATCCACAAGCAAACAATGCTTAATGTGGTACGTTTTACAACTGAAGAATTAATTGCACTTGAACATAAGATTATGAATGCAAATGAATTAGCAATTGAAATGGAAGTTGCTATATTCAATCAGTTTGTTGAACAAATAAGAAGCCTTAATGATTCCATCGTTATGACTTGTATTGCTCTTAGCAATATTGACGTTGCCACAGCCCTTTCCTATTATGCAGAAATCAATCATTGGACTCGTCCAATTTTAACAGATGATAACTCTTTTGAAATCAAAGCTGGAAGACATCCTGTTGTTGAAAAATCACTTGCAAAAAACAGTGTTTCTTTTATTCCCAACAACTGTTCAATGTCTATCGATGCAAGCTTACTTTGGATTATAACAGGTCCCAATATGGCTGGTAAAAGTACCTTTTTACGACAAAATGCCGTTATTGCAATTTTGGCACAAATGGGATCTTTTGTTCCTGCTGAATATGCAAAAATCGGCATTATTGACAAACTTTATTCTCGTGTTGGGGCAAGTGATGATTTAGCTAGAGGTAGATCAACATTTATGGTTGAAATGGTTGAAGTTGCAGCCATTTTGAACAATGCAACAGAAAAATCTCTTGTTATTTTAGATGAAGTTGGTCGTGGAACCGCAACCTATGATGGCCTTTCTATTGCTTGGTCAGTGATTGAATATTTGCATGACGTGAATAGATGTAGAGCTCTTTTTGCCACACATTACCACGAATTAACAGCCCTTGCTAATCGGATGGATAAAATTGATCTTTACACAATGCGTATTAAAGAATGGAAGGGCGACATTGTCTTTTTGCATGAAATATGCCAAGGGGCCACAGATAGATCCTATGGTATTCATGTTGGAAAATTAGCTGGATTACCTTCAAGTGTCTTAACAAGAGCTGAAGAAATACTTGAGCAATTGGAAGAAAAAAAACAAGATCAAAAACCATTATTTGACGATTTGCCCTTGTTTTCACAATGTTTAAAAACAATATCAAAAGAAAAAGAATCTCCTGCCCTTGAAGCTTTAAAAAAGCTAGATGTTGATTCTTTATCACCACGTGATGCTTTGGATTATATGTATAAATTAAAAAGTATGTTGGAGGAAAAATGATACCTTTTTATCAAATTATGGCCACACTCTTATTTTCAGGCATAAACTTTCTTATTTTTCTGCTTTTCATAGGGTTTGTAATCTTTTTTATTTATATTGCAGCATATATTGCATTACCTATTCTTTTAATTTTGTTCATCTTGTATTTGTTT
This sequence comes from Alphaproteobacteria bacterium, assembly GCA_045632845.1. Lineage (GTDB taxonomy): Bacteria > Pseudomonadota > Alphaproteobacteria > CAAHEQ01 > UBA3637 > RGIG4140. The sequence goes on from JAZQXL010000020.1 coordinate 137,234, forward strand.
GGCCAAATTACACGTATTGCGAACATTAAAATTACACCTAAAATTTTCACAAAACAAAGAGAAACAAAAAGAAAAAATGATGACAATATCATTGATGTTGATTACACAGAAATAAAATAAAAAATTATTTTTTAACTATGCCAATAGGCATTAAGTCAAAAAACTCTAAAGCATCTTTAAATTGGTTTTTTAAAATCAATCCATAAAGATGCTTAAATACTAAATAAACTTCTTCAAAAGAGGCGTTTTTATCCTCTTTATTAAAAGTAAAATTAGGTGTTTCATAAATACTATCAAAAAAGACTTCTTGTATAGCAACCTCATATGATTCTGTGATTATATCTCGATAAATGTTACTTTCAGCATTAAATATATTACGGTTTTTATACAATAAAACAAAATCTTCTAAAAACTCTTGAAACTCATCTTTTGAAAGAAATTGTTTGAAAAAATACATATTTTGAATTGCATATTCAATTTTATTTATATTATTCATACACCCTCTCTTTTTTATCTGTTATTACGAAATAAAGAACTCATCTTATAGTTCAAATATTTTATATTTTTTCAATAATTCTTTCGTTTATATCAAAAAAGCTATATTGAAAAAAACATTTAAAACATTATTTAAATACTGCTAAAAAAAAGGAGAAACCCATGCAAATACTTATTAAAATTTTAGCAATTGTATGTTTGATAGGAGCTCTCAATTGGGGATTGGTTGGATTTTTTGGATTTGATTTAATTGCCGCTCTTTTTGGACCAATGACTCTTATTTCAAGACTTATCTATTCTCTTGTTGGAATCAGTGCAGTCTTGCTTGTTGTTCTCTCTATCAAGCAATATAAACAGCTTAGCATTGATTAAAACAAATAAAGCCTGATTAGTATCCCCATCTACAAAGATACCTCTCAGGCTTTATTTATGCTTGTTCTAGATATGCTTGAACCAATGCATCTGTATCTTGAACCTGTTTAGCCAATCTTTCAGCCAAAATAACACTTTTGTTACCAGAAGAGTAAATTTTTAACAAAGGCCCTAAACCACTTAAATCAACATCTAAAATAACAGATTCGTGAATTGCAGGACGAGAAACCAAAATAGCATACTTTCTATCTGCAAACTCTTTTCCCAAAATAAAGTTCATTTCTCTTGGCGTTAAATTCCATGTTGCATAGTCTGATGGATTTGCTTGAGGGTTTCTAAAGAAAATAACTGTTTGACATTGACCACGAATAACATCACCCAAACCATTATCATCCAAAAACCTTGGTTGTTGGAAAGCACACAAATAAGCTTGTCGTTTTTTACGACCTTCACGAAGACCAACAATAAAACTATCTTTAAACATTGGATGCTCTAACATTGGAGCAGTTTCGTCAATCATAATCAAACTTGGTGTACCCATAACAGTAGATAACGTTTGAATACGATACATTACATAACTAATAACAGCAGGCGCTAAAACACTATCTTGGAAAATAGTTGTAAAGTCAAAAGCCATATATCTGCTAGACAAATCCAAATTATCCGTTAACGAGTTGAAAACACGACCATATTGATCATCATTAACCCATCTAAACAATTCTCTTCTCATATAACCATTTGGTGCAAAACAACTTTTATATAAGTTTTTCAACAACCGTTCATCTGGTCTTAAATATTCAAATGCTGTTGTTACTGCACGCGCAATTTCTTGTTCTGAAATAGCATCTGTACCCCCTGTAATATCACGCATCCATGTTCTTAAAAAGGCACGTGTATCAGAGGAATCAGGAACAGCAAAAGGATTTAAAGATACAGATTCTTCCCCCCCATCAAATCGAACGTATGGAGCACCTTGCATTAATGCAAAAACCTTAGCACCATTATTTCTATCAAAGAAATAAGTTCTCAAATCTGGAATACGCATAGATTGCCCTGCAAGGAAGGAGAAAAGCGTTGTTTTACCTTGTCCAGTTGGACCAATTAATGCGGTATGAGCTACAGCATATTGTTCTTCAGATACGTGAAATTGGAAAGCATATGCCGTTCCTGTAATCGTTCTAAAATAAGATAAAGGCATTGGACCCCAATCTGATTTTCTTCGACCTTCAGCTGTTTTATCAATACATACAGCACAAGCAACAACACGTGACAAATATAAGAATGTTCTTGGATAAATTTCATATGTTGGGAATTGTGCAAAAAATGTTGCTTGAGCAGACCACCCTTCACGAACAGGTGTCACATTGTGCAAACGACAGATTTTTTCAATCTCTTCTTGCCCGAATTTCAACTCTTCTTTGCTTTCGCCAAAAATAAAGACAGACATTGCATATTCATTTAATGTTTGACCATCAGCATCTGATTGATCCATCCATTCTAAAGCGGTATTATACTGGGCTTGAACGTTTGTTGAAAACGTTGTTAACCAAGCCATTCTTCGTTGTTGCATCAAGAGCATATTTGCTTTAATCATAGGGATAGCTTTGATATTGTGAACCAAGGTAACTTCACAATCAATACTGATAATATCAGCAATCATTTGTTCATCCATAAAATCCCCTGGTTTGCGAATACCAATGCATATACCATATTTAATAATATCGCCTGAAAAGAATTTAATAATCCCTTCATCTTTTGTAAAATGGATATAATCTGCTGTTAATAAAGCATTTAAAGTATCTCCTTCCTCACCACCAATTCTTGGTTGAGGAACAGATAATGGACTTGCTAATTGTGAAAAAAGCCAAAAAGGACTTTTATCATTATGCTTATGAGGTGTTTTTTCTGAAATCAAAACAGGCTCATACACATCCAAAATAGAGGTTAAAGCCAATGTTGCTTGTTGCAAATCATCTAGAGCATTTTTTCGATCATTAATAGAAATAACAATATAATGTTTATTTCTAAAAACACGTTGCATATTCTCCATCCATTTTGTTGATACTTTTTTGAGAAGCTTGCTATCCCTGTGTTCCCCCATATCGTTTAAAGAAATACGCTCACGGATTGTAATTACTCTTGAAACAACCTCTAAAGAAGCCATAGAGTCAATCCATTGTTTTCTTGCTTGAGCCAAAGCCAACCTTTCTGGCCCTGTTAAAAGAGTTGTATCTGCTCCACGTACCTCAAAAACACGTGCAAGAGAACCATTTTTTAAATGGATCGTTGCACCATCTGCATCCAACCTACTAAAAGGCAAGAAATCAGAAACCCTTGTTTCTCTAGGTTTTGGTAAAATAATGTCCCCTAATTTTGTCACAAAAACAGACATAATAAACATTGCTGCACAAACACCAATTAGTGCAACCAATGTTGAAAAAGAGGATGCCCCCTGTGCTAACAGGTCAAAAATATTCATGTCAAAATGGATATCATTCATTTTTGATTTTCCTTATGGAGCAAGTTTGTTTCCTTTATCTTTATATACATTTTTTGATGGTGTTGCCATTGGACCAAATGTCAACATCATTTTTGATAAATGAGGTTCGCGAACAGAGTAAGCCGCAATCAATCCATGGGATACAGCAATAGTTCCAATAAAATAAATTGGATTAAGATTAAATGTTGCTGTACACACACACATAATCCCCATCTGGATTGAAAAATTAACCACAGCAGGATACATTGGCGCCCAAAAGACGCGTGGCGGCATTGCAACAGCTTTTAAAATCGGCTCTCTCATATCAACCCCCTATACAACATATACTTCATTTTATTATATTATACAATAAATTAAAAAACTATTAACAAAAAAAATTTCATAAAAAAAATCGTATCTTTTTTAAAATATGGATTATGAAGCTAAATTTGATATTTTTCTTGACTTTTTAGCAAAAAAAGTGCATTTTAACCGCTGAAAAACCATACAAAAAGGTAAACAACAACAAAGAGAGTTAAAAATGAGTTTTAACGAAACAACAATCAAAAATATTGCAAAATTGGCTCGGTTACATTTTCCTGCTGAGCAAGAAGAAAAATTCACAAAAGATATTAACAGCATTCTAAACTGGGTTGAAGAATTAAAAGAAGTAAACGTTGAAAATGTTGAACCTTTGGTCAGTGTTTCAATGCAAGAACCTGGATTTAGAAAAGATGAAGTTACAACAGGCGAATTACAAAATGAGCTTATGGCAAACGCTCCAGAATCAGCTCACGGTTTTTATGTTGTACCAAAAATGGTGGAGTAATTTTTATGACAACAAATTTAGTAGACTTACATATCAGTGAAGCATTAAAGCTTCTTGATAAAAAAGAGATTTCTTCTGTTGAATTAACAAAAGCTCATTTAGAAGAAATGGAAAAAGCTCGTTTTTTAAATGCATATATCACAGAAACACCAGAAATTGCTTTAGAACAAGCTGCATTGAGTGATAAAAAAAGAGCTTCTGGCGAAAAAATTGGCAGATTAGAAGGTATTCCAATTGCAAATAAAGATTTGTATTGCACAAAAGGAATTAAAACAACTGCTGCTTCAAAAATTCTTTCAAATTTTGTACCCCCTTATGAATCAACTGTTACCCAAAATTTAAAAGATGCAGGTACTGTTATGCTTGGTAAAGTAAATACAGACCAATTTGCAATGGGTGGTTCAACAATGACCAGTTATTTTGGTGTAACCAAAAACCCTTGGGCAGATGAAAATGGTGAATACAATTTAGTCCCAGGTGGCTCATCTGGTGGTTCTGCATCCGCTGTTAGCGCTGGTCTTTGTATGGGTGCAACAGGTTCTGATACTGGTGGATCCATTCGTCAACCAGCCTCTTTTTGCGGTATTACAGGGATTAAACCAACATATGGTCGTTGCTCACGTTATGGTATTGTTGCGTTCTCATCTTCATTAGATCAAGCAGGTCCAATGGCTCGTTCTGTTGAAGATTGCGCCCTCCTCCTTCGTGAAATGGCTGGATACGATCCAAAAGATTCAACTGTTGTTAACACAATGGTTCCAGATTATACAGCCGCTCTTACTGGTGACATCAAAGGTAAACGAATTGGTATTCCAAAAGAATATCGATCAAAAGATTTGAACCCAGAAATTGCAACAGCATGGGATAAAGGTATTGAACTTCTTAAAAATGCAGGGGCTGAAATTGTTGAAATTTCATTACCACATACAAAATATGCATTGCCAGTCTATTACATTATCGCATGTGCTGAAGCATCATCTAATCTTGCAAGGTATGATGGCGTTCGCTATACAACAAGAGTCGATGGTTCCTCTTTAGATCAAATGTATGAGAATACAAGAACTGACGGATTTGGCCCTGAGGTCGTCCGCAGAATACTCTTGGGCACCTTTGTGCTATCAGCTGGCTTCTACGACGCCTATTATACACGTGCACAACGTGTTAGACGCTTGATTTATAACGATTTTATCACTGCTTTTGAAAATGTTGATGCAATCCTTGCACCAGCAGCTCCTTCAACAGCTCTTTCTTATGAAGCAATGCAAAACATGAGTCCGGTTGACACATATCTTGGTGACGTGTTTACAACACCTGCTTCATTAGCTGGCGTTCCATCTTTGGCATTACCTATCACTGTTGCACAAAACGGATTACCAATCGGTTTACAAGTAATTGGAAAACATTTTGATGAAAACACAGTTTTCCAAGTTTCAGGTGTCTTAGAATCATTAGCTGGCTTTGACAAAAAACCACACCATGTGAAAGGATAAAATTATGACCTATATTATCAAAGGAAATACAACTGACTGGGAATTGGTGATTGGTTTGGAAGTTCACTGCCAAATTATTTCAAACTCAAAAGTATTCTCAGGTGCTTCTGCAACTTTTGGCGCAGAACAAAACACTCATGTATCATTCATTGACGCAGCATTCCCTGGGATGTTACCTGTTGTGAATGAAAAATGTATTGAGCAATGTGTCAAAACAGGGTTAGGATTAAATGCGGTTATCAACAAATATTCTAGATTTGACCGTAAAAACTATTTTTATGCCGATTTGCCACAAGGATACCAAATTAGCCAATTATACCACCCAATTGTTGGAGAAGGATATATTGAAGTTACAACAACAGAAGGCACAAGAAAAATTGGTGTAGAAAGACTTCATCTTGAACAAGATGCAGGTAAATCCATCCATGATATGCACCCTTCTAAGTCCTTTATTGACTTAAACCGTGCAGGTGTCGGTTTGATGGAAATTGTTTCAAAACCTGATATGCATTCTCCTGAAGAAGCTGGCGAATATTTGCGACAACTCAGAGCAATCGTTAGAGCTTTGGGCACATGTGACGGCAATATGGATGAAGGATCTATGCGTTGCGACGTTAATATTTCTGTTCGCCCTGTCGGTTCAAGTGAATTAAGACAACGTGTTGAAGTTAAAAATGTTAACTCAGTCCGATTTGTTATGCAAGCTATTGAAATTGAAGCAAACAGACAAATTGAATTATACGAAGCAGGTCAAACATTTACACAAGAAACACGTCTTTTTGACTCTGTAAATATGGAAACAAGGCCTATGCGTTCCAAAGAAAACGCTAATGATTACAGATACTTCCCAGATCCTGACTTACTTCCTGTTATCTTAACAGATGAATATATCGAAAACATTAAAAACAACTTACCAGAGTTGCCTGCAGCTAAGAAAAAACGATATATTGAAGAATTGGGATTAACACCTTATGATGCTGGTGTTTTAATTGCAGATAAAGAAACCGCTCTTTATTTTGAAACGGCAAGCCAAAATCAAGATCCTAAAAAAGTTGCAAACTGGATTATGGGTGATTTGTTTGGGTATTTAAATAAATCAAACAAAAACATCACAGAAAGCCCTGTTTCTGCTCAAAACTTAGGTGCTTTGGTCGGACTTATCAATGATGGAACAATTTCAGGCAAAATTGCAAAAGAAGTTTTTGAAATTATGGTTGAAACAGGAAAAGAACCTGCTGTCATCGTTGAAGAAAAAGGTTTAAAACAAGTTTCTGACACTGGAGCTATTGAAGCGATGATTTCAGAAATTTTAGCAGCAAATCAAGATAAGGTAGCTGAAATCAAAGCAGGTAAAGATAAATTAAAAGGTTGGTTTGTTGGGCAAATAATGAAAGCCTCACAAGGTAAAGTTAACCCTGCCCTTGCTAACCAGCTTTTAGATAAGAAACTCGCTGAATAAGCTTTAAAACGCTTTTTAAGCTAAAAAAACCATCAGACAGACTCTACTGGTGGTTTTTTTATATCTAAAATAAAAAATATTCATCAATGTTTCACGTGAAACATTATACATAAAAAAGTTATCCACAGGCCCTGATGGTAATTAAATTTTTGTTTAACAAATAAAAAAAGAATGTTTCACGTGAAACATTCTTTTTTTTGTAATCGATTCTAATTGTTTCACGTGGAACATTTTTAATTTAGATTGAGTTGTTTCACGTGAAACAAAAAAAGAGCGATTTCTCGCTCTTTTTTATTCAATAGGACCGCCTAAACTTAAGCGCTGAAGAATTAAATCTAACTTATCCAAATCTAATCCAGAAATAACAACGGACCCTGTTAAACCATTCCATTTAATAGAAACAGATGTATTTAAAACACTGCTCAATTCTTCTTCTAATGTCAAAATATCACCATCTTTTTCTGGTTTTGGCTTAGCTTTTGATATTGTCTTTTTGGAGGCTAATTTTTCAGTTTGACGAACGCTATAGCCTTTTTTCAAAACTTCAGTGGCTAATTCAACAGGATTTTTTGCCGTTAAAAGAGCACGTGCATGGCCAACAGTTAATTCTTTTTTCTCAACCATCCCTTTGATTTCATCTGGCAAATCAATCAAACGCATCATATTTGCCAAATGACTACGGCTTTTACCAATCACTTTTGAAAGCTCTTCCTGAGTGTATTTAAACTCTTCTAAGAGGCGTTTATAAGCTTCAGCCTCTTCTAATGGGTTTAAATCTTCACGTTGAAGGTTTTCAATTAAAGCAACTTCTAAAGCATCTTTATCTGAAAAATCTTTAATAATTGCTGGAATTTCCTTAAGACCGGCCATTTTTGATGCTCTAAAGCGACGTTCTCCAGCAATCAATTCATATCCACCTTCTTTTTTAGGATCATTTCGAACCAAAAGAGGTTGTAAAACGCCTTTTTCTTTAATTGATAATACCAAATCAGCCAAAGCTTCTGTTGAAAAAACACGACGTGGTTGATATGGACTTGGAACAATATTGTCGATATTAATTAATGTTACACCATCTGAAGAAGCTTTTTCAGCACCTTTTTTTTCAGATACCTCAACGATATCGTCATCATCTTCCCCCATCAAAGCACTTAAACCGCGCCCTAAACGCACATTTTTATCCATGGATTAAAAACTCCCTTTCTCTTTTTAAAACTTCTGCAGCTAATTTAATATAGCTTTGGGCCCCTGCACTCTTATAATCATACAACATAACAGGTATGCCATGTGATGGAGCCTCAGGAATCCGCACATTGCGTGGAATAAGTGTATCATAAACTTGATCACCAAAAAACTCTTTAACATCACTTACAATAGACTTAGAAAGATTTGATCTTCCATCAAACATAGTCAAAACAATACCATGAACCTTCAATGATGGATTAAAATTCTTTTTAATTTTATTAATTGTTTTCATCAAATCTGCAACACCTTCAAGTGCTAAATACTCACATTGAACAGGAATAATCACACAATCAGAGGCTGCCAAAGCATTCATTGTTAACAAACCAACTGCAGGTGGACAATCAATAAAAATATAATCAAAATCATCAGCTTGTTCTAATGCTTTTTTTAAGTAAAATTGAGGTTTATCAGAACCAGCCAATTCAATATCGACGCCAAGCAATTCCTTACTTGCTGGCAATACATACAAATAAGGGATATCCGTTGCACAGATACAATCTTTTAAATTTTCACCGCCTACAAATACAGTATATGAATTCTTACTTCCCAAGCGTCTTTTGGCCCCAACACTAACTGTTGCGTTACCTTGTGGATCTAAATCAACAACCAAAACTTTCTTTTCTACAGCAGCCAAAGCTGTTGCTAAATTAATTGTTGTTGTTGTTTTACCGACACCACCTTTTTGATTAGAAACAGAAAAAATTCGAGCTTTTTTCATAAATACTCAACCTCCGTTATTTTTAAAATACAACCATTTTTGTTTGTTTTACTTGTTATTTTTTCTTTTTTAAACCGAAAAGAAACTTCCTTTAACTCTGAATCAACAGACTCCCCTTTTAAAAGAAGGTATATTGTATCAGATTTATAAAAAGAAGCACCAAAATTCAGCAAAAGAGCTACAGAACCCAATGCGCGTGATGAAATAATATCAGCTTTAATATCTTTAATTTCTTCAATGCGCGCATTCAAAACTTCTAAATTTAAGCCTAAAACTCTGGAAACCTCTTTTAAAAAGACTGTTTTTTTATTATCACTTTCAATTAAAATTATTCTTTGTAATCCACCACTTAGCACTTTGTTTAAAATAGCAACCACAACAGCAGGAAAACCACCACCAGAGCCCAAATCAACCAATGTTTTAGCATTTTTATTAATTTCAAAATAAAGTTGTGCAGAATCCAAAATATGGCGCTCCCACAAAGAGTTCAACTCTTTGTTTGATACCAAATTCACAGCTTTTTGCCACTTTTTAACAAGCGCGACATATTGATTTAATAAATCCTGAGCTGGAAAAATTTGTTGTTCTAATTGTTTCACGTGAAACATCCCCTTATTATTATCTTAACTAAACATTAACTTTTTTAAAAAAGGAATGCAAGTATTTTTTATAAAAAAAGAAAAAATACCACCTAATGTTTCACGTGAAACACTGAAAATTAATAAAAAAGAATAAAATATTCTTATTTTTTTCTGATTACTTAGTGTTTCACATAATAAAAAAAGAATGTTTCACGTGAAACATTCTTTTTTTAACGACAATTTTAATGACACATTTTAAAGATCATTTTTTTTATGTTCCACGTGAAACATAAAAAAAACACCCATTAAAGGGTGTTTTTTAACATTTTTAATTAAATATAAACTGAATACTGTTTAAATCATCGCAATCTTTTTTAACAAAACTATTAATCTTAACTGTAACAGCTTCGGGTATAGCATTAACCAACATATCGCAGCGATCTTTATCAACATTTTTTAATTCAATAAAAAATTGATCATTATTAATTCCGCCAATATTCCAGTCAAAAATTCCAAAATCATACTTGAAATCTTCTTTTTTCAAATTCATATAGTTACCCATAGATAACATACGAATGTCATGAACCAACAATTGAAGTTGTGCAATCAAAGAAACATCACTTACAACAGTTTTTTTAGCAAATTTAACCGTTTGTGAAACATTTTGAGTTTGTTGTGCAGCTTCTTTAACCGAGCCCATCGAACTCATTAATAGAAAAAAAAGCCCAACTCCCCCTAATAAGAAAACCAACAGTTTCATTCTATCCCCCAAATATTGTTTTTTATTTTTTTAACAAAATCAGCATGTTGCTCAATATCTTCACTCGATGCAGAAAAAGAACGAGGCTCCCTATATTCTTTTGCAAGTGTTTTAACATCCCTCAACACTTGTTGCACCTGCTTACTCTCACTCTTTTTTTCTAAAACCAACCCAGGTTGACGTCCACCAATTAACTCTAAATAAACTTCAGCGAGCAATTCACTATCAAGCAAAGCTCCGTGAAACGTACGTGCAGAATTATCAATGTGAAATTTCTTACAAAGCTCGTTTAAATTAACTCGTGAACCAGGAAACCGTTTTTTCGCCAAAACAACAGTATCAATCACCCTATCAAAGGATAAAGGCTCCTTTCCAACCCATGAAAGTTCCGCATTCAAAAATTTCATATCAAAGGGAGCATTATGGGCAATTAACGTTGAATCTGAGCCAATAAATGTCAAAAAATCATCCGCAATTTCTCGAAATGTAGGCTTGTCAGACAAAAATTCTTCTGTCAAACCGTGTACAGCGACGACTTCCTCGCTCATAGAGCGCTCAGGATTGATATATTGATGATAGACATTTCCTGTTGGAACGTGATTAACTAATTCAACACACCCAATTTCAACAATACGATCACCTTGAAAAGGATCTAAACCAGTTGTTTCAGTATCAAAAACTATTTCTCTCATTTACAAAACTCTAAAAGTTATAAACATATGCTATTATAATTGAAAAGAATTTAGATATCAAGTAGAAAAAACAGACTCGGGATAAAATGAAAAAAACATAGATATTCAATAGGTTAAGACTGTTTCTAAAAAGCACATTTTTAATAAAAGTAATCAAAAACATCCAAAACGACGTAGTATAGAGAAATCAAGGCTTTCCTGTGGATAAAAAAAATTCCTGTGGATAAGTGAGGATTCAAAAAATAATTTTAATTTTATACCGAAACACACTTATTTTATTCACACCCCAAAACTACAAATAAGTTAAAATAAAAAGAATCGGAAAAGTAAGATTCGAACTTGAAAATATCCGAGTCGGGACTATATCAAAAAACAGTCAATAAAAATAAAAAAAAGTTATGCACAATATCCACAATATATACTAATAAAAAATTATTTATTTTAAATAAGATTAGAATGGTTTTATGTGAATTCTTTCACACATCTGTTTTGAAAAAAATGCTTGCGATTTAAAAAAAAGATTGTTACGTTAAAATTATCGAAGATGAAAAAACAATCTTCCTCTCTTCACTCCTTGTTTTTTCAAAATCGTTTTTCTGGATAACAAAAAATCTTAACTTTGTGATTATTTTTACACCAAAAGAGATACCTCTTTATTTTTATGTTTTGCAAAAAGAAGAGGTTAAAAAATTAAATTTATAAGAACAGAGTGAATGTTAAAAAATGTTTGAAAGAATATAATTTAGTGTTTGAATGATATATTAAAATTTAGCCTTCTTTATTTAATAAATATTTTTCAACACTAAGAGCTGCTATTGCACCACTACCTGCTGATATAATAGCTTGCTTGTATTTTTCTTCTTGCACATCTCCGCAGGCAAAAACACCTTCTATAGATGTTTCCATTGTTCGTTTGCTTGTTTTTATATATCCATGAGCTGTTGTCTGTAGTTGATTGTTTAAAAAGGCGGTATTCGGAGCTGTTCCAATAGCTTCAAACACACCATTTATAGACAATTGAAAAATCTCATTGCTTTTTAAGTTCCTCAGTTTTATTGATGAAAGTTTATTTTCTCCAATAAATTCAATAACTTCAGTATTGTATAAAATTTCAATTTTGGGGTTGTGGATAACTTTTTCTTGTATTTTTGTTTCCCCTTTAAAGGATTTGTTTTTGTTAATTAAAAAAACTTTTTCAGCCACATTTGCTAAAAATTGGGCTTCATAAAGAGCGCTATTTCCACCCCCAATAACAGCGACAATTTTATTTTTATAAAAAAATCCATCACAGGTTGCGCAGATAGAAATACCCTTCCCTTTAAATTTATCTTCTCCAAGCGATTTTAACCACTTTGGAGAGGCCCCAGTAGCAATAATAATTGTATCCGCAGTTCCTTTCAAAGCTCCTCTAGATTCGAATTTAAATGGCTTTTTTGATAAATCTAAAGTAACAATCTCATCTTGGATAACATTTACACCTACTTTTGTTGCCTGTGAGTGCATTTTTTCCATCAATTCAACACCTGTTATGAGTTCAAAACCAGGGAAGTTTTCAACCTCGTTTGTTCTTGTTAGTTGTCCACCAATGGTGCTTCCTGTTATAAGGGTTGTCTGTATCCCAGCTCTTGTTGTGTATATTCCAGCTGTATAACCAGCAGGGCCTGATCCAATAATTAAAACAGATGTATGCATTGTATCCCTCATAAAAAAAACTCCCTCTACAAATAATATCAAAAAAGATACCATTTCAAGAGGGGGTTTTTAATCAATAAATATTAAATAAATTGAACGTTTAAAATTTCGTAAGATTTTTCACCTTTTGGTGTGACAACATCAACGAAATCCCCTTTATTTTTTCCAATTAATGCTCTTGCGATTGGAGATAATAAAGAAATGTGGCCTTTTTCAAGATTTGCTTCATATTGGCCAACAATTTGATATGAATGTTGAGAGCCTGTTTCTGAATCTTCCAACGTGACTGTGGCCCCAAAAAGAACTTTATCCCCTGAAAGAGATTTAATGTCAATAACTTGTGCTCTTGCAAGTGCACTTTCTAATTCCATAATACGGCCTTCATTAAAACTTTGTTGTTCACGAGCTGAATGGTATTCTGCATTTTCTGATAAATCGCCATGACCACGAGCCTCTTCAATAGCTGCAACAATACGAGGACGTTCTTCAAATTTTAAACGTTTTAACTCTGTGGATAAATTTTCATAACCATTTGATGTCATTGGTATTTTTTCTTCCATAATACACCCTTTCTTTAATTTTTTTATTAAAAAATAAAACTACGGTTGTTCAGCCGTAGCTTCTTAAACTCCTATCTGATAATTGAATTATATGTTTTTTTTATTTAAAAAGCAAGTGTTTAAATAATTTTTTATTTTGAACAATTAAAATCCTCGATTTGTTGTTCTGGATCAAGTCGTGTTCCATACCATGTTATAGTGTAATGAAGGTGTGGTCCAGTTGATCTTCCTGTGTTTCCAATTTCTGCAATTATGTCTCCTTTTTTTACAACAGCTCCTTCTTTTACTGAAATTTTATTTAAATGTGAATAACTTGAGAATAAGCCATATCCATGATTAATTAAGAGTGTTTTTCCAGACAAAAACATGTCGTTATGAGCAAGTGCAACAACACCATCTGCTGGTGCATATAAAGGTGTTCCAATAGGTGCTGCATAATCTACACCGCTGTGACCTGCTTTTTTAATATTATTTAAAATTCTTCTTGCACCAAAAGGGCTTGAAATACGTTTAAATTTTTTAACAGGTCTTTCAAAACATGTTGGGAAAAAAGATGTATTCATTCTACCTCTTGCTTCTCTAAGGAGTTGATTTTCTTGTTGAATTCGTTTTGTGTTTTTGTTTGAAGGGGTTACTTTTTCTGGTTGAAGACCTGTAACAATCTCTTCTTTCCACTTTCTTTTTTCGACAGAAAACTTTTTAATTTCTTTTTCCCCGTTTGAATGAATAAGTGTGAGATTTAATATTGTTGAATCTTGTGGAAGACCAAAGAAAAATTTCCCCTTTTTTGTTGGTATAATTTCAGTTGAGCCAATCAAAAGTTTTTCATCTTTGTTCAGTTGACCATAAATAAGAGCACCTTCCTGAATTTTTGATGTTATTTCAAAAGAAAAAACTGAAAAACTATAAAAACATCCAATTAAAAGAGGTAGGTATTTTTTCATCTATATATCCTTAAACAAATTGATTTGATGTGATTCTGGGGTAATTTTTTTCTTTTTCACGGATGTTGATGTTATTGATTTATTTGTTGGTGAAACAAGAACATTTTTATCTGAAAATTTGATAAAGAAATTTTCTTTTGTTTCAGCTATTGTCCCTGAAGTGATAACTTTTCCATCTGTATCTGTTACTAAAGAGAAGCCTCTTTTTAAAATTTCATTATATGAATAAGAAGATAGTAATTTTGATACAAAAAATAATTTATTTTCAGTTGTTGTGAAGAATGTTTTTAATGCATTTTTGAACCGTTCGGTCTTGTCATCCAATTTTTCAAAAAACAAATTGATTAATTCATTTAATTTTGGCATAGACCTTGATAATGATTCTAATTTTAATTTACTTTCATTCAAAAAACGGTATAACGCATCTATATTTCTGGAAGAAAGCTGTGTTAATGTAGAAATCAACTCACTTCGAACAGGTACGGCTTTTTCAGCAGCACCTGTTGGTGTTGGAGCTCTTAAATCTGATGCAAAATCAATTAAAGTTGTATCTGTTTCATGTCCAACAGCGGAGATGATTGGAATTTTTGAAGCAGCCGTTGCTCTTACGACAATTTCTTCATTAAAACACCATAAATCTTCAAAACTACCGCCCCCTCTTGCAACAATGAGAACATCAGGTTTTTTAATATGTTTATTTTTAAGTGTAAGACCTTCTTTTGGAATATTATTAAAACCATTAATAGCGGCCGCTATTTGTTCTGCAGCGCCCTCGCCCTGCACAAGAACCGGCCATAAATAAACTTCTCTTGGAAAGCGTTCATTTAACCTGTGCATAATATCTCTTATTACAGCGCCACTTGGGCTTGTAACAACACCAATAGTTTCTGGAAGATAAGGTATTTTTTTCTTTTTAGAAGCATCAAAAAGACCTTCTTTTTCGAGTTTTTCTTTTCGTTCTGCCAGCAATTTTAACAAAGCGCCAATACCTGCAGGCTCAGCTTTATCAACAATCATTTGATAATTTGATCGACCCGGGTATGTGGATAACTTTCCTGTACAGACAATTTCTAAACCATTTTCAAGTGATGCTAATGTTGTTTTATCTCGTCCACGCCAACAAACAGCTGATAAAACAGAATCGTTGTCTTTTAGTGAAAAATAAATATGTCCAGAGGGAGCTTTTTTAACACCTACAACCTCACCTTTAACCCGAATATCGCTAAAAACTTGTTCAACACAGCTTTTAAGTGAAAGAGATATTTCTGTAACTGATAAAATTGGTTTGTTTTCTATTTCCATTATTGTTTCCGTTTTGCTTTAAAAAAATCAGTTAAAAGTTTTCCATTTTCATCAGCATTTATACCGCCTTGAATAACTGGTTTGTGATGTGTTTGTTTGTGTTTAAAAACCTCTGCTCCTTGTAAAATAGCCCCTGTTTTTGGATCAAATGCACCAAAATAAATAGCATCTAATCGTGCTAATGACAAAGCCCCGGCGCACATAACGCAAGGTTCTAATGTTACAAAAAGAGAATATCCCGTCAGTCTTTTGGTTTTTAATTTTTCACAAGCACGTTGAATAGCTAAAATTTCAGCATGCGCTAAAGGGTTTTTTGTTTGTTCAGTTTCGTTATAAGCTGTGGATATAATTTCGTATGTTTTAGAGTGATACACAACTGCTCCTACAGGAACTTCATCTTCTTTGAAAGCTTTTTGCGCTTGCTCATAAGCTGTTTGTAAAATCGTTTCGTTTGGTTTCATTTTTTACTTTCATCTTTTTGTTTTTTAATATAATATACTAATTATGACAGAAAAGAAAGAGAGAATTGCAAAAATAATGGCTTCTGCGGGATTATGTTCACGTAGAACTGCCGAACAATGGATTTTAGATGGACGTGTTAAGGTAAATGGAGTTGTTCTTGAAACACCAGCATTTACCGTTTCATCAACAGATGTCGTTCTGGTTGATGATAAACCTATTGCTCAAAAGCAAGAAACAAGGTTGTGGTGTTATCACAAACCTACTGGGTTGGTTACAACACATAAAGATCCACAAGGAAGACCAACAGTTTTTGATTCGTTGCCTAAATATTTACCACGTGTTATTTCGGTTGGTCGTTTAGACTTAAATTCTGAAGGATTGTTATTATTAACAACTGATGGTGGTTTGGCGCGTGAATTAGAGCACCCATCAAAAGGATGGAAACGTAGATATCGTGTTCGTATTCATGGTGTTTTAACGCCAGAAATGCAAAAACGCCTTTCCAAAGGGATTACTATTGATGGAATTAGATATGCTCCTTGTGAAACTGTTGTTGAGCAAGTTAAAGGAACAAATAGTTGGGTTTCAATTACTCTAACAGAGGGAAAAAACAGAGAAATTCGAAAATTAATGGCTTTCTTTGGATTAGAAGTAACAAGATTGATTCGTGTTTCCTATGGACCTTTTCAATTAGGTAATTTGGAAAAAGGTGAAGTTCGAGAAGTTTCTAAAAAAATGATGAAAGAATTGTTATGAGGGTTATTTCTGGGCAATATCGTGGCAAAAAATTGTTAGCTGCTGATGAAGAAATCACAAGACCAACCTCTGATCGAGCAAAAGAAGGTCTTTTTAATATTTTAAACAATTATCTTTTGAAAAATTCAAAATCCTGGCAAGAAATTTTCTTTTGTGATGTTTTTGCTGGTTCTGGTGCGATTGGAATTGAGGCTGTTTCACGTGGAACAAAAAATGTTTTTCTTTTTGAAAACAATAAGTTAGCATTGAAAATGATCCGTGAAAATTCAAAAGGAATGCCTGTTCAAATCATTGAAACAGATGCTTGTTTTCCTCCAACTGCAAAAAACAAAATGGATATTATATTTTTTGATGCCCCTTATGGAAAGGGTTTGTGGCAAAAATCATTGGAGGCTTTTTATAAACAAGGGTGGATAGATTCTAACACATTGGTTATTGTTGAAATTGATAAAAAGATAAAAGAAGAAATCCCCTCCTCTTTTATTTGTACAAGGGAGCAAGAATATGGACGTAATTTATTTTTGTTCTTACAATTGGGGGATTGATGAAAAATGATGCTTTAGAAGATTTTAAAAATATTCTTCAATCAAAATGGGTTATTGCCTTTTTTTTAATGATAACATCTTTCTTGTATGATGTTGTTTTATTTTCAAAAAATGGAATGTCATTTTCTTCAACTGTTTATTCAGTTATTCTTGTTGGTTATTATGTTTTTTGGCTTTTATCGTTGTTTTTAGGAAGAACAGTTACAGTTTTTTTTCTGATAATTAATTTTTTGATGTTTTGTGTTTTAAAAGAATATTATAAATTTCACACACTTCCATTAAAATTAGATATCATTTTAAGCTTGTATAAAGATGGATTGATCGCGGGGCTAAAAAATACAACATCTCTTTTTGATAGTGTATTTTTCTGCTTTTTTGTCTGGTTACTTATTCAAATTAAAGTTATATGTAAAAAATCCTTTTATAATATTAAAAAAGCAGGTTTTATTTTAAGTTCATTTCTGATTGTTGGTTTTTTGTATTGTCGATTTATCATCTGGGGAACAGAAGCTGCTATTCAACTCATCCATCCCAAATTGTTTTTATCTTATCAACAAGGGATGTTATATAAGATAAAGTGGCCGATGGAGTTGTTTTTGCCAAAAGACACATATATCAGTCAATTGATATATAATGGGAATGAAGAGTTAAGGTCAAAAATGGCTTTAGATGATATATCTCTTTCCTTTTTACCAAAACATATTTATTTGATTCAAGTTGAAAGTTTAACAACCATTGCTCTTAAAAATATGCCATTTTTCAAACAAATGATAGAGATTAATTCATCAAAATATTTTGAGGATAAAAACCATGAGCATTGTATTGGGAGTGGAAATACAGATTTTATGATGATGAGTGGTTTTTCATTTGATTGTGAAAAGGCGCATACTTTGGTTTATTATGCATATCCAACTGAAATCTATCAAAAAGTTAAGCCATTGTCTGCTGTTTTGAAAGATAAAGGATATCAAACTATTTTTGTTCATGGATATAAAGGTGATTTTTTTAATAGAAATAAACATTATCCAAAAATGATGTTTGATAAAATTTATTTTCAAGAGAATTTCTCAAAACATATTCCCAAAGGGGAATGGGGTATTGGTGATTATTCTTTGTTAAAAATCATTTCTTCATTAAAAGAAATAGAAAAAACATTTTATTTTATTATTACATCGGGGATGCATCCTCCCTACGAAATTCCTGAAGAAAAAAACACACAACAATCATTGTTAAGAGATGATGTAAATGCATATTTAAAAGCTGTTTCATTCTTAGATAACGGCTTAAATGAGTTGTACATTTCGGCTCCAGAAGATAGTTTGTTTATCATATATGGGGATCATAATGTGCCAGATATAAAAGCTTTTGACACACCTGTTTTATTGTTTTATAAAGGTAATCAGAATTTAATAATTAAAGGGGATAAAAAAGAAGGGTTCGATGGGACACTTTATTATATCAACTCCCTTTTTGATGAAAGGAATTAAAATGAAAGAACATTTATCAAAAATGGCCAATGCGGTTCGTTTTTTATCTGTGGATATGATTGAAAAAGCAAAATCAGGGCATCCAGGTATGCCTCTTGGAATGGCTGATATTGCAACAGTCTTATGGACAAAGTTTTTAAACATTGATCCATTAAACCCAAATTGGATGAATAGAGATAGATTTATTCTTTCAAATGGGCATGGATCAGCTCTTTTGTATAGTTTACTCTATTTATCAGGATTTAAAGATGCCTCTTTGGATGAATTAAAACAATTTAGACAACTTGGCAGTAAAACAGCGGGGCATCCAGAAAAAGGTGTTATGGGTGGTGTTGATTTTTCAACAGGACCGTTGGGGCAAGGTATTGCTGGTGCTGTTGGTATGGCTTTGGCTGAAAGAATTTTGAATGCAAAATATGGCGATGATTTAATTAATCATAAAACATATGTTTTTGCAGGTGATGGCTGTTTGATGGAAGGGATTTCTGAAGAGGCAATCGCTTTAGCTGGGCATTTAAATTTGAAAAATCTGATTGTTCTTTGGGATAATAATAAAATCACAATTGATGGATCAACAGATATTACTTCATCTACCAATATGAAAATGAGATTTGAAGCTAATAATTGGACTGTATTGGCTTGTGATGGTCATAATTTTGAAGAAATTGAAATAGCTTTAAATCAAGCACAAAAAGCAGATAAACCAGTCCTTATTGATTGCAAAACAGTCATCGGATATGGTGCTCCAACAAAAGCTGGTAAATCTGCTTCTCACGGTTCCCCTCTTGGTGTTGAAGAAACTGAAGGTTTAAGAAAAGCATTGGGTTGGGATGAACCTGCTTTTGTCGTTCCTGAAGAAATTTTAAATTTATGGCGTGCATCATTTGCAAAAGGGGAAGAAAAAAGAATTTTATGGGAAGAAAAATATCAAAATCATCCCTTAAAAGAACAGTTTGATGCACAGCTAGGTTGCAGTGTTACACAAGAAATAAAAGACTTGTTAATGAATTATAAAAAAGAGCAAGTTGAAAATAAAAAAGCAATGGCAACACGCAAATCTTCTCAACAAGTATTAGATGTATTGATTCAAAATTGTTCATCTTTAATAAGTGGATCTGCAGATTTGGCGGGGGCTTGTTATACAAAAACATCTACAGCTATACCTGTTTCTGCTCAAAACTACAATGGAAATTATATCAATTATGGTATTAGAGAACATGTAATGGCTGCTATTATGAATGGTTTGACTGCTCATGGAGGTTTTATTCCTTTGGGTAGTACATTCCTTTCTTTTGTGGATTATATGAAGCCGGCAATTCGGTTAGCTTGTTTGATGGAAGAAAGAGCAATCTATGTTTTAACACATGATTCTTTAGGTGTGGGTGAAGATGGACCAACTCATCAACCAATTGAACAATTAGCGTCTTTAAGAGCAACACCAAATTTGAATGTTTTTAGACCTGCTGATAGTGTTGAAATGGCTGAATGTTATGAGTTGGCGTTGGAAAATAAATCAACCCCTTCAGTGATTGTTTGTTCAAGACAAGATCTGCCTGTTCTTCGAAAAGATGTTAAAATGAATATGTCTGCACGAGGAGCTTATGTAATCAGTGATACTGTTGGGGAAAGAGATGTTACTTTAATTGCAACAGGTTCTGAAGTTGCATTGGCTGTTGAAGCTCAACAAGAGTTGTTGAAAAAAGATATCCACGCAGCTGTTGTTTCAATGCCTTGTCGAGAATTGTTTGAACAACAATCAATTGAATATCAAATGTTTATCATGGGAAATGCACCTCATTTGATTATTGAAGCTGCTTCATCTTTTGGTTGGGATAGATTTATTGGAGAAACAGGTGCAATTTTATCAGTTGATGCTTTTGGATGTTCTGGCCCTGGAAAAGCTGTTTTAGAAAAGTACGGTTTTACAGTATCAAATATTGAAAATATTGTCGAAGAACTTATCTCTTTAAAAGAAGAATAAATTTCTTACTTTTAAAGAGGAAAAAATGAATTTAAAACACAAAACAAATATTTGGGTTGAAAATAAATTAATTTCAAAAGAGCAACAAAAAGAAATATTAAAACAAGAGGATAGGCGGTTTTTGCCGTTTGTCCTCTTAAGTTTTTTGTGGAGTGGAATTTTCTGTTTTTTACTTGGACTGGTTTCTTTCTTAAGAGCGCATTGGTTTGATATTTCACTTTTAATAAAAACAGGGGTATTTTTAAGCGTTGCAACTATGATTGGAGTGATTCTTTTTTATGCTGTTAAAAATCATAAAAAAACTTTATTAGAATTGGCACTTTTTGTTGCTTTTTTGATGATAGGTGGTGGCATTGGATTGTGTGCACAGTTGTTTAATTTGCCGTTAGAAAGTCATCATGGTTTATTATTGTGGGCTTTTTTATCATTATTTCTTGCCTATTTAAGCAAAAAAGAGTTTTTGTTTTTGTTATGGATACCTCTTTTTTTAGGGGGATTGTTAGGCTTTTTAAAATTAGAGCTTTTGCTTCTTTTTTTTGAACAGTCTCCGCTTTTTTCAACAAGTTTATTAGCTGGTATTTTGTTAATTGTTATTTATATGTGTAAAAACTTTCAAAACAAATACATTTCTGCTTGTTATAAGTGGGCTGTTGCACTTTATATTTGTGTTCTTTTTTTAGGAGATAATGCAATGAAAAGCGCTGTAGAAGGTTTTGTTTTATTTTTGTTTTTTATGCTGCTTCTTTTATCATTAGCTATTAAAGAAAGACGTGTGTATTTATTTAACACTGTAAGTTTATTTATTATTTTTCGACTTGTTTTTTTATATATTGAGTTGTCACATAATCAGCATATTACAGGTGTAAGTTTTTTAAGTTTAGGGGCTGTAATTTTAGGATTAAGTGGTGTATGGTATTTGTTGGAAAACAAATTAAAACAACTCAAAAAAAGATGAATTTGCTTGATTTGAATTTTGGGTGAATTTGTCAAAAAAATATTGATTTTTACCTTGTTTTTTTGTATAAAAACTCTTAAAGAACGTGGAAGTTTTAATTTTTATAAATGAAAGGAAAAAAAATGGCTTTAGTTTCTTTAAGACAATTATTAGATCACGCTGCAGAATATGGATATGGTATTCCTGCTTTTAACGTGAATAATATGGAACAAGTTTTGGCAATTTTAGCAGCAGCACAAAAAACAGATTCACCTGTTATTATTCAAGCAAGTAAAGGTGCAAGAGCTTATGCTAATGATGCTGTTTTAAAACACTTAATGATGGCTGGTGTTGAAATGTACCCAGATTTGCCAATCTGTGTTCACCAAGACCATGGTTCAAGTCCTGAAGTTTGCTATTCAGCAATGATGAATGGTTTTACATCTGTTATGATGGATGGTTCTTTAACAACAGATGGTCAACCAGCTTCACATGAATACAACGCTCAAGTTACAGCTCAAGTTACATCAGTAGCTCACCCTGTTGGTGTTTCTGTTGAAGGTGAATTGGGTTGCATTGGCTCATTAGAAACAGGTAAAGGTGAAAAAGAAGATGGACATGGTTTTGATGGTGAAATTGATAAATCAAAATTGTTAACAGACCCAGATGATGCTGTTCGTTTTGTTGAAGAAACACAAGTTGATGCATTGGCTGTTGCTATTGGTACATCTCATGGTGCATATAAATTCACACGTAAACCAGATGGTGCAATTTTATCAATTGATACAATCAAAAAAATTCATGAAAAATTGCCTTATACGCATTTGGTTATGCATGGGTCTTCTTCGGTTCCACAAGATTTACAAGATATCATTAATGCTTACGGTGGACAAATGCCTCAAACATACGGTGTTCCTGTTGAAGAAATTCAAGAAGCTATCAAACATGGTGTCAGAAAAGTTAATGTTGACACAGATTTAAGAATGGCTATGACAGGTGCAATTCGTAAATTGTACACAGAAAAACCAGCAGAATTCGATCCTCGTAAATACTTAAAACCAGCATTAGATGCAATGCAAAAAGTTTGCGAAGAAAGATACATGCAATTTGGTGCAGCAGGTCATGCTTCAAAAATCAAACCAATTTCATTAGCTGATATGGCAAAACGCTATAAATCTGGTGAGTTGGCACCAAAGATTATTAAATAATAAAAAAATGCAAAAGGAAAGGTTTTAAAGCCTTTCCTTTTCTTATTTTGAGGGAAAAATGGTTTTAATTGCACCAAGTATATTATCTGCTGATTTTGCGTGTTTAGGAAAAGAAGTAAAAGAGATTACTTCTGCAGGCGCTGATTGGGTTCATGTTGATGTTATGGATGGCCATTTTGTGCCAAATTTAACATTTGGGGCACCAATTTTAAAAGCGATACGTCCTTATACCTCAATTCCATTTGATGTACATTTAATGATGGAATATCCATCAAAATTTATTGCTGATTTTTCAAAAGCAGGTGCTGATTATATAACTGTTCATTTAGAATGTAAGGAAGATATTTCTTATCTTATTTCTTTGATTAAAAAAGAGGGTAAAAAAGTAGGTTTATCAATCAAACTCAACACAAAAACTGCAGATTTATTACCATATATTCCAGATATAGATTTGGTTTTAATTATGTCTGTTGAGCCAGGATTTGGTGGTCAATCATTTCAAAAAGAGGCGATTAAAAAAATTGCAGATATAAAAGAGTTGATTGGAAAGAAAGATGTATTGGTTTCCGTTGATGGCGGAATTAATGATTGTACAGCTCCTGCTTGTGTTTGTGCTGGAGTTGATGTGTTGGTTGCGGGAAGTTTTATCTTTAAGAAAAAACCTTATCGTTTGGCCATACAAAAATTGAAAGGTAGCATAAAATGACAAAAATAATGATTGTAGAAGATGAGGCTGCATTAACAACCCTTTTGAAATATAATTTAGAAAAACAAGGGTATGAAACAATCATTGTAATGGATGGCAAAGATGTTATGGCAACAGCTATGCAAGAAAAGCCAGATCTTATTTTATTAGATTGGATGCTTCCAAATGTTCAAGGAATTGATTTGTGTCGCGAAATTAGACGAACGTATGAATTAAGAAGTACGCCTATTATTATGTTAACAGCGAGGAGTGAAGAAGCTGATAAAGTAAGAGGGCTTTCATTTGGGGCTGATGATTATATGACAAAGCCCTACTCTATCCCTGAATTGATGGCAAGAATTATGGCCCTTTTAAGACGTGTTCAAATTGAGGTGCCTCAAGATAATTTATCATATGAAGATTTGACAATGGATTTTGCCAAAAGAAGGGTTATGCGTGGCGATCGACCAGTTCATTTGGGGCCAACGGAGTTTAGATTACTTCAATATTTGATGGAAAAACCAGGTGTTGTTTTATCTCGTGAAGCATTGTTGAAACTTGTTTGGGGTGGTTCTATTCATGTTGAATTAAGAACTGTTGATGTTCACATTAGACGTTTACGCAGAGCTTTAAATGAAGGAGGCGAACCCGATATTGTTCGCACAGTTCGTTCTGCTGGATATGCTCTTGATAGTACTGCGAGTGAGGAAGAAGAATAATTATATTGTATTATTTTACATCCACAGCAATCCAATCAGGCAGTTGAATTCTGGTTGGATTTTTTTCATTGTAAAAACCTGTAGAAGGAACAATTGTTACCCCTGTTCGATCTTTTTTTAAAAAAGCACCCCACCAAGAAAATGAAGAATTGGCAATAATATGATGTTTTGCAAAAGTCATTAATTGTAAGTCTTCATAATCTTTTTTGTTCCAATCGACGAATGTATGTGGTTGCTCAATTTTCAAATTGTCTCTTGCCCATAAAATATCATCCGAAAAAATATAAAAATAAGGATTTTTGATATTTTTTATTATATAATTAATTGCATTTTTATAGTATGAAAGTGGGAGAAAAGGAATTTTTTCAGCTGTGAAATCCCCTCTTCTAATATGGATAGCAACAGATTCTTCTGTTTGCATTTTTTCAGAAATAAATTTACTTTTGTCAACAAGCGGTGTTTTAAAATGAGAGTGTTCTCTTATATAATCTTCAAAACCTTCTAAATTTTTTCGATTGATTGGATTTTGAGAAATGATTAATTGCCCTTTCTCTTCGCTCACATTTCTGTTTGAAACACAAAAACGAAAAACTGGTTTCATACTTAAAAATGGTTCACGAGAAGAAATAAGATTATCAAAAATTTGATGGATAGGTTGATTTTGTAACAGGATGAGTTTTTTATTGTTTTTTTGAGCATAAACAACTGCACTCCAATATTGGAAAAGTTGGTTCCCAGTTCCCGCATCATTAAAGGCTAAAAACACAACATCATTTGGTTTTTCGATAAGTAAGGTTTTGTTGAAAAAATCGTTATAATCAAGGTGTGTTAATTTGTTGTTTTTTATCTTAACAACTTTTTTAGATTCAAGAATTGAATAATCGTCTAAACTTAAAAGGATGAGCGAACACTCGTTTTTATTAGAACATAAATGCCATAAATTTCTATAATAAGTTATATTATTTTTGTCTGTAATTTTTTGTTTTTCACACGCTGTATTGAATTTTTGTTTGAGTTTTTTTTGATTAAAAATGTTTAAAAAAAGGTTGTTTTTTAAAATTTCATCTTGATAAAAACAGATGTTGTTTTTTGCAATTTGAGGGGGTGTAGCATCCAAATAAAGCTTCTCAAAAAATTCAAAAGCATAATCGAGATGGGTGTTCGAAAATAAATCAAATTTTTTACTTTCAAAGAAATGGTTCCAATTTTTTGTTTGATAATCTTGAAGTTTAAAATATCCAAAGATCAAAATTTCACTCAAGATGAATAACACGCAAAAAATACTTAATTTTTTCATTGATTTTATCCCCTTATTTTTTTATCTATAGAGTATATAGATAAATAAAACTCTTAAATAAGAGTTCTGGCGGAGAGGAAGGGATTCGAACCCCCGATACTGTAAACCAGTATACATGATTTCGAGTCACGCGCATTCAACCAGCTCTGCCACCTCTCCACGTAACCAGACAAAAAGGAATGTCCTGTTGTCATTTATGGTTTTTATAATCAATTTTAGTTTTTAAATCAAGAAAAAACAATCAAACAGTTTAAAAGATGATGAAAAAGTCTTTTATATTTAAATGTGTATCCTATCTTTTTAAGGGGGTATTTACATGAAAAAAAATATAATAAAAAAAGATGATATTATAAAAAATTTATCGCACCAAATAGGTGTTTTACAAGAGGATAAAAATATCCTTGCGAAACAAGTTGTTGAAATTAACAAAGTGGTTGCAAATTTGTTTATCTCACAAAACCATTTAGAGGCTATTAATAAAGAACAGCAAATGGTTATGGCTAATGTGAGTCATGAATTAAGAACACCTCTTAATGCAATTCTTGGATTCGCTCAAGTGATGAGAGATGAGGTTTTTGGCCCTATAGAAAATAAAAATTACAAAGAATATATTAGGTTTATTTTGTTAAATTCGGAGCACTTATTATCACTAATCAATGAGGTTTTAGATTTGTCCAAGATTCAAGCAAATAAAATGTTGTTGTACGAAACAAACATCAATTTAAAAAGACTATTGGAAGATTGTATTTTTATTGCCTTGCAGTTTGACACAAAATCTAAAAGAAATATTATATTACATCAAATGCCGCAAATTGTTTTAAAAGCGGATGAAAAACTTATGAAACAGGTGTTTTTGAATGTTTTATCCAATGCAGTAAAATTCACAAAACGGGATGGAAAAATAGATGTTTATGTAAAGCAAACAGAATTCGGGATTCGTTTGGTTTTTAAAGATAATGGAATTGGAATTCCAAAAGAAAAAATAAATAAACTTTTTCAGCCATTTGAACAAATTGAAAATGTTTTATCCAGGGCGCATAAGGGGTCGGGATTAGGACTTGTATTAGTTAAAAAAATGGTTATACTACATGGAGGACGAGTTGAAATAGAAACGTTATCACCCAGAGGGGTTGCTGTTTTGATTGATTTGCCCCAAACAAGAATTGTTTTGTTAGGAGATAAAAATGAAATTTCTTAAAATTGGTTTAATGGTAATATCTGTTTTTGCTTTTTCAAATTTAGGTTATGCAAAAAAAACAAAAAATGAATATATTGAAGCAGAACAACAAGTTGTAGTTAAACGCCAAAAAGTATGTAATATTGTGTGTGGATGCCAAAAACCAATTCGTGTTGCAGGTTTTGTGACAAATCCACCATTTGGATGGGCAACAAGTATTGTGTATAAAGGCAAAGATAAGTATATCACAAATGGGTATGGGATAGACTTGTTTTTTAAAATGGCCCAAGAGTTAAATTACAAAACTGAAAATGTCGGTTTCCCATCTTATCAAACAGCATTAAAAGAATTAAGACGTGGACGAGTCGATGTGATCGCTGGTGTTTATTATAATAAAAATAATTTGGGTGTTGGGATGGATTTGTTGTTCCCAAGTTTTATGGAAAATCCAATTATTCCTATTTATCTTAAAGGAAAAGAGAAAAACATCAAAACATTTGCTGATTTAAAAGGGTTGAAAGGTGTTGTTAGACAAGAAGAGATGATTTATCCACTTGTTTATAGACAACTTCTTCCTGGTACGGATCTTAAACAAGTTTCTGGTTCTAAAAGAGCGTTTAAATTACTGTTAGATGGACAAGCTGATTATATGTTGACCAGTCTTTATTCTGCAGAAGCTGAAATTCGACGTTTTAAATTAGTTGATAAGATTCAATTTTCATCAGTTGCATTGGAAAAGCCAAAACTCTTTTTTGTTTTTTCTGCAACATCTGGGTGCCAAGGGTTGAAAGAAAGTTTTTCAAAAAAATTAAAAGAACTTCAAGCTGATAATGCGTCTTATATGAATTATTTTATTAGTTATATCGATCAATGGGGTCAAGCTTTTAAAGATGAACCAGGTCTTTTAGAAACAACATCCGTTGAAAAGGAATCTGATACATCTAAGGATATAGAAAAACTTTTGACAACTGATAAAAATGAAGTTTCAGTTGAACAGCTTGAAGCACAAAAACAAGCAGAGAATAATTAAAAAAAGGCGAGTTATTCGCCTTTTTTTGTTTTTAAGAATTCATAGACTTTGCTAATAGATTGGGATCGATGAGATATTTTGTTTTTTGTAGATTCATCAATATGTCCCAATGTTGTTTCAAATCCGTTTGGAATAAATATTGGATCATATCCAAACCCATTTGTTCCGCTTGGTTCTAAAGCGATTTTTCCATGCATATATCCTTTAAAAACATAATATTCATCTTCTGAATAAGCTAAAACCATAACGCTTGTGTAAAAAGCATTTCTAGATTTATCTTGAGAAAGTTGTTCGTTTATATATTTGAATGTTTCTGGATATCCACCATGAGCTGCTGCAAATCTGGCAGAATAGACCCCAGGAGCGCCATCTAATCCTTCAATTGAAAGGCCGGCATCTTCTGCTAAAACAGGTTTTCCAAGGGCTTTAACACCCGCAATCGCTTTGATTAAAGCATTTTCTTCAAATGTTTCACCTGTCTCGTCCACTTCTGGTAAATTGCAATCATCCCCGCCGATAACAGATATGTTTAAAGGGGATAGAATTTTACTTACTTCATCTAATTTGTGCACATTGTGTGTTGCAAAAACAATTGTTTCCATTAGTTAACCCCCAAGACTTCTTTTTGTTTTTGAATAAGTTCTTTTGTTCCTTTTTCTGCTAATTGTAACAATTGTGAGAGTTCAGTAGCAGTAAATGATCCATGTTCAGCTGTTCCTTGAACTTCAATAATCGTATTTTTATCTGTCATAACAAAATTTGAATCTGTTTCAGCATTAGAATCTTCGATGTAATCTAAGTCTAACACAGGTACGCCTTGATAAATACCACAAGAAATAGCAGAGATAAATTGAGTAATAGGCATTGTTTTAATTTTGCCTTGAGCTAATAATTTTTGACAAGCTAAATAAAGTGCCACAAAACCACCTGTGATAGATGCTGTTCGGGTACCACCATCTGCTTGAATAACATCGCAGTCGACTTTGATATTGATATTTTCAATAGCACGTAAGTCAATCCCCGCTCTTAAAGCTCTGCCAATAAGACGTTGAATTTCTTGAGTTCTGCCTGATTGCCCTTTTTTTGCTTCTCGATCAACACGGGTGCCGGTTGCCCTTGGAATCATGCCGTATTCCGCAGTTACCCATCCTTGTCCTGAGTTTTTAAGCCATGTTGGAACTTTTTCCTCAACAGTAGCTGTACAAATAACATGTGTGTCCCCTGCTTTAATCAAACAGGAACCTTCAGCATGTTTGTTAACATTAATTGTTAATTCAATATCTCTTAATTGATTTGCTTCACGTTTTGATGGTCTTTGCATGGTAACTCCTTAACTAGTTGTAAATTGACAAGATTATATGCATTTTAAAGACTCTTATCAAGTTATTTTTCAAAAGAATCAGCCTTTCCCTCTTGATTTTTAGAAGAAAAACATCTACATATAGACATATTCGTTTTATTGGTTAAAATATGGAGTTTATTTTATGAATAAAAAAACAAAAACCCCACAAGAGGATGTTTCTTCTGTTTTAAAAAACACAGCAACAGAAATTGAAGAACCTGTTGCTGAAGAAAATAAAGAACCTCAAGAAAATGTTGAAGCAGCTTTGGTTGAAGAAGTTCAAAAATGGAAAGATTTGGCTTTGCGTTCACAAGCCGAAATGGAAAATTTAAGAAAAAGAACACAAATTGATGTTGAAAAGGCACATAAATACGCCATTGTTTCTTTTGCAAAAGAATTATTAAACGTAGCAGATTGTTTAAATGGCGCTGTTAGTCATGCAGAAAAAGGGATTGAAACATTAAGACAATCTGGAAATGAAGAATGCGTTGCTTTTTTAGAAAACTTACTTAAAGGTGTTCAAATGACAGAAAAACAACTTATGACTGCATTTGAAAAAAATGGAGTTCAAAAAATGCAATCTTTAGGTGTTGTTTTTGATCCAAATTTGCACAAAGTTATTCAAGAAATTGAAGATGACACAAAAGAAGCTGGAACAATTGTTCAAGAATTGCAAACTGGATACACAATTTCAGGTGATAGAGTGTTGCGTGAAGCAATGGTAATCGTGTCAAAATAATGTTTTTATTTTCAATAAAAAGGGGTGTGTTTGTTTTTACACCTCTTTTTTTTATTTTTTCTAACAAAAACAAAGAAAAAACTTGATAATTAATTAAAAATTTGTATACTTTTGCTGAAATGTGAAATTTATATGACGGAGGATTTATGGTAGATATTACAGAAGAACAAAAAACCGTTGTGGATGGTATTGTTGCAAAAGTCAAAAAAGCGCAAGCAGAATTTGCAACATTTTCTCAAGAACAGGTTGATAAAATTTTTAAAGCAGCATCTATTGCTGCATGTGCCGCTCGTATTCCTTTAGCTCAAATGGCTGTTAAAGAAACGGGGATGGGTATTGTTGAAGATAAAGTGATTAAAAACCACTTTGCAGCAGAATATATTTTTAACGCTTACAAAAACGAAAAAACTTGTGGCGTTATTTGTTCTGATTCTGAACATGGTTTTACAAAAATTGCTGAACCAGTTGGTGTTATTGCAGGGATTGTTCCTACAACAAACCCAACATCAACAGCTATTTTTAAAGCTTTGATTTCTTTAAAAACACGTAATGGTATCATTTTTGCACCACACCCACGTGCAAAGGGTTGTACAAACGAAGCAGCTCGTATTGTTTTAGAAGCTGCAGTTAAAGCAGGTGCGCCAAAAGATATTATTGGTTGGTTAGATGAAATTACACCAGCTGTAACAGGTTATTTGATGGGGCATAAAGACATTTCTTTAATCTTGGCAACAGGCGGTCCAGGAATGGTTAAAGCTGCTTACAGTTCAGGTACACCAGCAATTGGTGTGGGTGCAGGTAACACACCAGTTATCATTGATGAAACAGCTGATATGAAAATGGCTGTTAGCAGTGTTATTATGAGTAAAACTTTTGACAATGGTATGATCTGTGCTTCAGAACAAGCCGTTGTTGCGTTAGAAAGTGTTTACGACGATGTTAAAGCTGAATTTGAAAAACGTGGCTGTGTTTTCTTGTCAGAAAAAGACAGAAAGAAATTGAAAAATGTTATTTTTGTTGATGGTAAATTAAATGCAGGAATTGTTGGTCAACCTGCATACAAAATTGCTGAAATGGCGGGAATTAAAGTTCCATTTGAAACAAAAGTTTTGATTGCAGAATCTGAAGAAATTTGTGATGCAAACCCATTTGCTCATGAAAAATTATCTCCAGTTTTAGGATTCTTTAAAGCAAAAACATTTGAAGAAGCTGTTAAAATGGCTCAAGAACTGATTGTTTTAGGTGGTGCTGGACATACTTCAGTTTTATACACATCTGAAAAGAACAGAGATAGAATAGCTTTGTTCTCAGACACATTAACAACTGCTAGAACACTTATCAATATGCCAGCTTCACAAGGTGCTATTGGTGATTTGTATAACTTTAAATTAGCTCCATCATTGACTTTAGGTTGTGGTTCATGGGGTGGAAACGCAGTGAGCGAAAATATAGGAGTGAAACATTTAATGAATATTAAATCAGTTGCAGAACGTCGTGAAAATATGTTGTGGTTTAAAACACCTGAAAAAATCTATTTCAAACGTGGTTGTTTAGATTTTGCTTTGGCTGAATTACAAGGTCATAAAAAGGCATTTATTGTTACAGACAGCACAATGACAAAGATTGGTGTAACAGCAAGGGTTGCTGGTGTTTTGGAAAAGAATGGTATGACATATCAAGTCTTTGATCAAGTAAAACCAGACCCAGATTTGTCCACAATTGATGTTATTTTAGATCAAGTTAAACGTTTTGAACCAGATGTATTTGTTGCAATCGGTGGTGGTTCACCAATGGATGCTACAAAAATTGTTTGGTTGATGTATGAACACCCAGAATTGGAATTTGCAGATATTGCTATGCGCTTTATTGATATTCGCAAAAAAATTGTTGAATTCCCTAAATTGCAAAAGTCAAAAATGGTTGCAATTCCAACAACATCTGGTACAGGTTCTGAAGTAACTCCATTTACAGTTATTACAGACGACAAAACAAACCAAAAATACCCAATTACAGACTATGAAATTTTGCCAAATATGGCTATTGTTGATCCAGATTTAGCAATGAGTATGCCTAAAGGATTAACAGCATTTTCTGGTATTGACGTTTTGACACACGCATTAGAAGCTTATACTTCAATTTTTGCAAACAACTTGTCAGATGGTCAAGCATTGGAAGCTGCACGTTTGGTCTTTAAATACTTGCCACGCTCATATCACAATGGTGCTGAAGATCCAAAAGCACGTGAAAAAATGCACTATGCTGCAACACTTGCTGGTCAAGCATTTGCAAACGCTTTCTTAGGTTTGTGTCACTCAATGGCTCACAAATTGGGTGGTGAATTCCATGTTGCTCACGGTTTGGCAAACGCATTGTTGTTGCCATATGTTGTTAAATATAATGCAACTGATAAACCAACAAAACAAGGAACTTTCCCACAATACAAATATCCATTTGTTAAAGCAAGATATGCAAGATTTGCAGATATCTTAGGTTTGACAGAAGGTGCTAAGGATGATGATGCAAAAGTTCAATGTTTGATTGATGCAATTCAACAATTAAAAGCTGAAATCAACATTCCAATGGCAATTAAAGATGCTGGTGTTGATGAAAAAGCTTTTGTTGATTGTTTAGATGAATTGTCAGTAAAAGCATTTGATGACCAATGTACAGGCTGTAACGCTCGTTACCCATTGATCGAAGAAATCAAGGAATTATATTTAGAAGCTTACTATGGTAAACCTTTAAAATAATTCTTGATAAAATGGAGGATAAAAACCCGTTCAGAAATGAACGGGTTTTTTGTTGTCTATAAATAGGATTGAAACAAAATTTAGCACAATTTAAGCTAAAATTTATATTTCAAAGAAGCTCGACCTGAGTGGTTTGTATAATCACCTTTGAACAAGCCTTCATATTCTACAGCAACTTCTGTTTTTCTATTGATATCTAAACCAACACGAGCGCCGATTTCAATACCAAACTTATCAAGGTTTTCTGTGACAACATCATATCTAGCCCCATTAACAAGGGTAACTGAATTTTCCATATCAGGTTGGATAAAGTCGTATGTCACAGCAGCTCTAAGTTCTGGATACCATGCAAGGCCTGGAGCCAATGTGTATCCAATTGTGTATTGAGCGCCAAAGATACCTGTTAAGATTTGACCGTCAGCAGCGCCAACTTTTTGGCCAGCATCATCAGTGTATCCATGTTGTTTGATATAGGTGTATCTTAAACCGGCTTCAGGTGAAATCACACCACTTGCCCAGTTGCCAATGACATAAGGGCCTAATTTGCTACCCATCATAAATTGAGCACTAAGGGTGTCAACGTCATATTCAGCTTTAACATTGTGAGAAAATACTTCTTTATTTTCTTCATAAGCAGAACGAGTGTACAAGCCTAACCAATTAGCATAGAAACGTGATGGATTGTATTCCCCATAAACAGAAATTGTGTGAGATGTAATTTCTGTGTCGCGCTGAACGGCTGTACCATCAGCTGTTGTATGTGCATAAGCAACACCTAAACGGGTATTGTTTGAGATGTGACCATCAACCCCCATTGCAATACCTTGTGAATCGACGTCAAAGCCTTTTAGAGCATCAAATTTGGATTGACCATACATCCCGTGCACCCAAAGACGAGATTGCTTGTATGGGAATTTATAGAAGCGTCTACCCCTATGTGTATAACTTGTTTTTTCCATTGAAGAATGGAGTTGTTTTGAAACAATATCAGATAAGCGTCTTGTAATTTCGGTTGAATGTGATTGAATAAGTGGTGAAACATCAGGAGCAATACCGCTTAAAGCTTTTTGATATTCTTCAGAATCACAACCAACTCTTTGAGCTGCAATGTTGAGTGTTTCTTGAATAAGTTCAGCTTTTTCATTCCCTTCCATCTTACCATATTCAACCCAAGCGTCATGGATACAGTCTCCATTTGGACAAATTGTAGGATTATAAGAAGGGGGTGTTGGATTATTTGGTTTATCTTCGGGTCGAGTTAATGTGTATTTACCATTTCCATCAGCTGTAATTGTATACATTTTGTTTTCGGCTATGGTTGTGAATTCACCAGAAACTGGATTTTGAGAAGCATCTAAAATTTCAAATGTTTTTGATCCTGTTTCAAAGTGTTCTCCTGCAGCAACAAAGATTGTTAATGTATTATCACCAGACAATGAGATATTGTTAGCTGAAATTTTACCAAACTCCTTACCTGATTTTGCATTTACATGAGTTAATAATTCTGAACCATTTGAGAGTGTAATGTTGTCACCATAGAGTGTTGATTTTCCAATATCAATTCTGGAACCAGAAACATTAATTGTTCCAACTTTTGACCCATTTGAATTGATGATTCCTTTTGCCCAGTCAGAATGTTGGTGTAATTGCAAGTCACTGTTGTTAATATTAAGAATACCAGCGTTATAGACAGTTTCTTTGTCTGCAAATAAATGGTTAACATTGTTTGGAAGATTAAATTGACCAGTTGTTTCGTTATAATAATCTAAATCAATGGTATCTTTTGCATTGTTGATGGTGAAAACACCTGTTGAATCATTGTAAATGGCGCTACCAAGTTGAGCTGTATTGCCACTAAAATGAGATTTGTTTGCATTGTTTAAAACGAATGTGGCTGAGTTATAAATCGCACCCCCATTTAAACCGCTGTTATTTTTAAATATATCACCATTTGAAATGTACGTTCCTGTATTATGGATAGCTCCGCCATTTGAGCTTGAGTTATTGCCAACAAAAGAAGTTTCTTGTGATTGGATTGTGCCAGAGTTTACAACTCTTGCAAGTGTGTTTCTACCACTGAAAGATGCTACACCAGAGTTGAGGATTTGTTTGTCAACAATGACACCTTTAAGTGTCAGTTCATCAGCATTTGAAATAGCTGTGTCAGATGTTGTATTTTGGATAACAACATTTTCTAACGCAACAGATCCTTTTTGGTTATCTATTGTTTGTTTAGCATTTGAAATAGTAACATTTTTAATTTCAAGAGAGGTATTGTCATTGTTCAAAGCAAAGAGCTTTTTACCATTTGCATCAATTGAACTGTCAGAAGCATTGTTTGTGGCCCCAAGAATTTGTTTTGACCCTGCAACTATTGTTCCAATAGATTCGGTGGTGCCAACTGTGTAAGACGCGCCTGTTCCTTCATCTTTCATCTGAAGAGTGGTATCCCCTTCATAGTTTGTTAAATATTCAAGAACAGTACCTTTAATTTCTGTTGCACCAACGGTTAATGTTTGATTTTTCGTTTCAAACTCGTACGCATATGGTGAAGCAGTATCTAACCAGGATTTTTTGATGTCTTTAAAGTAAGCATCTCCACCCAAAACATCTGATTGATATGAGATTGGTGTATTAAATGTTCCTGTTTGGTCAAGAACCGCTTTGATGATGTCATTACCCATCATATTCAAAGTAAGGTCTGAGAATCTATATGGTGCACCAGAAAGGACGAGTTTATCAGTACTCATTGTGACAGAACCATCAGCTTGTTGCGTAAAGAGAACATCAATGTTTAAAGAAGCATCTGATCCTGAAAGATTATTGAAATTAGCGATTGTTTCTTTAATGCTGTTATCTGCCAAATCAAGAGTGTTAGATCCTTCAATGTCATAGTTTCCTGAATAAGTACCACCACCTAATTCTAAGATACTGTCTTTAAATGTAACTTTAGAAGCACCAGATTCGGTGGCAATATCAGAGGTTAATTTGTATTTTGCTTTATCAATTGTATTAGATGTGAGCAATGTTTGTGTTGGATCATAGTCTTTATATAAAACCTCATCATCAGCTGTATCTTCAGTACCTTTGTTGTCGATATAGGCCACCTGTTTGTTAGATGCTAAAATAACTTCTTCTTGTTTTGCATTATTTGTATACGCGCCAAAGACAACCTCAGCGCCATTGACGGTTAATGTGCTTGGCAAAACAACTTCTTGCTTATCTGTAGATGTTGCTAAATAAGTGATCATTGCTCCATTTGAAACACCTGCTTTAATGTCAGATAACTTGTCCCCATGTAAGCGCAATTCACCACCTGTAACAGTTTGTGTTGCAGCAATATTAAAGTTACCAGAGTTTGCGATGGTGAGCCCATCAGTTTGATTGAAAGAAGATTTCCCCTCTGCTCCATTAGCCATATTGTCACCAAGGATGAGAGTTCCTTTATCATCTTTTACAATACTGGCTGTACCAGATTGATAAATACCGCCATCTAAAGTACCGACCTTTCCATCTTCTTGGGAGAGGGTAATAACCCCTGAATTGTTGTAAATATCGGCACCACGATTTGAGTTAGTATTCATTGCTAAAGAAGAATTATTGCTGAAAATGAATGCATCATTAAAAGTGATATTTCCGCCATCGTTATAAATAGCTCCGCCTTCGGATCCAGTCACAGCTGCTGTTGCAATTGAGGTACTGTTATCTGCAAAAACAGCGTTTCCATTGAATACAATATCACCTTTATTGTTGTAAATTGCACCACCATAAGAGGAATCGTAAATAGATGAGCTAGAACTTGTTGCTTTGTTTTCAACAAAGAGAGCATCACCATTAAGAGTAATAGTTTTCTCATTGTAAACAGCACCACCTTCAGCTGCTGCATTTGTTGCTGTTGCATAGGCAGAGTTGTTTTTGAAAAGAACTGTATCTGCAAATGTTATGTCTGAATTAAATCCATTAAAAATAGCACCACCATTTGCACCAGCTTGAGTGCTTGTGGTGTTGTTGTTTGAAAATTCTGCTGTATTATTGAATGTTAGAGTTCCCCCTTCGTTGTAAATGGCGCCACCATTTGAATTTTTTGAGGTTGATTTTGCAGCATTATTTTTGAATATGGCGGACCCAACAAAATCTATATCACTAACCTGACTATTGTAAATAGCTCCACCCTTTCCAATACCATTTGTTGAATTTGCTAAGTTGTTTATAAATGTAACAGACCCTTCAAATTCAATATTCCCCTTGTTGTAAATAGCGCCTGCATTTTGAGAGGATTTATTATCAGCAAAATAGGCATTTTTTTTGAATACAATTTCTCCACCATAATTCTCAATAGCACCGCCAACAGTTTCACTATTTTCAACGTTTGTCTGATTTTCATAAAATTTTGCTTCATCTTCAAACGTGATATTTCCTTCATTATAAATTGCACCCCCACCGTAGGTTGCAGTGTTGTTTGTAAATGTAGTTTCTCCACCAAACGTGATGGTGCCGTCATTATAAATCGCCCCTCCACCATAGGTTGCGGTGTTACCAGTGAATGTTGCAACACCATCAAAATCCAACATATGGCTGTTGGAAACAGCGCCACCATAATTTGCAGAGTTGTTCAAAAATGTAGCGCTTTTTGCAAACGTGATGTGAGATGTGATGTTGTCATAATATTGCCAAGAAGCAACGGCTCCGCCACGATTGTTTGCAGTGTTGTTTGTGAATGTTACATCACCGTTGAACAATGTTGTTCCATTTTGGTTGTAAATGGCGCCACCATCTTGGGATGTATTAGAATCAAAAGTGAGACCATTTTGAGCATTCAGGGCTAAGGTTCCAGAGTTTTGAATGGCAGAATAGGTACTGTTTTTAACAACCACATTGTCAAGGTTAACAGTTGCAGAACCTGAGCTTCCCACATTTACAAAGTTTTTAGCACCATCAACAGTGAGGTTGCTGAGTGTTACTTCCCCATGGTTAGCAGAATCATATTTTAATAATTGATAACCATTCGCTTTGATGACGCTGTCAGCCGCATTGTTTGTTGCCCCAACAATGAACTTTGAGTTGGTGCCAACATACCCCATTTCCCCCGTAACAGGATTGGTTGGATCTTGATCCGCAGTACCAACTTGATAGGTATAAACACCATTATTGAGAGTGCCAGAGTTAGCCATATAGAATGCACCTTTGAAGTTGGATCTAACCAATTTACCTAAATTGGAGTATTCAACAATATCATCAAGTGTACCAGAAATGTTGATTGTTTGCCCACCAGCAACAACGCTTGCAATCAAACCTTCTAATAAGCCTGTTAATTCAAAAGTTTCTGTGTTGGCAAAGGTTGCGCCCCCCATCAAAGCTTGATAAGAAACGGCATTTTCCAAAGATTGAGTAGTTGAAACATTGATAGCAGTTAAATCAAACACAACTTGAGCAACAGTGGTG
>JAZQXL010000021.1:0-50467 GCA_045632845.1 Alphaproteobacteria bacterium
ATTTTATAAATGGTGAGCGCGCTGGGATTCGAACCCAGGGCCACCTGATTAAAAGTCAGGTGCTCTACCAGCTGAGCTACGCACTCATTGTTTCCTGCTCAACATAGGTGGTATCATATAAAATTTTTTCTTCCTTGTCAATGCTTTTTTTTCTTATTTTTAATTTTTTTTGATTTTTTTTATTATCCCTTGTTTTTATTCTTCTTTTTTTTATCAAAAAAGATGGATTTTGCCTTTGACGGGTTAAAAAATTTTTAAAAACTTGATTTTTTTATCCGTCATCCCTTTAAATAGACGTTTTTTTATCATTTAAAAGGTCTTATACCATTTTTTGTTCATCAAATGAGGGGAGTGATTAAAAAAAATCCTTTATATTCCTTATTTAATCAATACTTTAACTTCGTCTTGTAACATTTTGATGTTCCAAAATCTTTTTTAAATGGAAAAGTTTTTTTCGAATCGAAAAAGTATTGCACTTGTTTTTAATCAAAAAATTATCTTGAATGAACCGCTTGATTGTTCAATGCAAATCTGACATATGTATTTTCATTTTTTTGAATTTGAACTGAAAAGGGTGGGGGAACATCTGTTTTTTCATTTGAAAAAAGCGGTTTTTCAGGTTGATAAATTTGATCAAGTCTTTCAAGCAACTTTTCTTGAAACGAAACTTTGTCTTTGCTATTAAGAAAAACCTCCAAATACTTTTTACCTAGCAAATCAAGAGATTTTTCGTTCCCATTTGTTTCTATCAACACAAGGTATTTGGCCGCATTCATTGTGTGAGAGGCGTTTTCACGGGTCATTTTAGGGGCCAATTCAAGCACTTTTTTAATGAATAAAGGTTCAAGTGTTTTTGCCTCATTTTCAGCTTGAGCCAATTTCAACGCTTCTTGTTTGTTCTGTTCTGAAATGTGGTTGTAAATTGCCCAGCCAGTGTAACTGATTCCTGCTAAAACAATCAACGTAAAAAGACAGCCAAAATCTTCAAAAAAATCGTTTATTTTTTCCTTTGGAGTTCGATTATCCGTTTTATCTTCTTCAAGGGATTCAAGGCTCTCAAGCCCATATTCATCAATTTTTTTCAATTTATTTTGATCGTCACTTTCCATAAGGCACCTATCTGGTATTTTGTTTTGATCTGTTTAAATTTACTATTGGTGCGGCAATCTTATTTTGAGTTACCTTTTTCACTTCTTTAGAGTGAATAGGAGTGGTTTCCTTATTTTTAGAATGATTTTTTTCAGCATAGTCATACCAATAGGAACCAATAATACCCAACATAGCAAATCCTGCTACTATGAGGCCAGATTCCAAAATTTCTCCAGGTTCTTTTTTTATTGTGTTCATAAAATTCCTCTCTTTTTTATATATAAATAGTACACAGGATACAAAAATCCTTTGTTTTATAAACGGATGTGATAGTTAACGATTGTTTTGGGCAAAACCTTTCAGCTGATTGCTGAGGGAAAGTTCTTTTTTCACCGCAGGTTGTTTTTTTTCTAAAAAGCCTTTTGTCAGACTGTATGAACAGGTGCTGAAACAAACACTTAAAGCACTTAAAAACAAAATCACTGTTGAATTTTTCAAAATTTCAGATGTTTTGGCTGGTTTTACTTGTGCCATTTGGTTTTGATTAAGTTGATAATCGGTGGTATCTATACCCATTTGATATCCTATTTATTGATTTATTTTTATTTTTAATGGCGATTTTATACCATAAATCCCACTTTTTTGCAAGTATATTCCGTCATTTTTAAGTGTTTTGTTTGTCATATCGCGGGATTTTAATGTTTGGTGGTAACTGTTTTTGAATGTGAGTGAGATGTTTTTTTGCTTCTTGTTGGCGAAAAACATTTGTAGCCGTTGAGATGAGTGCTTCTGCAATCAAAAGTGTCCCTAATGATAAGTGGTCGAAAAAATATTTACCAAGCAAACATCCAGATGCAAAAACGTGAATATTTCTTGCTATATTTGAAGTGTAGTTAACTGTGTCACTGTTTAAAATGTTATTTGCCATATGAACCAATTTTTTTTGTTCAGCACTTGAAGGAGCGCTTTGAATCTCTTTTTCAAAAAATTGGACGTGAGCTGAGCAAAAATTTTTAATTTGGCTTTCCATTTTTTGCCGTTTTTCTCTAAAATCAGACAGATAATATAACATAACAGCACCAGCAATGGCAAGAATATTACTTACATTTGTGCGGGAATGATGGCTGAGTACAACGCCAACCAACCCAATGAATGAGGCTGCCTTAAGAGCTGCTTTTTGAGTTTTAAATAAGGCTTCATCCAAAGGCCCGATGATTTTGAACTCTTCATCAATAAATTCTTGATATGTTTTTGGCTCGTAAGATTGCAGATCATCCGCATTATTTGGGTTAGAAGGTGTATTGTTTTTTTCTGTCATGGTAAATTAGCGTTCGTTTTGTGATTGAGGGATAATATTTACCCCTTTAGGGAGGTTTTTATAAATCAGCTTAATTTCTGTGTTGTGGTTAATATAGTTGGCCAATGTGCAACTTCCCCAAATGAGTGATCCAGCAAGAAGAGCAGGTTCAAATGAT
Organism: Alphaproteobacteria bacterium; assembly: GCA_045632845.1. GTDB lineage: Bacteria > Pseudomonadota > Alphaproteobacteria > CAAHEQ01 > UBA3637 > RGIG4140. The sequence continues at coordinate 2,565 of JAZQXL010000021.1, forward strand.
ATTTTGCCAAAAAGATAAGCACCACCCAAAACGGTTGAAGATAAAAAATAACAGGTGTTAACGGATTTTTTTTGGTTCAATTTTTCAATGGGGACAATTGATTCAAAAAAATTCAACAACCGGATTTTGTCTGAAATCATTTTTGTTTGAGCAATCTTTGTTGTGCAAAAATGATAATGAGCTTTATTAACCGCCTCAACATAAAGGTTTTTAAGCTGTTTTCTTTCTCTTAGGCAGGCGACAATGCCAATGGTTGCATAGCTGGCAAGCAACAGAGTGTTATTTGCTTCTGGTCGCTCATTTGCAGTAAAAAGAGTATATAACGAGCCGATTGCAGCTAGATATTGAATCAACTTTTTTTGCACAAAAAATTTATCTTCATTTTCTCTATGTGCATCTGCAAGGGAATTATTAATCGTATTTTGATACTCATTGAAAAAGAGCTTTTTTTCTTCTTCAGAGTTAAAAACAAGTTTTTCAGCGGTGCACTTTCCTTGAGGCATGGTTAATCTCTTGTGTTGCAGTTGTTTAGGGTAGGAATGTTCACGCCATTGGGTAGGGTTTTTTTAATCTTTTTTAACGTGTTGTGGGCGCATATATAGCTGATCAAATTGCTTGTTCCCAAAATCAAAGCCCCTGTTAAAAGAGTGTTTGAAAGCGGCATTTGATTGCAAGCAAAAGCGCTTGTTAAACCAAGAACAGAAGTTCCAGTTAACAAACGGATTTTATTTATATTTTTTGAATAATTAGAAAACGTTTTTAATCTATCACTATAAGTGGCATTTGTTAAAAAACTGAGTGTTTTTGCTTCAGAATTTAACACTTCTTTGGTCACAAATTTTTCAAGTGCTGCACCAAAAAAAGCAATTTGTTTTTCATTTTCTTGTCGCTTGGATCGAAGTGAGGCAACCCCCATCATTCCAACACAGCTAAAAAAAGCAACTTTGCTTTCTGTTGAAGAGGGATTACTGAACACTTTGAGGCAAACAAGCGCTGTCAAAGATGCCAGTGATTGCAAAAGCATCTTTTGGTGTTGAATAGCTTTTTTTTCATTTGGGGATTGCGCAACTTCATCTTTGATATATTCGTTTAAGCGATTGTCATCAATAAAGCCTGCATCCGTTTTGGAATAATCAATTTTTCTTTGTGTGTTTGTCATGAATTACCCCTTTGGTTTTGATAGCGAATTGACACTGAAGGGGGTAGGGCATTTCTTAAAATTCTGTTATTCTTTTTAAACATATGTTTTAAAAAAACTTCATCAGCAATCAAAATGAGTGATCCTGCGGTTGAAGCGACCAGTGGGTTCATTTTTCCCATCCCTGACGCCAAAATCGGGATGAAAGAAGTCATCATCGCTCCCATAAAAGCAATGCTACCAACACCTACATTGGTGATAATTTCTTTTTCTTGTTCAAAATTCAAGTGTGTTTCTTTAAACTTGTTTAAGCTGCTGTACAAAAAGCGATTTTCGCTGTTTAGGTTCATATTGCTTGCTCTTAAAAATGACCAACAAATCAGCGCAAAGCTTGCCGCACCTGCAAGTTTGGTTTCTGCAGGGTTTGAAGTTTGTTGATTGATAAAGCCCAAAACCGCAATGGCGCTGATGGCTGTGATTACCATTTTTTGAGCAAATCTTGCTTTTTTATAAGCCATATGGCAATTATCAAGTTCTTTTTGCAAGTTTTGTGATACCTTTTCACTTGGCATAAAAATCCTTTTTTGAATTGTTTAATTTAAAAATAAAGCGCTTGTTTTGCTTTTTGAACAAAGTTTTGAAATTATATCAAAACCTCGCCAAAATGTCAATGTTAAAACAAGTCTTGTTTATATGTGATAAATGGCGGGAAAGCCGTTGTTTCCTTTAGCTTTTATAAGGGGATTTTTTTATTTATTTTTTATAAGTTTTATTTAATAAAAGCATCATAAAGATTAAATGCTTATTTTATATAATAAAAGCAATACTTTAATATTTATTTTAGGGTGAATTTTGTTTTTTAAGATGATGAAATATCACTTTTTTGCTTTAAGGGATATTCTGTTGAGATAAAAAAACGAGAGGGATGCCCCTCTCTTTTTTTGTTTAAAAAAAGTAATTAGTTTTGTTTGATAAGGATACGAACCCCATTATTTGAGTCACACGTTGAACCGACCAAAGTCCCAACTGCTTGGCAGAGTTTATCATCGTCAAAAACGGCACTGACGTGAATAATGTCAATTCCTGCATTTTTATCTTGTTCAATATGAGAAGTAGATAGTTCATACATGCCTGCGGGCAGTTCCCCAAAATCAGCTTTATTAAAATACTTTATTCCACAGTGTTCTATATCTTCAATAAAAGATTCACCTTGACCAATTAAATCTTTTTGGCATCGACTATAGGCATCCAATGCAAATTTTGAAACGATGTCTACAACCTGATTAGCTCTGTGTCTTCTCATCGATAAGCTATACCCCGCAATCCCACCAACAGATAACACACCAATAATGGCCAAAACGCCTAACATTTCAACCATTGAACGACCAGATTCAAGTTTTTTAAATTTCATGTAAAAGCTCCCTTAATTTTGTTTGATTTTTATTTCAATATGATTATCGCTACAAGTTCCAGTTCCTGTAATGGAAGCAACAGCTTGACAAAGCTTAGCATCCGTGAAATCTGTAAAAACGGATATAATCTCTTCTCCATCATTATTAGTGATAAGAGCGCTTAATCCAAGTTCTTTGATGCCAGTAGGGAGTGGACCAATGTTGGGTGTTTCATCAGAATCGGCGTAGTAGGAAGGCAAATATTGTGGACAATCTTCTAAATCAGTGATGTAGGAATTGTTTCCATCAATAACATCTTTATAACATTGGCTGTATGCATCTATGGCATATTTTGAAACATAATCTAAAATCTGATTGGCTCTGTGTCTACGCATAGAGAGGGAATACCCCGCAATCCCACCGACAGAAAGAACACCGATAATAGCCAAAACACCCAGCATTTCAACCATAGAACGACCAGATTGAGATTTCAGTTTTTTCATAATTAGACTCCTTTGATTGTAGAAAAAACGGACGTTATTTTCCCATAGCATACAACAAAAATAAGTTCAATCTTTTTTTGTTAAAACTACAATAAAATTATTCACTTATCCCTCGTTCCAAAAAATCGTTCAGCGTTCAAAAAAAATGAGAAAAATAACGTCCGTTTTTTCTCCTATAGTTATATTGTCTATAACTGATTGATTTTTATTGTGAAAAATGAATGTGTGTTTTGATGCTTTTAATAAAAAAAGAGAGACTTGAACCTCTCTTTTTTTATTGGGTTTAAAAAGTTTTAATTTAGTCTAAATTAAATCGGAGTGTAAGGTAAGGCCAAGTAGAATTTGAGTTACATGTTGAGTCTGTGATGGATGCAATAGTTTGACAGAGTTTTTTATCATAATAGAATGTTACAAGATCAATATGATCTCCCTTACCATCTCCGCTATCTGTCCAAATTCGATCAGTGTAAACTTCTCTAACTCCTGCAGGAAGTGGACCTAAATCAGGGACGTTTGCATCTCTACTATCATCTTCGTCTGCGCAATATGATTCATATGTTGCGGCACAATATGAATCACCATTTGCTATTTCTTGCTGACATTTCCCGTAAATGATTAAAGCATATTTTGAAAAGTAGTCCACAATTTGATTTGCCCTGTGTCTACGCATAGAAAGGGAATACCCCGCAATCCCACCAACAGAAAGCACCCCGATAATAGCCAAAACACCCAGTATTTCAACCATAGAACGACCAGATTGCGAGTTAAGTTTTTTCATTTGAAACTCCTTTAAAAATGTAAAAAAACAAACGTTTAATTTACTTGATAACACAGCTGAAATTTAAATGCAATCAATTTTTCAAAAATACAAGATTCAGTGTATGGACAAAAAGGTCGTCACAAGGTACATAAAAGAGGTGATTTGGGAGTTAGTTACCTTTTGAGCACTAGCTCTTAATTCACAGGCGGTTGGGCTTAAATAAATGTTTTATTAAAATCGTGTACGTGTTGCGTTAACCTTGTTCTCAGATTGTTTTTAAAATTAAATTTTTAATTCACTGTCACTGGAGGATTTATAAAAAAAACGCAGCGCACAAATCAATGTACACTGCGTGTCTTTAAGGCTTTTTGAATGATTATTTCATACAGCTTGCAACTTCTGCTGCGAAATCTTCATTTTTCTTTTCCAAACCTTCGCCCAAAGCAAAGCGAACATAGCTTGTCAATGCAACGTCTGTGCCAAGTTCTTTAGCTGCAGCTGCAACAACATCTTTGACTTTTTTGTCTGGATCCATAATGAAAGCTTGTTCCAAAAGAACAACTTCTTCATGGAATTTGCGGATACGGCCTTCAACCATTTTTTCAATAATGTTTGCAGGTTTACCACTTGCTTTTGCTTGTTCTTCATAAATTGATTTTTCGTGAGCGAGTGTTTCAGCATCAACGTCTTCAATTTTCAAGAAACGTGGGGAAGAAGCTGCAATGTGCATTGCAATTTTTTTGCCAAGATCAGCCAATTGAGCTTGATCGCCTGTGCTTTCAAGAGCAACCAATACACCAATTTTACCTTGGTTAGGAACAACAGCTGTGTGCATGTATGGAACAACAACACCTGTGTTAACTGAAACAGAAGCTGCACGGCGTAAGCTCATGTTTTCGCCAATTTTAGCGATAAGTTCTGTTAAAGTTGTGTCGATTGTTTTGCCATCAACTGTTTCGTTTTTCATAGCTTCGACATCACCATTTGTTGTTAAAGCAGCACCGAGCATTTTTGTAAGCATAGCTTGGAATTCTGCGTTTCTTGCAACGAAGTCTGTTTCTGAGTTCAATTCAACGATAGCACCTTTGTTGCCTTCAACAACAACACCAACCAAACCTTGTGATGCAATGCGTCCAGCTTTTTTCTCAGCAACAGAAAGACCTTTTTTTCTCAAAAAGTCGATTGCTCCTTCTAAATCACCGCCAGTTTCTGATAATGCTTTTTTGCATTCCATCATACCAGCACCAGTTTTTTCACGCAGTTCTTTAACTAAAGCTGCTGTAATTTCTGCCATTTTTTGCTCCTTTAATAAAAAAAGTTTAAAATAAAAAGGGAAGGGAGGGTATTTCTACCCTCCGTTAATAAAAGCTTAAGCTTTTGGTGTTTCTGTTTCTGCAACAGGGTTCACAACAGCACCCAAATCAACACCAGCTGCTTTCAATTCAGCTTGCATGCCGTCTAAAACAGCTGCACTGATTAAGTCACAGTAAAGGTTGATTGCGCGAAGTGCGTCATCATTTCCAGGAATTGGGAATTGAATTCCATCTGGATTTGCGTTTGAGTCACAAATTGCAACAACAGGAATGCCTAATTTTTTAGCTTCGCTGATTGCGAGCTCTTCTTTTGGAGCGTCGATAACGAAGATCAAATCAGGGCGACCATTCATGTTTTGGATACCACCTAATGAAGCGAACAATTTTTCACGTTCACGAGAAAGGTTCAATTTTTCTTTCTTTGTTAAGCCGTTTAATTCGCCTTTTTCTGTTTTTGCGTCAATGTCTTTTAAGCGTTTGATGCTTGAAGAAATTGTTTTCCAGTTTGTGAGCATACCGCCAAGCCAACGGTGGTTGACATAGAATTGACCACAACGTGTTGCAGCTGTTGCAACAGCTTCTTGAGCTTGCATTTTTGTACCAACGAACAAGATTTTGCCACCTTTAGCAGCAACATCACGAACAGCTTCTAAAGCACGTTGAAGCATTGGTTGAGTTTGTGTCAAGTCTAAGATATGAACACCTTCACGTACGCCATAAATGTATGGTCCCATTTTTGGGTTCCATCTGCGAGCGTTGTGACCAAAGTGAACACCGTTTTCGATGAGTTGACGAATTGTAATTGTTGGAAGTGACATAATAAATTCCTTTCTTTTTCCAGTTTAACCTCTGTAAAGCAAGATATAAAAAGAGTTTATTTATGATAACTTCAATTCTTGAACAAGTTCAAAATCAAAGACCTTGGCTCAAAAATATCCCTCTTTTTACACTGGAAGCGTCTGTTTATCTCAAAAATAATTATGTAAAAAAAGATTTTGCCACATTTATTTTCATTAAAACAAACAACGCCGCCTTACATGTGTGATATAATTTGTTATTGTTTAATATTTAAAACGCCCCTTTTTTCAAAGGGACGTTCATTTATACACTTTTTTTTTATAAAAATCAAGAGTTTTTTGCATATAATTTAAAAAAAATTATGCCTCTTTTTGAACAAAAAAACTTATGTTTTACTGCTGAAGGTATAAAGTGCTTCATCAATGTTCCACTTTACTGGGTTGAATGTGGCTGCTGTGGCAGGAGTGCCTTTAATTTGCATTGATTTAACCCTGTTTTTGTGATCAAGCGTTACAGTTGCATCATTTGTGCAATTAATGGAAATACGATGTGTTTTTCCCTTAAGCTTATATTGTCTTTGTGCTTTTACATCAGTCATTTTTAACCCTCCTTATCCTCTATTTTTTATTCTAGGGAATTAAAAATGAAAAATCAAGTAAAAAATGACTCAAAAGTCTCAAAAAATAAATATGTTATCATAAATTTTAAGTGCGAACTGCTGTTTTTCCTCTTCCATTGGTGGAGGGGGTGCGTTCTTGAGTGATGGTTTTCCCCGACGTTCCAAGTGTTTTGCTTAGATTTGGTTGTGTTTTGGTTGCTGTTTTCACTGTGGTGGTAGCAACCTTTTGGGTTGGGTTTGCTGCTTTTGTTGATTTTGCTAAATTTGTGCGGGCATCAGCAGCCATTTTCTGTGCTATTTGAACACGTTTAACACTTGATTGCTTGGCAAGATAGTAACTTTCAGCATTTTGTTTGGCTGTTTGTCTTGCTTGCAAGATTTCTTGTTCAGTTAAGTCGCGGCCCAGTCTGTCATGTTCAATTTGAATGGAGCCAAGGCTTGCAATTTCACGAATGAATGCTTGGCTGATGCCTAAATTCATATGCTTGGAACCATAAGAACCTAGGGTTTCTCCAGCATAAGCGGCCGCATATTTATGCAGTTGATCAGCATGTTTTTTTCTTTCTTCTTCAGTCATGTTGGGTGAAAAAGGAAATTTTGTTTTAATTGTATCATAATAATCTGCCACAATTCTTCTACCAAGAGCGCGCAAATCAGGGTCACCATCTTTGTTCAGTTTGGGAACAGGTAAATATCCGTTATACTTTCCATTTTTAGGCGATTTTAAAATTTTTCCTTCTCTGAGCATTGCTTTTAATTTATCACTTCCAAGCATTCCTTGATAGTGTAAATCTGAAGCAACCCATTCAAGTAAAGGATCTCTTTTTTTATCGCCGATTAATCTATTAAGTTCTTGATTCTTTTTAAAAAATCTTTTGTATAAAAGCTTATCTGCACTTTCTGGTGTGATGAGATAGGAAAAGTCATTTAAAGTTTTTTGGTTGACGTTTGTTCTTGTTCCCATGTTTTTCAAAAGATCTTTAATTAATGCTCGTTTTTCAGCTTTTGAAAGGTTAGCTGGAACGCTTATTTCGTTGCCTTTTTTATCTTTTTTATAGGTTGCAAAAGTGATCAGATCTAAAAGTTCTTCATCCTCTTTGATTAATCCCCCTTTTTTGGTGAAAAATGTGCCATATCCAATGGTTAAACCATCTCGTTTATCACGTGTACAAACATAAAAACGTTCTGCGTGTTTGCGAGCAGGGGTGTCCTTTGTTGCATCAGTTGTGGGTCTTAATCTGGCAGTGCTTTCAACTTCAAGAAAAGAGGTGAAATTGGCAAATCTTATTAATAAGGCATTTGAACCATTTGTAGGTTGAACAAGTGTTTTTTGTGCTGCAGCGTGGAGAGACTCTTCGCTTCCATTGAGAGTGCCAGATGTGAGATTTTCTGTTTTTGGTTGGGTTAAAGTTCCTTTTTGCTCTGCATTTGCTGCTTGAGAAGGGGCTATTGCCTGTGCTGCATCATTGGGTGTTGGCGCTGCTGCAGAAGGGGTTATGGATTGGGCTGCCCCATTAGGTGTTGGATTAGAAACAAGTGGTGGAACAATGTATTGTTCCTGAGGTTTTGGCTTTTCCCCTCTAAGCCAACTAATAATTCCTTCTAACATGCGCATGGAAATCCCCCCTTATGAAAAAATGTCCGACTACTTCTTATATGGTAGCATATCTTTTTATTTGGGACAAGAAAAAACTTATTTTTCCTTAAATGCGAAGTACTTAAGAGCAATATAGCTATAAACAGTGATAAGCACAAGGGCGATAAATTCAGCCACATAAGCATTCAATCCGACAAAACGCATCAATCCTTCAAGTAAAATGGCATTGATGATGTAGCTTCCAAACCAAGTGACAAGGCACTTGATATATTCTTTAATGTAGTTACCTTTTGTGTCAAAGACATAAACCTTTTGTGTTACATAGCTGTTGACGGAGGAAAGAAGAAAGCTTAAAAACAAAGCCATTTGTGCAGGTATGGTAAGATAAACAAAAAGCGCATAAAGAGCGTATGAAAAAACAGTGTTATACCCGCCAACAAGTAAAAATCTTATTTTTTGAGGAAATCGCATCCAAAATTGAAATAGTTTTTGATAAAGCTGAATGAGTTGTTTGAACATATTTCCCCCTTTGTTTGTTCTGTTTTGTGAGAAGAAGTGTAGCAATATTTTTAAATGATGTCACTCTTTTTTTTGTTTAAACCACTTTTTGTGGTGTTTTTTCTTTTTAATAAATAGAAAGAGGGGTGTTGAGTAATAAAAAAAGGCGTTTCATTGGCCAGATGAAACACCTTTTTTAATAGAATTAATCGAGAACTTAATTAGTTAGCGCCACCACCTGTGAGTGTATCGCCGAATTGATCTCCAGTCCAAGACATATTGCCAGTGCTACCACCGTCGCTGGATGTAACATAGTCAACAACTGCACCAGCCAAGGCAACGATTGCCAAGCCAGCTGCTAAAGCTGCAAGCCATGTCCATTTGATTTTTCCGAAAATAGCAGCAAAACCCAAGCCGACCAAACCGAAACCGCCAACAATAAAGATGACAGAACGGACAGATTGGAATGTTGATGTTAAACGTTCACTAATTGTTGAAAAAACGTTGTCGCCTGCAAATGCAGATGTGGCCATAAATGCAACCGCAAAAAGTGCAACATATGCTAACACTTTGAAGTAGCGATTTGTTAATGATTTCATCATGATGTATACTCCCTAATAAAATTGTTGAACGATATCTTCACTTTCTATTTTACCAAAAAAGGGAACACCTGTCAATAAAATTTTGTATAAAACACATAAAAATGATGCTAATTTTAGAAAAAAATTAAGATGTTGGTTTATTTATGAGTTCTTTTAGAAATTCTTTAAGTGAATGTTTTGTATGAATGCAAAATGGTCTGTCAATTCCATTAATGTTATTAAACAGATCTGCAGCTTGTTTTGGGGCATTATTTTCAAAAAAGAATAAGAGAGTGTGTTTTGATAACGTGAGGATTTACTATTTAAATGAAAAATTTTGAGATAGAATATGACTGATAAAATCTTGATAGTTTTTTGTATTTTTTGCTATTTCTATAAAATTAGAGGCGTATTTATCAAGATTTTCATAACCTGTTTGTGTTGAGTTTTTAAATTCAGGGTATCTTGTGTTTAAAATTGCGCAAGCAGATAGTTCACTTATTCCCCAAAGCTGTGCATCTGGCAATTCTTGTTTTGTTTTAAGTTCTCTTGTTTTGATGAAAATTTGTGATAAAGTAATTTCAAATAGAACGCTATAAATGTGATAAAGTGGATTTTCTTTTTGAAAAGTTTGATAGTTAACAACAATATTGGGTTCTTGCCAGTTTGAGATTACATCTAAATGGTAAGCTATTAATACTCTATATGTAGGAATTGGTTCTTTGAAGAAAGTGTTTAATACATCAAAATAATAATTTCCTTTTTCAGACCAGATTTTTTCAAAATGTTGTTGAGCTTGTTTTAAAGTTGGTAGATTTTTTTTGTAAGTGTTTTCTAAAAAATCTTCTAGTTTTTCATCCCACTCATATCTTGGTTTTTTATACATTTCTTCTGCAAGTGAATATGGAAAATTGTATTGTATAGACCTTTTCTTGTGGCTGATTCCAACACTGTTTACGCAAAACATATCCATTAATTTTTGTTTTTCTGTGTCTTTAGAAATATATAACTTAATCATTGAAATTGCTGTGTTGTTTATTATATTTGCTGAAATGGGTGTGAGTTGAATTTTAATTTTTTATATAACCTTGTTTAAATAAGACTGAAAAATATGTTATTGTCAATAAAAATTTGTTTGTTTTTCAAATAAATATTCTTTTTTGTTAAAGTTGTTTATTGTGCTTGAAAAATAAATAAAAATCTGTTAAAATATTGCCTTATGAAAGAAAAAATACCTGAAACACTGATTTGTGATAAAAATGCCAAGATATTGCTTTTATCTTGTTGTGCGCCTTGCTCAATTGAGGTGATTTTACGTTTGAAACAGTTGGGTTATAATTTCACTGTGTTATTTTATAATCCCAATATCAGACCATTTGAAGAATATCAAAAACGGTTGCAAGAAAATAAACGTCTTTGTGAAGAAGAGGGGGTTCCTTTTATTGATCTTCCTTGGGATAATGAAAAGTGGTGTGAAACCATTAAAGGTCTTGAAAATGAGCCTGAACGAGGGAGAAGGTGCGACAAATGCTTTAAATTAAGGCTCACTCAGGCTGCTCAGTATGCAAAAGAAAATGGCTTTACACATTTTACCTCTGTCTTAGGTATTTCAAGATACAAAAATTTTGATCAAGTTACAAATATCGCCATTCAAGTTGCATCAACTGAAAATATCCCTTACATCACCACCAATTGGCGCAAAAATGGAGGGGAAGACTTGCGTGCTAAGTTAGCAAAAGAGCGGGGATTATATCATCAAACCTATTGTGGTTGTACCCCAAGGGAATAAAGGGTTATCTTAGCTGATTTTTCAAAACTTGTGTGCATTATAAAGGGGCAAACCAACTTTTCATTATTCTTTGAGTGCTACTTAAACAATGCTTTTTAAGTTATTTATTAATCAATCTATTTTTAAAATTTAAGAGATGTTTTTTTATTCCATCACGCTTGGTGCATCAGGGTTCATTTTAAACCATTGAGTGATAAATTCTTCAATCTCACTTTCGTCCATGCCACATCTTATTTTGAGCATTGTTTTTTTGAAAATGAGTGTTTCTGACCCTTTCATAATTTCATTGGCTGTCCATAAATCTAAAACTGACATTTTATACCCTTGTTAGTAGTTGATTTTCCTCGTTTTGTAACGTAAATTATATAACACATATTTGTCTGTCTGTCAAAGGGTGTTTGATAAAAAAAATAAATCTTGTTTTGTATTAAAATAACTTGACAAAACAAGTTTTAAAGAGTATACTCTTTTAATGCTTGTGAAAAAGGAGGATTTATGCATCAATCAAAATTGTTATTTTCATTAACAGCCCTTGGATTTCTTGGGTGTGATGCAACTTTTAACAATCAAACTGAGTTAGAATATTCGAAAGAAATTTTAATGCCAGAGGTGCAATCTGGGATTGTACGGGAGAATGAAAGTTGCTCTCGTGTTGTAACAGAAGGAACGGGTGAAAATCAATCCTCTTTACCAGAATACAGGGAGTTCTACGTGGCTTTGGACGCTGAAGATTCTGGCTTTTATGACATTGTTGTTTTTTCTGATGGGAGTGAGTTTGATGTTCTGCAAGATGGTAAACCTGTTCTTTCTAGCAAAAATATGCCTTCAAAAACACTGGATCAGATTGCGCCTTTGATGCAGCAAGTTTTTGGCAAAATTTGTACTCTTGAAGAAGCCAGTGACACTTTGACTAAATTGTCACCAAAGCCCAAAACAGCTCTTGCACAATTGATCAAACCTGAAAATAATCGGAATATCATCACAAAAACAAGGTTGAAATACCGTGTTGTGAATAGTGAAAAAGAAATCGTAGATCTTATTCAAAAAGCCATTGAAATTTCAAAAAGAGAAGGGGGGCAACCTTCAACTAAAATGGCAGCTGAGCACCCTTCGGGATTAAATTCAAGTGATGAGGATCTTTCAACAAATTCGGATGCGAAGTTTTCTTTAATTGCGCTAAAAGATATGGATGGAAATCTTTATGAAATTGCTGTTTCTCAAAATGCTCAGGTTTTTGAAATTTGGAAGAATTCAAAACTTGCGCTTAAAAGTGATGCCTTGTCAACCGAGTTGTTTGAAAAAATGCAACCAGTGATGCAAGAAGTTGTTGAAAACATCAATAATATCGCAAAGGATGAAGAAGTTTTGGATGATATTAGCCCAAAATCCCCTTTAGGAATTGTTTTAAAAACAAAAGATGATAAAAATATTTTCACAAGAATACGCTTGGAAAACAGAGTTGAAAGTGCCAAAAATTCAATTCTTCAAAATGTTGTTGAATTGATTGATATGGTTGAAAAAGGGCAATCGCAACCTGAAGAGGAAAAAGAGCCCAAACCAGTTAAGATTGATACTCCTTCTTCTGAAATTTATTTGTCATTAAATCGTTTAAAACAAATTGAATTTCAACGTGTTTAAAAGATTTTTAGATTTTAAATACCCCATTTAAAATAACCTTAGCAACTGTTGTGGATGGTTCAAAAAGGTGTGCTTTTTTCCTTGCTTTTTTATCCCTCTTATTTTATGAATAAAATTATATCATTTTATGGGGGATTTGAATGAAAAAAGCATTGTTTGTTGGTGTTTGTTTATTTGCAATAGGAAGTGTTTTGGCGTTTGGAACACCTGTTCAAGCTTGTTTAACGCCATGGGAGGGGGATGAAGAAGTTTCAAAAAAACCATCTCCTTTGCACGCAGCAATTGAAAAGGGGGATTTACTTCAAGTTAGAAAAGCTTTAAAAAATGGGGCTGATGTTAATCAGAAGCAACACTCTGTTTGTTATGGGCACATTACCAACCATGGTTCAACAGCTTTGGCGAGGGCTATTTCTTTTGGGCATAAAGAAATTGCCTCTTATCTGATTGAGCAGGGGGCTGATATTATCAATATTTCTGATTATCACATAGGTTATGAGAGAGTTGCATTCGTTAATGATACATCAAGTGTTGAAAAAGAAACTCAAGCTGAAAAATTGGAGTTTCCAGAAGGTCTTGATCAAGGAGCTTCTACTTTGTTTTCTTATGCAAATACACCTGAGATGGTTCATTTTGTGGCAAATGTTTTTAAAGAAAAAGGCCTTTTGACTCAAATGGTTAATCATGAAAATCGTGAAGTGAATAATGCTCTTTTTTCCAATATTTATGCGTGTAAAGAAGAATTGATAAAAGCGCTTCTATCACACGGTATCAAGTTCTCTCAAAATAGTGGTGCTTTGGAAAAAGCAGTTCTAGAAGGGAGATTTTATAAAGAAAAAGGTGGTAAATTGACTGGTGTTATAAGTGAAAGTTGTCCATCCTCTTTTATTGATTTACTTATGGAACAAGACCTTGAGGTAAAGGATTCTAAAAAAGTTAAAGAAGTTTTTTTAAAAGCACTTTATGAATACCCCAATCTTGCAAAAAAGATGATTGAAACACCAGCATATCAGTTAGATTTGAATGGGCAATATGATTACCACAATTTAACACCAATTGAGGTAGCTATTTTGTCGAAAAATAAGGATCTTGCCACTTTTTTGATTCAAAAAGGTGCAGATGTTAATAAAGATGCGCAAGGAAATACACTTTTGTATTTAGCGGTGCAAAATAAGGACAAGGAAATGGTTCTTCTTTTGCTTGAAAATGGGGTAGATGTTAATAAAGATGCGCAAGGAAATACACCTTTGCATTTAGCTGTTCAAAATAGTGACAAGGAAATGGCTCTTCTTTTGCTTGAAAATGGGGTAGATGTGAATGTGCAAAATAGGAAAGGTAAATCTGCGCTTCATTTTGATTTTGTTTTAAAAACAGATTTGTTAGACAAAGTCCTTGCTTTAGGGGGAGATGTTAATCTTGCAGATATTGATGGGAATAAACCTTATCATTTGGCAAAACGTTTTTCAAATCCAGATGTGTTAGCAAAGCTTCAGCCTGAGGATATATCCAAAGCAAAACCTTGTTTTGGAGCGGATGTGAATGAAAAAGATCAAAATGCCCAAACACTGCTTCACAAGGTTGAAACGGTTGATTTAGCCTTGTGCCTTGTGCGTGCTGGGGCGGATGAAAACGCAGTTGATTTGAATGGACAAACACCTTTGATGACTCAAATTATTCAAAAAAACTGGTCAGTTGTCCGTTATTTGTTGGATATTAAAACAACAAATTTTAATCATCAAGATAATTTGGGGAACACATTTTTGCACTATTATTACCTGGCTGGCGAGAATGTGTTTTATTCTTTTTCAAAATTAGAACAAATTAATGTTCAAAATAAAGAGGGGAAAACACCGCTTCATTATTTTGTTGAAAAAAATATGGATGATGGACCTTTTTTGTATGAAGCGAAAAAAAACAGGAGCCTAGTAGATTTCAATGTTAAAGATAATTTGGGTAGAACGCCGTTGTTTTATCTCAATCGGAAAAGTCCAATCATCCGATTTTTTGACTTAACTGTTCAAGATAATTTGGGTAATACAGCGCTTGTTTATATAGATGATTCAAGACGTTTCGAAGATTTATATCATGCAGGGGCTCGTTTTGGGGATGTTGTCAATTTAAACGACAAAGAGTTATTAGATTTAAATGAGAAGAAAAAGGCTCAACTTATTTTTAAAATTCAATTTTTACTTTCAAAAAATGATTTAAGAAGTTTGAAAACTTTAATTGTAGGGATGATGAATTCTGATTTAAAAGCTGAATATTCTTCCTTATTGTTAGAGTATGCAAGCAGGTATAAACAAAAAGAGTTATATGAAATTTTAAAAGAAGTTGATATCAATGCAAAAGGTAAAGAGGATAAAACACTTTTTCAAAAGACTTTGTCTTCTCAAAACCCGAATATAAAATTAATAGAAACCCTTTTAGATACTGGAGCCGATGTGAATGAACAAGATGAAATGGGAGAAACACCCCTGCATAAAGCGTTGGCAACACAGAACCCAAAAGAGATCGTATCTTTATTGATAAAATATGGAGCTGATGTAAATATAAAAGACAAAGAGGGACGTCTGCCGATCCATAAGGTGTTGTCATCACAAATGCCAGATATTAGGCTACTAACTTTATTGCTTAAAAATGGTGCCGGTGTGAATGAACAAGATGAAATGGGAGAAACACCCTTGCATAAAGCGTTGGCAACACAGTACCCAAATGAGATTATATCTTTATTGATAAAACATGGGGCTGATGTAAATATAAAAGACAAAGAGGGGCGTCTGCCGATCCATAAGGTGTTGTCATCACAAAAGCCAGATATTAGGCTACTAACTTTATTGCTTGAAAATGGTGCCGATGTGAATGCAAAAGATAAAAATGGAGAAACACCCCTTCAAAAAGCATTGAAACTACCACATTCATTTCATTTTTCTCAGGTTTTGTTAAAACATGGTGCAGTCATTGAAAATGATGTTCCTCAAAAAAAATCAAGCGATGAAAAAACACCAGACAATGCACAAAATATGTCAATGAATGCAAAACTTATTTTCCCAACGATGCTTGTGTCTAGAGATACATCTTATATATCTATGCTTTTAGAGAAGGGGCTTGATGTTAACTCAAAAGACAATCAAGGTAACTCATTGCTACATAAAGCAATTTTTTATCAAAATAAAAATCTTTTAGATTTGCTGATCCAAAAAGGTGCTGATGTGAATGTAAAGGATAATAGAGGTGAAACGCCGCTAATTTTGGCTATCAAGTTTCATCGTTTAGATATCGTCCGCTTATTAATTGAAAAGGGGGCTGATGTAAATGTCAAAGATGGAGAAGGTTTTTCATTTTTATACCATTTAATATTGCTTAATAAATTAGATTTAATTGAATTGGCATTCCAAAAAGGGGCGGATGTGAATATAAAAAGCAGAAATGGAGAAACACCTTTAATCTCAGCAATTAAATTTAGAAAACTTGAAGTTATAAAATTATTGCTTGAAAAAGGTTCTGATAGCTCTTTGAAAGATGAATCAGGTAAAACAGCGTTAGATTATTGTATGGCATGGAATAAATGCGCTGAAATTGAAGCACTAATTGTATCTAAGAACCATTAAAAAAAACAAGGGATTATTTCTAATCCCTTGTTTAATGTGTATTTATAGGCTGATAATTCCATGTGAAAAGGCATATATTGCCACAAGCGCAGTTGCGATGATGACAACACACAAGGCTTTTTCTGCATCAGAAAAGATAAAAGGTGTTGTCTCTTTTCTGGCTTCAAAGAAAAATCTAGCCCCTTGTTCATGGCGAGAAATCATATAAAGTGGAATGCCAATGGCAATAAAAATCACCGCCATGAGAAGATAGCTTAATCCTGCAGCATAAATGAGCCATAAGGCATAGATTGAACCTAAAAATCCAGTAACCAGAGCGGTGAACCTTGAAATACCAGCTTGTTTTTGAAATTCATGATCTTCGCAAATTTTCCACAAATAAAGTGCGCTCATAAAATAAGCTGGCAGAACCATTACTCCAGTGATGGACAGCATTGTGTTCCAAGCGTTGTTTGAAAAATAAACCAATGCCATGGCAAGTTGCATCAAAAAGCTGGTAACCCAAAGGGAAATATTGGGGGATTCTTGTTTGTTCTCGTGGGAAAAAATCTGTGGGAAAGCCCCATTTTTTGCCATTGTGTGTGGCATTTCAGCCACAATCATGGTCCAAGACAGCCAACTTGCTAAAATAGCAATAAGCATGCCAATGTTCATCAAATAGCTGCCCCATACGCCAACGACATGCTCCAAAACACCAGCAGTGGAAGGGTTAGGAATTTTAGCCAATTCTGCCTGAGAGATAATCCCAAAAGGCAAAATTGAAAGGAGTACATAAATAATCAAGCAGCCCAAAAATCCAATAAGCGTGGCTTTGCCGACATCTGATTGTTTGTCTGCTCTGCCAGAAAGCACAACGGCTCCTTCAATCCCAATGAATGCCCATAATGTTACAAGCATGGTATTTTTGATTTGTTCACCAACAGATCCCAATTTGTCATCAATACCTTGACCCCAAAAGTCAAAATCAAATTTGTCAAAGTTAAAGACGGCCATTGATATGATGATGAACAAAACCAATGGGACAATTTTGGCAATAGTAACCACAAGGTTAATAAAAGCTGCTTGTTTAACACCCCTTAAAACCAAAAAGTTGAAAAACCAAATCAAAATTGATCCCCCAATAATTGAATTGAGGTTGTTCCCACCTATAAATACACCAGGGAAAAAGTAATTTAAGGCATCCATTGTGATCACGGCATATCCCACATTGCCAAAGATTTGGCAAAGCCAATAGCTCCACCCAATGTTAAATCCCATATAAGATCCAAACCCTTCTTTGGCATACATATAAATTCCTGCAGTTAAGTCAGGTTTCACATTGGCTAAAATACGGAATGTATTGGCAATAAAATACATACCAAATCCTGTGATGACCCAAGCAAGAATAACGGATCCAACAGCTGCACTTTGAGCCATGTTTTGGGGCAGGGAAAAAATACCTCCTCCAATCATAGAGCTTACAACAATGGCTGCAAGACCAAAAATGCCCAGTTTTGAAGAAGTTGTCATATTTGTTTGTTTTGATTGAGACATAGTTTCTCCTTAAATGAAAAAAAGCGGCTCATTTTTAAGCCGCTTCAAATAAATTTTATTTTTTAACTTGAACGACTGGAGCAAATTCAAAGTTCAAAAATCCAAGAGCTGTGAGGGAATAGCCAAATGCTTCAGTGATGTTGACATAGTTGTGGAAGAATTGAAAATCACTGTGTTGTTCAACGCCTCTTAAATCAAGTTCATGATTAAGTGATTTGGTCAACCACATTTGTGCGTGTGAGGCGGCAATATCATCATTGATAAAGGTGTCAAAATATTCCACATATTCAGCTGCCCAACCGCCGATAAAATTACCTTGTTTATCTTTACCCCAAACAATACCAACCCCTGTTGCGATGGCTTTGTGATCTTCTCTTTTAGCGCCATTTCCCGCCATGATAACTTCTAAAACAGCACCATGTTTGAATTGATCTTTGACCATGTTAATTGGTACGATATTACCAAATAGTTCAGGGGGAAGGACTGAAGTGTAAGGAACAATGTTAAAATCTTGAATTTGGGCGTCTAACAAGGCTGAGTCATAGCAAAACGTTTCAAATGGTTGGGGAGGGATCCCGTCTTGAGCTTGTCCAGCACCGCCTGTGTGAAAAGCAAGAGTTGGGTATCTTGTTCCAAGTGTTAAGTGTGTATTTGTTGTCATAATTTTTCTCCTATAAAAAATTTAATTTGTTTTATATCTAGGTTTCTTATGCTTGATAGATATAATTCTTTTGTCTTTAAAATCAATGAGATATATTCTTTTGTAGGGGTTGAGAGAAATTATGTTTTGTCCCATATTTTTAAAGCTAGGTTTTGTTATGAGAAAAATGAAAAAAAGGAGATTTCAAAATGAAAAAAATTTTATTACCTCTATTTGCTTTTGGTTTGGCTTTTTCAGTCTTTGGTGCAAATGCTGCGGAAGTTTCAGGAAAGGTTGTTGCAAAAAAAGATGACGTTATTCATGTACAACCAACAAACAGTACAACTCATCAAGAACTTAAAATGACACCAGAAACAAAATATTATCAAAAAGAACAAAAAAAATCTGCTTCAGCTGCTGAAGTTGATGTGAATGAATTTGTTGAAGTGATTTATTCAATTGACCCAAGAACAAAAGAAGCTGTGATTGATGAAATCATTGTTTTGGATATGATTGATTAACTTGTCTTAAGCAGATTATTATTAAAAAACAGATGCATTAAGTATGTGTCTGTTTTTTTATCTAACACCTCTTGTTTGTGGTTCATAGGGTTGCTCTGTCACTGTAAGTGGCTGTCCCGCAAGATTAAGTGTTTCAGTTGCAACAGGATTTGTCATGTGCAATTGCTTTGACAATGTTGGGTTTGTTTGAGTGATTTGTTCCTTTAACTGTTGATACATGCTTGGGTCATTTTGTTGTATCAAGAGTATAAGTTTTTGTTTTTCAGAAAGTTTACCCCTTGGATCTGTAAGGCAGTCAAGAAAAGCCTCCACTGGAATGGAACGTTCATACTCATTGTTAATAAGAGGTGCTTTGTTTTGCTTTCTCTCTTTGCTAAGAGCTTGATACATTAAAAGAAGAGTTGCAGGGTAATTTTCTGGATCAACTTTTTGAAAATGCTTCAATAAACCTTTTCTTTTTTCAGGTGTTTCAAGGTTTTTCCAACTTAAAAGAATAATCATACTTTCATTTTCTTTTCCATTGCTGAACATCAAAAGTGCCTGTCCCAATGCTTTAGCGTTGGCTATATCCATTGCACTTGCTTGTTCTAAATTTGCTCTTGCCTCTTTAGAAAGAGGTCTTCTGTGATGGTGGATCATATGTTGGTTAAATTCGGCGTTCCCTTTTGAAGTATGGTAGAGTTTGACCATTTGGTGTTGAATGTGGATGCGTTCGTCAAAAGTGTGATAAATCATATCGATATTAACGTCTTTTGTATCAACATGTTGTTGTATTAGGTTCCAAAAATTGTTTTTATCAGCAAAGCGTGTATCTTGAATTGGCATTCCAAGAAGTGTTGATGCAAAGTTTTGAGAAGAAACCAGTTGCATAACTTCAGTTACTTGTTGGTAAATTTCTGGTCTTTCATTTTTAATTTGTGTCATTAAAGCTTCTTGTTTTTCGTGAGGAAGCTTTGAAATATAAACTAAAATCTTGAAAACTTGTTCGTCATTTGCGTCTTTTTGGGTATTTAACTTTTCAACATTTACGGTGTTGTCTTTGGCAATGTCTAACATGCATTCATGGCGTTGGCATGTTTTCCCCGTCAATGGGTTATTAATGGTATCATCAGCATTGATTAATCCAACCTCAATTGCTTTTTTAGCAGCTTTTAAATTTTTATAAATTTCATAAGGGTTATTATTGATGGCTAAAGTGATTTGTTGTAAATGGGCCATTTCTTTTGCAAAAATAGCTTTTTCTTCAGCTTTTTCAACCATATAAAAATAGTTTCTATCAGCATCGTTAACGTTTGTTCGAATAGTTTGTAGCATTTTTATTTTTGCTTGCACTTCAGGTGTTATGCCATATGAGGCGGCAATTTCATTGAACTTTGCGCTGATTTCACTGTCACTTTTAAGTGCAAAAAATTCTGTAGATAGATCAAAAAATTCACTGTCACGAGTTCTGTCTTCTTTTAAGCAAGCAATAAGTTTGCTTATGCACTGATGCGCTCTTTTTTCTTTTTCAGTTAAATATTGCTTCATATTCGCCCCCATATTTCCCCGTTAGTACGAATATTATAGCATATTTTACTTTTTTTGAAAATTTATTTTTGCAAAAGCCTTTTAATGCCAAGGTAAGCACTTGCTATCAAAAAAGGGAGGATAAAGTATATCACACGGTAAAGTGCAAAGGCTGCTAGAATCATTCCTTTTTGAGCGGCTTGGTGGGGAAAAAGCACAATAAATAAGCTTTCCAAAACGCCAATGCCTGCTGGTACTTGCGAAAGGTATGATAAAACCATTGCGGTTGTAAAGATGATGAATACTTTGATAAAGTTTACATCAATAAAGTGCTCTAAAAACACATAAAAAACCAGGAACATAGTGATAAAATCAAATAATCCAACAAAAAGTCCTAAAATTGTTTGGTTGATTGTTGGGGCTTTTAATGTGATTTTTTTTAACCAGATAGAACGCTTTTTTTTAACAATTTCTTCAAAATAAAACCAAAATCCTGCAATGATTAAAAAAGCGCTTAAATACAATAAAGATAAGTAATGATAGCTTTTGAGTGTGTTGTCGATGGTTTCTAAAAATACAGCCAAAACAAAGGCAAAAGCAAGTCCTAACAAAATGGTTAACGTTTCAAACGAAATGAGAAGGAATATTTGTTTTTTTGAAAATCCAAGAGGTTTTAAAAATAAATATCTGATGGTTCCGCCTGAGGCATAGATGTGTCCTGCTAAGTTGCTGATGGCAAAGCTCACGCTTGACATGGGAAGGATTTTTTGATAAGGCACTTTTTTTTGAATATATGAAAGGCCAAGTAAATCATATCCTGATAAAATCAAAAAATTAGCCAGTGTGATTAAAATCCCGCTTGTAATTAAAAAAAAGGGGGTTGATAAAATAATCTCAATAAGGTTTTTAAGCCCAACAAGATCCACCTCTTTTTTGATCAGCCAAACAGCTGAGAGAAAGAAAATAAAACCAATGAATTTGATAAGTTTGTCAAACATAGCTAGAACATAAATGTGGCACGGATGGAAGCAACTGTTGCTGTATTTGATTTTTCATTGAGGGCAGGATTGATGTAAAATTGAACATCAGGAGTTATGGTCACAAAAGAGGATATTCCCCAAGCCCAATAAGCTTCAATCACACTTTCTGTAGAGCGGTTTTGTTCTTCAAAATAAGATTTGTTGATTTTGTTGATAGCGGCTGCAAGACCAATTTGGTCCAATTCGTTTCGATTTAGCGGGTTGTTGTATACACCACCTAATACATAAGATTGGTTAAATCCATTGATGCCTTTGCTCACACCGTTGGCTCTGCCAAAAAGGGCGAATTTTTTGCCAATGTTTTGTTGAATGTTAAAACTCCAACCTTTTGCCTCTCCTTCTTGATCGGGAACACTTGGTTGGTGATACAGTAAAAGGCTGAGTTGTAAATCTCCCAAAGGTGTTGTTGGGGAAAGGGTAGCACTGATAAAGGGTGTGTATTTTTTATCCTTAAAGTGAGAAGAGGCAAGTCGATCTCCTGAAACATTGGTTGCGTCTTGAAGCCCAGCTGACAAACTGATTAAACTGTTAGGTGTTACAGTTACATATCCGCCAAGTCCTGCTGAAGGATAAAGGCTTGTTAAGTTTTGCGAGAGTGCTTCATTGACAAAGTTAATTTGTTGGTTTGAGTTGTATGTTGTCCCATCAAAATTATAAAGAGGGAACTGGCCCAATGTTACACTTAGGCAGTTCATTTTGCCTGCAAATTGATGGGTATATGAGAGTTGATCAAAATAATTTGATTTTTGAGTATAATCGTTTAATCCATTTGCAATGCCAATGTTATTGCCTAAAATAGAGGCGTTTTGGTTCCAATATCTAACCACTGTGTAAGCTGCTTGAATGGACCCCGCACCAAAGGTGGAAGAATTGAATAAATCCCAGTTCATAGACCCGTAATATTGTGTCTGCCAAGGAGTAATGTGGCCATTTGGGGCTCCTCTTTGTCCTAAAATTGAAGCATCTATGGTATAAGAAATGCCCGTTACATTTGTGAATTCTTGTTTTGCTTTAATATAATCATGGGGCCATGTGTTGGCTTCTGATTTGTGTTTTTTTAATAAAGATTTACTTTGTGCTTGGCGAAAAGAAACGGATTTTGCAAGGGTATTGATGTGCCTTTTTTCTTTTTGTGCCAAGGATTGATAGGTTTCTTGCCTATCTTCTGTTGCAGCTAATGGGGAAATTTCAGCTGTTTCAATCAAAAAACTTTGTGCGTTGGCATTGCATAGTTGCAAAAAAGTGAGTAGGGCTGTGGTTAAAAATAAATTTTTTTTCATTTTATACTCCTGTTTTTGTGATAAAAAACAAATGTATTTGTTGAAAAAGAAATGCAATGTCAACTAAAGTGTTGTTTTTTATAAAAGATGAGCTGTTTTTTGAATTTAATTAAATCATTAAAATTCAAAAACTTAAAAAAAATATTTGACGCCCTAATTTTTGTTGAGTATAATATAATTAATAGATTGTGTTTTGTTTAAAAATTAAGCAAAATCAAAAGTTTTTTTAAAGGAGGATAATATGGATTATGATGTGTTGTCAGAAAATTTGAACGGGATTTTATTAAATTGTGGTTTTATTTATCCTGTTGAAGCTCGTCCTGCGATTATCAATAAAGATAATTTGGGTTGTGAGGATACTGATTTTGGCGATAATAAGGTTGAAGATTTTCAAAAAAGAAGAAAGGGTTCTGCTGGTTTTTATTTGAAAAAATGGTCTGATTTGACTGTTTCTGAACGAAAACACTTGATGGATTATTTGTCTAGAGTAGGTAGGGACAATGCTGAAAAAGCATTGGCTGTTGATTTGCTTTTATACACAATGGGAGCTCCTGGATATGCAAATTTAAAGTCACCTGCAGAGTTGAATGATAGTTGGGATACGTATCATTCTGAAAGCAACGATGTTGGTTATGATGACGCTTTTGGTAGTTTAAGAGTGCAGGTTAATCTTGAGCATCAAAATGATGCGAATAGCCAGAATAAAAATGGATGGACAGTGTTAATGGATGCCATTCAAAAAAGAGATAATGAGAGAGTTAAAGACTTAATTACCCGTGGTGCTAATATTCATGCTGAAACAAAAGCTATGTATGTTTTAAATAGCAATGGTACTGGTTTTGAAACATCTTATGATGTGAACGTTGCTGCAACGTTAACTCCTTTGATTGCAGCTGTTCAGTTGGGTAATTTAGACGCTGTTAAAATGCTTATTGAAGCAGGTGTTGATCTTAATCAAAAAGATTCTTTGGGTAAAACGGCTTTTGATCGGATTGATGAACGTATTCAAAACACAACGGATGAAGGTTTGAAAAACAACTTTATTGCTATCAAAGAGTTGTTGCAAGGTAATACAAGAGAAGATAATTTGTTTGAAGCAATCATGGCTGGGGATTATTCTCGCGTCGATACGTTGATTGGTTCTGGTGCAAATGTGAATGAAGAAACATCTGAAAAATATGATGTTGCAGATGGTAAATTTGTTGTAGATAAAAATGGTACAACATTAACACCATTGATTTTGGCTGCACGTTGCGGAGATGCTGTGATTGTTGAAAAACTTCTCCAAGCTAAAGCTGCTGTGGGGCAGAAAGATTCAATGGGGTGGACGGCTCTTAATTGGGTTAATTATCGACTAGAAAGTGAAACAAATCCAGAACTTATAGTGTCCTTTTCAAAGATTAAAAAACTTTTAGAAGATGCTCAAAGTCGTGGGGGAAGTGGTCGTGGGACTGATGAACCTAAGCCAGTTTCAAATATTCATGATAAAGTGCTTAGTTTCCTTAAGGCATTGGAGGATGGTCAAAAAGATACTGCTCTTGAAATTTTAAATCAATACCAAGATAATCCTGAATTTTTGAATTGGAAAGACGAAGAAGGTAATCCTTTATGGGGTCATGTGATTGATAGTGGTGATATGGCGGTTTCAAAAGCATTCTTTTCTTCAGCTGTGGATTTGAATGTTAAAGACACTTTGGGTCAAACTCCTATGCATTATGTTTTAAGATATGGATATCCAGAGTTGCTTCCTATTGTGTTAGAAAAGGGGCTTGATATCAATGCAGTTGACAATGAGGGTCAAACGCCTTTACATTTGATTTGGAAGGGTGAAACTTCTATAGAAACAATTAAAGCCTTTATCGATGAAGGTTCAGAAGTAAATCCAAAGGACAAAGAGGGTTATACCCCATTGGATTTGGTATATGCTGAATTGAATAATCTTGTATCAGAACCTGAGGGTATTTCACAAGCTGATTTAGTTAAATATAAGTCATATATCGATGTTTTATTGAAATATGGTGCTCAAAATGCAGAGATTCAATTGAGTATAGAAGCTCAAAAAGCACTTGAATCACTTGAACCACAACCAGAAGATGAAAAACCAACACTTGAAGAGTTTTTCACAGAGTTGCGTAAAGCTGAAATCAATCATGAAGCTGTCAATGCTCTTTTAGAAAAAGGCGCTGTAGCGTATATCAATGAAACAGACCCTATAAAAGAAGGCCCAACCAGTGGGTATACTCCATTGGCTATTGCGGTTATTCGTGGGGATGTTCAATTGGTTCAAACTGTTATTTCAAAAGGGGCCGATGTTAACAAAAAATCTAATGATCAGGCCCCATTACAGTTAGCTCTTCAACAATTAGAAGAAGCTAAAAAAACAGAAGATGCTGCAAAAATTAAGGCAGCTGAAGAGATTGTTAAAGCATTAAAAGAGGCTGGTGCTAAAGAAGAGGAAAAGAAACCTGAAGTACAAGTTGTTGAAGTTGATTCATTAAAACGAACTGAAGGTGAATCTTTAGCTGATTGGTATGCAAGAGTTGCTGCCTACTGGGGTGAGGAAGAAGTAAAACTTAGAACGCAAATTGAAACAGAACAAGCTGCTGATAAGAAAAAACTCTTTTCACTTCAAGCAGATTATCATAAGAAATTGGCTGAGTTGTATACTAATCTTCATGAAAAAGAAGATGAATTGGCTAAAGAAACAGATCCTCAAAAGAAAAAGAAGTTGTTGACAGAGTTGACTCGTCTTTCAAGTTCTTTGTTAGAGGGGGTTCCAAGTTATTACAAAACATTTCATGCAGATGCATTGGCAGATAGTAAACATCCTTTGTATATTCAAATGACTAGTCAAACTGCTGAAATTCAAAAAGCCTCTAATGCTTATCAAAAAGAGTTATTAGCTTTAAATCAAAAAAAGGAAAGACCAGGCAATGGAGGAGATCGGCCAGATGGTGGACAAGATGGCCCAGGTGGGTCTGGTTTTCAAGAACCTGAAGTTGATGTGGGTACCCCACCAACAACACCAACAACACCAACAACACCAACAAACACAACAGGTGTAACGCCAGCCCTTGTTGATTCAGTTGCTCAAGCAAAACATGATGGCGCGCAAGAAAAAAGTTGGTGGGAACGCAATCAAGAATGGATTTGGTGGACTTTAGGTATTGTTGTTATGGCAGTTCTTGGCTATTTTGGGTTTAAAGATGGTGGTTGGTTTAATAAGAAAAAGAAAAAAACAACTACGGCTGCCCCTAATACAAATGAGAACACAAACACAAATACCAATGAAGGAACAGGCAATACCAATACAGACACAAATACAGGTAATACGGATACCAATACTGGTAATACGAATACTGGTACAAGCAATGATACATTGTCAAGCAGTGGTAGATTGTATTCTTCACAAGAAGTTAACGATGCTATTGCAGCAAATGCGCACAACATTGCAAATGGAAGATAATATTTTATTTGCTAAAAAACTCCCTAAGTTAAATGCTTGGGGAGTTTTTTTTAGATTATTCTTGAAATGAAAATAAATTCGTGCTAATCTTTCAAAAAGTTAGTAAGTAAAAAAATGATTTTATATAAAATACATATACTTATTTTTGTTTTTTTTATTTTAATGCCATTTTAGGAGGTTTTATGAGAAGAAAATTAATTGCTGGTAACTGGAAAATGAACCAAACAAAAAAAGAAGGACTTGCGCTTGCAAAATCTGTTTTTGAAGCTGTTGCAGCACAAAAAGGGGATTTTGATGTTCTTGTTTGTCCACCCATGAGTTTGTTGGGGTTAATTGCTGAGTTGCCTCACGATGGTGTTGCATTGGGTTCTCAAGATGTTTCTTTGGCTCCAAAAGATTTTGGTGCTTATACAGGTGATGTTTCTGCTGCTCAAGTGGTTGACTTGGGTGCAGCTTATGCAATTGTTGGTCACTCAGAAAGACGTGCAATGCGTCATGAAACGGATCTTGTTGTACGTGAAAAAGCGGTTAATGCTATTTCAAAAGGTCTTATCCCAGTGATTTGTGTGGGGGAAACTTTGGAAGAAAGAGAATCAGGTCAAGCTTTAGAAGTTGTTTGCCGTCAAGTTAGAGAATCTGTTCCATCAACAGCAACAGGTGAAAATACTGTAATTGCATATGAACCTGTTTGGGCAATTGGTACAGGAAAAGTTCCTTCATTGGCTGATGTTGAAGAAATGCACACAGCAATTCGTGCTGAAGTTGCTTCCTTGCTAGGGGGAGAAGTTGCACAAAAAATGCGTTTATTATATGGTGGTTCAGTCAAACCAAGCAATGCAAATGAGTTGTTGAATGCTCAAAACGTTGATGGGGCCCTCATTGGTGGAGCTAGTTTGAAAGTTGAAGATTTTTGGGGAATCATTCAAACTCAACTTTAATTTGTCGGAGATTTAAATGAAAAAGGCGTTTACCACACTTTTTGCTTTAATCGCTATTATTTGCTATTCTTTGAAATGTCAAGCTTCAGATATAGTTTCACGGCAGGCTTCTGCTTGTTTGTTAGGCCTTCCACCTGTTGTTTTGATTAGTCAAGATATGCGCGATTTGA
Organism: Alphaproteobacteria bacterium; assembly: GCA_045632845.1. Classification (GTDB taxonomy): domain Bacteria; phylum Pseudomonadota; class Alphaproteobacteria; order CAAHEQ01; family UBA3637; genus RGIG4140. The sequence continues at coordinate 29,889 of JAZQXL010000021.1, forward strand.
ATTTTTCAAAAAGTCCGTTGGTAGACGCCTTTTGGGATTTTGAAACGACTCAAAAGGGGGGAGGGTATACCCACCAATATGAGAATGCATTTTGCAAAGCAAGAATTTCTTTTTACTCTAATAATCAAGGGCGTTTGAGTAATAATAAAGTTTTAAGAGAGTTGAAAGAAAAAACATCATTTCCTGTTTCGAAACAGCGTAATTTAAAGGTTGGTCGTGTTAAGTTTTATGGTGTTTATGGTCAAGATGACGATATTTCTAACACATTGATTATGGCTAATTATAAAAACAGTTTTTTAAAAATCAGAACAGTTTGTTCTGTTTTGCCTCGGTTTTCATCTGAAGAATATGAAAGAAAAATTGATGAAATGACAACAATCTTTGCTGAAGGGCTTGTTGAGGCTTTGAGTTCTTGTATGTAAGGCAAGAGCTCTTTATTATCAATATGTTGAATTTTAAAGTTTAACCATTGGATTAAGAAATCTTTTTTTTTAATCTATTGTTTTTTTATTTTAAAAAGGGCTTGCAATTTTGATTTTTTTTGTGCAGTATAGCACTATGAAGAAATCTTATTTTTTTAAACGGTTATTGCTTATTCCAATAACTCTTTTTGGAATTATGTTTTTGAACTTTTTATTTGTTCAACTGGCTCCAGGAGGACCTGTTGAACAGATGATGATTAAGTTAGAAACAGGTTTTGCTCCAGATGCCACGGCACGCATTTCTGGAACGGGGAATCTTGCTGCAAGTGCAGGGGCAAAGTCTTCAACAATGACGGGTTCATATCGTGGGACACAAGGGTTGAAAGATGAGCTAAGAGCTGAGCTTGAAAAACGCTTTGGTTTTGATAAACCTGCAACAGAGCGTTTTTTCTTGATGATAAAAAATTATTTAACCTTTGATTTTGGAAAAAGTTTTTATCAAGATAAAAAAGTGATTGACTTGGTATTAGAAAAAATGCCTGTTTCCATTTCCTTGGGTGTTTTTTCAACGATTTTGATTTATTTAATTGCCATTCCTTTGGGGATTAAGCGTGCTGTTAAAAAAAATACTCTCTTTGATTGGGTGAGTGGTTTTTTCTTAACGATCGGATATGCGGTTCCATCGTTTTTGTTTGCAATCTTTTTGATTGTTTTATTCGCAGGGGGAGAATATTTTTCTTGGTTTTATTTAAAAGGCCTTGTGAGTGAGAATTTCGATAAATTGACCTTTTTTGAAAAAATAGTTGATTATTTGCGTCACATCACATTACCTGTTTTATCCATGACAATTGGCGGGTTGGCAAGTCTTTGTTTCTTAACCAGAAATGCGTTTTTAGATGAACTTGGAAAGCAATATGTTACAACAGCAAGAGCCAAAGGTTTGAGTGAAAATGCCGTTCTTTATAAACATGTGTTTAGAAACGCCATGCTTATTGTAATTGCAGGTTTTCCTTCCATGTTGATTGGGATGTTATTTACTGGATCTGTTTTAATTGAGGTTATTTTTTCTTTGGATGGATTGGGCCTTTTGGGGTATGAAGCTGTTCAAAACAGAGATTATCCAGTGATTTTTGGCACATTGTATTTATTTGCGTTGTTGGGCTTGGTGTTAAATTTGGTGAGTGATTTTATTTACACATTAATTGATCCACGCATTCATTTTGAAAAGAGGATGTCATAATGAGTTTGTTGGGTGATAAAAGAAAACAAGCGTTTAAGCGGAATAAAAAAGCAAGATTTTCTTGGTATTTGTTTTTGCTTATATTTGTTATTTCACTTTGTGCCCCCTTTTTGGCAAATGATAAACCGCTGATTTTGATGGATAAGCAGAATGTTTATTTTCCAATTTTTGAGTTTGTTTCGGATGCTCATGTGGGTGGTAAACTGCCTACACGGGCTGATTTTTCAGATCCTTTCACGCAAGAATATCTTAAAAATAATGATGTATTTACTTTGAATGCGCCACTCAAATATGCGCACGATACGGTCGATTATAATTCGCTTCAACCATTTCCTTCTAAACCAGATAAAAATCACCTGTTGGGCACAGATGATCAAGGCCGTGATGTGTTGGCTAGATTGTTATATGCGTTGAGAATTAGCCTTCTTTTTGGTATTTCTTTAGCATTTTTGTCTGCTTTGATTGGAATTATTGTTGGGGCAATACAAGGTTATTTTGGGGGTAAGGTTGATTTGATTATTGGACGTGTTTTAGAAATTTGGACTTCATTACCTCAGTTGTTTATTTTGATTATTGTTTCAAGTTTAATTGCGCCTTCTTTCTTTAGTTTGCTTTTTATTTTGTTATTGTTCAGTTGGACACAGCTTACAGGCGTTGTTCGTGCTGAGTTTTTAAAAACCAGAGGGTTGGATTATGTCAAAGCTGCCAAAACATTGGGAGTGGGTGATTTTATGATTATGTGGCGGCATATTTTGCCAAATGCCTTGGTTGCAACAATTACCTATATTCCATTTATGTTATCTTCAGCGATTGTTTCTTTATCAGCTTTGGATTTCTTAGGCTTTGGGTTACCTATAGGGACACCAGGCCTTGGTGAGTTAATTCGACAGGGGAAAGATAATTTATCAGCTCCTTGGCTTGGGTTAACTGCATTTTTTGTTATGACTATTCTTTTATCTTTGCTTGTTTTTATTGGAGAAGGGGTGCGTGATGCATTTGATCCCCATCAGGAGGATAAAAATGCATAATTTATTGGAAATTAAAAATCTCTTCGTTTCATTTAAAAATTTTCAAGCGGTAAAGGGTGTTTCCATTGCTGTGAAACCGGCTGAGTTTGTAGCTCTGATTGGTAACAGTGGTTCTGGTAAATCAACAGTTGCGCAAAGTATTTTAAAATTGCACCGTAATGCTTCATATAAAGGGGATATTTTTTTAAAAAAAACAAACCTAATGAAGTTGAATGAAAAACAATTGCAACAGGTTCGTGGCAGAAAGATTAGTATGATTTTTCAAGAGCCAATGACCAGTTTGAACCCTTTGCATAAGGCAGGGGATCAAATTATGGAAGTTTTAAAACTTCATCACTTAAAAGCTACGAAAGCAGAGGTTTATCGTCTTTTAGATTTGGTTGAATTGACCGATTATGAACGGATTTATTCATCTTATCCGCATATGCTATCAGGGGGACAACGTCAACGGGTGATGATTGCTATGGCGCTTGCTGCCAAACCATTTTTGTTGATTGCAGATGAAGCAACAACCGCTCTTGATGTGACTGTTCAAGCTGAAATTTTAAGCCTTTTAAAGAGGTTACAACGAAAATTAAAATTAGCTATTTTATTTATCACACATGATCAAGCTATTGTTAGAAAAATGGCTGATCGTGTTTATGTGATGAAGTCAGGTATGGTTGTTTCTACAAAAATGCCTTTTGTGAATAAGCCACGGATCAAAATCTTTGAGCCAGGAGCAGGTGATCCACTTTTAAAAGTTGAAAATATCTCGGTTTCATATGGGGCATTTCGAGCGGTTCAAGATGTTTCTTTTGCTTTAAAAAAAGGACAAACGCTCGGCATTGTTGGTGAAAGTGGTGCGGGCAAATCTTCGCTGGTTCAAGCGTTGATGCGTCTTATTCCTGCTAAAGGTCGGGTGCTCGTTGAAAAGGATGATTTTTTGACTCTTAAGGGAAAGGAGCTTTTTAAAAAACGGGCTGATATTCAAATGGTTATGCAAGATCCTGCGGGGTCTTTAAACCCTCGTTTAACTGTTTTTGATATTGTTCAAGAAGGTCTTAAAATTCATTATCCAAAGTTAAAATCAAAAGAAAGTTTGGCTTTGGTTGAAGATGTTTTAACATCGGTTGGCCTTAATCCATCACTTTTATTATCTCGTTATCCTCATGAATTGTCGGGTGGACAAAAGGCTCGTGTCGCTTTGGCTCGTGTTTTGATTTTGAAGCCAAAAATTTTGATTTTGGATGAGGTAATGGCTTCTTTGGATAAGAATACGCAAGGTAAGTTGAAATATCTTTTGTTTAAGTTGCAAGAAAAGTATAAGTTCATCTATTTGTTTATTACTCATGATATGAGCCTAGTTCAGTCAATGAGTGATTATGTGTTGGTGATGAAGTCTGGTGTTGTTGAAGAATTTGGGAAAGTGGAAACTGTTTTTTCAAATCCGAACTCAAGTTATACTAAAAGGTTATTGAAAGCATCAATTTAAATTTTATTTTTGCATTGTGTCGAACAACCTTATTAAGTGATAAAACAAATACCACTTGACTTAAGTGGTATTTGTTTTTTTTAGATGCTTATTTTTTTACTTTTTTTGTTTTTTAGATAGCTTTTTTGATTTTGAATTATCTTTTAAGAATATCAGTTTATCCCCTTTCTTTGTAAAGGTTTCTTCATTTGGCCAGTTATCCCATTTAATAACAAGAGTATCTTTTGTTTCTTTAATAATTTTTCCTGTTTCTGTAATATGGCTCCCGCGATAGAAAGTATTATCTTTTTTGATAATAAACATATCTGACCAGTAAGGGTGTGTTACATTAAATGTGCGAGTGTTTTTATCCTTTTTATTGATGATTTTAGGTGTGTGCTTATATTCTTTTTGAAGATTTTTCACAAAACTTTCTGGTTTTGAGTAATTTGTCCATTTAATGGTAATGTATTCATCACTCATGTCTAAAATTGTGCCCGTTTCTGTTGGTACGTCTTTGCGATAGATATGTTTATCATCTTTAAATGCAATGAAAGTTTCCCAGTCTTTATGCATTAAATAAAGCGTTCTTTCTCCTTCTTGAGGGCAAATATCTTTATATCTTTTTTCTAAGACTAATTGATTGAGAATTTTCTTTTCTTTATTCACAGCAACCATTTCTTTAAGCATAATACAGCGATTAACTGGTCCATTAAAAGCTCCTAAAATTTCATAAGGAGCATCAAAAAACGGTTTTAATTTGTCGCGTTGTAATTTTTTGAATGATTCAGCTTGTTTGTAGCCATAATTTTCAGGCTTGACCAATCCTTTCATGTAGCCAAAAATTAAAACACCTTCGTTCATGGCAGAAATTTTTCCCCCATGTTCTAATACTTTTTTATAAAGACCACAGTCTTCAGCGTATATATAGTTTTCGTCATAGCGGATGTTGTTTTTATCCAAAAATTCTTTACGGATGATAATGGTTGGATGTGCAAGACCGCTTGAAAAATAAGTGTTCAATTCCACTTCATCTGTATCTTTGATAACAGGGTCTTTTGTGTTTTTAGGGGTGTTTTCACCACTAAAACCTGCACCCATAATGGTAATGTGTGGGTTTTTTTCCATTGCAAGAATTTGTCTTTCCACACGATATGGCATAGATTTATCATCATCATCCATTCTTAAGATATATTTGCCCCTTGCAGCATCAAGTCCTTTATTAAGGCCAGCAACTAAACCTTGGTTTTTCTCATTTGTTAAAACAACAACACGAGGGTCTTTTTGTGCGTATTCTTCCAAGATTTTGGCTGTTCCGTCTGTGGATCCATCATTAACAACAATAATTTCATAATCATCAACCGTTTGGTTGAGCATTGAATCCATAGCGCCTCTGAGTGATTTTTCTCGATTGTATGTTGACATAACAAAAGAAGCAGTAGGGGGTGAAAAAGTTTTTTTCAATTTTTTAACGATGGTGTCACTATATAAACCTGACAAAATACCTGTTCCATAAAAAACAGCGCAAAGCAATGCAATGTGTGAAGTTTTTTTACAGTGTTTTATCGTGTTGTTTTTTTTCATAATTTATCCCCTCATAAAATGTATTCATTCCTTTGTTTGTAGCATATTCATTTTTTGATAACAAGTTAAATTTTTTTAAAAAACATTTTTTTCAAAATCTTGGCCCCGTTCTTCAAAATTTTTATAAAGATTATAACTTGGAGCACCTGGTGAAAGAAGGACAACACCATTTTCTTTTGTATATGTTTTGGCAAGTTGAACAGCTTCACTCATATCTTGCGCATTTAAGCAAAAAACCCCCCTTTCTTTTGCAGCTTGATAAGCTTTAAACCCAGTGTCTGGGAGGGTGATTAAGCAAATCATATCTTTTATGTCGCTTAAGAACGAGGCTAATTCATTGTAGTCTTGCCCTCGATCCATTCCGCCAACAATCAAAGTTATAAAGGGGTAATTTAAAAAGGCTTTAACTGCAGCAATGGCTGTTTCTGGCGTTGTTGAGATGCTGTCGTCAACATATGTGATTTTGTCCTTTTGACCAAGAATTTGTAATCGGTGGGGTAAGGGAGTGAATGTTTTGAATGCCTTTTCAGCTTCTTGAAGGGGATATCCCAATTGTTTTAATACGCATAAAACAGCACACGCATTTTCAATGTTGTGTTCGCCTTTTAATGGAAGTGATGCTGTTTCAAAAAGAGGCGTATCATTCTCATAAAAAAGACCATCTTTATGATAAATACTATCTGACTTATTAAAAAAGAGGCGATTTTTTAAATGACTTGTTTTTAAAAGGCTTTTTTCATGTTGACCATTAACAATGATTTGTTTGCTTTGGTTTAACAGGTTGATTTTGTCATCATAATATCTTTCGTGTGTTTCGTGCCATTGCAAATGCTCAGGATAGAGATTTGTTAAAATGGCGATTTCTACATCACCTTTCAAATCAGCTGTTTGATAGCTAGAAAGTTCAGCAATGATGAAGTCATTTTTTTCTTCTAAGCACAAAACCAATGGTTTGCCAATGTTGCCAGCCAAACCAACATTTGCCCCTAATGTTTTTAATGTGTGAAAGAGCAGGGATGATGTTGTGCTTTTGCCTTTTGTGCCAGTCACAGCAATAACTTTTGTTTGATCAGGTTTGTTGCTGAAAAAAATGTTCGTCCCTGATGTACAAATAACACCTTTTGGAATGGCTTCTTGAATTTCTTGTCTATAAAGAGACACGCCAGGCGATTTAACAAGGACATCTGCTTTTAAAATATCTGAAGTGTTTTCTTCAGTAATGATTAAGAATTGACAACCTAAAGTGTGTTGTTCTAAAATTTGTTGAACAGCTATACCTTCTTTCCCCATACCCCAAATGGCAATGGTTTTATTAGATAAGTCTTGAAATTTCATTGTATAACTCCTGTGGAATGAGGTGTTCAGTTGTTGATGCAAAAACATCTTTTGTTGGTGGGGGTACCTTGTTTTTAAGGGCTAAAATAAGAGCATCTAATTGGTATTCTTTTCTTTTTAATAATAAATGAAAGGCGGCTCGACATTCTTCAATTTCACCCACACACTCAAAAGGTTTATGCCCACTTATGCCAAGTAATTCTTCGTATCCTTTTAAATTAGCAGAATCATCAAGTGGATTTGTGCCAACAGCTTTGACCAATTCTTCTTTATTCATAAAAGGAGCAAGAGCTAAAAACACAAATCTGCATTTATCACAACAGCCACACCACCTGTCTAATCGTTTTATCTTATCCAATCTAAAAGCCTTGTTACAACTTGTAAAAACAGGGAAGTACTTTTCACAATAAGAGGCAAACAATGATCCGATTTTAATTTCAAGGAAAGGCCGCAAGAGTGAAAAATATAAAAACTTGGGTGTAATACTTTGGCAGATGTGATAAAAATCAAGTTCAAAGTCATAGCTTTTGCTATATTGATGATTGATTTTAAGCTCTCCTTGCATGAGGTTACCGCTGTTGGCTGAACTTTCGGTACTCATGGCAATATATTTGTGGTTATATATAATCCCGCTCGCCCAGAGTAAAAAGGCTAAAAGCCCTGTGATGGGAACGTGCCCATTGTAAACTTTTCCAGATTGATTTAGCAAGATGAGTTGTTCATCAATTTTTCTGGTGATGAGTAATGAAGGGATTTCAGCTTTTTGAATGCATTCTTCAATGGGACGCGCTGTTCCAACAGAAATGGCGGTTAATTTTTTTTGTGTTCTTTTTAAAAGTTCAAGTGTTACGCATGAATCTTTTCCACCGCCAACAGGAACAAAGAATTTTTCATCTAATTCAAAATCTAAAACGTCTCTTTTAAAGTTTTCCTTGAATGGAAAATTAATCTTATTTTGAAGGTTCAATCCATTGCGAATGGCAAATTCACCCAATCCTTCTAAATAAAATTTATTAAAAAACTGAGCTTCAGTTTTTGTTAATGTGCCAGAAAGAATTTCCAAATTTTCAGGACAAAAAGTTTTGTAATAACTAATTCCAAAAGCAATGTGGGTGAGAAAAAAAATGCTGTTTAATGCTTTTTTTTGTTGTTCATTTAAATCAAAAGGTGCATTTGGAAAAGTAATTTGTTCACAAAATGAATGTGTATCTAATTGGTAATAGAGTGACAAAACACCCGTTGATGGGTCAAAATCATATTTTTTATAAGAAAAAGCCTTGCACAAAATTTTTTTTCCTTTTAAGATAGCTTAAAATAGCGTTAAAAATGAAAAACTCCTCTTCAATAGGAGGTGTTTTAGAAGTTTATAACATAGCTTTGTTTAATTTGTAAAGGGGAAAAATGTTAAAGTTAAAAAAAGGGGCCAGACTTTCAAGTTTTCTTTTTTTATTAACGATGCTTTCGTTGGTGGGGGTTTCTTATGCTGTGTTTAAAGATTTCTTTTTAACGCCTGTTGAACAGTTTGAAAAAGCTCAACTTGCTGATAATAAAAAAGAATTCAAAAAGGCTGAGAAATATTATTTGTTATCGGAAAGGGCAAAGGATGCTTCAATTTCTACATTGAGCGCTTATTATTTAGGGTTGCTTTATTTGAAAAAGGAAGCTCTCGTGTTAAAAAATGCGCAAAAAGGCAAGACATTTCTTGAAAAAGCAGCTTCAAAAGGGTTGCCTCAAGCACAATATCAGTTGGCTTTGTTGTATGATACAGGTGTTCAAATTCAAGAAAATAGGCTTGAAGCTGTTAAATGGATGGAAAAAGCGGCCAAACAAGGCTATGTTGATGCAGAGTATGCTTATGCGGTTTATATTGATCGAGGCTATGTTGAAGGGTTGAAAAGTCTAGATGCAATTTCTTATTATGAAAAAGCGGCTCAAAAAGGGCATTTGTCGGCTATAAAAGGTCTTGCGCTCATTTACAAAATGGGGGCAGATGGAGTTGCGCCTGATGAAGAAAAATACCGCTTTTGGATGAATAAAGTTTTAAAATAAGTTTTATTTGAAGAAAGGAAAAATTGTATGAGTTTAAAGTATAGAAAAGATTATATCGCACCACATTACAAATTACCACTAACAGAGTTGGATTTTAAGCTTGATAAGACACAAACAATTGTTAAAGCAAAACTTCAATTTGAGGATGTAGATACTTCAAAAGATTTGCTTTTAAATGGTCAATATATGAAGCTATTATCCATCAAAATGGATGGACAGGCTTTGTCTGCTTCAGATTATAAATTGGATGATAAAAGCCTTGTTTTATCCCCCAAAAAATCAACTTTTGTGTTGGAAACAGAAGTTGAAATTAACCCTGAAAGCAACACGCGTTTAATGGGTCTTTATGTTTCAAATGATATTTTTTGCACCCAATGTGAGCCAGAAGGGTTCAGATCAATCACTTATTACCCTGATCATTCAGATGTTCCAAGCAAATTTATTGTCACCATTCATGCTGATCGCAAAAAATATCCAGTCTTACTTTCAAATGGAAACAAAATAAAAGATGAAGGGGACACAGTTGTTTTTGAAGATCCATTTAACAAGCCTTGTTATTTGTTTGCCTTGGTTGCGGGGGATTTAGACACGATTTCTGACACATATAAAACCATGTCAGGCAAAGAGGTTTCTTTGAACCTTTATTGTGAAAGGGGAAAACAAGATCGCTTGATTTTTGCATTAGATGCGCTGAAACGGGCTATGAAATGGGATGAAGATGTTTTTGGCCTTGAATATGATTTAAATCGTTTCAGCATTGTGGCTGTGTCACACTTTAACGCTGGGGCAATGGAAAATAAATCATTGAACATTTTTAATGATGCAGCCTTGCTTGCGTCACCAGATACGGCAACAGATGCTTCCTATGAATATGTGGATCACGTAATTGCGCATGAATATTTTCACAATTATTCAGGGGACAGGGTCACTTTGCGCAGTTGGTTTGAATTGTCTTTAAAAGAAGGGTTCACCGTCTTTAGAGATTCAGAATATGGATATGATACTTTTTCAAGAGCCGTGGCACGTATTGATGATGTTACAGCATTAAGAGCTGTTCAATTCCCAGAAGATGATGGTCCATTGGCTCATGCTGTGCGTCCAGACTCTTATCATGAAATTGATAATTTCTATACAAGCACCATTTATGAAAAAGGGGCAGAGGTTATTCGTATGCAACGTGCCATTGTTGGTCAATCTGCCTTTATGAAAGGGTGTGATCTTTATTTTAAACGTCATGATGGGCAAGCTGTTACGATCGATGACTTTGTTAAGGCAATTGAAGATGCCTCAGGTCAAGATTTAACAGATTTTAAACGGTGGTATTCAACGCCAGGACGTCCAACGGTCAAAGTTAAAACCTCTTTTGAAGAGGGGGTTTATACTGTTACGTTGAAACAAACTCATAAAACAGCTAAAAAACCATTTGTCATTCCGCTTCAATATGGTCTTGTTGGCAAAAATGGCAAGGATATCAAAACTGGCACATTCATTTTGAGTAAAAAGGAACAATCTTTTACCTTTAAAGGGTTGAAAGAAAAACCAGTTCTCTCAATCAACAGATTTTTCACTTCACCCATTACATTGGACATCAAATATACCAAAGAAGAACGTTTGCATTTGATGAAATATGATTCAGACTTGTTCAACCGGTATGAAGTTGGCCATCAATATGCCAAAGATGTGTTGGCAGATATGGTTGAAAAAGGCGCACAAAAGCCAAATATGCCAGTTATCAAAGCATTGGGCTCTTATTTAACGCAAAAAGGCTTGGACAAAGCTTTTGTTGCAAGGGCGATTGCTTTACCAACGGAAGAAGATTTGTATGACAAAGCTGAAGTAGTCAATATGCACAAAATCAAAGTTGTGCGTAAGATGATGAGAGAAGCTTTTGCAAAAACCTTCAAAAAAGAACTCTTAAAAGTCTATAAAGACAATGTTTTAAAAGGTCCATATACGCCAGATAACGCTTCATTTGCCGCTCGTGCGATTAAAAATGTGGCACTTTCATATTTGGCATTAACAGAACATGCAGATTTGGTTTATGAACAATATCAAACAGCGAACAATTTGACAGACAGACTTGCTGCTTTGAACATTTTGGTGAATAACAATTTGCCAGAAGCTGAAGCAGCGTTGGCAGCTTTCTATCAAATGTATCAAGAGGATGACTTGGTTTTGAACAAATGGTTTGCTGTTCAAGCACGTGATACAAGCAAGGATACGCTTGAAATTGTTCAATCCTTATTATCTCATCCAAAGTTTGATTATAAAAATCCAAACAAGGTGAGGGGTTTATTGGGTGCTTTTGCAGGTAACTTGGCATCTTTTCACAGAGCTGAGGGGTACGAATTTTATGCCGCTGAATGTTTGAAGATTGATAAAATCAACCCCCATTTGGCTGCAAGATTGTTCACCGCTTTTGCAAAATATCTCAAATTTGATGAAGAAACAAAAGCCGCTGCCAAAAAAGTCTTACAATCTGTTGTGGAGCAAAAAGATCTTTCCGCTGTTTCAAGAGAAACTGTTGAAAGGATGATTTAAATTTTAACACCTTTTTTGGGTGTTTGAAATATAAAAAAAGGGGCATTTTTTGCTCCTTTTTTTGTTTTTTTGGGGGGTAAAATGGCTTCCCTTTTTTTGTACATTTTCGAGGGTAAAATTCAAAAAAAAACAAAAAATCACGATTTTTGGACAATTTTTAGATAAGAAATAATCCTTATTTTTCAATGTATTTTAAGAAAAGTTTAAAAAAACATAAATTTTTTTTGGGAATTTTTGGCCTCAAAAGTCAAAACCCGTGGTATAATAAAAGTATGGGAGAAGGATTATCATTGTATGAAGTGTAATTTTTCCCACCACAATTAACAAAAGGATACACCATGTAAAACATTTTTTTATTTTTAAGGAGGCATCTGATGCAACATTTATCAAGAACAGCTCTTAAAGAGCTCAAAAAAAGATATTTAAACGTGCTTAAAAAGTGCTTCCTTGCGAATTTAATGGCGTTTTCATGCGTGACACTTTCTTCCCCCGTTTTGGCAGAAACAAGTGAACCCGCACTAACCCCATCTGAAGAGTTGGAAACCGTTGTTAAAACAACAAGAGCAACTGTTTCAAAAGATACAACTATTGATTTGACTGGCAAAAATTTGACATATAGTGGTATTGAGTCATCAGATGATGGTGGTGTTTTTTATGTGGATAATGGCAACACTCTTGAATTTATAAATTCGTCTGAAACAACGGATCCTCTTCTTTTATTTGAAAATAACTCGGTACCAGATTACTATTATGGAGGGGTGATTTTTAATTATGCTCGTGATTTTGATACGACCATCAAGTTTAAAGGGGATGTTGTATTTAGTGGTAATACAGCATCGTGTGGAGGAGCGATTTATAATCTTGATTATGATAATAGTAATGCAACCATCACATTTGGTGGTGATGCTACATTCAGTGATAACATAGCAACCACTTATGGTGGAGCAATTGACAATTCTGGCTTCATCACGTTCAGTGGTGAAACATCTTTTGTTAATAATGCTGTAGCTAATGGTTACAGTGGTGGTGCGATTTATAATTCAGGTTTTATCACGTTCAGTGGTGAAACATCTTTTGTTAATAATGCTGTAGCAGATTATGGTAGTGGTGGTGCGATTTATAATTCAGGCTCCATTACGTTTGGTAGTGGAACATCTTTTACTAACAACACTGTTTCAGGGAATTACAGTGGTGGTGCGATTTATAACGATGCTTCTAATGCTGCTAGTATTATGTTTGATGGAAAAATATCTTTTACTGATAATACAACCAATGGGGACTACAGCGGTGCTGCGATTTATAATGTTGGGATTATTGATTTTGCTGCAAATTCAAGTGTATCATTTGAAGGAAACAATGGTTATACAATAATTTCTAATAATAAGTATAATGGCGGAGAAGGTATCATCAGCTTTGGAGAAAATTCAATTGTTAAATTTGATGGCAATACGGCAGATGGCATTGGATTAATTGAAAATGATGGATCTACCATTCTTTTTGCTGGTGATGTATCATTTACAAATAATACAGGAGGTGTTGTAAATGATGGTTCTGGTATAATAGACTTTGGTAAAAATTCTAGTATTTATTTTGATAATAATCAAGTAAATGGTGAGTTGGTGGATATCTCTAATAGTGATAAGGGTACCATTAGCATATTAGGAACGGTAAAGTCAGATATTCATTTGGCCAGTTCTGGGGGAACGATTAGATTAAAAGCAAAAGATGGGGATTTAGATGGGAAAGTTATTTATGGTGGCTCTTATGATTTAAGAGATACAATACTTGATATTTCAGGAGATGGGGTAAAAGAACTTGCAATTGAAAATTTAATTGTTAAAAACAGTACATTAAGGTGGGATGTTGAGATAAAAGATACAGGGAATGGGTATACCATTATCCATGATACAATCAAAGATGCTCAAAATGGAATATTTAAATCTGGATTACCAATACTTTCTGGTGGGGAAAAGGATAAGTGGTATGACGTTAGTTTCTCAGATATTTATAATCAATCATTAATTGAAGAAGGTGGAATTACCAGTTATGAATTAGGCGGATTTTATAGAAAAAAAGACATCTATGATTCTGAAGGAAAGGAAATCATAGGTGTATCTGTTAATTTTGTGGAAAATGTGGTTTTGGGAGATTTTTTACGTTCTTTAACAGCTGAAACAATTGAGTTAAGTCAATATAATCTAATCGTCAACGAGGGTGTTCCTATTAAATATAGTATATCTGATAAAGACTTAATTAATGGTTCTTTATTTGAGTTGGGCAGTGGTAAAAAAACAATCATCGGAGCAACAGAGAATGCGGAAGATACCATCATCAATGCCAATGGTGTGGTGTCAGTGTTTAAAATAGGTTCTGATGATGAACTTAGTTTAGCAAATTTGACCCTTGCTAATTCAAAATCTAATTCTAGTGGTGGAGCAATTTATAACCAAGGTTCCCTCATGTTGAATAATGTTGATTTTAAAAATAATAAAATAACGGGTTCAAGATATATTTATGGTGGGGCAATTTATAACACAGGTGTTATTGATATTAAAGGTAATTCTCAATTTTTAAATAATGCAGCATCATATTCAGATGGTTCAGTTTATGGTGGAGCGATTTATAATAGCAATGTGATTAGATTTGAAGGAAATGCAAATTTTAGTGGTAATAATGTGAGTGCAACAACAAGAAATTCCTCGGTTTATGGTGGGGCAATTTATAATTATGGGGATATCGCATTTAATGGAGATGCAACTTTTACAGGTAATAAAGCAAATAATACAGGAATAAGTGGTGCATCTTATGGAGGGGCAATTTATAATGATGATGAGATTATATTTGAAGGGAAAGTAAATTTTGTAAATAATGAAGCAACGAGAAAAGCATATGGCGGGGCAATTTATAATGATATCAATGCCGATATCACGTTTAAAAAAGAAGCAAATTTTACTGGTAACAAAGTTAGTTCAACAGGGGATGCACTTTATGGAGGGGCAATTTATAATAATGTTGATGGAATCATTTCTTTTAAAGATAAATCATCTTTTGCAAATAATGCAGTAACAACAACTGGAGGAGCGCGAGTTTATGGAGGGGCGATTTATAACTATTCTGGATTATTGGAGTTTGATAAGGATGTAATATTTATGAGCAATTTGGTAAAAGGCGGTAGTGCTTCTGGAGGAGCGATTTATAATAGTTCTTACTCTTCAAGTGAGCCTTCGTATGCCTCATATACCTTATTTGATGGGAATGTTTATTTTCTTGATAATTCTTTAAAGTCAACACTTGCAAGCGGTTCAAGTTGTGGAGGGGCAATTTATAATGGTAAAAATAGTGTTATTATGTTTGAGAACGATGCTGTATTTGACGGAAATATAATAGAGGCAACAGGAGCATCTGGAGAAGCTCAAGGTGGTGCAATCTATAATATGGGCACTGTTATTTTTAAAGGGAATACCAATTTTGCCAACAACTCGGCAACAGCTAATTTAAATGTTTCGGGCGGGGCAATTGATAACTCAGGCATCATTGTGTTTAGAGAAAATTCAAATATATCATTTTTGAATAACACAGCAAATAGTGAATATAATGATGTTTATAATAACAAAGGTATCTTTAATATATGGGGAAATCTAACATCTGACATGCATTTAGTTAGTGAGGGTGGTTCCGTTGCTTTAAGTGCACCTAATTTAGACACATATACTGGTTCATATAATTTGACAGATACTCTTCTCAATATTTCGGAGAATGGTGCTAAAAATCTCACTATTGAAAATTTAGAGCTAAATAATGTTAGCTTAAAGTGGGATGCTGAAATTAAAGATACAAAAGATGGATATGTTATCGTACATGATGCAATAAATTCTGTTGAGCCTGGAACAATTCAATCAGGTATTGTCAATGTTATGGGTGGTGAAAAGAATAAATGGTATGATGTTAATTTTTCAGATAGTTATAATCAACCATTGCTTGCTATTGATGCCGATGTGGATTATGTTATAACTGGTTTTTATAATATAAAGGATCGTTATAAAGCCGATACAAACGAAAAAATAGGATTTTCAGTAAAATTTATTGAGAGTGGTTTTCCTCAGTCATTGGGTGATTTTTTGCATTCATCAGCAGATGCTTCTTTTGATTTTAGGCAAATGACTGTTGATGCTGAAAGTCCAATTTATTATGGTGTATCAGGTAAAGAAACATTGGGTTATTCCATGGGCGAGATGGGTGCTGGTGAAAAAATGATTATTGGGGCAACTGATAAAGCAAAAGATACTATTATTAATGCAAATGGTGTTGATGATGTATTTAAATTAGGTAATGATGATAAACTTAATATATCTAACATAACAATTATTAATGGAAGATATTCTTCAAAATTTACTTCTTCAGATACATCTTCTAATGGAGGGGTGATTTACAATTATGGTACAGTCACATTAAACAATGTTGATTTTAAAAACAATACGGCATCATCTGGAGGGGTGATTTACAATTATTATGGAGAAATTACCTTTGTAGATGGAGCAACGGTTAGATTTGTTAATAATAAGGCAACTTCTTCAGGTGGAGCGATTTATAACGGTTCCACAGGATCTATTACTTTTGAAGAGAATTCAGATATTGAATTTATAAATAATACAGCTCCTTCAGGTGGAGCGATTTATAGTAGTGGGGGCAATTATGGTACTCCCATCGTGTTTAATGGAAACTTTTTATTTAGTGGAAATAAGTCAACTAGCACAAACGATAACGGATCTGATATTTATAATAGTGGAGGCAATATTACTTTTGCGCAAGTTGAGGGTAAGGTTGGCTCCTTGGCTGGAGGAATTTATCAACAAGTATACAGAAACAATTCAATAACCAATAAAACAGGTGCAGGTACACTCATTTTGGGGGATGAGATGAAAAATGGATATAATACCTCAAGTTGGGCCGAAACACAATTCAATCAAACTGCAGGTCTTACAATCGCTCATACGGATAAGCTAACGTTTGCTGCTACAAACACCATCACAGGTGGTGAACTTAAAACACATGGAGCTGAAATTAATCATAATGCTGTTGTTGGCAAGACATTAGATGCTGAAGGGAATGTTGTGGCAGTTGGTTCAGCAGTTCACTATACCAATTTAGAAGAAATGGAAATCAACAAAGAAACGGTTGGATCTGTTCAATATGCTGGGGAAGATTTGGGGGCAACAATTGGTTTTGGGTCATACACAAAAGCAGAAAAAGATGCTGAAATTGCTTTGATGAAAGGTCGGATTGTCTCTTATACGGATGATAAAGGCACAGAAGATACATCAGATGATGAAGTTGTCACTTATTTAGCCAGTGATAAACTCTTTACCACAGATACATTAGAAGAGGGCAAAATAACCCACTTTAAAGTAACAGAGGCCCTTGATAATGAAAAGGGGAATATCATTGCTTTTAGAAACGCAAGTGTTGAAATTGACAGTAGCGTTGGTAACACAGGAGCAACGTATGAACTTGCCCATTCAGTGTTAGAAAGTAATTCTGTTGCAAACAAGGTAGTGTCAAATAATATGCAATTAAAAGAAGGTATTGAAGAATATACTTTCTCAGAACTTGAGATCAAAGAAGGGACAACACTTGACATTGATAATAAGCATGTAACAGCAGACAAGGTCACATTTGGAAAAGAATCAACCTTGAGTGTGACGCTTAATCACTTAGCAGATCATGGGACATTGAGCCATAAAGAAGTAGCAGGGGATGAAGAGGCTAAGCTTGTTCTTAAACTCACAGAGGGGTTAGAGCAAGAAGAGGGGATCTATCAAGTCTTTAATAAAGACAACAACCTTGCTTTAGAAAAGAATGGGTTGATTGATATCATTGATATGCAAGATGGGTCTTATAAAGTAGCCAAAAAGTCAGTTGAAACATTGTCTCAAGAACTTGGCACAACAAAAGAAGAATCCACCGTTGCCAATGCCTTATTGAGTGGTAATAGTGACAAAGAAGAGTTTGTGCAAGTACAAACAGAGCTTTTGGATGCTTTGCAATCTGAAAATAAAGCGACATTTGCACGGGCTAAAAAAGCATTGAATGCGGTTGGAGCCGGGAACACATCCATCTATCAAGCCCAAGCAACAGCGCACTTCACACAAATGCATGCGGTGATCAGTCAAATGCTTATGAACACAAGCGTAGGTGTGTTTGGACACAATGGAGGGGAAGAACCAGCTAGAGCAACCGTTTATATGAAAGGTCTCTATGACAGAGTGAACTCATTGACAGGTTCAGGGTTCAGAATGCGGTCTAAAGGGGCAGTGCTTGGTGTACAAAGCCATATAACAGAGGATTTAACAGTTGGTGTCGGGTATGCCGCTACAAATACAATTGCAAAAGAAGAGTTGCGTCGCACAGAAGTTGACACAAACACCGGCTTTATCTCAGCACAATATCAACCCAACGATTGGTGGATGAGTGGTGTGTTGACCTATTCCAGAAGTCAATATGAAGAAGCAAAAGAAGTTATGTCCAACAAAGGAAAATCCAGTTACAATGTAGATTCCTTGGGTGTACAAGTCAACACAGGGTATAATGTTCAAATTGGAGATTGGATCATTACGCCAGAAGTTGGAGTAAGATACATCAATGCAAGACAAGAATCCTATGAAGATAGCTTTGGAACAAAAGTTGACGGAACAAATTCTGATTATTTAACAGCAATGGCAGGGTTCAAAGTTGGTGTAGACTTAAAATGGATCAGACCATTGGCAGGGGTGATGGTTGGGTATGACATCATCTCTGATGATATTACATCAGTTAACACGCTTGCAAATGGAGCAACATACAAGGTTGAAGGAAAAGCGCTTGATCGCTTGAGTACAACCGTAGTTGCAGGGTTTGCAGCAGACCTTGGAGATAATGCTACTCTCAAACTTGAATATTTAGGTAACTATCGTAAAGAATACCTCGATCACTCAGGTATGATCCGTTTGGAACATAAGTTTTAAAAGTTATCAGTGAATAAAAAAGGCGACTGAACTGGTCGCCTTTTTCTTTATTTGAATAGTTTTATAATTATCTTTCTCTTTTCTTTGCCTGATTAAAAAGTCTTTGCATGCTAAAGAGTGTTTTAGCAATGTTAATAGGTTCTTCATCCCTTTCAACTAACATGCCAAGTATGGTCAACGTTCTTAAATCCTTGCATTTTGTAATGGTTTTGAGTTCTTCATCAAGAGCTTGAACTTTGTGAATTGCTTCAAAAGGGGTGAGGTCGCCTTTTGAAGTAAGGCAGTGTAAAATTGCTGCATTTTTAATGTCTGTATCAGCAGTGATGAGCTTTTTTTCAATTGATTCAATATCTCTTGTGCGGATATTAAGATCCAAAAGATCAGCAAAAACAATTAGAGTTCGAAGGTTGTCGTTGTTCTTTGCGGTGCGTTTGGCATATTTGTTTCTTTCTTTTGCAAGATTGAGAGCTTCTTGCGGTTCAAAAAAGGGGTCTGTAAGCCCATAAAGAAGGGCAGCTTGTTCTAATTTATCTTGACTAATGATATTTTGACTGGACGGGTCCATTTTTATTCCTTTGTTAAAAGTTTGTTTTAAAAATAAGTGAAAGATGAAGTATATCACGAATTATAAGGAGTGTCAATTTTTTTTTATATTATTAAATTGTCAAAAAAAAGATGACTAAATTGTGACAAATTGAAACCTTTTGTTGCAAAAAGAAAATAAAACGAGTATAGTCTTACTGTTTTTTTAATATTAAGGAGAAAAAATGTTTGATTTAACTGGAAAAACAGCTCTTATTACTGGTGCAACTGGTGGTATTGGGCGTCAGATTGCGATGAAAATGCACGCTCAAGGTGCTACTTTGGCTTTGACAGATATGAACATGGAAACCTTGAAAGCATTCCAAGCTGAATTAGGGGAACGTGTTTTTGTTTATTCTGCAAATTTAACTGATTCAGAAAGTTTGAATCAATTGGTTAAACAAGCTGAAGCTGATATGGGGCGCATTGATATTCTTGTTAACAATGCAGGGATCACAAAGGATGGTCTTGCAATGCGTATGACAGATGATCAGTGGCAAGCTGTATTAGATATTAACTTAACAGCTGGGTTTAAATTGGCAAGAGCCGTTATCCCAGGGATGATGAAACGCCGTTATGGTCGTATCATTGGTATGGCATCCGTTGTGGGTGTTATGGGAAATGCAGGTCAAGCAAACTATTCTGCTTCAAAAGCTGGTATGATTGCAATGAATAAATGTATGGCTCAAGAACTTGCAAGTCGTGGTATTACATTTAACTCAATTGCACCAGGATTTATTAAAACACCAATGACAGATGCTTTGACTGATGAAGTTAAAAAAGAGCTTTTGCGTGGTGTTCCGATGGGCCGCTTGGGAACAGCTGAAGATATTGCTAACACAGCAGTCTTTTTGGCAAGTGATGAAGCTGCTTACATCACAGGGCAAACCATCCACGTCAATGGGGGGATGGCGATGATTTAGGATAAAAATGTGTAAAAAATCAAGTTTAATTATTTGATTTTTATACTATTTGTTCTAAAATGAAAAAAAGTGCTAGACGAATGAAAAAAAATGTGCTAAAAGCAGTTTGATTTCGTCTTAACAGACAAAATAATATTAATAACAGAAAAGGAAATATATAATGAGTAATGTTTCAGAACGCGTTAAAAAAATCGTTGTAGAACACTTAGGTGTTGATGAAGCTAAAGTTGTTGACACAGCTAGCTTTATTGATGATTTGGGTGCAGATAGCTTAGACACAGTTGAACTTGTCATGGCTTTTGAAGAAGAATTTGGTTGCTCAATTCCAGATGATGCAGCTGAAAAAATTCGCACAGTTAAAGACGCAGTTGATTTCATTGAAAAACAAGCTTAGTCTGTACTAATAATGGGACGCTTTTTT
>JAZQXL010000022.1:0-12221 GCA_045632845.1 Alphaproteobacteria bacterium
TATATGTAAATGATAAAATTGTTGGAGCTGGGAATACATATCTACAAAGTATGTCTATTACATTAAGCAAGAATGATATTATTAAAGCTAAATGTGATACAGCTACAAATGATTTAGTATTTTACCCATACAAAGGAGTAAACAATGTTTAAATACGCAAAAATTACAAACGCAGAAACAAAACAATGTGAAGTCGGTCTAGGCACAAACTCAAAGTTCTATGAATCTATTGGTATGATTAAAATGGCAGTAGAACAAGCTTATGACGGTTCTTGGTATTTG
This sequence comes from Alphaproteobacteria bacterium, assembly GCA_045632845.1. Classification (GTDB taxonomy): domain Bacteria; phylum Pseudomonadota; class Alphaproteobacteria; order CAAHEQ01; family UBA3637; genus RGIG4140. Next base: position 283 of record JAZQXL010000022.1, read on the forward strand.
GCAGGATATGCACCACAACCACCAGAACCAACCATTGAAGAACAAAACGAAGCTATCCGTCAAACACGTCAACGCTTATTCACAGAACAAGCAGACCCATTGAAGTTTGACTACGAAGAATGTCTAGCTCGTTATGGCGAAACAGATGAACGCACAGTTGAAGCTAAAAAAGTATGGTTAGCTAAGAAAGATGAGATTAGAGAGAATAACCCTTACATCTCAGAACCCACAGAAACAGCGACTTCTGAGGTATTAGACGATTCGGAAAGCACAGGTTTATCTTGGAAAAACGAATAATGAGGCAATAAATGCACGCAATAAATGACGAAACAAAAGATAAAGTAATGTCAAACCTTTTAAAAGATTGTGATTTTGCTGAAGCTAAAGCTTTTTTAAATGGGCTACCAATGGAAAAGAAACAGAGGCATTTGTTGCTAAAAATGTATGCAGAGGACACGCCAAATAAAACGATTGCTTATGACATGGGAATATCTGAAAGACAGTTCTATGAATTAGCAGGTCGGGCACGTGTCCATGCATACAATGGCCTAAGAGCCAAGCTTTTGGGCTTTTTTTCATGCACAATGGATTCCTAACAAAACCACTCATAACATGTTGAGTTTTATTCCATTTTTGAATTGACGCGATTGTGCGTTAACTTTAAAGAAAGGGTTTGAAAATGGAAATTAAAACAGCAGACGGGACACACTCAGTTGCCTCAGCAGGCGTTGGTGGTGCAGGTTTAGGGTTAGGTATTGCAGGCACAGCATTAGGCTTGCTCAATGGCAATGGCGGTAACATTTTGGGTGGTTTATTTGGTGGATGCGGATGCGCAAACACAACATCTCAATTAATGGCCGAGCTTGCAAAAGAAAAAGCCGAAAGATACACGGACCAAGTGGGAACAGAAGTCTATAAGCAATTCGCAAAAGAGAGAAACGAAACACAAGGTCAAATTAGTGCTTTGTTTGCAGCCATTGCGCAGTTGGATAAAACTGTGTCAGTCAATGAAGCTATCACAGGCGAAAGAGTAACATGCTTGAGAAAAGATGTTAATAACATTTATGATGTCTTTAAGCTTGTTGTTCCTAACAGCTCAGTCTGCCCAGGTTGGGGTAATGTAACTATCACTCCAACACCTGCAACAACAACGACAGCAGGAGCTTAGCACATGGAAACGGTTGACATGAAACAACACGAGCTTGATATAGTTGAAAAACAGATCCTCACAGACTTGTTTGGTGGATACGAGGCACAAAATTTAGTTTATAAGTTTGGGTTCTTCAAATTAGATTTGAAACCAAAGGTTCAAAAGATCATTCACGATTTTGAAAGCCTTGCTAAACAAATGATGGATGATGAGGGGAAAATTGATAGCTCAAATGTTAAGAAATACTTGAATGAGGATATGATAAAACTGCCCGATGGGAAGTATCGCTTGATTGAAGTATATCAAAAATGTCAACCGTTTTTAATGGCTGTTAAAAAATATATTTTGTGAGGCAAGATATGACACACGAAGAAATACACAAAACATCTGATGATATTCATGCTGGTATTCGGATGATGCTTGAAAAGGTTGCAAAGGCTTCAAGGGATACTGGTGAAATGGATTTGTGCGATATGGGCAAGGTAACCGATATGATAAAAGACCTTGCTGAAGCGCATAAAGACATTGTTAAGGTTCACTGGATGCTTTCTGAAAAACCAATTAGAAAATATTAGTGTTTTATTGATCAACCAAAGCCACTCTCTTTTGAGGGTGGTTTTTTTTATGAGGGGAGTATGGCAACAGAGAGAGAAAAGAAAGCTGCAAAGATATGCGCAAGGTTGCAGATGCGCGCTTATAAAAGAAGGTGGAAACCAAAAGAAAGGGGGCTTTGGGATAAAATGATCACAATAATAAACAAGGAAAGAGAGCGATGAAGGAAGAGCAATTGGAATTTACTGACATTATGCATTGTTCAAAGAATTGGTTTGCAATGCCAAGAGAGAACGGTTTAAGAAACGAGTTTAGTTATAACGAGCATAAGATTGCGACAAACAGAAACAGCTCTATATCATATATGTTGAGCCTATATGATCGCCAAGTCTATCTTCTTAAAGAACTTCAAAGACAAAGAGGATAGCGATGATAGAAAAGGTTAAAAGCACTGTTTGGGTTATGATGGGAATATTCGCTATATGTGGCTTTATTCAGACACTATTAACTTTAAATCCACGGCTAACAAAAGTTGAGGAGCGCATGACAAACTGTGAGGGCAGGGTATCTGGCATTGAAATCAAGTTAGATACCATTGTTAAACAGAACATTGAATCAAGCAAGGATATAAAAGATATATATCATTTAATTATGGAAAGGCACTCAAAATGACATTGGTTGAAAGATTGATTAAACATGAGGGATTGAGGCTCAGACCTTACACCTGCCCAGCAGGAAAGCTTACAATTGGCGTAGGGCGTAACTTAGAGGACAGGGGTATAACCGAAGAAGAAGCTATGATGATGCTTCAGAATGACATGCTAGCTTGTCGCAAAGAGTGCTATGCAAATTTTCACTGGTATGGGGAAATGGATGAGTTAAGGCAAGAGGTTATTCTTGAAATGTGCTTTAACCTTGGCATTGCACGTTTAAAGGGATTCAAAAAAATGCTAAAGGCCTGTGAGTTGAAGAATTACACGCTGGCAAGCCAAGAGATGTTGACCTCACTTTGGGCAAGGCAGGTAGGCCAACGAGCAAAGAACCTTGCAAAGATAATGGAAAAAGGAGTGGAATTATGATTGAATGGATTACTGCACATTGGGATGAAGTGTTAGCTGTCTATGGTGGATTAGTGGCTATCTGCACCATTGTTGTTAAATGGACACCAACAACAAAAGATGATGAGCTGTTGGGCAAAATCGTTAAGGTGTTAGATAAATTTTCAACGGTGTCAAAAAAATGATGTGGCTTAAGGAAAAAGTATTGTGGATTATAGGGGGCATTGTTGCCCTCTTTACCGTATATATAATGGGCAGAAAGGGTAAAGAGAATGAAACAAACAAAGATCTTCTTAAAGTTGCCAAGAAAAGCAAGCGTGTTAATGATATTCCTTTTAATGAGCTTGTTAAGCGCATGCAAGACTATAACGACAAGTGAATGCATGTGGTATCTCGAGCCAACGGGGAATGAATGCCTAAGCATTAAAGACACGGCACCAGATTTATTTGTTAAGTGTGCCAAGAATAAGATCAGTTATAATGAGTTTTGCAAGGATTAAGCAGCTTTTAATGCCAAAGCTTCAGTGATCGAATCATTAATAATACGAAGCTCTTCAATAGAAATAGTTCGAAGATTATCGCATATCTCGCCCCACATGCGATGGCTTCCCCAATTTAACATAGAATCAAACGGGGAAGCCAGCTCAAATCCTAGGTTTTCGCCGTTTAGTTCAAGAGTTCGAATGACGATTTTTAATAATTGGCGTTTTAAGGCAAAATTCGAACTTCTGCAAAAAACATCCCCAATATTTCGTGTTGCTCTTAATAATTTGACGACCATGTCATTAAACGAATCATCAGCTTTGTTGCATGATTTGATTGATTCTTGCAACTCATCCTTTTCAATTTTTAATTGTGCTGACTTTTCGATATATGTTTCTTCATCGATTTTGCCATCCAAATAAAACTTCAATAAAGTATCAAGGCGTTTTTTTGCTGTTTCAAGGTCTTTATTAAGCTGAGCAAGTGATTGTTCACGGATAGCCATTTCATTCTCTTTTTGCTTTTTAAGATCCTTGGCAATCTTGTTAATGATATCTTCTGGTATTTGGATTGCTTTAAAAACATTTTCAACTTGTTCTAAAACAACCTCTTCACGAACATATTTACGTTTGCCATTCTCATCATAGCATACAATATAATTGATATAGCCTTTTTTGGTGTCTGTGGAGCAAATCTTTCCTGTGTTGGCACATCTGATCATACCACGGAAAAGATAGTCTTTGGCAGCGTATTTAAACTCTGTTTTGTTGCCCCTGGTTCTGATGCGTTGGCACCTATCCCATAACTCTTTAGAAATAAGCTTTTCATAACAGTGAGCGCGATATTCACCTTTGTGGAACATAACACCATAATAAAATGGATTTGCAATCATTCTTTGAAGTTGGGAAACCTTAACATCATTCCCTCTGTTTGATTTTAAACCAATCTCTTTTGCATAAACAGATAACTCTTTGAATGAGGTTTTGCCAAGAGAATACTTTTCAAACAGTTTTTTAACAAGGTGTGAGTTTTCAGCAAGTTTGATGCCACCTTTATTGCCAACATCACGATAGTTTCTGTAACCAAGAGGCGCAAGAGATGCCCATTGACCATTTTTTACTTTAAAATCCAAAGACCTTTTAACGTTGTCGGACAATTGTAACACATAAGATTTTGCTGCCATCACTGAAAAATCCCACCTCATAATATCTGTGGAACGAGAATCTTTGGAAATAACTAAGTTTTCTTTGAAGAAGTGAAGCTCAATCTTGCCTTTTTGGACAAGTTCATGAAGAGTGATGCTTTCTTTAAAAGAGCGTTGCACACGATCAACAGCATCAGCCACAATAGCAATAGTTTCTTTTTGAGATTTGCAAAACTTTAAAATCTCATTAAATTGCTTGCGTTTACCAACTGTTGATGACTCAATGATTTGGTAAGTACTAACAACAGTTAAGTTCTTTCTTGTCGCAAATTCTGTAAGTCTTGTAATTTGAGCATCCAGCGAGTAGCCGTCTTCCTGTTCCTTGCTCGAAACACGAGCTAGTATTATTGCTTTCATAATCAATCTCCTCCTGCATTAGAAGAAGGCAGTTGCAAGCCTCTTTTAATCTAAAGATAGCCTCAGACATTTGAGCATCTGTCAAAGGTATATCATAGAGTTTATTTATGCTATCTTCTAATGTGTTTGAAGTCATTATATATTACTTTCTTAAAAATTTCAAGTTTAATTAGATTTTACCAGATGATCCAAAGCCTTTGTTGCCTCTATCTGAGTTAGAAAGGGATGTTACAAGCTCAACTGTTGGTTTGAATATTGGACATACAACAAGCTGAGCAATGCGTTCTTGTGGCTGGATTTCTGCTTGTGTATTGCTAAAATTGATAACAGTAACATAGATTTCCCCTCTGTATCCTCTATCAACTGTTCCAAACTGAGCGATTAAACCGATTTTAGTATGGCCAGAGCGAGGTCTAACCTGTAACTCAACGGATACATCAGGTGTTGCAAAGTAATCATCTTCATCTTCAATTTCAACAGCAATGCCTGTTGGAATGGTTGCCTTACTCATTGGATCAATAACCAAAGGTTTATCAATGCAAGCTCTTAAATCATAGCCACTATCTTCAGAACTTGAGATTAAATCAGGCATTTCATTGTTTAATTTTTTGAGTTTCAGTTTCATTTTTGCTCCTATTTTTCACGTTTTTTATATGTTTTTAAAATCAGACCCATCCTTTAACTCTACAAAAGCAACATCATCAAAGTAGTCTGCTAATCGGTGTCCTTCACAAGGATCAAACCATTCTTCATTGCCATCTTTGTATTTAACAAACAAGCACTGGTCTCCACTAATTTTTAAAAAAACAGCACTTACTACTTCTTTTGTTATTTCAACCTCTTTTGGATTTTTTAAAAAATCATATATTGTTATTTTCATCTACCAACCTTTCTCAAGCTCTTTTTCCAATTTTCAGCAGGTGCTATGTCAAAAGAAGCACTCAAAAGAATGTAATCAAAATGAGAAAAACTAACAATATACCAGTCATTATAATCTCTTTTTGGTTTTTCTCTAAACCAATACCAAGTTCCGTCCTCATCCATAGCAACCCAGCCTTTTTTCATAAACGGTATCAAATCTTCAATGTTAATCATTATTTTCTTCCATAAATGCCATTTTGCTTATTTGTTCCAAGCATTTCCTGTATTTTGCCTAGAATATCATAAGCCTCTTGTTTTGTTGTGTTTTTGCAGGGTTTATAATGACCATCTGAGTCAGAGAATAGGGCGTATTGAAACAATTCTTCTATCTGTTTAATTTTTTCGAGTAGTTCAGCATTTTCTTCTTCAAGCCTTTCTCTTTCTTCGTCTGCCTTAACAAATTTATTCATTAATGATTTAAACATAAGCTTTGATAATCCATCATTAGACTCTTGTAGTTCTTCCCATTCTTCATAAGACGGAACAGGTGCAAGGACTTCTTCTATTGCCCATTCATTGTATCTTTCAAAATCTTGTCCAATAAAATAATCAATGCATTTTTTGTTTGGCACTATGCTTAAATAATACCAACCCTCTTTAAGTGTTCCATTCTTCCATTTCTCTGTAAGTGTTTCGCTCATCTCAACTCCTTTTTGTTAAGGACATTAATGTCCTAATCAATCCTAAATATCAACTTCAACTTATCTTCGCCAAGCTCATTGATGGCTTTTTTGACAGAGGATTCACTTGCAAAACGGTAAGGGGAGTATATAAAATTAAACCAGTCCCAAGCGAAAACATCTCTTTTGTCGTTATATTCAATAAAATATGCGCTTTCCTCACCTTCCCAATCACACAAATCCAAAAGCTCCCTTTCAGCAAGCCTGCGGTCTAGCTCTTTTTGTGCTTCTTCTTCTGTTTCAAAGCAGTTGCCTAATTTATATCTACCTAATAAAATGTCATTTTTTGATGTCCAAAAGTCATAATCAATAGTTCCATCATCATAAATATGCCAATAAGGTTCCCCTTCCTTAGGCTTCCACCGTTTCGTTTTTCTAACATCAGCAACTTGCTTTTTCAATTCCATATATTCTTCGTATTGAGCTTTTGTGATAACTCTGATTTCTTCACTCATTTTAAACCCCTATCTTACTTTAACATCCATGAAACCTTTTGTCCTTTTGATTCAAGAACCTCAATGTTATAATTGTATAATCTTTCAGTATATTCTTTGGAAAACTCAAAGCCGTCATACATGGCTCTTTTTTTCCTTGAACCTATTAAGTGTAGTTTTTTATATTTAAAAACAAAACCAAAATAAGATGCTACACAAGAACAACTACAAGATATAGGAACATCAAAAAATTGTTGAGTGCTAATCTCAGGCAAAGAATCCATTATTTCCTTTTTGGCTTTTTTAAAAATTCTTCTTTCTTTTTCATTAAAAGATATTTCTGCATCTTTGATAAAACGGCTGTTCAGCGTTTTTTCTAGTTCAGTAACGGTTTCTTGAAGATTATCAACCTTTTCTTCAAGCTCATTGATTTTATCCTTATAATTTTTAAAAAACATTTTTACCTCTCATTCACAATAAAGAAAGACAACCACCAAAAACAAAGTAGGGCATTAAAGATGGCTGAGGCATACCAACCCAAATAAAAAGAAAATGCCACTAGAAAATCTAAAACCAAAAATGGTAAATAATATTTCATCATTTTAAAATCCTTCCGTTGATGGGATGTAGCATCCGATTTTGGATGCAAACATCAATAAATCGTTAATATATTTTGTTACTTCATCTTTATGAGCCTTTGAAAAACAAAGACGGCGTGGGAGCTTTCTTTCACCTTTAGAGGTGTTGACTATATCGAAATAGAACATCTCACGCATGAAATAATCGAATTGTTCGTCTGTGATATTTTCAAGCTCATAACCGCAATCAATCAACCCTTGTTTTAAGCGAGGGTAAACAACACCAAATATATACGCCTGTTGATTTCTGCTTACCCTGTCCTTAACTTCTTTTGTTTCAATATCAAATGGCTTAAAGTTGCGCATCAGCTTATTGTTCATAGCTTGCACATATCTCTGCCATTCTGTGAGGTTAATGATGGTCGTTTTCATAACTATCCTGCATTTAATGTTTCAAAAGAAGGGATGTAATCAGCATCTTTAGCTAAGAGAGAATCAAACATTTCCCACATTTCAGCTTGTTTTTGTGGTTGGTGCTTGCGTTTTTCAGCTTCTTTCATAAGTACTGGAAAAGATTCTTCAATCAGTTGGATCTTTGCATCTGGTCTTTTGAGATAATTGTAAGCTTTTTCAAAGCGAACCTCAAACTCAGCTTTATTATCTGCTTTCGTTTGTGCTGCTTTTTGCGCTGGCGTTAGTTGTTCTTCTTCTGGTAAATCTTCACCAGCGTAAATGTAAAGTCCTAAACCATGGCGAGCCAAAGCTTTTGTTAAAGAGCGTTGAATGGCTTTGTTAACATCAAATGAAGTGATGTTATCAACAGGAATGGATTTGTTTTTAAAATCCATAATAGGCAAATATTCAATATATTCTTGATTGGCAATTGTTACACCTGTTTTAACCCATCCCGTTTTGCCATCAGTATGATAGCACCAGCCATTAGCATTTTCATAAATAGTGTATTGAGCATCTGGGAAAGCTTTTTTTACCTCTGTCCAGGCCCAAGCCCAAGACAAGTATGAAAGACCATTTTTCTTTTCAACATGTCCATTGACATTGATGTTGTTTAAAGTTTCAAAAACGTTCATTATTCTGCCCTTTCTTCAATGATGACTTGATCGATTTTGTCAGAGATGGCGCAGCCAAAGATCATAGTGATCATAAATGCTCCGAATAAAAGACAAGAGATTGCTTCTTTGATTGTTTCAACCATTGTTACCCCCTTACTTTCAAAAGATTGGAAAGATCAGAAACACCCATCATTGTCTCAAATGAGCTTTGAGCTTCTGATTTTTTTGGTTCAAATTCACGATAAGGATTGTTTTTGTTAAGTTGATGCCAATAACCACTTTTATAAAGAATATATTCAAACATGTTGAATAATCCCATTTCATCAGCTTGATTGAGAATAGATTCACAAGCGCGTTCTTCAGCCTGTGATTGTGTTAAATCCTCACACTCGTCTAAAACATAAGGAACGCGTTCTTCAATTTCACACACAACGTCTTGTATTATTTTTTCAAACATAAAAACCTCCTCATTAATTGCATTTTTGATATCTTATAATTGCATATTATGCAACTATCACAAATAAGTCAATGCATTTTTATGCATTTTTTATGTTTTTTTTATAACATATTGAAATGTAATAATAAAAAAATATAAAATGTGGAAAATAATATTAAAAAATGTGGCGTTTTTGTTTTTCAAAGTGCATATATATGCAATATTTTTTAGAATTCTTAAAATTATTTTAACAAAAAAATACGAATCGGAAAAAGAGTGTTAAGTGTTTGAAATAAAAAGAAAACCACCCATAGTTGCAATGGGTGGTTTTTGTTCACTGCAGTTAAAATATATTACATATAACTGTAATTGTAAAGATTTTAATGAAGAATTACATTGTAATAGGAGGGGTTAGAGAGTTTTCTTGTTAATCTTTCTTTTTCGCTCTTAAGTTGTTGTTGTTTGTGATGTATATAAAGTTGTTCAAGTTCAACCTTGCATTTGTTAAATTGAATTGTTCCTCTTTTTAATCCATATTCAATACAGGTGTTTTCATCATTATTGTATCTTGACACCATTAAATCGTATGTCTTTTTATAAGATCCTTTATGATACATATATACATCTGTTTGGAAAACATCAAAACGAGATTTGTTACATACAACATAGTCAGATGTGCCTTTTTCCCATCCAAATAATCTACATCGTTTTGCTATTAAAATTTTGGTTTTTTTTGTGTATTCTTTTTCTTCTTGTTCTTTTTTTGCTTTTTCAATTTCTTTATTTTTTTGAGCTTCAGATTCTTCTTGCTGTTTTTTTTGCTGGTATTCTTGTTCCTCTAACTCAATTTGTTTGTTTTTAGCATCGATATAGTCAATATACCAGCCAACAACTCCGCCATTCATCATAAACTCACAGCCAGATAAAACAAAAAGTATGGGTATTAAAGCAAGTTTTTTCATATTCCTATCCAACTCTTCTGACATGATAAATGACTTTGCCAACAACACGAATATCGTCAGCATTTTCAGCCGTGTAATCTTCATAGCGTTGATTATCTGACTTAAGGGTGATACTGCCTGTAAATGGATTGATTTGGAAGCGCCTAATTGACATAGCATCCCCAATAACAATAACATATAAGCCATCAGCTCGTGGTGTTGTGTATGAAATATCAATCCACACAAAATCGCCAGAATTTATGGTTGGGGACATAGAATCATCAACTGTATTGATAATTTTTACATTATCCGGATTTGTTTTTGTATAAGCCTTAAGTGCGGCAGGCGTCATCATCTGCTGACCGAAAGCATTATCGGATAAATTTTCAATATCATCACCACGGCACTTTTTAGCATCAATCATATCAATGCCGATGAGTTCTTGATTAGCTGTATCAGAAGCGTTGTTAGGTGTATCTTCAGAAGGTTTATCAATATCTAAAAACACAACATCATCACGAAGATCATCATTGTAATTACTGAGAGATGTTGTTTCTATTTTTAACTTTTCGGCAAAAATAGTGATTTTTCTTAATGGTATTTTGCGAATAACACCACCATTTACAAGTCTATTTGTTATCATTTCTGATAATCTTGCTGGTTGTAAATCAATAACTTTTGCAAACTCTAAACGAGTGTAGCCACAATCTTTAATGCGTTGTTCTAGCCAATCCCATTTCATTGTTTATACCTCCTATATAATTACACATATTGTAATACTTTTTTGAAAAAAAGTCAAGTTTATTTAAAATAATTGCATTTTGTGCATTGACAAATTGCATAAAATGCAATTATAATGAATTATAACATAAAGAAAGGTTATTTAATGACATTAAAAGAGTATATAAAAATCAATAATTTTAGTCAATACAGATTTGCAAAAATGACAAATATATCACCAGCAAATATTAGCAGATGGATCAACGATAAATGCATTCCATCATTACACCACTTAAAAAAAATTAAAGAGATTACGGATGGGCAAGTTACAATTGTTGATTTTTATGAGGGTAAGCAATGAAACAAGACATCTTCAAAAGAATGACGGTTGCTGAATACAAAGCATTTGCAAGAATTAAGCATTTGACTTTTGTGAATGGATGCGCTGTCAACTCTGAAGATGAATTGTGCATTGCCTGCGTGGATTGGTTTGACAGAGTGATTAAACGGCCATTTGACATGATCCACATTCCAAACGAAGGAGCAAGAACCAAAGCAAACGGTGCCAAGCTCAAAAGAATGGGATTACGAGCAGGGGTAGCAGATTACTTGATCAGCAAAAAGGGAATGCCTGTTGGATTTATGGAATTTAAATTTGGCAATGGCAAACCAACAGAGAACCAAAAGAGGTTCAAAGATTATGTTTTAGCAGGTGGTTTTAATTGGCAAGAGATACGGTCTTTTGAAGATTTTAAAAACACTTTGATTGAGTGGGGCGTGTATCAGCCCCAGAAGAGTGGCAGAAATGCCTTGGATAAACTTTTTGAGGGAAAAAAATGAGAGAAAGTTTTATTTTTTATCGGAGCTTTTATGAAGCATTAAAGGGAATGGACAAGGAAAGCCAAGCTGATTGCTTGATGGCACTTACTGAATATGCATTGACTGGTGAGATAAATGAAACAATGATGACACCTGTTGTCAGAATGTTTTTCACTTTAGCAAAACCAATGGTTGATGTAAACAATAAGAGATTTGAGAATGGTTGTAAGGGTGGAAGACCAAAAAAGAACCAAGAAGAAACCGAAGAAAAACCAAACAATAACCAAAACAAAACCAAACAGAAACCAAATGATAACCAAACAGAAACCTATGGTTATGGTTCGGTTATTCAAAAAGAAAAGAAGATATCCCCCTTAAACCCCCTAGAAGAAAATAAAAATATATTACCCCCCTACACCCTAAAGGGTGTTGTCCCCCCAAAGGGTGACGACCCCCAAATTGACCTTGAAGAATGGATCAAAGAAAACAAGCAAGAGCCATTGCCTGCTAAACAGACAAAGTTTAAAAAACCAACA
>JAZQXL010000023.1:0-80643 GCA_045632845.1 Alphaproteobacteria bacterium
TTTTAGTAATTGTTCTTGGGCTTTAAGTCTTAACATCTCATGCTTAATGATTTCAGATTGAATAATAGAAAATACAAAACTTTGTCTTTCAGATGCACTGATTGGTTTGAAATGACCTTGATATTGGTTTAATAAGATGAAGAACCAATCTTTTAAATGGAATTTATTTTTCAAAGCATAGTCGTAAGCCGTTTTACCATTGATATCCATATAGTATGGATTTGCCCCTTGTTTTAATAGATATTCAACCATTTTTGGATTTGTTGTTGTGGCACATAAGACCTGCAACAAACTGGATAATTTACTGTTAATCGGTTGATTGATATAGGTCATCAGTTTTTCTAATTCTTTTAAAGTTTCTAAATCCTCTGGGATAGGATAGAAGTTTTTATTAATAATAATTGGTTCTAATTCCATGTTTTAATCCTTATAGTTAATTATAAAAGTATTTATTCTTTACTGATTAAAAACTGGAATGAAAACGAATCCGATTCGGGTAGATTTTGGATGATTTTATAAATTTATTTGGAAAATTATTCAAAATTGAAGCAAAAGCAAACAATGAAATGCAAAAAAAATTGTAGTCAAATGTCGTCAAATGTCGTCATTTGCTTTCATATGGACAAAAAACAGAGTTTTGTCTAAACAAGGTCCTTGTCAAGAAATAAAATCTTTGTAGTTTTAAAAACATCATCAAGCAAGATGGTCTTGTTTGGGATTTAAGATTAAAATGAAAGGATTTAATTATGTTAGAAACAGCAACAATCAATACATTAAACATTGAAGATTTTATGTCTTCGTTTGGTATTACCAGATTAGAAACTCAAAAAGATGAAGGGTTATTATCCAAAGGCAGTTGTAAGCAACGAATTTTGGATTTGATTACAATGAACATCAAAAATTTCAGAGATAATTCTTGGGATAAAAGCAATCAAATGAACAAGTTGTTAATTGACTTGGACGAGAAAAAGAACACTTCTGTCTTTTCTGTCCGGTTGGGAGGCAAACGAATTTACAGATGCTCATGCCAATTATTACCTTTGGATCAAAAGATTGCTTTTTTAACCAAGTTCTATGAGGCAGTGTCAAAAGGGATTTTAGATACGCAGATTGAAACCTTCTGTGAAAATGAAGTTAAAAGGAAAAAAGAGAATAAGGAGAAAAATAATCAAAAGAAAAAAGACAAAAGAGAAAAAGAAAAACTTGAAAAGGCAGCACAATTTCTTGCAGAAAAACAAGCCAAAGAAGAAGCTGCAAAACATTTACCAAAAGCTTAAAAAAAAGTGGATAGTTATAAGAGCGGCAACTTTTATAACCATCCGAATGTAAAACTTAAATTACAAAGGAATTATACCGTGACAAAAAAAATTCGTCAAGATGAAAAACAAACGATTGCAGAAAAATTAAAAGAAATGAGCAAAATGGAGTATTATGACTTTATGGAAGAGTATGAAAAACTTATCACTGATACAGATGCAGATATTGACATAGAAAGTGGTGATGTGAATCCATTTTATTGCACAGTCAACATTATAACGGATGATGGGACAGAACAAATCTATTTACCACAAACAGTAGCAGCATATAATGAAGCACGTCTCGTTTGTGAATGTTGTTATAAAACAATCGATGAGAACATTGCAGATCAAGAATTTCTATATAACCATAAATCTCAACAAATGTGTTGTGCAACTTATCCATTGAATAAAATTAAGGAACAGATTATATCGTTTGAATTTTTGGATAAAGAAGGATTGATTGATAAGGAAAGAAATAATTTCTACTATCTGTTTATTAACCCAAGAAAAGAAGTTGTGGAATATGCTTTGGAAAACAAGGAATATTTTTATTCAGATAATTTGGTGCAAAAATTCTTTATTCAGGGATTTGTTGAGGAAAATCAAGTCAACCCAGAACTCAAAGAATTGGTTCTAAATGAATTAAAACAGTAAAAAAAAAGCAATTTCTGTTCAGATTTTGACGGACGGATAAGAAAAAGTACGATATTCTAATGACATAAGGAGACTACTTATGGTTCAAAGATATCCAGGACTTATTGTCAAAGGTCGTGCTTTTTATTTTAGGGTTGGGCTTCCAAGGAAGTATTGGACAATCGCTAAATGTAAAGAGATAGGCTATTCATTAGATACTTCTGATTACAAGACTGCCGTTGCCAGATGGCGAACAGAAATTGCTCATTTACAAACATTTATGGATGTATTTGAGGATATTATTATGAAACTAAACAAAGAAAACAAAGTCATTTTAGATGAAAATGATGTAGATAAAATCTTGCTGGCAAGGTTAAGTCAAATCCAATACTTTTTGGAAGAAAATGCAGAGAGCATTGTGGAAGGCAAAAAAGATTTTGACAACATCAAACTTCCAACCGAGCAAAGAAAAGAATTGATGGTTAATATGATTATTGACTATTTGAAGAGTTTGGTGGAAAACAGCACTGCCAATATTACATTAAGAACGGTTTATACTAAATTAAAGGAAAAAGAAGTTGAACTTGGCTTAGAAGAAAAAGCAAAAGATGGTTATGAATGGTTCAAAAGTTTTGGCAGTCATATTTCTGCTTTGGAAAGATATGCCCAAAATAGTGTTAAAGCCATTAAAGAAGATAAAGCATATAGTCCAAGCAATCCCAAGGTTAAAACTCTTTTAAAGAGTTATGATGAGATGAAGACCACAGAACGTCTGACCAAATCTATGACCAAAACCCATTGGGAAAAGTTTTTTAAAAAGTATGCTCAATATAAAAAGAACTTAAAAGGAACACCTGACAAATGGCTTGATAAGATATACATTTCTATCCAACTATGCTTTTTATTGATGAATAGACAATATATTGAAGAAGTTACAAAGCAAGATTGTAGAAAGTTGAGTGAAAAAATCTATCAAGTACCCAAGAAATGGGGATATGCAATAAAAGATGGTTGGAAAATAGATGATATTTTAACAAGATCTCCAAACAAAGTAATGTCAAGAAAGACAATTAAAGGGTATTTAGAGATCTTTACCAGTTTTATGAAATATGCAGTAAAAGAAGATATTATTGAAACTAATTTAAGTGAGTTTGTTGATAAACCAATTAAAATTGAAGAAAGTAATAGACTTCCTTTTGAACATGCTGATTTACATAAGATATTCAACCCTGTAACATATCCAAATCCATGCATGAGAAAAGAGCAGGCGAAGTTCTGGGTTCCTTTAATTGCTTTGTATCAAGGATGCAGACAAAATGAAATTTGTCAATTAGATACATTGGATATTGTGAATAAAAATGGAGTTCCTTGCATTTCAATCAATGCAAATGCTGAGGATAAAACAGTTAAGAATAAGACATCAGAACGAGTAATCCCAATTCATCCAGTATTGATTGACTTAGGTTTTTTAAAATATGTTGGCTATCAAAAAAAATTCAACAAAAAGAAGTTGTTTAGTGAATTGACCCAAACAAAGCATAACAAATATTCAGGTGCAATACAACATTGGTTTGGCAGATATTTGGATAGTATTCATTTATCTGAACCAAACAAAGTTTTTCACTCATTTAGACATACCTTTGAAACCAAAGCAATTGAAAAGAAAATACCAGCAGAATATCAAAATGCGATTGCTGGTTGGACAGATAAAGGAATTGGACAAAGATTATATGGTAGAACAAAGGATATTCATGTTATGTTGGAAGAACTTTCCAAAATATCTTATCCATTGTCCAAAGAATTAAAGGTTTTTAAAGAAAAGATAAGAACCAGTTATTATTTTAAGATTTAAGAAAACTCTGCAAAAGCAGAGTTTTTTTGTATTCATTCCATAAATAAATCATATATAACCAAAGGAATGAACATGAATACAACTATACAAAAATTAGATGAATTATTAGCAAAAGTTAGAGCCCAACTCATTGAAAAGAAAGGTTTGAAAGAAGATCCTAAACAACCTGAACCAGCAGATGAACTCCCACAACACCCTGATACAGATTATTTAATCAAGGTCTTTAATCACTTAAAGGATTTGGGATACATCAATACTCAATATGAGTTTTCTGAACAATTCCTCAATAAAAACAAGTATTATTATGGCATGATACTATCCGAACACAGGCATCCATCCATAGATGCATTACATTATTTAATCAAATCAATCAGTGAACTAAGTGAAACAGAAACCAACAGCCAAAGACTTGATGATTTATATGAAGAAGGTCACAGTTTGATTACAAAACGATTATTAAAGAACTATTAGAAACCAACAATTTGGAAAATTCGTTAAATGTCTTAAAGTTCGAGGGTGTTCGAGAAATCCAATCGGGTAAAAATCATCAATGTACGACAAATCCGTTCGGGCAAAATGGTATAAAAGTCTTGAAGATAGAGTAGGGGTAAAGTGTCTTAATCGGGCAAAGTGACGGGTAACTGTGACGGGAAACAAAAATTGCTGAAAAATAAGCATTAAAAAATCCCCAAAATTCAATGAATTAAGGGGATAATGGCGGATGGGGTGAGATTCGAACTCACGGTGGAGTTACCCCCACGCCGGTTTTCAAGACCGGAGCCTTAAACCACTCGACCACCCATCCTTGAGTGATAAGTTAACTATACACGAAAAAAATAAAAAATCAAGTGCTTTTTTAAAAAAAGTGTATTATATTATAAAAAAAACATAAAAAAAGGGCATTAAATGACATTTAAAAAAGTATTTTTAACTTTATTTTCAACAACTTGTATTGCAGGACAAATATTTTTTGCTTCTTCTGATTTATTTGCAAAAGAAGTGAACAATCAAACCCAACTTCAAGAATTTGAAAATTGGAAAAAAGATTTCAAAAAAGAAGCAATTCAAAAAGGTGTTGAAAAGTCTATATTAAACAATGTGTTAGATGATTTAAAATTACTTGATAATGTCTTGAAATCTGACCGTAAACAATCTGAATTTTTGCTCACTTTTTGGGACTATACGAATCGAACACTTTCCGAATCGAGAATAAAAAAAGGGCGTGAAATTTTACATAAATATCAAGCATTTCTAGATTCTGTTTCAAAAATGTATGGTGTTGACAAACACTATTTGGTTGCCTTTTGGGGGTTGGAAACAAATTATGGTCTCTTTAAAGGTAAAATTAAAACACTTGATGCACTTGCGACCCTTTCTTTTGACAAAAGGCGCAGAAGATTTTTCACCAATGAGCTTATTACCTTGTTAAAAATTATGCAAAATGGTGAAAAAACAGAATTTTATGGATCTTGGGCTGGTGCATTTGGCAATTTTCAATTTATGCCAACAACATATGCTGCTTATGCTGTTGATGCGGACGGGGATGGGAATAAAGATATCATCAATTCTTTACCAGATGCTTTTTCTTCCGCAGCCAATTACTTAAGTAAAATGGGGTGGGACGAAACGTATCCTTGGGGAAGGGAAGTAACCCTTTCAACAAAAGTTAATTGGAACAAATTAACAGCTCAACAAAAAAGAACGGTTAAAGAATGGATCAAACTTGGGGTTAACCCTGTACAAAAAATATCTTCATCTGAAAAAGAAGTTGAAGCACGCCTTGTTATGCCAATGGGCGTGAATGGTCCAAAATTTTTGACCTATCCAAACTATGACAAAATCATGCGTTGGAACAATTCTTCACTCTATGCTTTGTCAGTCGGATTGCTTGCAAATATGCTAAAGGATGAAGATTTTAAAATAAAAGCAAAGCAAGTTTCATCCAAAATTTCAAGAAATGATATTGAATTTATTCAATCAAAACTTATAAAAATTGGCTATTATAAGGGTGAGATTGATGGTGTTTTAGGGTTCAATACAAAACAAGGTATAAAATCATATCAAAAATCAAAAAAATTACCACAAGATGGCTATCCTTCAAATCAACTCATTCAAAAACTGAAAAGAGAGAAATAAAATGATGAATAAAAAATCAATTTTTTTAATGTTGCCACTTTTTTTATCCGCTTGTACAGATAATGGTTTGTTATTTCGTTCAACTGGGGATTATCAAGAAAAGAAAGAAAATATCATCTATATGGTTGGAGAACCTTATTCCATTCAAAATGAGGTTTTCACCCCTGAAGAAGATTATACATATATAGAAGAGGGGGATGCTTATTGGTTTAAATATGATCCTAATAAACCCATCACTGAAAATGGTGAAGTTTCTAATGAAGAAAAACTCACAGCTATGCACAGAACGCTTCCGCTTCCAAGCATTGTTAAAATCACAAATTTGGAAAATAACAAAACAGCCATTGTTCGTGTCAATGACCGTGGCCCAATGGTTACAGATAGAATTATAGATGTGTCTGAAAAAGCAGCTGAAGCACTTGAATTCAACAAAGAAGGTACAACCAAAGTTCTTGTTGAAATTTTACCAAATGAAAGCAAAAGTTTGAAACAAGAATTACTCAAAAAAGAGGCTGAAGATGCTTTGACAAGTTCAAATGCTTTAGATGCTTACTATCAAAACAACATTCCATTGGTTACATATCAATCTAAACAAGCTGTAAGCCCTAAAAAAACAGTGCAAAAACCTGTTCAAGAGGATGAAATTGTTTATAGCTATAAAGAACATGTCAAAACAACAGCTGTTGCATCAAAATATGTTGTGCAAGTTGGAGCTTTCAGAAACATCCAATCTGCACAAAACATTCAAAAAACACTAGCAGCCTTTAACCCTCAAATTATTGAGAAAAAAGTCAATGGAACTGTTTTAAACTGTGTTCAAGTATCTGGCTTTAACACAAAAAAAGAAGCTTTGATTGCACTTGACAAAATCAAGAGTGCGGGTTATTCTGATGCAAGATTGACTTCAAAATAAATGACAACGATAAATAAAGGACTATTCGATGAAAAAAACACTATTTTACTCTTTAGCTGGTACACTTCTTTTTTCTTTCAACGCAATGGCTTTTGACACAAAAGCAAGCCATGCATTATTAATGGATGCGGATACTGGTTATATCATGTTTGAAAAAGAAGCAGATGTTCCGATGGCTCCTGCCTCAATGAGTAAATTGATGACCGCATACATCGTTTTTGACGCTTTGAAAGATGGGCGTTTAACATTGGATACTGAGTTTATCGTTTCTGAAAATGCTTGGAAAACTGGTGGCACATTAAGTGGTGGATCAACCATGTTCTTAAAACCAGCTGAAAAGGTTAAGGTCCTTGATTTGTTAAAGGGTGTTATCGTTCAATCTGGAAATGATGCTTGTATTACAATTGCTGAAAATTTGGCAGGTTCTGAAAGTGCATTCGCTGAATTGATGAATGAAAAAGCAAAAGAATTGGGGCTTAGCCATTCAACATTTAAAAACTCAACTGGTCTTCCTGATCCAGAACATAAAATGAGTGCAAAAGACTTGGCTAAATTGGCTCAAATTTTGATTAATAAATTCCCTGAATATTACTATATCTTTTCAGAAAAAAGCTTTAAACACAATGGAATTACCCAAGGCAACAGAAATCCACTTTTGGATAAAATTCCAGGAGCTGATGGCTTAAAAACAGGTCATACCAAAGAATCTGGCTATGGGTTGACTGGCTCCGTCGTTACTGCAGATGGCAGAAGAATTATTTTGGTTATCAATGGGTTGGAAAGTATGAAAGACCGCGATGAAGAATCAAGACGATTTGCAACTTATGGCAGTGCTGGATTTATGACTTCAACACTTGTGGCTAAAAATAAGGTTGTTGAGAGCATCCCTGTTTGGCTTGGAACAGAAGACAGTGTTGATGCTGTAACTGAAAAAGAATATCGCATGACACATGCAAGAGGGAGAAAAACACCTAATATAACAATATCTTATAATTCACCAATTGCAGCGCCAATCAAAAAAGGTGATGTAATTGCAACACTCAAAATTGGTGAAGGCGAACAGGTTGAAACAATGAATTTATTAGCTGCCAACGATGTTGCTAAGGCAGGATACTTCAAACGTTTAAAACAAACACTAAAATCATGGTTTTAAGCATGCGTAAGGGTTTATTTATCACTTTTGAAGGGGGCGAAGGCTCTGGGAAATCCACCCAAATTCAACTTTTGAAATCATATTTTGAAGGGACAGATCATTCAGTTTTATTGACAAGAGAACCTGGTGGTTCCGCAGGTGGGGAAGAAATTCGCAATCTGTTGTTAAAAGGAGGCACAGATCGTTGGGACAAAAAAACAGAAATGCTTTTATTCACAGCTGCTCGCAGGGATCATTTGGTTAAAAAGATTTTTCCAGCATTAGATGAAGGGAAAATCATTTTGTCTGATCGTTTTCAAGACAGTACTGTAGCCTATCAATGCTTTGGATATGGGTATGATGAAAAGATTTTCAACGATGCTAAATTTTTGTATCACTTTATTGCGGATGATTTCAAGCCAGACATAACCATTGTTTTAGATATTGACCCTAAAATTGGACTTGCAAGAAGCATCAAACGTCAAGGAAATGATGAACAACGCTTTGAAAATATGGATTTTTCATTTCATGAAAACATCAGAAATGCTTTTTTAACTTTGGCACAAAATGAGCCAGAAAGATTCATTGTTGTTAATGCAGACCAATCTGTTCAAGCCATTCATGATGAGATTGTTTTAAAATTGAAAGAAAAAATGAATGCTTAGTCCTTATGATCAAATATCAAACTCTCTCAAAAATGGGAAAATAACAGGCTCTTGGTTGATTACGGGACCTTTTGGTGTTGGGAAAAAAACATTTGCCAAACGGTTAAGTGCCTTTTTAACAACTGGAAATTGGGATGCAAAAATAGATTTTAATCCAAATGTTAAGTGGATTGAATGCTCTTTGACTGAAGACGCTAAAAAAGAAATTCAAAAAATGATTCTTGCAGGTAAAGAGGTTGAAGAAAATGCCAAAACGCTCGCGCGGAAAAAAGAAATCACCGTTGATGACATTAGAGAAGGGGTCAAATTCCTTTCTTTAAAATCAAGCTCAAATGAATATCGTATTTTGGTTATTTCGCTGGCGGAAGATATGAATACAAATGCTGCAAATGCGCTTTTAAAAATGCTTGAAGAACCATTTCCACGCAGTATTATTTTATTGTTATCCCAAAACACAGGGAAATTGTTACCCACTATCGCCTCTAGATGTCGCAAAATTCAAATCCCAAGACTTTCTTTTGATACAGTGGTTGAAGAGTTGAAAAAGCTTTTACCCCAATCACCTCACATTGAGTTGTTGGCTGAATTGTCAGATGGGTCCATTGGTCTTGCGCTTAAAATTCATGAAAATGATGGTCTTAAAATCTATCAAAAAATGAACGCTTGCTTTGTACCACTTTTAAGAATGGATATAACCGCTTTGAATGATTTTGCTGATATGGTTCATAAAAATGAAGAGGCTTTTTCCTTGTTTCAAATCTTTTTAATGAACTGGTTTGCAAAAACAATCAAAGAAACATTTGAAACAAACCCACTTTTGAGTGAAAACTTATTAAATTTATATGAAACAACAACAACTCTTTTTGCAAATGTTTCAAATATTTATTTAGATAGACGACAAGCAATTATTAATACATTTTTATCCATCGGAGAACTTTTAAATGATCGATAGTCATTGCCATTTAGGGATTGATGATTTCAATGAGAATATAGAAGGGTACCTGGCCAGAGCAAAAGAGGAGGGGATATCTGATATTTTAACGGTTGCCTGCTCTTATGACCAAATAGACCAATTAATCCACATGGGAACATATCCTAATGTGCATACTGCTTTTGGCATTCATCCAGAAGGAGCTATTCATTTTGATTATCAAAAATCATTGGACCTTTATCAAAAACACCCTGAAATAAAAGCCGTTGGAGAAATTGGGCTTGATTATTATTATAATCCAGAAACAAAAAATGAGCAAATTCAAGCATTTGTTGATCAAATCCAGCTTGCTAATCAAATTCAAAAACCTATTATTATACATGCCCGTGATGCAGATACTGATATAATCGATGTTTTGAAAGAAAGTTATAAGAATAATCTTTTGAAAAAATCTGGAGTAATGCATTGTTTCTGTGGCTCTGAGGCGCTCGCTGAAGTGGCTTTAGAAGTTGGACTCTATATTTCTGTTTCAGGTATTATAACGTTTAAAAACGCTGTTGAATTACGCAATACGATTGCCAAGATTCCTTTAAACAGATTAATGATTGAAACAGATGCTCCATATTTGGCACCTCATCCATTTAGAGGGAAAAAAAACGAACCATCTTTTGTTAAATATACACTGGAAGCACTTGCAAAATTAAAGCAAGAGAATATTGAAACAGTTGAAAAACAAACAAGTGAAAACTTTTTTAAAGTGTTTGTGGGAGAGTAGGGTATGAAAGTTAGAATTTTAGGGTGTGGCCCTTCCAATGGTGTTCCATCATTATCAAGAGGATTTGGTGAATGTGATCCTAATAACCCTAAAAACATTCGTACCAGAACAGCTGCATTGATTACAACAGATGACCATTTAAACATATTGATTGATACCGATCCAGAAATTAGATTACAACTGTTGAAAGCTGGAAATCCAAAGATAGATGCTATATTTTTCACCCATGTTCATTATGATCACATGGGAGGTGCCAATGATTTGAGTGCGTATCTATTAGACAAACAAGACAAAATTCCCGTCTTCTTAACAGATGATACAGCTTCTTATTTTAAAGGGCAGCTATCCTATTTGTTTTCAAATAATAGTGCGCCATTTGAATTAAATATTATAAAGCCACATGAGCCATTTTTTATTAAAAATACAAGGATTACGCCTATAAAACAATATCATGGAAATTTAACATCCATGGGCTTTAGAATTGGTGATTTTGCATATTCAACAGATGTTAAATCTATGGATTTGGAAGGCTTTGAGCTTCTAAAAGGGATTAAAACCTGGGTTTTAGGAGTTGTAAGTCCCAAAAGAGACCCTAATAAGCCAATATCGCAAAAACACATCTATTTAGACGAAGCTTTGCGCTGGATTGATCAAATTCAGCCTGAAAGGGCTTATATAACTCATATGGGACAAAGAATGGATTATGAAAGACTTTGTCAGACGTTACCAAGCCATATAAGACCAGTATATGATGGGTTTGAATTTGAAATTTGAGCAAATCCAAGCTATAAGCCTTGAATATAAAGGATAATTTTATCATTTAAAAAATATCACATCGATTTTCAGCGAGCAAATTAAAATTGTTCGTGAGAATATACATTATAACGTTTAAAATTGGCCCACATTTTACAACAAACTCATTTAGTTTTACTTTAAATAAATCTTTTAAATAAAAAATCATAAGACGTAAGAATAATTTTATTTTTTTAAATTTATTAATATAAAGATTCATAAACTTATAGAAATGCTTGAATTTAAGATATTGAAATCCCTCCTCTTATTTTACATCTAAGTATACATAATATAAATTATGCGACAAAGCTATATCAAGAGAAGAGGTTAAAGAATTCTTCTATATCAACAAGTTATTGATTAATTTATGTCAGATTATTAGAAATGTTTTTATTTAATGGTTTACCTTTCACTTAGTTGGCAAACATATTAGATCCTTGCTAAGGACAGTTTCCCACTTCTGAAAGATTCTTTCTTACAAGATAGAAACTAAGACGTTTTAGGCTTAAAACTTAATTTGAAGGCCTGTTTGAACCATCAATTATCCTTATAATTTTACCTGTCTTAAATCAGTTACTAGCAACCTCCTCAGCTTTTGTTGCCCATTTTATTGCCTAAATTTTCTATTTTATGCTTTAAAATTGATTAAAATCCACACAAAACCCCCTCAAAACCCTTTATTTACAAGGTCTGCAGGAACTTTTAACGAAAAAATCAAACCGATTTTCAGCCAAATCTTTTTAGATATTTGAATAAATACACAAAGATTTTATTTAAAAATCACCTTTAAAAACCTTTAAGAAAAATTCTGAGACATAAAGACATAAAATTATAAACCCCACCACTTTTATTTCAGTGATAGGGTTCAGTAAATTTCAAATATCTTGAAGATATATTATCTTGTCACTTCTTTATTCTTTGCTAAAGGACTGAATGCACCAGACCTTTCAACTTCTTTTTTATTAATAATAATTGTAGATAATGCAACACAACTCATAGCAATTTGTTTTGCTGCAGCTAAAACATTTTTTTTCACCTCTGGATTATTAGGATCTAATGCTTGCACAACAGATGCAAAAGGAGCGTCTTTGTCAGCTATATCCATCTTTGGCAAGTCAACTTTTGACAAATCATCTTTCTCTTTAACATCCAACATAGGCACGACCAAACTTGTTAGCATTTCAACAAAAGCTGCTTTTTCCATTTTCGGCATTTTGTCCAATCCGTTTAAAAATGCTTGTGCTTGCTCGTCAGTAATGCTTGTTGGGATATTAAAAATATCACTTCCCTTTTCTATACGTGGTAGATTGATTGATTTTAAAGTTTCTTCCCCACGTTTTTTTGCCATATATTCAGCAAATTTTTGAACTCCGGCTTGAACACGTGGATCAGACGCATCTAAATGCTTTCTTTCCATCATTGGGATATCAATTTCTGTTAAATCATTTGGTTTTTGTGTCATTTTTATCTCCGTAATTAATTGTTTGCCAATCATATTTTTATTATACATCTCTCCTTTTTATTTTGACAATAACTTTTACCCCCCCCCGAATATTTTTTAATATCTATTTGATTTTAAATACTTATTCTTTACACCCATATCATTTTTTTCAATTTCTTGTATAAAGAAAACCACCGGCTAGACCGGTGGATCACTTTTTTTTGAATCTCACATTTTTTAGAGATAACTTTTAATCCAAGAAACAAGCTCAGACTTTAACATTGCTCCATTTTTACGAGCAACTTCTTTTCCACCTTTAAACAAAACCAACGTTGGAAGACTTTGAATGTCAAACATATCAGGTGTTTTTGGGGCTTCATCAACATCTAATTTATAGATACCAACTTGACCAGCCATTTCATCTGCAATTTCAGACACAATTGGTAACATTTGACGGCATGGTCCGCACCATGTTGCAAAAAAATCAACCAAAACCAATTTTTCTGATTGTAAAACAGCAGTTTCAAAATTTGAATCATTTACTATTTCCATTTTTTTCTCCTATTCTTCAATTTCAATATATTTAAGTTATACATTATTTATAGCTGTGTCAAGTGCTTTTGTTAACTTAAGAACGTTCGTTTTGTTCAGAATTTGATTTTAATCTCTTTAAAAATAAAGGACATAATTTTATAAAATTTGAGCGCATCTCAATTTCTAAATTTTCTTTTTCTTGAACAAATTTTGAAGCATAACGAGCCAAATTGCAGCTTGCAAAATTCTGGCTTAATATAGCTTGAATGCCAACTGATTCATTATCTTTTGGTTCAATTTCTTTTATTCTTCTATCAACTAAATTTTTCAACCCTTCAGTATTAAGATTTGATAAACTGATCAAATCATCTCTTTTTTCAAATAAAGGACTTAATTTTGCAATAGCCGCTGCTTTTGGTTTGCTTGAAAACATCCTTGCTGCAAAAGTTTCGACATTTTTAATCATATAATCAATAGCTGATTGACCAGATTTATTTTTTAATTCAAAATCAACACCTTTTGATTTTAGTGCGGCAACGACCTTTGCATTTAAAGCTCTTGTGCCAAGCAAATAAAAACCTGCGTGTTCACCTTTTGCATTTGTTTTTGAAAAATCATAACCTGCTTTTGCCATTTCATCAATCAATCTTGGTGACAAACGACCATAAGATGAAAGATAATCCCCCATGCGGTATTGATCGGGATTTGAACGAGTATCACCCAATGGGGCATTTAAATCACAATGGTGTTTTTTCAATAGCTTGACCATTTCAAAATCAAAATTTGATCGACCAAGAAGCAATCTTAAAACCTTAACAACATCTTTTGGTTGAAGTGGGTCAGATGATTTGCCAAACACATGTTTGATTTCTTTAATATTGCCTGTGCGTAAAACACGTTCTAATTCTTTTGTTTCTTTTGATAACATTTTATTCCTCCTTAAAAATGTACAAAGTACTTTTCAATATAGCAAATGCTATCAGAAAACTCAACAGATTTTATCAAAAAGTTAATCTAAAGTATCTAATGGCCAACGAGGACGTGCTTTAAAATCAAATCCATCAAATTTGCCTTTTAAAAAGCGTTCCATTCCTGCCCAAGCAATCATCACACCATTATCTGTACACAATCCAATCGGTGGGGCTGAAAAAACAAGACCATTTTTGTCTGCCAATGATTGGAGCATATTTCGAACAGACATATTGGCAGCCACACCACCAGCAACAACCATGTCCTTTGCATCTGGGTAATTCTCTTTAAATATAGCAATGGCATTTTTTAAGCGATCTTCCATCTGCAAAACAACCGCTTTTTGAAAAGAGGCACAAATGTCTTTTTGATCTTGTTCAGTAATTTCTGGCAACTTTTCAATTGCAACACGAACAGCCGTCTTTAACCCTGAAAACGAAAAGTCACACCCTTCCCTTCCTTTCATCGGAACAGGGAATTTAAAACGTTTAGCATCCCCTTCTTTAGCTGCTTTTTCAACATTTGGCCCTCCGGGGTACCCAACACCCAACATTTTGGCAACTTTGTCAAAAGCTTCCCCAGCTGAATCATCAATTGTTCCACCAAGTTTTTTATATTTACCAACATCCTCAACAATCAAAACTTGACAATGTCCACCAGATGTTAACAAAAGAAGATAAGGAAATTCAACAGGATGGGATAATCTTGCGGTTAAAGAGTGCCCTTCTAAATGGTTAACCGCAATGAATGGTAAATTATGGGCCAAAGCAATGGTTTTAGCCGTCATAACACCAACCAATACACCACCAATTAATCCAGGGCCTCCTGCAACAGCAATGGCTGATAAATCTTCAAACTTCTTGTTTGCTTTTGCCATCAACTCATTGATGAGAAGATCACATTTTTCAAGATGGGCTCGGGCGGCAATTTCAGGTACAACACCCCCAAACTTGCGATGCTCATCATATTGCGACCAAACAATTGAAGCTAAAATTTCTTTTTTATCATTCACCAATGCACAGGCCGTTTCATCACAGCTGCTTTCAATTCCTAAAATGATTTTTTCGCTCATCATTTTTTCCTTTTACTTTTTTTTAAATTAATACGAACCGTTCCACCAGCATTTATCCATTCATACGAAGCTATTTTTTCTTTAAACACAGGCGTATCTAACCAAAAGGGTATCTCTTTTTTAATTTTTCCTTCATCAAACAGTCCCTTCCCTGTTATGATTGAAATTGTTTTTGTCCCCAAAAGAAAGTGTAAAGTTACAAATTTAAGTACACATTCATAAGCTTCTTGCAAAACCAAACCATGCAAATCAACAATGTTTTGAATGATTCTTTCAGGCCGAGGCTTAATTTTAAGTGGACGCGTTGGGAGCGCCTCTACCCTCAAATCTTCTTTTTTTGAAAGCGGCGTTACTGATTTAATCAATTCATCCCAAGCGGCCAAATCTTCTTTTGTTATACTCATCTTATTCTTTCGGCAACAATAGATAATATGATCCTTCGCTTTTCATACGACCAGCTTTTGAAAAAGCAAGTTCCCCATGTCCCCAAAAGAAATCAGCCCTAATAGCTCCTTGAATGGCACTTCCAATATCTTGGGCAACAACAAGACGCTGCAGTTGCATCCCATCTGGATCTTTTGTGTTTAACCACATTGGCGTGTGCATAGGGATAAAATTCTTATCAACAGCAACAGAACGCATCGGTGTTAACACAACACCCCCTGCTCCATATGGGGAATCCCCTTTATTTTCTTTAAAAAAGATATAACGAGGGTTTTGAGCCATAATTTTTCTTGCTTTTTTAGGGTTATCTTGCAACCACTTTTTCATAGCCGGCATTGAATAAAGAGTTGGCGCACCATTTTTCTTAAGAAGTTGTCCTAATCCTTTAAATTCTCTGGAATTACTGCCTGCAAAACCAAGTTTAATTTCACCGGTTGGAGTAATCAAGCGACCAGAACCTTGTACATGCAAAATGAACAACTCAACGGGATCATTTGCCCATGCAATAATGGGGGCATCAATACCATCTTCTTCAATATCCTCCCGTTCTGGATATTTTTTACCTTTTTTATATCCATCAGGTAAACCATAAATGGGAACTTGTGTTTTGCTTACTTGGTATCTCGTCCCTGTTAATTCAGCCTCATAATAGCCAGTCATTGTTCCTGTTTTGGACCCATATGTAATCACTTGATAAGGTCTGAGTGTTTGTTCAATATATGACTTAATTTGATAAGAGGAAGCCCCATTATATCTTGCTAAATCACGACAAAAGCGTTTAAACATTGGGGCTGGTGTTTTGCATGAATTCATCAAACTTGGCATTGCCATTGTTAAATCATCATTATGCCAACCTGGTAAATCATCAAATTCAAGTTGTTTGAGCTTAAAAGACCTACCTTGAGACAAGGAATGTGTTGATGTACACCCCGTAATAACCAATGATAGTGCAAAAACAAGAGGACCAAATGCAAAAATGTTTTTAGCCATAGATTTCTCCACTCTTTGTGGCACTCACAACCCACTTTGTGCGGCCTTTTTTTCTAAATGTCCATGTGTCTGTTACAGTTGCAACACTCATTTCGTCACCTTCAATAACATTTCCTTCAGCATCTTTTAACAAATTGATTTGTTCTGTTACAAATTGAACTGTTACCTCTTCTTTTTGAGTGGATGAATTCAAAATTTTAACAGAATCAAAACAGATGAGTGAAAAATCAACAGAATGATTATTTGCTTTTCTTTTATTAATTTCAGCCTCAAATGCTGAATAAATATCTGGCATTAAAAGATTTTTAATTCTAGAAATATCCCCTTTTGTAAAAGCATCAACAATCATTTGAAATGACATTTTTGCATTTGCGATGAAATTTTCTTCACTAAACTCTTTTTTTAATTTTTGTGAATTGTCAATCAAACGCATTTCAATAACTTCGCCTGTTTGTTCAGAAACAAAACGAATTTTATGTGAAGGCATTGTTGGTTTCTTTCTTTTTACAGGAGTTTTATCAGAAGATCTAAAAAGCATAAACGCAAGAACAACCACAATTCCAGTTAAAATAATATTTTCAAAAGACATTTCACATTTTCCTTTACATCTATAAAAAACGATTGTATAAACGATTAGTGTAATATAACTCTAATTATAGTTTTTTTTCAAGAGGATTTTTTAAAATGACAGAAAATGCAACTCAAAATGTGCCAAATATTCAAATAAATGCTCAATATATCAAAGATTTATCATTTGAAGCACCATTATTGCCTCAGATTTTAACAGAAATCACAGCAGCTCCTGCTATTTCTGTTAATGTTGACATTCAAGTTAACAAAACAAATCAAGAAAATGTCTTTACAGTTGAATTGGTTGCAAAAGCAGCCGCCCAAACAAGCGATACACAAAAAGCGTTGTTCATTTGTGAATTGACATATGGCGCAATGGTAACTCTCAATGTACCAAAAGAACACACAGAACCTGTTTTGTTGGTAGAAGTTCCTCACTTGTTGTTCCCATATGCTCGTGCAATTATTGCTAATACAACAAGAGAAGCTGGCTTACCACCTCTTCAAATCAATCCAATTGATTTTGCTGGCCTTTATCAAGCCAAAATTCAACAACTTCACGCACAACAAGCTGAAGGCAACAAATAAATTATTTTTTTCAATGAAAAAGACAAAAAAGGTTGCTTTTTTGTCTTTTTTTATTTTATGATGAGTCAATATAATAAGGGAAGAAAATGACAGTAAATTTTATATCGCATAGTGAAGCTGAAACACTTGAAATAGCTGCTAATTTTGCAAAAAATATATCTGCTGGGTCCGTTGTTGCACTTTATGGCACATTGGGTGCAGGGAAAAGTGCGTTTTGCCGTGGGTTTATTCAATCACTTTGCAAAACGGTTGAAGATGTACCAAGTCCAACGTTTACACTTTTGCAAACATATGAAGCCCCCTTATTTGAAATATACCATTTTGATATGTATCGCTTAAAAACACCAGAAGAAGCCTATGAACTAGGGATTGAAGATGCATTTTTAGATGGTGTTTCATTAATCGAATGGCCTGAAAAAATTGGTTCATTATTGCCAAAAAATGCCATTCGGATCACTTTTCAAATCCAAGAGGATCAATCTCGACTAATAACTATTGAGGAGTAAAGAAATGTCTATTCAAGGAACAACAGCACTTGACACTTTTTTGGAAGAAACTGGTTGGCACACTGCAAAAAAATGCCTTTTAGCACATGATGCTTCTTTTCGCTGGTATGACAGGCTTGAAAAAGAAACAGGCGAAACAATGGTTTTGATGAATGCCCCTATACCGATGGAAAACCCAGCTCAATTTGTTTTTGTTGATGAACTCCTTGAAAACATTGGACTAAAAGTTCCTCATATTTTTCATCGAGATCTAAAAAATGGATTTTTGTTGCTTGAAGATTTCGGTGACAATACATTCACACGTCTTATCAAAAATGGACATGATGAAATGGCCCTTTATGAAAAAGCAACAAAAGCACTTATCCATTTGCAAAAAAATATTCAAACCAATTGCGGATTAAAAGAATATGATTGGAATTTAATGTTTTTTGAAGCATCCCTTCTTCCTCTTTGGTATATCAAATATGTTGTAAAAAAAGAATTAACTGAAGAAGATATGCTTGAGTTTGAAAATATTTGGAAAACGATCTATCAAAAAATTGCGCAAGTTCCTCAAACACTTGTTTTATTAGATTATCATGTTGATAATTTAATGATTACAAAAACAGGTGACTGTGGTTTACTTGACTTTCAAGATGCAAGGTTCGGCCCAGTTACTTATGATTTAGCCTCTTTGCTTGAAGATGCAAGACGTCCTGTTCCAGAACACATTCAACAAGCAATGCTTGATCTTTACTTTAAGGAATTACCAGAATTTAACACCCCTGAATTTAAAGAGGCATATCCTCTTATGGCTGTGCAACGTCATACAAAAGTCATTGGGATTTTTGTACGTTTGTTTGCAAGAGATAAAAAAGACAGATACTTAAAACACATTCCATTTGTTTGGTCATTGCTTGAAAAACATTTGGATAACCTATTGTTAAAAGAGTATAAATCTTGGTTAGATAAGCACGTTCCAAGTGAAATCAGAAAAATTGTTCCTTTTGAAGGAGAAACAGTTCATGTCAATTAAAACAGCGATGGTTTTGGCAGCTGGTCGAGGTACCAGAATGCGTCATTTAACTGACAATCAACCAAAACCTTTGGTTAAAATTGATGGCATATCTCTTCTTAGTCATATTATTCAAAAAATTAAAAAACATGGGTTAGAAAACATCGTTATCAACACTTGTTATAAAAGTGAGATGATTAAAGAAGAAGTTTCGAATGAAAAGAATATTCTCATTTCTTTTTCTGATGAAGAGACGGCACTTGAAACTGGCGGTGGGGTAAAAAAAGCTCTTTCAAAACTGAATGAATTGGGTGGAGAAAATGGTTTTTTTGTTCTAAATGCTGATCCATTATGGACAGAGCCAACAATGCCCATATTAGAACAACTAGAACAAACTTGGAATCCTGAAAAAATGGATATCTTACTAGCTGTTGTTCCCATTCAACAAGCTTATGGAGACGTTCCAGATGGAAATTATTTTATTGAAAACGGCCATTTAAGACGAAAAAGACCTAATGAAAAAAATATCCCCTACTTATTTATGGGGATACAAATCATCCACCCAAGAGTTTTTGCCCAATCTTTGCCAGAAGCTTTTAGTTTAAGAGATTTATATGATCAATCACAAGAAAATGGCCGTTTAGGACACATTATTTTTGACGGAAAATGGTTCCATGTTGGAACACCTGAAGCAGTTGATGAAACTGAAAAACTCTTCACAATGGGAAAAAACAAATGATTTTTACACTCAATTTAACAGACAACTTCGCTGAAAAGATTGTTGAATATATCCTTTCTGAGAATATGTCCCCTTTACAAATGGCTCAGATGCAGATTATTTTGCCAACCAAACGTGCTGTTAAGACTGTTAAAGAATGCTTTTTAAAAAGAAGTGAACAAACCCCTCTTTTATTGCCAAAACTAACTGCTCTATACGAAATTGACACATTAGAAGAGGATATTCCTCCTGCTATGAGTAATATTGAACGTTTGATTTTATTAACTAAAATCTGCCAAAAAAAACCAAACGTTGAAACGCTTGATCAAGCATTAACCATTGCCATTAGTTTAAGTTCCTTATTGGATGAATTTTATCAATTTGAATCTTCATTTGACGATTTAGAAAATCTTGTCCCTGATTTGGAACTTGCTGAACATTGGAACGAAACCATTCAATTTTTAGATGTTATTCGTAAAATTTGGCCTGCTCTATTAGCTGAAAAAGGACTGATTGACGAACAAGATCGAAAAATTCGCTTGATTAATGCTTTTACTCAAAAAATTAAATCAAATCCACCTAAAAATAAAGTTATTATCGCAGGATTTGATGGTGCTTTACCTGCTGTTTCAAGATTGATAAAAGAAATTAACAACTTACCAAATTCGCTTATTTTGCTCCAAGGATTAAACACCTGGTTAACAGATGATGATTTATCATATATTGATGATAATCACTATCAATATGCATTTAAACGGCTTTTAAAAGCGTTAGATATGTTTCCCCCTCAAATCCAAAATTTATCAGATAATTTACACCCTCGAGAAGAATTAATCATTGAATCTTTAAGACCAGCTGAACAAGCTGAGGAATGGCGCTGTTTAAACCTTTCAGAAGATGTTTTAAAAAATGTTAAAAGAATTGATTGTGAAAGCATTAATGAAGAGGCTTTGACAATTGCACTTATTTTAAGAGAAACGCTTGAAACACCAGAAAAAACAGCAGCCCTTGTCACAAATGATCGTATGCTTGCAAGACGTGTAATTTTAGAAATGAAGCGCTGGGGCGTAGAACTTGACGATTCAGCTGGAACACCTTTGCACCATACGCCTGTTGGTGTTTATTTATCATTAATTGCATTGCTTGGAAAAGAATATCCCAATAATCAATCCAATTTGCTTTCTTTATTAAAGCACCCTTTAAGTGCAGATAATATGATGCCAACAGATTTAAGAAAATTGGTTAAAACGAAAGAAAAAGAGGCAAGAGAAAAGCAAAATCCTTTAGATATTGATTTAAACACAAACTTAGAAAGCTTTTTATCTTTTTTCAAAAACAACACACCTGTTCCTTTTATTGATATATTAAATGAACATTTAAAAGTAGCAGAAGAGCTTGCAACAAGCCCTGATCGATCGGGCGAAGAGCGTTTGTGGGGAAATGAGTCCGGACAGGAAGCTTTTAAGTTGTTTGTTAAAATCAAAGAACACGCCCAGAAATTGGGTGAAATTCAACCAAATGACTATTTTAATATGGTTATGCTTTTTTTATCAGGGTTGAGTGTCCGTTCAAGATATGGCATGCATAACAGGCTTGATATTTTAGGTCCAATTGAAGCTAGGTTAACACACCCAGATGTATGCATTATCGCTGGACTAAACGAAGGTTCCTTCCCTATGCTTTCAGACACTGGTCCTTGGTTATCACGTCAGATGAGAAAAGCATTAAAACTCCCAGCTGTTGAAAGCAAAATTGCAACACAAAGTATGGATTTTGCTCATTGCTTTTCAAGTCCAGAAGTTTATCTCACAAGATCAGTTAAATCAGAAGGATCCCAAACCATTCCTTCACGTTTTCTTTCAAGAATTGATGCTGTTTTAAATGCAAGTAACATCAAATGGGAAATCCTTCAACCACACTATGCAAGGCTATTGGATAAAACAGATACACAAGAGCAAATTACACGCCCTGCTCCAACTCCACCTATTGATGTTCGCCCAACTGAACTTTCAGTGACAAACGTGGAATTGTTGATGAAAAACCCTTATGCTGTTTATGCTAAATATATTTTAAAACTTTTCCCACTCAAAGATATTGGGGATGTACAAGAAAATATTATTTATGGTCTTGCACTTCACAACACATTGGAGCATTTTTTAAGCACAACACCCTTTCACAAAGATCCAGCTGTTTTGAAGGAAAAAATCATTCAAACACTCAAGGAATACCATTTCCCAGAACCTACACTTGCTTTTTATGATGAAAAAATTGCCAAGATTTCAAATTTTATCATTGATATTCAAAGCATTCGCGAACAATTAACTGAAGAAATATTCCTTGAGAAAAAAGGAACACTTCAAATCGAATTGGATGACAAATCTATTTTCACCTTGACTGGCAAAGCTGACAGAATTGACAAATTAAAAACAAATACCCTTGAAATCATTGATTATAAAACAGGAACACCTCCTGCTAATAGTGATATTGTAGCGGGACTTTCTCCTCAAATGACCTTAGAAGCTGTTATTTTAAGAGAAAATGGGTTTGAAGAAATAAAACCAAAAAATGATATTCAAATTTCATATTGGAAATTAAATGGAAAAAATAGTGGTGGAGAAATTATACATATTCCATCAAAAACATCCAAAAAAGATGTTTCTGAATTAATTGAAGAAGCCTATCAAGGTGTTAAAGCCATTTTAAATAAATTTAGAGATGATAAAACACCATACACTGCCTCACCACGCCCTGATAAAATTAAATATAACGACTATGCACTCTTAAGCCGTGAAAAAGAATGGTTAACAGCTGACGATTTAGATGATGAGGACTAATATGACATTGCTTGCTGAAATTACACAAAAACAACAAACTGCTGCTCATCCCCTTAATTCCGTTTGGGTTTCTGCTTCTGCAGGTTCTGGCAAAACAAAAGTTCTGACCGATCGTGTTCTTAATTTATTATTAACTGGAACACCTCCTGAAAAATTGCTTTGTCTGACTTTTACAAAAGCGGCTGCTGCCGAAATGTCAAACCGCATCACTTCAACCTTGAAACTGTGGGCCATTCAAAGTGACGAAGAGCTTACCTCTCTTTTAAAAGAATTAAGAGGATTCTATCCTTCAAACGAAATGCTTAAAATTGCAAGATCTTTGTTTGTTAAGGTACTTGAAACACCAGGCGGACTAAAAATTATGACTATTCATAGTTTTTGCCAATCTATTTTAAAAAGATTTCCAATTGAAGCTCGTATTTCACCTCAATTTGAAGTTATTGATGAGGTAAAATCACATGCATTGATGCAACAGGCAATTAATGAAACATTCTTAGACGCTCGTTCAAAACAACAAACAGCTATTTTAAGCGATTATCTATATGAAAAATCAATCAAAAGCATTTTTGATATGATATTACAAAACCAATCAACATTAGAAGAAAGATTGGCCACTTACAAAGATATAAACCTTCTTAAAAACAATTTAAAAAAATACTTTAAAATTCAAAATTACAATTCAAAAATTGAAATTATCTCAGAACATTTTAATCCTGAAGAATTTAACAAATTAAGAGCTCTTTATTTAACGCAAAAAGATACTGTCAAAAAAACACAAGAAAAAGAGCCAAAAGCCTTTCTGATGTTTGATACCGTTAATAATCTTAAATCATTTCAATTGGTTGAAGTAACTGTTGCATTAACAAATCTGATACAATACATCTTAAAAAAATATAAGACTCTTAAAAAAGAAGAATCATTTTTAGATTATAGCGATCTGATCTCAATTACAAAAAATTTGCTTAAAAAATCAGGGATGTCTGACTGGGTTTTGTTCAAATTAGATGGAGGTATTGACCATATTTTAATTGATGAAGCACAAGATACCAACCCAGAACAATGGGAAATTATCAGATTAATCGCTGAAGAGTTCTTTTCTGGTCTTGGACGTGAAACAGAGCATGTGAGAACCATTTTTGCTGTTGGTGATAAAAAACAATCTATTTATAGCTTCCAAGGAGCTGACCCAGATGAATTTGAAAGAATGCATACTTTTTTTAAAAACCGAGTTCTTTCTTCTGAAAAAAAATTTGAAACTGTTCCTTTGAATATGTCTTTTAGATCAACTGATGCTGTTTTAAAACTTGTTAATATGTTGCTTAGTAACCCCAAAGCAAGATCAGGTCTTCTTAATCAAGGAGAAGAAGCTATTCACATTCCTTTTCGAGCAAATGATGCAGGCTTGGTTGAAATTTGGCCATTAGAACAACCTTTAGAAAAAGAAGACACTCCTAGTTGGAGTTTTCCTGAACCAAACAAAACCCCTTCTGCTGTAACAATGCTTGCTGAAAAAATCGCAACAAAAATCAAACAAATGGTTGGGAACGAATTATTAGAATCAAAAGGTCGCCCCATTGAGCCAGGTGATATTATGATTTTGGTTCGAAAACGCAACAAAATTGTAGCAGAAATTGTGCGTGCCCTTAAAGAAAAAAATGTTCCTGTTGCTGGGGTTGATAGAATTGTTTTAACTGAACACATTGCCGTTCAAGACTTAATCAGTGTTGCAAGGTTTGTTCTTTTGCCTGAAGATGATTTAAACCTCGCCTGTCTTTTAAAATGTCCTTTATTTAAAATATCTGAAGAAGAGCTTTTTGAATTGGCCCATAACAGAGGTAATCATTCTCTTTTCACAATGGTTCAAAAACAATGCCCAGATATTGCAAAAAAATTAAACCAAATTTTAAACCAAGCAGATAAAATGCCTGTTTTTGAGTTCTTTTCATATCTGCTTGGCCCACTAAACGGCAGAAAAGATTTTATCTCTAGATTGGGAGAAGAAGCCAATGAAGCTCTTGATGAATTCTTATCCCTCACATTGAATTTTGAAACAACAGAAATTCCATCCTTACAGAACTTTTTAAAATGGATTAACAATAGAAAAGTCGAAATCAAACGTGACTTAGACCAATCAGGTATCAATGCTGTTCGAATTATGACTGTTCACGCATCAAAGGGCCTTCAAGGAAACATTGTCTTTTTGCCAGATACACGAAGTGTCCCTAAGGCAAAAGATACTTTCTTATGGACAAAAGATAATCTTCCAATCTGGGTTGCAAGCTCTCAACTTAAAACGCAACAAATTGATGATTTGTATGAGGACTTGGATAATTTGCAATTTCAAGAATACAATCGTTTGCTCTATGTTGCATTAACCCGAGCAAAAGACCGTTTATATATCACAGGTTGGGATAACAGAAAAACCAAAAACCCCAACAAAGCTAATTGGTATGATTTAATTTTAGACTCACTACCAACTGAAATAAAAGCTGATGCCGATGGAATCATTCGCATCACCTCCCCTCAATTAAAAGAAGTTAAAAAAGAAAGTGTTCAAGTTGAGGAAGAAAAAAACATTGTCTTGCCTGATTTTGTTTTTAAAAATGCAATTTCTGAAGGGCCACTTTCCAAACCGCTCATGCCATCTAAACTAGATGAGGAAGAAACAGAATCA
This sequence comes from Alphaproteobacteria bacterium, assembly GCA_045632845.1. Taxonomy (GTDB): domain Bacteria; phylum Pseudomonadota; class Alphaproteobacteria; order CAAHEQ01; family UBA3637; genus RGIG4140. The sequence goes on from JAZQXL010000023.1 coordinate 25,462, forward strand.
CACTCTGCCCTTGGTCAAGATAGAGCCTATGCATTAAAAAGAGGGACTTTTATCCATCAGTTATTACAATATTTACCTGATGTGCCAGAAAACAAAAGAAAAGAAATTGCCCTAAAACTCAAACCACAAGACATTGACATTCCTGAAAATTTATTTGATATCTTTGAAAAAGAAGAGTTTAAACACCTATTTTCACAAAATTCTCAAGCAGAAGTTCCAATTGTTGGCGTTTTAAACGGCCAGGTTATATCAGGACAAATTGACCGTCTTTCTATTTGTGAAAACGATATTTATCTTATTGATTTTAAATCAAATAAATATGTCCCCAAAACACATTTAGATGTTCCAGTAACTTATCAAAAACAAATGAAAACATATAAAGACTTGCTGAAAAAAATTTTTCCTGATAAGGTAATCCATACATATTTATTATGGACCGAAAACTTAACACTTATGGAGCTTTTTAAAAATGAAGATTAAATCAAAAACACTTTCATTGCTTGCGACAACTTTTTTATTAACAGCTTGTTCCAGCCTTCCAAGCACACCTGAAGGGTTCACAAAAACAACTATCGAAGCTGAACAATTGAACTTTGTCGTATGGGAAAAAGACTCCATAAAACCAAAAGAAACACTTCGTTTTTATATTGAAGGAAATGGCACCCCAAACCCTCAAAAAGCAATTGCTCTTTCACTTGCAAAAGAAGATGATTTTGATAATATTGTTGTGTTAACCCGTCCATGTCAATATATTGATAATCCAATTTGCCAAAACAAAAGCATTTGGGAAGAAGAAAGATATCATCCTGAAATCCTCAAAGAAATGCAAGAACTTACAAAATATTTCATCAAAAAACACCAAGCAAAAGACATTGAGTTAGTTGCTTATGATGATGCAGCACCCATTGCGTTTAACATTGCTCAACGTATCGGTGGTACCAAAAAAATTATAACCATTGCTGGAGTTTTGGATGTTAATTCTTATGCAAAACAAAATAAACTTCCTAAATTTAAAAATGTTAGTGAAGTTCAAAATAACCATCATTTTATGGCTGCAATTCCTCAAATCCATTATGTCGGTTCAAAAGATGAAGTTGTTACCAGAACAATGACTGAACAAACCATTGCAAAATTAAATAAACCACAAAATATAACCGTTAAAGTGGTTCATGGGTTTGACCATGACGATTGGGACAATATTAAACTGAATTATTAAATCAGGCTTAATCTGAAATGATTGGTTTAAATTGGATTTGGCCAATCATTGCCATATCATCAGACTTTCTAACAATACTATCAGGCATTTTAGGGGCTGGTTTCATACTTGTTAAGGCCTTATATTCAGGATGCTTGAAACAAAGGGGGCTTTCTGCACGGATTGGTCGTGCTAAGTGGCCTGAATAGAGAACCAGTTGCTTATTTGGCGCCATAGATAAAATGCCAGAACCCCCTATAACACCATCCGCCTTCTTTTTAATTGAATGGCCGATTTCATGATATAAATTGAAACCTATCTTTGATTTTGCAGTAGGAATTAACGAACCAGACCAATCAAAATAGCTCCTCTTTGACTTGTATGAATGAATAACCTTTGTTAATGTTTCAATTCCTTTTAAAAGTGGTCCACGAGTTGTTGGATTGTTGTGCCGTTTGATAATCTTAACAGCCACAGAACTCATAATCACATCTGCTGTTTCTTGATCATACTTAACCGTAATTTGATGCCAATCTTGCACACAGACTAAAAACTTATTTTGCTTTGCACGCCCAAAAACAATTCCATCCGTAATACTAGAAAGAGATGGCATATGGTGGAATTCATCTAAAATAAAGCTTGCAGGACATGGGCCAGCCCCACCCTCATTTGGACCGCATTCCATCAAATATTGAGTTGCCATATTGATAAATAAACTACTTAACAAAACACAAGCACTTAAATCAGAAAATGGAACAGACATATAAACAGTAACAGGTTCATATTTGCCAGTAGCTTCATTTTTAATTCCACGCAATTGTTCATATTTTAAATCATTCATTGATGTATGATGTCTAACAGCCGCATTTTTAAAAATATTTACCCCTGAAAGCGCCATAGACATAACTGACCCACGTTGTTTGTCAGGTAAAGTTAAAACCTGATTTAATTCTAAAAGAGTTCTACGCCCATAACCATAATAGGCTGTTTCTAAAACAATTTTTTCAAAAATTATCTGCCATGCATCCGTGTCAAGAACAGACATATCTTGTTGCTTTTGGCGCATTGAAATTTCATGATTAGCTTGAATTTGCGCACTATTAATAATGTCTAGCAACATGGCAAAACAAGCATCAAACCCTCTCCATGTGGAAGGGATTAAATCCCATGTTCCTATGGGCAAATAATTTTGAAGTGTTAATGTACGATTTATTGTATTTTCACGAGCCGCTAAAACCTCAGGGAAATCACGCATGGATTCATAATAAGAAAGCAAAACTTCATAATCTTCATCATCTAATTGATTATTCTTAAGTCTATATAAAAAATAATCATTCGCTTTTGCTTGATCAACCTTGCCACACAAATAACCAGTCAACCCAGTCAAACAACCACGACCAGTTTTAACCCAATAAGGGTCTGTCCCAGTTGGCCCATCAGGAATAAGATAGGACACCAACCCATCAATGTATCCTTCTCTTCCATTTTGAAGAGAAGGCAAATTCCCCTCCCCAATTGGATTCCAGGAAGGCCAACGAATGTTTTTTTCCAAATCATCCTTACCCATCCAATTGAGCATAAAAACAGGCCCCAAAGTTGCACGATATCCACTGGTTAACTTGGCAATTTCTCCTTTGGGGTCATGCACAATAACACTTGATTCCTTTTCTTCCAAAATAGCAGGAATAATAACGCCAGTGGTCTTTCCTGATGTTGGGCACCCAATACAAAAAACAGATCTTGTATCTGGCAATTTGATTTTTTTGCCACCAAAAAGACCTAACAATAAGTGTTTCCCCGAAAACAGACCAAATTTCTCAATATCATCTGCTATTGCCTCCCGTCCATCACCAAATGATTGCGGTGCCAAGAAAAACGGGTTTATGTAGCAAATCATAAATTCGTAATATAAGAACACAAATGTTGGTAATAATAAAATCCGCCAAGTGAAATAACTGCGCCATGTGGTATGTTTAGGTTCACTAAAGGTGTATAAATCAAGCCATTTACTATACCCTCTAAAAGGCTGGAATAAATCACCCTCAAGCGTTTGGATGACATATACCCACAGCTCTTTCCAAGCCTCAAGCGAAAAACCCTTCCATATCACGGTTGCAAAAGGAACAAAAAAGAGTAATAAAAACCAAAAAATCATTATCCCAACAAGTGCACGCCAAAACCACCACTTGATGCAGTTCATTGCAAATTTCTTTGGTTTTAAAAAATCAAGACCGTGTCCCATCTTACCCCTTTGTTTTAAATTTAACTTTTTCCATTTTACGTGGTTTGGTTGCAACTCGTTTAACTGAAGACGCCTCCCCTAATGATGCTGCTTCATTTGCTGTATGGGATGCATTTTCACTTCCTGAAAATGTGCTTTTTTTAATTAATATAGGTGCGTCATCAATCTCCATTTCACCTTTTGTTTCAATCTTGGTTTCTTCATCTGAGTGAACATTTCCAACCTCTTTTTCATTCAAAGACTGTGGCCAAGCACGATAACTTTCTGGAATTGCCTCTTTCTTTGAAGGTTTTTTAATATTTTTAAAAACAAGCTCTTCTTCCCCTTGAGCGGCTTTTTTTGCATAATTTGCTAACTTTTCTTCATATTCTTTTAAAACAGCTTCTTCCATCTGTTTTTTCTTTTTTTCTTTTGTCTTTCTTAAATCAAAATAATATTTTTGCAATCCACCTAAACTAAGCAGTTGTTTAGGATCAATATATGTGCCTGCCAAATTAATTCCGTCCAAAGCAAATTGAGACAAATCAATTCCTTTTAAATCAACCTTTGTTAAATCAAGTCTTCTAATATCAACTGAAAGCAAATCTCCTTTTGTTAAAGACCTCAAATCTATTTTTCCACTTTCAACAAGTTCTAAAAACTTATCAAAATTAGTGATATATTTTTCAGCATCCTCTTCTAAATCAGCTCCTTCAAAAGTGTTATTCCGCATAAAAACACGCTTAAATGAAACATCTCTAAACTTTGCTTTTGAAAAATCACAATCCTCCATAAAGGAATCATCAAATTTAGCTCCTTCAAAATCACAATTTTTTGCCTTTGTTTGATAAAAACATGATTTTGAGAAATTACACCCTTTAAAATTAGCCCCCGAAAGATCAGCTCCCTTTAAATTGATCCCAGTATAATCCTTGTTAGAGACATCTTTACCTGCTTTGATGTTTTCAACCAAAGTAACTGCACGCAAATCCGTCAAATAGCTATCTCGCTCAGATGGCAAGATAAACTCTCTTTTATCAATTCCAAGTGTAAATAAAACAATATCTGTTTCACTAACCTTTACATCTTGAAACTTTCGTTCAGGTCTTTTCATTTCCATTGTCATAAACTTATTATAACATAGAAAATTAAAAATGAAATAAAAAAAAAGATGACTTTTTAAAAATCTTGTATTATAAGTGAATGATTCAAAGAAAGGAAGTCAAATGATAACATCAAAAAAGCTATCTTTAAGAACTTTTACAATCTTATTTATCACTTCTATTTCAGCACTTCTGATTGATCAGCTGACAAAGATACTTGCTGTTGCAAATTTACCACTTCATACACCTGTTCCAGTATGTCCTTTTTTCAATTTGTTTTTAACGTATAACAAAGGGGTTAGCTTTTCTTTATTTTCAAGCGACAACCCTGCAACACCCATTTATTTAAGCCTAATGGGGTTGATTATTTGTTTACTCGTCCTTTATTGGATGATGAAAGAAAATGATTTTTTAATCAAAATTGGTCTTGCTTATATTTTAGGTGGCGCCATTGGTAATATTATCGATCGAATTAGACTTGGATATGTCATTGATTTCTTAGATGTTTATTATAAAACAAATCACTGGCCTGCATTCAACGGAGCCGATTCGTTCATTTGTCTTGGTGCTTTTATTATTTTTATTAGAATTTTTTTCACAAAGGAAGGGGATAAAAAATGAAAAAACTCATTTTAATCTGTTTATGTGCATTTTTGCCTGCTTGTGCTCAAAAAAAGCCACCTCTTGCTCCAACGCAAGTTGTTAATGGGCAATCTATTGTTATGCCACCAGAGTTTTTTGTGTTACCCAAACCAAACGCCCCACAAACACATATCCCAACAGTTACTGAGGAGTAATATATGACTATCTATGATAAATTGCTAAATCACACAGAAACAATTAACAAATTGCATTTGCGCTCTTTGTTTAATGAAGATAAAAACAGATTTAACAAATTTCACGTTCTGTTTAATGATTTTGTCTTAGACTATTCAAAAAACAAAATCACTGAAGAAACAATGCAATTACTTTATGAACTTGCAAATTTTAGCAATTTAAAAGAAGAAATTGATGCAATGTTTGAAGGTAAAAAAATTAACACAACGGAAAATAGAGCCGTTCTTCACACTGCATTGCGTAATCGATCAAATGCACCCGTTTATTTAGATGGTAAAGATGTAATGCCAGAAATTAATGAAGTTTTGGAACAAATGCATCTTTTTTCAGACAAAGTTAGAAATGGTTCATGGCTTGGTGCAACAGGAAAACCAATCACAGACATTGTTAACATTGGAATTGGCGGTTCTGATTTGGGTCCACAAATGGCTCATGACGCACTTTATCATTATAAAACAAAGAATTTAACATTTCACTTTGTGTCAAATGTTGATGGAACAGACATTACCGAAACACTTAATAAATGTAATCCTGAAACAACATTATTTATTATTTCTTCAAAAACATTCACAACACAAGAAACAATGGCAAATGCCCAAACAGCACGTAATTGGCTTGTAAATCAACTGGGTAATGAAGCAACATCAAAACACTTTGTTGCTGTTTCAACAAACAAAAAGGCTGTTGAAGAATTTGGCATTAATCCAGAAAATATGTTTGTATTCTGGGATTTTGTTGGTGGCAGATATTCTTTATGGTCAGCCATCGGTCTTTCACTTATGCTTGCAATTGGATACGAAGGCTTTGTTTCAATGCTTCAAGGTGCACACGAAATGGATATGCATTTTAAAAACACTCCTTTTGAGCAAAACATGCCTGTTATCTTAGCTTTGATTGGCCTTTGGAACACAACATATCTTAATGCTGAAAGTTATGCCGTTTTACCATACGATCAATATTTGGCCAAACTGCCTCTTTATTTGCAACAATTGGATATGGAAAGTAATGGTAAAAGCGTTAAAAAGAATGGTAAAAATGTGGATTATTCAACAGGGCCTATTTTGTTTGGCGCAGCTGGCACAAATGGTCAACATTCATTCTATCAACTTATCCACCAAGGAACACACGTCATTCCAGCTGATTTTATTGCCCCAATTCATTCTTTGAATGAAACTGGTCACCATCACGATATGCTCCTTGCAAATGTTGTTGCTCAATCTGAAGCTTTAATGAAAGGGAAAACACCTGAAGAATTAAGAGAGGAAGGTGTTTCAGAAGAACTGATTCCATTCAAAACTTTTGAAGGTAATCGTCCAAGCAACACCATTTTGTTTGACAAAATGACACCCAAAGCCTTTGGTTCTTTAATTGCTCTTTATGAACATAAAGTTTTTGTACAAGGAATTATCTGGCGCATCAACAGTTTTGACCAATTTGGTGTTGAACTTGGCAAACAGTTAGCTAAAGCTATTTTACCAGAATTGTTGGATAAAAACACAAAATTATCACATGATTCATCCACAAACTCTTTAATTGAAAAAATAAGGGATTTGCGCTTATAGATGGATAAACATAGTGAAAAATATGCCTCACCTAGAGAAGTTGAAAAAACAATTCACGCGTTTAAAAAACTTCTTTGGGTGATGCCTAAAGAAGATCGTGAAAACATTGTTTCATTTATTCGAAAAGAAACAAAATGTTGTAGTTGGTGGCCACTGCCCTATGTGTCAAAAAAGTTATTTGCCACATTAACTGGTACACTAAGTTCAGAAAATCTTAAAAACAAAATTGAGAAAGAGGAAACACTCCCTACCCCTTTTTCAAAAGTTTTAAAAAGTAAAAAAAAGGCTTATAAATTTATGGGATTAATTCGAAAATCAATGAGTTTTATATCTATTGATTCCCCTGAGAAAAAAGAAAAACTTTTCGATCACATCTTAAATGAACCCACATATTATAAAATAAAAAATAAAATCAAACTCAAACCTTTGATTGAAAAAATTTCAGACCGCCTGCTTCATTATGGTTTTGCTCTTGTTTCTCCAAATTATAAAAAATATATTGTTTCTCAAAAACTATTGGATGACATAACCTCATTTAAAAGAACAAAACCGCTTTCTAATAAAGAAATAAACATTCTTTTAGGAAATTTTATTTCTTCACCTAAAAGAGTTAAACCATTAAAAATAACCACTTCAAAAAACAAATTATTCCATAACATTTCAAAAGATATTCGAGTTCACAATTATGAGTAATACATCCATTCGCCTTTTACCCCAAAATTTAATCAACCAAATTGCTGCTGGAGAAGTTGTTGAAAGACCATCAGCCGCCTTAAAAGAGTTGATTGAAAACTCAATTGATGCTGGAAGCAGTCAAATTGATATTAAAATTCAAGAAGGAGGGAAAACATACTTTGCTGTAACAGATAATGGTAAAGGGATGTCAAAGGAAGAACTTGAACTCGCCATTGAGCGACATGCAACCAGCAAATTACCAGATGATGATTTATTTCATATCAGCTTTCTGGGATTTAGAGGTGAAGCCCTTCCCTCAATTGCATCTGTTGCAAAATTAACCATTACGTCTAGGCAAAAAGAAGCAACAGATGGTTGGATGATAAAAGTTGAAGGCGGGGTTAAAGAGGATGTTTCCCCAGCTCCAGCTCCTTTTGGAACCACTGTTGAAGTTAGAGATTTATTTTTTGCAACACCAGCTCGTTTAAAATTTTTAAAATCAACACAATCTGAAACATTGAGTATCAAAGAAACCATCAATCGCTTGGCAATGGCTTATCCAAATATTCATTTTTCACTTTCAGATGAAAAAAGACGTATTTTAAATTATCCACCTGTTTCTTCTTTACTTTCAAGAGTTACTCAAATTATAGGTAAAGCTTTTGATGAAAACGCACTCCCAATTGAAGCAGATTATGAAGGTACAAGATTAACAGGCTTTGTTGGTCTTCCAACATATACAAGATCAACAAGTCAAGACCAATATCTATTTGTCAATGGCAGATTTGTAAAAGATAAGGTTTTAATTGGAGCTATCAGAGGTGCTTTTCAAGGGCTTATCAGTCATGACGTCCACCCCGTTTTAGCACTCTTTTTATCCGTTCCACCACATGAAGTAGATGTTAACGTTCACCCTGCTAAAACAGAAGTTCGTTTCAGCAATGCTGCAAAAATCAGAGGGCTCCTTGTTTCAACCATCAGATCAACCCTTGCTGAACAAGGTCATAGAACAAGTTCAACGATTGGCATTGGCGCACTTGAAAAAAGCATGACATACATTCCAAACGCTCCCAAAATCACTTCTATAAGCCAATTGCCACCTCTTTCATTTAAAGAGACAGATTTATCTAGCGATAACGAATTAAAATACACACATTCAATGCCTGAAAGAATATTTTCAGAACCTAAAACTCAGCAAGTAATTCAATTTTGTGAACCTGCATACAGTGTTAAAACGCATGAAGAAAAAGAAATTCAAACACAAGAAATAAACGTTCAACAAGAGGAGGACTTTCCACCACTTGGGTTTGCAAAAGCGCAACTTCATAAAACGTATATTGTCTCTCAAACAAAAGACAGTATTATAATCACAGACCAACACGCCGCACATGAGCGCCTGACATATGAAAAGCTCATTAAAAATCAATCGGTTCTTCAAGGACAACTCTTGCTTATTCCTGAAATCATTGATTTATCTAGCGATGAGGTTGATATCTTGCTATCCAGACAACAAGAATTGAATGATTTTGGATTTGTTATTGAACCTTTTGGTGGAAATAGCGTTGTTGTGAGAGAAATCCCTGCTCTTTTTGCTAAAACAAACATCTCCAAACTTATCCAAGATTTAGCAGACACCATTCGTGAATTTGATGATACAATTCTTTTGAAAGATAAACTCACAGATATTTGCGCAAGGATGGCCTGTCACGGATCTGTCCGTGCTGGTAGAGTTTTAACCATTGAAGAAATGAACGCTCTTTTAAGACAGATGGAAGAATGTTCCACATCAGGTCAATGTATTCATGGCAGGCCCACTTATATCGAGCTAAAACTTCCTGATGTTGAAAGGCTTTTTGGCAGAAGCAAATAAGCACTCTTTTACCCAACAAAAAATCAGACATATTTTTTTATTTTTAACACTTAAAAAAAGACTTTTCTACTAGACAAGGATTTTTATTTCGTGTATAAGTATTTCATTAAATTTTTTTCAAGACGAAAGGAAAAGATATGGCTGAAAAGCATGTTAAAATGTTAGATGCAAACGAAGCTGCCGCATTAGTAGCACATAAATTAAACGAAGTTTCAATCATTTACCCAATCACACCATCATCCCCAATGGGTGAATGGTCAGATGCTTGGTCTGCTGCCGGTATTCCAAACATTTGGGGGAAAATCCCAGATGTTCTCGAAATGCAATCCGAAGCTGGTGCCATTGGTGCTGTTCATGGCTCATTACAAGCTGGTTCTATGACAACAACATATACAGCATCACAAGGCCTGTTATTGATGATTCCAAATATGTATAAAATTGCTGGTGAGCTTACTCCTTTTGTCATGCATGTTGCAGCCAGAACCATTGCAGGTCATGCTCTTTCCATCTTTGGTGATCATTCAGACGTTATGGCTTGTCGTCAAACAGGTTTTGCAATGCTTGCTTCAAACAGCGTTCAAGAAGCTCAAGACTTTGCTGCAATTGCTCAAATGTCAACTTTTCTTTCCCGCATTCCATTCATTCATTTCTTTGATGGGTTTAGAACATCACATGAAATTAACAAAATCACCATGCTTTCAGATGATGATTTAAAAACTTTGATGCAAGATATTCCAACAGATTTTACAGCTAAAAATGCTTTAAAACCTGAAAATCCAAAAATCCGCGGTACAGCTCAAAACCCAGACGTATTCTTCCAAATCAAAGAAGCTGCAAACAAATACTATAATGCCTGCCCTGCTCATGTTGAAAAAGCAATGCAAAAATTTGCTGAAGTGACAGGTCGCCAATATCATTTGGTTGAATATAAAGGGAGCAATACAGCTGAGCATGTCGTTGTATCAATGGGATCTTCTGTTGAAACACTTGAAGAAACCGCTAATGCATTAAACTCAATGGGACAAAATGTTGGTGTACTTGGCGTTCATTTATATCGCCCATTTCCAAAAGAAGCTTTTGTAAATGCCCTTCCCAAAACTGTCAAATATATCACTGTATTAGATAGAACAAAAGAATCAGGTGCAACAGGTGAACCTCTTTACTTAGATGTTGTTTCAACTCTTGCTGAAGCTGTTTCAAATCAAAGAATTGAACACATGCCAAAAATCTTGGGTGGTAGATATGGTCTTTCTTCCAAAGAATTCACACCTGCTATGGCAAAAGCTGTTTTTGAAAATAAAGACAAACAACATTTCACAATCGGGATTGAAGATGATGTAACACACTTATCTTTATCATATGATCCTGAATTTGACATCGAAGGAAATGATGTTAGCAGATGTGTTTTCATTGGTCTTGGATCAGATGGTACCGTTGGTGCAAACAAAAACTCCATTAAAATTATTGCAGATGGTGAAGATTATTTTGGTCAAGCATATTTTGTGTATGACTCAAAAAAATCTGGTGGTATGACAACATCCCACTTGAGATTTTCACCTAACCCAATCAAAGCACCATATTTGATTAACCAAGCAAGTTTTGTTGCTTGCCATCATACACCGTTTTTGTTTAAAACAGATGTTCTTTCATTTGCAAGCAAAAATGCTGTTTTCTTGTTAAACACAAATGAACCTACTGAAAAAGTTTGGGATTCTTTACCAATTGAAGTACAACAAGAAATCGTTGATAAAAACATCAAACTTTATGCTATTGACGCTGTTGATGTTGCGCTCAAAACAGGTATGGGCCGCAGAATTAACACAATTATGCAAACATGTTTTTTTGCTATTTCTGGTGTTTTGCCTCGTGAAGAAGCTATTCAAAAAATCAAAAAAGCTGTTGAAAAAACATATGCAAGAAAAGGACAAGAAGTTGTTGCTGCAAACATCAAAGCCATTGATGCTTCATTAGAACATCTTCATGAAATTAAAATCGGGGCAGTTAACTCAATCCACAAAAGACAACCAGGAATTCCTGCATCAGCTCCTGAAGTTTTACAACAAGTTACAGGCAAAATCATTGAAGGAAAAGGTGATCAATTACCTGTCAGCGCATTTGAATGGACAGCTGATGGCACTTGGCCAACTGATACTGCTAAATACGAAAAAAGACGTATTGCAACACAAATTCCTGAATGGGATCCAAGCATTTGTATTCAATGTGGCAAATGTGTCAGTGTTTGTCCACACGCAGCTATCAGAGCAAAGGCTATCAAACCAGAATTATTAGAAAATGCACCAAAAACATTCAAAACAACCGATTACAAAGGAAAAGAATTTTTAGGCGAAAAATTTGCGCTGCAAATCGCACCTGAAGATTGTACAGGTTGTTCTATTTGTACAAGTGCATGCCCTGTTCGCGATAAATTGGATCCAAACAAAAAACCACTCACAATGGTTCCAATCGAAAAGAATTTAGAAGAAGAAATCAAAAACTTTGAATTCTTTATGTCATTACCAGATTCTGATCGCACAAAACTTAATCCAAAACAGATCAAATCATTGGCGATGATGCGTCCTCTTTTTGAGTTCTCAGGGGCTTGTGCTGGGTGTGGTGAAACACCTTATGTTAAAATGATGACCCAATTGTTTGGTGACAGATTGGTTGTTGCAAACGCAACAGGTTGTTCATCTATTTATAGTGGCAACTTACCAACAACACCGTATGCCAAAAACAGTGAAGGACATGGTCCTGCTTGGGCAAACTCATTGTTTGAAGACAATGCTGAATTTGGTTTGGGTATGCGTACAAGTATTGATTCAAAAACAGTCTTTGCACAACAAATTCTCTCTCAAATGGGAGCAGAAATTGGCGAAACACTGGTTGACTCAATCTTATCAGCTTCGCAAACAACTGAAACTGAAATTCAAGAACAACGTCAACGTGTTCAAGACTTAAAAACAAAATTATTAGCCCTTAAAACACCAAAAGCAATGTTGCTTTATGATAATGCGGACTATTTGATCAAAAAATCAGTTTGGATTTTAGGTGGTGACGGCTGGGCTTATGACATTGGATATGGTGGCTTAGACCATGTGCTTTATTCTGGGAAAAACGTTAACATCATGGTTATGGATACCAACGTTTATTCTAACACAGGTGGTCAACGTTCAAAAGCAACACCAATTGGAGCTTCTGCAAAATTTGCAATTGCGGGTTCTCAATTACCTAAAAAAGATTTGGGTATGATTGCAATTTCATCTGGTGGTGTTTATGTCGCAAGCATTGCTCTTGGGGCAAAAGATATGCACGCACTTCAAGCCTTGAACGAGGCTGAAAGTTTTGATGGTCCATCCTTAATCATTGCCTATAGCCACTGTATCTCACATGGTTATGATATTGGGAAAGAAGGATTGGAACATCAAAAACTGGCAGTTGAAACAGGATTATGGCCACTCTTTAGATTTGACCCAAGAAGAGTAGACCAAGGCTTAAATCCATTCCAACTTGACAGCAAACCAACAAAATCTATTGCTGAATTTATGGAGTTAGAAACAAGATTTAAGGTTGTTAAACAATCAAATCCTGAACACTACAATGAACTTGTTCAAAAATCACAAGAACAAATTGAAAAGCGGTTCAAACTTTATGAACGCTTAGCACAAGGCGAATAATTTTAAATTTTTAAAGAGGAAAAAATGGCAGAATATAATCATCTTGCAATTGAAAAAAAATGGCAAAAATATTGGGACGAAAATAAAACGTTCAAAGCTGAAATTAATAAAAGCAAACCAAAATATTATGTATTAGACATGTTCCCCTACCCTTCAGGTGCAGGGCTTCATGTCGGGCATGCTGAAAACTACACAATTTCTGATATTGTAGCTCGTTTCAAACGGATGCAAGGATACAATGTCCTTCACCCAATGGGATGGGATGCTTTTGGTTTGCCAGCTGAACGTTACGCTGAACGCTCTGGCATGCACCCAGCAGATGTTGTTAAAATGAATGCAGATAAGTTCCGTGATCAATTAAAAGCTATTGGTTTTTCATATGACTGGGATCGTGAAATTAACACAACAGATCCAAGCTATTACAAATGGACACAATGGATTTTCAAAATCCTCTTTGATAAAGGTTTAGCTTATGAAGTGATCACTCCTGTTAACTGGTGTCCAAAACTTGGAACAGTTCTTGCCAATGAAGAAGTTAAAGATGGTAAATATGTCGAAACAGGCGACGAAGTTATCAGAAAACCAATGCGTCAATGGATGCTCAAAATCACAGAATATGCTGAAAAACTTCTTGAAGGACTTGATAAAGTTGATTGGCCTGAAAGCATCAAAACAATGCAACGCGAATGGATTGGAAAATCCACTGGGGCTGATGTTCAATTTAAGGTTGATGGAAAAAATATTGAATTTACAGTATATACAACACGTCCTGACACCCTTTTTGGTGCCACATACTGCGTTCTTGCACCTGAACATTCACTTGTTAAAGAAATTATGACTGAAGCACAATCTGAAGCTGTTTTAGCTTATATTGATCAAGCTTCTAAAAAATCAACACAAGACAGACTTGCCGAAGCAAAAGAAAAGACAGGTGTATTCACTGGTGCTTATGCGATTAATCCTGTTAATGGAGATAAAATTCCTGTCTATATTTCAGACTATGTCTTGGGCGATTATGGATATGGCGCAATTATGGCTGTTCCAGCACATGACCAACGTGACTATGATTTTGCAAAAGCATTTAACATTGAAATCAAAGAAGTCATTCAAGGTGGCGATATTTCAAAAGAAGCTTATGAAGGTGATGGACCACTTGTTAACTCTAGCTTCTTAAATGGTTTACACGTTAAAGAATCTAAAGCCAAAATGATTGAATGGCTGGAAGAAAGAAATCTCGGAAAAGGAACTGTCAACTACAAACTTCGCGATTGGCTCTTTGCCCGTCAACGTTATTGGGGTGAACCATTCCCAATCATCCATTTAGAAGATGGATCAATCAAATCATTGCCAGCAAAAGATTTGCCTGTTTTACTCCCTCCTTTGGCAGAATTTAAACCAACTGAAGATGGGGAGCCTCCTCTTGCTCGCGTACAAGATTGGGTCAACACAACTGATCCAGAAACTGGTGCACCTGCAAAACGTGAAACAAACACAATGCCTCAATGGGCAGGCTCTTCTTGGTATTTCTTACGTTATTGTGATCCACATAACAGTGAAGAAGCTTGGAGCAAAGAAGCTGATTCATACTGGATGCCTGTTGATGTTTATGTTGGTGGCGTTGAACATGCTGTTTTACACTTACTCTATGCCCGTTTCTGGCAAAAAGTTTTGTTTGATGCAGGGTTAGTTTCTTGTGATGAACCATTTAAAAAACTTGTTAACCAAGGGATGGTTCTTGCCTATTCCTACCGCGATGACAATGGTAAATACTATTATCCAAAAGAAGTGGAAAGAAAAGGCAACGAATGGTTTGTTAAAGAAACAGGCATCAAGGTTAACACTCAAGTTGAAAAGATGAGTAAATCTCGCTACAATGTTGTCAATCCTGATGATGTGATTAACGATTTTGGGGCTGACTCTATGCGTCTATATGAAATGTTCATGGGACCAATCGAAGCTGAAAAACCCTGGGCAGATGATGGCATCAATGGGGTTAACCGTTTCATCAAACGATTCTGGAACTTGTTTGAAATGGATGGGAAAATTCAAGAAACAGGTTCTCTCGAACTCACAAAATTGATGCATAAAACAATCAAAGGGGTTACAGATGATATGGAAAAAATGCTTTACAACACCTCAATTGCAAAATTGATGGAGTTTATCAACGCTGTTTACAAATCAACTGAACCGGTTTCAAAAGCTGATATGGAAAAATTTGTCCTTCTTTTAGCTCCTCTTGCACCTCACGTTTCAGAAGAATTGTGGGAAAAATTAGGACACACCCAAACACTTGCTTATGAAGCTTGGCCAACATTTGATGAAGCAATGACAAAATCAGATACAATGGATATTGTTGTTCAAGTAATGGGCAAAAAACGCTCTATTATTACAGTCCCTGTATCCACTTCAAAAGAAGAAATTCTCGCTCTTGCAAAAGCAACCGAAGGCGCCAAAAATTTCATGGAAGGAAAAGAGATTTTAAAAGAAATCTACGTTCCAAATAAATTGGTTAATTTCGTTGTAAAATAAAACTTTTCCCCCGTTGAAAAACGGGGGATTTTTATATCTTAAATTTTTTAAAACAAACTTAATAATCAAAAACTATATGTCATTTATTACATTAAAAAAGGGCATCAAACAGATGCCCTTTTGATAACTTTAAGAATAAAACTTATTCTTTTGGTTTAAACCCTGCAACAGAGTCATCTCCCAATGTCTTGATATCAAAATATCTAAGCAATGGAACAGCCACAAAAATTGAGGCAAAAGTACCAAGGATAATACCAAGGAATAAAGAAAGAGAAAATCCTCTTAATGTTGTACCACCCATTACAAGTAATACCAAAATCATAACAAGTGTTGAAACACCTGTTAAAATTGTACGAGAGAGTGTTTCATTAATCCCTTGGTTTAAAATCTCATCTGTTGGTTTGGCTCTGTGTTTCTTTAAATTTTCACGCACACGGTCATATGTAACAATTGTATCGTTACAAGCATACCCAGCTAAAGATAAGATACCTGCAACAACAACCATATCAAATTCCCAATTAAATGCTGAAAACAAGCCAACAACAACGATTAATGTGAATGCCAAAGAAGTCAAACACCCAATTGCAAATGGCCACTCAAAACGGAACCAAATGTAAATTGCAATTGCAATCAAAGCAAGAACTGAGGCCAACAAACTATTTTGTTTTAATTCTTCACCAATTGTTGGTCCAATCACTTCAACACGCTCATAAACATAACCAGGGCCCAAAATTGATTTGATTTTTTCAACAACTTGTGTACCTGTTTCTCCTTTTTCAGGTTGTGCTTGGATTAAAAGCAATTGTCCGTCTAATCCTGCAGATTGAATGGATAAATCTTTCAATCCTTCTAAACTTTGACGAACTTTTGCAATATCAACTGCTTTTTCAGAAGATACTTCAACCAAAATACCCCCTTGAAAGTCAATCCCATAATTAAGACCTTTCATACAAAATGAAGCGATACTTGCAACAACCAATGCCAATGAAATTGTAAAACCAATTTTACGAATTTTCATAAAATTAAAATTATAATCTCTTTTTCTAAATAATTTTTTTAACATATTATATCCTTTTACATATCAATTGTTTTTGGTTTTTTGACATTATACCAAATCATAAAAATAACTTTATTTACAACAATCGCTGCATACATTGTTGTTGCCAAACCTAAGCCCAATGTGATACCAAAACCACGAACTGAACCAGACCCAAGCATAAAGAGGAATAATGCGGCAAACAAAGTTGTTAATTGACCATCAAAAATAGCTGAAAATGAACCTTCAAACCCACGTTTAATAATTTCTTGAGGATTTTTTAAACCACGGTGAATTTCTTCTTTCATACGCTCCATAATCAAAATATTAGCATCAACAGCCATTGCCAATGTCAAAGCAATACCAGCAACACCAGGTAATGTTAATGTCGCATTTAACAAGCTCAACAATGCTAATAATAAAATACCATTTACTAATAACGTGATATCCGCAATGATACCATATGAACCATAAACAATTAACATAAATACAAAAATAAAGGCAAGACCAATCAAACAAGCACCTGTTCCAGCTTTAATTGAATCTTCACCAAGGCCTGGCCCAACAACTCTTTCTTCAACAACGACTAAAGGTGCTGGCAAAGCCCCTGCTCTAAGCATCAAAGCCAAATCATTGGCTGATTGCATGGAGAAATTTCCTGTGATAATCCCTTGACCGCCTGTGATTGGTGAATTGATGGTTGGGGCACTCAATACTTTTCCATCCAACACAATAGCTAACCTTCTCCCAACATTTTCACGTGTTACATTTGCAAACTCTTTAGCGCCAGCTGCTTTAAAACTAAATGAAACTGCTGGAGCACCATTTTCATCATAGCTGCCTTTTGCACCATCTAATTGTGCACCACTTACAACCACTCGACGTTTTAAAACAATGTAACCTGTTTCATCTCCTGTAACAAGCATAGAATCTGGAGAAAGTTTTCCCATTTGAGCTGCTTGAGGGGTTGTTTCTTCATCAACCAAATGAAATGTCATTTTAGCTGTTTTACCAAGCAATGCTTTAATTTCAGATGGATCTTGAACCCCAGGTAATTGAATTACAATACGATCAACACCTTGTTGTTGAATTTGAGGTTCTTTTGTACCAAGTTCATCAATACGGCGACGCACAATTTCAACAGATTGTTCAACAGCTTTGCGTTTCATTTCTTCTAAAGCTTTTTCAGTATAGACAACTTTTAAAACCTGTTCATCACTTTCAACAGAAAGTAAATTTGGTTCAATTTTTCTGATCACTTCTTTTGCTGTATTTAAATCAGCTGCATTTAAAATACGTACAGACATTTGATTGTCAGCAATAGCTAAACCTGCAAAACGGATCTTTGAACGACGCAATTCTGAACGAGTTAAATCAGACAATGTTGTTAATCTTTCTTTTAACAAATCATTGGTATCAACTTCCATCAACAAATATGAGCCACCTTGTAAATCAAGACCCAATGTGATTGGTTTAAACCACTCTTGCACATTTTTTGGCAATTTTGACAATGTTGCTTGAGGTAAAAAATTAGGCACTGAGAACAACACACCCAATACAACTGTTGCAACAACAATCCATATTTTTAATTTAGAATATCCAAACATTTTTTGTCCTTTATCTTATTCTTTTGAACTTAAAACCTGAGAAACATACGCTTTAATAGCTGTAATTTCTACACCATTAGCAATCTCAATTTTAATTTTATCATCCATTACTGCAGTAACTTTACCCAACACACCTGCAACAATAACTTCAGAACCTTTTTCAATACTATTCAATGCTTTTTCGTGTTCTTTGAATTTTTTTTGCTGAGGGCGAATAAGTAAAAAATAAAGAACAAAGAAAATAAGCGCAAATTGAAACAAAACTTGCATCCATTCTGGACCAGCAGCTGTTCCTGATTGTGCAACTGTTTCAGCTGTTTGAGCAAATGCATTTGAAATAAACATATATCATCTCCTTTAATTAAAAAAAATATATGCTTTACTATATAGATTTATTCGAAAAAATCAATACATTTTTATCGTTTTTTTTATTTGACAAACAAAAAACTATTCTCTAGATTAATTCACCAGTGTAACATAAAAAAAGGATAAAAAATGTTTAAAATTAAAATAGAATATTTGCCTTCATACAAAAAAGAATGGGAACCATTAAATTATAAACATCCAGGAGATGCTGGCTTTGATTTAAGGGCTGCTATTGATGAACCAATCACCTTACAACCAAATGAATTTAAGCTTATTTCAACAGGTATCAAGATGGAAATGATTCCAGATCCCACCCTTCCATTTAACTTTGAAATGCAAATTAGACCAAGATCTGGTTTAGCAGCAAAATTTGGGATTGGCATTATCAATTCCCCAGGCACAGTTGATTTTTTCTATCGTGGAGAAATTAAAACGCCTCTTATCAATTTAAGTAATCAACCTTTTACAATTAACCCAGGGGAACGCATTGCCCAAGCTGTTATTTGCCCTGTTATCCAAGCTGTTATTGAAGAAACAGAAAAAGTTTTAGAAAACACAGATAGAGGGGCTGGTGGATTTGGTTCAACAGGCACAAAATAAATTTAAAAATTATCATTATAAAAAATCCCGAAATTCATAATCTGAGTTTCGGGATTTTTAACAACACAAAATAACATCAAACTGTTATTATGACTTCATTTGACGGATACAGCGTCTTGCAATTTTAAGTGCATTTTGAAAATCACTTGCCACGGAAAGTGTTTTCCAATTAACACGTTCTTGCAATAACACATGGTGCAAAATACGTCTTGGTTGTTTTTTAATATTACAGATAATAACTTTTGTGTTTTGTTTTTTAAGTTTTTTAATAAATTCAACAATCAAATTAGCACCACTTGCATCAATCAATGGAACTTGTCCCATACGCAAAATCAAAACACGTGGTGGTGTTTTAAATTGATTGAGAAATGAGGCAACTTCATCAACCCCACCAAAGAACAAAGGTCCAGAAACACGCAAAGCAACAACCCCCTTCTCTGCCAAGGTTTCATTGATGTTTTCACCACCGAATTTTTCTCTAGAAAGTTTATCTTCATTTTCAATTGCAATTTGATGGCTCATACGATGCATAAAAATAATGCTTGCCATAACAAAACCAACTGAAATAGCAGTATTTAAATCAACAAATACAGTTAAAAGTAATGTTACAATTAAGGTGTTTCGATCCCCTTTTGGAGCTGTTAAGAGTTTTTTGATTTTATCAAGACTTAACATATTCCAACCAATCAAAATCATAACCACGGATAAACATGCCAATGGAATAAATCCTGCAACACCTGCCAAAACAAGCATAAAAAGAAGAATAAACACAGCATGTAACATCCCCGCCACAGGAGAATAGGCATTTGCTTTATAGTTTGTTGCCGTTCTTGCAATAGCACCTGTTGCTGGCAACCCAGAGAAAAAAGCTGCAGCAATATTTGCTGTTCCTTGTGCAACAAGCTCAACATTTGGGTTATGGTTATCACCACTCATACCATCAACAACTTTGGCACTTAACAAAGATTCAATCCCTGCTAAAAAGGCAATTGTAAAGGCACTAGGCAACAATCCTAAAATCATGTTTATTTGAAAATCTGGCACACTTGGCATTGGCAAAAAGTGAGGAACGGATCCAAATCTAGAACCAATTGTGTCAACACCCAAACCAAAAAGAACAACAACAAGAGTTGATAAAATAACACTTAATAAATAAAAAGGAGAGCGTGGATACTTCTTCTTCAACACAACAATTGTTGCAAATGCCACAGCACTAATAATAAGCGTACTTAAATTGAGGGTGTGAATGTTTGAAAAATAAGATTGCCATTTTTCTAAAAATGCAGCTGGCACATTTTCAATTCTCAACCCTAATAAATCCTTAATTTGAGTTGAAATCAAAATAACACCAATCCCAGCTGTAAAACCAGTAACAACAGGATATGGAATATATTTAATATATGTTCCCAATCTTAAAAGACCTGCAACAATCAAAATAAGGCCTGCTAAAACCATTGTGAGTAAAAGGCCAGCATATCCGTGCTGAGAAAGAACCCCTAAAATAATAATGATAAAAGCCCCTGTTGGCCCCCCAATTTGATAGCGTGATCCACCCAAAAATGAAACAAAAAAACCAGCAACGACAGCTGTATAAAGTCCTTTTTCTGGGGCAACCCCTGAAGCAATTGCAAAAGCCATTGCCAATGGAATAGAAACAACTGCAACCGTTAATGCAGCAATGCAATCTCGTTTAAAATCACTAACTGTATAACGCTTTTTCAACACCTCAAAAATTTTAGGTGTAAAATGTCTTTTAATCGACTTTTTAATCTTTTTGATTCCTTTTTCAAACATATTAACTCCACACGATCAAAAAATATACAACACCACACACATTTTACAAATGCGTGCACTTCAAAACATAAATTTATTGAATGAAAACAAAAATATACCCAAAAATTCAACATGTCAACATAAAAAAATATCTTGAATAAAAAAATAAAAAAAGATATCTTTTAATCCAAAGAAAGAGAAAAATATGCCTCAAATTATCGAATGTGAAGAAAAGTTTTTTTGCAATCATACCCCTACTCTTTTTCATTTTATTGAAAAAGAACTCGGATTTCATTTTCAAAAAAAAGTTTTTGAAACAGATACTTATTTTAAAGATAAAAACAACAAATATATTCAAGCGGATACCTGCTTGCGTCTTAGAGAGTCAAATTCACAACTTTTAGAGCTCACATCTAAAAAGATGCTTCACAAAAATGACCGTATCAAAATTGAAAAAACATACACTTTTTCACCCCTAAAAAAAGAAAGAATCCTCTCCCTTTTAAAACGAATCGGAATAAGTCCCTATTGTACTGTTTTTAAAGAACGATTTATCTATACATTAGAAAAAGAAAACTTATTATATAGCGTTATGATTGATATTGTTAACGAAAAAACATCTTTTTTAGAATTAGAAATTGTTGCAAATTCTAACAATATTAATCTTGAACAAAAATTAAATGCCTTTGTAGCATTGTTTCAAAAGTTTAACTTAAAAAAAACATCTCAAAATTATAGAGATTTCACAATTGAAACTCAATTAAAAAAATAAAACCATAAAAAAAGCTATTGACATTTATTTTGAATAAAGATATATTCCTTATTAGGAATTATTACTAATAAGGTTAAAATGGAAAGAAATACAAAACAAAAACAAATTGTTATGAATGCATTAGAGAGCCTTTGCCATCCAACAGCACAGGAAATCTACGACTTTGCAAAAAAATACCAACCAAATATTAGTATGGGAACTGTTTATCGAATTTTGGGTATTTTTGAAGAACAAAATAAAGTTCTACACATTAAAATTCCTAATAAAGCTGATTGCTATGACTATAATTCTCATCAGCATTATCATTTAACTTGCAAAAATTGTAAAAAAGTATATGATGTTCCTATGCCATATTTATCTGAACTTAACAAAAAAACAGATGAATACTTAATAGAAGATCATATTATTTTATTTAACGGCATATGTGCCAATTGTCTAAAAAACAAGGAAGGAAAGTAAACATGACAGAAAATTTAAAAGGTACAAAAACAGAAGCAAACTTATGGGCAGCATTTGCTGGTGAATCACAAGCTCGCAATAAATACACATATTATGCTTCAAAAGCAAAAAAAGAAGGGTATGTCCAAATTGCAAAAATCTTTGAAGAAACAGCAGATAATGAAAAAGAACACGCTAAAATCTGGTTCAAACTTCTTCACGATGGCGATATTCCTTCAACAGGAGCAAATTTAGAAGATGCTGCAGCTGGTGAAAACTACGAATGGACAGATATGTACGCTGGTTTTGCAAAAACAGCTAGAGAAGAAGGATTTACAAAAATTGCTGCTCTTTTTGATATGGTTGGAAAAATTGAAAAAGAACACGAAGAAAGATATCGTAAACTCTTGTCAAATGTTGAAAATGGTTTAGTTTTCTCACGTGATGGTGATATGATTTGGCAATGTTCTAACTGTGGCCATATTGTCATTGGCAAAAAAGCTCCAGAAATGTGCCCAGTATGCTCTCATCCAAAAGCATATTTCCAAATCAAAGCTGAAAATTATTAATTTTGAAACTCCTTACAAAAAGGGCACCCGTAAATTACGGGTGCTCTTTTTATTTTCTCAATTTAATAGCTCCACGAACATCATCCCCTGCTCGTCTAATATCGTTTTGAATAGTGCCTGAAACCGCATCTAAAAGTGTTGTATTCTCTTTTTGAGCTGTTTTTATGGCATTTTCTTCAGCCAACTGATCATCATTTAACTCATATACAAGTTGATCCCCAGCTCGTTGTAAATCATTTTTTAAAAAAGACTTTTCCCGCTCATTTTCATAATAAATGGATACAACATACAATACCCCCAACAAGCCTAATAAATAAAGAAATATTTTCATTCAGTTTATCCTTTTTGTTGATTTGCTTTTCTTTTCAAATAATACCCCTCAAAAAAAATTCAACAACCTATATACTTAATAATTTTACTTGATTTTATTTCTTATTTTTACCTATAATATCTTTATGTATATAAAAAGAGGAGAAAAAAATGAACGCACGCAAAAAAGAAACTGAAGAGATAACTCAAATCACTGAAAGTTTATCGAGCCCTACCGCTACAAAAGCTCGTTCAAAACGTCTTTCAAGAATTGTTAAACCTATATTAATTACGAGTCTTGCTGCACTTTGTTTAACTGGTGGCATTGTTTTACATAAAATACATACTATTGAAAAACAACGGACAGGGCAAAAAATAGTCAAAACTTTCAAACAAGAAAAACCTTTTCAACTAGGTATTTCAAAAACGCACCATCAATCAACACCTATCAAAATTTTCAATGAAATACCCAAAATTGAAAGTGTTGAACAAACAAAAGCTCTTAAACCAGCTGAAAAAGAATCTCTCAATATTAATGAAATTGTAGCAACAGAACACCTTCCTTTAAAAAACACCCCTCTTTTACAAGAACCTCTCAAAGAAGCTCAGGAAATTGGTTTTTCACTTGCTGACGCTCTTTTGTTTAAAGAACATTTTCTTACAGAAGAAAGCTGTTTTGAAGATTATCAAAAATTATTGAGTACCACTCATAAAACAGCTCTGACAGATGATGTATTAAACAATTTATCTCCTTATTGCTTAAGCAACCAAAGCGCTATCAAAAATGTAAGAGATGCATTTTTAAAGAATAAGAAAAAAGCCCTTATCGTTTATTACAAAGAAAACAACCCTAGTTGGATTGCTTATTTAAAAGCGATACCAGCATCTCTGGTTGAAATTAGGAAAATCAATCCAACTGAAAATACACCCAAAGATTTAATTTATAAAGCTCAAAATGAAATTGACAGCCAAAACATTTCAAAAGCGATTGATTTAATTACAAAATTACCACTCACAATGCAACAAAAAATGACTGATTTTTATAGAGAAGCGGCTATTTACAATCGTGCTAAAAACAGTATCGATCAGCTCATTTTATCATTTGAAGTTAAAGGAGAATAACTATGTTAAAACTTATTCTTTTCATGATTGCCATGTTTGCAACAGGCTTTTTAATTGTGCAAGAAAACTGGGATATTACCATCTTAGCTTTTGGATATGAAATAACCCTCTCAACGGTCTTGCTCATTGTTTTAATTGCCATTGGCGTTTATTTACTCAGGCTCATCAAAAAACCATTCTTATATTTGTTTGGCATCAAAAATAGAAGAGCTACTTCTCACTTGGTAAAAAAAGAGGCTTATTTAACATTTGTTTTAGAAACCATTTTGGATCAAAATAATGCATCCATTGCTCGTATTCAAAAACAAAAAACCGCTTTATTTCCCAAAAAAGATATCAAACAATTATTATTAAATGCACTTTTTAATCCTTCAAAAAGTGTTTTTGAAGAACTTTCAAAACACAAAGAAACAGAACTTGCAGGCATCAGAGGTCTTTATTTTGAAGCAAAAAAAACAGGCAATTTAAAGGAAGCAGAAATCATCCTTTCAAAAGCAGAAAGAAATCATCCAAACGTTTTTTGGGTTATTCGTGAAAGTTATGACATTGCCATTTTGCAAAATGATGCAGATAAAGCCCTCTTTTTGATTGATGAACTTTTAAGATTAAAACAAATTTCAAAAGAAGATTACACCCATCAAAAAGCTGCATTGTTCTTTTTAAAAGGAAAAATTAAAGAAGCTTATCAATTGAACAAAACATGTCCTGCTTTTGCTGTTGCCTATGCAAAAGAAAATAAAGACAACGCTCAAAGCATCCTTTTAACTTCTTGGAACAAAGAGCCTTCATGGGATGTGTACGAAGCTTATATGGATTTGTTTAAAAACCAACCAAGCGACAAGCAACTTAAAGTGGTCAACAAATTGATTTCTAAAAATAAAGAATTTAGAATTTCTCTTTTAGCTCTTGCTGATACCGCAATTAAAAATGAAAAATGGCGTATGGCAAAAGAAACTTTAACAGCTTATTTGCAATCCTATCCGCTCACAAAAAAAGTTGCACACATGATGGCTCAAGTTTCAAGACTTGGCTGGCACCATGAACAAGAAGCAAAGGAATGGGAACAAAAAGCTGTTGAAACAGATGATAAATTTGGATGGACATGTATTGAGTGTTCACAAAACACTGCTGATTGGCATCCAATCTGCCCTCATTGTAATAAAGTTGGAAAAATAATTTATCGTTAAAAATCCTCATTGGTAAAAAAAGCGCCTTTTTAGGTGCTTTTTTTATTGTTTAAAAAACAACCATATAAAGGCAAAAGAAAATCACCAATAAATTTGGTGATTTTCTCTTAATGCAATTGATTAATAATTAATTATATCAGATTGAATCTTTTAAATTTTATTACTCAATTGGCTCATCTTTTTTTTGTGATTTAATAAACTCTTCCAACCAATGGATATTATACTCACCATCAATAAATTCAGGACGAACAATAATCCGTTGATGCAAAGGAATAGTTGTTGAAATTCCATCAATCACAAACTCTTCAAGAGCACGTCTCAAACGCATCAATGTACCATTACGAGTACGTCCATGAACAATCAATTTAGCAACCATACTATCATAACAAGCAGGTACTTTATAGCCTGTGTACATACCCGAATCAACACGAACTGAAAGACCTCCTGGAGTGTGCCACAAACCGATTGTTCCTGGTGAAGGGATAAATGAAACAGGATCTTCTGCATTGATACGACATTCAATTGCACAACCTGAGAATTTAATATCCTCTTGCGTATACCCAAGTGCTGCACCGCTTGAAACGCGTAATTGGTCACGAACAATATCAACACCTGTAACCATTTCTGTAATTGGGTGTTCCACTTGAACACGTGTGTTCATTTCAAGGAAATAAAACTCACCATTTTCATACAAGAATTCAATTGTACCAACGTTTGTGTAACCCAATTTTTTCATTGCATTAACAGCAATTTCACCAATTTTTTTGCGTTCTGCAGCATTTAATGCCGGTGAAGGTGTTTCTTCCAACACTTTTTGGTGATTACGTTGCAATGAACAATCTCGTTCCCCTAAATGGACAACATTGCCAAAATTATCTGCAATAATTTGAATTTCAATATGTCGTGGTGTTTGCAAATATTTTTCAATATAAACAACATCACTTGCAAAAGAATTTCTAGCTTCATTTTTAGCCAATGTAAAAGCTTCAACCATTTCAGTAGCGTTATGGGCAACTTTCATCCCTTTTCCACCGCCACCAGCAGCAGCTTTAACAATCACAGGATAACCAATTTTTTCACCCCAAGCCAAAGCTTCTTCAGTTGTTTTAACATCACCATCAGAGCCAGGAACAACAGGAAGACCAGATTCAATTGCTGCTTTTTTTGCAGTAACCTTATCACCCATCAAACGGATCATTTTTGGACTTGGTCCAATAAATGTCATCCCATGAGCTTCAATCATTTCAGCAAAATCTGCATTTTCTGACAAAAAACCATATCCTGGGTGAATAGCATCAGCACCAGTCATCATAGCAGCAGATATAATGGCTGCTTTATTTAAATAGGAATCTTTTGCAGCTGCTGGACCAATACAAACAGCTTCATCAGCAAGTTTAACATGCATTGCATCTGCATCAGCTGTTGAATGAACGGCAACCGTCTTAATGCCCATCTCACGACAAGCTCTATGAATACGTAGTGCAATTTCACCACGGTTTGCTATTAAAACTTTTTCAAACATTCTTATTCCATACTAAATAAAGGTTGGTTGTATTCTACTGGAGAGCCATTTTCAACTAAAACAGCTTTAATCGTACCTGCTTTTGTTGCTTTGATTGGATTGAATGTTTTCATTGCTTCAACCAAACAAATTGTTTGTCCAACAGAAACTTTGTCTCCTGGTTTTACAAAAGCTGGAGATTGTGGATCTTTAGACAAATAAACAATACCAACCATTGGTGATAAAATATCATTTGAAGCAACTGCCACTGGTTTATTTTCATGCACAGCAGGAACAGAAACTGTTGGAACAACAGGAACTTGTGCTGGTGCAACCGTGCAAATATCTGTAGAGCTTGCTTTTGGTCCCACAATTCTGATATGAACCCCATTGGATTCATAATCAATTTCTGACAAATTGTTTTCGTGTAATAAATTTGCCAACTCTTTAATTGCTTCTTTTTGTTCTTTTTCCATATTTTCACCTCATTTTTTAATAAACATGAAACTCTTTTATAATATTTTACTTAAAAATGCAAGCAAGAAAAAAAGAAACTTTTGTGACGAAAAAAATTTTTTTAATATCATTTTTTTGTAGATTTAAAAAAAAAGACTTGTTATGATAGAATTATGTTTTGGGACAAAGGGAAAAAATATTACGAAATTCTTTTAAATGTTGAAGATGACGCTCGTCAAATTCGCACATTTAATAATACACTCATCGCCACTAATTTAAAAGGCAAAGAACTTTTTGGCGAAATGGAAAACCCCTTTTCTTTCTTAAAAGATGCTGAAAATCCACAAAGCGTTCAAAAATTAATAGATGCTTATTGTACACAAACCCCTATTGAAATGGAATTTAAAACGCCTCAATCAATTTACAGCGTTTCTTTAAAAAGAATAAAAAAAGCCATTTTAATCACAGCCAAGGATAAAACACCTGATTATGCTTTGCATTTAAGCATTACAAAACAGTTGGAATTTATGTCTGATGTGTTAAGCACTTTTACAGATCCAATTTATCTAACAGACAAGATTGGAACACTTATTTATGTAAACAAAGCATTTTGTTTACTCGCAAACACATCTTTTGACGATGTACTTGGAAAAAATATAAATACTTTTATTCTAGATGGATCCCCTGATTTTATGGGTCATTGGCATGGATTATTATCTTTTAAAACAAAAGATGGATACAAACTGCTTTGCGCACATCAACGCCCTTTTGAAGCACACAATTCCCTTTATTTTTCGGGCATTTTAAAAGAAAAAGAAACCATCTCAAGTGAAAAAAGCTTATATCTTTTCAATGAATCCCCTCTTCCACTTGCTATTGTGTCTGGAGTAGATTACCAAATCATCCAAACAAACAAAGCCTTTATTTCAACATTCAAACAAAATGACGATGCTCCCCAAAAAACAAATATCCTTGATTTATTTTCTGAAAATACACGCGATGTTTTTGCTTCAAAACTAGATAAACTAACTTCAGGCCTATCCAAAACAGAACGGATTGAAGCTATCAGCACACCTGAATTTGGCTCCAAAACCTTTGGCATTTTTATAAGTTTCACAAGTGTTGAAAAAGACACTCTTATTATCTATTTAATTGACGCATCAGAACGCAAAAATTTGGAAATGCAATTTGCCCATGCTCAAAAAATGCAAGCTGTTGGACAACTTGCTGGCGGCATCGCACACGACTTTAACAATTTGTTAACAGCAATTATTGGCTTTTGCGATTTATTGCTCCAACGCCACAATCCTAATGATCCTTCCTTTTTGGATATCATGCAAATTAAAGGAAATGCCAATAAAGCATCTGGACTTGTGGGACAGCTCCTTACTTTTTCAAGAAAACAACCAAGTAAAATTCAACTTTTGAATTTTCATGATGCATTTATTGACATATCAACCCTTTTACAAAGAAGTATTTCACCTTTTATAACACTTAAAACAGAAATGAAACGCACCCTTGGATTAGTAAAAATGGATCCAAACCAGTTAACGCAAATTTTCTTAAATTTAGCGGTCAATGCCAAAGATGCGATGAAAACAGGCGGAACGCTCAAAATATCTGCAACAAAAGAAAAACTCAAAAAAGCTAAACCTTGTGGCAGTGATATGATCCAATCTGGTGATTATATTAAAATAATTGTTTCAGATAACGGAAACGGCATATCACAAGAACACCTACCTCACATCTTTGAACCTTTTTTCACAACAAAAGAAGGGGTCACCGGTTCTGGAACAGGTCTTGGGCTTTCTACGGTTTATGGGATTATCCGAGCAACTGGAGGCTACATTTCTGTTGATAGTGAAAAAGGGATTGGGACAACATTTATCATTTATTTACCACGAATTGACCAACCCAGTGAAACATCTGTTGAGCATAAAACTATTCGCCCTGTCTTTACCCCTTCTCCATTACCCTCTAACATTTTGCTCGTTGATGATGAAGATGGCGTTAGACTGGTCGTGGCTCGTTTGCTTAAAGCAAAAGGTTTTTTGGTAACCGAATGTGCAAACGCAGAGCAAGCTCTTGAAGAACTCGCAAAAAAAGAAGATTATACACTTCTTATCACTGATATGATTATGCCTGGCATGGATGGGGAAACACTCATTAAAAAAGCAAGAGAAGCTTATCCAAGATTAAAAGCTCTTCTTATGAGTGGATATTCTGAAGATATGGCAAGACACAGTTCTTTAGAAAGTAAAGACCTTTCATTTATCGCAAAACCTTTTGAATTAAATCAATTAATCGAAAAAGTGTATGTAATACTTGAACAATAAATTAAGGAAATAATATGAATAAAATAGCAATATCTTTTAATGATCTTTATATTTTTATGCTTATTGGTGGAACTCTTGCTCTTGTCTATTTATTTTTGTTATGGCACACTGTTTCAACACTTGCTCGTGCAAAAAGAAAAAATTTAGTTCTGTTTATTTCAGCTGCATTAAGAATTTTTTTGATTATATTTGTTGCACTGGTCTTTGCGGGTCAAAATTTATCACATTTTTTACTCATTATGTGCGGATTTTTGCTAACAAGAATAATTTTATTAAAAATACTTAAACCTGCATTGAAGAAAAAAATCACATCTTCTGAAATTTTGTATGCTGATAACAAAAAAACAACTCAAATTCAACTTAAGCAACAAAAGAAAAGAAGAAGGTAATCTTCTTTTATGATTTAAGTTTGTGCAATATTTCAACAGCATCATAGTCATCTAAAAAAAGAGTGGCTTGTTTTTTTAGTTCCTCATATTCTAATGACAAAATATTCACATCCTGAGGCACTCTTCTTTTTTGATTTAAGACCCTTTTTAATGAATAAAAACGCTCCAAAGATCTATCTGTTAAGGGCATAGCACTCTTTAAAACTTCTTCCAACCCACTTAATTCACCCATACAATAACAAATTGCATCACAACCAGCACCTAAAGACATTTTAACTTTTTGAGATAACGTACCTTTTAAGGCATGCATATCAATTGCATCAGAGATCAAAAAACCATTAAATCCCATTCTTTGACGAATAATTTTTGATATAACCTTTTTAGACTGGGTAACTGGCAAATCATCAACCTCTTTTAACACAATATGTGCCGTCATCATCATCGGCGTGCTTGATGCTAAATATTCAAATGGATAAAAATCTTTTTTTAACTCATCTAAAGAAAAATCTAATACTGGTAACTCAAGATGAGGATCAACATTTACCCGACCATGTCCAGGCGCATGTTTCACACAAGAAATAATGTTATTTTTCAAATAAGTATCAACCATTATCCCAGCCAATTTGGCAACACACTTTTCATCAGATGAAAAACACCTTGATTTTAAAACCAAACCTGTCTGATCAAAAAGAACGTCGCTACAAGGTGCGTAATTTAAATTAACACCAACTTCTTTCAACTCTTGAGCAATCAAAAGAGATTGTAAATAAGCTGCACGTTCCTGCATTTTTTCATTTTCAAAAGAACCAATACTTCTTTGAGGCAAATATTCTTTAAAAAAAGGAGGTTTAAAGCGTGCAACACGGCCCCCTTCTTGATCCACTGCAATCAAAACATCATCTCGATCAATTGTTTCTTTAATTTGTGCTACCAATGTTTTGACTTGCTCTTTTGTTTCAATGTTTCGTGCAAATAAAGTAACACCCATTGGATTGTATTGATTAAGGAGTTTTTTTTCACCATCCGTTAAAGATGTTGATTGAACAGAAACCATTGCACTTAAAATTGGTTTTTGCACGCTTTACCTCATCTTTTTTGCAATATACACATAAAAAACCCATCCGTTCCAGTTCTGTATGGTGAATATCTAAATGATTTCACCACATGAAATGATGGATGTTCTTGAACAAAATGTTCCACTTGATTTTCATTTTCATCATATGTTAAAGAACAAGTTATATACACAAGAAAATGTCCGTTTTTAACATATTCTTGCGCAACAGATAAAATTTCCGCCTGTTTTAAGGTAATATTATGAAGTTGTTTTTCTGTTAAAGTCCAACGCAAATCCGGACTTCTGCGCCAAGTACCAGTTCCAGAACAAGGAGCATCTACAACAACATAATCAAATTTTTTGTATGCCTCTGGCAATTTAAAAACAGGTTTGATGATGCTTACATTGGCACGCCAAGCTCTTTTTGAAAGTTCACTTAACCGTTTATAAGAGGCGTCATACGCTTGAATAAACCCTCTGTTTTGCATCATTTGGGCAAAAATTAGGCTTTTCCCCCCTGCTCCTGCACAAAAGTCAAAAACATCATCATTTGGTTTAATCCCCGTTTCAAGCGAAAGTAACTGAGCCCCTTCATCTTGAACCTCAATTAATCCTTTTTTAAATGCTTTTGAATCTTTTAAATTTGTATATTCATTTAAAACAATACCAAGGGGTGAGCGCTCACATAAACTCACGTTTAGCCCTTCTTCTTGTAATTGTTTGAAAATTTTGTCACGATTTCCATTGGCTCTTAATACAATGGGCGCTGTTGAAAGCATTGCTTCCAACTCTTTTTCAGGCTCTGGTATGTGTGATAAAAACCACTCTTGAACTTCCAAACGTACACCCAAAGGCATATCTTTAGAATCAGGAATACCTTTTTCTTTTAGCATTTGCAGTTTAAATAACCAATCACTATTAGGATAGAGGTACCCTAAACGAGCTTTTACACGAATTGCACTCCAAATCAAATCCAGCAATAATTTTCTATCTTGCGCCTCAATATATTTGTGTGTTTTTGTATAATTATTCACAATCTCATTTGCAGCACTTGCTGAGGTATCAATTTTTTCAAGCAATTCAGCAGCTATTTTATAAATTTCTTCTTCCTTCATTAACATACCCTTTAAAATATAATAGAATTATTTTAAAATGAATAAGAAAAAATGTAAAGAAAAAAACACAAACACAAAAAAGCCTTCACAAAGAAGGCTTTTTCAAGATTATACAAAGTTATACATCTTTACTTTTTAATATCTTCATCAATGGATATAAAGAAATTAAGAAAATCGATAAGTACACAAAAAATGAATTTTGAAGAGAAATATCATCTAACAAAAACTTAAACAAGATCAATAAAATACCTGCAATGGATCTTGAAATCATATTATTCACTGAGGCAACCGTTGATCTTTCTTCTGATCCAACATAGGTGTGTAATCTTGAAATATTTGCCATTGTGAAAGACAGTTGAAAACCAATCACAATACAAATAAATGTTAACAAAACAAAACCCAAAACTGGGGATTGAAAGCGAACAACAGCTGCACAGAATAAGAATGAAATCACAAACAAAATAAATGTTACTTTACCCAATGTTTTGAGTGGTAAAAATTCAATCGTTTTTGGCAATAAAATACCTGCTAATGCCCTGCATCCATGATTAATAGCATAAATAACACCAAACAAAACAACTGGAATTCCCGCCGTTTTCATCAAAGGTTGAAAACTCCAAACAAAAACCATCGTTGTCCCAGCCAACATCCCTGAATAGAACATAAAGTACTTAATTTTTTCATTTTTCAAAGCATTCTTTGAAATTGTAAAAAGTTCTTTATATTTAGCTTTAAGACCTTTAATACGTTTGCGTGCAGAAGGAACCTTTGGTAACAAAAAGAGCAACCCAATAGCTGAAATATTCAAAATAATTTCAATTGTAATTAGAACTGGAAAGCCATATTTTTTATACAAAATGGGGCCTACAAAGGAAGCGATTGCTGTTCCAATTGACATACAAAAATTCATTTTACCATATCGTTGTAACATGCGATTTGTTTTATTTTGACTTTTCAAATAATCATAAATATATCCATCTGCAACACCAGCATAAGATGCTTTTGAGAGTGAATATAAAACTTCCCCTGCCAAAATAATCCAATAAGCATTTGCTTTAAATGGTTCAAAACCTGCAACTAAAACAGACCATAAAATCAACCGCAATAAAAACATTGAAAACGAGAAAATAAGCATATTGCGACGTGGGAAAATATCGCCTAAATAACCCGAAGGAATTTCAAACAAAAGTGCTGTGATTGAAAAAATCCCTTGAAATAAGAAAAAATCACCCGCAGACAAACCATTTTCTTGATAGAAAAATAACAAAACTGGCAACATCAAAATTTGCGTTTGCAAAAACGTTGAAAAATTAAATACCCGCAACGGATTGGAAAACATTAGCTTATCTCCCTAAAATTATTTAGTCCCCATAAAAAAATACATATTTTTTTATACTCACTTAAAAGACATAATAAGAGTAATCATTTACAAAAGTCAACAAAAAAAGCCCCCACAAAGAGGGCTTTTTTTTATATCCAATCATTATTTGCTTTCGATTGTTTCAATTTCTTGCTTTACAGCTAATTTTTGTTTTTTATATTCTTGAATTTTCAAGCTGTCTGGTAAAGGACGAGCTTCTTCTTCAGCTAATTTTGCATCTAATTCTGCATGTTTATCTTTTAAAGCTTTTAAATGTTTTTCAATTTTATCCATTATAAACTCCTTTGTTACATATATTAGTATAATGCCTTTTAAAAAGAAAAGCAAGTATCGTGAAGAATATTTATGCTTCTTCCCCAATATAAACGCCTAATGAACGAGCTGTTTTGACCAATGAACCTTCTGGATCAACAGGTGTATTAGCAATTTTTAACACAGCATTTAAGTCCATATCTGTCACTTCACCATCTTGATAGGCAACAACACGGTTATTTTCACCTTTTGCAATCAAATCAATGGCACGAACTGCAAATCTAGCTGCCAATAAACGATCCCCTGGAACAGGAACACCAGCTCTTTGAATGTGACCTAAAACGTTTGCACGAACATTAAAACCATCTGCTTGTAAGTGTTCAACAAAATATTGTGAAACACCTTGGAATGTTTTTCCATTTGCAGCAAAAATGTGCTTACCTTCTGGCGTTTTAACACCTTCAGCAATCACAACCAAACCAAAACGTTTACCTGCTTTTTGAATTTCTTTTAATTTATTAACAACACCTTCATATGTGTATTTGACTTCTGGAATCAAAATAACATCAGCAAAACCTGCAACACCAGCTTCTAAAGCCAAATGTCCAGCACCACGGCCCATAACTTCAGCAATCATAATACGGTTGTGTGAAGTAGCAGTTGTTGTTAAATTATCCAAAGCATTTGTTACAACCCCAATAGCTGTTGAAAAACCAATAGCCATGTCTGTACCTGGAGCATCATTGTCAATTGTTTTTGGAATACCAATCATTGAAATACCTGCCATTTTGCAGTATTTGCTAACAATTGCCATTGAACCATCGCCACCAACGACAACTAAAGCTGAAATACCAAGCTCTTTAACACCCTCTTTGAAACGTTCATTCAACTCATCATCTGTCAATTCTTCAGTTGATCCATCAGCTTTCTTTTGAATATGTGGATTACCTGTGTTATTTGTACCAAGCATCGTACCGCCCAAAGCAGCATATGGGAAATCAAAATCAGCAACTTTTAAATCTCTATAACGCATTGGACGAGAAAACAATCCATCAGTTGCATCAAAAATACCAACAACTTCCCAGCCTTTTTGATTAGCCGCAAACACAACGTCACGAATAACACTATTCAAGCCAGAGCAGTCACCACCACTTGTTAAAATACCAATTTTTTTTACGTCTGTCATAAAATACCTCTCTATAATAATCTATAATGAAAAGTTTTTGCCTAAATATGTTCTACGGACATTTTCATCTGCAATAATTTCTTCAGGCGTTCCTTGTTTCAAAACAACCCCATCATGCAAAATATAGGCTCTATCAATGATACTTAATGTTTCCCGTACGTTGTGATCCGTAATCAAAACACCAAGACCTCGGTTTTTGAGCTGGCCAACCAACTCTTTAATCTCACCAACCGCAATAGGATCAATCCCCGCCAACGGTTCGTCTAACAAAATATAAGATGGCTTTGAAGCCAAAGCACGTGCAATTTCTAACCGTCTTCTCTCACCACCAGAAAGCGCTCTTGATGGTGAAAATCTCAAATGTTCAATTGAAAACTCTTTTAAAAGTGAATCAAGTTCTTGTTCCCTTTTTTCTTCATTTTTTTCAACAACTTCTAACACAGCACGAATGTTATCTTCAACATTCAACCCTCTGAAAATAGAAGCTTCTTGAGGCAAATAACCAATTCCTAGTCTTGCACGTCTATATACTGGAAATGATGTAATATCAATCCCATTAAGTGTGATTTTTCCAGAATTTGGAGCAATCAAACCAGTCACACAGTAAAAAGAAGTTGTCTTCCCTGCCCCATTTGGCCCCAAAAGACCAACAGCTTCCCCTTGTTGAACAGACAAGGAAACATCTTTTAAAACAGTCCTTTTTTTATAATTTTTGCTCAAATTTGAAATAACAAGTCCGCGTTGCGGTACAATCATTTATCCTCACTTTCATTTTCAAAATCAGCTGGAATTAAACTCCCTGATATGCGATTTTGTGTTTTTTGCTCATAAGATTTTAATGAACTGATACCCGTCTTTAAATTCATACTTGCCCATTTACCATTTAGCACACTATTTCCCTGATGTAAAGAAACATTATCATAAAGATCAACCATTTCTGTTTTTGGGTCATAAATACCATAGTCACTGTGAATACGTTGAACACCATTTGATGCTTTTACATTCCCAACAGCAATGATTTTTTCAATTTCTTGATCTTTTTTAACTGTTTCCTTATAAAAAACAAACATCTTATCAGCTAAAATAAGTTGTTTATTTTCTTTCACCAAGGCATCTTTGTTTAAATAAACAAGTTGATTGACTTGTTCCGGCAATTTAACAAACTGATATTTTTTCAAAGGGTTAACCATTTCTAAAATATCAGCTTTTTCTTTAAACAAGATCATTTCTTCAGCTTGAACTGTTTTATTTTGTTCAAACGCTTGAGCTTTTTTATACGCTCTGACTTTTGTAAGAACCGTTTTATTATAAGCATCTTTCTTATGTGTTAAAGTGATTTCTTCAGCACGAATATGATCGCTTTTTTGATAAATGTTAGCATTTTGAACAGCTGTAATTGTGTTCAATGCTTGATCAACAATAAGACCATTCTCACTTGTAATTAAAATATTATTTTTATTCTTTTTAAAATAGGCATCCTGATCTTTAAAGTCTAACTTTGCAACCGCTGCAATTGATTTTTCTTTTTCAAACAAAAGTGTTTTTGTTTTCCCTTTAAAATCAATTTTTTCACCTTTATTTGTTACAAAAAAACCTTTTGCTTGCAACATGCCTGCAACACCTTTAATAAAAACATCATTATCACTTGAAATTGTGTTTTTGTCATAATCATAAACAACTTTTGTTGAAATAGCATCATATCCAGTATCTGTTGAAGTAGTGATCTCATCTTCAAAATAAAGATATTTTTCATTTTGAAAGGCCAAAGCATATGGACTGATGGATGTCAACTTCATCCCATCAGAGGTTTGATAAACAGCCTTTGGATTGTTCAATTTTAAAATCTTTTTAGCAGCGTCTATTTCTTGAACTGTTTCAGCCACAACACTTAACGGATTGTTGCGTTTGTCTTTTGAAAAGAATTGTACTCCTTCCATATCAACACCACCGCCTTGTTTGACATTCAAAGACGGAACTGCTACAGAAAATTTTTCTTTTTCTTCAACAAAAGCAGGCCAAACAAGCATTGTTGATGCCAATAAAAATGCAAAAATTGGTAAACACCGTTTAAACATAAAAACACGGCGTGAATGAATTTTGATTTTTAACAGGCGAAGTGTGAACATAAAAATTCCTTTCTAAGCAACACCAACTTGTAATAACAAATGCATGGTCAAAAGACCCATCGGTTTCATTTCTCCATCAACAACAAAAAGATTTGTAATTTTCTTTTCATTCATCAAACGAAGAACTTCAACACAAAGCATATCACCCACAACAGTCTTTGGATTTTTGGTCATAATATCAAATGCTGTTTTGTTGATTAAATCATTTCCCATATGACGACGCAAGTCACCATCCGTAATCATCCCAATCAACTCACCAGCATCATTCAAAACCCCTAAGCAACCCCAGCTTTTTGCCGTCATAACAACCAAAGCTTCAGACATTGGCGTTTCAGATGAAACCAAAGGCATTTCATCCCCTTTAACCATAACATCTCGCCCACGCAAAAGGACATTACCCAACTTGCCACCTGGGTGCCTATCACGAAATTCTTCAGCTGAAAAACCTTTTTGTTCAATCAACGCAACAGCCAAAGCATCCCCAACAGCCAACGTTGTTGTTGTTGATGTTGTTGGAGCCAAACCAAGAGGACAAGCTTCTGGTGCCGTCTTTTTATCAGGAATCAAAAGCGTCAAATCAGCTGCTTTTGCCATAGAACTTTCCATCACACTTGTAATGGCAATCATTGGAATTCCAAAACGTCTTGAATATGAAATAATATCAGCCATTTCTTTGCTTTCACCTGAATTTGAAATTGCCAATAATAGGTCATCTTTTGTCATCATCCCCAAATCACCATGACTTGCTTCCCCTGGATGCACAAAAAAAGCAGGTGTCCCTGTTGATGCCAATGTTGCAGCAATCTTTTGACCAATGTGGCCACTTTTTCCCATACCTGAAACAATGATACGACCTTTAATTTGCATCATTTTTTCAACAGCTTGCACAAAAGCATCTGAAAAATTTTGTTTTAAAACTTGCAATCCATAAATTTCTTTATCAATAACCGTACAAGCACTTTTAATCAACGCTTCTCTATCCATTTTCTCCCCCTTAATGAGCAAAAATATCTGGTTCAGCAAAGGAACTTAAATCCAACTTAGCCCTTGTTGTCATAAAAGAAAAACAGTCTTGAGCTAAATCATATCGCCCTTCTCTTTTAAGCAAAACATCCAATTTTTCTTTCAACTGATGCAAATATAAAACATCACTGGCAGCATATTGTTGTTGCGCTTGAGAAAGCTCATCAACACCCCAATCAGACGTTTGTTGTTCTTTTTCAAGTGCAACACCTAATAAATCCAAACAAAGAGACTTTAAACTATGAGATGGTGTAGAAGTTCTTGCTAATTTTGAAGCTATTTTTGTACAATAAATAGGGGCAACTTCAACCCCTAAGTCATTCAAAATCTTTGCAACATCAAATCTTGCAAAGTGAAAAATCTTCAAAATCTTTTTATCTGTTAAAACTTTTTTTAAATTAGGGCAATCAACCCCTTTTAAAATCTGCACTAAATAGGCATTTCCCTTCCCATCTGAAAGCTGAACCAAACAAAGGCGATCTCTCAAAAGATTCAACCCCATTGTTTCAGTATCGATTGCCACTTCTTTTTTAAAAGAGACAAAATCAGGTAAATCACCTTTAAAAACCAATATTTGCGCCATAAGACACCTCATAATTATGATAAATA
This sequence comes from Alphaproteobacteria bacterium, assembly GCA_045632845.1. Taxonomy (GTDB): domain Bacteria; phylum Pseudomonadota; class Alphaproteobacteria; order CAAHEQ01; family UBA3637; genus RGIG4140. The sequence continues at coordinate 64,335 of JAZQXL010000023.1, forward strand.
TTTATTCTTTATATACTATCAAAAAATGAAAATCAACAAAAATTTTCATTCATTTTTCACTTGCATTTTTTATATAGATATGTAAGTATAAACCAAAATTTGGGGGAAACAAATATGATAAAAAGCTATTTTTTTGTTCTTTTTATTTTTTTTCATGCATTTTTAACAAATGCGCAAACAACTTTTCCCTCTTTTGAAGATAGAGTTCATATTTTAAAAACCCCATTTGAACCGGACTTATGCCTTGATGGATATGCAGGATCTTGGACAGGGGCTTGCATTTGCACACAAAAGCAAGAAAAGCCGAACAGATACTGCCTTTCTTCTTCCAACAAAATTGAAATTCTGCCTTATATAAAAGTGAATGATAAAACAATCACCCTTTCGGGCGGAATAACAAACTGGGAAGAAGCAAAACTTTTTTGCACACAAATCGGTGATGGGTTTAAATTAGCCTCTCGAGCTGATTTTAATTGCAAACAAACAGGCCTTGGCTGCCTTGACAATGAATTGTTCCTCCCAATTAAAGAAAAATATGGCAACAGAGGCTTTTTTTGGCTAGAAGAAACTGAAGATCGTAAAAAAGCCTATTACGCTGATTTAAATGATGGAACGATATATAACACTTCAAAATCAAATTCAACAACCATGCAAGCATTATGCATTAAAGAGGATAAAAAATGAAATTTAAATTTTCACTTTTATTATGTTTATTAAGCTGTTCAAGTTTTGCTCTTGAAGCAGATCAAAAAAGAGAAGTTGAAATTAACGCTCAGTATGAAGAAGTTGAATACACGTTTGAAGAACCTTTTGTTCTTCAAGACCCATATAATAGAAACCCTCTTTCAGCACTTGTGAAATTTCCAACTGAAAATGAGGCTCAAATTACATTACAAATTTTATCAAAAGAAGGGGTACCTGAACTAACCCACACTTTTGATGAATTTAAAAAAGAGCATGAAATCCCTGTTTTAGGGCTTTACCCTAATATGGATAACAAAATTCAATTAACTGCCACAGATAAAGAGGGTACCACTCGAATAAACACGCTTTCAATTACAACAAAAAAAGCAAGCAAAAGAGCTTTATTTACCATTCAAAACAAACAAGACCAAAAAATGAAGTATCATTATTTGCACGGCGGTCTTGTTTTTGATGAAAATGGCGTTGTTCGTCTTGATTTTAAACCAGAATATGAAATGCTCTATTTTCTCAACAACTCCTTTGTTGCAGAAGATAGAAATAAGGGTCTTATACAATATAATATAATGGGGAAAAAAGAAAAGGTCTTTACCTACCCTGATGGCTTTACCTCTTTCACCCACGGGCTGACACAAAAACCAAATCAAAATTATCTGGTCATTGGATCATTTAACAATCAAAAAGCCACCTTTCAAGATAAAGAAGCTCAAACACAAAGAGAATTTGTAATTGAATTAGATTATGAAACAGGCAAAATGGTCAATAAAATTGATTTAGCAACCCTTTTAAACCCTGATCGCTCTGTTATTATTAAATCTAACACCCAAAATTATGGATTAAATAACTGGTGCCATATCAACTCTGTCGATTATAACAAAGAAGATGAAAGTATTGTCGTTTCTTGCAGACATGTTGGATTGATTAAAATTAATGAAAAAACAAATGAACTTGATTTTGTGATTGCCCCCCATAAGGGATTTGAAAAATCAGGCAGAGATGGCAAAGGGCAAGACCTTTCAAGTAAATTACTCACCGCTTTAAATAATATGGGAGAAACACTACCCGACACAGTTCAAGAAGGAACACAAAGTTATCCCGACTTTAAATGGCCAACAAAAACGCATGATGCTAAAACACTTGGGAATGGCATATATAGTATTTTTGATAACTCTGGGCCTTTGTATGACAAAACAATAGCAACAACCACTCTTTCTAATGCTCAAGTTTTTAAAGTGGATGAAAAGAACAAAACCATTCAAAGCATCTGGTTTGAACCACTTGATTTTCATTCAGAATCAGGCTCAAGCGTTCTTTACAACCCTAAAGAAAACGAAGTAACCGTTTATTTAAGCATTGTTAAAGATAATTATCAACAAGGTCTAGCCACAGGCAAACTCATTCGTTATGATTTAACCACACACCAAAAACTTTTTGAAGCCAGCATTTATCGTGGTGGGGAAACATATTTTTATGGCCTTATGCCATTTTCATTTTATAACAACAAGGATTTAAAATAATGGGAGAAATAATTCTTTTTAGTATACTCGGCTTTTTTGCAAGCATTATTGATGGCTGTATTGGTATGGCCTATGGGACGATTTTAGCCTCCATTTTTGCCTTAAATGGCGTACCACTATTGGTGAGTAGTGCAAGCATTCACTTTTCTGAAATTTTCACAACCCTTGCCTCAGGCCTTTCGCATCTATCTTTCAAAAATGTTGATTTCAAATTACTAAAAAAAATTGTGTTGCCTGGTGCACTTGGAGCTGTTATTGGAGCATTAATGCTTTCCTTTGCAAGCGATCAAATATTAAGACCCATTGTTTCTTCCTATTTAATTGCTCTTGGGATATATATTCTTTTAAAACAACATGTTAAAAAGAAAACAAAGTCATTCAAAAGATTTAGATTTCTTGGCCTGATTGGTGGTTTTTGTGATGCTGCGGCAGGTGGCGGTTGGGGCCCAATTGTCACAGGAACACTCATTTCAAGAGGACACATTCCACATAAAACCATTGGAACAGTTAATTTGACTGAATTTTTTGTTACACTTTCTCAATCAGCCATTTTCTTTTCAGCAATAGGCTTAACCTCTGTTAACATTGTGATTGGTCTTATTTTGGGAAGTGTTATTGCTGCCCCATTTGCAGCATATATTGTAAAAAAAATCAATCCAATGGTATTGATTAAATTGGTAGGATATATTATCATCATCACCAATATTATTAATTTAATTATGTTTTTTTGCGGATTATAGATGAAACATTTAAAAATATTAGAAGCTGAAGCCATCGACTTGATCAGAGATGTTGTTTTTTCAAATGATATTGAAAAACAAATTGTTTTTTATTCGATTGGAAAGGATTCTTCTTGCCTGCTCCATTTGTTTAAAAAAGCATTTCATCCCTTTCCTATCCCCGTTAAATTTATGCACATTGATACAGGTTGGAAATTTAAGGAGATGTATGAGTTTCGCAACAAAATTCAAAAAGATATTGAGCTTATCGTATATAAAAATCCAAAAAATTTGAACCCATTCACTGATGGCTCCTTATACACTGATGTTATGAAAACAGAAGCCCTCAAACAAGCGCTTAATCTTTATGATATTAAAATTGCATTTGGTGGGTCCAGACGGGATGAAGAAAAATCCCGCGCAAAGGAGAGAATGGTTTCTGTTAGAAATGAATATCACAAGTGGGATCCAAGAAATCAAAATCCTGAAATTGCCCCACTTTATAACACGTTTTTTACGCCCAAAACGTCTTTGCGTGTTTTTCCGCTTTCAAACTGGACAGAGCTTGACATTTGGCAATATATCAAGCAAGAAGAAATTGAAATTGTCCCCTTATATTTTGCCAAGAAAAGAAGAGTTCAAACACTGCCCTCTGGGATGATGATTGCAACAGAAAATGAAACAGGAGAACTTAAAAAAGTAAGATTTAGAACTTTAGGTTGCTACCCGCTCACAGGAGCAGTTTTATCTGATGCAACTACCATTGACGATATCATTGAAGAGATTAAAACAGCCCAATATACCGAACGTATTACACGAATTATCGATTATGATACCGAAGGCTCAATGGAAAAAAAGAAAAAGGATGGATATTTTTAATGAAAAGTGTGTTTAAATTTATTTGCTGTGGCAACGTAGATGATGGAAAATCCACACTGATTGGTCGCTTGTTGTTAGATACAAATAATGTGAAAAAAGACCAATTAGAAGATGCCCTTAAAGTTTCTAGAAAAAATGGCTCTGAACAAATCGAGTTAGCAATGTTGTTAGATGGTTTGCTTTCTGAAAGAGAACAACAAATCACTATTGACATTGCTCACAGATTTTTTGATTATCAAGACATTCGCTTTCATATTTTAGATTGTCCAGGTCACGAGCAATATACAAAAAATATGGCCATTGCCGCTGCTGAAGCAAACACAGCCATTGTTGTGATTGATGCCCTCAAAGGAATCAAACCCCAAACTTTAAAACATATTGAAATTTGCAGCCTATTTCAAATCAAAAACATTTTGGTTTGCCTTACAAAAACGGATTTATTAAAAAATTCAAAAGGTCAAATTGATCTTAAAAAACTAAAACCCCTTGAAAAAGAGATTCAATCCATTCTTAAAAATTATAACTTTAATTATGAAATTATCCCTGTTAGCGCAGTTACAGGTTTTAACACTGATTTTGTCTTAAAGTTTTTGTATAAGAATGCACTTAAACATATTGAAAGTGAAGAAAAAAACTCAAAACAAATACTTCACGTTTTGAACTCTAAACTTTTTAAAAATACAAGATATTATTATGCAAAACCAGTGTTTCAAAATAAAGAAATTTTAAACGAAAAATTCACCGTTTATCCGCAAAATACAACTGTTACAATAACCAAAAACTTTGATAACGGATGTTTTAGCATTTTGGAAAATGTTGATATTTCAAAAGGGGATTGCCTTTCAAACTCTGAAGTTTTAATCTCCAACAAAATTTCACACAAAAGTATCTTTTTTGATAAAAAAACCCCCTCTATGCTATTTAAACACGGATCTTCCATCAGACGGGTTGTTCAACTAACCCCTTCTACGTTAGAATTAGATGGAGAAATCGTTTTTAACAACATTGAAGATATCAAACAAAATGGCTTTGGCATTTTCATTGACGAAATAACAAAAAAAACACTGGGCTGTGCCGTATTTTCAAACAACCAAAAAGAATGTGCGCCCTCCATGGACATTATCAATTACATCATCTATGGGGCAACTCATTTAAAACGCGTTCAAAAAGCATTGGAAATTAAAAGTCAATTTCACCCTGCTCCTTTTATTTTAGATCCTGCGGATCTTAAATTCAAAATTTTAACAACTGAAGAATTGATTATGCTTGCTGAATATATCAATTCACAAGGAACTTCAACCATCTGCTTAGCTGAAACTGAACCTAAAAAGCCTACCTCAAATTGCATACTAATCAATCTTGATCAGGAGAAGTAATATGAAATTCAAAACGCTCACTCTCATTGCTTTGATGTTTTTGTCACACCCTGCTTTTGCAGATTGGAAAATTGAAAAAAATGATCTTAAAACATTTGAAAAGTTTGCAAAAACGGATGAGGTTGAATTATACACCGGCGACAGTATTTTGCATGATTTTGAAAATCTTCCAACAGAAGGTCACAAATTTGTTTTGGTCAAAATAACAGCAAGTAATCAAGACACAAGCATACCACCTCTCAATTCTTTAGCGTTCAAACTCAAAATAAATGATAAAACCTATTCAAGAATTGATAATGACAAATTTTTGCTCAATTATAACATCAAACCATTTACAAGATTAAAAATCAAAAAAGGAACTCATGAAGGGCATTTATTATTTGAAATACCAACAGCTGAACTTTCAAATAACGTGACTCTTTTTTATAACGATAAACCAATTCAATAGGATTATTTTATGCTAACTTTAAAAAAATCTTTTTTCATCAGTGGAGCTATTCTTTTAGCACTTGTCACACTAAAACACCAAAAAGACAATATTTTTCAATATGTTAAACCCGTAAATGGGGGGGGGTATTGAGCAAGTTCTTTTTAACAATGAAGAACTTATTCCGCCTTTTTCGCCAGACACAAACACTTACCATGTCATCTCTGCAAGCACATTAAAACCAAATATCCTTCAAATTGGAGATATCAAAAAAGAAATTAAAATTGAAAATTTTGAAACAAACCCATCCATTCCATTAGATGTAAATGGGCAAAAAATCAACATTCATTTATATCCCAAAGAATATCCCAAATATTCAATGAAACAGTTTTCTCAACCAACAACAAACAACGCTATTACGATCACAAACTTTACCCCTAATTGTGGAAATTCTTCTTTTAATTTTATCTTTTCAGAAACGGGCAAACTCCTTTTTTATCGACGGACCCGACTGGAACTTTGTACTTCAGATTTCAAACAAACAACGCTTCCAAATGGGGAGAAAGTATATTCTTATATGCAACAAGAAAAACCTGTTCCTCCCTTTCATTACTTGAGTGGTTCACTGGTTGTAATGAATAGTCAATTTGAAGTAATTGATAAATTAACCATTCAAGAAACAGACAAGCACCCTGCTCTTATGGTTGAAAATCATGATTCATTGATTTTAGATAAAAATCACTTTATCCTTTCTGCCTATCATGAAACTGAAATTTTAAATCCAGTAACAGAGCAACCTGTTTTCGTGGCAGAATCTGTTATTCAAGAAATCAAAGATGGAAAAGTTGTTTTTGATTGGGTTAGCTCAGATTATCCTGAATTATACACACATTTTAAATATCCAGATAAAAACTTAGATAAAAACTTTCATGATTATATGCATTTTAACTCAATTATCATTGATCCAAAAGATAATAATTTCATTGTTTCCTTTGCCTCACAATCATCAATTGTTAAACTCAACCGACAAACGGGTGAAATTATGTGGACATTAGGCGGATTAGGAGATGATTTCAAATTAGATAAAAAATATCACTTTTTTGGACAACACAGTCTTTCATTTGATGATAAAGGTAACATCATACTTTTCGACAACCAATCAGCAGATTTTAAAAATCGTATTAGTAAAGAACCTGAACTCAAATACAGTCGAATTTTAAAATTTAAACTCGATGAAAAAAACAAACAAATCTTATATGCAGAAGAAATTCCTCTTAATTTTCAAACAGAATCAATGGGCTCTGTTTATCAAACAGATGATGACACTTATATTATCTCAAAGGGAAATAAAAACGCTGTTGAAAAAATAAAGGTTAAAGGAAACAAAGTTCAAAAAATATGGGAATTACGCCTCCTTAAACCAACCTATCGAGCATATGAAATTAAACCATAGGATTTTTACAAAGAAATCTCATATTCTTGAACAAAAGCGTCAATCCATTCTAAATATTGGCGATTTCCTGTCAATTTAAACCCATACTTTTGATAAAATTGATTTGAAATTGGGTAATTTTCCAACGTAAAGAGGTTTATTTTCTTAACACCTTGAGATTTCAAAAATTCCATTACATAAAAAAGCAAAGCTTTGCCAAAACCATTTCGTTGACAATCTGGCAAAACATAAAAAACCTTTATTTCCGCGCAATTACCGTCAAACTCATTCAACCCAATAAAGCCTTTAACCAGTCCCTCTTCTTCTGCCACAAAAACAAGCCCTTTTTCAACAGGGACTTTCATTTTTGCAATCCTTTTTTCCGAAACTTCATAAGCGCCACTATCTAAAATAACATCTTTTATATACCCACGATATGAAACTTTCCACGTTTGAACATGTACTTGAACAATTTGTTCAACATCATTTAAAGTAGCTTTTCTGATTTTCATTGCAATTATCTTTCATTTAAAACAGATTTTTTTTGTTCAACTAATTGATGAAGCACTTTATTTTGATTTGAAAGAATGCGTTTTGTTTCACATTGCTGATAAAGTGGGGCTTCCCCCGTATCAGGATATACAACAAAAGATGTGTCCACATATTGCGGCACAGTTACACAATATAAAGCCGTATCCGGCACTAAATGAGATGGAACCCCTAAGTTTTGAAAATTCATTTTATCCTCCTTTTTTTCATCATAAATAAGTTTTTTTTGTTTTTCAAGATAATTTATCAATTCTTTTTTAATTTATAACTTAAAATAAAATTTATTTATTGAAAAAACTTTACAAAAACTTAAAATTATGATATACTCTCCTCTACCAGATATCTAAAAAGGAGTTTTTATGTCAGAAGTAGAAGTCAGCGGCATTGAAGTTTATCGTTCATTTAAAGAAGTCATCAAAATTGACACCAGCTATTGCTTTGGTGTTTTAGATGGCAAAAATTTTGCAATTGCACGCACAACAAGAGGCAACAATGTGGTCTTTATTCGTTGGTGCAAAGGTAAAATGCCCTATTCCAGCAACAAAAATATCTTTGGCAAAAAAGCTGAAAAACTCTTGAATATGGTTTTAGAACGCATCCCTAATATCCCAGAAAATGAAACACTTATTGAAGAAATGAAGTGTATGATTGAAAAAAACAAAAACGCTTCTGCCAGATTTGGCATTTCAAATGACGACATTAAGGATATTTCTGACAAATCCCTTCTTGATGAAAAAAAGAAAAAAGAACTCGCTTTTCAAAAATTTATGACAGACAAAGCTGTTTATGAGCAAAAAAATGCTGCGAAAAAGGCAGAAAAAGAAGCTCTGAAAGCTCAAAAATTAGCAGAAAAACAACGCCTAAAAGAACAAAGAATACTTGAAGAAAAAAAACGCATTCAAAAAGCGCGCGCATTAAAAATTATGAAAGAGGAAGAAAGAGTCTATCCTCAAATGATTTTTAACCAACCTGAGAATGAAACTCCTACTATTTTTGTTGATGGAAATACAGCCATTATTTTAGGTCATATTAACAAAAACTTCTTTCGAATTAAACTTTCTGACAAAAATCCATCTTTTTTTATCATTCAAAATGATGAAAAGGTCAGAAAAATGAGCATTGCTGAATTACAACAAATTTTGGTTGCTATTAATGAAAATCCAAATCACAATGAGGAACATGACGTTGTTTTAGAACGAGTTGCTTCAGATTATGATAAATTCAGACAACTCAAATTCCCTGAAAATAAAAATGTTCAGAAAGAAAAAATCGCAATCAGCAAAAATATTTTAATTCAAAAGGGATTGTTAACACATCAAAACGTTATTGGATAAAAACACTTTCTTGGGGTTAGTTTCTTTCCATACCTCTTTCAAAAGTTGATATTCTTAATTGTTGGAAATTATATCCCCCCCGTGCAACAACTTTTTTTACATCCATATTGTATGGTAAAACAACATCTTTCAAATAAACTTTTGCTTCTTTTGGTAAAAGAAGTTTTGTAATATTTTCTAAAGAAAGGTTGCTTAAATAAACACCTTTACAACAATTTGAAAAATCAAGTTCAGTTCCTTGTGAAAAAGAAACATTTGTCATTGAGATTTTTTTCAACCGATCACTTGATTTAAAATCCTTTAAAACAACATCATTTAAAGGCATAAATTCAAATTCTTTTACCCCAGAAATATCTAAAGAAATCAAAGATGGACATCTTAAAAAAAGAAATTCAACCTTGTCAGCCTTTTTAGGTAATGAAATTTCTTTTACGCCTCTTAAATCAGATTCCCCAATTCGAACAATACCTCTTGCATCAGACAAATCAAGGTGCCCTGTTTCAAAAGTTGTTACACCACTTTCAAAATTACGCACAACAGATGGCAACTTAAAAACAGGTGTTTTTATTTGCATACGGGTAAATGAAACCTCTGAACAATAAGGACTAAGCCCTTCTAACGACTTTAAACTGTTACTCAAGTGCATTTTTAATGCAAAATATCTCTTATTTATCCCTTTAAAATCATGGATATTAGAAGATAACAAGCACAATTCATCAGCGTGGTAGGGCAACAAATTAACGTGTTTTTTTGAAAAATAATAGCACTCAAAAATACCATATATATCCATATTTTTAAAAGAAACGTAAGGTTCAACGCCATCCGTAGCAACTGATACTTTGGGTCTAGAATCAAACATTAAATCCATGATAGACTCAAATTCCCTTGTAAAAGAACATTTTTTGCGCTGAGGATTACCAACACCTATGCGACCTTCAACCCCTTCAGAACAGCTCAATTTCTGATGTTTTAAGATATCAAACTCATCCATTTCAAAATAATGTGTTTCTGCTTCAGCATCTTTATAACACCCCTCAACAAGTGAAAAAGCCCCCCGTGATTTTTTTTGATACTGAGCTAAAAATAAATCTAACTGTTCATGAACCTCAGGTATTTTCAACCCATACATATAACCAGATTTAAAGTAAACATCGCCTTGCTCATTTCGATAGGGTTTAACACTGATACGTGCTAACTTTTTGACTGGATTTTTTGAATTAATCCCAAACGCAACAAAAACACCTTTCCCAATTTCATCAGGAAGATGATGCGCATTGATCCCTCCTGGAATCAAACAAGATCCCCACTCATTTTTTGAATACTCAGTATACGCACTCATTTTTGCAATATCTGTTGGAAATTTTGAAAGGACAAGCATATCAATCGATGCATCTGAAATCTCGTTCCCCTTATGAATGGCTTGCATTAAATGAAAATTTTGATAGCAACTCGTATAATAAACTTGCAAATCACTTAAACGGGATTTTAAATCATCCAAAGAAGAGATATCCCCCTTTTCTTTCATCCCATAAAACAAAATAGGCGTCATTAAAGCCCGAGGCAAATAAAATCGTGATTTATTTTTAAACTTTGAATATGTACTTATATAATCATTATAAGAGTGAATACTATTAAAATAAGAAACAAAATCTTCAACAAACGAGGATAATGAAACACGTGTTAAAATTTGGCTTGAAAAATCAGACTGTTTTTTCAAAAAACGACCAGCCTTTGTTCCAACAAGTTGGGTGCGACACCGTTGGTCTTTTGGGGACTGAATCAAAAATGAAAAACCACTTTCTACCACTTTATACTGTTCTGACGGAGGCATTGTCTGATTTATATCCTCAACCAATTTACTCAAATATAAAAAACCAGAAGACGCTTCTTTTATTTTTAAATAAATGCGATCTTTGTTTTTAAAAAATGCTGGATAAAGAGGCCCATACCCTGCCCTTATTTTTTGACCCCGTAGAACTATATTTTTTATATCATCATCATAAATGCGGATTTTTGAGCGAAATTCTTGCACCAGTTTTTCTAACCTGAAGCGATCACCCAAACTCTTTTTAATTTCATCATAAGGGATTGCCTCTTCAGCATTATAATTTTCAGCCAATAAAAAAAGGCGCAAAAGAGGAAAAAAAGCATTTTTATTTCCCTTATTTTCAAAAATAAAGTTACGAACCTTTTGTCTGAGAAGCCCCATACGCAAAGTTAAAAGCTCATTTTCTTCTTCAACTGATAAAATTTTTAGCATATCAATCCCTTAAAAACAAAAAGAATATACCATATCGCTTTTAATTTGTCAATATTTTTAAATATACACATATCAATAAAAAATATTTATTTTTTCAAAATAGAATATAAAGTGTTTTTAATTCATCACATTATTAAAAAACACATATACATTATAATAAAAAACTTTATCACAAATCAAAACGATCTTACTCTCCAATTCCGTAAAAAAAAGAATGCGCTGTCAATAACAGCGCACCCTTTAAAAGCTAGAAAAATTGCTAATTATTCAGCAGTTTCTTCTTTAGCAGCTTTTTTCTTTGTTGTTTTTTTAGCTTTTGCTAATGCATCACCCAAAATGTCACCCAAAGAAGCACCTGCGTTTGTAGAACCGAATTCTTCCATAGCAGCTTTTTCTTCAGCAACTTCACGAGCTTTGATTGACAATGTCAATTTGCGTGTTTTTGCATCGAATGATGTGACTTTAGCATCAACTTTTTCACCAATAGCGAAACGTTCTGTTTTTTGTTCAGCACGGTCTTTAGCGAGGTCTGTGCGTTTGATGAAACCTTTAACGCCATTAACTTCAACTTCAATTCCGCCTTCTTCAATGTTAGAAACGATACCTGTTACGATTTCGCCTTTTTTGATTTTGTCAGAAGCATCTGCAAATGGATCTTCTGTCAATTGTTTTACACCCAAAGAAATACGTTCTTTTTCAACATCGATGTCTAAAACTTTAGCTTTGACAACCATGCCTTTTTTGTAATCTTTGATTGCTTCTTCACTTGATTTTTCCCATGAGAGATCTGAAGTGTGGATCATACCATCAATATCATCATTTAAAGCAATGAAGATACCAAATTCAATCATGTTTTTGATTTCACCTTCGATTACATCACCGACAGAGTGTGTGTCAGCAAATGCTTTCCATGGGTTTTCTTGAATTTGTTTCATACCAAGTGAAATGCGGCGTTTTGATTCATCAACATCCAAAACGATACCTTCAACTTCTTGGCTCAATGAAACGATTTTGCTTGGGTGAACATTTTTCTTTGTCCAGCTCATTTCTGAAACATGGATCAAACCTTCAACACCGTTTGCCAATTCAACAAATGCACCATAATCTGTGATGTTGCTGATTTTACCTTTGAATGTTGCCCCAACTGGGAATTTTTCGTTCACACCAACCCATGGATCGCTTTCTAATTGTTTCATACCAAGTGAAATACGACCTGTGTCTGTGTTAAATTTAATGATTTGAACTTTAACTGCTTGACCAACTGTCAAAACTTCTGCTGGGTTTGTAATACGTTTCCATGAAATATCTGTAACGTGTAATAAACCATCAACACCACCCAAATCAACGAATGCACCGTAATCTGTGATGTTTTTAACAGTACCTTCAACAATTTGACCTTCAGAAAGGTTTTTGATAATTTCAGAACGTTGTTCAGCTCTTGTTTCTTCCAAAACAGCACGACGAGAAACAACGATGTTTCCACGAACTCTGTCCATTTTCAAAAGTGCAAATGGTTGAGCAACACCCATTAATGGAGTGATATCTCTGATTGGACGAACGTCAATTTGTGAACCTGGCAAGAATGCTGTTGCGCCATTCAAGTCAACAGTGAAACCACCTTTAACACGACCGAAGATTGTACCAACAACGTGTTCGCCATTAGCAAGTGATTTTTCCAAATCACCCCAAACTTCTTCACGACGTGCTTTTTCACGTGATAAAACAACATTACCATCTTTGTCTTCATAACGATCAACAAAAACATCAACGCTGTCATTTAAGTTAAGAGTCTGTACACCAAATTCTGAAACAGGAATACGACCTTCTGATTTTAAACCAACGTCAACTGTGACGTAGTCATCATCAAAACCAACAATTTTGCCAGAAATAACTTTACCTTGTAAAGAACCTTTACCCATAAATTCATCTAACAATGCGCCAAAATCTTCAGCTGGCATTTGGTTTTCAATTGTACTCATTAAATAATCCTTAAAAATATAGTTGGCCACCAAAGCATTTGCTCTGGGGACTTTAGTTAATCCGCCCTTCAATATAACGAACGACTTGGGCGTATACATCGTCCGCCGTCATATCAGATGTATCAATAACCAATGCGTCATCAGCGGGTTTTAGTGGAGCGGTTGCTCTTTCACTATCACGCTTGTCACGCATGATGATATCTGACAAAACGTCCTCAAATATAACACATAATCCTTTTAATTGCAACTCTTTAAATCGTCTTTTTGCACGAATTTCATTATTTGCTGTTAAAAATATCTTAACTGGGGCTTCTGGACAGATAACTGTTCCAATATCTCGACCATCCAAAATGGCACCTTTGGCTGGCGTTCTATCTTTTTTGATCGGATTTAATGCGAATCGTCTTTGAAAATCAAAAAGAGCCTTTCTTACTCCAGGCAATCTTGAAACCAAAGAAGCAGCTTTCCCACAAACTTCATTTCTAATTTTCGAATCGTCTTGAAGCGTTAACATCTTATCAATACTAAGGCTTTCAGCCACCTTAACAGCTTCAGTTTCATCTTCAGGATTCAAACCTTGCTCCAACATTTGAAAACCTACCCCTCGATAAAGTGCCCCTGTATCAAGATAGGCATAATCCAATGTTTCAGCCAATTTCAAAGCCAAAGTTCCCTTTCCTGCTGAAGAAGAACCATCAATTGCAATTATATTCATTGTAAAAATTTTCCTCTTTTTTAATTTTTTTATTGACAAATTCAACATAACATGTAAAAGGCACAAATAACAAGTTTTTTTTATCATGGAGGATCAAAATGGCAAAACCAGAATGGGGATTAAAACGTAAATGTTTAAAATGTGGCACTTTTTTTTATGATATGAACAAAAAAAGTTTTTCTTGCCCAAAATGCAAAGAAGACTATACTCTTGATTCATACGCTGAAAATAAGACAAAACAACTTCTTAAACTTGCTAAAAAAGCAGCTCCAAAAATCGATGATGATTCATTGGATGAAGAAGCTTTGTTGCAAATGACAGAAGATATTCCTTTGTCAGATGATGACATCGGACCCGATGATTTGGAAATCTTAGACGACGAACCAGATTTGGAAGATTCAGATAGACCAGAATTAACAGGTATTGTGGATCAATATGACGACGAAGACCAATCCGACAAATAAAGAACAAAACTTATTTTTTCAATCCCTGAAAGGGCAACTACTTGTTGCCATGCCAGGGATTGATGATTTAAGGTTCAATAAAACAGTTATTTATATTTATGAACACACTCAAGAACTCGGGGCTCATGGGATTGTGATTAATAAACCAGCTGTCAAAATGTCTTTTAATGATATTTTAAATCAATTAAAAATAGAACCTGCAACTGATGATGAAACTACACCTCAAATTCTATTAGGTGGACCAGATCAAATCACACATGGTTTTATCATCCACTCTGGGGATTATTTCACACCAGAAACTTGCTATATTCAAAGCAATGTTGCCATCACATCAACTCAAGATATTTTGGAAGACATTGCTCAAGGCAAAGGACCCGAAAACAAATTAATTGCACTTGGTTGCGCTTCTTGGATTAGAGGTCAACTTGAAGATGAAATTATGAGCAATGTATGGTTAACAGTTCCTGCTACATGGAACCTTTTGTTTGAAACACCTTTTGACCAAAAATGGAATAAAGCCATTGAAGCACTAGGTGTTAATCACTTTTATTTAACAAATATTTCAGGAAAAGCATAAGATGAAAAAATATATCTTACTTTGCACTTTGCCAATTATTATTTTTGGCATTGTTGTTTGTTCATTCATGAATAAACAACAATTTAGTTCACCGATAAATAAGGGTCCCCTTGTTTCAGTTGTAATGCCAACTTACAACCGTGCAAACCTGTTACCCAGAGCTATTGATTCTATTTTAAACCAAACTTATTCAAATTTTGAGTTTATTATAGTTGATGATGGATCTACAGATTCAAGTCCGGCATTATTAAAAACATATGCCCAAACAGATTCTAGGATCAAAATTTTAACAAACGAAACAAACAAAGGGATCTCTTATTCTAGAAACAGAGGAACAGATGCTGCCAAAGGTAAATATATTGCAATTATGGATTCAGATGATTATTCTGAGCCAAAAAGATTAGAAAAACACGTTGAATATCTTGAAAAACATGAAGATGTTACAGCCCTAAATGCCCTTTATTATGAAATGGGAAAAGAAAGTTCTTGGCAAAATAACTGGGTTCCCCCCCTTCGATTTGATATAATTTTTTATTTAAAAAACTACTTCTCAAATATTGCTGTTTTTAGAACAGATTTTGTCAGAAAACACAATATCCGTTATGATGAAAACATAATGAGCTCAGAAGATTATGATTTCTGGGCAAAAATTTTTATGAAAGGTGGCAAATTAAGAATGCTCAATGAACGCCTCGTCCACTTAAGAAGACACACCACAAATTCTCCAGAATATTATGAATCCATCAAAAAGCATGCTCGCCTTGTGTCTAACAGGTTATTAAAACACTTTGGTGTTGAAAATCCTGAGAAATTCGAAAATGACTGCGAACGCATGCAAGAAATGATTAAAGTCAATAATCAAACACAAAAATTAGATAGTTATACGCTTAATTTGTTTTATTCAAGATCTTGTAAAGGATACCCTCCTCCTAAAAATGGTCTTTATATGAAGCACGAAGATTGGGTGGATTATTTGAAACCAACAAATGAAAAAAACGTCTATGAACGACTAAGA
The DNA here is from genome assembly GCA_045632845.1 of Alphaproteobacteria bacterium. GTDB lineage: Bacteria > Pseudomonadota > Alphaproteobacteria > CAAHEQ01 > UBA3637 > RGIG4140. The sequence goes on from JAZQXL010000023.1 coordinate 80,280, forward strand.
AATAAAGAACGATATAAAATAATTGATGTGAAGGAAAATGAATATAAGATTAAAAATATTTTTGTTGTTGAGTCACCAACCAAAGAAATTGAAATCTACCAACTACAACGAGATGGTTCTTTAGGACTCCTTAAAAAACAAGAAAAATCTTTTTTCGAAAAACTATTCAAATAAAGAAAGGCGACTATTTCAGTCGCCTTTTTCTTTGTTAGAATCCTTTTAGAACTTCCACTCTAATCTTAACATACCAGAGTGATCAAGGTATTCTTTACGATAGTTGCCTAAGTACTCGAGTTTAAGCGTTGCTCTGTCCCCAAGGTCTGCTGCAAACCCAGCAACCACGGTTGTACTCAAGCGGTCAAGA
>JAZQXL010000024.1:0-2159 GCA_045632845.1 Alphaproteobacteria bacterium
AAGCAATAAAAAAAACAAAAAAATTATATCAAAATATTTTGCTATTTCAAAAAAAAGCACTACCTTTGCATCCGAATTCAAAAGCACAACATAAAGCAAAATTAATTATGCATTATGGATTGTGAATTATGAATTAATGATTGCCCAGATGGCGGAATTGGTAGACGCGCTGGTCTCAAACACCAGTGGATTCACTTCCATGCCGGTTCGATCCCGGCTCTGGGTACGAAGAGAGAAATTCAAAAGAGTTTCTCTCTTTTTTTTGTTGTAAAAAAACACAAAACATTTGGTTGTTTATAAAAAAAGCACTACCTTTGTAGTCAAATTTTGTATAGAAAAAGAAGTTTTATTTCCTTTATTGTTCAAAATATCACCATTTATATGAACAACCAACTAAAAAACATTGGTAATATACCAATCACAACATCAATTATAGCCTCTTTATACCCCGAACTCAAATCACCAGAAAAAAAGGTAATTTGGCTTGAAAAACAAGGTTACATAATTAGACTAAAACGAGGTTTATATGTTGTTAATCCTGAATTTTCGGACAAACTTCTATCCACAGAGTTGATATCCAATCATCTCTATGCTCCATCATATCTTTCTATGTCTTCTGCATTAAGGTTTTATGGTTTAATCCCTGAAGCTGTTTACACACACCAATGTATGACCATTAAACATGCACGCAATTTTCAAACTCCTGTAGGATTTTTCAACTACAATCATATCAGTCGTGAAGCTTTTTCAATCGGAATTCGTCGAATAGAAGAAACTAAAGATTGTGCATTTTTAATTGCATCACCAGAAAAGGCATTATGCGATTTAATAGCCAATTCACCTAAATTAAATCTACGATTTATGAAAGAAGTTGAGAATTTTTTAGTAGAAGACATACGATTTGATATGGAGCAATTTTATCAATTCAACACCGATATTTTAAAACAATATATAAGTGTAGGTAAAAAATCCGAATCAATAACAACCCTATTAAAATACCTAAGAAAATGAAAAATGAAATGTATGATAATATGTTGTCCCGCTACGACTTAAGCACAAAGCAACAAAAGCAAAATGCGATATTCGAAGTTAATCAACAAATAATTCTCGCAGGACTATATGCCGGAAGCTTTTTTGATGTGGCTGCATTCTACGGAGGCACTTGTCTGCGCATATTTCATGGTTTACAACGTTTTAGCGAGGATATGGATTTTTCATTACTTGCGCATAATCAAGAATTTGATTTTTCTAAGTACTTCCAACCTATCATAGATACATTTGCTTTAGTTGGACGAGAAGTGGAAATTAAGAAAAAGGATAAACAAACATTTGGTAAAGTGGAATCAGCTTTTTTAAAAGATAATACCGATGTTTATGACATAACATTTCAAACTGAAAAATCAATTAAAATAAAAATTGAAGTTGACACTTATCCTCCTTTGAATTTTACAACAGAACAAAGACTATTGATACAACCTCATTCATTCATGACACGTTGTTTTACTCTACCCGATTTATTTGCAGGCAAAATGCATGCTTTAGTTTATAGAGGTTGGAAAAATAGAATAAAAGGACGCGATTGGTACGATTTTGAATGGTATGTGCGCAACAATGTCGCCTTAGACTTCGCACACCTTGCTGAACGATGCAAACAATTTAATGGCGAGGATATAACTATCAACTCATTTAAAAATCAATTAAAAGAACGTTTATCAACTAGCGACATCAATCAAGTTAAAGCCGATGTGTTGCCATTTGTTCACAATCCTCGCGAATTAGACATTTGGTCGAACGACTATTTTTTGCAAATTGCCGATATGGTAAGGTTTGTGTAAATACACAATGTGAGTGGGTGTCGGTTTTTGACTGTTTCGTAAGGCACAGTTTGCTTGCACCTTGCTTGAGGGTTAGGTGGGTGAATACACAATGTGAGTGGGTATTTAAATAAACAAAATAAAGTCTCAAGAATAATTGTTCTTGAGGCTTTTCTTTTTATATATTTTTTCGCATTTTTGACAAAAAAAATACATTTTTTATTTTGTTATTAAAAAAAAGTGTTGTAAATTTGCAAAGTTTATACCTACACATAGGACGTAGCATGCTACATCCCCACAATATAATGAATAATTATTAACAAAAATATATAATATTATGAACAC
>JAZQXL010000025.1:0-22228 GCA_045632845.1 Alphaproteobacteria bacterium
AAAAAATAACCTCTTGCCTGTTGGATGCGTTAAGAGTAAGTTTTAAGAGAGGAAATATGGATAGAATCAATGCTTGACGTGTACATTCGCTGGGGTACACGAAAGCAGTGATTCTGCCACTAGTTACCTCTTAAAACTTTAACTCTTAACTTACTGTCAGAGGGGCTTAAAAGTCACTAAATCCCCAGCAATCGGCACCCTTCTTCTAAAATCTCACGGGTGGTTTTGAGCCGTCCTGAGGATGTGTGAGTGGCTGAAGTGGATGGTGGGACCTGTGTGACCTTTGGGGCAAAAGAGGCATCCTTTGCCTTTTTAGTTGCGGCTTGATTTTTTTGAACCATAGAGGCAAACTCCTTTTGCACCAACTCTTTTAAATAAGAGGTCATCTCCTCTGGCACAGGTTTTTTAAACTGTGCCAACGGGTCTGCTTGTGGATACATAGTCATCCCCCACTGCCCCTGAGGTATTGGCGCAAAGGCTGAATTTGTGGGCTGATAAACAGGCTGTGTAACCCTGCCTTGTTGAGGGGATTGGTTAAGACCCATCACCGTTGCAAGACCTTGTTGCAAAACCGCCTCTTTAAGCTTTTGAACATCATAACCTTGATTTTGAAGGGTCCGTTCAGCATTTTTGCTTTGCATCAGCCTAAAAAACTGCTCTGGTTTTTGATGATACATTTTTTCCATCTCAATCAAAGATTTGAGCCACTCTTCTTTAGAAGAAATCCCTTTTTGCTCCAAGGTGTCTTTTAATCCCTCATAAGCTTGCTCCAAGTGTTCCAAAGCGTTAAAAGCTGGCGCCTCGGTGGTTGAATTTAAAGTTTCTTGCTCTGATAAAGTGGGTTGCATTTCCCCCGCTGATACAGGGGTTGAAACCAAGCGATCCCAGTTTTTTTCCATAAACTCACGGGTGGATAAATTTGCTTCATCTAATACTTTAGTTGTATCTTCCAATAAGTTGAAATCATTTGATGTGTTTAAGTTTTCTGTCATTTGAATATCATCCTTTTGTAATTGATTAAAAAAGCATCAAAAAGTTCTTGCGACAAGGCTTTATCTTTTTGATAGCGTTTGTTTTTGAAATAATCTTTTGAATAATCCAAACTTTGAGTTAGGCCCGTTTTTTTAAAATAAGCATCCAACTCTTGGCTGTTGGTGGCAAAAGAGCCATCTGGCAAGCAGATGGGCTCTTTAAATTCTGAGTTAAAATAGGTCATCTAGCCCCCTTTTGATGTTGACTTTTCATTTTTCAAAGCCTTAGATTGTTCTAAATTTTTCAAATCAACTGCACCAGAAGGATTTGCTGTTGCTTTGCTCAATGAATTTGAAGACGATAAAATCATTGGCGATTTTTGCTTTAAAAAAGCGTGTGGCGCCCGTTTTTGAAACAAAGGAGAAGACCCTAAAGGTTGCGTTTTTGCAAATTGAAGTTTTGTTTTTTGATTTTCGGCTTTTGTTTTCATCAAAGTTTCAGCAAAATCAAGCTCAGCTTTTTTGGATTTATAAAAAAGCTCTTTTTCTTTAAAAGCAAGCTCCTTTTGCTTTAATGCCAACTCGGCCTGCATCGTGCTTGCTTTTAACTTTTCAAGTGCTTGTTGTTGAGCAATTTTTTGCGGATTTAAGAGCAAAGAAGTTGGCAAGACATTTTCTTTTTGCTGAGCAGCTTCCAGCGCCTTTTGAATGGTTGAAAAGCTTTGTTCAATCACATTTTCAAACTGACGAGCATGTGGCAAAGCGCTTGCAACTTGGCAGATCATCTCTTTATAAAGGGGGAGCAAGTTTGGCTCTTGGGCAACGCTTACAATCCCTTGGGAGATGAGTTTTGAAATACTTTCAACGGCTTGAATGGTCTTTTTTGCCTCACTTTCTGGGTTGTAAAACGCTTCTGTTTCAATGGATAAAACCATATTTCTAAGCTTGCCCGTTTTTAAAAGTTGAACAGCTTCTTCCAAAAGGGCGGGACTGACCCCCTCTTCTTTTGCTACAAAACTTTTGAGCAAAGCTTCATCAAAATGCTCACAAATGATTTCAGCTTTGATTTGATATGTGTTTTGAATGAAGCGTTGCATATCATTTTGACGGTCTTGATTGCGAAGAGTTCCAAAACCTGTCTTTTTTTCAACCGCTGTGGCTGTTTCAACTTTTGAAGAAGAACCACGCATGATATCTGACACACCCGTGATTTCAAAAAGCTCATTTTTGAGTTCATCCCTGCGTTTTGTAAGCACTTCTAAAGCTGAAATGTACTGAGAAATAGGGATAAAATCTATCACACCTTTGAGGCCGCCTGCCTCTTTGAGCCTGTCAAAATCATGCACACCAACCAAGGTGATATCTTTGTCAAAAATGTCTTTCAACCTTGAAAAAGAGGTATCATAGACCCCGCTGATTTTGACAGCTTGCATCAAAAGACGCATTCTGTCTGTCACCCCTTTGAGCTCTTGTAAAATGGTTTCAACCATTTGATAATCGGCTTTTGGAATGAGGCTATCATTTGTCAAAGAGGCAAAAATTGGCTTGGCAATGGGGAAAAATCCATCCAAATGCAAAGGATCATTTTTCACTTTTAAAAAAGCACTTGGAAATGAAGGGGCAAAGTAATAAACACGCTTTGTTTCTTTATCCCAAATTTCATATACATCCACCGTTGAAAGAACGCTATCATCACTTGGATTGGCATCTAATGAAAGCATTTCATAAGCCTTTAAGCCAAAAGAAGTGTAAATATCTTTTGCCTGCATGACAAGGCGTCTTGCAATCCATGTGACTTCTTCAAAAATGCCAGCATGCGTTGTATCCATCAAAAAGTTCAAAGGATCAACGTATGTGGAAACGACCTTTTCATCTGATTTGATGGTTAATTCTTGCCCCAAAAGGGTCCCAGTTTCAAAAGTGGGGACATACGTTTCCCACAAAATGCCACAGCCAGAAATGAGATAATCATTGCGTGCGTATTTGAGCACACTGTCAAAGTCAAATTTGTTCAAATTCCACATTAAGGCACGTTCCAAAATTTTGGCTGCCACCCGTTCCGCTGGCGAAATGTTCCAAGACAAGCGTTCCACATAAGGTTTGGGTTGTTTGAAATATAAAAATGGTTTTTGCGTTTCAATCCCTGACCAAAAAATGTTGTATCCCACACCTGTTAAATGACTTGGCAACAAATCGCTTGAACCTTGGCTTTGACCGGATTTATAGACGTTTCTTGCCTTTTTGACCACATCATAATAAGGTTCATAAATTTTGAGCGCTGACTGAATGCGATTTGCCCAAAGCGAGGCTAATTCATATTCTTCAGCAGGGGAAAGCAAAACAGTCGTGTCTTGATTAACCCCTACCTCCTCAGCCCATTCTTGTGCTAAAGCTTCGGCGATTGTTAAAGTATTTTGTTCTTCCTCCAAAGAGGCAACAGTTGCATCAAGTGAAGAAGAATTTTGGATTTGTTTTTGAGTTTTCATGTTTAAAGTTCCTTTTCTTTTGTTAAAATTGCAAGCAGGCTTTTTTCTCTGATCACAACAAGGGATGGATCGGGTGTTTCAAGCTCATCAAAGGGATGAAACATCACCTCATCCCCCACTGTGACAGAGGTGACTTTTTCCCCAACGGATACCACCTGCCCCACATTGGCCTTTTGCTTGTTCAAAGCCGTGGGAGGCAAAATAATACCCGTTTCTGGGGTTGAATTTTCTTGTTTCAGTTTGATAAAAATGCGGTCTAAAATAGGCTTCATGAAAAATTTTCCTTTCAGTTAAAAATAAATATAAGGGGCATCTGAGGCGCCAGACACTCACTCGTGTACCTTCTTTTTTGTACACGTCGTTCGTGTCCAACACCACAGCTATCCCCTTATATTTATTTTTAGCGAGACAGACCTTTTAGCTAAGAGGTTATCTTTTTTCAAATTTTCTAGGCGCCAGACACTCACTCGTGTACCTTCCTTTTTAGTACACGTCGTTTGTGTCCAGCACCACAGCTATCCCCTTATATTTATTTTTAGCGAGACAGACCTTTTAGCCAAGAGGTTATCTTAAATGCCCGAGCGCCTCAGAGTTTAAAAAGCGTTATAAAGGGCCATTTTTGCAGAAAATCACTCCCTCAGGTACATGTCATTTTTGGGGTATTTTGCGCACAAAATATTTTTCTTGAGTACCCCTTGTTTTAAGCCCGATATGAGGTATGCCTCCAAAAAAATAAAAAAAAGAGAGGATAAAACCTCTCTTTTTTGATCAAAATGAAATCGTTAAACTTAGTTTTGTTTGATGTGTATATAAACAGTGGGACCCCTGCTATTCTGAGAATAACAACTATCGCCCACAATAGAAGCAACCGCTTGACAAAGTTTTATGTCTGTGAAAACTGTATTTATATAAACATCATCCCAAGCGCCTACTGAAGAAGTCATGAACTTATTAACAGTGATTTCTTTAACGCCAGCGGGTAAAGCTCCTATGCCAGCATCTTCAAATGTTGTGCGAATGCCATTACTACAATCGATAAGATCATTAGCTTCCCCATTCATAACTTTTTGTTGGCATTGGCCATAAGTAACCAATGCATATTTTGAAGCAGCATCCACAACCCCATTAGCTCTGTGCCTACGCATTGACAAGGAATACCCTGCAATGCCACCGACAGAAAGAACACCGATAATGGCAAGGACGCCGAGCATTTCCACCATAGAACGCCCAGATTGAGATTTTTTAAATTTCATTTTTTTCTCCTTTTAGTTTTGGTTGATGGTAACAACAACACCATATGCCTCTAATGCACTCCAGTATTCACAAGAAGAGCCAACAATGGATGCAACTGCTTGACAGAGTTTTTGATCTGATAAGGCAACATAGGTTGAAACTTTGTCACTGCCTGTGGGATACATTTCAACCGCACCATGGCCAATTCTTACTACACCAGAAGGTTCTTGACCCAAATCAGTTTCGTCAAAATCAGCAAAAGCACCACTTGCACACCCAGAGATATAACTAGAAGGATTTATTTCTCCATTCAAAAGTTTTTGTTGACATTTGCCATAGTTTAAAGCAGCATATTTTGAAACCGCATCTATAACAGCATTCGCTCTGTGGCGACGCATAGAGAGGGAATAGCCCGCAATACCACCGACGGAAAGAACACCGATAATGGCAAGGACACCTAACATTTCCACCATTGACCGACCAGATTGTGATTTAAGTTTTTTAAATTTCATTTTTTTAGCTCCTATTTTTGAATTGATAAGAGTACTAAACCATAGTTGTTGCAAAAATGCAAGTGGAATTAAAAAAAGCCCGACCTCTGGTGAGTTAAGAGCTGGCTTAAAAAGCCCGACTGATAGTAAGTTAAAAATCTGCTTTTAAGGACAACCTAGGGACACTTACACCTCCTTCGAGTACGCCAGCCAATGTACACATCAGTCGGCGAAGTATCTCCTATCTTGCGCCTTAAAATCATTTTTAACACGTACCACGGGTCAGAGGTTATTTTTTTGAGCTGACGCACTTTTGCCTGTACACTTCACTTGACAATTTCCTCTTTATCTGTCGCCTTACAGCTTGCTCTTAACCCATCACTTGAGAACGAGGTTAAATTAAAAAACTCTTGCCTAAAGTGGTGCCTCGAAAAAGGAAACCTCGATGTAATGGATGGGTTGAGAGCAAGGTTAAAATAGCGCGTAAGCGCTCAAGGAAAACCTCGATGTAATGGATGCGTTAAGAGTAAGTTTTAAGAGAGGGTATAATGTGTGAATTGTTAAGCGTATAGTACGGATAAAAGAGCGATAGCTCAAGGTACTTGAGCTTAGCAATTTATGCGTTAGACACCTCTTAAAACTTTAACTCTTAACACTGAGGCGCTCGGGCTTTAAAGACCTCATTTTAACATACTGTCAGAGACAACTTTTAATTGATACACCCGCCCCAACCACTCCCATGTGGCAGGTAGGTCACCTGCTTTTTCAAGCTCGGCGGCAACCTTGGGGCCAGCGATGGGAAATGGCGGCAAAACGGGTAAGGTTGGGCAGATAGGCTCAGAACTTGTTCTGCCGCATGCGCTCAAGCAGAGTGTCCCTTGTAGGATTAGGACTGGAAAAAACTTCTTGAATGATTTGTTTTTCATATTTAATCACCTCGACTTGTTTTTCGATAATTTTGATTTTGGAATGACTTTTGCCCAACTGATAGGACAAAAAACACAAAATCACGATTAAAAAAAGCAGCATAAAAAACCGTTTCATGTTTCTTTTCCATCCGAACAAGAACCTTTTTGCATCAAGAGGGCAAGGCGCTTTGCCCTGCCCTTAACTTCAATAGCCCATTTGCTATTTAACATTTCTTTTGAAGCGGTTAAATAATCTTTTTCATCTAACGCTTTAAGAAATTTTTTAAACCCTTTAAGGCCTTTAATCCCCAAGTTAAAAGCCATTTCAAGTAAAACTTCTTGTCTTGTTTGATTAAGTTGATTAAAAAATTGAAACTGTTTTTCACATTCATTTTGAACCTCCAAAATATCATTTTGTAACAAAAAAAAGGCCTCTTCTTTTGAAAGGCCTTTATCCTCTAAATTGCGCCCAACACCAATGGTGAGCTTTCCCTTTGTGCAGCGATACGGCTTGAGCCTGAGCCCTTCGTGCAAAATGAGCCGATCCAAAAGGGTGTTTGAAATTTCATTTTTTTTCACACAATGCGTCATTGGATAACTCCTCAGTTATTTTTGATTTTTTCTTTCTTTTTGGTTGATTAGAAGCCGTTTTTAAAGCATCACTCAAAGTTTGAATTTCAGCTTTCAAGCGCTCATTTTCTTCCTTTAAGGTTGCAATTTCAGCTTCCAAACGGGTCATATCTGCCTGATTTTTGGACAGGGATAAAAAGGTTTTGGCTTTTTGCCACTCTGAATGCAACCCAAAATCGATGGCCTTTTCTTCAGACAAAGCGACAAACTCTTCCACCGAAAAAATACCATGTGCGTTGAGCGTGGCCACATCTTTTGGCGAAAAGTGCGCAAACATTTTCAAATCAGTCCCCTCTTTGAGCTTTTCTTTTGAAGCAAGATAAAGCTGATATTCAGCGGGAAATTGACGAATTTTTTCTTGCGTAGCGGGTTGATCAACAATATCCGTCATATTGTTTTTGATCCGCACCTCAACAAAGCATACCTCTTTGAAAATGGGCAACCCTGTTTTTGGATTTGTTTCATTGGTTTTGATTAGTCTGTCATAAAATTTTGCAAATAACATGTTTTTGTCCTTTCAGTTAATTAAAAATAAATATAAGGGGCATCTGACACGCCAGACATTTGCGCGTGTACCTTCTTTTAATACACATCGTTCGTGTTTGCGCCCCATCTATCCCCTTATATTTATTTTTAGAGAGACATCCATTAGACCGAGGTTATCTTAAAAGCCCAACCTCCTCATTGTTAAGTGTTAAAGTTTTAAGAGGTGTCTAACGAAGCAAATTGCCAAGCCAAGTACGTTACGCTTGCGCTTTTTAACCTAAATTAAAAATACTTTTTGCTTGACACAAGGGATAAAAAAAATTAGCTTAAAAAACAAACTTTTTAATCCCTAAAAAAAGAGGTAACGATGCAATTTTTAAAAAAAATGAAAAATAACTTACTCATATTTATTTACATAACAATCCTTTCCATTCCACCCATTATGGCTCCAATTCTGACAAAAATTAATAAAGCAAAAGCTGAAAAAATCTATGAAGAATCAGCTGCTAGTTGCCAGACTATGATCGAAACAGAAGGAGGATTTTGCGATGCAGTCTATCCTCTTTGGGGGAAGATAACCTACACACCTCTTTATTTTTTGCAAGATTTGCTGATTTTGGCACTCTTAGGACTTTTGTTTAAAAAGACACGATGGGCTTCTTTTTGTATGCTAACCCTTGCATTATCCTTTATAATACCTGTGTTTGTTGATTCTTTTATCTCTATCGGGGTTTTTGGTTTCTTGCTTTTTTTCTTGACTTATGCAGCTCCCATTCTGCGTTTGCGTGCACAATACAAAAAAAGTTCTCCCTCTGATATGTCTTTTAAGAAAAATTTGATTATCTTTATCATCACGTTTGGAGCCGGTTTGTTTTATCTATTTTTGCAATCGAATGAAACATTAGCTGCGCCACCAAGGGGAGATTTATTATATTTTTTAATAAATTTGTTTAATTAAAAATGGGGGTTATGTGATAGCAAGAATCAAACAAAACTAGCTGAACTTAAAAAAAACAATAAACGGTGGGGGTAATTAAGTCCCCCACTCCCTCAGTGATTTGATAAGGTTGACCTATTTTAAGCAATCAAAATATTTTGATTTCAAAAGACAACTATTTGATTTTACAAACCTTTTAAACAAATTAATCACTCAAGCATAGCGATTTTAAGCGCCCTTTCACCTTTTGATGGATTAATATTACATCAAATCACTCTAAAAAAAGGAATGCCAAAAAAAGAGAAGATAAGAATATCATTTTGGCAAATAAAGGATGATTTTTGATATTGCTCATTCCAATAAAGAACAAAAGCAAAAATATCACTAACACAAGCTCCATCCCCGCTAGATAAAGTTGTGGAGAATAATTGTACCAATATTCATCATTCCAAAAAAAATAATTTTTAGGACTTGGCATTAGATAATTGAGACATAAATATGTGTAAAAAAATAGGTACAAACAAATATATCCCTTAAATGGCCACAAGGTCTTTTTTGTTTCTTTAAACATTTGACAGCAGGTGTGAAATAGCTTTTTCATAAAATCACTCCAAAAGTTAATATATTCTCTTTTTGTTCTTATACAACTTTTAACCTAAAATGTCAAGAAAAATCATTTCAATCAAATTGAAAAGCGCATAAATCCAAGGGAAAAGCAATAAAATTCTGGCTAATTTTGGATGATTTTTAATATTACTTGTGGCAAGAAAAAATAAAAGCACCACAATAACGCATTCTAATTTAAGAGAGGCAACATAAACCTCTTGATTTAAATAATTCCAAACATCTCTTGTTGCTTCGGCTTTAAAAATAGGGTCATCTTTTTTAGGAGGATTGAACCATTCATTGAAGAACAAAAATCCTACAATCCAATAGAAAAAAATATACCACCTAAATGGCCACAGGGTCTTTTTTGTTTCTTTAAACATTTGACAGCAGGTGTGAAGTAGCTTTTTCATAAAATCACTCCAAAAGTTAATGTATTCTTTTAATGCGAAATCACAATGATACTGTCAATAAATTGTGTTCCGTGCAATAAAACACCCACAATGCAAACAACACAGGCAAACCCCACAATCATCCAAGGGAAAAGCAACAAAATTCTGGCTAATTTTGGATGATTTTTGATATTGCTTGTGGCAAGCAAAAAATAAAGTGCATAAATAACACAATATAATTTTGTAAATCCCATATAAACTTCATAATTTGTATAGGTTATATCATTGGAAAAAGCATCAACCCTAAAAATAGGGTCATCTTTTTTAGGAGGATTGAACCATTCATAAAAAGGAAGAAATGCCAGCAACCAATAAAAAAAGATTGTTCCCTTAAATGGCCACAAGGTCTTTTTTGTTTCTTTAAACATTTGACAGCAGGTGTGAAATAGCTTTTTCATAAAATGGCAAACCATTAAAAAATGCGTTCATGCGTTAGGCAAAACTTTTCAGTTAAAATGGAAAGGCAAAATTTTCCCTCTTCTTTTCTGGGTGCAGATGGGGCAAAACAAGCAAGAACCAACCCCATCAAAATCCCAAAACAAAAAAGTGTGAAAAAATAATTTGCAATACTAAAAAAACATTTTAATCCTTTTAAAATCATTACCCATACCTCATTTAATAGTACCTTGAAAGACAAGAGCGATAATCATTCCCTTGAGCAATGCATTCTTGCATAAAATTATGAAATGTAGATAAACTTTTGTCATCATCAACAACCATAACAGTTATGGCAGTAATCAACAATGAAACTATAATCAAAAAAATGAGTGCAAAAACATTATCCCTTGCATAATCAAAACAATTTTTTTTCATCCACATCGGTATTTTCATTTTTGATATCCCTTTCCTTGATGACAGGATAGATATTCTCCCCCATCCTCAACACATTGTTGCATATAATCATAATAACGAGGGGCGTTTTTAAACTCTTGAGCCATTAAATACCCAATAGCTGTTGAAAAAAGAACAACCCCCAGTGAAATTACAAAAAAAGCCCCTTTAACAAGGCATTTCATCAGTTGCTCAAAATAAATTTTCAACCTATCGGATTGGAACTTGCACATAATCTTTTTCATTTTTTGTCTTTATTTATTCTCCTTTTGTTCTTAGATATTACCATAAAACAAAACACTTGTCAAGATTAAGTTGAAGAAAAAGTAATCCTTGATTTTTTGAATATTATGTGGTTTAACAAAAATGAGATAAAAAAAATAAAGAGGTAAATGATGAAACTTTTAACTGTGATGCTGTTGAGTTCTTTGTTTGTAGGGGCGAATTTTGAAGCTGTGGCAGGCGATCCTTATGACACAAATGTGCCAGAAATTGATCAATTTGAAAGTCAAGCAAACATTGAGCGAGCCTATAACACTCTGAAAGAAAAGTTCAATATTGACACTTCTTTTAAGTTCAAACAAGAGGCGTTGAATTATCTGTTGTTAGAAACAAGTCCTTCTGTTTTTGGTTCATATTCTTTTGTTACAAAAAATGCTGTCTATGACATATCAACAAAAAATTTGGTTAATATATTATACAAAGATTGCACTCTTGTTAAAGATAAACAACAAATTACTGTTTTAAGATGTGATGAAAAAGAAACAAACTATCTTTTTGTTGAATATATCAATGCCTGTCACTCAGGTAAATGTAAAAATGTTGATGTAAAATATTTTTATTCTCCTCTGTTTGATTATGAACTCGCAGATAAAGGATTTTATGAAATGTATTCTACCAAATCTCAAATACCAACAACAGAAGAAGAAAATCTTTTTAACCTTGCAGAAGATGAAAATAACCCTGATGGATATTATACAAAAATGTATAAAAAGAAATACAAAAACGAACTAAAAAATCAAGGGATATAAAATCATATCCCTTGATTTATTTTTTTCTATGGTTGAATTAAATCAAGTCTAAAAGGGTTTGTTGAAACACCAAATATACTTTGATAAAGATCAAAATTATCTTTTGTTAATTCAATGTTTCCATACAATTCTTTAAACTTTTTAAGTTTTTTATTTAATATTGATGGATGCAGATGATTATATTCAGGCATTATCCGTAACAAATTGAAATTATTTCGTTCTGGACTAACACCAATACGATGTGTTTCAACTGCTGCTTTATACAAATTCCTTTGTTTCAAGGCTTCGTTAAATTTAGACCACTGATTAATAGGTACTTTTCCTGGATTATAGCCAAGGTCTAAAATAACATCTCTTTCTCCTTCTGACAAATCATTCCATTTTAAACCATTTTGATCTAAAAGTTTATTTATTTGTGATTTAACAAATTTTTCATAATGGTTGTTTGTTAAATCTTGTTGTTTTTCAATGGGAATACTATAATTATATATCTTTCTAAAGGCATTTTGTGTTTCTTCAGGCAAAGAACTTAAATCACCTTTTGAAGCGTCTTTTATATTATTCCCTGCTGCAAGTGATTGAAACATTTTAATTTGAGCATCAGCACTCCAGTTCCTAAATACTCCTGTATCTGGATGAAAATAAGGTGAAACAATTTTTATCGTGTTTATCAGATCATCTTGTTGTTCTTTATTTAAATTGAAAATCAAATTGTTTCTGATTTGATACTCATCTATTAATTTTCCAATTCCAATAGTTGAGTTGCCTGGTTTATCAAAATAAATTCTATCGTATGAGCCTTCAAATGTTTTTAATGCATCTAAATGTCGATTAACATCTGCAGTAATATCTAGTGGTCGCTCTGTATTTATTGTTCCCGCATAACTAGGTGTAGAGCCAAAAACAGCGTTTAAGCCATTTTGCACCTCTTGATGCAAGGGTGTTGAAAGTGTGCTTGTCATCAAATCGGTTGGAGATGATGAGGAGTTGGCACTTTCTAACGGGAATAATCTTCTCAAATAATCCATAACACTTTCGTTTGGTCCAATGCCAAATGTAGAGTCATTTGATTGAGAAAAGTTGTTTAATGTGCTTAGATATGAATTTGTGTTTTGTTGCAGTGGAGCTAGTGCAGTCAAATAAGTGTCTTTAATGCCAGATGTAAGTGAATTACTGGATAATGTATCAGTGCCCCAAGCATTTTTTAACAAAGCACTTTCCGTTGAAGTTGCAACAGGCATTTGATACCCATTATCTCTGAATGCAAAAGGATCTGTGCCATCTGGCACATCAAAAACATCTGCATCATTGATGGATGCATAAGGATCTGCGCCTGTTTTCATAAAAAAATACTTGGATTGTCCAAGTTGAGGATTGTTCCGTGGGATTGGAATTTCCCCATTCAGAGCCTTTTCTAACAACTCCCTTGTTGTTAAGTTTGTGTAGTCAAAATTGTTCATTGTTTTTCCTTTCAAAAAAATAACCTCCCCCCTATTGATGCGTTAAGAGCGAGGTTAAAATAGCGCGTAAGTGCTCAGGAAACCTCGATGTAATGGATGCGTTAAGAGCCAGCTATCAGGCGAAAGATAAAGAGGAAATTGCCAAATGACGTGTACAGGTTCGAAGTGTAACGGAGGAGTACTCGAATTTGGCAATTTCGCTTTAGATACACCTTAGAGCGCCAGCTATCAGGCGCCTTAAACGGATAACAAGATAGATAATGTCCCTATAGCAACACGTAGTGTACTAAAAAAACGTACATGAGTGGAGCTATAGGGGCATTAGGTGCTTGCTAGCCGTTTAAGAGAACACCTTGAAGGGCAGCGTTGGACATCGTCATATTCCCTGCCCAACCGATGATTTTGTAGTAGGCATCTTGGTTGATAGCCATACGTTCACCACCGACAACGGCCATGTCACGGTCTTTGTGTGGGCGAAGGTAGATGTAATCTGTGTTCAAGAAATACATGTGATTTTCTGGACAGTTACCGCCTTGACCGCCATCAAAAATGACTTCAGCGCCTTTGAATTTGAGGTTTTCAAAGCCACTTTCGGCTGTTTTTGTGTCTGTGAAGCGTTGTTGTGGCATGAGTGCCCCTTCATAGAGGGAATAAAGTGTATCATCTGCCACGATGAGGTCAGGTTTGTCTGATCCACGTGAAAGAGAAAGATACATTTTGTTCATCTCAGAGATGATATTGTCGCCTGTTAAAGCTGTTGCTTGAGCCTTGTTGCGCCAAAATTCATTGCCCGCAACGGATCTGTCAATACCACCCACAGTCCCTGTTGCAGGAGAGTCAGCTACCAACAAACGAAGACCGCCAATTTCTTTTCCATCAGAGCCAGTCCCATCGGAATAAACAGATTTGCTCATTTGATTGACAATTGTTTTAGCTGCGTTGTCAACACGCTTTTCAAAAAGGTCCATAATCCCTTCTTTACCAGCGTTTTTGAGCATATCTTCACCCGAAATAGCAACTGGAACAGCACACAATTTTAACTGATATTCAGCTGCTGTGAAGAGCTGTTTTGGTTGATAGTTCAATGTATCATAACCAGAATACCAGAACATATCGCCTTCGCCATATTCGAGTTCTTCCAAAATTTTTGTACCACCTGTGATGGGTTTGATTTTCTTTTTATCTCTCAAACGATTGATTAAGGCGTTTTGTTGGCTCATGTTGTCAGCCAATTGTTTGGAACGATTTTCAATCGTAAAAGTGAACAAAGAATCGTATTTTAAAGTTTCAGACATGAAATTTCCTTTCAATTAAAGTTAAAAAAATGCCCCTAAAAATAGGAGCGGTTAAAATCCTTTTTAAATAAAAAAAGGCAAAATTAAATAAAAGTTTAATTTAAAAGGCCCAACGAGCTGTGAGTTAAGAGCTGACGGCCTAAAGGGTAACTAAAGTAAAATCAACTCATTCGTGTACATTATCGCTTACGCTTCTTTATCCGTACACGTCAATCGCTGATTTTATCTTTATTTCCTCCTTTATTCCTTGCTCTTAACGTATACCTGAGAGCGAGGTTTCTTTTTTGAGACATCACTTTAAAGCGAGGTTTCCCTTTTGAGCGCTTTTGAACACGTACCATAAATCGAGGTTAAAAAAAAGAAACCTCGGTCTGGAGAAAAAAGAGCGTTAGCGATATTGTACTTGAGCGTTAAGTCAGACGGGAGGTTAAGCGTTGCGTGAGCGGTTGATATTGCAACACTTGAGATAATAAACAACAACCAAGTGATTTTATTCACAGTTTGAAAAATTGATTGAAATTAAAAATGGGGTGTGCTATCTGATAAATTAATCAAATGGTTAATTAACTTAACAAGGGAGATGAATATGAAAAAACTTGAATCTGGTCGGTCTATGGTTGAAATGTTGGGTGTTTTGGCGATTATCGGCGTTCTTTCCGTGGGTGGCATTGCGGGGTATAGCCTTTCTATGCGTCGTCACAGAGCCAATCAAATCGCAGATTTAGTAGCGAAGCTCTCTGTAATAGCTTATACTGAGTGCAATCAATATGTTCTTAATGAAACAGACCCAGTCATTAATGATGTAACAGAATGCGGAGGAGGTCAGATGACATCTTATTTTCAAGATCGAGATGACTCAACTCCAGCAGGGCCTATACCTTCAGTTGTTGATTGGATTATATTTTATAAGATTATGAAAAATGAAGATGGAACAGAAACAGTAAAGTTATCTCTTCAAATTACAGACCAAAAACTCTGTCAAACGGTAGCTTCCATTTTTGGATCGTCTTGCGAAGGTAACTCTATTGATATTGGTATCAAACAAAACTAACCATTCCCCCAAGTTCAAAAAAGAGAGGGTTTTCCTCTCTTTTTTTTTACCCTTTTTAAAGGCTGTTAAGGTTGGGTGTTTTATGCTCACTTGTGTGTGATTTAAAAAATTAAAATTGACAGCAGTATATAAACTTTTATATACTTGAAAAAAAGATAAAAAATTGGGGGTTTAAAATGAAACAAAAGTTACTTTCTGGTGTGCAAAATGTGATTTTTTTGGCGTTGATTAGCGCCAGTGTTTTGGATTATCACAATGCTATGGAACAAAAAGCACCCCCCTATTTTTCAGGCTCAAAGCATATTGAGAACATTCAAAAATCTCAGATTTGGTCGGGCTTGTTGCACAGCCAATTATTGGGCTCTTTTTGGGTGTCAAAAGATGAAACGCTTGAAGAGATGAAACCCATTTTGAACACTGACAATGTGGATATATCGATTTTGCCATTTTCCTCCTATATGCAGTTTGAAAATGTGATTCTGCCTTTTAAAGCTGAGGGCTCAGGCGGTTCTTTTGCGGATGAGAACGATGCAAACACTAAAACAAAGAGCGCCCCTGAGCTGGCAGACACAGAGGCGGATGCTAAGGTGGCTGGCAGTGCTGAGAGCCAAAACTTAGGTGCAAAGGCTGAGGTAGAAAGCGGGGTCACTACTATAAGCGCTGAGGCAAATCCCAAAAAGGTCCATCCTTTGCTTAGAGCGGCTTTGAATGGTAATTTTGAGATTTTTAAAACCGTTTATGAGAAAACACACGAAAAAAAGACTAAACCATTGATCATAACCGAGGATGGAGGACTACGACTGTTTATTGAGAGTACACCTGTTTATGAGACCTGCAGTTGTGGTATGCGTGATTATTTTGATGGATATTGGCAGGGGACAAAAGAGCCCAAACCACTTTCCCCTTATTTAGAATTAAATGAGAAATCTCTTTATTCGAACCCTGATTTAGTAAAAGAAGAAGCATTGATGATAGCTGCTTATTTGGGAAATGAAGATATTGTTAACTTTTTAATAAGTGAAAAAACAAGGGTCACTGATTGCTGGGGCTTTATAAAAGAAACACCTTTGATGCTTGCTGCTCAAAGGGGGCATTATAAAGTGGTGGAAAGCCTTTTATCCGCAGGCGCAAAAATTGATAAAACTGTTTGTGGGGGCGATTTAAACGCACTGAAATACGCTCTTTCAAATGGACATATGGATATTGCAAGGTTATTGATTGAAAAAGGTGCAAAAATGGAAACAAGGACATCATCTTCTTACATTTCAAACCTTTCTTATGCCGTTCTTCAAAACAACAAGGAAATATTAGAGTTGATGCTTGAAAAAGGGGCTCATCCAAAAGCAGAATCTGGAATACATTATTCTGCTCTTGAATATGCCGTTCTTCAAAACAGGTTTGATTTTGCCAAACTGTTGCTTGAAAAAGGGGCTGATGCAACAGGCATTTCTTTGCTCTTTGCTGTTCAAAATAAGAATAAAGAAATGATCAAACTCTTGGTGGAACACGGGGGAGATCCGAATGTTAAAACATCTGAACCAAGCGCTTTTATAACCCATGATTTTACAACGCAAAAATTAAATCACTTCACAGAGGATGAAAGCATCAAAGCCTTGCTTTATGAATTAGGCCTCAAAGATCAAGACAGCCTTGAAGACCTTTTGTTTGAAAGTATTGATAAGGATGGTTCTGACACAGAAAAAATCCTCGACCTGATTAAAAAAGGAGCAAATGTAAATGCCAAAAACACAAAAGGCGACACCCCCCTTTTGTTTGCTGTTAAAAAACAACCTTACAAATCCGACCAAATAGCTGCTTTAATAAATAATGGAGCTGATGTTACCTTTTTGGATAAAGAGGGAAAATCTGTTTTAGATCATTTTAGTTATTTTGATATACCAGGTGATCTTTTTGAACAAATCGTTCAAAAAAAACCAAAATTAAACAAAGAAAACACCTCTCATTATATCCAAATGAGTTTAAGACTTCATTCAACCAGTTTGTTAGAGCTGATGTTGGAACAAGGTATTGAACTACCCAAAAAATATGTTGAACATGTTGAACTTGGTTATGAAAAATCATTTTTAAAAACTGCTTGCTTAAGCTCGCAAAAGGTCTGTGCCTTTTTATTGAACAATGGGTTTGACGTCAATGAAAAAGAAGAAAATGAAAATCACTTTATTCTTGAGTTGATAAATTTTAAAATTGACGAATTTGAAAATCCGATTGACCACCTGCGGTTTTTGGTTGAAAAGGGTGTTGATTTAAAAGCGGTTGATAAACATTATAAAAAAGGTGTTCTTCACAAACTAGAATACCTTCATATGAAAGACGTTTTGCACTTTTTGGTTCAAAATGGCGTTGATATCAATATGAAAGATGAAGATGGATATACACCATTGATGGATGCCGTTTCTCAACATGATATTACAGAAAGAAAACTGGACTATATCAAAGAACTCATCAATCTTGGCGCTGATGTGAATGCAAAAAATGACGATGGCGAAACAGCCTTGGATTTGTTTAAAAATCCATACATTAGAAAAAATGAAACATATCAAGAAATTGTAGATATCTTATCAAAGGCAACTGATTCACGCAGGTAAAAAACACTTTGGTACAAAAAACACCCCGTTGAAATCCAAGGGGTGTTTTTTTATGAAGGAGCGATTAGTTTTGTTTGATATAGATACTTACACAGTTTCCACCTTGACAACTTGATCCCATAACAGAACCTACTGCTTGGCAGAGTTTGTCATCATCAAATATTGCACTCATTCCTACCATATCAACTTGAGTTGGAACATCTTTTAGAATTTCTGTGTAAAAAAGAGATACCCCTGAAGGAAGTGATCCAATACCTGAATTTTCAAAAGAAAAAGAGTTATCTGATTGGCAGTTGCTTATATCAGTTTCTTCTCCATTTAAGATTTTTTGTTGGCATAGTCCATAAGCATACAAAGCGTATTTTGATGCTAAATCTGCTATTTGATTAGCTCTGTGACGACGCATAGAGAGGGAGTACCCTGCAATACCGCCAACGGACAACACCCCAATGATAGCAAGAACACCTAACATTTCCACCATAGACCGACCAGATTGAGATTTCAGTTTTTTAAAATTCATGATTAGGCTCCTTTAGTTTTGTTTAAAATTGACTCTGACATACGGACTTGAGCCATAATTTCCCCCTGTGCCACATGTTGATCCAGTAATAGAAGCCACAGCTTGACAGAGTTTTTGATCATTAAATATAATATCCATTGGAACAGTATCAACACCAGTTGTTACATCTGTTTTGAAGTTAGAAGCAATCATGTCAGCCACACCTGGCTGTTGATTTCCAATTCCTGCATTCCCAAAATATATCATACTTCCACATTCTGTAACAGATGAAATTTCACCATCAATCAGTTTTTGTTGACAGATACCATAATTAACCAAAGCATATTTTGAAGCAATATCAACCACGCCATTGGCTCTGTGACGGCGCATAGAGAGGGAGTACCCTGCAATACCGCCGACAGACAACACGCCGATAATGGCAAGAACGCCTAACATTTCCACCATTGACCTGCCAGATTGAGATTTTTTTAATTTCATTTTAAGCTCCTAGTTTTGTGATTGTATGGAAGTACTAAACCACAGCTGTTGCAAAAATGCAAGTGTTTTCCACAAATAACCTCGTTCTATGGTATGCGTTAAAATGAGGCGCTCGGGCTTTTAAATTACCAACCAACGGGCAAGCAACGCCCCCCAAACAACCCCTCAAACGTATCTTGCCCTGCCCCAAAAACGTGGGTTTGCCCTGTTTCTTTGACAGGTTCTGCAAAGGTGAGTGCCAAAGCATCCGCTGTGTCAGGCGAACGGCCAAGGCGTTTTTTGATATCCTCTTTACTCTCCAACTGCAACCGGCCCAAGGGGTCATATTTTTTGTTCACAGCGGTCAAATCTTCAAACAACACCTCGTCCGAGGGTAAATAAACGGGCAATTCTTGGGACAAAAAGGTGAGCACAGTGTCCCACATTTCAGCACGTTTGTTGATGTATCTGTCTTGATTAATCGCCTTGGCACCAAAAAAAATGCCTTTTAATTGAGAAGAATAACCTCTATCAACCAAAATATCATACACCCCCGCACCTGAAGCGCCAATGTCCATAAAGAGCTTGGTGGGGTGATAATCTTCAATAAACCTCGTGGCAATGTCTGCCAAGGCAACTGAGTCCTTTTTTTGAAAGGTTTCAAACCGTTCCACCACTCTGCCCCGTCTGAAACAAAAGACGGATTTATCATCCCCAAAACGGGCAACGTCCAACCCAATCACCAACGGGGATGTGGTGTGAAAGATGTTTTGATTCATCGCCTTTTTAACAAGTGCTGGGGCAATCAGCTTGGTTGCGCCCTCGGTTAAAGGTTCGCCAAGCCAAATGTGGGCGTAATCTTCTTTGCTTGTTTGTTCGGTTTTTTGAGCGAGTTTTTTCATCTCTTCTGGGCAAAAAGGGTTGTCCATAAAATTAACCTTTTGAACAAGCGTATCTTCATCAGGGTTGGCTGCCACAGAAACCCAGATAGGGTCATTTTCAAGCTCACGGTTCATGCTAATCCAAATTTCGGAGCCTTTTTTTCTGATGGTTGGTTGCAAAATGTCCCAACTTTTTTTGCTGATACATTGCGCTTCTTCAATCCAAGCGATATCCACCCCCTCAAGGGATTTGATTTTTTGAGGGTCTTGATCCCTGAGCCCTTTGAACACAAAGGTTGTGCCCGTCACGGTGTTTTCAATTTTTGTTTCATAAACCTTATAATCCAAAAAACCATAAAATTGAATGCGATCTTCCAAAAGTTTTTTGACAGAGTCTTTAATGGAGCTTTGAATTTCTCTTAAACAAACGATAAAGAGCTTTTCCTTTCGCCCTTTGAGCAACAAAGAGTCAGCAAAAGCGTAACTTTTTCCCCCAGCCCTGCCACCATAAAAAAGCTTAATGCGTTTTTTATCCAACAAAAGTGGTTTGAAAATGGTTGGAATGGGTATGTGTTGCATGTTGTTCATTGTTTTTCCTTTCAAAAAATTAAAGCGAAAAAATAACCTCTTGCCTGTTGGATGCGTTAAGAGCAAGGCTGACTAAAGGCAACCAACAAGGCTGAGGTTATTGATGCGTCAGCACTTTAAAAAAAACACCCCCTTTAAGCTTGGGAGTGTTTTTAAATAAAAAGTTCAGTTAGTTTTGTTTGATTTTGACTTCAATACTACGATTTTTACATTCAGACCCAGTGATGGCGCCAACGGCTTGACAGAGTTTTTCATCCTTCATATCAGCATAAATGGTCACGATATCAGTACCATTGGCGTCAGTTGTGATACCTCTTAAACCAAACAAAGAAATTGCTGCTGGAAGAGGACCAACTCCAGGATAAATGTCTTCATCTTCATAGAAAGAAGGAATTCTACCATCTCCTGTTGGGGCACAGTCATCTATATTAGTAATGTAAGAATCCTCAACTGCTTTATGACAAAGGCCGTAAACTTCGACGGCGTATTTTGCGATATAATCAACAATTTGATTAGCCCTATGACGGCGCATGGATAAAGAATAGCCTGCAATACCGCCAACAGAAAGAACACCAATGATGGCAAGGACACCCAACATTTCCACCATTGACCGACCAGATTGAGATTTTTTAAATTTCATTTTAAGCTCCTATTTTTGTGAATTGATAAGAATACTAAACCACATTTAAAGAAGAAACACAAGTGTTTTCCACAAATAACCTCGTTCTATGGTATGCGTTAAAAAAGCGCGCAAGCGCTCTAAAAATAACCTCTTGCCTATTGGATGGGTTAAAATGAGGAGGTTGGGATTTTAAGATAACCTCGATGTAATGGATGCGTTAAAATGAGGATGATTGAGTGATAGATAGGAGGCAATTCGCCGATTGACGTGTACCTTGCTGTACTCGAAAGAGGTGTAATTGCCCCTAGATGCGCTCAAGGGCCTCATTTTAACTCACAGGCGCTCAGGCTTTTAAATCTAAACACGAAAGCAGTGATTCTGCCACTAGTTACCTCTTAAAACTTTAGCTCTTAACTCACAGGCGCTCGGGATTAACTATCCACCTTTTAAAACAACACCACTTGGGCAAGGATAAGAAGCATTTTCAAGACACTTGCTGTGCTGATAAATCTTTTTCAAATCAGCATTGAACCAAACAAGAGCAATAATTGCACCTCCCATCAAAAAAAGCAACAGCACTCTACCCTTATGTAATGGGAAGAAAATGTTCCAAAGGCAAACCAAATAAAACATTCCCCCCAGCCACTTCAACCAATCAACCGCTGGAATATTGGGATAATTAAAATGGGCTTGTGTTAAAATATCAAGGAACAACATCCCCATAAAAAACATGGGAAAAGATAAAATTAAACCGCGTTTTAAACAGGCAACGCCCCATTTTAAAAAATTTTTCATATTTTTCCTCTTATTTTTTATCTGTTACAGTCTAACAAAAAAAGAAAAATAAGTCAAAAAAATTAAAATTTTTTATACATTTTATAATATTCCTTTGGGTTTGTTGGACAACTTTCTTCTAAGGTTAATCCTTGTTTAGCACCGGTCCATCCCATTTGATTAGCATTCCAATCCTTCATCGAATCTGACAAAGAATCTCCTGTTCCTAATCCCCAAATTTCACGACCCAGACTTAAAGATTTTGACACAAGTTCACCCCATAGTCCTCGCTTTGCTGCCTCATAGTTTGCCTTACAATGGAAAAAATTATCTGCTTCAAGCAAATTGATATCTCTCATTTCATTGTAATTTTTCAACATATCTTTAAATGGGGCTATAATACCAGTGTTTACTTCCCCAGGATAATTATTGTCCCTACTTAACAAATAATTATTTAAAGCTTCGGCTGTTTTGTTTCCCCAATTTGGATCATTTAAATTTTCAATTGGAGATATATTAGGCATTTGATACCCATTATCTCTGAATGCAAAAGGGTCAACATCATCAGGAACGTCAAAAACATCTGCATCATTGATTGAGGCGTATGGGTCTGAGCCTGTTTTCATAAAAAAATACTTGGATTGTCCAAGCTGTGGGTTGTTACGTGGAATTGGGATTTCTCCGTTCAGAGCTTTTTCTAACAACTCTCTTGTTGTTAAGTTTGTGTAATTGTAGTTTGACATAAAAAATTTCCTTTCAAAAAATTAAAGCGAAAAAATAACCTCTTGCCTGTTGGATGCGTTAAGAGTAAGTTTTAAGAGAGGAAATATGGATAGAATCAATGCTTGACGTGTACATTCGCTGGGGTACACGAAAGCAGTGATTCTGCCACTAGTTACCTCTTAAAACTTTA
>JAZQXL010000026.1:0-3447 GCA_045632845.1 Alphaproteobacteria bacterium
AAAAAATAACCTCTTGCCTGTTGGATGCGTTAAGAGTAAGTTTTAAGAGAGGAAATATGGATAGAATCAATGCTTGACGTGTACATTCGCTGGGGTACACGAAAGCAGTGATTCTGCCACTAGTTACCTCTTAAAACTTTAGCTCTTAACTTACTGGCGCTCGGGCTTTTAAGATAACCTCGATGTAATGGATGGGTTAAGAGCAAGGCATAAAGAGCAAGATAGGAGGTAAATCGTCAAGCGTATAGTACACTGCGCCATAAAAACAATAAAAGTAATTATTGTTTTTATAAGCCAAGCAATGAGACTTTTCTTTTGAGGTTTAAGTGCAAACTTAAAGCGCAAAAGAATTTAGTCGGAATTGAAATAAAGAGCGACAGCTCAAGGTACTTGAGCTTGTGCGATTTGCCCCTAGCTTGCATTTAGGCCACCAGCTCTTAACACACAGCTCGTTGGGCTTTTAAATCCACTCCACCACCGCTTTGGGGGAAAATTTGAGCATTTCTGTCAGTTGGTCTTCAGATTTTTTGTCTTGATAAAGGCCAAAAAGTTTGCCCTTAAGTTCTTCTGCTCTCAAAGCTGCGGTGAAATCTGGCTTGGGCGATATTGAAAGCGCAAGCTCTTGAATTTCAAGAAGTTTTAAAAAACTCTCTTTTTTTGTATAAAGAATTTTTTGCCCCACGGGTTTCAAACTTTTTGCAAAAGATGAACGCTCATTTTCAAAGGAGGAGACGTTTTTGAGCTGTTCATCAGTGTTAAAAAGCGTGGGGCTTTTTTCTTCAAAATCATAAGGGCAAACTTTTTTTTGCATTTTTTTGTTCCTTTTTTTTATTTCAAACCATTTAAAAGGCCAACCGCAGAATTTGCAACGCTTTTGACCCCATTAAAAATGCTTTGATCATTTTGATAATTGATTTTGTCAATGCCTGATTGCAGTTGATAAATCTTGTTCATAAGCTCTTCTTCAGTGAGCGTGTTGGCAAGAAGTTGATAAATTTCTTTCAACTGAGCTTCACGCACATCATTGGACAGTTCCGCATTTTTAAGAGCGTTTGAAAAACTGTCATCAAACACCTCATTGCCCGCCAAAACAGATTGATACGTAGCTTGATTGATAGCATTGTTTTGCGTTTCTAACAGATCATTCATCGCCCGTTGATAGGCTTCAGATCCAACGGTGAGCCCTTGGTTCAAAAGCCTTGTGTTCAAATCAGAAGTTTGCTGTTCGTGAGTTGGCAAAAGCTTGGATAAATAAGAGTTTAAAACAGCGTTTTGAGTTTCTTCACGTGCCAAATCGGACCCATCCACACTTGAAACATAGCCTGTCAAATCAGAAGAAAGATCATAAGCTTCTTGCTCCAAATTTTTGAGCGTGTTATCCGCCATAGAGGTATCAACGCCTCTGTAATAGGCCAACAAATTATCCAATGCAGTTGTGTCTTGTTGCGGGAACAAGGCGCTCCCCAATCCCCCATCACCATAAAGGGTGGAAGAAATTCCAGATGTTACTTTTTTAAGTGAACTTGACATAAAAATTTTCCTTTCAAATTAAAAAATGTTAAAATTTCTCAGGTTTTTTCAAAAGAGCCCAACAAAAGGCATCTTCAAAATGTGTTTTTTTTCCTTCTTTGAATTTAAAAAAGGATTTTAAACATCCCTCTTTTTGAAACGAAAGACGCTCTAACAAAGAATTGACTTTTGCATTAGACACACGGGTTAAGGCACTTACACGCTTGAGTTTGAAATAATCAAACGCCAGAAAAAAGAAAAATTTGAGCACCTTTTTGGTGCACCAGCGTTTGTCAAAAGAAACAAGCGTCCAAGAAGCATCATGCTCTTTTTTGTGATCTGTCCACACCAAAATGGCAAGGAGTTTTTTATCCCTCACCACACCGATGGAGAAAAAAAAGGATCCCAAATCCATTTCAAGCCCAAGCTTTTGGTGCGCAACAAAGCAAAGCACAGGGGAAGTATCTAAAATCAACATAAAAAACTCCTTTAAAATCAAACAAATGGTTAAAAAAACAAGAAAAACAGCGTTAAAGCGCTTTTTCAAACCGAACTGAAGTGGAATAAATGGTAACAGGCGTGCCCTTGGTGCTGGTGGATAAGACAAGTGAAAAATAAGTCCCCGTTGCAAGAGTTGCAATCCACGTGGACCTTGCCATACCAGACAAAGTTGCCCATTTGGCAGATGAGGTTCCCTCTTTTGAAGAAACCTCTTTTTTTGTACTCCATTTCAGCTTGTTCCAAGGGGATTCCCCGCTATCAGACAAGAGGGTTTCATACGGTTTTTTTTGAGAATCAAAATCCGTGTTCATATAGATGTTAAGCGCAATGGGGTGCGATGCTTTAATCTTTGGGTTCAACAGCGTCACTCTTTTAACCTTCGGCGTGGAAAAATTGCTAAACGCCTGCTCAATTTTGCCATTGATGGGCACTCCGTTGTCTGAAAACCCTTCGTCAAACAGATACACGCCATCATCTGAAGCAAAATAAATCCGCTCATTAAAAAGCACAAAATCGTGCGCTTTAATCCCTGTGAACCTAGCCCATGCGCCTGTGGATGTGTTACACACAAATTGCTCATACCCTCTGGAGTTTGGCGTGTTGAAAATGGCCAATCCCCCTTTGGGATACAAAAGTGCCAACCACCCTGGTTTGGAGGCAAAAAGAGAGGCTTTTTCTTCCACAAGGGAATTCACATTTGCGCTAAAGGAAAACAAAGACGCACTCGCCCCTTGCAACGGCAATGCTTTTGACAAAGGGATGAACCCTTCTTTTGAAATCAAAATCAAATCACCATGATATTTTAAAAAACACCTGTCACCCACAGGGGCAGCCATTTTATAGACGCCCTTTAAGGTCCAGTTGTTTGCATCATTGGGGTCAATTCCCTTATAAACCAAAACCTCTCCTTCCGAGGTGATAAAACAGGTCAAATCATCCATGCCCTCCCCACCATCTTGTGTCCAAGAAGCACCAGCAACCAAGTGACCCGAAAAGGCTGAAACAGCCGACATGTCAAAGCTTAATAATTCCCCTTGCACCTCGCCTGCATTTTTTGTGTACCAAACACGCATGGAGTTTTTTTCAACAAACCAGAGCCGTTGTTTGGAAACAAAAACATTTTTCAACTGTTCTAACATCAAGCCTTCGCCTTCAAAGGCCATGTTTTTAAAAACGCCAAAGTCCTCCCCTGTTTCAGAGGGGATATAAACCTTTGGCATATCAATGCCGTTGACCAAAAAAAGCCTGTCTTTAAACTGCACCCAGTTGATATAAGCATTTGAAAACACCCCATCAGGTTTGGCAGCATTCAGTTTGCTAATATACTCAAGGCCAAAAACGTTATAATTTCTTTTTTCTGTGATATCCAAAAGCTCATTTTCCCCAAAGGCAAAAAAACGATCTTGCCCTTTCAAATTGTGATAAGGAATGATTGTT